>CAVUCM010000032.1:0-140364 GCA_963740015.1 uncultured Acidobacteriota bacterium | reverse complement strand
GCTCCCCCGGCTTGGTGTCTTGCGGCCCACAGTAGCACAGCCACTCTTGGCTGTGCTCTTCTTTGCGGTTTGGCGACTCACCAAACACGCAGCCCTGCGTAGGCATCTATCCGGAGAATTCGGACGGTCTTCCTAGTTATTCGGAAAAGCGGCAGCAGAGCTGCCGCACTCCAAATCGTTGCGCGCAATATTATGCGGGACTCAGTAGGGATGAGTCTCAAGCGGCTCACTGTCCGGAGCTTGAGGAACTCTGTGTGGCAGGAGCAGCTGCCGGGGTCGCATCCTTTACCAAGATCGGCCATCGGGGAAACGCGAAGTTCCCTGCAACGTCGTCAATCACGTTTACCTGACAAACATAGAGCCCGGGCTTCAAGGCTTGCAGCGGCAGATCGATCTGAAAAACGACTGCCTTTCTGTCCGGAACCGTAACCTCGGTCGCGGCCACCTGCTTCGATTCGTAAATTTTCACGTTGCCCTGCAAAAATTCAATGCTAGTCAAAACGTGAATCGACTCGCGAGTTTGCGGGGCGGAAGCAGGCGCGGCGGCAACGTTTCCTGACTGTGGCGAAGCAGCAGGCGTCGCGACTGCAGCGACTGCAACTTTTCCTCGCGCCGCATCATAAATCTCATACTGCAAGTACAAATGCTGATCGCGCGTAAACACATGCGTCACATTCGGCACCAGCTGCGTCTGGTCTTGAATCAGAGGATTCGCAACCTTCTTCTTCGACGTGCTCGTAACCGGAGCCCGCAAACTGCTCAGCACCACCGAACTCATTCGCAGGGGCACTTTGCGCAGGTCTGGAACCTGCACATCCGTCTCAAACGATCCCATGCGCCCGGTTTGATTTTCGCGAACGATAAACTTCAGGTGATAGTTCCCCGGAGCGAGGATAAACCCTGTGTTGTACTGCACGTTCTTCCGGCGCACTTGCTGCGTGCTGTCGACGGCCAGTTTCACCGTATCGCGCAACTGTCCGACCGGGACTTTGCCTTTTCCGTCGAGGCGTACTTCACCAATAATATCGACGGTCGCGTTGTCTTTGTCTTTCTCCTGCACGAACGGAATTTGCGAGCCCGGTATCACAAGTGAAACCGAAAGGTAATAATGCGATTCATCTTGACGGAAGTACGCCGTGCCCGCGTAGAGCGGGACATCCGTCTGCGGTAGATCGGCTGAGAGTTCGTCCTCCAACTGCGCCTCGCGATCCGCGCGATTTAAATGTTGGTAGTCTCTGCCCGAGTAGTATCCCGGACGGAATTCGAGCTTCACGTCGGCGCGATTCACCACCACCTTAAGACGACGATAATGGCCATCTTTTAGCGGATTCGTGCTCGTGAACCCCAGCACGTAATACGCGGAGCTATCTTTCTGCACCTGCGTAAACACGCCGCTGAAATCGTTGGAATCGAAGAACGCCTTGCCGCCCGTGTCCGCAGCCAGCGTAGATAAGGTTTCTTGCGATGCGGCGTTACCACTGAGATCGTTCAATACCGCGTTTCCGTTATACGCGGATTGTCCATGCAAGCTGGCGCTCTGGGCTTCGCCGCCAGGAGGGAATGCCTGCAAGCCGCGTACATCCACGGGATAAATCGAAACATTGTTTTTCACTGCCGCTGCCGTCGCCGCACGCAGCGCCGACTGGTTGTCCGAACCCGTCTGGCTGATCCCGTTACTGAAATAAATCAGCGATTTTTTCTGCTCAATTTTTCCCAGCGCTTGCATCGTGGATTGCAGCGCGAGCAGCTTCCAGTCCGCGCTGAACGTGTTGTAATCCGTGTCATCTGGCGTGAACGAGCCGCCCGTTTCAGCTGCCCCTTCCGAACTCCCGGTATCACCCATTGCAAAACCCTCCCCTGAGCCGGAAGCGTACGAACTCAAAACGGAGAGTATCTTTGGTTTGTCGTCCGTGAAATCCAGATCGACGCGCATGTTTGTCGAAAGCGAAACCAGCGCGACGATATCAGCGGGCCGCATCTGGCCATTTATGTATTTCTTGGCTGAGTCGACGCAGCGGTCTATCTGATCGGGCTCCATGGCGGAAAAATCGAAAAACAGAACGATCACGCGCCGGTCCCGCGCGTTTATCACTGGCGCGTCGCTCTTTTTCAGCACGCCGGCGGGTCCCGCCGTTTCCGGCGTTTCGCCGGTGACTGTCTTTTCGGCGCCACCGGCTGTTTCCAGCTGATCCACATTTTCAAAATCGAAAGTCGAAATCTGTTGTTTCTTGCCATCTTCAAACAGCGTGAAATCTTCCTTCTTCAAATCGCGAATGAGATTTCCCTTTTTGTCGCGCACCACCACATTCGCCAGAACCAATTCGGAAGTAACTCGGATGGAAGAGGCTGGCGGTTTGGTCTGGGCCTGAGCATCTGCCGGCGGCTGTGGCTGGGCTTGCTGCGCGAACGAGGGAACACCAAACTGCAAAAGCAAACTAGCACACGCAAGGGCCGCGATTTTTCTTCGTGTGGCAACCATAGCCTTCTCCCTCAAAACCGGAACCTCGCCTGCACCGTCACGCGCCTCATGGTTCCTGCGCCAGTGACTTCACCAAACGTCGTCGAGTTTACGACGGTGCCCAAAGAAGTGAAGTTCACCGTGTTAAAAATATTATTCGCCGTAATCCGGAGGTCGAGCGACCGGTACTCTTTGATCGTGATCGTCTTGTTCAGCGACATATCCACGATCACTTGGCCCGGCCCTTCGAAAATGTTGCGACCAGCATCGCCATACGTTGAATCGGCGGCATTCACGCACGTCGCCGCAGGATTGTTTGTCGTGGTTTCCGGCTGGCAAAAGGCTGCAGTGTTGAACCACTCTTTGGTCGTCGGATCGCTGATGCGCTGCAATTCGCCAGGCACGACGTTCGCGCGCAAGGACCCGCTGACGCCACGTTCGATGTCGACCGTCCCTCCCAGGACTCGAATTGTATACGGCAGACCGCTGGCCACCGTAAAATCTCCGCTGTACTGCCAGCCCGCGAGAATGTGTGACACAAATCCTTTCTGCAAAAATCGCCTGTTCTCCCCGAACGGCAGATCGTAAGTCCAAGTGCCCGTAAACTTTTGGCGCTGGTCGAAACTCGATAGCCCTCGATCGGCGGCAATGTCCAGGGGATTCTGCGCAACGACTACGCCGCCACCGCCAATGGAAGAAGCGTCGTCGATCGATTTCGAGTAAATATATGTCGCCGTCAGTCCGATGCCTTTCGCCAGCCGCTTGCGAAAACGAATCGAGCCCGCATTGAAAGCCGAGTCCGCTGCGGAGGATTCGTAAATGAAAGGCTGCGACCCGCCCGGAATAAGAATGGCTCTCTCTGTGTCGAGCCTAGTTCCTTTCGATCCGTTGTAATCAATATTCATCAGAAAGCCGCCGCCCAAATCGCGCTGGATGTCCACATTCCAGAGCTGGACGTAAGCGAGCTTGTAGTTTGGATCGATAGCATAATTATTCGTGACGGTTCCGGGCGCGACAGTCGGAAAAGCATTTGAGAGATTGAGAAAATTCGAAGTGGTCCCCACGTTCGTGGATGTCTCCGCGAATGGCGGCTGAAACGCAAAATTCTGAATCACCGCGGTGTACTGCGCGAGATTGTAGTTGAGGCCATAACCGGCGCGGACTACCGTATTCTTCATGGGCTTCCAGGCAAGCCCAATACGAGGCGCATAGTTGTTGCGATCCGGATTGACCAGCGAATTCGAAGCAACGCCGAAGCTCGGAACGAACTGACCGGGCTGAACCGGAACAGCTGCTGTAAAACCCGGTGAGACATCCAAGTTGACGATGTGGTTGTCCGCTTCCGTGAACGGTCCCTGGTATTCGTAGCGAAAGCCGAGGAGAAGAGTCAGGTTCGAGCGAATCCGCCAATCATCCTGCGCGAAAAAATCAAATGAGTTCGCGCGAAAATTATAAGTGTTCGTACCGAACTGAACGCTGCTTTGTTGGGGCAGACCAAGAAGGAAATCCGCGAGATCGATACCCGTGCCTTGCTGTTGAACACCGTCCACATACAGCCCGGTAGCAAAACCTGTAAACGTAAACGTGCCTTCCGCGTTTCTTGCCGCGTGAAAGCTCTGCAAAATCCGGCGGTAGTCGCCTCCAAATCGCCAGTTGTGTTTGCCGCGATTCCAAATAACGGTGTCAGACGCAGTGTAGGTCTGGTCGAGTTCGCGGCGCGGCATCGTATCGCTCAAACCGGAAAAAGAAGTGAAGTTAATTCCCGGAATGCCCCAATCAAATGGATTTGTGGAGACACCGCCGATTTGCGCAAGGCCGGCAACATCCGTTACGTTCGAGTACAAGTTGGTTGTCGAAACATGATTGTGGTTATAAGTGAAGCGCAGGTTGTTCGTTGCGTGACCTTTGCCGTAAACCCATCCTGCATTGGCATTCAAACCTTGCGTACTTGTTCCGCCAGCCAGCGAAGGAAACGCTCCGACGATTTCAGTATTTGTCTTGGTCCAGTTCATGCCCAAATTGAGGTTGTTCTGCGACCTGCGACGACCTCCACCTCCTCCGCCGCCGCGCCCGCCGCCACCGGGAGTCCGACTCCCCTGGGCTGGCACCGGGCCAAAATTGTGGATAAGCCGCAGGCTCACGGTGTCCGAATTGCTTTCCGCGGAAGTTATTTCATGAAAGTTCTGCGTCGCGCCCGGCAAGTTTGGCAAAGGGATGTACTGCAAGAGAGATTGCGCTTGGGGCGTGATCAGAGCTGGGTCAATCGTATTTAGCTGCCCGTTAAAATCGAATTGTTGTCCTGTCGCTGGATTGTAGATCGGCGTGGTCAGCGCGGAGAAATTGCCTCCTCGTTCGGCCATCGTAGGAACAGTCGACAAAACGTCCGACGGCGAACTCCCGCGCGTGCCGCTCCACCCTCCGAAGAAAAATGTCTTGTTGCCACCATTGAAGATTTTCGGAATATTCAGCGGTCCACCGACGTACGCTCCAAAGTGCAGCTGGTTGTAGTCTGCCTTTTGAAGCGGTTCCCCACTCAGCGAAAAAGGCCGCGCATCCAATCCGGAAGTATCATCATAAAAATAAACATTGCCGTGCGGCTGATTCACATTGAAACCGCGTCCCATTCGGCCGAACGCGATCGGACCTCCGCCGCCTCCGCCACCTGGACCGCCTCCAAATCCACCTCCACCGCCTCCTCCAAAACCGCCGAGTCCATTCTGCTGCGCGCGGTCGCGGAATTCCTGAATGCGGTCTTGCAATTCACCTTCGTTGCCTTGACCAAAATCTTGCGTGCGTCCCTGCACACCGCTGATGCTCACCGATTCGGTCGGCGCGTCCGCTCCGGCCCCGTTGAGCGGCAGGCCCGCTAAATCATTCGCACTCGGATTCTGTCCAGCGCCGGCGGCAAGACCGGATTCCCCGGCTGTTGAAGCCGCTTCCGTGGAGTCCATCGACAAGCTTTGGAAGCCACGACCAACATTCGCGGCCGCCGCCGTGCGCTGCTCCGTCTGCTCTTGCTGCCGCGACGCGAGGATCAACTCCAAATCCGCTTTGCCGGAAGGGTTTTCAGGATTAAGAACTACTTCCTGAGTCTGCGCCGCAAAACCCATGAACTCGGCGCGCAACACGTATCGCCCGCGCGGCAGCCCGTTTAGTGCAAAGCTGCCGTCTGAAATTGTGGCGGCAGTGTACTTCTTCCCTGTCAGCGTGTTTGAAGCGGTAAGTGTTACGCCGGGCAAAGGTGTCTTGCCGCTGTGTATGCTGCCGGTGATCTTATAAGTCGTCGGTGGCGCGGGTGGCGCATTTGTCTGCGGCGCAGCCGGAGCACTTTGCGCGGGCGCGGGAGTCTCCTGAGCGCGCAAATTTGCCACGACGCAGGTCACCAGACCCAGAAAAACAAAAATCCGAACAAACAATCTCAATTGGGCGGCTCCGGCGGTTTCTGCGGCTGGTTGTTATCTTTAGGCGGATTCGCGGGCGGTGCACCACCAGCCATGCCCGCCTCCTGCATTCGCTTCCATTGTTCCGGCCCGATGACCATTACCGACTTCGGCTGAAACGCATTGTTCGCCATTCCGCCGCGCACCATGATGCGATCGCCCGCTTGAATGTCTGCCATAGTAATGCTGTCGCGGCCCTTTCGTAAGGAAGTCTCTTCATTTAGCTCGACCGTTTGCGTCACGTTGTCGGGCCGGAGAATCGTCAGCTTCGGCGCCTCAATCGCTTTCACTTCCCCAAAAACATAATCCTGCCCTAGCACACCCGTTGGCCGTCCTCCGCCAGGTCCACCGCCTCCGGGGCCGCCTTGACCAGCACCGCGTCCGCCTCCCGCGCCAGCACCTGCACCCCCACCAAAGCCGCCGTTGGGGCGCTCGCCGATCATTTCCGCGGTCCAAGTGTGATCCGCGTTTTCCTCGCCACGCACAAATACCGTATCCCCGACTTTGAAATCGCTAAGCTTCGCAGATTCCCGCTCTTTCCGGAATTGCGTGCTCCCGCTGATCTTGACGGTTACCACACTTCCGTCCTGCTTCGTTATCTCGATGGACTGACCATGAACCGCTGTCAGCTTCCCGAAAACTCCCGGACGCCTTTCGCCGCCACGCCCCGATGTTTGCGCAGGATTCGTGCTTTGTGCCGCGGAGGGATTTTGAGCGGGCGGAGCTTCCTGCAGAGGCTGGGCAGCCACCCGCATCACTACAAAAAACAAACAAATCAGCAAGCCAATTAAAATGCCCGGGATTGCCTTCATATCGGTCTGCCTCTTCCCTCGCCTGAAATAAATGTACGCCCCGCCGCCGCGAAAAGCCTTCTATTTTGCCTCTGCGTCTGAGGACTTAGACGACTTCTAGGCCTATTGGAGTTTCCTCAAATCTCTTTGCGTTTCCCGCTCACTCTAAATTCCTTTGAACGCCAGACTTAGTTCCCGTGACGCAGGGAGATTGTAGATGGCTCGCGTTCATCCAGCAGTGGAATGGGCCAAAACGGAACTGGCCAGAGGAGAATCCCCTGGCCAGTTCAAATCAGAAGCCTTCCGCTAGCGACAGCGGTGCTTATTTGGTCTTATAGGTGAACGTGAGTTTCGTTTCTTCGTCCAGCACAAGCGGACGGACAAAGCTGTAAGAGCTGCCTGCTCGCGGCACGTCGACCCGGACAGGCAGTACGCCGGACACGCGCCGTTGTAGATTTAGGACATTGTTTGAGGCTGAGTTGGAAGCGAGGGCATCCTTCTTTTTCGAATCGCGCTCGAGTGGCAGCGTTTCAAGCATCTGTGCATTGCTCTGCACTTCGATCGTTTCCGCCGCGCTCCCAACCTGTAGCGCAAGACTGTACGAAGTGGGGTTGTTCGCATCGTAGTTGAGATTGCGGACGAGGCTTCTGAAGCCCGGCAAGGCAGCGGTGATTTTCACCCTTCCCGAAGGCATGCTCGAAACAATCCATCGGCCGGAGTAATCGGTCGTGGCAGTTCGCACGACTCCGGTATCCAATTGCGTGACGCTCACTTGCGCGTTCGCGACCGTCGCTCCGGTCGCGTCTACGATGTAACCTCCGATTTGCCCTGGCATAAGCTGAAGCGGTTCAATGCGGTCGCCCGCGCTACCACCGACAACCGCCTGGAACGCGCCCAATGTGTTTGCGCCAGCATCTGCTCCCACGAATGAAGGCGGCAACAGATTCGCAGCCAAAGCGTCGCCGCCAAAGTCCTTCACTTTGTATTGCTCGGGCAAAAACACCTCCCATTGCAGAACGGCGATGGGAACGTCCATTTTTGGCAATGAAATCTCTGATCCGCCTTTTTTCGCAAAGGGAGTGCCGGAATGCATGAACACGAAAGAAACTTCGTAAGAACCTACAGGCCGGAACCCTGGTCGCAACAGGGGCACGCGCTGGCCATCTGCGCCTTCTACCGGCTTTACTTTTTCTCCAGCGACTTCCGCGGTCACGATGCTCGCTCCTGCCGGTAATTCCACTTTCAGAAATGGCTGAACCATATTTTTTACGGTCAATTTCACTTCGGTCAGCGATCTCCCTTCCGTAGTCACGAGTGTAGTCACAACCGCTCGTTCTGCAATCGCGGCGAGCACACTGCTATCAGGAAATCGGGTCCATTCCAGCGCGAGGCTGGGATTCTCCGTCGGTTGCCGGTGATAGCGAAACGCCGCCTGCAAGGGAGATCGCGCAAGGGCGCGTAAGTAAGGATTCGTCTCCTTGATGTCCATGCGCTTCAGGCTACCGCCCTCTGTCGCCGTCAGTTCCATTGTGCCGACACCTTCGACGAGCACTTCACCTGTTTCGCGTTGTGAATTTTTCACGCTGAGGAACGGAACATCCGTCTTCGTCGCGCCGACCGCCTTTGCCATCGAGATCAGGAACTGGTGATTTCGCTGCGCGGGTGCATTCACCTTCAAAGTCAGGACTCCCGATTGCACATCGCTTGAATCCACGGATGCGCCGGAAGCTCCCGTCACTTCATAACCTGCGGGAACCTCGACCTGGAATTGCGTAGGTTCTCCCTGAATCACGTTGATGTCGGCGAGCACGGCCAGCCGAATCTCCGCTTCACTTACAGAAACGAGTGTTTTCACGTTGGAAAGAAAGCGCACCTCGCGCGGGACGACAGGCGCAACTACTTCTCGCGTCGCCCACCAGATATTCGCTGGCTGCCCTGGGACGAGTGTCGCTTCGATCGTGGTATTCCCATTCGCAGACTCTCGGCTCGTGATTAGTCCCGGATTGAGTTTCACGTTGGTGTGATCGCCGGGAACTTCGAGTATCAGCCGCACGCTGCCCGCCGACGGCACGGGCAAGGTGAAGGACGCGCGGCCCGTTTCTATGTTTAGTGGCAGGCCTGCGTCGAGCACCACGGAAAACTCTGCTGGACCGGCGAGGATCGCCGTTTGTGTGCCACCTTCTTGCTCGAGCGGCAGGCCTTTGCCTTCCTGGCGCGCATCCAGAATCGTCATTCCGGAAGTGAGCGCCACTTTTGTTTCGCCCTTGTTGAATGTTTCGCCTTGCAGCTGAACGGTGCCTAGAACCGTTTCATTGGCGACGCGCATTTTCAGGTCTCCGCGCTTGATCGTGTAAGGCAGGGGCGCGGTTTCCACTCTTCGTGGCGACTTGTTCGCCAGTTCGAGAAGCCGGTTGTACTCCTCGAGAGGCAGCGTCACGTTCCCTGCTTGCGGAACGGGAGGGGTGATCTTGTCTTGCGCGAATGCGGGGACGCTCATCAGAAATGCAACTGCCGCTATGATTTTTTTCATCGCCCACCTGCCCTTTTCTCACGCTGATAATTCAGATCCGTGCTTGGAGATTGGTTTTCGCCCGTGAGTTCGGAAACAAGAAATAGAGAAGGCCCTAGACCTTCGAAGTCGACTTTGATGGGAAGAATTCCCGCGGCCTTCCCTCCTTGCAAGGTTGCACGAAAATCGTCAACCAGCCTTTGCGTTGCAGGCAGATCGACAACTTCGCTGTTCTGCGTGAGGGCACCAATCTCCCTTCCAGCCATAGCGGCGCCGGCCGCCGGACTGGCTAACGAGAAGGACGCAGGGGGCGGTGGTGGAGATACTGGTGGAGGATTTAGCGCGGCAGAAATCGGGTCCGCGTACACCTCCGCGCGGAATGACCCCGTCTCTGAGGTCACCTTAAAAAGCGGCGGATGGAAGACGAGCAACCCTGTTCGCGATACCGGCAAGTCCAGCGCGGGCAGCGCGAGTTTAAATTGTCCCTTGTCGTTCCACGCAGTGCCACGGCTGACATAGAGGATCTCGACCGCGAACTCCGGGGAATCTTCGCCGGCGTGGGCTTTTTCCAGCGGTAGCAGCACGCTGCCGTCGGGCGATTGCCCGGGACGAACCGGCTTTCCCGCCAACGATGCACTCCAAAGGGTTGCGCCTGTTGGCAGAGTAATCTTCAGGAAGTTGCGCTGGTTATTCCGCACGGCGTAGCGCGCCTGCACCAGCAACTTTCCTTCGTTGGTGATCAGCACGTTGTAACGTGCCTCGGCGACATTGGCCATCAGCACGGCCTGCGGCGTGTAACGCGCTACGTTCACCGTCAGCGATCTCGGCGTCTTCGCGTCTCCTGCGCGATAGCGGAAGGCGGAGAGTGAAGTCGATTGACGGCTCGACACGATTTCGCCCAGGTCTGTTGCGTCGGCGTTTTCGAGACCTTCGGACTTGAATTCTTTGATCTCTCCGGCGCCGAGGACTTCGATGGCCACGCCGCCTGTGTCACGTTCCGTGTTGAGCAGGCGAAGCAGCGGAATCTCGATCTGGCCATCGCGCGGGCTGCGCGTCTCTCCGCTCACGATGAATTTGGCGTTTTGCTCGACCGGTTCCAGGAACGTCACGGCAAGCTGCCCATTTTTCATTTCCCAATCCGCGACCATTGCGCCCGCCACTTGATTGACCGTCACTTTGTCCGGCAGCGAAATGCGCACTTCTCGCGCGGCGCCTTGGGTTACTTCAATGTTGACTTCGGCGACCACCGTCGTCGTGTCTTCGCCGAGCCCGGTCAATTCCGTCAGCGATCCTCGCAGGCGCAATGGTTGCATGCTGCGGTGATCCTCGGTTTTTCTTTTCCATGTAAACGTGAGCGGCTCGTTACCGCGCGCGTAGGCCAGCCATTTGCTTTCCGCGCCGGGCTCGGATTTCTCCGCCAAGAGTCCGCCAGTCAACTTAAGCTCAACGCCCTGCCTGGGAAGACGAACCGAGGCGCGCGTAACGCCTGAGGCGGTCGAAGGAAGGGAGATGCTCTCTTCCCCGGCCGTAGATACGACGGGCAACGCGATGTCGAGCAGCAACACGGCCCGTCCCGGCCGCGAGAGAAGCGCCGAGAGTTGGTTGCTGCCCTTTCCAGCCACGCCAGGCACTAGCGAGACCAGCTTGCCGTCGAGTTTTGCTTCGCGCACGAGGAGCCCAGCCGGAATCGGGACACGGACCCAGCCATCTTTCAATACGTCGACGGTGAGGCTTGCGCGGCCCGCCGCGAGGTCGCCATCGATATGCAAATCGTAATCGACGCGAGTCAGCGTCGCGTCTACCGGCGGCCCTTCCGGCTCGCGGTCCGGCGGGTACGCCTTCGCGTGCAGCGTTCGATAATCACTAATGGTGATTACGACCCATCCTGGCGCATGCAATGCGGTCTGTGCGGAAGACGCGGCAGAAGAGAGTAAAAACGCGGCCACCAAGCAAACACAAAAACGCCAGGTCTTGCGATTTTCGTGCGGGAAAGAAACGAGTGCGGTCGAGCCGGACTTTGAGCTGGTCATTGTCGACACCTCTAGTTTCGTGAAATTGCCTCGGCAGTTATTCTTCGCGACCCGGGGAATGGAGGACCGTCTTAAGAGCGATTGGCGCTGTTCCTCGACAAACAGCGTTCTCACTCTCGTTTGTTACCTCATTAGAGCTAGCTCTCGAGACGCCGGGTTGCCCGCGGTCACGTCCTTAGAACGAGTTCGGCTTCGCAGCTTGCAGTTTTTTTGTGTCCGAATACTTCTTTTAGCTAGTCGACATAGGACTACTACGACCACAACTGGATTCGCAAAGTTGCGCGATGGGGCTCGCCATGCAAGAATCCTCCCATGCAAAACACAAAAAACTGGGTCACTTGCGTATGCCTATTCCTCGGCTTTTTCTGCGCCGCTTCGGCGAACGCTCAAACCACACGCCCGGACTCCTAAAAACAACTCGCGCACGACATCTACAAGCAATTCATTGAGGTTCAGTCCGGCTTTACGACGGGCGCGACCACGCCGGTAGTAGAAATAGCCGTCGCGCGTCTGAAAGCTGCCGGGTTCCCTGACGCCGACATTTTTGTTGGCGGCGCAATCCCTAAAAAAGCCAATCTGGTCGTTCGCTATCACGGCACCGGTGCGCAAAAACCCATTTTGTTGCTGGCCCACATCGACGTTGTCGAAGCCAAGCGCGAAGATTGGAGCACCGATCCATTTCAGTTCATCGAGAAGGATGGCTTCTTTTACGGCCGCGGCACCGGTGACGACAAGGCCCAAGCGGCAGTCTGGATCGCCAATCTCATCCAGTACAAAAAAGAAGGCTTCAAGCCCGACCGCGACATCATCGTCGCTCTCACCGCCGATGAAGAAGGCGGCGGTCCATATAACGGCGTCGATTGGCTATTGAAAAATCACCGCGATTTGATCGAGGCGGACCTGGCACTTAACGAAGGCGGCTGGGGCGAGGAATCCAAAGGCAAAAAGATCTCGAACGATCTACAGGTCAGCGAAAAGTACGTGCTCAATTTCCGGTTCGAGGTGCGCAATAAAGGCGGCCACAGCTCGATGCCGGTTCACGACAACGCCATTTATCACCTTGCTGGAGCACTAACTCGTCTCGGCGAATTCGGCTTCCCTCTGAAAACCAATGAAGTCACTGCGGCTTACTTCCAGCAAATGTCAAAAATCGAAACCGGCCCGATCAAGGACGACCTCGCAAAGGTCCCTTCCGGTTCGCAAGAAGCGATGGAGAAAGTCGCTGCGGCTTCGCCAGCTTGGAACTCCACTCTGCGCACCACTTGCGTCGCCACGATGCTCGAAGGCGGCCACGCTATCAACGCGCTGCCGCAACTCGCTGCCGCCACGGTGAACTGCCGCGTGCTTCCGGAGGATTCGCCTGAATATGTACTCAGCACGCTGCAAAAGGTCGTCGCGGATGATCAAGTCAGCGTCAAACCGTTGAGCGACTTCAGCAAATCGGCCGCGTCCCCGATGCGTCAGGACCTCTTGAAAGCCGTCAGCGAAATCACCAACAGCATGTGGCCGGGCGTTCCCACAGTTCCGATTATGGTGATGGGAGCCACCGACGGCCGCTACCTTCGCGCCGCCGGAATTCCTTGCTACGGCATTCAGGGATTCTTCATGGATCGCGACGATATCCGCTTCCACGGCCGCGATGAGCGCATGGGAGTCCAATCTTTCTACGAGGGCCAAGCCTTCCTATACGAACTGGTCAAGCGACTCTCGACGCCGGCCAAATAAGACTCAAGCGGTCGACTACGCTTTCTGGCAAAAATGCGGTCATGCATTCTGCCGCAATCGTACGATGAGGTTGTGCACGCTCCGCGCCAAGTCTGCCACTTCTCCGCGGCCTTCAATCTCAAGCTCGATGGCATTGTCTCCCTGCGCGGCATGATCTACAGCTTCCCGCAAGCTGATTAGCGGCTTCACCACTTGCCGGGGCAAGATAAAGCTAACCCAAATGCTGAAAAGCAGCGTAATCGCGGAGACAATGCTTAGCGACCACTCCGCCTGATGAAGTAAATGGCGGGCCTCCCGATGATCGTTCTCCACACGCTTCCAATTCTCTGTCTCCAGTTCCGTCAGGTCCCCCAGCACTTCCTGAATCGAACTCTGCAACTCGGCCGTAACGGGTGCCAAAGCGGGATTGCCTTCCTGAACGGTCTCAGCGATCTGCGTATCAAACGATCCAACGCGGTCCCGCAGTTCTTCAATCAACTGCTCGCGCTTTTTAACCCTGGCCCCACGCAACAGATCGTTCAGATCTTTTTCATAAGCACGCACGACGGCCTGGATGCGGTCGGCATCTCCCTGCCCCGCCTGCCCCATTGCGGCAACTGCTGCGGCAAACCTTTGTTCGTAAACGCCGAGTGCCTCCAGCGCCTTCTGTGTTTCTCCCAGATCTTGCGGCTGGAGATCCTGCATCTGGCTTAAAATCTGCCGGGTTTTACCCAACGATTCGTGGTTCGCCGCGAGATAGGCGGGGTCATGCAGCAATAAATAATTTCGTTCCGCGCGCCGCGCTTCCAAAGTCTCGATGGAAGCCTGCTGCGCCAGCGTCGCGGCCGGCGCGTCCACGTTTACGATCCGGTCCACGATCCATCCCATCTCGAACAGATAGTAGACCGCGAGGAAAATCACGGGCACCAAGATAAACCGTGCAATCGCCAGACTGTACGCCACTCTCTTGCGCAGAGAATTTCCAGGCGCCAGTATCTTGAATTTTTTCCGGATTCCAAATCTCATAAGCCGGCCCCCGCCAAAGAGTTTTCTCGTCGCTGGCCCGATTGTATGTCAGCAACCCATGCCCCGCGCGTCCTTTTACGGTCCCGTTAATTCCCTGCTCTGCCTTAGTGTTCCGTTTTGGACAGCTCCACGATCAGCTCAGCTTTCCGCGATTACGCAGATGCGGCCACGTAGGCTGGATAGGCCGGCGACCACTGGCTGGCGAGGATTTGCGAATGGAGCGATGCGGCAGAATCGAGAAGTGGAGCCACGCCGGAGCGAGCAGCTTCCTGAACGACGGCGAAAGCGATCTCAACCGCGAGACCGCGGAGATCCTTCAACGCAGGAAGGAGTGGGGCGGACGGGTCTTTTAAAGCGGGAGAGTGCTCGGCAAGAGTGCGAGCGGCGGCAATCATCATGGTGTCAGTAATTCGCTGGGCCACAGTGGCGGGCTTAGGAGCGGAAGAGCGCGAGGCGACTACAGCGAGTCCGATCGCCGGAAAAATGTAGACGTTGTTGCACTGGGAAATAGAGATGCTACGGCCCTCGAAAAGGACTGGCGGGAATGGCGAGCCTGTCGCAACCAGCGCGCGGCCGTTTGTCCAGCGAAACAAATCCGCGGGATCCGCTTCTGAATGCTCAGTGGGATTCGAAAGAGGAAAAATGATGGGGCGGTCTAACTTGCTAGCCATTTCTCTGACGATGGGCTCAGTAAAGGCGGAGCCTATTGTGGATAGTCCAATGAGAATAGTCGCGCGAACGTGATGAATCACGTCAGATAGGCCAAAGTTTGCGTCGCTCGCGCGTAGCCAGGAAGCGACGCGGCTGAGAGGTTGCGCGTAGATGCGCTGCTCGGGCGTCAAATCGACACGGCCGGAGTGCAGAAGGCCGTCGCGATCGACCATCCAGAATCGGCTCCGCGCATCTTCCTCCGAAAGACCCTCAGTGACTAGGGCTGCGCGAAGGTAATCCGCGACACCCGTGCTTGCGGATCCGGCCCCGAGAAAAACTATTTGTTGATCGCGCAGCGATGAGCCTGCTACACGAACGGCAGAAAGGATGGCGCCAAGTGCGACGGTGGCAGTGCCTTGAATATCGTCATTGAATGTCAGCATTTGATCGCGGTAACGATTGAGGATGGGACGAGCGTGAACGCCTGAGAAGTCTTCCCACTGAAGAAGCGTCGAAGGTAGAACTTGCTTGACGGCGGTGACAAACGCGTCGATAAAGCTGTCATAATCGGCGCCAGCGATGCGCGTGTGCCGCCATCCAAGATATTCCGGATCGCGAAGGCGTTCCTCGTTGTTTGTGCCGACGTCCAAAACGATGGGGAGAGTGCGCGCTGGATGAACTCCGCCGATGAGGCTATAGAGAGAAAGTTTGCCAATTGGAATGCCGAGCCCGCCGACACCTTGGTCGCCGATGCCCAGAATGCGCTCGCCGTCGGTGACGACGATCACGTCAACCTCGGGATTTGGATGATTGCGCAGGAGCGCAGGAATAGAATGGCGCAGCGGGTAGGAAATGAAGAGGCCGCGCGGACGGCGGTAGATGTGGCTGAATTCCTCGCAGCCGAGCGCGACGACAGGCGTATAGACGATAGGCAACATTTCATCGATGTGGCCGAGCAGCAGACGATAGAAAAGAACTTCGTTGGTGTCTTGAAGCTGCCGGAGATAGATGTGGCGCTCGAGATCATTGGGCTTGAGAGAAAAAGCCTGATATGCGCGGACGGACTGGTCATCGAGCGATTCAACGACAGGCGGAAGGAGCCCGTGAAGGCCAAACAGTTCGCGCTCGTCTACGGTGAAAGCGGTGCCTTTGTTAAGCGCCGGATTGTTGAGGAGTTCCATCCCGCGATGACGAACAGTGCGGATGATGTTGGGAGATGATATTTCGTTCTCAGACATTTCGGCGAAATTGTATCATCGTGGGGCCGGAGGAGTTCGCTGTGCGAAGTAAGAAAAAGTTGAAATGGACCCAGCGAGAGGTTCATTGTTGAGTGCTGTTGAAACGTGCGAAGCAGAGAAAGCGAGTTTTCCCATGGCTCAGCCGGAAGTCGACCTTACTAAAAAATACGATGCCGTGATTATCGGATCGGGCGCGGCCGGAGGGATGGCGGCGCACGTTCTGACAACGCATGGCCTGCAGGTTTTACTGCTCGAAGCCGGAAAAAAATTGGACATCGAGAAGGAATTGCGCTCGATGCAATGGCCCTACGACAATGCGCACCGGGGAGCGCTTCCGCCAGACTCGCATTCTATTAGCTTCAATGAATACACGATTCGAAGGCCGCCTTACGGGCCGGGGTTTGAAAAATCGAAAAATCTTTACAGTTATATCGGCAATAGCGACTACATGAAAAACATCGTAGTCAACGAGCGGGAGAATCCTTTCACGGGGACGAATTACGCGTGGGTCCGCGCACGCTGTCTTGGCGGCAAAACAAATATTTGGGGGCGTCTCGCGCTGCGCCTTTCCGATTACGACTTCAAAGCCAAAGATCGCGACGGCTTCGGCGAAAACTGGCCCATCAGTTACAGCGACATCGCTCCCTATTACGACAAGGTGGACTTGTATCTCGGCATTACCGGAGTGAAAGAAAATCTGCCGTATCTGCCCGACAGCTTGTTTCAACGCCCCACGAAACTGAATTGCGCCGAGGTGACGCTCCAGCAAGGTCTAAAGAAAATGGGTCGCGTGCTGACGCAGTACAGAGCGGGCGTAACCACCGACGGGCTGAAGCACAACAAATATCGCAGCCGCTGCTATGGGCGCGGCGCTTGCGAACGAAAAGGCGGTTGCGATATTCACGCCGCGTTCGATTCGCCAACCGGACTGATCTACCCCGCAATGGATACCGGAAACCTTACGTTGCGAACGAATTCGACCGTTCGAGAAATCACCGTCGATCCAGCCACCGGCAAAGCTTCCGGCGTGCACTTCACCGATTCCCAGACGATGAAGGACTACACGGTGCGCGGCAAAGTTGTGATTGTCGCGTCCTCGACGCTCGAATCCGCTCGGCTGCTTTTACTCTCCAAATCGCGGCTCTATCCGAACGGGCTCGCCAACTCGAGCGGCCATGTTGGGCACAATTTCTGCGAACACGTGATGGGACCCGGCGTTGCGGGCCAGGCCAAGGACCTCGTAGGAAAACCTTCGACGCTCGACGATGGCCGCCCTGGCGGTTTTTATCTGGCACGTTTTCGCAACCTCAAGGAAAAACATCCGAATTTCATCCGCGGCTATGGATTTGAAGGCGGAAGCGGAAGCAGCATGTTTCCAGCAGGCACAGACCAACCCGGATTTGGCGCTTCGTTCAAAGAAGAAATCCGGAAAAATCAGGGTTCATATATAGGCATGGGAGCTTTCGGCGAAGTGCTGGCGCGCTATGAGAACTATGTGGACCTCGACCCGGTGGTGAAAGACAAATGGGGCGTCCCGGCGCTGCGCTTTCATTATAAATTCGGCGAGAACGAGCACAACATGGTCAAGGATATGAAGGAGACGGCGCAGGAGATGGTCGAGGCTGCGGGCTTCAAGATTATCTATGTAAACGACCGGGTGCTCACCGAAGGATGGTCCATCCACGAACTTGGAACCGCACGCATGGGAAATGATCCCAAGACCTCAGTGTTGAACCAATTCCAGCAGTCGCATGATGTGAAAAATTTGTTCGTTGTGGATGGCAGCGCGTTTGTGAATGCCAGCTGTCAGAATCCGACCTGGACGATTATGGCGCTCTGCTGGCGTTCCTGTGACTACCTAGCGGATCAATTGGCCAAGAACGAGCTGTAGAGTCGCATGAACCGCGAAAAGAAAACGTCGGAAGCGTGAGGAGGCTAAATGTCTGCGAGTGACCCCATCAATTTGAAACAGGATCGGCGTCAGTGGTTGAAGACTTCGGCGACCGTCCTGGGCGCAGCGGTTTTGCCCCTGTCCGGAGCGGTGGCGGAAGCCACACCGGAAAATTTGCAAGCTGCGCAGCCCGCCGTCGGAGCAACACCCGCTGCAACGACTGCGGAGACCAGCTCAAGCGCACGTTTTTTTACGCCCGCGCAGCACGCGATGATCGAAGAGTTGTCTGAAACGATCATTCCGGCAGATAGCCACTCCGGCGGAGCGAAGGCTGCGAAGGTAGCTGACTATATCGACCAAAGAATTAGAGAAAGTGTGGACGAACAGCAGAAGGCGCTCTGGCGCGAAGGGCTGCGACTGATGGAGTCCATGAGCCAGCACTACAATGGAAAATCCATTGTGGATTCGAGCGCGGATGAAAAAACCGCGATCCTCAAGGTGCTTTCGGATAATGCGCAACTGACTGAGCTTCCAGAAGTGCGTTTTTTCCACGACCTAAAAAGTTTGACGGTCCGCGGCTACTACACCAGCAAAATCGGCATTCATGACGATCTCGAATACAAGGGCAATCGCATTCTGATGGAGTTCGTCGGCTGCGACGACCCTACTCCGCCGACTACCTAATAGCTGGAACTGTACATCTCCAGGCCTGCTTTGGCTGGATTGCCCCCTTGGCTGGATAACTTCCGATGGCCCCTATTTCGCCCAGGGAGCAAAGCCATGGGTAAGCTTGCGCAAGGATGGGTCTTGGAGGAACAATGACGCTGCCAAGACGTATCTATAATATGTAGCGTCAAAAGAGACGCGCAAAGCCGAATAGCGCTCGTGGAGTGTCCGGTCATGGGACACAGATTCCCATATACGGCCAGCGAGGCGGTATTCCGTCTTACGCGATGTGCCGTAAGCCATTGACAAATCGGGGCTTTAAGCGAATTCTGTTAGGTAAGGGATTTGCGCCTAGGAAGGGCGCTGACTACTATGGACATCCAAAGACCATCTAACGCAAGAGCCAAGAAAATCCGGCGGATTGCCTACGGCACCGTCGCACTTATGTTGTTGGGCGGGGTCACTTACGCCCTATCAAAGCTGAAGCCTGCCGCGCCAGCGGTCGACAAAGGCACGGTCTGGTCGGACACCGTCAAGCGCGGCCCAATGCTGCGCGAAGTGCGCGGGCTAGGGACGCTTGTGCCCGAAGACATTCGTTGGATCGCGGCGCAGACGGATTCGCGCGTGGATCGCTGGGTATTGCGCCCGGGCGCGATCGTCAAGCCCGATTCCATCATTATGGAGCTGAGCGATCCCACCTTGTCGCAAACCGCCCTCGACGCGGAACTCCAGTGGAAGGGCGCGCAAGCAGATTTGGCGAACCTCCAGGTGCAAGTAAACAGCGATCTGATGAACCAAAAGGCCACCGAAGCTGGAGTGCGCAGCGATTACGAGCAGGCGAAAATCCAGCACGACGTGGACGTGAAACTCGTGAAGGAAGGCCTCACGGCGCAGCTGATTGAGAATCTGTCCAGAGTGAAGGTAGAGCAACTGGCGATTCGCGCCCAACTCGAGGGCGACAAGACCAGAATCGCCGCGGATTCCGGGCATGCGCGGATAGCCGCACAACAGGCAAAGGTCGATGAAACAGAAGCTCTCTATCACCTGAAAAAGAGCCAAGTGGATGCCCTGCATGTTCGCGCGGGCATCGACGGCGTTCTGCAACTCGTACCGGTCGAAGTTGGCCAGCACATAACCCCCGGCACAAACCTGGCGCGCGTCGCTGATCCGAAGAAGCTCAAAGCGGAAGTAAAGATTGCTGAAACACAGGCAAAAGACGTCGTGATTGGGCAAAAAGCTTCGATCGATACGCGCAACGGAATCGTAGGCGGACACGTTTCGCGAATCGATCCCTCCGTAGTAAATGGAACGGTTACGGTGGACGTGATGATCGACGAACCTCTTCCTAACGGCGCGCGGCCGGATTTGAGCGTCGACGGCACAATCACACTCGAGAATCTGAAGGATGTGCTGTTTGTCGGCAGGCCAGTGCACGGGCAATCCGACAGCACGATCGGACTCTTCAGGCTTACCGAAGATGGTTCAGAAGCCACGCGCGTCAACGTGAAGCTAGGCCGCAGTTCCGTCAATACGATCGAAATCCTTGATGGCTTGAAAGTGGGAGACAAAGTGATTTTGTCCGACATGTCGGCCTGGGACGCTTTCGACCGCATCCGGCTGAATTAAAGTAGCTGCTCCGCGGCTAGCCGCCGGCTGGCAAACGAGTTCGGGTTTAGATTTCTCTCATTCACTAGATGGAAGTTCTGCGTTTCTTGCGGAGGCCCAGTTGCAGACTCTCTGGCAAGACATTCGCTACGGGTTGCGAATGTTGGCGAAGAATCCGGGCTTCACAGTAGTAGCCGTTGCCACGTTGGCCCTCGGCATCGGCGCAAATACCGCGATATTCAGCTTGGTCAATGCCGTTATGTTGCAGTCCCTGCCGGTGCGCCATCCCGAGCAGTTAGTCGTGCCCCAATGGTTGGCGCACGAATGGCCGAAGGATATTGGGACAAGCAGTTTCGGCGATTGCAATGGTCGTGGAAGGGTCGGCGCGAACTCTGGCGCCTGCTCCTTCTCCTACCCCATGTTCAAAGAGATTCGCGAGCAGAAGGATCTCTTTTCGAGCGTCGCGGCTTTCGCTGGCCCTGCACAGCTCGACCTTAGCGGGAACGGCCCCGCAAGCATGGCCCAAGCAGAGCTTGTCTCCGGAGATTATTTTCAAACCCTTGGCGTGCGCAGCGCAATTGGCCGAACGCTCGAAGCCGCTGACGAACAGCCCAGCGCGACACCGGTGGTTGTGCTCAATTACGGCTATTGGCAAAGCGCGTTCGGCGGAGCCGCAGGAGCAATCGGGAAAACCATTCGGTTGAATGGCGTTGCCTTCACAGTCGTTGGCGTGACGGAACCGAGCTTTACCAGATTGACGCCCGGGAAAGCGCTCGACATGTGGCTGCCGCTTACGCAGCTTGTGCCGTTGGGTCTTCATTGGGGTTCCCGATCGGACGACGCGCGAAACTGGTGGCTCACCCTCGTTGCCCGGTTGAAACCGGGAATGCCCGCGTCACAGGCGCAGGAGGCTGTCAGCCTGCTCTTCCGCAATGAAATTTTGCATGGCGAAAAACCTCCACTGAAGGAATCCGACGATCCAAAAGTCATACTGCTTCCCGCGCAGAAAGCATTGACTGGAATTCGTTCGATGTTCGGGACGCCGCTCTATTTATTGATGGCGGCCGTTGGCATCGTGCTCCTGATTGCCTGCGCAAATGTTGCGGGGCTGATGCTGGCGCGGGCAACCTCGCGCGAAAAAGAGATCGCAGTTCGGCTGGCGTTGGGTGCGGGCCGCCGCCGGGTAGTTCAGCAACTCTTGACGGAAAGTGTGCTCCTTTCGGCCGCTGGGGCGCTGCTCGGCATTTTTGTTGCATTCTGGGGCGCGGAGGGTCTGGCGTCATTTCTCTCCGCGAATTGGTATCACCCGATGGAGATCGATCTGCAGCCCGACTTGATGGTCCTCGCCTTCACCGTCGCTGTGGCCCTGCTGACGGGGATTGGGTTTGGTTTGGCACCGGCGTTCCGCGGAACCAGGATTAACGTCGCGCCGGCACTGAAAGAAAACGCGGGGAGCCTGTCCCCCGCAAGTCATGTAAGCGGCAGGCGTTTCGGGCTGGGAAGTTCACTGGTCGTCGCTCAGGTGGCGCTCTCGATGGTCGTGCTGATTGGAGCGGGTCTGTTGCTGCGCACGCTTGAGAAACTCAAGAGCATAAACCCCGGCTTTGATACGCGAAATGTTTTGCTCTTCTCCGTGGACCCCACGCTCGCGGGCTACAAGAAAGAGAATATCCAAAACGTGTACGACGAACTCGATCGGCGGCTCACCGCGCTGCCGGGTGTGGTCTCCGCCAGCTATTCCTCGGATGCGCTTCTGGACGGCGGACTTTGGACGGAGGGCGTCCACGTCGAAGGGCAGCCGGAGAAAAACACCACTGACGTGCAAATGCTGGCTGCCGGACCGGATTTTTTCGAAACGATGCGAATCCCGCTTGTAAAGGGACGCACTTTCCAAGCGGCGGACATGCGTTCAAAGCAGGAGGTCGCCGTCGTCAACGAAGCCTTCGTCCATAAATTCTTGGAGTCGCGAGATGTTATCGGGATGCATTTTGGCGGAACAGAGAAAGACGATCCGCAGCGGCAAATCATCGGAGTGGTGGCGGATACAAAATATGACGACATGCGGAAAGCAGATGAGCCGACGGCATACATTCCCCTGAAAAATGGCGAGGCGACCTTCGCATTGCGTTCGGCAACAGACCCGAGCGCACTAATACCGGCGGTGAGGCATATCGTGAGCGAGGTAGACGAGAACTTGCCGGTCTTCGGCGTTCGAACGCAAACGCAGACGATCGATCGGCTGCTTTTCGGTGAGCGGCTGGTCGCGCGCCTTTCTTCTCTTTTCGGAGCGCTTGGATTGGTGCTGGCGTGCATTGGACTGTACGGGTTGTTGTCGTACGAAGTCGCGCGGCGCACGCGTGAAATTGGAATTCGCGCGGCGCTGGGCGCGCAGAGACAAGATGTCTTGCGAATGGTCATCAAGCAGGGTCTCGTGCTGGTGGTTTTTGGATTAGTCGCAGGAGTCATGGTGGCTTTCGGAGCGACTCGCTTCCTGCAGAGTCTTCTTTTCGGAGTCAAGCCAACCGATCCGTGGACTTTCGCGGCCGTCTGCGGCCTGCTCATCTCTGTTGGAGTTTTGGCGTGTTACATCCCGGCGCGGCGGGCAACGCGCGTCGATCCCATGGTGGCGTTGCGCTATGAGTAGGAGGGGCTGATGCAAATCCTGTTCCAGGACATTCGATACGGGTTGCGAATGCTGGCAAAAAATCCAGGATTCACGGCAGTCGCCGTTCTGGCGATTGCTTTAGGCATCGGCGTAAACGCGGGGATTTTCTCCGTCCTGAATGGAGCGGCGCTGCGGATGTTGCCCGTGCCGAGCGCCGGACAGATTGTCAGTGTGGATCAGGTTTTTCACGGAAGCGTAAACCGCAACGTTCACGGCGAGCCCACACTCTTTTCCTATTCTGAATATCAGGACTACCGCGCAAACAACCATGTTTTTTCGGGCTTGCTAGCTTACGAACCCTTCCTGAACGCAACGCTGGCAGGCGGCAGGGCACGGCAACTTTACGGACAACTCACTTCTTGTAATTACTTCGATGTGTTAAGCGTGCATGCCGCTGAGGGACGCGGATTTGTAGAGACAGACTGCGCGGCGCCCGGCCAAGGCGCCGTGGTGGTGTTGAGCGATGAATTGTGGCAAAGCGCGTTTGGCGCGGATGCTTCGCTTGTCGGTAAAGGAGTGATTCTGAACCGCACGGCATTTACCGTAATCGGCATCGCCCCTCAAGGATTCGGAGGTACGGAGCCCGTTCCCAGCGCGTTCTGGGTACCCATCACCATGCAGCCCGCGATGGAGCCAGACCGCGATTTTCTCGGCGACGCTAACGTGAGCTGGTTGTCGTTACTCGGCCGAGTGCAGCCGGGCGTTTCCATGAGCCAGGTGCGAGCTGACCTGGGCGTAATTGCCAGCCGGATTGATCAGCAGCACCAGGGCCGCAAAACATCTTTGGCGATTCGGACCGCGACGTTTCTGGGCCGGCCGGAAGAACACAATTTTGTAATGGGAGCGGCCGCCGTCATTTTGTTTGGCTTTGGTTTGGTGCTGTTGATCGCATGTGCAAACGTGGCGAACTTGATGCTGGCCCGGGCCACCGCGCGTCAAAAGGAAATCGCCGTAAGACTCTCCGTGGGAGCGAGTCGCTGGAGATTGATTCGGCAATTGTTGACCGAAAGCGTGATGCTGGCTTTAATAGGCGGCGCGCTCGGATCAATTCTCGCCTTCTGGTCCTTCGAAGCAATCTCGCATTTCGTGATTTCCCGTTTGCCACACGGTTTCCCACCATTAGCTTTGAATCTGACTCCTGACGTGCCCGTCCTGGGTTATGCGTTGATTCTGACGCTAATCACCGGAGTGGCATTTGGGCTGGCGCCAGCGATCCAGGCATCGCGTGTCGATTTGAACTCCACTCTAAAAGGCGTGGACGGCGGACTAGGCGGGCGCGCTGGCGGAGGGTTTCTGCGGCATTCTCTGGTTGCTGCGCAGGTAGCAGTTTGCATGATTTTGCTGATTGCGGCAGGGCTGCTGTTGCGCGGACTTTATTTTGCGCAGACCGTCGACCCAGGATTTGCAATGAACGGAATTTCGGTGGTGTCCTTGGACCTACGCACGCAAGGATATAAGAAGGAGCCGGCAGCAGAGTTTGAACGCCGCTTGAAGGAAAAAGTAGCGGCATTGCCTGGCGTGGACGGAGTCGTGGAAGCAGCTCAGACTCCGCTCAGCGACGACCACAACATCACCAATTTTTCTATTCCCGGCAAGCCCGATGAATATGACCTCGAAAATGACGTCATTTCGCAAGGCTATTTTTCGATGCTGGGCATTCCCATCGTCCGCGGCCGCGATTTTACGGAAGAAGAAGTCCGCGCTGGCGCAAAGGTCGCCATCATCACGGAGACCACGGCCAAAAGCCTCTGGCCCGGAGAGGATCCGATCGGGAAGATATTGCGCGAAGGGAAAAACACCGACCTGCAAATCGTGGGCATTGCCAGAGATGCACAAGTGTCGCACCTGGGCGAGAAGGCGAAGCTCTATGTTTATTTGCCGGCAGGACCGAAAGAGCAGTCGCAGCTCCACATGATGATTCATGGCGGTGAAGGATTTGCCGCTGTCGCTGCTGGCGTTCGTGGCGCGGCGAGCGGATTGGATCCCGACGTTATGGTGGATGTCACCAGGCTCGAGGACAATCTCGATGTTTGGCGGACTCCGGCACGCATCGTGGCAGCTCTTGCGGGCTCGTTGGGTATGTTGGGATTGCTGCTCGCGTCTATCGGTGTTTATGGAGTGGTATCTTACGCGGTCAGCCGGCGAACTCGCGAGATTGGCATTCGCATGACGTTGGGCGCAGACGGGCGAGACGTTATGAATCTGATGCTCCGCCAGAGCATGCGTCCGGTCCTGGTCGGCGGCGCGATTGGAATTGCCGGTTGCGCGGCGGTTTCCTGGGTTCTCTCGAGCATGCTCTTCGGAATTAGCGCGCGTGATCCGATCGCATTTCTGTTCGTGCCTGCGTTTTTAGTCGGAATCGCGCTCCTTGCAAGCTACGTCCCTGCGCGGCGAGCGACAAGAGTAAATCCTGTGGTGGCCCTGCGATATGAATAACGCTCCTCGGAACCGGCACAATTCGCTTGGAAGGATCTCATGCTAACGCTGTGGCAAGACATTCGCTACGCGCTGCGCATGCTGTCAAAGTCCGCCGGCTTCAGCGCTGTAGTCATCCTCACCCTGGCGCTCGGGATTGGCGCGAACACGGCGATTTTCAGTGTGATAAGCGCCGTGCTTCTGCGGCCGCTTCCCTTTGCGCAATCCGAACGGCTCGTTGCGCTTCACGGCATTGATCTTCGGACCGGCGAGACCGGCCGGCCGCTCAGTTACCCAGACTTTTCCGATCTGCGCACACAGAGCCAATCCCTGGAAACGGCGTCAGCTTACGATGTCAGCACCTCAACGATTACTGGCGGCGGAGAGCCCCTGCATATAGATGTTGGAGTTGTTTCCGCGAACCTTCTGAGCGTCCTGGGCGCAAAGCCTATGCTGGGGCGCGAGTTTGCGGCGACGGAAGACAAGCCGGGAATTCATGTTGTTCTGCTAAGCCACCGCTTGTGGAGAGCGCGCTTCGCAAGCGACCCAAAAGTCACCGAGAAACAAATCGTGCTGGATGGCAAACCGTACGTCATCGCCGGAGTGATGCCTCCAGAATTTCAATTCCCGCTCGACTCGCAGCCCATGGACCTTTGGATGACCATGGCCGTCGAGGGTGAATATCAAAAAGAGCGCGGCTCGCATTATCTGTCGGCGATTGGACGTCTAAAAGATGGCGTGACATTGGCAACTGCCAACGCGGAGGCTGCGGGAATTAGTGAGGGGCTTGCAAAACAATACCCGGATACAGACGGTCATATGGGAATGACTCTGCAGCCCGAGAAGGACGCCATGGTTGGCAATGTGCGCCCCGCACTGCTGATGGTCCTCGGCGCCGTGGGATTTCTGTTGCTGATTGCTTGCGCAAACGCGGCCAACCTCTTGTTGGCACGAGCTGCGGGACGCCAGCGCGAGATGGCCATTCGCGCTTCGCTGGGCGCAGGCAAGGGCCGAATCCTTCGGCAGCTTCTGACAGAAAGCGTATTGCTTTCTCTGGCAGGTGGGACCCTTGGACTCTTGCTGGCGGTCTGGGGAACGGCAGCTCTTGTGAATCTTCCAGCTCTGGATATTCCGCGGCTGGCTTCCGCCGGCGTGGACCTGGGGGCCCTTGCTTTCACTCTCGCAGTTTCGGTCATTACGGGAATTGTGTTCGGTCTGGCGCCAGCGCTACACGCTTCGAGGTTTAACTTATTTGGATCGTTGAAAGAAGGAGGCCGGACAGCAACAGGTGGAACGGGTCGTTCGCGAATCCGCAGCCTCCTTGTGATTTCTCAGGTGTCGCTTGCCGTGGTGCTGCTGATCGGCGCGAGCTTGCTGATCGAAAGCATGTTCCACTTGTTACACCAATCGCCCGGTTTTGACCCCAAAGGCGTGATGGCCTTCAATCTCGATTTGCCCGACGCTCGCTATGGCAAACCGGCGCAATCGGCTGATTTTTTCAAGAGTTTACTGGAAAAGGTGCGCGCGGTGCCGGGCGTGAAGAGCGCCAGCGCGGTCATGCCTCTACCCCTCACGAGTAATTCGCTTCGAACATCCTTTGAAATCGAAGGCCAGCCAATGGCGAAGAGCGATCTGCCTCGGACGTTCATTCGTGCGGTTGGACTGGATTACTTTGGGACGATGCGCATCCCGCTGGTGGCGGGTCGCGAATTCAACGAACGAGACGATCGCCACGCGCCTCATGTCATCATCATCAATCAGACGCTGGCGCGAAAATTCTTCTCTGGCGAAAACCCCATCGGCAAGCGCATGAAACCAGGCATGAGCGCTGACAAGTCCGACTCCATGTGCGAGATCGTCGGAGTTGTGGGCGACATAAAGCACCGGAACCTGTGGCAGCCTCCCGACCCGGAGTCTTACGTCCCTTACGAACAGAACCCCATCGGAGCCATGGACATTGTAGTGAGGTCCGAAGGGGACCCGATGACCCTGCTTCCGGCGATGCGTGCGGAAGTGTTGGCGCTTGACTCGGAGCTCCCGATCTACAAAGCGCAAAGGATGGAAGAATACGTAGCCGCGTCAGTTGCCCAGCGACGATTCACGAGCCTGCTTTGCTCCATTTTTGCGGGTGCTGGATTGGTTCTCGCGGTTGTCGGGCTGTTCGGCGTGATGTCCTATAGCGTTGCCCAGCGCACACACGAAATCGGCGTGCGCGTCGCGGTAGGCGCAGCCAAAACCGATATTTTGCAGCTCATTCTGAAGGAAGGAATGGGCATCACCATTGTAGGCATCGTCGTTGGGCTGTTTGGAACGTTGGCAGTATCGACCATCCTGAAAAGCCAGCTTTATGGCGTAAGCGCGCGCGACCCGCTGACCTTCCTGGGAGTGATTCTGCTTCTCGCGATGGTGGCATTGGCGGCCTGTTATATCCCTGCGCGGCGAGCTACTCGTGTGGATCCGATGGTGGCTCTGAGATACGAATAGTTTAGAGATTTGGGATGATTGGGGGAACCATTGAGCGTGGCGTTGCGTATTCCCTGTTACAAAGGATTGGAACCAGTGCACCTGACTTATCGAGGGTTTGTACGTCAAATACGAGAGGTGTTGCAGGTTGCCATGACTCATAGTTCTCATGCCGGGAGATTGCTGCCTTCCTTGCCATCCAATCGGTACCGGTACCTGACTGTCTCTCCGGTGAGCGCTTAATGCAGAACTTCTGGAAAGACATCACCTTCGGCTTGCGCATGCTGGCGAAGAGCCCTGGTTTTACCGCCATAGCCGTTATCACCCTAGCTCTCGGCATCGGCGCGAACACCGCGATCTTCTCCTTGATGAACCAGATCCTACTGCGGCAATTGCCGGTCAAGAATCCCAGCGAATTGGTCATTCTGAGAGCGCCCGGACCACAGACGGGCCATGTCTCGACCGATGGCGATTCCACCGAGTCTTTTTCTTATCCGATGTACAAAGGGCTGCGGGACACGAATTCTGTTTTCTCGGGAGTGCTGGCGCGGTATGGCTTCTCCGCCAGCGTCGCGAGTCGTGGCCAGACCGACAGAGCCTCCGGCGAAGTCGTGACTGGCAATTACTTTGATGTTCTTGGTGTGCAGCCCGCGATTGGGCGCTTGTTCAGCCAGGATGATGACAGGGTGCCCTCCGCTGAACCCTACGTTGTACTGAGTTATTCCTACTGGCAGCGGGATTTTGGCGGCGACCCGAGCATTTTGAACAAAGTGCTGCTCGTCAACAATGTTGAGATGACTGTCGTGGGCGTTTCGCAAGCGACATTTACCGGCGTGCAGGTGGGCAAAACGCCGGACCTCTATGTGCCCATGATGATGACGCCGCAGATGACGGAGTACGGCGAGACGCTCGATGGCTGGAACGATTATTGGATGACGCTGCTGGCGCGGCGGAAGCCGGGCGTTTCCCAAAAACAGGCGGAGGCTGGAATCAATGCCGCATATAAGCCGCTGCTGGAAGAGCAATTGCCGCTGATCAAATCGGACTGGAACGAAAAGAAGCGGCAGCTGTTCTTGGACAAGAAAATCGCATTAGCGAGCGGCGCCAACGGTCGAACGGTGCTGCAGCGGGATTCTGGCGGCCAGATCATCACGCTTTTCGTGATGGTCGGCCTGGTGCTGCTGATCGCCTGCACCAATGTCGCAAATCTGGTTCTGGCACGCGGCGCGGGGCGGCAACGCGAATTTGCCATCAGGACGGCTATGGGCGCCAGCCGCAGCCGCATGATCCGGCAATTGCTGATAGAAAGTCTGCTGTGCGCGTTCGGCGGCGGCGCTATGGGCATATTGCTTGGCACTTGGTTGATGAGGATTCTGACGCCCATTGTGGTCGAGAACGCGGGAATTCACGGATTGAGCGACAGCCTGGACAAAGGCGTTCTTGGCTTCGCGATTGCCGCCACAGTACTTTCCGGAATTTTCTTTGGATTAATTCCGGCCTGGCGGGTGACGCGTTTGGGAGTCAGCGACGTCATTAAAGACCAGGGCTCAACTTCCTCCGCCAGCGTTTCGCATGTGGGCTTCCGGAAATTCCTGGTGGCCGGGCAAGTGGCCTTTACGATGCTGCTCCTGGCCGGTGCTGGCCTGTTCGTCCGTTCTCTATGGAATTTGCGCAACCAGGACTTGGGGCTCCGAACCGACAACGTCATTACGTTTTCGGTTCAGCCGATGCTGAACGGATACGACCTCCCACGCTCGATTGCTCTGTTTGATCAGATGCGCTCGCGCATGTCAGCCGTTCCGGGAGTGCGCTCGGTCGGCTCGGGCGATGTTGCAACCCTTACCGGCGACGATGAAGGCAGCAACATTACTGTAGAAGGCGGCACTCAGGCGCAGCTTCCTGAAGAACTGCAAGATGTGGATCATATCGCCGTCAGCGCAAACTATTTTTCGACGCTGGGGATTCCGCTGCTCTCCGGCCGCGAATTCACCGAGTCGGATGGAGCGACGGCGCCCAAGGTTGCGGTCGTCAGCGAAGCCATGGCTAAACGCTTTTTCCCAGATAGAAATGCGGTGGGTTCGCACTTCGCCTTTGGCGGCGGAAACAAGGTCGTGCCCGACATTCTGATCGTCGGGGTGGTCAAGGACGTAAAACAGGAGCATGTCAATAGCGCTCCCCAGCCGTATGTGTACATTCCCTATTCGCAAAGACCCAAGCTTCGCGAAATGACTTTTTACGTGCGCGCAGATCGCAATCCGCTTTTGCTGGCTTCCAGCCTGCAAGACGTCGTGCGGCAGATGGATGCAAACTTGCCCGTGTTCGATCTGAAAACCATGCAACGTGTGGTCGAAGAAGATCTGTTCTCGGCGCGGATGGTAGCGGTGTTGTCGGCGTGTTTCGCGGGGCTGGCGGCGCTTCTCGCGGCCCTAGGCATTTACGGAGTTCTAGCTTACGTTGTAGTGCAGCGCACACGGGAGATTGGAATCCGTATGGCGCTCGGCGCATTGGCCGGCGATGTCCGCGTCCTGATTGTCAAAGAAGTGGGATCGATGGTCCTGATTGGCATAGGCTTGGGGCTTCCACTCGCCTATGGATTGGCAAGGTTCAGTGAGTCATTGTTATACGGTGTCCACGCGGGGGACCCTGCGGTCTACGCTTTGGGTTTGGGATTGATCGCGCTTATCGCGCTTGCCGCATGCTTCATTCCGGCGAGGCGTGCCACGCGCGTCGATCCGTTGGTAGCGCTGCGGTATCAGTAAGCGAAACGGCTTTGGGCAGAATGCACGGCAGTCGGGGCTAGGCAAAACGATTTTGCAGCATGAGTTTCAAGACTAAAACTAGTTAAGGAGACGAAATGTCAGACGCACCTACACTCATTAAAATGGAAGGCGTTAAGAAAGTTTTCTACACGGACGAAGTGGAAACTCACGCACTTGAGGAAATCCATCTGGAAATCAAGAAAGGCACGTACATTTCGATCGCTGGTCCTTCGGGTTGCGGCAAGTCGACGCTGCTCTCAATTCTGGGCCTGCTCGATTCGCCAAGCGACGGAAGCTACATGCTGAATGGTCAGCCCGTCGGAAAGCTCACGATCAGCGAACGCACGCGCATCCGCAATCGCGAAATCGGCTTCATTTTCCAGGCGTTTAACTTGATCGGCGACCTCACCGTGTATGAAAACGTCGAGCTGCCGTTGACCTACCGTGGCACTAGCGCGGCAGAGCGCAAGCAGAAGGTGCAGAACGCGCTCGAACGCGTTGGCATGGCGCACCGTCTGCGGCACTATCCTTCGCAACTCTCTGGAGGTCAGCAACAGCGCGTAGCCGTAGCTCGCGCACTGGTTGGCGATCCCCTCATCCTGATGGCTGACGAGCCGACTGGTAACTTGGACTCGAAGAATGGCGAGGCCGTCATGGAATTGCTCCGCGATTTGCACCGCAACGGCGCGACGGTTTGCATGGTTACCCACGACCAGCGCTACGCAAACTTCGCCGATCGCACCATTCACCTGTTTGACGGCCGCATCGTCGAGGAAACCAAGGAAGCCGGCGTTACCGCCTAAAGGGCGTCTGGAAAAGAGGGCGCTCTATGGGAACGATGGCGCAGGACATCCGCTACGGTTTGCGGATGCTCATCAAGCATCGCCTCACTACGCTGGTGTGCGTGGCCGCGCTGGCGCTGGGTATTGGCGCTAACACGGCGATGTTTAGCTTGGCGGAAGCGTTTCTGCTCCATCCCGTTCCCTTCGAACATGCCGATCGCGTTGCTGCCCTTGTGGAAGCTCGGCCGGACCAGAACATCGACCTGAATGGGGTGGCCCCAGCAACATATTTCGAATGGCAGAGCCAGGCGAGCTCCTTTGAAAAAATGGGAGCGTACAACTGGGATTCCATAAATCTTACCGGTGACCGCGAGCCCGAGAAGATTCAGGGATTTTCCGTCACCGCCAATTTTTTTGATGTACTCGGTGTGCATCCTCGCCTTGGCCGTACGTTCCTTCCTGAAGAAGACCGTCCCGGAAAAGACCAGGAAATCATTCTGAGTTACGGCCTTTGGGAACGGCGTTACGCTTCTGATCCGAATATTCTCGGCAAAATATTGAAGGTCAATGGCAAATCCTTTGTCGTAGTCGGCGTGATGAACAAAGGATTTGATTATCCAATGCCCGCCGAAGCGTGGGTGCCGTTTTCCTTTGACCTGAAAAGCCGGGCGATACGCAACGAGCGTTTCGTTTGGGTTCTTGCGCGTCTGAAGCCGCAAGTATCCATTGAACAGGCTGCTGCGGAAATGGGCACTATACGAGCGCGCCAGGCCGCTGCTTATCCCGACGATTACAAAGGCTGGAATCTTCGCGTAATGGCGCTCCCCAATTTCGCTACAAGCGATCTCACGCGGCAATTCACTTTCCTGCTCTTAGGCGCGGTGGGATTCGTATTGCTGATTGCCTGCGCGGACGTCGCCAACGTGCAGTTTGCCCGAGTAACGGGCCGGCAGAAGGAACTTGCCGTGCGTACGGCCATGGGCGCAAGCCGCATCCGGATCATCCGGCAATTGTTGACAGAGAGCGTCCTGCTCTCGTTGGCGGGCGCGGTCCTGGGTTTGTTTCTCGCGATGTGGTGGATTTCTTTGATCGTGAACCACATGCCCCCCGAGGTTGCCAAGTTCGTCGCTGGCTGGAGTACTATAAGCCTTGATGCAAATGCATTTTTCTTTACGCTGGCTATCGCTGTCGTCAGCGGCATTGTCTCTGGGATTGCGCCGTCGTGGCTCCATTCGAGGACGCAGATCAGTGAAACGCTGAAAGAGAGCGGGCGTGGCACGAGCGCAGGGCGTTCGCGGCACCGCCTACGCAGCATCCTTGTTATCGCGGAAATCGCGCTCGCACTCATACTCCTCGTGGGCGCGGGGCTGCTCGTGAAAGGCTTTCGTGCACTCATCACCGTCCATGAAAACTACGACCCTGCATCGGTCCTGACGCTCACATTGAACTTGCCTGAGCATCAATATCAGCAAAAGTCCGGACGTGCGGCGTTCTATCAACAGGTGCAGCAGCGGCTTGCCTCTATCCCCCAGGTCCAAAACGCTGCTCTCGCTAGCTATGTGCCTTATGCAAACGGCGGTGGCGCGGACTTGCTGGCCTTCACCGTACAAGGGCAGGCACCTCAGGAGCGCGGCGAAGTCATCAGCTCGATGATCGAAACGGTGAGCCCGAATTATTTTCGTTTGATGAACATCGGCCTGCGCGATGGGCGTGAGTTGCAAAACTCGGATGCCGAAACCACGCTTCCTGTAGCAGATATCAGTCGGAACCTGGCAACGCGCTACTTCCCTGGTGAAAATCCCATCGGAAAGAAAATCAAGATTGGCGCGGCCGATAGCGATAATCCGTGGTTGACGATTGTAGGCATCGTCGACGACGTACACTATAGTTGGATCAATAAGCAGGAATTGCCGACGATCTATAGAAGTTATCTGCAATCGCCACCCTTCTATACTTCGTTGGTTTTGCGGACAGCGGGCGATCCTCTGTCATTCGTTCCGGCCGTACGGAGTGAGGTCGCCGCCGTGGATCCAGACTTGCCTCTTTTCGACGTGTTGACGTTTGACAAAGTAATCTCAAATTCCATTGTGGGAATCGCCTATGTGGCGGGGATGATGGCCATCCTTGGACTCATCGCCTTGGTGCTCGCCTCGGTCGGAATCTACGGCGTGATGTCGTACTCCGTCGGCGAGCGCACCCATGAAATTGGAGTCCGCATGGCCATGGGTGCGTCATCGAAGGATGTTCAGAGGCTTATTCTGGGAAATGGTCTTTTCCTGACAATCGTTGGAATGGCTATTGGACTGCCTATGGCATTAGGGTTAGCCTATGCCCTTTCCAGTTTGCTATTCGGCGTAAGAGTCGCCGATCCCTTCGCGTTTATTGGACTGCCCTTGCTGCTGGCAGCGGTTGCCACGCTCGCCTGCTACCTCCCCGCGCGCCGCGCCTTGCGTATGGATCCTCTCACCGCCCTGCGCTACGAATGAAGCGCAACCAAGACCTTGTAGGGGAGGGGCTTGTTTACCCTGTAAGGGCCCCGCCCGGGCTGTACGTTGTTGGCCCAAGTCGTGAGTCCGACGGATTGGTTTATCCGTGAGTCCTAGGGCTAGCTGGATCCTGCCGGGTCAAGCCAGTGCGGATTTAAGTGTGATAGTCTCGAAACGGAAGATGTTTTCCGCCGTTATCATAGTAATGGCGCCTAAGGAGCGAGAGTGGAACCTCTGATTCAATTGCGCAACATGGAGAAGGTTTACGAAGCGGGCGGCAGCAAATTCTACGTCTTACGCCGTGTATCGCTGGAAATCCAGCCGGGCGAATTTGTCACCTTCATGGGCCCCTCGGGAGCCGGTAAGTCCACGCTTCTAAGCATCATCGGGATGCTCGATGGCTCTTGGACCGGCGAGTACTACTTCAACGGCGAGCCTGTCCATCGCCTCAATGTCAAAAAGCGCAATGAGCTTCATAAGGCCAACATCGGCTTCGTTTTTCAAAGCTACCACCTCATCGACAACTTGACGGTCTTTGAAAACCTGGAGATCCCGCTTTCTTACAAGAATGTCCCCCACAAAGAGCGCGTCAGCCTCGTTTGCGACATTCTCGACCGCTTCAACATTGTCGGCAAAAAGGATTTGTTCCCGAATCAGCTCTCCGGCGGTCAGCAACAGCTGGTGGGAGTAGCCCGCGCCGTAATTCAAAGCCCCAAACTGATCCTCGCGGACGAGCCCACCGGCAACCTTCACTCCGCGCAAGGTGAAGAAATCATGGAGCTTTTCCGCAAGCTCAACGAAGCTGGCACCAGCATCATTCAGGTGACGCACTCCGAGCGAAACGCCGCCTACAGCCATCGCGTCATTCAGCTCAAAGACGGCTGGGTCGTCAGCGAGACCAGCAATGTGGCTAAGGTCGGCTGAGACTGGTTGGTTAAATACGACCTCACTTTGGATGGATATTAGCTTCCGACACGCATGAAAAACCCTACGATTCATCCTTATCGCGTCCTTGTGGCCGACGATCAAGCGGACATCCGCGACGCACTGCGCTTGCTGCTCAAGCGGGAGAATTACGAGACCCAACTGGCAGCCTCGCCCGCCGAAGCGCTCGCAGCCATCGAATCGCGCGAGTTCGACGCCGTCATCATGGACCTAAATTACGCGCGCGACACAACTTCCGGCCAGGAGGGGCTCGACCTGCTGAGCCGCGTCCAGGCGGCGGATTCAACCCTGCCGGTGGTCGTGATGACCGCTTGGAGCAGCGTGGAAGTTGCCGTGGAGGCCATGCGGCGCGGCGCACGCGATTTCATCCAAAAGCCCTGGGACAATGCGCGGCTGCTGACTATCCTTCGGACGCAGATTGATCTTCGCAACGCGTTGCGGCAGGCTTCGCGCCTCGAGGCCGAGAACCGCTTGCTCCGCGCTGAATCGCGCCCCACTCTCATTGCGGAAGCCGCCGTGATGCAACCAGTCCTCGACCTCATTGGGCGCGTCGGCCCGTCAGACGCCAGCGTCCTTATCACTGGCGAGCACGGAACTGGAAAAGAAGTCGTTGCGCAGACATTGCATGCGCTTTCGCAGCGTTCCGGTAAACCGATGGTAACCGTGAACGCGGGCGGTCTTTCCGAAGGCCTCTTCGAGAGCGAACTCTTCGGCCACGTAAAAGGCGCCTTCACGGACGCGCGCAATGATCGTGTCGGCCGCTTCGAACTTGCCGAAGGCAGCACTCTTTTTCTGGACGAAATCGCCAACGTGCCGATGAATTTGCAGGCCAAGCTCTTGCGCGTCCTCGAAACCGGCGAACTTGAACGCGTTGGCTCCTCGACTACGCGCCGGGTAAACGTCCGCGTTCTGGCGGCCACCAATGCCGATGTGACTTCCGAAGCCGCCTCCGGACGTTTTCGCCAGGATCTTCTCTTCCGCTTGAATACAATCGAAATTCATCTCCCTCCGTTGCGCGAACGACGCGAAGACATCGCTTTACTCGCACACCACTTTCTCCGTGGCTACGCGCAACGCTATCGCAAAAGCATTTCCGGCTTCGATCCCGGCGCGACACAACTTCTCTTGGAGCATCCCTGGCCCGGCAATGTGCGCGAGCTCGATCATGCCGTCGAACGCGGCGTGCTGCTAGCGCAGGGACAACTGGTGCGTTCCGCCGACCTCGGCTTGCGCACGGGCGGCGCGGGTGGCACTGTCAGGCTAGAGGAAATGAGCCTGGATGAAGTGGAGCGCCACCTCATCCAGCGCACGCTGTCCCGCCATGACGGAAACGTCAGCCAGGCGGCCAAAGCGCTCGGACTCAGCCGCAGCGCGATGTATCGCCGCCTGCAAAAACACGGATTGGAATGAGGCGCTTGACGTACGAACGTCGCATCCAGCTCCTTGCGCTGGCGGCGGGATTACCCGGCTCGCTAATCTCCCTGATTCTCCTCTGGAACGGCACCTATTCGTCGCGCACCGCGTGGACGCTCACATTTCTTATTCTGAGCCTGTGGCTAGGCTTCGCTCTTTCTTTGCGGCATCGCGTGGTTTTTTCCCTGCAAACGCTTTCGAATCTCCTCTCTGCGATGCGCGAACAGGATTTTTCTTTTCGCGCACGCGACGCGCGCTCCGACGACGCCCTCGGCGAAGTGATGATAGAAGTAAACGCGTTGAGCGAGACGCTTCGTTCGCAACGGTTGGGAGCGCTCGAAGCCACTGGCCTGCTGCGCGCGGTGATGGAAGAGATTGATGTGGCCATCTTCACGTTTGACAACCAGCGGCAGCTGCGGCTCGTCAACCGCGCCGGCGAGCGCCTTCTCTCCCGGCCCAGCGAACGGCTCCTGGGCTTTACTGCCGCGGAGCTTGGACTCGAAGGCTGTCTCGAAGGCGACCCCGCGCGCACCATGGAATTGAGCTTCCCAGGCGGAGCCGGCCGCTGGGGGGTGCGCCGCGGAGCCTTTCGCCAAGGTGGTTTGCCGCACGATCTCATTGTGCTCAGCGATCTCAGCCGTGCGTTACGCGATGAAGAAAGGCAAGCTTGGCAGCGCCTCATCCGTGTCCTCGGCCACGAACTTAATAATTCTTTGGCGCCCATCCAATCTGTAGCCCAAAGCTTGGAGAGCGGGTTGGCGGGAACAATGAACGTGCCGGAACTGCAGGGTGGCGCCGCAGCATCCATTCTGGAAGACATGCGCCACGGCCTGAGCATTATCCGTTCGCGCACGGAAGCGCTCGGCCGCTTCATGGCTGCTTATGCGCGGCTCGCACGGCTGCCGCAGCCGACTCTCGCTCCGATGAATGTGACGGAGTGGATCACTCGCGTCGCGAATCTCGAAGCTCGCGCCAAAGTGCGCCTGGAAAAAGGTCCGCCGCTGGTTATCTCCGCGGACGCGGACCAGCTCGAACAGCTCTTGATCAACCTCGTTCACAACGCCACCGACGCGGCCCACGAAACCGGTGGCGGCGTAAAGGTAACTTGGTCGCGCTACAGCACTTATCTGGAAGTCTCGGTGCTCGACGACGGCCCCGGAATCTCAAACACCGCAAACCTCTTCGTTCCCTTCTTCACGACCAAACAGGGTGGTTCCGGCATCGGTCTTGTCCTCAGCCGCCAGATTGCAGAAGCCCACGGCGGCACCTTGACACTTCAAAATCGCCGCGACGGACGAGGCTGCGAAGCAAAGTTGCGCCTTCCGATCTGAAGACCAGCTCGCCTTCCCGCTCGACGGCAATCCTTGTCAGATCTGCGATCGTTCGCAGGTCAATATGGAACAGGCCTTTCCCAAATTGAAATCTTCGCTTTTATTTTGTCCCGCAATTTCACTAGTAGAAAAACGGTACGCAATCATCCCATTGAAAATAAATCAGTTGCCGTGACAACCATTCAATTCTCGTCCGCGATTCTGCCGCGCAGAATGGCCCGCGTTGTGCCTTTGTGCATTTGGGATTCGCGCTGGAGCAGAAAGGGACCGGATGACGGCTAGGAGAGTAGGGCGCTCTATTAGCATCGTGGGCTACTTTAGTCTGGCAATATGTCTTACAAGTAGGGCCCAGGTTCCTCAAACAGAAATTCAGGCACAGTCTCCGCGACCGGCGAACGCAGTGGGTAAAGATGAGAGGGCCCCCGGCGCAGACAGAGGTGTGCTGAACGATGTTCAAGCAAAGGCTCCTCAGAAGAATGAAGTGGGACTGTCGTTTATCAAGAATCTTGCCGACGATCAAAAGGCAATTTGGACCAGCCCAGCGCACATTCGTTTAGGCGATGCGACATGGCTAGTGCCCTTCGCAGGTCTCACCGCAGGATTCTTGGTAACGGATCAAGACGCGAGTTCTCACTTATCTCACACGCCCTCCACACTGCAGCACTACACAAATTTTTCAAACTATGGCCTTGCAGGAATGGCAGGAGCAGGCGCGGGACTCTATCTCCTAGGAAAAGCAACCTATGACGAGCACAAACGGGAAACAGGACTCCTAAGCGGCGAGGCTGCCTTGGACGGCTTCATTGTCTCGTCTGCGATTGGCTTTGCAACGGGCCGAGAGCGGCCAACTGTCGATTCTTTTCAAGGTAAATTCTGGCAAGGTGGCGATTCCTTTCCCTCAACCCATGCCACCACCGCGTGGGCCATCGCCAGCGTCATTAGCCATGAATATCCAGGGCCCCTCACTAAAATATTGGCTTATGGGGCCGCGACGGCAATTACCTACGCGCGCGTGCGCGGAGAGAAGCACTTCCCCGCCGACGCGTTTGTCGGCACCGGGATCGGCTGGCTTACGGGCTGGCAGGTTTATCGCACTCACCACAACCCAGAGTTGGGCGGAGCCATTCCACAGAATCTTTCGGATACGCCGCTTGTAGAAACGGACCGCACGCCCAATCAAATGGGTTCTCCATACGTGCCGCTAGATAGCTGGATCTATCCGTTATTCGAACGTTTGATCGCCACGGGCGCCATCAGCGACGCCATCATCGGGATGCGTCCGTGGACCAGACTGGAATGCGCGAGGATAGTTTCCCAGGCCGGCGACCGACTGCAGGATGCAAGCCCCCATTCGATGTCCGTGCAGCTGTACGATTCTCTGCGGCAAGAGTTTGCGCCAGAGCTGACGCTCCTGGCAGGCGGCAGCAATCGAGCGATCCATCTCGAGTCCGTTTATGCACGCGTGACGGAGATTTCCGGGCCGCCTCTTACGGACGGTTATCATTTCGGCCAAACGATTTACAACGACTATGGCCGGCCTTTTCAGGAAGGCTTCAATAGCATAGCGGGATTTTCCGGGTGGGCGACGGCGGGCCGCTGGGTGGTCTACGCGCGCGGCGAGTATCAACACGCCCCATCAGGGCCAGAGTACAGCCCCGAAGTCCAGACGGTCCTCAATAACATCGACGACAATCCAGGACTGCCCGCACGCTCGCAACCTGAGATCAATCAGGCAAGACTTCTCGATGCCTATGTAGGACTCAGCCTCGCCGGCTGGCAACTCTCCTACGGTCAAGAGAGTCAATGGTGGGGTCCGGGTGAGAGCGGTCCCCTGCTCTTCTCCGACAACGCCGCACCAGTCCGAATGTTTCATATCGATCGCGTCTCGCCGTTTCGTTTGCCGTGGATCGGGCGGCTCCTCGGCCCCATGCGGACGGACGCGTTCTTCGGCCAGCTTCAAGGCAACCTGCTATCACCTGCGCCGTATTTTCACGGAGAGAAAATCAGTTTCAAGCCAACGCCCTATCTTGAGTTTGGATTTTCACGCACAGTTGTAGTTGGCGGCGAAGGGCGGCCGTTCACATTAGACCGGCTTTTTCTGACCTACTTCAGCGCGACCAGTTATTTTCAGAAGCCGGCCGATAAAGACCCGGGGAAACGCGACGGTGGTTTTGACTTCAGCTACCGCGTTCCCTACTTGCGAAAATGGCTGACGATTTACAACGATTCCATTTCCGCTGATGACCCCTCCCCGCTTGCCGCCCCCCGCCGGGCAGGATTTAGCCCAGGTTTCTACCTCACGCATTTTCCCAAGTTGCAGAAGCTCGACCTCCGAGCCGAAGCGCCTTTGAGCGACACTGTGTCCACAAACGGCGCCGGCCGCTATATCTACTGGGACGACTACTATCACGATGTCTACACAAATCGTAATTTCTTGATGGGCGACTGGGTGGGGCGCGATGGAGCGGGAGTTCAGGCCTGGAGCCGCTATTGGCTAACAGCAAAGAATTCCATCCAGCTCAGCTATCGTCACCTCAAGGTCGATAACAAATTCATTCCGAATGGCGGTACCGTCAATGATGCGTCCGTGCGCGTGGACTATTGGATAAGGCCGGCCGTCGGCGCTTCGGCCATCGTCCAATACGAACAATGGAGATTCCCGCTGCTCGCCGCAGGGCTTCAGAAGAATGTAACTGCCTCTCTGCAAATCACTTACTGGCCACAAACCCAAAAGCACTGACGCACCGGTTAGCAGCTGCGATGGGCACGCCCTTATCCTCACAAAATCCTTAGATTCGTTTCACCACTTTCTAAGGCTCACCGGGTATTCTATGGGCTCGCTTTGTCAAACGTGGGCGGGGCCGCACGCTCCTGGTGAGCAGCTCGTCTCGGAGGTCTGAAAAGGAGAGTCGTGTGCGCGATTTAGTTTTAATTTTAGTGACGATCGGCTTCTTCCTCATGGCGATTGGCTACATACGCGGCTGCGAACGGCTGAAGTAAGGCGGAGATTCTCGATGCTCGAAAATGTTGCCCTCATTCTTATTAGCCTGCTTCTCTTTGGCTACCTAATGTACGCGCTGCTCAAACCGGAGAACTTCTAGGCATGACCGCGAATGGCTGGTTTCAAATCGGTCTTTATGTGCTGGTGCTGTTTCTCATCACCAAACCAATAGGAATTTTTCTGACGCGGGTTTTTGAACGTCAGAAAACGTTTCTCGACCCCCTTTTGCGTCCTGTGGAGCGCTTGATCTACCGCGTTTGTGGCGTGGACGAAAACAAAGAGATGCGCTGGATGGAATACGGCACCACCATGCTTGTTTTCAGCGCCGTTTCCTTGATTTTGCTTTATCTCTTCGAGCGCCTGCAGCAATGGCTGCCCTGGAATCCGCAGAGATTCGCAAATGTGACTCCGGATCTTGCGTGGAACACGGCCGTCTCCTTCACTACCAACACGAATTGGCAAGCCTACACGCCGGAAACGACCATGAGCTATCTCACGCAGATGGCTGGTTTGGCGTATCACAACTTTGCATCAGCGGCGGTTGGCATCGCACTCGCGATCGCCGTGATTCGTGGAGTTTCCCGGCACGAATCGAAAACTATCGGCAATTTTTGGGTGGATTTGACACGCTGCTTTCTTTGGGTCCTCCTGCCGGTGTGCTTGGTCGGCTCACTGGTGCTTGTTTCGCAAGGGGTGGTGCAGAACCTGAAGCCCTACACCACGGCACAACTCGTCGAACCGCAAATCGTCCAGACTCAAGGGGCGGACGGCAAGACGGTTTCGCAAACCGTTACACAGCAAGTGATTGCAACAGGCCCAACTGCTTCTCAAGAAGTCATCAAGATGTTCGGCACAAACGGTGGCGGGTTCTTTTATGCGAATAGCGCTCACCCATACGAAAATCCGACGCCTTTCACAAATTTTTTCGAGATGATCCTGATTTTTGCGATCCCGAGCGGCCTGACGTACACCCTGGGCCGCATGACGAAATCGCAAGGTCATGGCTGGGCCGTGTGGAGCGCCATGACGGCGCTGTTTCTCGTTGGTGTTAGCGCGGCATACTGGGCGGAAGCGCGAGGGAACCCCGAGTTGGCCCGAGTGGATCAGACGGCAAGCGCTCTTCAGTCCGGCGGAAACATGGAAGGCAAGGAAGTCCGTTTCGGCATCGCGAACTCCGCCCTCTTTGCGACAGTCACAACGGACGCTAGCTGCGGCGCAGTGAACAGCATGCACGATTCCTTCACTCCGCTTGGCGGCATGGTGCCGCTGGTAAACATCATGCTCGGCGAAGTTATTTTTGGCGGCGTGGGCTCCGGACTGTACGGGATTCTCGTGTTCGTCATTCTCGCCGTATTCATCGCCGGCTTGATGGTGGGAAGGACGCCGGAATACTTGGGGAAGAAAATTGAGGCCTTCGACGTAAAGATGGCCATGCTCTCGGTGCTCATCTCTTCGCTGACGATACTTGTGTTTGCGGCAATCGCAGTCGTTGCGAAGTTTGGAACCGCGAGCATTTCCAATCCAGGGCCGCACGGACTTTCCCAAATTCTCTACGCCTATACCTCCTCCGTCGGAAACAACGGCTCTGCGTTTGGCGGGCTCAACGCGAACACCACCTGGTATAACGCGAGCACTGCCGCCGCCATGCTGCTGGGAAGATTTTTTGTTGTGATTCCGATTCTGGCCATCGCGGGAAATCTTGCGCGAAAAAAGGTAAGCCCTGCGTCTCTAGGCACTTTTCCCGTAACTGGACCGCTCTTTACCGTTCTGCTCGTTTCCACGATCTTGATCGTCGGCGCTCTCACTTTCTTCCCAGCTCTAAGTCTGGGTCCCATCCTGGAGCATCTGCTGATGCTTTCCGGAAAGGCATTTTGAGGAACTCTCTTTTAAGGAAATCATGGACCGCGCATCCCAAGTAAAGTCGAAGGCACTAACGGACACGAAGATCCTGAAGACCGCTATCGTGGATTCTTTCCGAAAACTGAATCCACGCACGATGATCAAGAACCCTGTCATGTTCGTCGTGGAAGTCGGTGCTCTTCTCACTTCGATTCAGCTCGTGCGCGACGCTTTACATCACAGCGGTGAATTTGGTTTCGGCTTGCAGATTACGTTGTGGCTCTGGTTTACCGTGCTGTTCGCCAATTTTGCCGAAGCCATGGCCGAGGGACGCGGCAAGGCTCAGGCTGAGACTTTGCGCAAAGCGAGAGCGGAAACGGAAGCGCGGCGATTGCGCTCTGACGGTTGCACAGAAATTGTTCCCAGCTCAAAACTTCGAACAGGCGACCAAGTGCTGGTGGCTGCCGGAGAGTTCGTTCCGGGAGATGGCGAAGTCGTCGAAGGCGTGGCCTCGGTTGACGAGTCGGCGATTACTGGCGAGTCGGCGCCTGTGATTCGCGAATCGGGCGGAGACCGCTCGGCCGTCACCGGCGGCACGCGCGTTCTTTCCGATGAAATCCGTGTGCGCATCACTTCGAATCCCGGAGAAACTTTTCTTGACCGCATGATCAGTCTCGTGGAGGGCGCGTCGCGCCAGAAAACGCCAAATGAAATTGCGCTCAATATTCTTTTGGCCGGACTGACCATCATTTTCTTGCTGGCCGTCGTGACGCTTCAGCCTTTTGCCATCTATGCTGGGGCCCCGCAGACTATTTTCGTCCTCGTGTCCCTCCTCGTTTGCCTGATTCCCACCACCATTGGCGGTCTTTTGTCGGCCATTGGCATCGCGGGCATGGACCGTTTGATCCAGCGCAATGTAATCGCCATGTCGGGACGCGCCGTGGAAGCATCCGGCGACGTCGACGTTCTTCTGCTCGACAAAACTGGCACCATTACGCTCGGCAACAGACAGGCTACTTCTTTTCACGCTTGCCCCAGCGTCACGGAAGTGGAACTCGCCAGCGCGGCGCAACTCGCCTCTTTTGCAGATGAAACGCCCGAAGGCCGCTCTATTGTCGTGCTGGCAAAGGAAAAATATGGCCTGCGCGGCCGCGAGCTAGCTCCTCATAATCCCGTATTCATCCCCTTTTCCGCGCAAACTCGTATGTCCGGCGTGGATATGGACGGCATAGAAGTCCGCAAAGGCGCGCCGGAAGCCATCGACAAGTACGTTGCGGAAAAGGGCCAGGTAGTTCCCCCCGAAATCAAACTCATCGTGCGCGAAATTGCGAATGGGGGCGGAACGCCGCTGCTCGTAACGCAAAATCGCCACGTGCTCGGAGCCATTGCGCTAACGGACATCGTGAAAGGTGGAATGCGCGAGCGCTTCGAACATCTGCGCGCTATGGGAATCCGCACCATGATGATCACCGGAGACAATCCTCTCACGGCGGCAGCCATCGCACGTCAAGCCGGCGTGGACGATTTTCTCGCCGAGGCCAAGCCCGAAGATAAAATGGCGCTCATCAAGCGCGAACAAGCGAAGGGCAAGCTTGTTGCCATGACTGGCGATGGCACCAACGATGCGCCTGCACTCGCGCAAGCCGACGTTGGCGTCGCCATGAACACCGGCACGCAAGCCGCAAAAGAAGCTGGCAACATGGTTGACCTCGATTCGAACCCGACCAAGCTCATCGAAATCGTGGAAATCGGCAAACAGTTGCTCATCACCCGCGGCGCGCTTACCACTTTTTCTGTTGCCAACGACGTTGCGAAGTATTTCGCAATCATTCCAGCGATGTTCGCCGCCGCGTTTCCGCAACTCGAAGTTCTGAACGTGATGCGGCTCAACACACCTGAGTCCGCGATTCTTTCCGCGGTGATATTCAACGCTCTGATCATCATCGCCTTAATACCGCTCGCGCTGCGTGGCGTGCGCTATCGGCCGCTGGGTGCCGCGGCCCTGCTACGCCAGAATCTCCTTGTCTACGGCCTGGGCGGCGTCGTTGCGCCATTCCTCGGGATCAAACTGATTGATATGGCCATTACCTATTTGCATTTGGCGCCCGGGAGAGTTCTATGAAGCAACATTTGCGAATCGCAATCCTTATGACGATCGTGACGACAGTGCTCTTTGGGCTTCTCTATCCCCTGGCTGTTACCGGTCTCGGCCAACTTTTTTTCCCGGCGCAAGCGAATGGCGGAATGATTGCGCAACACGGCCAAGTCGTGGGCTCACGCCTCATCGGCCAGCCGTTTTCTTCTGACTGGTATTTTCATCCGCGTCCTTCCGGCGCAGGGAACGGCTACGATCCTGTCGCTCCAAGCGGAGGCGCGTCCAATCTCGGACCGACAAATCGCCAGCTTATCGATCGCGTGAAAGGTGACGTGGAAAAACTACAAGCAGAAAATCCCGGCGCGGCAATCCCGGTAGATCTCGTTACCACTTCTGGATCTGGCCTGGATCCGGAAATCTCTCCGGCAGCCGCAGAGTTTCAGATTCCGCGCGTAGCGCGCGAGCGGCACATAAGCGAAACGGACCTGCGTGCTTTGGTCGCAAAGCACACGCTCGGGAGACAGTTCGGCTTGCTCGGCGAGCCGCGCGTCAACGTCGTCGAGCTGAATCTCGATCTCGACGCATCGCATCCGAAACAATAGTTCTTTAGCTCTTACGTGAAGCAGGCTTTGCAGGAGCGCCCTTAGGCGCTTGGAACCGGTATCCCACCCACGGCTCCGTCAATATATATTTCGGACGCGCGGGATCGCTCTCAATTTTCTTTCGCAATTGATTGATCACCACGCGCAAGTTTTCCGTTTCTTCCCCGTATTCCGGCCCCCAGACTGCCTGCAGCAGCCTGCGATGCGACAGCGGCTTCCCAAGATTGCCGACCAGGTGCTTCAACACATCAAACTCTTTCGGCGTCAAATGAACGTCGCGGCCGCGCACAACCACCTGCCGGTTTTCAAAATCGATCGTCAAATCCTTTGTAGTAAAAGTAGGAATCGCGTCTCCGGGCGCATATCGGCGCAAAGCCGCTCTGATTCGCGCGAGCAGCTCTTCGATTCCAAAAGGCTTGACGACGTAATCATCGGCCCCGGCATCCAGAGCGACGACTTTATCTCGCTCCGCGTTGCGCACCGTCAGCATGATGATCGGCGCGTCGCACATTTCGCGAATCTCGCGTGCCGCCTCGATACCGCCGATCCCAGGCATGTTGACGTCGAGCAAGATTAGGTCAGGCCGTTCCTTGCGAACCGCGTCGACCGCTTCTTCGCCCGTCGTGGCCTCTCGAATAACGTAGCCGTGGCTGGAAAGCGTTGTGCGCATGACGCGCCGGATTTGCGGCTCGTCATCAACCACAAGAATGGCGGCCGCGTTCATCGGGCCTCTCCTGCGCCGCGATCCACGGGCAGCGTAAACGAAAACACCGAGCCATGCCCCAGCTGGCTGGTCACGGAGATTGTGCCTTTATGCGCCGTGATAATTGCTTTTGCGATCGGCAAGCCCATGCCCGTCCCCCGCACAAGGTAACGCTGATCTTTGCCGCGATAAAACTTGTCGAAGATCATTCCCTGCTCAAAATCATCAATGCCCGGCCCTCTATCCGCTACGCTGGTTGTGATGGTATCGCCCATTTGTTCCGCGGAAATGGTAATTGGCTGATCCTTCGGCGAATAAATATTGGCGTTGTCGATCAGATGGACCAGCGCATCTTTGATCCGGTTCAAATCCGCGCGCACGGGGGGAAGTCCGGGATTCAATTTCACTTCGACGTTGCGGTCCCCAAGCGGGGTATTGCATTGGGCCAAGGCGGCCTCAATGATGTCGCCGATCTGCGTCGGCGCCAGGTTCAGCTCAAATTCTCCCGCCTCGAGCCGCGACATCTCAGCCGCTTCTTCCACAAGGCGGTTCAGCCGGTCGCACTCTTCGTTGATAATCGTCAGCAGTTCGCGCGTCTGCTCGCGATCCGGAGATTCCTCAGCTAGCAGCCCGGTCGTCGCGGCCTTGATCGATGTCAGCGGTGTACGAAAATCATGCGCGATCGAATCCAGCAATGCCGATTTTAGCCGTTCCCCCTGGCGCTCTGCCTCAGTTTCTCCAAGCTTTTCAACGGCTCGCGCTCGTTCGATGGCGATGGCCACGAGGCTGCCTACAGCATCCAGCGTCTGGCGCGAAAGTCGTGACCCCGAAATTCCCAAGCTCGCGATGGGACGAACGCCCATCCGCACAGGAATGAAGTACAAACCTTCTTGCGATTCGAATACGCCCTCATCGCGTAAAAACACGGACTTCATCTTCTCTTCGTCCAGGTGCGCGGCGCCAAACCCAGACCGATAAAATTTGTCCTTTTGCGGAAGAAAAAGTTCAGCGGCTCCGCCTTCGAAACTCTCCACGATGTAATTTGGAATCGCATTCATCAACTGAATGACGTTTCCTTCCGCCAGAAGTTTTTGACTGAACCTATAGAGTCGCTCGATTTCACGCCTGCGCTGGTGTGCCTCATCAGCTTCCTTGCGAATCCGCGCCGAGAGTTGGCTCCCCATAATCGAAGTCACGAGAAACGCAAACAGCGCTACCCAATTTTGCGGATCTGCAATCGTGAACGTTCCCACCGGCGGCAGAAAAAAATAATTGAAAGAAAGCACTGCCGCGACGGACATAAACACCGACACGGCCATCCCCCACACGGCCGAAACTGCTAGAATAGCCAGCAAAAAGGTGAGTGCGATGGTGGTCTGATTGACGCCGCGCGCGTGGCGAAAGAAAACTGTAATCACAGCAACGATGGCCAGCGACACGGCAAATCCGAACACGCGGCCCGCAAGCAATCTCTGCATGCTGCTATTCTATCGTATGCGCGCTTTGAAACGGAGAACGTAACACATTGCCAAAGAAGCCCGAGGACTGGCTGGAAGTAGCTTCGCCGCCGCAGAAAGCGCGCGGCATATTCAAACTTTTTCTCGGCTACGCCCCGGGCGTCGGCAAAACGTACAGCATGCTCAGTGAAGCGCTGCGCCGCAGGAGCCGCGGCGAAGACCTTGTCATTGGCGTGGTGGAAACCCACGGCCGCAAGGGAATCGAAGAACTGGCCACTCAGATCGAATCCGTCCCTCGCAGAACCATCGAATACAAAGGAACCGTTTTCGAAGAAATGGATGTCGATGCGATCATCGCCCGGAAGCCGGACGTGGTCCTGGTCGACGAGTTGGCTCACACCAATATTCCAGGCAGCAAGCATCGCAAACGCTACGAAGACATTCAGGATCTTCTCGCCGCGAAAATCGACGTCGTCTCAACCCTTAACATTCAGCACATTGAAAGCATCGCGCCCGTGGTGCGTTCGATCACCGGAATCACTGTTCGCGAAACGGTTCCGGACTGGGTGCCTCTGACGGCCACGGAAACCGTCATGGTCGACCTGACTCCGGAAGCGCTTCACAACCGCATGAAGCGCGGCGACGTCTACAGCACGGAAAAAGTGGAACGTTCCCTCAAGAACTTTTTTCGCCGCGGAAATTTGATCGCACTGCGCGAACTCGCCCTCCGCCAGGTCGCCGAGCAGGTGGACCGCAGCCTCGAAACCTACATGGAAGACGAGGACATCCGCAAAAACTGGGGAGTTCGCGAGCGCATGGCCATTTGCATTTCCGGGAATCCTGCCGGCCAGTATCTCGTCGCTCGTGGCGCGCGCATGGCTCGCCGCATGGACGCGGAACTATATGTCGTTCATGTCGACCGGGAAATTGGCCCGAAAGAATCCAACACCAGCGCGCTAGCCGCGAATTTGCGGTTTGCTGAAAGCCTGGGCGCAAAAGTAATTCGCCTGAAGGGCCGCAGCGTAGCCGACAGCGTCGCGGAGTTCGTCCGCACTAAACATATTACGCAGGTGATCTTCGGCAGGGCGCCGATCCACGACTGGCGCAAATACCTCTACCTCTCGGCGGTGCACCGATTCCTCCGCGAGTCCCCCGCTGTCGACGTTCACATCGTTACGCAGGAAGCCGAAGAGTAGCGCTCTTCATGGCGCAAGCGTGCCTTGCAGCGTTCCGCTCAGTTCCAGCTCAATTTCTACCGTGGGATCTGCCTTCAGAAGAAATGTGTTGGGGCTTTTCAGTCCCCACTGAATATAAGGCACGCTGAATTTTGCGGAACCCTTCCACCGATGGCCATTCAATTCCGCTTGAACCGGCACAGTCAGTTCATGCTCGGCGCCATGCAGAATAAAAGTCCCGTGTACTTGCACGTTAGACGATCCTTGGGCCAAAACTTTCCCTTCGATTCGCTTCACGCGAAAGATCACTTCGGTGTAGCGCGCGCTCTCGAGAATCTCACCATGCATTTTCTTGTCGCGGCCGTCGTTGCCGCTCTCCCCGCTAGCGGCATCGACAACGAATTCGCCGCTAGCATTGCCGGTAGCCGGATCAAATTTCACGGCGCCACGCTTCAAATTAAATGTCCCATGAACCGTGTGCAAGGTGCTATCGAGCGTCCAATGCAATTTGCTCTGCGCCAAATCTAAATTCAAAGTTACTTCGGCGGGCTTTGTCTGAACCGCGGGTTGGGGTGTTTGCGTCCAAGCGCGCGTCGCAGTCAAAGAAAGTAATACGAAAAGCCATGTTCGTCCGGCCACACTCACACCAAACCGTCTTTTTCTCATCGATATCCCCATCGGAGTTAGGCGGCCAGAAATCGCCAGCCGAAAACTGCGCTGGCGGTCGCCAGTTGCAGCGGCCGCGTCTCACCCACGTGGTAGGCAAGCATACGTTCAAATAGTTGCGGGGCGGCTTCCAATGCCCGCATGGTACGTTCACGCAGGCTGTTCCGCCGGTCAAGCAAGAGCAACAGCTGTCCCATGAGTCGTGGACGCCGGAACAAACGCCGATGCGCCGCGTGATATCGGTTTAGATCGCTCGCCGCCAAGGCATCTGCCAGTGCCGCCGCTTGCCTGAAACTCAAAGAAAGCCCTTCTCCGGTAATCGCATCCACGCTGCCGGACGCATCTCCAATGAGCGCGACATTTCCCCGCCACACCCGCTTGAGGTTGAACATGCCTGTCACCGCTCCGCGTTCGGGGCCTACCTGCGCCGCATCCTTGAGCCGGCCGCACAATTTCGGAAATCTCTGAAGCGCTTCATCGAAACGCGAATCCGCTTTATTCAAAATCAGCACAACACATATTTCTTGCGGGCCCACCGCCGTGACATAAGCCTGCGCCTCTTCGCCCCAATAAATCTCGGTGAAATCGCTCCACGGCTTTAGACGATAATGCACTCGAAACGCAAATCTTCTTTTTTGTGTCGCCAAACACTCCAAGCCACACCAGCGACGCACGCGTGACTGGCCTCCATCAGCACCTATGACCCACCGCGCAGGTATTTTATTCCCGCCGGCCACAACTCCCTCTTCAAAGAGTCCCGTCACTGGTGTGTTCCACAGGAAGGAGACTCCGCAATCGCTCGCTCGCTCCATCATTCTTTGGTGCAAAATCTCTCTGCGTACGCCTAGTCCATGCCCCTCCGGAAAAGGAGCGCTCACGGATGAGCATTCATCCTCAAATCGAATGCCCGCAAGCGCACAGCCGTCGCTCTCGCGCAGTTCAACTCCGAGTTCGCTAAGTGCTTTGAGCGCATCAGGTAACAACCCCTCGCCACACGCTTTGGTGATTGGCGGTTTCGCGCCGTCCGCCACGATCACTTGAAAGCCTCGCGTCCGCGCTGCAATTGCGGCGGCCAGGCCAGCTGGCCCGCCGCCCACGATAAACACGTCTGTGTCATGCCCCATGGATACCCCGTCCGCAACAGTGATCCGCGCCGCACTCCGCACTACTTGTAAAGTTAGATGTATCGAGCGATGGGAAGATGCCTGTCGGAACCATAAAGCATGAAGATCGTGGGCCGACGTCGCCTGTTTCACTCATAAGCACAGCTTATTGCTACGAACAAATCTATTAATTGGACTGATTGACTTCTCAACACTCATGCTGGTATCTTCATGGCGGCTCGTTATGAGTACAGTCGCCATCTCGAACGTTCGGCCCGCCTCCGCGTCGTTTTTGCGGAGCACGTTGATTAGCGTGGTCGTGCGAATTATCCCTGTCATCGTACGGGGAGCAAAATAATAGATGATGGCCGCCTAGCACAGCATCAAAAGAAAGTTTCGAGGCCATCATCAAAAACCAAGATGATGGCCTTAAGTTTTTTTGGCTTGGAATCGCAGCTAGGCAACGCTTCACAAAGTCTCCGGAGGAGAACGCCACTGTGACTGCATCTTTGTTGAAGTCTCGTAGCAGCGCCATTACCGATGGTCCCCATCGCGCCGGAGCGCGCTCCATGCTGCGCGCATGCGGCCTTCGCGATGACGATTTCAGCAAGCCCCTCATAGGCGTTGCGAATACCTGGATCGAAATTGGCCCGTGCAACTATCACCTTCGCGAACTCGCCGTGCACGTCAAGGACGGCATTCGCGCGGCCGGCGGCACTCCTCTCGAGTTCAATACCATTTCGATTTCCGACGGCATCACCATGGGCACGGAGGGCATGCGCGCTTCGCTGATCAGCCGCGAGGTCATCACCGACTCCATCGAACTCGTTACCCGCGGCAATCTCTTTGACGCGCTCATCGTTTTAGTGGGATGCGACAAGACAATCCCTGCGGGAATTATGGCACTGGCGCGTTTGAATATTCCCGGTCTCGTTCTTTACGGCGGCTCGATTGCTCCCGGCAAATTTGAAGGTCATTCCGTCACGATTCAGGACGTTTACGAAGCGATCGGCAGCCATTCGCATGGCGACATGTCCGACGCGCGCCTCAAAGCGCTGGAAGAAACCGCGTGCCCGGGAGCGGGCGCCTGCGGCGGACAGTTCACCGCTAACACCATGGCGCTGGTTTGCGAATTTCTCGGCATTGCACCGATGGGACTCTCCAGCGTTCCCGCTACGGATTCCGGCAAAGCTCATGCAGGCCATCGCGCGGGCGAACTCGTCATGGATCTTCTGCGCGGCAACGTGACGCCATCCAAAATCATCACCAAGACCGCGATCGAAAACGCCATCGCAGGAGTCGCTGCCACCGGCGGCTCGACAAATGCCGTGTTGCACCTGCTCGCGATTGCTAACGAAGCGCACATTCCTCTAAGCATCGACGATTTCGACCGCATCAGCGCGAAAGTTCCCATCATCGCCGATCTCAAACCAGGCGGACGTTTCGTTGCCACTGATCTGTACGCGGCCGGCGGCACTGCGCTCGTAGCTAAACGCCTGATCGACGCGAAATTTCTTCGCGGCGACGCCATCACCGTGACTGGTCGCACCATTGCGGAAGAAGCCGCCGCCGCAAAAGAAACTCCCAATCAGGAAGTCGTCCGAAAAATCGACGCACCTCTGAAACCAACTGGTGGCTTGGTCATTTTGAAAGGCAATCTCGCACCCGAAGGCTGCGTCATTAAAGTGGCCGGAGGCAACTACGATCATTTTCGCGGCCCTGCCCGCGTTTTCGACAACGAAGAGCTTGCTTTCGCCGCTGTCGAGAAAAATCAAATCAAAGCCGGCGATGTCGTCGTCATCCGTTACGAAGGCCCAAAAGGCGGCCCAGGCATGCGTGAAATGCTCGCCGTCACTGCTGCACTTGTCGGCGCTGGCCTCAGCGGTTCCGTTGCCCTGCTCACCGATGGACGATTCTCCGGCGCAACCCGCGGCTTTATGGTTGGCCATGTTGCTCCGGAAGCGGCCAACGGTGGGCCTATCGCCGCAATTGCTGATGGCGACATAGTTGTTTTCGACATCGCGACCCGCAAACTCGACGTTGAATTAACGGACGCCGAAATTCAAAAGCGCCTCGCCTCGTGGAAACCGCCCGCTCCTCGTTTCACAAGCGGCGTGATGGCGAAATATGCCTTGCTCGTTTCTTCGGCCGCCATCGGCGCAGTCACGGTCGTGCCCGCATCTTTTGCATCACCAACTCAGCCTCAAGCAGTTGCGCCGAGTCCTGCACACGCGCAATTGGGAAGGACCCTATGAAACTCACCGGCGCAGAAATCCTCTGCGAATCGCTCACTAAGCTGGGCGTTCAACATATCTTTGGATATCCCGGCGGCGCAATTCTTCCTGTCTATGACGCACTCGGCAAATCGAAGCTCCACCACATTCTCGTTCGCCACGAACAAGGCGCCACGCACATGGCCGACGGCTATGCGCGCGCCACTGGCGGCGTCGGCGTCGCCATGGCAACCAGCGGCCCCGGCGCAACCAACATGGTCACCGGCATTGCCACCGCCATGCTCGATTCCTCACCCGTCGTCTGCATCACCGGCCAGGTGAGCAGCAAGTTGCTCGGCTCCGATGCCTTTCAGGAAATCGACATCACCGGCATCACCATGCCGATCACGAAGCACAACGTGGTCGTCTCTCGCGCCGAAGACATCGCGCGCACCGTCCGCGAAGCGTTCATCATCGCCAACACAGGACGCCCCGGCCCAGTTCTTGTCGACATCACCAAGGACGCCCAACAAGCCTCCTGCGAGTTCGACTGGCAAGGCTCAACTCCGAAGCTCCCGCAGAAGCGCGTGCGCAATGATCACAATCAAGCCGAATTCGATCGTGCCGTCGAATTGCTCAACACCGCCAAGCGCCCCATTATTCTCGCCGGCCGCGGCATCATGCTTTCCGGCGCGATGCGCGCTTTCGAGCAATTCGTTCGCACCTGCGACATTCCCGTCGCCATGACGCTTCTCGGCATCGGCTGCTTCCCTGCTTCCGATCCGATGAATCTCGGCATGATGGGCATGCACGGCGAGGCCTGGGTCAATCATGCCATCCAGGAATCCGACCTGCTCATCGCCGTCGGCATGCGTTTTGACGACCGCGTCACCGGCGATCTCCGCACCTACGCTAAGGGCGCTCGCAAGATTCACATCGAGATCGACCGCTCCGAAATCAATAAAAACGTTCAAGTCGACGCTGCTCTCATCGGCGATGCTCGCGAAACTCTCGAAAGGTTAATCCCGCACATCGTGAATCCCGACCGCGGCCCCTGGATCTCGCATATCAAGGAGTTGAAGGGCGATTCTGCTGTACGCGACATCCAAAGTCTTCCCGACAACGGCCATCTCTACGCCGCTCACGTCATCAACGATCTCTGGAAAGAAACGCGCGGCGAAGCCATCGTCGTCACCGACGTCGGCCAGCACCAGATGTGGGAAGCCCAGTATTACCACCACAATCAGCCGCGCACGCTCATCACGTCGGGCGGCCTCGGTACGATGGGTTTTGCCTTGCCCGCCGCGATCGGCGCCAAATTCGCCAAGCCCGACTCCGAAGTTTGGGTCGTGGTCGGCGACGGCGGCTTCCAAATGACCATGTGCGAGCTCGCCACCATCGTCCAGGAAAAAATCAACATCAAGATCGCCATCATCAACAACGGCTTTCTCGGAATGGTTCGCCAGTGGCAGGAATTTTTCTACGATAAGCGCTACGTCGCCACTCCGCTCGTCGCTCCCGATTTTGCGGCGCTGGCAAACGCCTTCGGCATTCGCGGCGAACGCATCACTTCCCGCGGCGATGTGCTCCCCACGATTCGCTCTGCGCGCGAATCGAAAGAAACCGTTCTCATCGACTTCCGCGTCGAGCAGGAAGATTCCGTTTACCCGATGGTTCCCGCCGGCGCGTCGCTGCACGAAATGATTCGCCGCCCGAATAATCCCCTCGTCGAAACAGCAACCGAGCCGTAAGAGCCATGAGCAAAGCCACGAGTACTCCTAGCAAAGAGGACAGCACATGCAAACACTAGTCGCATACGTTGAAAACAAACCAGGCGTGCTCAACCGCGTCTCCTCGCTCGCCCGCCGCCTCGCCATCAACATCGATTCTCTGACGGTCGGCCCGACAGACAATCCAGAGGTCGCCCGCATGACCATCGTCGCCCACACCGACGCCAAAGGCGGCCATCGCCTCGAAGCCAGCCTCGAAAAACTAGTCGACGTCCTTCTCGCCGAAAACATTTCCGAACGCTCGCTGCTCGAGCGCGACCTGGCGCTCATCAAAGTCCTCGCGGACCAGCAGTCCCGCCCGCACCTCATGGAGCTAATCAAAGTCTTCCGCGCGCGCGTCGTCGACGTCGCTCCCGAATCGCTCATCATCGAGGTCTCCGGCACTGTCGACAAAATCGACGGCCTCCTCGAAGTCTTGCGCCCGTTCGGCGTCCTCGAAATGGCCCGCAGCGGCCGCATCAGCATGACGCGCGGAGGCGACTTGCTTCGTCCACCAACCGCAACCGATGCCCCGGCCCGGACCATGGTGACGAGCTAATCCTCATGGCAGGGGCTACAGTGAGGCTAAGTCCTTTATCAGCAATGTTTACAAAAATAGTGAGGGGAGCTCAAACGATGGCCAACGACGCAGTTGTAGGGGCACGGCATGCCGTGCCCGTCCGCGCAATTGCATTTGGCCCGTGCATATACTCAGTGCAGGAGGTTTGTGTAGGGGCGGGCTTTAGCCCGTCACTTCTCAACTCACACCCCAAGCAAAATCAAAACTTACACCAACTCCAGCAACTGCAGGCTCGCACAGCACCTGGACTACTCGTAAGTCCTTTATCAGCAACGCTTATAGAAAAAGAGGGGGGCACATACCGTCCCTCAGATCTCAGCGGTAGCAACGACTTCTAAATCCAGGCCGTAACCCGGCCCAAGAGGAAAAAATGGCAAATCTCTACTACGACGACTCCGCGGATCTCGCTCTCATCCAATCCAAGAAAGTCGCCATCATCGGCTACGGCTCCCAAGGTCACGCGCACTCGCTCAATCTGCGTGACAGCGGCGTAAGCGTCCGCGTCGGCCTCCCCGAAGGCAGCGCCTCCCGCGCCAAAGCCGAAAAGGAAGGCCTCACCGTCCAGACGCCCGCGCAGGCCGCAGAGTGGGCCGACGTCATCATGATTCTCGCGCCCGACACCAAGCAGCCCAAGCTCTATCGCGAGCAGATCGAGCCGCACCTCAAGAAGGGCAAAACGCTCATGTTCGCTCACGGATTCAACATCCGCTTCGGCACCATCGAGCCGCCTGCAGATGTCGACGTCTCCATGATCGCGCCGAAAGCTCCCGGTCATCGTGTCCGAGAAGTCTTCACCGAAGGTGGCGGCACGCCCGCTCTCATCGCCATCGAGCAAGACGCCAGCGGCAGCGCCAAAGCCCTGGCACTCTCCTACGGCAAGGGCCTAGGCTGTACACGCGCCGGCGTACTTGAAACGACTTTCACCGAAGAAACCGAAACAGATCTCTTCGGCGAACAAGCCGTTCTCTGCGGCGGAGTCAGCGAGCTCATCAAAGCGGGGTTCGACACACTCGTCGCCGCCGGCTATCAACCCGAAGTCGCCTATTTCGAGTGCATGCATGAACTCAAGCTCATCGTCGACCTCATCTACCGCGGCGGTCTCAGCTACATGCGCTATTCCGTCAGCGACACGGCGGAGCACGGCGACTACACTGCCGGCCCGCGCATCATCACGCAAAAAACACGCGAAGAAATGCGCCAGATCCTCGCCGAAATCCGCGACGGCAGTTTCGCAAAGAAGTGGATCGCGGAAAACGAAGCCGGTTGCCCCAATTTCCTGGCCACTCGCAAGCGCGAGCAAGGCAATCTTATCGAGCAACTCGGCCCCAAACTTCGCGCCATGATGCCCTTTCTTCAGCCAATAATTGCTCCGGGCCTCGAAGAGAAAGCCGCAGCCTCGAAAAAATAATGATGAAACGGATTTAACCCCCATTCCGTCTTTCTCGGTAGAGAGTGGGCCCTGAATTTCGCCCGAACGCGGGTTTTTGCACAGCACTAACGCAGATTCGCCTGTTAGCGAGACCGGCCATATCTTCAAATCGTTATCTCAATTAACTATTCAGCCTAGTTGACACAACGGAGCTTTTAAGCAATTCTCTGGCGCCATGAAACGACCACCCGTTCCCCCTCAGGTCTCGGCTCCTTCGCTCGCGGAGCGCATCGAACTCCTCAGCGCCAAGCGCCAGGAGATTATTCGCCCGATTCTCGAGCACCCGCGCGACTATGTCCTTCTGAGTGTCCGCGCCATGGCCAAGCGCCTAAAAACCGACCCCGCCACTGTCGTTCGCATCGTCCGCGGCCTCGGTTTCGCCAGCTACCGCGACTTTCAGCGCCATCTCCATGACCTCTCCATCGCTTTCGCTACATCTCTCGACACCATGCAATCCGCGGGCAAGGTAACGAGCACGAGCATGCCCGCCTATGTTCGCGATGCTCTCGAACAGGACCTCAAGAATCTGCACGGGCTAAAGAACAGTCTCGACGCACCCCGTCTTGTCTCGCTCGCCAAGCGTTTCTACGACGCGCGGCGCATCGTTCTCCTCGCCGGCGATCTCGCCGCTATTCTGGCCGACTATTTGGAGTACCAAATTACGCTTTTGGGCTTACCCGTCTTTACGGCTACGTCCGCGGGCCGCATCGCCCATCTCGTGCGCACTGTAAACAAGAGCGACTTGGTCATGGCCATCAGCTTCCGCCGCGGGCTTCGCCAAACCGTGGAAGGCGTCCATCTGGCCCGCGCCCGCAGCGCCTACTGCGTCGGCATCACCGACACGTATATCTCTCCCCTCGCTCGTGAGTGCGACGAAGTTTTCCTCGCCAGCGTCGAGTCCACTTCCTTCGGCGCCTCGTATTCCGCTCCTGTCGCACTCGTCAACGCCATACTCGCCGCTTGCGGTCAGTATCGCCGCCCGCAAACGCTCGCCATCCTCAAGGAAATTGCCGAAGAGCAGCGCAAAGGCTTCCGCTGGTACACCGTTTGACAGGCTTTCTTTAGTAGTGCAACAAACGTTTCTGGCCTCCATCGCGCAACAGCTGCCAGAATCGCTACAGTTCTGTCACTCTAGCGCTTCACCGCTTTCGACAAGTTGAGTCAGGTACAGTCCGGCAACATTTGTATCTCGCACAGATTCGCGTTCTCGGCTATCATGGCTCACCGTTTATAGCAGACACCTTGATCGGACAAGGGATACGCAAATGCTGCGCAGCAAACCAGACAGCGCGATGAACCCCTCTGCAAAATCGCGGCTCAATTTTCCCTTCCAACTGCTGCCCCTGCTCCTTGCCGCACTCTTGCTCTGGGCTCCTGGCATCATCCGCGGACAATCCTCGACAGCCCTCACTCCCGGGCCAAAACCCGCTGACATCCCGCAAGCGTGGAAGCCTTGGATCGGAGAGTACGGTCCTGTCGCAACTCGGCCTGGCGGCAATTTCTACGAGTTGACCGAAAAAGATGGTGCGATCTGGATTTTGCAGCGAGAAGGCAAAGCGGAAGAGCCTACTTACAAGTCGACGGAGAAGATCGCCTTAAACCAGTCGCCAGTGGCCGATCCTGCTCAAAGTGCGAGATTGCATTTGGACAAGTCTGGCGGGCTCCGCATCTTGGTAATGGAAAGCGTTGAAAGCGTAAAGATTACGCCCGACTTCAACGCTCCCCAGCAAGTGCTGATAAATCCCGTGCGTCCCGTCGCCGAACTCCGCGCAGAAGCTCTTGCCGCTTCCCCGCCGCACGAAGACGGCACCTTTCGCAAGCCGGAACTCGTCGAACTGACGACGCTTGACCCAGCCATTCATCTCGACATTCGCTATGCCACGACGAATGATTTTCTCGGCACGCCGGTCTACACGCAGGCGCGCGCGTTCCTGCAACGCCCTGCTGCGGAAGCTCTTGTTCGCGCCCTGCACAAACTGCAACCGCTCGGCTACGGCTTGCTGATCCACGACGCCTACCGCCCCTGGTACGTCACCAAAATTTTCTGGGACGCTACCCCGCCCGAAGGCAAGATCTTTGTCGCCGCCCCCTCGCAAGGCTCGCGCCACAATCGCGGCTGCGCCGTTGACCTCACGCTGTACGATCTCGCCACCGGCAAGCCCATCGAAATGCCCGGCACTTACGACGAAATGTCACCACGCTCGTTTCCCGATTATCCCGGCGGCACATCACTCCAGCGCTGGCACCGCGATTTGCTTCGCCGCGCCATGGAATCCGAGGGCTTCACTGTCTACGAACATGAGTGGTGGCACTTCGATTACAAAGACTGGCACGAGTACCCGATCTTGAACATCAAGTTTGAAGATTTGCATTCCGGCCAAGGACTCGCCAGCGCTCAATAGCGCGCAAGTCTCAGCCGATTTTTCTGGAGGATTTAACTTGCACAGCCGAAGCCGCTTTTTCCAGCTCGCCGTTGCACTCTGTCTCGCATTTTTATTTATCGCCACGCCGCAATCGCTTCGCGCACAATCGACAGCCTCTCTTGCCGACCGCATTCAAAAAGTAATGGACCGCCCCGAATTCGCCCGCGCGAATTTTGGCATCGAGTTCTACGATATCGCCACCGGAAAAATCGTCTACTCGCTGAACGCCAATAAACTATTTGTTCCCGCCTCCACGACCAAAACTCTCACCGAAGGCACTGTCCTCGCGAAGCTTGGCGCCGACTACCGCTTCCACACCATCATTTATCGCACTGGCCCAATCGACAAAAAAGGAACTCTGAAAGGTGATCTCGTCCTTGTCGCGAGCGGCGACCCCAATCTTTCCAATCGCATCCAGTCCGACGCCACTCTCTCCTTCGTCGATGAAGACCACAGTTACGGCGGCCCCGCTGTCACCGGCGATCCTCTTGCCGTCATCAAAGAACTCGCCAAGGCTATCGCCGCCAAAGGAATTCATAGAATTGAAGGCCGCGTTCTCGTCGACGCCAGCCTCTTTCAGGACGGCGGCCGCGAAGGCGGCACCGGCGTCGTCATCTCAAGCATCGTGGTGAACGACAACGTCATCGACCTTGTCGCGACTCCAGGCGTAAAAGCTGGCGACCCCGTTACTCTCAGCGTCTCTCCAAAAACCGCTTACGCCAACTTCGTAAATCTCCTCACTACGTCTGCCGCGGGCGCTAAACCCGATGTTCAAGATCCAGCGACAGTCACAAACGCGAATGGCACCGTCACCGTCACGCTGACTGGCACGCTCCCAGTCGGCGCGCAACCTATCACCGCGCCCTACGCAGTTCCTTCTCCAACGAAATATGCAGAAACAGTTCTCACCGAATCCCTTGCCACTGCTGGCGTCGAAATCAAACCTCCCTCAAAATCCGCCGCGCCAGACTTCAAAGCTCTCGCGCGCCTCTACATTCCCGACAACCAAGTCGCCGAGCACGTTTCCCTTCCCCTCGCCGAAGAAATAAAAGTCACTCTCAAAGTCAGCCAAAATCTTCACGCCAGCATGGGACCCTATCTTCTCGGCGTGCTGGTCGCGAAAGATCTGTCTGATCCCGTTCACGCAGGCTTCAAGGTTGAACGCGGTTTTCTTCAAGAGGCCAAGCTCGATCTCTCCGGCATATCGCAAGGCGATGGCGAAGGCGGCGACTGGGCCGATCTCTTCAGTCCGGACGTTATTGCCCATTACATGTCGTATTGGAGCACGCGCCCCGACTTCCCCGTCTTCTTTAAAGCGCTTCCCATCCTCGGCAAAGATGGCACGCTGGCGAAAATTCAAGTCAGCAATCCTGGCGCTGGCCACGTCTTTGCAAAAACCGGCACGTTCGGTTCCGAAGATAAGCTGAATGGCAAGATGATGCTCAACGGCAAAGGCCTCGCAGGGTTCGTAATCACCGCCAGCGGCAAGAAGATTGCGTTCGCCGCATATGTAAATCACGTCTCGATTCCGGCCGATCCTGACGCTGCTCAAGAAATCGGCGGCCAAGCCCTCGGCGAAATCGCCGCCGCCGCTTATGATGCCCCGCTTGACGCGCCATCGATCTCAACCTCTTCCAACTCCGCTTCGTCTCCCACAGCCGGAACCTACGACATCATCATCCGCAACGGCCACATCATCGACGGGACCGGCAACCCGTGGTACGCCGCCGACGTAGCCATCCAAGGCGACCGCATCGCCGCCATCGGGAACCTAAGCAACGCCACAGCAAAGCGCGAAATCGACGCCAAAGGCCAAATCGTCTCGCCGGGTTTTATCGACATGCTCGGCCAATCCGAATGGTCTCTCTTGCTCGACAATCGTTCTCTCAGCAAACTCTCTCAGGGCATCACCTCGGAAATCACCGGCGAAGGCGGCTCCATCGCTCCCCAAAACGAAAAGACTCTCGTTTCGATGCGGCCCCTCCTCGAACAATTCAAATTCACCGTTGATTGGACTACGCTCGACGGCTATTTCCGCCGCCTGGAAAAGCAAGGCACTCCTCTCAACATCGGCACCTACGTTGGCTCCGCGCAAGTTCGCGAAGCCGTCATCGGCGATGACGATCGCGCTCCCACTCCCGCCGAACTTACTCAAATGCAAGCTCTCGTCGAGCAAGCCATGAAGGACGGGGCACTCGGCATCTCAAGCGCTCTGATCTATCCACCGAATATTTACGCGAAGACTGACGAACTCATCGCGCTCGCCAAAGTCGCCTCCAAGTATGGCGGTCTCTATGCAACGCACATGCGCAGCGAAGGCGCTTCCGAAATGGAAGCGTTAGCGGAAGCCATTCGGATTGGCCGCGAAGCCAATCTCCCCGTCGAAGTTTTCCATCTGAAAGTCAGCGGCAAAGCGCGCTGGGGCAATATGAAGAAAGTAGTCGCCGCTATTCAGGCCGCGCGCGACTCCGGCCTCGACATCGCGGCCAGCATGTATCCCTATCCGGCTGGTGGCACAGCGCTTGCTTCCGCGCTTCCGCCCTGGGTCGCCGACGGCGGCACACAAAAGCTCCTCGCGCGCCTAAAGGATCCCGCTGCGCGCGCACGCATCAAAGAAGAGTTAAAGGGCGATCACCCCAATTGGGAAAATCTATACTACGACTGCGGTGGCGGCGCTGGCGTCATGCTCGCCTCCATCGAAAAGCCGGAACTAAAACAGTTCGAAGGCAAAACCGTGGCGGACGTGGCCAAAGTCTGGAACAAATCCCCGGAAGACACTCTGATGGATTTCGTCATCGCCGACAACGCGCAAACCGGCGCTCTCTATTTCATGGCCAGCGAAGAAGACATCCACACCGGCCTCGAACAGCGCTGGACCAGCATCGGCCTCGACGCCAATGAAATGTCGCTCGACGGTCCTATCTTCGAGGCGCACACGCATCCTCGCGCTTTCGGTTCCACGCCGCGCTTCCTGGGCCATTACGTTCGAGACGAAAACCTGATGCCGCTCGAAGCCGGTATTCGCAAAATCACGTCGTTCCCAGCCCAACGCGAACATCTCGAAAACCGCGGCATCCTTAAACCAGGCTATTTCGCGGACATCACCATCTTCGATCCCGCTACGATCATCGACAAAGCCACCTTCGTCAGCCCAGCGCAACTCTCCGAAGGCATCGCCTTCACGATCGTCAACGGACAGATCGAGTACGATCATGGCAAACTCACCGGTGCCACTGCCGGCAAAGTCCTGCGCGGCCGCGGCTGGCAACAAGACGTACACTAGAGATCGATAGAGTGGACGCTAATCATGGGAAAAGTCTTTTGCGGAGTTTCAGGCTGGGCTTACGCAAAGTGGAAGCCTGATTTTTACCCGGCGAAGCTCGCTTCCACAAAGTTCCTTGGCCATTATTCTGGCCGCCTCAACTCCGTCGAGGTAAATTACACATTTCGGGGATTCCCTACCGAGAAGCTGCTCGGCAATTGGATTTCCGCAACCCCTCCCGATTTCAAATTTGCCATAAAGGCACACCAAAGCATCACGCACATCAAGCGACTTAAGAATGTAGGCGACGCGACAACAAAATTCATCGAATCTCTAAAGCCCCTGCACGAAGCAAACAAACTTGGGCCTGTGCTCTTTCAACTGCCGCCCAATCTGAAATTTGATTTGAAACTCTTGCAGGACTTTCTAGCAGAACTGCCGGACAAAACCCGCTGCACGATCGAATTCCGGAATGCTTCTTGGTTTGTTGAGGATGTATTTAGTGCTCTAGCGAAGCGCAACGTTGCGCTTTGCTTGGCCGAAAGCGATGACTTAATCACGCCTGACAAGCAAACCGCTGATTTTTGCTATTTGCGCTTACGAAAGGAAGGATATTCACCGAACGATCGCCAAGCCAACGCGCGCAGAGTGCGAAGCTTAGCTCAGCATGGGGAAGTCTTTGCGTACTACATGCACTTTGACGCGCCCGAATGTCCGCTACAGGCAGAAGAATTGCTCACCGCCACCAAATCAAGCTAGCGACGCCTTCCCCATCTCCGCCACGCGCCGCTCATACGTCATTTCCGCCCAGCCATGCTTCCCGTAATAGCGCAGCACAATCTTATGTCCCGGCACGATCTTTGCCCGCGCCTTCGTCAAGGAATCCGAGAGAGTCACCCACTCCCCATCCACCAGGTAGCTGCCTTCCCAGCCTCGCAGCTCAAAGTGACCGTCATTCTTCAGGATCAGCGGCGCCGCCGTGCAAGCCATCACTTTTCCTTGCATCGTCGCCTGCGTGCACTGGTAACTACCAGAAACATCAACAGCTTGGGCTTTAGCGGAAGGATTTACGACCATACAGAACACTGAGAAACAAACATACCGCAAGAAGCTCTGCGCCACCCGTTCGAGTCCCATTGGGTCTCCGTGCCAGGACGCGTTGCTGCGGGGCACCGTCCCTGGCCGTTGGTACAGGTGCAACTGAGGAGCCAACCCTGTACCCCATAATCCACACATAATACACTATTTAATAAAAACTTGGACCTGTACTTCGCATCCCCTGGGAAGATTCGTTCCCCTTTTTCCCCCTGCAAGGGAGCTTCTCTTCGACTACTATTCGAGCTTCTGAGCCGTTTGTACAATTGGCATTAGTTACTGAAGCGGTAACTCGGCCGTCGCTTGCCCATCTTTCCGCGGATCCGAGGCCCCATAATTCACGCCAGCAGCGAAGTCCCTCAACACGGCCTGCCCGCCACCCACTCTGCTCGAAAACGTCCCCAGCACTTTGATCTGGTGCCCCTTGGCCGTCAATTCATCCCGCACTTTTCCGTTGAACCGGTTCTCCATCTCGACGTCGCAACCCGTGAACGTATATTTCGTGAACCGCGCCGCCTCCATCGCCGCCTGAATGTTCATCTTGAAATCCGCAATATTCGCGATGAACTGCGCGTGCGCCTGCGCTTGATTCCAACCGCCCATAATCCCGAACGCCATGCGCGTATCTCCCTTCTGCGCAAACCCCGGAATAATCGTATGGCGCGGCCGCTTGTGCCCCGCCAGTGCATTCGGCGACGATGCATCGAGCGTGAACAATCCTCCGCGATTGTGCAGGACAAAACCCGTCCCAGCGGCAACGATTCCCGAACCAAACGCCGAGTAATTGCTTTGAATCAAGGACACCATGTTTCCGTCGCGGTCCACTACGCTCAGATAAGTCGTATCGCTCCCGCCAGCAATTTCTCCTGCTGCTACATCGCAAGCTGCTTTGTCCGGATCAATCAACTTCGCTCGCTCCGCCGCCCAGGCCTTGGAGATTAATGTCGCCACAGGAATTTTCTGTCCCCGCGCATCAGCCAAATATTTCGCTACATCCGCATAAGCCAATTTCTTGGCCTCAATCATTGCGTGCAACGCTTTCGTCGAGCCAAATCCCGAATCTTTCTCTCCTAGCGTGAACGTCTCCATAATATTCAGCATCTCGAGCGCGCCAATTCCCTGCCCGTTCGGCGGCATCTCGTAGACCGTCCAATCGCGGTACGTGGTCGAAATCGGCTCTACCCACTCGCTCGAATACTCCGCCAAATCTTTCTCTGTCATCGTCCCGTTGTGCCGCTTCATGGCGTCCAAGATTTTCTTCGAGATCTCGCCCTTGTAGAACGCGTCTCTCCCATGCTCGGCGATCTGCCCTAGCGACGCAGCAAGATCCGGGTTCTTGAAAACTTCACCAACTTTCGGCGCACGATCCCCCGGCAAATAAAGGCTCGTCGCCGCATCATCCGTCCGCAGAAGATCGACGGTCGCTGCCCAATACGCAGCATCCCATTCGGGCACAGGAAAGCCGTCCTGCGCTGTTCGAATCGCCGCGTCCAAATCCTCCTTCAATTTCTTTCTTCCAAATTTGTCCGCCAATTTCTGCCAACCGTCCACCACTCCCGGCACGGTGATGGAGTTCACGCCCGTCTGCGGCATATCGCGCAACCCCTGCTTGTGCAAAAAGTCGATCGTCAAACCCTTAGGCGCCCATCCACTGGCGTTCAATCCATAAAGCTTGTTGGCCTTCGCGTCATACACAATCACAAACAAATCTCCGCCGATCCCATTCATCATCGGCTCGACTACACCCATCATCGCGTTCGTAGCAATCGCCGCGTCCACCGCGTTGCCGCCATGCTCCAAAATCCGCACGCCCGCTTGCGATGCCAGCGGCGATTCCGAAGCCACAATGCCGCCCTTCGAAATCACCATCGACCGCGTCTGGCTCCGGTCCTGCCCATCCGCCTCCGCACTCATGAGCAATAAGCCTCCCGCCAGAACAAATAACCCAATCCCGTGCAGCCGCTTCAGATTTCGCATGATCTCCCTCAACTCTTGCCAAGAGTGCCCCGCATCTTACATCCCCGAGCAAATCAATGTCTCCAATTACTCTCGCAGCGCCGCGATTGCCCGGTAGGTGCACAGCATCGCTATGCCCAGGCCTGGCCAGGCTTACAAATCAACGCGCCTCTTTGCCGAGTAAGCGAGTCCAAAAAAAGAAGACTCCCCGGCCTGTTTCTTTCCGGGGAGTCTTCTCTCTTATTGCTTTCGATTCAACGACTACCACCGATCATGATGGTCATCGTGATCCGACGGCGCAAACGCTACGCCGCGCAGTACTTCACCCGACTGCGCCGAGCGAATCGTCGCGAAATGCCCTAGCCCGTTATCCCAATTGCGATCACCATCGCCTACCGGCAACGTCGTGGCCTTCAACAAATCAGTAACCTTCACCAATTTATTCGGGTCCGCTCCTTGGTCGCCGCTAGCGCTTACCGTCGAGGTCACCGCATAAATTGTGACCGTGCCATCAAAGTTGTGCCGTCCAGTGATGTTCCGGCAACCATCGGTCGCAGGATTAAGCGTCGTCGGATAATTCGCGACACTATAAGGCACGCCAATATTAAGTCCATCTTGCAAGACGTACAGAAGCTTCCACGTTCCATCCACCAAACTCCACTTCTGCACTCCCGCTGTTGCCAACGTCGCTGCGTCCGCCACATTTCCGTTTGCAGGCGCAGGGGTCACCAGCGTCCCGTCACCCTCGTCGCAAACATACAGAGTATGTTCATCGGCGAACCATAACCCAAACGGAAACGCCACGGGATTCCCGGTAGTTCCATCGAGAGCCGTCCCGCTCGCAAGCGTCGTAGGAAAGCCCGGCAAAATCGTGATCGGTTCTGCCACCAAGGCCGTTGTCGACCCCTTCGGCAAAATTCCAGCGGTTCCGACCTGATACACGGTATTGATCCCGTTCCCGCCACTGCCCTTGGTCACGTATAAGGTGTTGTGAAAAATCGTCAGCCCGCGAAAGTTATTGTCCTTTCCCGGCTTGTCCGCCGTCGTGTACCCCACCTGCGTAACCGAAAACTCACCAACCTTGTTTATGTTCGGGGGAACAGGCGGCGCTTGCCCAGGCACTAGCAACTCGACCCCTGTAGAAGTAACAAGATTGACGCCCACTTGCGTCCCGGTAAGCTGGCTCGCGCTAAGCCCTCCGTTGTTGTCATTCCCCGTCATGTAATACAGAGAGTGCGCCTTAATCGCAGCCCGCCCATTGTTCCCGCTGTACGCATTCCCTTCCGTAATCGTGAGGTGCCCATCCGCGTCCACTTCTCCCACAGACCGGTAGTATTGCGACGAAACTGGATTCGTCGGATCCACCACTCCCGGCGTGTTCGAGTTCGATACGTCCAACTGGTTCGGCCCCGTCACGAATCCAGGCCCACCTCGGTACCCGCCGAATGTGATCGATTTTCCGTCTGTCGCCAAATTCAACGCCAGTTCTGATTTCGAGCTAAAACTTGTTACAATCTGGTCGCTCGGAATCGGCAAAGTTTCCAGCAGCCAGCCGTCGGCCGTTATGTTGTCCAAGAAAATCGGCGAAGTAATTCCAAAGCTCCCGTCAGCCCCATCGTTATTGAATACCGTCGGATAAGTCCCATCTGCCACGGCCGTATTGCATCCAGAAGAACTCCCTGCCTTAATCTTGACGGTCGTTGTCCCTCCCGCAAGCAGCGGCAAAGTGATCGTCCCCGGCACGCATCCCGGCGGCAAGATCTGCCCCACCGTAATGGTCCCCGGCGTCCCGGAGTACACGCTCCGGCTCAACACCAAACTCCCCTCTGCAAATTGGAAATGCCGCGACTGATGGTCGTCATCATCCGCAGCCATCTTGCTCACGAATACTCCTCCCACCAAACCAAACGCCGTTGCCACTGCTAAAACTGCCAAAGTACGCCGTTTTTTCACGAGTGTAGCCCTCCAAGGCGCACGCATAGTCCCACGCGCAATAGAATGGAGGTTTGTCGCCATGTTAAGAATCCATGAACGCTAGGTTGCAAGTACTGATACCTGTAGTAGGCCGTGTCCCGCCCTCGTTCCCACGGGCGCGTAATTTTTCTCCTCGAAGTATCCCTTGACTACTACCACGTCTCTACATAAGCATCAGAGTCACAAGATAATGCGTAACGCATTCGATATCTCCTACGTCCTAGCTACAAGGAGTCCACGAATGACGCGCCACAAGATCGTTCTCTCGGTCGCGTTGTTAGCCCTGTTTTACAACGCTGCCTCCACGGCCCAAAATTTCACCAACACCGCCCCTGTTCCTGAGCGATCCTTCCAAACTTCAGTGCAGAAGATTCCGGTGGCGCTAATTTGGAATTATTATCCGCAGCCAAAGACACTGGTCTTGCACCTCACCAACATTTCAGGCAAAGACATCACCGAATTCAGCATCTCGGGCAAAAAGACATACACTGATGGGAGGCGCGAAGATTTGCAGCACATCTACAGCATGCTGAACCGCATTGTGGAGATTCAAACGGCAAAGGACCAATCCCTCGTAGAGCGCAGGGACCGGGAAAGCGGCAACGGCATCTTCCTTGCGGGCACAACGCGCGACGTAGTCTTCCCCGAACCCGCAAACACGAAAGATATCTCCAACGTAGACGCCGTTGTGGACGTTGTTTTTTATGTCGATGGCACGTTTGACGAACAGAACAAAGACACCTTCAAGGGGATGCTGGCTGGCCGGCAGCGACAGCTACTGATAGACAAGGAAGTCATCCAGGCGATTGACAACGCTCTGGCAGATGAGACGGACGACCATCCGGGCACAGCAGCGTTGACGGAACTAACCAAGATAGCGGTCGAACAGACGGTCAAATACTCACGCTATCAAGAGGGCGCCCAGTATGATCCCGAGAAAGGTCAGCAATACCATTTGCAGATGGATATTGGGAACCTGCAATCCAACCTGCAACAAGAGCAAAAGGCGTCCACCGAGCGCGACAGGCTCACGGATTACCGCAAATATCTGAGTAAAGTGGTCGAGGTGCTCACGCCGCAATGCCATCTTGAAATCACGCCTTCACAATACGGGAAATAAGATGAGGCCTGCCCATCCTTTCACTGACTCATCTTTCCTGCGCGCCATGCCAAATGGTGCTAATAGTCACCCGCTGTCCTCTCACACGGTAAAGTATGGAATAGGGTGTTCCGCCGATAACCAGTTCGCGAATTCCAGTCTCTGCTCCAACTCGTCCTAAGTGCGGATGCATCCTCAACGTCTCGACCACCGCGACAATTCTAGTGGCCAAGTGTCTAGCAGCTTCAGGCTTGTCCAGCGCGACGAAAGCGTGAATTTCTCGCAATCTTGCACGCGCCAGCGGCGACCAGACGATCTCTACCGGCACAGCGCCTCGTCATCGTGGACTTTCCCGCAAACGCATTTCGGCGGAGGCAATTCCTGCTCCGTACCCCAGGAAAGCAGCCACGCTTTCATGTCCTCTTGCTTGACGTAGTGCCCGGACTTTACCTGACGATCCGCCTGCCGTGTTTCGGCCAGCATTCTTTCCTGGTCGGCAACATATGCTTCTACTGCATCCGAGATTAGAAAGTTGGAGCTTCGTCCCGAAGCCTTGGCGAGCTTCGCCAGCCGCTTCTTGGTCTCCGGCTTTAACCTCATACTGAGTGTCGCGCTTCGTGTGTTCGCCATAAACACATTCTACCATGTCGTCCGCCTGGCATCCATAGCCGGAAGTGGCCCAAACGCTGGTTTTGCGTGTGGGGCTTTTGACTCTTCCACACATTTCCACAGTCTCAAAAAACTGTCTCAGTCTCGCTAACTCCCTCAAACCTCTCAACTTCCGCCTCGCCCATTTGAATCCCTCCCTCCGCGTTCGAATAAGCACTCAGTAAACGAACAAAGTTATTGACAACTGGTAATACAATCTGCTACCATTTCCCATGTTCCACTCGCGCCACCCCTCCCAGCGACTCCCTCTTCCAGTTGTCACCGTCTCAATTACTTCCCTTTCCGAGATCTGCGGCTCGCATTTACTGCCACCCAGCTGGGTCTCTGCATTTAACTCCTTCCGCGCCGTCGATAAAGCACAAATGCTCTCTCGTAGAGCACTTCGCGAGCAAAATGAGAGCAAACAAAGGGTCTTGTTTTCAATAAGTTACAAATGCGTGTTTTTTCAACTCCTTTTGAATCATATTCTTGCAAATTCGGGGGGAGGGGGTTTCTTCTCCTGGCACCGAATTGTCTTGGGCTACTCACTACTCACTACCCACTACTCACCACTCACGATAGACTGTCCACTCCCTCCGCCACTTACCTCGACCGACCGCTGCGGAGCAATGCCCCATGCCTGACGAAAAAAAGCTGACGCCAGCCGCTCCAGCTAGCGCCCCCGATTCCAACAAGGACGCGCTGATTGACGCAGTGCTTGCTGGTCGTTGCGCCGATCCGTTCGCGGTGCTGGGGCCGCATCCCATCTGGTCGCCGCTGGGTCATGGCTGGGCCATTCGCTTTTTCCGTCCTGGTGCGGCGGACGCGAGTGTCGTGGTCCAGGGATTACCTGCGCCCATCCCTGCCCACAAGTTGCGACCGGAAGGTTTTTTTGAAGCCGCGCTCCCGGATTCGCATCAAGGTTCGCCCGGTCCGGCGCACTACCGCATTCGCTATCGCACGGTCTACGGCGAGACTATCCAAACCTTGGATGCCTATGCCTTTCCCTATCTTCTCAGCGAATTTGATCTGCACCTTATGGGAGAAGGCCGCCACTACGACACGTACGAAAAACTCGGCGCGCATCTGAAGACACTGGAAGGCGTCCGAGGCGTGCATTTTGCCGTCTGGGCGCCCAGCGCCCGCCGCGTCAGCATCGTTGGAGACTTCAACCGCTGGGACGGCCGCGTGAATCCCATGCGCGCGCGTGGCTCTTCCGGAATCTGGGAACTCTTCATTCCAGAGCTCGGCGAAGGCGCCATCTACAAATACGAAATTATTGGCGCAAACGGCGCGATGCTTCCGCTTAAAGCCGATCCGTACGCGTTCCGAGGCGAGCTCCGCCCGAACACGGGCTCGGTCGTCGTCAACCTGGACACCTACAAGTGGACCGACACCGAGTGGATCAACCATCGTTCCGAGAAAAACTGGCTCGAAGCTCCGATCTCCGTTTACGAAGTACATCTCGGCTCCTGGCGCCGCGTTCCAGAAGAAAGCAATCGCTGGCTGACCTATCGCGAGCTCGGGGATCAACTCATTCCCTATGTAAAAGATCTCGGCTATACGCACATCGAGCTGCTACCCATCATGGAGCATCCGTTCGATGGCTCATGGGGCTATCAAACGATCGGCTATTTCGCCGCCACCAGCCGCTTCGGCTCTCCCGCTGAATTCATGGAGTTTATTGACCGCTGCCACCACGCCGGCATTGGCGTTTTTCTGGATTGGACTCCCGCGCATTTCCCGCGAGACACCTTCGGGCTAGCGGAGTTCGATGGCACGCATCTCTACGAGCATTCCGACCCACGGCAGGGCACGCATCCGGATTGGGGCACGCTCGTCTACAATTACGGCCGCAACGAAGTCCAGAATTACCTCATCTCGAACGCCTTATTCTGGCTAGACAAATACCACATCGATGGACTGCGCGTGGACGCCGTCGCTTCCATGCTCTATCTCGATTATTCACGCAAGGCGGGCGAGTGGATCCCCAATGAGTTCGGCGGCCGCGAAAACCTTCACGCCATCTCGTTCATTAAGCGCATGAATGAAGTCACGCACGCTCGCTTCCCCGGCATTCTGACGATAGCCGAGGAGTCCACGTCCTGGCTCGGCGTCTCGCGGCCGACGTATCTCGGCGGACTCGGCTTTAGCCTCAAATGGAATATGGGCTGGATGAACGACACGCTGAAATATTTTTCCGCGAACCCCATCCATCGCAAATACGAGCACAACAAGATGACATTCTCCATGCTCTATGCGTTTAGCGAGAACTTCATGCTGCCCTTTTCCCACGACGAGGTCGTCCACGGAAAAAATTCGCTTTTGCATAAAATGCCTGGCGACTTGTGGCAACAATTTGCAAACCTGCGGCTCCTGTTCGCCTATCAGTGCGCGCACCCAGGCAAGAAATTGCTCTTTATGGGCCAGGAGATCGCCCAGCGGAGCGAGTGGAGCGAAGCGAAAAGCCTCGACTGGCACCTGCTTCAGCACGATTCGCATCGCGGCGTGCAAAACCTCGTACGCGATCTAAATAAGTTGCTCGCCGCGCAGCCTGCTCTGCATGAAGTTGATTTCAATTGGCAAGGTTTCGAGTGGATCGACGCCAACGATGCCGATAACAGCGTCTTCGCCTTCGCGCGTCATGGAAAGAAGCCCGAGGATTTGCTTATCGTAATTATGAATGCCACGCCAGTTGTGCGCGAAGGCTACCGCATCGGCGTTCCGCAACCGGGCTTTTACTCCGAAATTTTGAACACCGACGCTGCCTCCTACGGCGGCTCAAACGTCGGCAATCTTGGCGGCCAAAACGCGTCCAACCATCCGTCTCAAGGCCGCGCGAACTCGCTATGCCTCACGCTCCCGCCGCTCGCAGCCGTTTTCCTAAAGTGGCAGCCGAGCTAAGCCGAGCCGGCCATGCGCAAGCCGGTCTTCGTCTCGTTTGTAGGGGCACAGCACGCTGCGCCCGATTCAAGCACGGCTGGAAACGTCTCAGGTATACGGCAACTTCATTTTCTGGATCATGTTCGGATCACTCGCGCGGATTTGTTTCGCGCGCAGTTCCAAATCTTCGGCCTTGGTAGGCCGGCCCGTTTGCCGCAACAAGAGAGCATAGCTCACCAGCAGAGCGGCCACGTCGGGATGGTCCTTGCCGAGAAGTTTCTCGCGAATCGCCAGCGCGCGAACGTACAGCGGCTCAGCGTCGGAATATCTTCCTTCGATCCGGTACAAGTCGCCGAGATCGTGCAGCGATTGGGCGACGGCACGATGCTCCGGGCCCAGCGCTTTTTCCCGGATCGCCAGCGCGCGCAAATAGAGCGAAGCGGCCTCGACATAATTCTTGCGCGCAAAATTCAGCTCGCCAAGATTGTTCAAACTGGAAGCAACAACGGGATGCTCAGGGCCAAAAGCTTTCTCGCGAATTTCCAGCGCGCGCTGCTGCAGGTCAATCGCCTCGCCGTATTTCTTCCGCGCCTGCTTTACTTGCGCGAGGTTTACGAGGCTCGCCGCTACATCGGGATGCTCAGGACCGTATGCTGCCTCTCGAATATCCAGCGTTCGCTTGTAGAGTCGCTCCGCATCGGAGTATTTGCCCTCGTTCTTGTATAGCTCCGCTAAATTAATCAGCGGCGTCGCCAGGTCCGGGTGATCTGCTCCAAGCGCTTTTTCTCGCAGCTCAAGAACGCGGCGGAAATGGAGCTCCGCATCAACGTAGTTGCCTTGCGCTTCGCGCAGCAAACCGAGATTGTTGATTGCGGTCGTTACGCGCGTATCGCCGGGAGAAAAAGCCTTCTCGCGAATCGCAAGCGAGCGTTTGTAGAGCGGTTCCGCCTCGCTGAGTTTGCCTTCGTTGCGGTAGAGCTCGGCCAAATCATTCAACGTAACTGCCAGGTCGGGATGTTCTGGCCCAAGAGCTTTTTCCTGGATGGCAATGGCCCGGGAATACAGCTCCTCCGCGTCGCGATAGCGGTTCATGGCGCGATAGAGCTCGGCAAGATTGCCGAGCGGCATAGCCGCCGCCGCGCTAGCAGGCCCCGACGCTTTCTCCTGCATCTCCAGCGCGCGTTTGAGCAACGCCTCCGCTTCTGCAAATCGGCCTTCCAGACGGTAGAGGCCGCCGAGCAGGCTTACGCTGGCTACCACGCGTGGATCGTCGGCAGGATAGGCGGTCTCGCGAATTTCCAGCGCGCGTTTGAATAGCGGCTCTGCCGCAGGGTAGCGTCCCATCTGGCGGTACAGCTCGCCGAGATTGCTCAGGACTGAGGCCAGAGCGGGATCCTGGGCACTGCGTGCCTTTTGCCAGATTTCGATCGACCTTTTATAGAGCGGCTCAGCTTCGGCAAATCGGTCGCGCTGCCTGTAAAGCTCGGCTAAGTTGTTTAGGTTAGCTGCGAGACGAGGATCCGCTGGCCCAAATGTTTCTGCTTGCTGCAGGGCATTTGTGTAGAGCTTCTCGGCCTCGGAGAAGTTTCTATCCTGATAGGCTTTGCCTGCGGCGGCCATCATGGAATCCCACGATGGCTGTTGTCCGGAGGATACGGAGCAGATGGCGAGAGCGCACGCACAACACAGAACGCCAACCCGGCTCAGCCTTACGGCAACGTCTTTCACACCCCACCACCTAACAAAACCGCGCCGGCATCCGAAGGCTGGGTTTGAGCCATTGAATCGCGCGATTTGGACTTCAGTTCCATCAATTTACCACAGGGAGCGAGGCGACGCGATCGTGGCTATGGCAGCTTGAGTTGAGCTCGCGGGAAATGTACGGCTTCAACTCGGGTCTGAGTATGAACTTCGACGGGGTAATGGAAGCGGCTTCGCCATAATTCTGAGAGGGCTAGAGAAACGGAATAGTTGTTAATCTCGGAACTTTTCTGACGTCTTATACGTAAGTATCGACAAATGCCTAAAGGAGGCATCTCGAAATGGCAAACTCCACTCGACGTTTGTTCCCTGTATTATCATTTCTGGCTGCCTCTTTTCTCTTCGCTCCCATAGGCGTTCGAGCGCAAACAAGTACAAGCACATCAAGCACATCCGGTCACGGGGAGCGCTGGCTGCACGTGCGCGTGATTAGCACCAACTCGAAGGGGGAGACTGTCCGCGTCAACGTTCCTCTCGATATGGCGGAAAAGGTTCTACCGGCAATCGACCATGATCGCCTTCACAACGGCAAGGTACGCATTGGGTGCATGGATTGCGACGGAGTGGATGTTCGCACGCTTTTTGAGGCGGTTCGAACGGCAAAAGACGGGGAATATGTGACGGTGCAAAGCAACGATGCGGACATCAGTGTTATGAAGAAGGATGGGCAGATGCTGGTTCACGTCCACGATAAGAATAGGTCCAAGGATTCGCGGATTGAGGTGAAAGTGCCTATGAAGGTCGTCGAAGCGCTGCTCTCCGGGACCAAAGACGAGCTGGACATAGTGGCTGGGCTGCATGCGCTTGCGGGACAGGGAGATGTGGAACTGGTCTCTGTGAAGGATAACGAAAACACGATTCGCGTTTGGCTGGATTCCAAGAACGTCACCACGGACTAAGCGGAAAATATCGCGGTTTCATGCCCCGGAGGGTCTCACTCAGGAAACGGGGGACGGGAAAGGATAGGATAAATGGTACTGCTCGCGAAAATCGCACTGGGTTTTGGGGCCACAGTGGTCATGGCAGGGGCTTATACCTTTCGCGAAGGGCTGCTCCGGGTCGATGTCGACGAGACACGCGGTGAGGTACACCACGTGCATGTCTGGGTGCCTGCGGCCATAGTTCCGATGGCCATGCATTTTGTTCCGCGGGATAGGATGCGCAACGCGGGAGAAAGAGCTGCGGACTTCATGCCCTTGGTGCACGCCGTGGCAAAAGAGCTGCAGAAATATCCCGAAGCGGAACTGGTCGAAGTCCACGACGGGCCGCAATACGTTCGAATCCGGACTCACGATGGCAAATTGCTGATCGATGCTGAAGAGCCTGGGCAAACGGTACATGTGTCTTGTCCATTGGCTACCATCGACGATGTTTCGAGAGAGCTTGCCACTTTCGCGCCGGCATCCTAAATCGGACTGACCTCGCACGAATACTTTCAGCAGACACACGTCTGCTCTCGCCACTTTGTTTTGACCTCAGAACGTTCTAACACCTCGCCCTGGGACCGGTGGCTTTACTGCGGGTTCTGCTGTTGCTGCTTCTGCATCATCTGACGCTTCATCGCTTCCGGATCAAATTTCATCGGGGTCCCGGTGATGTGGTCTTTGGCATCGGTGATGGACTTCACCAAGATCATGGAATTTGTCGGCGTAACTTCCTTCACCAGACTCATGGGAGAGACTTTGGAGCTGGCCCAAACGTCGCCCTTCCCGTCGTCTTTGGCCCAGTGTTCGCAAAGGAAAGTACCGGCCGGAACTGTGATGGTCTCTGTTCCCACTTTGTGCCACTTCTCCATCTCGTCGGTCATTTGAGACTTCTGACGCGGATTCATGTCCATCGGCAATTCCATGGGCGGCTGGCCGGGCTGTTGAAAAATCATGCGATGAAACTGGAAGTCATCCTTGGTGACCAGCATTTTCCCGTAAGCCATCCCGCCGCTCCTTGGATCGGAGTGGCCAAACTCAAGCCAGTAGGCGTCTTTTCCGTCGACGGCTTCCTGGCCGACCACGGTCATCTCTATGGTGCTTTTCTTTTGGTCGCGTTCGGTTTCGTAGACGGCGCCGCTTCCAACTACAGGCTTAAAAATATCGGCAATCGCAGGCTTCTTAAACATGTCCATGCCCATCTGCGCACGGACAGCAGTTCCGACTAGCGGGCAAAGGCCCGCGGATACGAGCAAAACGTGCAATCGCTTCATCGTGGAGCTCCTTTTAGTGAGCAGCGCCGCCGGATGGGCGGAATTCTCTAGCGTGGAGTGGCTGGAGAGTGCCCCAAAACTATCAGCTTGGCGGAGACGAAGCAATCGGAGCGGAAAATTGTGGTAGCCAAAAGGAACATGGTTCATTTTGCGGAGAACGGGTCACGCCTGAGTCGGTCGGGATGAGAGAGAATCTATTCGTAAGCCAGTGCCACGACTGGATCGTAGCTCGCCGCTCGCAGCGCCGGATAGATGGCCCCGATGGAGGCGCCGACCAGAGCGAGCAGAGTCGAAGAAAAAACCCATTGCTTGGTAATCAAAATCATGAGGCTGGGGTTTGTCTCCTGCATGATGGCCTGGAAGGCAAAGGTCAGAGCGATTCCCAAGACGCATCCACAGACCGTGAGAAGGAGAGTCTCACCGAGCAACATACGAAGGATTCCCCACCTGGAAAGTCCTAAAGCTTTGAGGATGCCAATTTCGCGAGTGCGTTCCATGACCATGGTGTGCATATTGAGAAGGACGACCAGAAAGCTGATGACCAGGCCAAGTCCGACCATGCTGCGCGTAAACGGTCTCAATTGAGGAAGATTGGAGGAGCTCATGAGTGTGACGAGTTCGGAGGTGGTGCGCACACTGTCCAGAGGAGAGAGCGCAACAATTTGCGCGCGAGTGCCTTCGGTGTCGCCCTTGCTGCGGACATAAAACATGGAGACTCGTTTTTCTGCGCCGGCGATTTCCTGAGCGGTCTTCAAAGGGATAAAGTAACGCGCGCCTTTACCGTGCGCCACGATTCCACAAACCGTAAACGTATGATTCAAAAGAGTGATCTGCTGTCCCACCTTTAAATGTTTTGTTTGAGCGATGATGTCGTCGGCGATGGCTTCGTCGGAAGATTCGAACGGGCGCCCTGCGCGGAATAAGAATCCGCGGCTGAGGGCATTGAAGCGCTTGTAATCGATGCCATAGACGAGCGTCAAGGTCTTTGTTTCCGTGAGGATAAGCGTAGGAGCGACTTCATCCACGCCAGGCAGTGCGGCGATTTTGTCACCAAGAGATTCCTGCATGACGGCGCTGGAGAAGGCAAAGAAAATAGAAGAGTTGGGAGGCTGAACGAGAAGATCAGCGCCTACACCTTCGACACGTTTTCCCCACTCGGAAATAATTCCCGAAGTGAAACCCACAATGAGCAGAACCAAAATGACTTGGATGGCGATAGCGATCACACTGAGACAGCTGCGGAGCGGGCGAGCGACGATGTTGCCCCACAACATTTGCAAAAGTGAGAAAGTTCCGTCGAAAGTTTCATTCATCAGGAAAGCCGATGAGCTACTTTAACATCCGCGCTCAGCGCCGGTCAAAAAATGAGACGATGCTGTAGGCAAGAGTTGGGCCGAACTGCGAGAAAAATATTTCTGCGTGATTAAGTTTTCAACACAATTGTTGATAAGTGTGTGGAAAATCGGGGCGCACCGGCAGCTAACTTCACTTCCTTCAACGTTCTGCTCCTGTTTGCACAATTCCAGTGCAGTTGGTTTTTTCATCGGCGCGATTTTTTTGCGAGACGAAGGCTGCGCGCAATGCAAAGCTCTTAAAATCAGTTTGCTGCAAGTGTGGAAGACGAAATATTCGAGGGGCTGCGATGTTCGGCGTCAGAATTTTACAGTTCGAAACAATTTAGTACCACTTCGGAGGCCGTTCGAGGCGCACTTTGATGACCTGATGAGGATCGGTAATGTCGTACCAACGGCCGTACGTCTTCCAACCTTCCGCAATAATCTGAACGAGAGCGCGGCCGAGCGGCGCTTCGGCGACATGCGCGACTCCTGCGCGGTTGGTTTTGACATTTAGTTCGACTTTTTTATCCTTCTTGATGGCGTGCTCTTCGACGTACTTCACATAGACGCTGGCGTTTTCAACGGGAACGGAATTTTCGCCGCCGGTAACTTCGATCGTCAGCCGACTGGGTTCGTCGGATTGGGTGGGAGCTTTCGGCGGAGGCGCTGGCGAGTCCTGGGCAGCGACGCTCAACGCAGTTGCAGCCAGCAAAATGAAAAAAATGCTACCCCATCTTGAGCGAGTGAGTTTCATGTGCCTGTGGCCCCATCCGTCATGGAAATACGCTATGGCGTCAAGTTACTCCGCTTGGGGTTAAGATGCAAATGCGTGCTTGGATGCTGCTCGGCAAACAAGGGCTTGTGGATGCAAACCGATGTATTCCTCGCAACAACGGATAGCGGCGGAATTGACTCGCTGGTTTTGGTCCTGTAACTTCGGAAGAATCTGCCCTGCACGCACTTGAGAACCGCAAGCGCAGCGATGGGCCCCGAATCCCTTAACTTCCACATTGCAGGGGAACGGCAGCAGACTTTGCTTGCTGCAACGGGCGAGCCGCAGGGGAAAAGGTTCGCGAGGTAAGAGGAGATCACCATGGGATTTGCCACGAACGCCATTCATGTTGGGCAGGAGCCTGATCCCGCCACGGGTGCGATCGTTGCGCCGATCTATCAAACGTCGACGTACGTCTACGAGGAGCTGGGCAAACACAAGGGTTATGACTACGCCCGATCCAACCATCCGAACCGGAAAGCGCTGGAACGCACGGTCGCGAAACTGGAAGGCGGGCATAGTTCGTACGTTTTTACGTCCGGAATGGCGGCGATCGACGCGGTGTTCCGTCTTTACCGGCCCGGTGACCACATCGTGCTGTCGGAAGCGGTGTATGGCGGCGTGTACCGGCTGTCGACGCAGCTCTTGGTGCACTTTGGATTGGAGTTTAGTTTCGTCGACACCTCGATTCCGGCGTGCGTGCTGTCGGCGTTGCGGCCAAATACCAAGCTGATTTATATCGAGACGCCGACGAATCCGACTATGCGCGTGACGGACATTGCAGCCATTGCGAAACTGGCTAACGAACGGAATGTCACGCTGGCGGTTGACAATACGTTTCTTAGCCCGTACTTGCAGAGGCCTATCGAGCTTGGCGCGCAGATTGTCGTGCACTCGATGACGAAATATTTGAACGGGCATAGCGATTGCACTGGCGGAGCGGTGGTGCTGACGCGGCCTGAGGATGCGGAGAAAATTTATTTCATTCAACGGTCGGCGGGATCGGGGTTGTCACCGATGGATTGCTTTTTGATTTCGCGTGGGCTGAAGACATTGGCGATACGGATGTTGCAGCACAACGCCAACGGCATCACCGTGGCGCGGCATCTGGATGCGCACCCGAAGGTTCGCAAGACGTATTACCCAGGACTGCCGACGCATCCACAGCACGATATTGCACGGCGGCAGCAAAAAGGGCCGGGGGCTATGCTGGCGATCGACTTGGGTTCGCTGGAAGCGGCGCGGCGATTTTTGAATCAGCTGAAACTTTGTTCGCTGGCGGAGAGTCTGGGTGGAGTGGAGACACTGGTTTCCTTGCCCGCGCAGATGACGCATGCTTCGATGCCGGCGGAAGTGCGGGAGCGAATTGGGATTACGGATGGGTTGGTGAGGATTTCTGTGGGGATTGAGGACGTGGAAGATATTATGGCGGATTTGGATCAGGCGCTTTTGTACGTTTAGGCTGGTTTAAGACGGGTACGGCAAGTAGAAGACGGGCACGGCGTGCCGTGCCCCTACGAGGGCTGCATACGTCTTTGCCTCCGGCTGGGAGCTTAGTTGCCTTGAGGCATTACGTATTTTCGTTGAGCCAGTCGAGGTAGGATTTCGAACCGGCGACGATTGGTAGGGCGATGAATTCGGGGACTTCGTAGCTGTGCAGGCGTTTTACTTCCCTTTCCAAGCCACCTAGCTTTCTTTCTGTGGTTTTGATCATCAGAATGTACTCGCGGGCTTTTTCCACTTTGTCTTTCCAACGATAGTAGGAGTCGACGGGGCTGCGGAGAATGTTGACGCAGGCCGCAACGCGTTTTTCGATGACGCTGCGGGCGATGAGTTTTGCCTGGATCGGGTTGGCGCAGGTAACTAGAACCAGGCGATAAGTGTCGGTGGGCTTCATGGGCGGTCTCCAATCAGTGAATCCAGTAGATGTTGCAGAGCGGGCGGGGCAAGCCCCGCCCCTACAATGTTGGTCATTGTCCGGACAATGTGGGCAATGCCCCAGACACGTATAGGCGCTTCCGTATTGGAAAAACTCGGATAGAATACGACGCTATGAGCGCTTCGCCTACATTGAATGCATCGCCGATCAAGTTTGGCACGTCCGGATGGCGCGGGTTGATTGCGGACGATTTTACGTTTGCGAACGTGCGGCTGGCGGTCACCGCGATCGCGGAGCACGTGAACAGTAAGGCGAAGAATCCGACGATTTTGGTCGGTTACGATACGCGATTTTATTCGGAGGAGTTTTCGCAGCTTGCAGTGGCGATTTTGCAGGAGCACAAGATTCGAACTTTGCTTTGCGAGACGTTTACACCGACGCCTGCGGTGGCGTTCGAAATTCAGCGGGCGAAGCTGGACGGGGCGATCAACTTCACGGCCAGCCACAATCCATCTCAATATCACGGGTTGAAATTTTCTTCGGCGGATGCGGGACCGGCGCTTCCAGAGGTCACGAAGGATATTGAGGTGCGCGTAGCGAGAATCATCGCTAAAGACGGCGCGCACCCTACTTCGCCGGTTGTGCCTTCGGGCGGGGTGAAGACGGAGACGGTGAATCTCCGCGGGAATTATTTGAAGAGGCTGGGCGAGTTGGTGCGATTCGATGTGCTGCGAAAAGCGAACGTCAAATTCGTTGCGGACGCACTGCACGGTTGCGGCGCGGGATATTTGGACGAGGCGCTCGCAGAGCACGGCATTGCGGTGCAGGCGATGCGTACGAACCGGGATTGTCTTTTTGATGGAACAGGGCCGGATGTGAGCGAGGAAAATCTGGCGCCGTTGCGTAAAGCCGTTTTGGATTCGGGGGCGGCAGCGGGGTTAGCAACCGATGGAGACGCAGACCGCTTTGGCATGATCGACCGCGATGGAACCTGGGTTCAGCCGAATCATATTCTCGCGCTGGTCTATGACTACATTGTGGAGACGCGCGGATGGAATATGGCGGCGGCGCGAAGCGTGGCGACGTCGCAGTTGATTGATGCGGCGGCGAAAGCGCATGGGCAGAAGACGTATCAGACGCCGGTGGGATTTAAATATATCGGGCAGCTGATTCGCGAGGACAAGATTACGCTCGGAGGAGAAGAGAGCGCAGGGTTGACGATTCGCGGGCACGTCCCGGAGAAGGACGGAATCCTGGCGTGTCTCTTGGTTGCGGAGATGATTGCTGCGCGGGGCGCTTCGCTCGGCGAACAGGTAAAACAACTCTTTAAGAAAGTGGGCCGCGAATTCTGGCCGGTGCGCGAAAATTTGCATTTAAGCGACGAACAAAAGGCGAATGCGGTAAAGAGGGTGGCGGTGGACGCTGCGACACTTCTGGGGCGGAAAGTTGTATCGATTGACCGCACCGACGGTGCAAAATTCAGTTTTGAGGACGGTTCGTGGATGCTTTTGCGGCTGTCCGGGACGGAACCGCTGTTGCGCTTGTACGTGGAAGCAAGTAGCGCTGCGGCTTCCGCAAAGTTGACGGGCGAGGTGACCAAGTGGGTATTGGAAGGCTGAAGAAAAAATTGCAGAAGGCGCCGGTAGAAGAGAAGATGCGATCGCTGATGCGGCAGTACGGCCGCGGTCTCATGGGCTTGCTGGTATTGGTGATGATTGTGCACGACGTTTTTGGGACGCACGGATTTTTGGCGATGCGGCGCACGGAAAACGAGATCAGGAAAGTGAAGGCGGATCTCGATGTGCTGAGCAAAGAAAATGCGGAGCTGGCGCAGGAAGTGAAAGATTTGAACAGCGATCCACGATTGATCGAAAAAATTGCACGAGATGATCTCGGACTGGCGAGGCCCGGCGAGATTATTATTAGGATTCCCCAGGGGCAGCAGTTGGAGCAGAGTCCCGCTGTAAAACGCTAGGGGAAAACCCTAGTTAGGCTTAATTTCCTCGAACTAATTCCCTACTGAAGTTTTATTTTTAGGCTGACCTGTTCCGTCAAAACGGGTGCTGCAACTGGCTTTTGCGCTTTCGTGTGGCGATCTTTCCAGTTGGTGCGCAGAACCGAAAGCCCCAACATGGCTAAAAAGATAACGCCTAAACCAAGAGTGGCTTGGAGGATGCTGCATTGGTGCTTGGGAAGAATCGATAGCACTCCGTAGACAAATTCTATGTGCACCCAGTAGACGAGCAACGAGGTTTTGCCCAACTGGATGATGGGACTGAATCCCATTTGCGCCAGGCCCCAACGGCACCAGGCGTAGACGCAAAATAAGATAATCAGGAGGACGCCGCAACGCATTAGGAAAAAACTCGGGCTAGTGTGCCAGTAGTCGTTGATGGAATAGAGCTGGAACGGCGAGTTGCTGAGTTGTATGGAAAGGAGACAGGCGAGAATGCCGGTCCCACCCAGGGTTGCGAAAATTGGACCTTCGTGGCGCTTGGCGATGCTTGTGAAAAGGAAGAAGCCCACGGCCAAGCCAACAAATGCGAAAGCCGACCACGGGAAAAGCGGAAAGAGCCAGTGTTGGGGCTTGCCGACGGTGTGGACGCCGTTGATGTAAGACTCGATCGGCCATGGCAGCCATGAAGGGCGATGCGTGGTCCAGAGGAGCGGCGTCGCCAAGGTTACTAGAGTCGCGGCCAGAAGGCCGGCGAAGATTCCGCGCATTCGCGAGGCTGCGACGGATTGCTGCAGCGCGGGGGCGTTGGCTGGCTTGCCGTCCGCGCTGAGCCAGCAGAGGACGCCCATTAGCATCATCGAGAGGCCGAGAGTGTTGAGGATATCGACGCGAAAGAGATCGGTCCACGGAACCCAACGGAAGCCGAGAGCGTATTCCTGGACGCGGAAGAGCAGGCCTAAGGCGAAAATTTCCGCGCCACGGCGGATGGTTGTTTTTGCGATTTCGACACTGGAGGCGCCCTTCTCGCGAAGACGCTCTGTGACCAGCGCGAAGGATACGCCAGCAAGAAAGAGGAAGAGCGGCGCGGGGAGGGTTCCGCCGAGCTGCGACCAGACAAAAAGGCTGGAGTGTCGTGCTTCCGGGCTAAGCCACGAGTCGTAGCAGTGCGTTTGAAACATTAGGACGCAGGCCAGGCCGCGCATCCAATCGATGTAGGAGAGGCGCTTCATCGCTCGCGGCCGCTGCACGGAAAAAACATTTCACAGAAACGCGTAGAGTTCGGCATGGGTTTGGGTTCGATTTGGGATGCCATGTGTCTGCGCTACAATCTTCTCTTTCTTTTTGAAAGTTGAGCAGGCTATTTGCCAGCGACGCGCCAACTCGGTGTGCTTCCAATGCTCGGCCTATGGGCCGGGTTGTGCCTTACAGGAACGTTTTACGCGACCTGGCACGGCTATGGCGGCCGAGAATTTGCGGCCACCCTGACGGCATTTGCATTCTTCTTTCTGGTGATGCTGTTTTTCGCAGCACGCGGCGTTGCTGACGGCCTTGCCGCGCGCTTCGGACCCGGCGGAGGCATCGCACTGGGCGCCGCCGCGTTCCTTGCATACCTGATTTACGGGCTGGGGACAAATACTTTCAGCTTGGCGCGTGCTGGGGCTGTGGGATGCCTCGTGTTCGTGCCGATGGCGCTGACGGCGTCGGCGGAGCGCAAGCCCGGCGGAACGTGGCAGGATTTTTTGACGCTTGCGGGCGTTTGGTTGGCGGTAAAGTTTGGGCCGTCGCATTGGCTGTGGCCGTATCCGGGCGGGCGTCTCGCGTATGTATTCACCGTGCTGCTGGCAGTAAATATTGCGCTGGCGGTGTTTTTACTGCTGCGGCGCTTGGATGGAATCGGCTACTCCATTGGCTGGGGAAGGAACTGGGGACTTTACGTTCTTGGCAGCTTCGCTGTGTTTGGATGTATTGCTATTCCGCTGGGTATTGCGTTGCACTTCATTTCGTTTGCTCCACAATGGCATGCGTGGTCTTCTTTGCTATTCACTTCGCTGGGGATTTTCTTTTTTACGGCTTGGCCGGAGGAATTTCTATTCCGCGGATTGCTGCAAAATATGCTGTCGCGATCTTGTAAAAGCGATTTGGCAGGTTGGTGGACGGCGTCGATGCTGTTCGGGTTTTCGCATATTACGAACTTAGGGTTTCCGAATTGGCGCTACGTGATTCTGGCTTCGATTGCGGGGATTTTCTACGGCTGGACATGGCGCAAGACTGGTTCGATCTTTGCGTCGGCCATCGTGCACGCGCTGGTGGATGTGACTTGGCACTTCTTGTTTAGAACAGGGTGAGACCCCGCATAGTAGAAAGTCAAAAACGATCGTTACGATCAAGAGCGATCTGTTCCGCTCCAGACATTTTCATGCGTTTCTCGCCGAAAATTTTCTTCATGCGACCCAAGAAGTCTGGCATCACAACGGGAGCGACGCGTTCGGGTGGCAAAAGACGAGCGATAACCCTGCCGCGCTTCGTGATTTGAACCTCTTCACCGTCGCGGAGGAGTTCCTCGACCACGGGGAAACAGTAACGCAGTTCGCTAACAGAAGCTTTCCTCATCAGGTACATCTTAGCATCGCGAATGACTCAGAATAGAGCGAATCGCCGCTTTCATGGTCCTGTAAATAGTCTGATGGCAGAGAGTTGGGGCAGGCGGGAAACGAAGACGTGCCTGGGCCGTCTGTTGTGTTTAGAGTTGCAAGCAGCCGGAACATAAGTCCGATTCGAACGTATTTATAGGTAGTGGAGGTTCTCGATGGGAACGTTGCGGCAGGATGTCCAATTTGCGCTGCGGATGATGCGCAAGAACCTCGGTTTCACGACGGCTGCGGTGTTGTGCCTGATGCTGGGGATTGGCGCTACGACGGGGATATTTACCGTGGTGAACGCCGTGCTCCTTCAGCCGCTTCCCTATGCACATCCGGAGCAACTCGTTCGCATCTACACCGAATTTCCAACGTTTCCGAATGGCGGACTGCGCCGGTTCTGGACTTCCGGGCCGGAATTTATCGACTTGAAGCGCGATACGCACTCGTGGGCGTCGATGGACGCGTGGGTCGCGGGTGGCGCGAATCTAGCGGGCAAAACGCAGCCAGTACATGTCACGGCGGCCTACGTCAGCGGCGGGCTTCTGGAAACGCTGGGCGTGACTCCGATTCACGGGCGTTTGATCGCAGCCTCGGATGATGTGCCGGGCGCCGCGGTCATCGCGGACATTTCTTACGGGACCTGGCAGAGCGAATTCGCGGGAGATCCCAACATTGTGGGCCGGGAAACGCGGCTTGATGGGCTGAAGTGCACGATCATCGGCGTCATGCCGAAGGGCTTTCAATTTCCACCAGGGGAACAAGACCCGCCGCAAGTCTGGTCTGCTTTGCAACTCGATCCGGCGAAGCCTGGCGGGCGCGGTTCACACAACTACTATCTGTTGGGCCGCGCAAAGCCTGGTGTATCGGCAGCGCAGGCACAGGGGGAGTTGGCGGCCTTAGTGCAGTCGTATGGGGAACACAAGGCCCCGAAGACGCACAGCTTTGACCCAAAGAATCACACGATCGTGAGTTTTCCGCTGCAAGCAGAAGTTGTTTCAGGCGTGCGGCCAGCCCTGCTCGTACTGCTGGGAGCGGTGGCCTTTGTTCTGCTGATCGCCAGCGTGAATGTCGCGAACTTATTGTTAGCACGCGCTGAAGCGCGCCGCAGGGAAATTGCCATTCGTGGCGCTCTAGGAGCAAGCCTGGGTCGGCTAGCGCGGCAATTTGTGACCGAAGGAATTCTGCTTTCGTTCTGTGGCGGCCTGCTGGGTGTGGGGCTGGCATTTGCAGGAGTGCGACTTGTTCAGCTCACGAACGCCGGCGGAATACCGCGCGCCGATGAAATTGCAGTGGACTGGCGAGTGCTCGCTTTTACGCTGGTGACAAGCCTGGTGACAGGAGTGCTTTTTGGCCTGGCGCCGCTTGCGCCGCTTTTTATGAGCGGAATTTCCGAATCGCTGAAAGACACGGCGGGGAGTACAACCGCAGCGGGCGGCGCACAGTTTTTCCGCCGGGCCTTGGTGGCCGGCGAGTTGGCGATGGCGTTGGTGCTGCTGATCGGTTGCGGGTTGATGCTGCGAGCTTTTTGGAAGCTACAAGAGGTACACACCGGGCTTCGTCCCGACAATGTAATCACGATGCGCGTATCGCTGCCCAGCGGAACATATACAGATGCGGCAAAGATAACGGATTTCTGGACGCGGTTGGACGGACGGCTGACAAATCTGCCGGGAGTCCAATCGGCCGCGTTGGTTTCGGGTTTGGCGCCGATGCGACCGCCGAATATGAACGACACGGACATCGAAGGTTTCGTAATGACAAAGGACGGGCCGATCCAGAACGTGGATTTTTATCAGGCGGTGAGCAAAAACTATTTTGCAACGATGGGAATCCGGCTGGTGGACGGCCGTCTGTTTGACGACCGCGACGGAAAAGATGCGCCGCAGGTGGCCATCATCAACAAAGCGATGGCGGCTACCTTTTGGCCGAACCAAAACCCCATAGGGCGGCGCATCCGCCCGGGTGGAACCAAAGAATGGTGCCCGGTCATCGGAGTTGTGGACGACGTGAAGAACGCCGGGCTCGACCGGCCGGCGGGAACGGAGTTGTACCTGCCTTACCAGCAACCTGCGGGACAGGGCAATTCGGATATGTTCGTGGTCATGCGAGCGCAGGGCGGCGATCCGCGATCGTTGGTGGGAGAAGTCCGGCAGCAGATGAACGAAATCGATCCGTCGCTGCCGCTTGCGGATGTGCGCCTTATGGAAGATGTGCTTTCCCGTGCACAGGCGCGGCCCAGATTTCTGACGATGCTGCTGACGCTTTTCTCCGCTGTCGCACTGGCTATAGCGACGGTAGGGATCTACGGAGTGGTTTCGTACTCGGTGGCGCGCCGGACGAAGGAATTTGGATTGCGCATGGTGTTGGGCGCGCAAACGGGCGACGTACTCGGCCTGGTCATGAAACAAGGGGCGGGGATGATCGCCATAGGAGTTGCGTTCGGGTTGCTCTTGGCGGTTTTCCTTACAAGGCTGATGGCGAGCTTGCTCTTTGGAGTGCCTCCGACGGACCTGCTGACATTTGCGAGCGTGACTGCGGTGCTCTTCGCAGTCGCACTGGCAGCCTGCTACATCCCAGCGAGGCGCGCGACGAAAGTGGATCCGATTCAGACACTTCGGTATGAATGAACGCGAGATTCTTCCGACGGAATTGGGGCTTTTTGAAGCGGCGGTTTCAGGGCGAACGCCGAGCTATTGCGTGAAGTCGGACAATCCGGGGACAAGCGCGCGGTGGCTGGCTGGATCGGTACGGCGGAAACCCCAGAATCGCAAGTCGCAATCCGCGCAGCGGTAGGGCCAAACGAACGCAATGCGGAACCAAACCCGCTCGACGAAGCCTCTTCTCTTCGACCTGCGTACCGAAGAACTCTCACAGACCGGGCATTCGCTGATTCTTTTGGCAAACGTGAGTTGCATCAAATCGACCGTCCTTATCAACCGTCTTCTGTTTGTCTGCGGACAATTATGAGGAAGGAGCGGGCCTCTACAATGAATGGAACCGCGGTGCTGTGCGCTGCTGATATCCTGACCTTGCGAACAGTTATGGCCAACTGCACTATACGAGGCGGATACTAGAAGGAATTTGGGCTGTGCGATGAATCGGCTTGCGGTATCTTGCATCCAACACAACACTGGATTGGGCCATGCTTGACCGTTACAAGAGAGGAACAAAATGAAAGAGATGACAGCGGAAAACGCTATGTTCTTGCTTCACGGAATGTACTTGCCTGCATTAAAGATGGAAAGCCAGTTGACGAAAAAAGTGATCGAAGCGGTGCCTGCCGATAAGGCGGATTACCGGCCCGACCCGGTATCCAAAACGGCGAATGAACTGGTGAGGCACATTGCGGCAGCGGATGTTCGTTTCGCGGATACCGTGATCAATGGAAAGTTTGAGACAGGTGCGGTCCTTCCCGCGGAGCTGAAGACACCTGCCGAAATCGCAGCCTGGTATGAGAAGACTTATGCCGAGCGACTGGAGGCGTTGTCGAAATTGACGAGCGAACAGTTGATGAAGATCGTGGATTTCCGCGGGCTGTTTCAACGGCCGGCGGTGACATTTTTGATGTTTGGAGCGCACCATACTATTCATCATCGCGGGCAACTGAGTTCGTACTTGCGCTCTATGGGAGCCAAGGTACCTTCCATTTACGGCGAAAGCTACGACGCAGAACAGGCGAGAAAAGCGGCGCAGGCCTAGCTCCTTTCCATTTCAGTCTGAAATTTTCAGAAAACATTTGGTGCAAATCGCAACTTGGCGGCGCTTCGCGTGTTTTATCAATAGCTGACGATAAGGCCCTGTAATTCCTCGGGCACTTTACATGAATCGCTGTATCGTCAGCGAAAGACAGCGATGAGAAGCTGCATGTCCTAAGGAGGGTTGCGATATGTTCCGAATAAAGGGTTTTCTGGGGCCCCTGGTATTAGGTGCAGCGATGATCGCGCCTGTGCTGGCAAGCGGATGCGCCGCGCACACGCGATACTACGACGAATATCACTCTGATTATCACACCTGGAACAATGGAGAAGTAGGCGCGTACCGAGTTTGGGTCGGGGAGCGGCATTACGAGTATCGCGACTACAACCGGCTGAGCAAGGAACAGCAACGTGACTACTGGAACTGGCGTCACGAACATCCTGGCAGATACTAACCGCGATCGGCCAAGGGTGAGAGCGGTACAGTTGAGTTCGACTTAAATAAGGAAATGCAAAAACATTTTGAGGAGATGGATTAAACTCCGTCTCCTCGATTTATTTCTGCGCGCTTTATTCGAGCTGAATGCCGGGATACCAGCCGCTCTTGGCAAGAAGCGCCCTTGGGTCGGTCATTTGCAAGATTTCGCGAAAAGCTTTGGTCTTATCGGTAGCGTGCTGGTAATAGGATTTGATGATGCGGTAGCCGACCCAGTAGCCGAGGTCACCGGGCTTTTCCAGCGTGGAGTTGTAAAGCCACTTGGAGATATCGGTTTTATCTTCGTCGGGGACGAAGGCCGTCTCAATCTCCAATTCGCGGCCCTTCGTCGACTCTTTGAACTGGGAATTGGAAACCTCGCCAGAAATCAACTCGGCTGTGAATTCGGCGGCGCCTTCAATCAAAGACATTTCGAGCACGGAGGGATGCTCGTCATCGACGAGAGAGCGCGCTTGCTGGACGTGGGCGTATTCGTGAGCGATCACGTGCACAAACCGATCTTCGACGTTGGGATTAAGCCAGTTCGTCGCGCAAAGGGCCTCCAGGCCGACTTGGATGCCCGAGATGGGACTCCCGATGGCCACAGGTTTCCCGCGGCCGACGGCGATTGTCACCGGAGGGAATTTTGCCTCCGGGTAGAGACTGCCTAATTTGAGGAGGGCGACTTGCAGGCGCTCGCGCACGCGAGGCAACACAGCCATGCAACGCTTGGCGTCGGAATACATTTCGGGATGCGCCGCCAGATTTTTGGCAATGGCCTCTCCAGTGACACGCCGCGCTTCGGCAAGGTGATGAAGACCGTCCGAACCGACATCGATGTAGTCGTGCTGAAGTTGGTCTGCGGTCGGGTGTCCGCCTGCGGCGTCGTAGACCTTGTAGAAGAGCGTGACGTCTTCGATCTGGATGACGGGCCCCGACTCCGGGGCAGAGGCTGTTGAAGTTGCGCTCTGCGGCGCTCCAGAGATCGTCGCGCATGCCAGAGCAGCGATGAAAACTCCGACGCAGATTCGTTTCACGTTCACCTCCGATGGTTCAGCCGCTCGCTACTTCGAATATTCATTAACAGATACGGCTTGACGCGTCGCAAAGTTCCCGCTCGAAAACCCAAGAGATAGAAATTTTAAAACGATTCAGGCAGCTATGCTCTTATCGTGATTTTGTACTCGTTTAGCGGACAACGCCGCTGAGCGGGCTGGAAGCGGAGGCGTAGAGACGTTTCGGCATACGGCCGGCGAGCCAAGCTTTGCGTCCGGCAGAGACGGCTTCGCGCATGGCCTCGGCCATTAGGACGGCGTCGGCGGCTTCAGCGATAGCCGTGTTCATCAGGACGCCATCGGCGCCTAATTCCATCGCGATGGCGGCATCGGATGCTGTACCCACGCCTGCATCGACAATCATGGGGACTTCGGTGATGCGTTCGCGGAGGATGCGAAGATTTGCGGGATTTTGAATGCCCAGGCCGGAACCAATGGGAGCGGCGAGCGGCATGATGGCAGCGGCGCCTGCGTCGATAAGTTTGCGGGCGGCTATCAGGTCGTCATTCGTATAGGGGAGGACGACGAAGCCTTCTTTTACGAGGACGCGCGTGGCTTCGATGAGTTGCTCGGTGTCGGGGAAAAGAGTTTGCTGGTCGCCGATGACTTCGAGCTTGACCCAGTTGGAGAGGCCGACTTCGCGGGCGAGGCGCGCGGTGCGAATGGCTTCGTCGGCGGTGTAGCAAGCGGCGGTATTGGGCAGGATAAAGATTTTTTCGCGGTCGATGTAATCGATCAGGGATTCTTTGGAGCGGTCGGTGAGATTCACGCGGCGGACGGCGACGGTAACCATGTCCGCGCCGGAAGCAGCATGAGCGCGAGCCATTTCTGGAAAGCTGCGGTACTTGCCTGTACCCACAATCAAGCGGGATTTGAAGGCGCGGCCGGCTATGATCAATTCATCTGACATTGGTATCCCCATTGAGATTTTAGACCTACGTGGGCTTGGCGACAAATCGTAAATCCCCCGGCTCGCAGGGCTGAAGGCTTTTCGAATAGGAAAGCAAAGACTACAAAGGCCACGAAAGCGCCTAACCGAATCCAACTGAGGGAATATTTCTACGGGGCATAGACTTTCCGGCAGGAATTTTCGATACTGAGGAAACGGCAAGTTGCCTGGGGTGGCGCCTTGCCTGTAACAGGTCCCTATTCCCTTCAGGTCAAGATGCTGCGGCAATGTATTCCGAGTTCAGGAATAATACGAAACCGGAGTGGTTAAAGATTTCGGGGGGAACGATGCGATTCAGAACGACAGTTTTCATTTTACTGATTGCCGTGTTCGGCGTGGGAGCGCGCGCGCAGAGCAGCGACATTGATATTCCATTTCAGAAATTCGTGTTGGACAACGGTTTGACGGTCATTGTGCACGAAGATCACAAAGCACCGATTGTGGCGATCAACACGTGGTACCACGTTGGCTCGAAGAACGAGAAACCGGGCAAGACCGGATTCGCGCATTTGTTCGAACACTTGATGTTTGGCGGCAGCGAGCACTCGCCCGGCCGCTATATCGATGCGATGGAAAAAATCGGCGCGACGGATTTGAACGGCACGACGAACAACGATCGCACGAATTACTTCGAGAATGTTCCGACGTCGGCCCTGGATTACACGCTGTGGATGGAGTCCGACCGCATGGGATTCCTGCTCGGCTCGCTGGACCAGAAGACGCTCGACTTGCAACGCGGGGTGGTGCAGAACGAAAAGCGACAGGGAGAGAACCAGCCTTACTCCGTGGCGTTTCAACTGATGACGCAGAATACGTATCCTGCGGGGCATCCCTATTCGTGGACAGTGATTGGAGACATGGCGGATCTGAACGCCGCGTCGATGGACGACGTGAAGGATTGGTTCAAGACGTACTACGGCCCCTCAAATGTGACGATTGTTCTAGCGGGAGACATCGACGTAAAAACCGCAAGAGAAAAAGTGGAAAAATATTTCGGCAATATACCTCCGGGGCCTCCCGTGGCGCATCAGGAAGCTTGGGTTGCCAAGATGACCGGGACACATCGGGAGACCGTGCAGGACCGCGTGCCGCAGGCGCGCATTTACAAGGTATGGAACGTGCCGGAATACGGGACCGCGGACGCGGACTATCTCGATCTCGTGAGCGACGTGCTGAGCTCCGGGAAAAGCTCGCGGTTTTACAAACGGCTCGTCTACGACGATCAGATTGCAACGAACGCAAATGCGTTTGTGTCGTTGAACGAAATCGGCGGACAGTTTCGCGTGCAAGCATCGGCAAAACCCGGCGGTAATCTGGCGCAGGTGGAGAAAGCTTTGGACGAGGAGCTGGCGAGATTCCTGAAGGATGGGCCGACAGAAGCAGAACTGGCGCGCGCAAAAGCACAGCATGAAGCGAGTTTCGTCCGTGGAATTGAAAGAATTGGGGGATTCGGAGGCAAGTCTGATCGGCTGGCGCAGAGCCAAACATATTTGGGAAGTCCTGACGCTTACAAGATTTCACTTAAGAGAATCCAGAATGCTACGGCGGAGGAAGTGAAAGCCGCCGCCAATCGCTGGCTTTCCGACGGCGTGTATGTGCTAGAAGTGCAACCATTCCCGCCATTTAAAGCCGACGCGACGGGAGCGGATCGGGCAAAAGCACCCGTTATCGGCGCGGCGCCTGAGTTGAAACTTCCGAAATTGCAGCGCGCCACGCTATCGAACGGGCTGAAGGTGATACTGGCCGAGCGCCACGAGGTGCCGCTGGTAACTTTCTGGCTGGACGTGGATGCGGGCTACGCGGCGGATCAATCTGCAACGCCCGGAACATCCAGCATGACGATGGCATTGCTAAACGGCGGAACAAAAACGCGGACCGCGCTGCAGATCAGCGACGAACAAGCGCTGCTCGGCGCACAGATTGGCGCGTTCTCGAATCTTGATTTGTCGATTGTGCGGCTCTCAGCGCTTAAATCGAAGCTCGATCCATCGCTTGAACTTTATGCGGACGTGATTCTGAATCCGACTTTTCCGGAGGAAGACTTTAAGCGCCAGCAAAAACTGCAAGTCGCTGGAATCCAGCGCGAGAAAACGACGCCGGTACAAATGGGCTTGCGCGTATTTCCAGCGCTTCTCTATGGTGAAGGTCACGCGTATGGAAACCCGATGACGGGCACGGGGACGACCGCGACCGTTGAAAAAATGACGCGTGAAGACATGGTGAAGTTTCACGATGCGTGGTTCAAACCGAACCATGCAACGCTGGTGATCGCGGGCGATACCACGCTGGCCGAAATTACTCCAAAGCTCGAGAAGCTCTTTGCGGGCTGGAAGCCGGGGACGACGCCGCAGAAAAAAATCTCGACCGTGCCGCTCGCGGCGAAGTCGACGGTCTATCTGATCGACAAACCCGGCGCGCAGCAATCCATCATCATGGTGGGCAATATCGCGCCGCCAACCGCAAATCCAGACGAGTTTGCGATTCAAGCCATGAATGACGGCTTGGGCGGGCTCTTTATGGCGCGTATCAATGCAAATCTGCGTGAGGACAAGCACTGGTCGTACGGAGCGAGCAGCCTTCTGTTTCCCGCGCGCGCGCAGCGGCCGTGGATGACTGTCGCTCCGGTGCAGACAGACAAAACCAAGGAATCGCTGGCGGAGCTCAATAAAGAGTTCCGCGCGATTTTGTCTGACCGTCCTCTGACGCAGGAAGAACTCGTGAACGTGCAAAACAATGAGACGCTCAGTTTGCCTGGCTCGCGTGAAACGCAAGAAGCTGTGGGCGATTCGATCAACGATATGGTCCACTTCGGCTTGCCGGACGACTACTACGACACGATGGTGACCAAGATCCGCGCGCTCAAGCCAGTTGATATGACCGCGGCCGCCAAGACGGTCGTGCATCCGGATAATTTGATATGGGTCATCGTTGGCGACAGGGCAAAGATCGAACCGGGGATTAAAGAGTTGGGACTCGGAGAGATTCGATTGCTGGATGCGGATGGTAAGCCGATCTGATCTCAATAGCGAGAAGGGAAAAGCGGCGGCAGAGCTGCCGTACTCCAAAACGCAGGGTTAGTTTTGCAGGATGGGGCGAGGGTCGGAGACGTCGGCGTAGAGACGCTCGATTACGTCGTGAAGCTGCTGTTCAACTACGCGGCGGCGGAGTTTTAGGGTGAACGTTAGGCCGCCGTTGTCGAAGGTAAAGTCTTCCGGCAGGAGGGCGAAGCGCTTGATGGATTCATATTGCGCGAGATTCACGGTCAGGCGCTTTACTTCGGTCTCGATCAGTTGACGCACCCAGGGGTGCGCGACCATTTCCTTATTCGAGGAAAACTTGATTCCCTGCTCGGCGGCTTTTGCGGCGACGGTTGAGGGATTTGGAACGATCAGCGCCGAAATAAATTTTCGCTTGTCGCCCACGACCATGGCATTCAAGATGAATGGGCTAGTCTTGAGCGCGTTTTCGATGGGTTGCGGCGCGACAAATTTGCCCGCGGCGGTCTTGATGAGGTCTTTTTTGCGGTCGGTGATGAAAAGATAGTTGTCTTTGTCGAGATAGCCGATATCGCCAGTGCTGAACCAGCCGTCCGCGTTCAGCACTTCGCGCGTAGCCTCCGAACTTTTGTAATAGCCCTGCATGACGCAAGGGCCTCTCGCGAGGATTTCTCCGTCGGCTGCGATTCGCAGCTCGACGTTGGGAATCGGCTTGCCTGAACTACCCATTCTGTTTTGCGGATAGTTGGAAGTCAGAACGGGCGCGGTTTCCGTCAGGCCGTAGCCCTGGTAAATCGGAACACCAACCGCCCAGAAAAACTCGGCAAATTCTTTGGCGAGCGGCGCACCGCCGGAAAAAACGAGTCGGAGCTTTCCGCCGGTCCCCAGGCGAATCTTTGAGTAGACCAGCTTGTCGGCAAGATTCCAGGCGAGCTTCACTCCCAAACCGGCGTTTTGTTCGCCGGAACGCCACATTGCTGAGCGGCTTGCGATTTCCATGGCCCAGTCAAAGATCTTTCGTTCGGCGCCAGTCAGTTTGCTTCCCTGCTCGATAACGCGGGCATAGATTTTCTCGAAGACGCGCGGCACGGCGGCGAGCAGCGTGGGGTGGATTTCGAGGAGAGCCTGCGCGACTTGCTCGACCGCCTCAACATAGGCAATGGTTATCCCGTGGAAAAGATGAACGTAGTCGAGGGTGCGGCCATAGACGTGGGCCAGCGGAAGGAAGGAGATGGCAACATCATCTTTGGAGTCAAATTTCACGTTGGCGCAGGAGTCCGTGACGTTCGAACAAAAATTTGTGTGCGTCAGCATGACGCCTTTGGGTTCGCCTGTGGTGCCGGAGGTGTAGATGATCGAAGCGAGTTGGCCCGGCAGGACCTGCGACACGCGCATTCGGTAGGCGGCGACATCGGCGCCGCCGGCAGTCGCGATCAGCGTTTCGTAACGGAGGCAATCCGGGGGCAGATCTGATCCGCAGTCCGCGAGTATAATTTGCTCCAACTCAGGGAGCTGCGCGCGCACGGCCTGAAGCTTATGCATTTGCGCTGCGCCCGCGGCGAAGACGAATCTTTGCGCCGCAATGTTTGAGAATGTAGATGATGCGTTCCGGCGATTCATTGAAATAGATGGGAACGGTGACGCCGCCTGCGCCGGTGATGGCGAAGTCGACGGTGTGCCACTCGGGGCGATTGGCGGCGAAGAGGCCGACGCGGTCGCCGGGCTTTACGCCAAGTTCGACAAAAGCGGTGGAGAGCCCCGCGACGCGGCGTAGGAATTCTTCGGAGGAGATGGACTGCCATCCATCGGCGGAGCGAAACATTTGTGCGCGCGGATTCGACAGGGAGTCGACGGCGTTGAGCAATCGCGAGGGAAGGGTCCCGTAGTTCATCGGAATCTTTGACTCTACCCTAGGCCATTTCGTGGCGCAATCCAACTGGAGTACAGGACGTGGGGCAGTCTTCAGTTTTCGCTGCCAGCGATATTATTTTAGAAGGGCGTGACGGTGCGCGACCTATTTCAGCGTCGGCGGCATCGAATCAGCAGATCGCCTGGTGCGCCGCTGATACGGTCCGGCGCAAGAACAGCGGCGTTCGCCCTGACCGAGGACAAGGAGCACCCGAACATGAAGCCAAAAAACACGATCTGCCTGTGGTTCAACAAAGACGCGCATGAGGCGGCGCGGCGCGGCTGACATGAACACGCCGACACTTTCCTTCCCCGATTGAATTTCTACAGAGACCTGCCGCGCTCTAAAATCCGGGTGTTAGAACCGATCTTAAGGAGAATGAGCATGAACAATCTCGACCACTTGCTACAACGTAACAAAGAATTTGCCGCTCAGCAGTCTGCTGGGGGCACACTTATGCCTTCGCTTCCGCAGGCGATGCCCAATGTGAAAGCGCTGATCATCGGTTGCGCTGACATGCGTGTCGATCCGGTTCATGTCCTTGGAATTAAACCGGGCGAGGCCGTCGTGTTACGCAATATCGGCGGCCGAATCACCCCTGGGTTGTTGGAGCAATTGGGTCTACTCGGGCGGATCGGTGAGGTTGCCGGAAAGGCTCCCGGAGGGGGCGGAGAGTTTCACCTCATCGTGCTTCACCACACAGACTGTGGCATCACTCGCCTTGCCGGGGACCCCGCCAAGCTGGTGCACTATTTTCAAATACAGGAAGGGGAAGTCAAGGCAAAAGCGGTTACCGATCCTCGGGCGGCGGTCGCCGTCGACGTTGCTGCGCTTCGGTCGATTCCCGCATTGCCGGCCGCTTGGCTTATATCAGGCCTCGTGTACGACGTGGCGACCGGACTTGTTGAGATCGTCGTACCGCCAGCGCAGATTCGTGCTGCGTGAAACGCGGCTGGAAAGTGCATTGGGCCGATGTGGTGCGGAATAGGGTGCTGCGTTAAGATGAACGCGGAGTTTCTTCATGAGCGCTACGCTTTCTGGAACGGTGGCTGACGGAGCTTTGTCGCGCGGGCCTTTTCGCGCGGCGCGTGGGACGACGCTTTCGTGCAAGGGGTGGCAGCAGGAAGCGGCTTTGCGGATGTTGATGAACAATCTCGACCCCGACGTCGCCGAGAAGCCGGAAGATTTGGTGGTGTATGGCGGGACGGGGAAAGCAGCGCGGAATTGGGAGTGTTTTCACGCGATTGTGCGGTCGCTGAAGGCGCTCGAATCCGACGAGACGCTTTTGGTGCAATCGGGCAAGCCGGTTGCCGTTTTTCGGACGCATGAATATGCGCCGCGCGTTTTGCTTTGCAATTCCAACCTGACAGGACACTGGAACAACTGGGAGAAGTTCAACGAACTGGATCGCGCCGGCTTGATGATGTACGGACAGATGACGGCAGGCAGCTGGATTTATATCGGCACGCAGGGGATTTTGCAGGGCACGTACGAGACGTTTGCCGCGGCTGCCCGCAAACATTTTGGCGGTGACCTTGCGGGCAAGCTGGTGGTGACCGGCGGCATGGGCGGGATGGGCGGTGCACAGCCGCTCGCAGCAACGATGAACGGCGCGGCGTTTTTGGGGATTGACGTCGACCCGGAGCGCATCAAGCGGCGCGTGAAGGGCGGTTATTGCGACGTCATGGTGACGAGCCTCGACGAGGCGCTGCGCATCCTGAAAAATGCCGTTCGCAAACGCGAAGCGACTTCCGTCGGGCTGGTGGGCAACTGCGCCGACTTGATTCCGGAGTTGGCGAAACGTGGCGTGGTGCCGGACCTTCTGACCGATCAGACGAGCGCGCACGATCCCATCGCCGGCTATGTGCCGAATGGAATGACGCTCGAAGCCGCGTTGGGACTGCGCAAAAACAATCAGCAGGAGTATCGCAAACACGCGCTTGCCGCGATGGCGCAGCACGTCCAGGGCATGCTCGATTTGCAGAAGCTGGGCGCGGTCACGTTTGATTACGGGAATAATATTCGGACGTTTGCGTTCGAACATGGCGTCAAGAATGCGTACGACTTTCCGGGATTTGTGCCGGCATATATCCGGCCGCTTTTTTGCGAAGGCAAAGGGCCGTTTCGCTGGGCGGCGCTTTCCGGCGAAGCTTCGGACATCGCGCGGACGGACCAGCTTGTCCTTGAAATGTTTCCGCATGACGAACATCTGGCGCGTTGGATCAAGCTGGCGCAGAAGCGCGTAAAGTTTCAGGGGCTGCCATCGCGGATTTGCTGGCTGGGTTATGGCGAGCGCGACAAATTCGGATTGGCGCTGAATGAACTGGTGGCGCGCGGAGAGTTGAAAGCACCGGTGGTGATGGGGCGCGATCATCTTGATTGCGGCTCGGTTTCTTCGCCTTACCGCGAAACGGAATCGATGCTCGATGGTTCCGACGCCGTTGCCGATTGGCCGCTGCTCAATGCGCTCGTGAATACAGCGAGCGGCGCGTCTTGGGTTTCCATTCACAATGGCGGCGGCGTGGGCATCGGCTATTCGCAGCATGCCGGGCAAGTCACCGTGGCCGACGGCACAAAAGAAATGGCCGCGCGCATCGAGCGCGTGCTGACGAATGACCCCGGCATGGGCGTTGCACGGCATGTCGATGCCGGATATCTCGACGCGATTGCATTCGCGAAGAAGAACGGCGTCAAAGTCCCCATGTTGTAGTGCGTATCTTCCTCGCTTGCCTGCGCATCCTAAGTACTTAGGGAGTAGTTCGAGGAGAAAAATATGTACGTCATTTTAGGCGCTACTGGAAATACGGGAAAAATTGTCGCAGAAACGCTATTGGACAACGGCCAAAAGGTGCGCGTCGTGGGACGCAGCAAAGACCGGCTCGCGGGATTTACGATTCTCGGCGCGGAAGCCTTTGAGGCGAATCTTACAGATTCAGCGGCTCTGACAAAAGCTTTCACCGGAGCGCGGGCGGTCTACGCGCTGGTGCCGCCTAATCCTGCGAGTCTGGACTATCGAGCTGAGCAGGATGCCATATCAAGTTCCATCGCCAAAGCTCTTGAGGCCGCGGGCGTGACCCATGTTGTAGCCCTCAGCAGTTTTGGCGCCGACAAAGCGGACAAGACGGGGCCGGTTGCCGGCCTGCACGTGATGGAAGAAAAATTCTCGCAAATCCCAAAGCTAAATGCTCTCTTTCTGCGTCCCGGATATTTCATGGAAAATCTGCTTCCGCAAGTCGGGATCATCAAGAGCTTTGGAATGATGGCCGGGCCGGTGCGCGCGGATCTCGAGTTGCCGATGATCGCGACTTACGACATCGCTGAAGTAGCAGCCGATGCGTTAGCCAAGCTCGAATTCACTGGCCACCAGACGCACGAATTGCAGGGGCACAAAAATCTTACGTACGAGCAAATGGCAAAAATAATTGGGGCGGCCATTGGACTACCGAATCTCAGTTATGTGCAGCTGCCTAACGAACAAGTGATTCTAGGGATGACCCAGATGGGCATGTCCAAGAATATGGCGACACTTATTTGCGAGATGGCGGATGCGCTGAATAACGGGCACATGCGCATGCTGGAGTCCCGTTCTGCGACGAACTCGACGCCTACTTTGTTCGAGCAATTTGTGCACGACGTGTTTGTGCCAGCGTACAAAGGGCAGGCTACGACGGCTTGAGTTGGGCAGACACTCTTGTCTGTCCGGTTTTTTTCCACGCATCCAAATGGCAAAAATGCCACAGGCAGGAGTGCCTGTGCTACCTTGCCGTGCACTCGCTTGCTCGATCCGGCATAATAGCCGGGCCTTGCCGACTTCCCTGCTCATTACCGGCGCATCCCAACTTTTGACGCTACGCGGCCACGGAGCGCGGCGCGGTACGGCGCTTGCAAACCTCGGCATTATCAAAGACGGGGCGCTGCTGGTGCGTGATGGCTTGATCGCGGCGGTGGGAACCCGCGCAAAAATCGAGGCGCTGCCGGAAGCGTCCCCTGCGGAGAAATTGGACGTTGGCGGGCGCGTGGTGCTGCCGGGGTTTGTCGATTCGCACACGCATTTGATTCACGCGGCGAGCCGCGCGGAAGAATATGAGCTGAAAATCGCCGGCGCAAGTTATGAAGAGATTGCTCGCAAAGGCGGCGGGATTTTAAATTCCGTCAAGAAACTGCGCGCGGCGACATCGGAAGCCCTGAAATTGCGCGCGCGCAAGGCACTTGCACAATTCGCCGCCTACGGCACAACGACAATCGAAGCAAAAAGTGGATATGGCCTGGATGTCGCGAGCGAACTGAAAATTCTGAGGCTTCACAAGGAACTTGCCGCCGAGCAGCCCTTGGAAATCGCCTCGACATTTCTTGGCGCGCATGTTGTTCCAGCGGAGTATCTCGGATCGCCTGCGGGAGTGAAAAAGTACATTGCGCTGCTCACGGAAAAGTTAATTCCCGAAGTGGCGGAACACAAACTTGCGGAGTTCTGCGATGTCTTCGGCGATCGCGGGGCGTTCACGCGGGAGCAAGCCAAGCAAATCTTAGAAGTTGGCAAGCGGTACGGTTTGCCGCCTCGGCTACACGCTGAACAGCTCACGCGCACGGGAGCAACTCAGCTTGCCGTGAAACTCGGTGCGGCTAGTTGCGACCATCTCGAGCAAATTAATTCCAGCGACATCGCCGCGCTGGCAAAATCTCAGACTGTTGCGACGCTTTTGCCCGGCTGCGACTTCCATCTTGGTTTGAAACAATACGCGCCAGCCCGTAAGCTAATCGATGCAGGTGCTATCGTTGCCCTGGCTACGGACTACAATCCAGGCACCAGCCCCACGATGAGCATGCCCATGATTTTGTCGCTGGCCTGCACACAGCTGCGCATGACTCCTGCCGAGGCTATTACAGCAGCGACTATCAACGGGGCCTACGCTTTGCGGCGTGAAAAGCACATTGGCTCGCTCGGGGTTGGCAAATTGGCGGACCTGGCCGTCTTCGAAGTGGCCGATTACCGCGAAATTCCTTATTATTTTGGGATGAACACCTGCTGGATGACCATCAAGCGGGGTGTCGTGGTACATGCCGCCAACAAAGCCAAAGCCTAACTCGCGGAAAAGACCGGAAAAAAAGATTAAAATCCTGCAAGTAAAGAGGACGCCGCAGAAGTCTTTGCTTTCGGAGCACTTTTATCCCGCTTTGGGAATTCTTTTTGTGGTGACGGTTTTTTTTCTTACGGCTTTCGGTTTCAGTCTTTCCGAAGCGGGGATAATTGGGCTGTGGATCGTAGGAATCGTATTTTTTGTCAGGCAGGTAGTTCGGTTTGTAAAGGGCGAACAGGCTCCCAAGAAGGAAGAGAAAAAGCCGCTAGCTTCAATGCCTTCGAAAAAGTACACGCCGCCGGCGCTGCCCAGGGTGAGCAAGGATTTCCGTCCCATGCCGCCAAAGGGTGACAAGAGATATCCTCCGCCGAGCCCTTTTATCAAGCCTCCAAAATAATCCGGGCAAATCCGTGGCGTTTTGTTGCGCAACTCTCGTTGCGCGCGGTTAGCCCTGGAGGCACAAAATCTCCTATGATGGACGGGTGAGACGCGAGGAACACGTTTGCGATGAAACGACTGATTGAATGCGTGCCGAATTTTTCCGAGGGGCGAGATCCCGCGAAGGTTGAGGCCATTGTGTCGGCGATGAGCGGCGTCCCGGGCGTCTACGTGCTTGACCGCGAAATGGACGGCGACCACCATCGCTGCGTGGTCACGCTGGCGGGCGAGCCGGATGCCGTCGCTGAAGCTGCGCTGCGGGGCGTGGGTAAGGCGCTGGAGCTAATCGATCTGACGAAACATTCCGGCGCGCACCCGCGCGTGGGCGCGGCAGACGTTATCCCTTTCATTCCGATCGAAGGAGTGACTCTTGAGGATTGCGTCGCTCTCGCGCGGCGCACCGGGCACGAAATCTGGACGCGCTACAGGATTCCCGTTTTTTTCTACGAAGCGGCGGCGACGCGGCCCGACCGCGTCAATCTCGAAAATGTGCGGCGCGGCCAGTTTGAAGCTTTGCGCGAGGAGATGAAGCATAACCACGATCGCCAGCCGGACGTCGGCGAGCCAAAGGTACACCCCACGGCGGGCGTGACGGTCATTGGAGCGCGAAAGTTCCTGGTCGCCTACAACGTGAATCTGAACACCTCAGACGTCGGCATTGCCAATAAGATTGCAAAAGCGATTCGTTTCTCGTCGGGGGGCATGCGTTACGTCAAATCGATGGGGGTGGAGCTGAAGGCGCGCAACCTCGCGCAAGTATCGATCAACCTCACCGACTTTGAGCAAACGCCGATGCACCGCGTCTACGAAATGGTCAAACGCGAAGCGGAACGCTACGGTGTTGTGCCAGTGGGTAGCGAAATCGTCGGCCTGATTCCCAAAAAGGCAATCGAGATGGCGGCGGACTTTTTCCTGCAATTGGAAAACTTCTCCCCCGCGCAGGTGTTTGAAAATAAGCTGGCCGCCGCGCTCAGCGGAGCGCCGCTCGAAGCAGGCAGGGACGGCAAACTCGCCAGCTTGGCCCGCCCCTTCCTGGAAGCCGTGGCCGCGCCGACAGTGACGCCCGGAGGCGGCAGCGTATCCGCAATGGCAGGCGCGTTGGCGGCTTCGCTTGGCCAAATGGTCGCGGGACTGTCCCGCAAAAAGAAGTCCCAGGCAGCGCATGTCGACAAGCTCTCTGCGGAACTTGATGAATTGCGACGCACGGCAGACGAACTCGCGGAAGCCATTGACCGCGACGCCGCTTCGTACGAAGCCGTAATCGCGGCGTTCAAACTACCGCAAGGTAATGCCGACGAAGTGCAAAAACGGGAAACCTCGATTCAATCCGCCACGAAGGGCGCGGCGGACGTGCCAATGCAGGTGGCGCAGCGGACAGTTGCCCTTTTCGAACGTTTGGGACAACTGGAGGCTATCGCCGCCGCATCCATGAGGTCAGACTTGGAAGTAGGTCGCTACATCGCCGCGGCGGGGGCACGCGGGGCTTTAGCTAACGTCGAGATCAATCTCGATGGCATCACCGATAGCGCCTATGTGGCGCTGATGCGCGAAAAAATCGCCTCCCTTCGCGAGCGATTGGGGAATGCGCCCCACGCGACGACCGCGTAGAATAGAACTTCCCCCGGCCATTGAAAGGAGTACTTGATGAAACTTGAAACGAGTTTAGGAGCGACACGCAGCGGGGCGGCGTTTTACCGGCTGTTCGCTATTGGCTTTTTGCTTGTGATGGCGTTGACCCTGTCCCAGCCGGCGCATGCCGGCCGCCTTGGCGCGGACGTCATCGGCATGTTTCCTAGAGATGTCGGCGAATTTGGGTATGCCGACTTGAAGAAAGCCCGCACATTGAAGTGGTTTCCGCAATTACAAGAGCAGCTGCTCCCAGAGCGGTTTCGGCAATTCGAGAAGTTTCTTGCTTCCACCGGCAATGATCCTAACAGCCAAGTAGATGAGATCGCCTGGGCGCTCGTCGCCGAGGGAATGACTTCCAAGGCCGAGGGCACGGGCTCTGACGCGGTTCCTAGCGGCGAACAGATGGTTGGCATCGCGCTGGGCAACTTCAATCAGGACACGACGGCTGCGTACTTCAAAAAGCAGAAGCTGCCCACGACGAGTTTTCACGGTTATACCTTCTACGCTTTTGGAACCGGAACCGGCGCCACTGATCTCTTCTTCGTGTTTATCGACGCAAGTACCGCTGCGTATGGCCACAGGAGCATTCTGGAGAAAATGATCAGCGTGCGCTTCGGAGATGAAGAAGGCCTGATCCGCAACGACAAGTTCTTCTCCTTGATCAATGAAGCCAACACAGGCAGCTCCGTGTGGCTGGTCACCAATCCTGCCTATACTCGCCTGGCGATGCAGCAATTGGCTCCTGAGATCGAACAGTTCCCTGAAGCCGCGAAGCTCGTGATGCGGATGCAAAACTCCATTATCAATATCGAAGCTGGCAGCGATCTGGACGCGAAAGTCCAGGCCATTTGCGGATCAACCGATGACGCCAACACGCTCGGCCAGTTGCTTCAAGCGGGGTTCCTCTACAAGCGCTATCAAGCGCAAAAAGACAATCCAGACCTCGCGGCACTACTCGATCAAGTACGCATCATACCGGGAGGCGACCGCGTGACCCTGCACATGTCGCTAAGCGACGATCAGATGACCTCGCTCATCAAACACAATACGTTCTCATTCAAAATGTAATTTTGCGAAGCGCAACAATTCAGAAACACAAAGAGCCGGACACGATGTCGTGCCCGGCTCTTTTGCTTTTCCGGCGAGAATTACTGGTTGGGCGAAAGGTGACCCAAATATTTCGTCAATCGCGTGATCGCTAATCCGCCGCGCGATTCGTACTGAACGCGGTCGACTCCACCCAGCCCGCCCGCAGCACCCATCTGAGTCGCAAACCCAGCAATCCGGTCAAGTCCTACGGCCGGTGCCGCGTCACCTTCGTGAGCTATCGCGATTTCGATGCGGTCCGGGTAACGCATAAGAGTCACTGTTAGGTGTGGGTGGTCCCCGGTCAAACTCTCAAACGATTCCTGGCAAGCAGCGACAATAGACTTTTGTAGCTCGGCCGCCTCTTCGCTCGGTAAGGCCAGCAGCCTCGGCCAAATATCGAGCAGCTCCCCCTGCCGCGGCCGCCAGCCGCGCATCGGGATCAATCTGCAACTCAATGACTTTGAAATCAACGGTCACTGTAGTTGTTCGCGAGGGCTACGTCGCAAGCTTCCCGGCAGTCCGGGCAATAATACAGTCCGTCCGCACAAAGCTTTACGTTAACCTGCCCTTTGCAAATCGTGCAGTATTTTTCGCAGTTGCAATTGCCTTCCGTCCTGTCACATTGTCCGCAAACGATGGGACCCGCCATGGGAGCCTCCACGAAAACTGTACCTGACGTGGGCAGAAGCCAGCAAGCTGGACATTCGGACCATGCGGCGTTTCTTCTATTGCATTGATTGTAGCTACCCGGCATTCGCACCTCTCGCCGCAAGGCTTCATTTGCTGCCGCAGTGCGCGCTTCTTTGACCCGTTTCGACTCGCATGTTAGTATGCATTTCTGCTTGAGCACACGGAATGGAATCCGTCACGACTTCTCCTATCATCGAACTTCGTAAGACGGCGCTGAACGCGGTACACCGCCGTTTGGGCGCGAAAATGGTCAATTTCGGCGGTTGGGATATGCCTGTCGAGTATCCCGCGAGCGGCGGGCTGGTAGCAGAACATAAAGCAGTGCGCTCCAGTGTTGGCGTTTTCGATGTCAGCCACATGGGCGACATCCGGATTCGCAGCGGCCACGTTCCCGGAGGCGCGCTCGCGGCTGTGCAGCACCTGAGCATGAACGACGTTTCGAAACTCGCAATCGGCCAAGCGCATTATTCGGCGATGCTCTATCCCGAGGGTACGTTCGTCGACGACGTAATCGTCCATCGACTCGGCGAGGACGACTATCTGCTGGTGATCAACGCCGGGACGCGCGAAAAAGACATCAACTGGGTTCGTGAAAACACAAAGGGTTTCGACTGCGTCGTCGAGGACTTAAGCGACGCGTACACGCAGCTCGCGATACAAGGGCCCGCACGCGGAAGAGTTGTTGCAAAAACTGACCGACGCAAATCTCAGCCGTCATCAAAAACTATTGGTTCACGCACGGAACTGTGTGCGGTCTGAAAAATACGCTCATTGCGCGGACCGGATATACCGGCGAAGACGGGTTCGAGATTTACGTTCCCTCCGATGCGGGAACGAGCGAAATGGTTTGGAACAAGGTGATGGAAGCTGGACGCGAGTTTGGCATCATCCCTTGCGGGCTTGGCGCGCGAAACACGCTGCGCCTGGAATCGAAGATGGCCCTCTATGGCCACGAAATCAGCGACAAGATCAACGTTTGGGAAGCGGGCTTGGATCGTTATTGCAAAATGGAAAAAGGCGATTTCATCGGTCGCGCGGCGTTGGAACGCGCGAAGGCTGCTGGCCTAACACGGGCGCTTGTGGGTCTAGAAATGGTTGACCGCGGCATTGCGCGCGATGAATATTGCTGCTGCAACGAAAGCGGTGACGCAATCGGCGTGGTCACCAGCGGCTCGCCTTCGCCCACGCTTTGCAAAAACATTGCGCTGGCCTACGTCCCGCCGACGATGACTGCCCTTGGTACACCCATCTACGTGCAGATTCGCGCGCAGAAGTGCAAAGCACAGGTAGTTGCGACGCCATTCTACAAGCGTCCTAAGAAGACGCCGGCGCCGCAAACCGCAGCGAAGGTCTGAAGGAAAATTTTGGCGCCCCCTTTTCTAACGAGGGACGCGAGGAGTGGTCCAATGGCATATCCTGCGAATTATCGCTACACCAAAGAGCATGAATGGGTTCAGAGTAAAGGGTGACGTTGCCTCGATTGGCATCACAGACTACGCACAGCACGAACTTGGCGATGTAGTCTTTGTCGAGCTGCCGAAAGTTGGCGCGAAAATCGAAGCCGGCAAAACGTTCGGCACCGTCGAATCGGTGAAAGCTGTCAGCGATATTTACGCTCCAGCTTCCGGCGAAGTCGTTGAGGCCAACGAGGTTTTGCACAACACGCCTGAAACAATCAATACCGATCCGCACGGCGCGGGCTGGCTCATCAAAGTGCGCCTCGCTAATCCCGCCGAGATCAGCGGCCTCATGGACACCGCCGCTTACGAAGCCTACATCGCCTCGCAAAGCAAGGAAGCCTCGGCCTGATGCGCTATCTCCCGAAGAGCCCTGCCGAGCGGCAGGACATGCTCGCCGCCATCGGCGCGAAATCGATCGATGAGTTGTTTTCCAGTATTCCGGAGCGGTACCGTCTTCGCGATGCTCTGAATTTGCCCGGACCGCTCTCCGAAACGGAAGTCATCGATTATTTCAAGGCGCGCGCCGCGGAAAATTCCGGTGGCTATACGAGTTTTCTTGGCGCCGGCGTTTACAATCACCTTCGCTCGGTCGTCACGGATGCCATCATCCAGCGTGGGGAATTTCTCACCTCGTACACGCCGTATCAGGCGGAAATCACGCAGGGGACGCTGCAGGCCATCTTCGAGTTTCAAACATTAATGTGCCAGCTTACGGGCCAGGAAGTCGCCAACGCTTCGATGTACGACGGTTCCACGGCAACCACCGAAGCTGTTTTGATGGCTGAGCGTCTCACTGGCCGCAGCCGCGTACTTGTCGCTCGCTCGGTGCATCCGGAATATCGCGAGGTTCTGAAGACCTACGCAAAGAATTCCGGTTTGCAAGTAGAAGAGATTGGTTACGGCACAAGCGGCACGTTAGATCAAAAAGCGTTGCAGGTGGCGCTCAAGGATGATGTTGCAGCGGTTGTCGTGCAATCCCCGAATTTCTTCGGCGTCATCGAATCGCTGGCTCCGCTGGCCGACTCAGCTCACGCTTCCGGCGCTCTCCTGGTTGCCGCTATTACGGAAGGTGTTTCGCTCGGTTTGCTGCGTCCGCCAGCGGAGGCCGACATCGTGGCGATGGAAGCTCAAAGCTTCGGCTTGGCACCGAGCTATGGCGGTCCGTTTGCTGGCGTAGTTGCTTCGCGCGACAAATATGTTCGTCAAATGCCCGGCCGCCTCGCGGGTCAAACGACGGATTCGGAAGGCCGCCGCGGATTCGTCCTGACGCTGGCCACTCGCGAACAGCACATTCGCCGCGAGAAAGCCACCTCCAACATCTGCACGAACCAAGCGCTTTGCGCGCTTGCCGCAACTGTGCACCTCACGCTCCTCGGCAAAGAAGGACTGCGCGAGATGGCGCACCAAAATCTTTCCAAGGCACAGTTCGCTCTGGCTGAGCTCGAAAAAATTCCGGGAGTCCGTCGCGCCTTCGTCGCGCCGTTCTTCAACGAATTCACAATCGAGCTCCCGCGCTCGGTAAAGATCGTAAACGCTTATCTTCTGCGCGAGAAAATTATCGGCCCGTTTGTCCTGGGTACCGCCTATCCCGAACTAACGAAACACGCGCTCGTCTGTGTTACGGAAACGACGTCACGCGCCGAAATCGAACGCTTCGCCGCGGCCATACGCCGTGCGCTGGAGCAACCCGTTTGAACGCATTTAGCTTCGTAGGGGCACGGCACGCCGTGCCCGTCCGCCGCAAATGGAAATCATGACAGACAAAATCAAAAAAGCGACGACACACACGAACCAAAACGAAGGCCTAATCTTCGAAAAATCCTCGCCCGGCAAGCGCGCGTTCGAACTCCCTCCGCTCGACGTTCCCGCAGCCGATTCCGCAAAGTCCTTAGCCGCAAATCACCGCGCCGAAGGCGTCCAGGGCTTTCCTGAAGTCAGCGAAATCGAAGTCATTCGCCACTTCACGCGTCTCTCAACCTGGAATTACGCCATCGATCTAGGCATGTACCCGCTAGGGTCCTGCACGATGAAATACAATCCCCGCGTAAACGAATTTGTCGCTCGCCTCGACGGCATCGCCACCGAGCATCCCTACCAGCCACAAGAGCTTTCCCAAGGGTGCCTCAAAATTTTGCAACTCCTCGAAAAGTGCCTCTTGGAAATCACTGGCATGGATGCGATCACTCTGCAGCCTGCTGCTGGCGCGCACGGTGAAATGACGGGCCTACTCTTCATCCGCGCTTATCACGAGAAAAACGGCAACCCGCGTAAAAAAGTTTTGATTCCAGATTCAGCGCACGGTACAAATCCAGCCACCGCTGTCATCTCTGGCTACGAAGTTGAAAATATCAAGTCCGAATCGCACGGCCAGATTGACGTCGATAAACTGCGGGATCTCATTACTCCAGACGTCGCCGCGTTGATGATCACCAATCCCTCAACGCTCGGCATCTTTGAAGAGCGCATCCCGGAGATCGCAAAAATTCTGCACGATAGGGGCGCGCTTCTCTATATGGACGGCGCCAACATGAACGCGCTGACGGGCATCACCCGTCCAGGAGATCTCGGCGTCGATGTGATGCACCTCAACTTGCATAAAACTTTCTCGACGCCCCATGGTGGCGGCGGGCCCGGAGCAGGACCGGTGGCGATGAAGAAAATTCTCGAGCCCTTCCGTCCTGTGCCGATTCTCGTGGAAAAAGAAGGCGGACGCCTGGCTCTCGAACAAATCCGCCCGGATTCCATAGGCAGAGTCAAAGCCTTCAGCGGAAATTTCGGCGTCCTCGTCCGCGCGCTTGCGTACATTCTTGCTTACGGCCCAGGGGTGCGTCAGGCAACGGAAGACGCCGTCCTCAACGCAAACTATATTCGTAAACATCTCGAAGGCGTTTTCGATCTCCCTTATTCCCTGCCCTCGATGCACGAAGTGGTTTTCAGCGACGCGCTCCAAAGGAAAAATGGCGTCAACACCATGGACATCGCCAAGCGCCTCATCGACTACGGCTTTCACCCCTACACTACGGCGTTCCCACTGATCGTTCCCGGCGCACTGATGATCGAACCCACCGAATCCGAATCCCGCGAAGAGTGCGATCTCTTCATCGACGCCATGCGCTCGATCGCGGAAGAAGCCGCCACAAATCCCGAACTCGTCAAAACTGCGCCGCACACCACGCGCGTCCGCCGTCTCGATGAAGTCGGAGCCGCCCGCAAGCCGATCCTACGTTGGAAACCACAACCCGCCCGTTCCGAGGCCGCCGACTAAAGGAGGACTGAAGGGGACCGAATGTTTTCATACCACGCGAAGCGAGGGGCCTCCTTTTCGCTTCCGCGTAGCCGTTCTGTACATTTTTGTTTCAGGCACACTTGTTAATTCGCTAAGCTCTCCCCGTTCCTCGCCTGCTAGACTTATGAAACTGGAGTTATTTCCTCTGCCCGTGCTCGAATGAGCTCAGATCTAAATCAGTGGCTCCCAAAATCCGTTCTCTTACTGCGCGATTATGACCGTCACAAATTCCTCTCCGATCTAATCGCAGGTGTCACCGTAGGCCTCGTAGCGCTTCCACTCGCGATGGCCTTCGCCATTGCCTCTGGCGTCTCACCGCAAGCCGGAATCTACTGCGCTATCGTCACCGGTTTCCTGATTTCCGCACTCGGCGGCTCAAAAACGCAAATCGGTGGTCCCACCGGGGCGTTCGTCGTCGTCATTTCTGGAATCATCGCCAAGCACGGCATCGATGGCCTCTTCGAATGCACGATGATGGCCGGCGTCCTGCTCGTGCTTCTCGGAATCACCGGCATGGGCGCCGCCGTCAAATATTTTCCACGTCCCGTAATCATCGGTTTCACAAACGGCATCGCCATCCTCATCGCCAGCACTCAGATTCGCGATTTCTTTGGCCTTCGCATGGACCGCGTCCCCGGCGACTTCTTCCATCGCATGGAAGCCTTCGGCGCAGCCTGGAACACCATCTCCATACCTGCGACCGCTCTCGCCATTCTCTCCATCGCCGTAATGGTATTCTGCCTCAAGTTTGCCAAGCGCATCCCAGGAGCCATCGTCGTAACTTTCGGCGCAACCATAGCCGTCACTCTTCTGCGTATCCCCGTCGAAACGATCGGAACGCGATTCGGCGGCATACCTAGCGGCCTTCCCACATTCGCCATACCGCATTTCAGCTACGACACTGCGCGCCAACTTCTCTCTCCGGCATTCACCGTTGCGATGCTCGGCGCCATCGAATCCCTGATGTCCGCAGTCGTCTCTGATCGCATGAGCAACGACAAGCACAATCCCAACGTCGAGCTGGTAGCACAGGGCGTCGCCAACATTGTTTCACCCATGTTTGGCGGCTTGCCCGCCACTGGCGCGATCGCGCGCACCGCAACAAACGTGCGCTCAGGTGCGAAAACTCCCGTGGCTGGAATGATCCACTCGCTCACGCTTCTCGCGATCGTCCTCTTTGCAGCGCCGCTGGTCAGAAACGTGCCGCTCGCTGCACTCGCCGCCATTCTGTTGATCGTGGCCTACAACATGGGCGAATGGCGCGAAATCCCGGAAATTCTGAAACTCACGTCAGCGGATATCGCCGTCTGGCTGATTACCGTGACTCTAACCGTGATCGCTGACCTAACATTTGCGGTGGAAGTCGGCATGGTCCTCGCGGCGTTAATGTTCATTCGAAAGGTTTCCCGGACCACCACCGTCGCCCGCGTCACAAAAGACTACGTTGAAGATAGCCGCAAGCACGTCCTGCAAGGCAAAGACATCCCGCCCTACGCAACGGTCTACCGCATCCACGGCCCCTTCCTCTTCGGAGCCACCGACAAATTCGCCGAGATCATCCGCGACGTCGATTCCCTCCCGCCAATCGTCATCTTGCGCCTTCGCAATATGACTGCCATCGACGCCACCGGCCTCGGCGCCATCCGCGACCTGGCCGACACGCTGCACGCCTCCGGCCGCTCACTGTTACTCTGCGGTGCGCGCGAACAACCCGCCCAACTCATGAAGCAAGCCGAGTTCGAACGTCACGTCGGCGCGGCCAATATATGCCCAAGCATCGCCGAGGCCCTCGAGCGCGCCGACAGCCTCTACCAAACTCAACAGCTTGCAGCGGAAAACAACCCCGACAAAGTCACTCGCACGCTCACCCGCTAATTCTTTCTTTTCAACCAGTTTCCGGCACGTCTCGCGCCACCCTCGTCTCAAAGCTATCTCTCTGTCCTTCCTCTTCCTGAAAGAAAATTCATTTTGTTTTACGCGCCACACACGACCTGTTCTCCGTCCTGTAACACTCCATCCGCACACTCTACTACCGGAGATAGTTGCCAGAACATCTACCGACCTTAAAGGAGACTCACTTGAAACAGAGATTGCTCGCCACCGCTTTATCGTTCGGCCTTCTCGGCTCCACGCTTGCGCGTCCAGTCCGCGCGGACGATGAGCTTGATACACACAAGATCAAACACGTTTTGCTCATCAGCGTGGACGGCCTTCACGCGCTCGATCTATCCAACTACGTCAACTCACACCCAAACTCCACACTCGCCTCTCTCAGCAGCCACGGCGTCACTTACACCAACGCATCCACCTCCACTCCTTCCGATTCGTTCCCGGGTCTCTCCGCACTCGTGACTGGCGGATCGCCCACAACCGCCGGTTTCTGGTATGACGTAACCTATAATCGCGCCACGTCGCCCCAAGCGGCTTCCAACGCCGCCATTGGCAGTACCGGCGGCGCTTGCCCTGGCACCATCGGCGGCGTAGTCGAGTATGACGAAGGAATTGACACCGACCTGACACAACTCAACGGCGGGGGCAGCATCAATCCGGCTTTTCTTCCCCGCGATCCAAAAAATAATTGCGCGCCGATCTATCCTCATCAATATCTGCGCGTGAACACTGTCTTCGAAGTGGTGAAGGCGAATGGCGGTCACACCGCATGGACAGACAAACACCCCTCTTACGAGTGGACCAACGGACCCAGCGGCAAAGGCGTTGACGACTTCTACGGCCCCGAAATCAACTCGATTCCTGTTCCACTACCGTTCCCGGGTTGCACTCCCATCCCGTTCCCAGACGCCGGCGTGGATGATGGCTGGACAAATAGTTTCGCCGACATCCAATGCTACGACGAACTCCACGTTCAAGCAGTCCTTAACCAAATAGACGGCTACACTCACGACCGCTCCAAGAAAGTAGGTGTCCCAACGATCTTCGGCACCAATTTCCAGGCGGTCAGCGTTGGCGAGAAACTCGCGGTTGACCCCATCACGGGCGCCACAGGCGGTTACATCGATGTCCTCGGCACACCTGGCCCCGGACTCGCTAGCGAGCTTGAGTTCATCGATCAATCGCTTGGCAAGTTCGTTTCTGAGCTGAAGAAAGAAGGCATCTACGATTCCACGCTCATCATCGTCGGCGCGAAACATGGCCAGTCTCCAATCGACGTGACTAAGCGAGTCGGCATCGGTGGCGGCGAACCCACGAACACCCTCGGCTCCGCGGATGCTTTCGACATCTCAGACGATGGCTCCCTCATTTGGCTGACCAGCCCTTCGCTCGTCACTAGCGTAGTGAAACAAATCAGCAATCCAACGGTGCAAGCGCACCTCGGCATCCAGGAAATCTTCGCGGGGCAATCACTAGTGAACAAATTCAACAATCCTGTCGACGATCCCCGCACTCCTGACATCATCCTCAAGGTGAATACCGGGGTTATCTTTACCGGCGGCACGAAGCTTTCGGAACACGGCGGCTTCAATGAGGACGATGTGCACGTGGCCCTTCTCGTTTCCAACCCAAGCCTCGACTCTACTACCATCAAAACTCCCGTTTCTAACCAGCAGGTTCCCGCCACGATTCTCAAGGTTCTTGGAATTGATCCCAACCAGCTGCAAGCCGTACGCAAGGAACAGATTCACGTTTTACCCTTCTTGCTCAGCGACGGAGATAGCGACGACAGAAGATAAGGGTCACCAAACTACCTAGCAGAAACAAAGAGGGCGTTCCGATCACTCGGAACGCCCTCTTTTCTTAAGCGAGACACTTACGTTTATTCGCGTTGTCTATGCGGCTCGAGGACCCTGCTTGAATCCGCCGGCCTACTTTGAAAATCTTACGGTATCGAGAATCGAAGAAAACGTCTTGTCATACTTCTCATAATCCTTCTGGGGTGCGACGCATACAAAAGATACCAATCCTTCCGGTCGAATCACGGTGATGAGCCAATCCGTTTCCTCGCCACCAGCAGGAGATTCGTTGCTCAAATACGTCGAAAGCCCCGGCTGCCCATTCACACGCAAGTGCCCTGGCTGCCGTGTGACTTTCATCTTTGGATTGCCTTTTTGCAGCGTGCTAATAAATTCCTGCGTGGCTTTATCAAGCGCTTTTGCATCGCTGGCGTCACCTTGGACCTTCGTCACGTTCACAATAACTCCGTACGCCAAACCATCTTGTCCGTCGTCGCCCTCCATCACCCCGCCATCCGGCGTGAACGACACACTGGCTTTTTCCCCAAACTTTTTCCAGTTATCCGGATACTTCATGGCGTATGCCTGTGCTTGATACTCGGCGTAATTCGCCGAGGGCACAGGAGGCGGCCCCATCGCCCGGTGAGCAGGCCCGCCTGCAGCCAGCGCCTCTTTCCTTGCAACTGGCAGCGCCATCACCTCGCGTTTAATCGCCTCGAACTCCGCGGAATCCTTCTTCATCTTCGGCGGCAGCCCGCCCAACTTATTGATTTCCTCGTTCACACGCTCCACGCGGCGTTCCGGGTTCGGATGGTCCGAAAAAAACTCCGGCGGGTTCTGCCCCTTGCTATCCGCTTCAATCTTTTCGAAAAACTGTGCGAGCGCTCGCGGGTCGTATCCCGCATCGTAAAGCACCTGTGTGCCCACGACATCCGCCTGCGTCTCCGTCGCACGCGAATACCGTAGCAGGACACCGCCCGCGCTGAATCTCCCGAGTTCCGTCAACAGCGCTCCGCCGGCGTTATCTCCAAAAAGGATTCCCAGGATTCCCACTCCCGTTTGCGCAGCCTTTGCCTTCGTGGCTTCGGCCGTTCCGTGCCGCAAGGCCACATGCGCAAGCTCATGCGCCATCACTCCCGCAAGCTCCGCCTCATTGTCCGCAGCCTCAATAGCGCCCCGGTTTACAAACACGTACCCGCCAGGCAGTGCAAACGCGTTGATTGCCTTGTCGTTCACGCAATGAAACTCGAACGGATACTGGATTCCTCCTGCCGGAAGTTTCGCACTTAGGTTCTTACCAAGCTCCGTCAAATACGCGTCGACTTTCGGGGCGTTGCACGATGGCAACTGCTTCGCCGCATCTACTGCAACCTGCTTGCCCAGCTGGATGTCTTCCTGCGGAGAATAAACATTCCATCCAGCTTTGAACTGCGTCCGCTGTGCCCGCATGCACGGCGCAATAGAGAGACAGAGTAAAGCCACACCCATCCCCACACGCACGCACCGCTCGAATGGTGCTGCAATTCTCGACAAGCCAGACACTCCCGCCAAAATGACGCTTGCCTGCCTGTTCAAACGAAATCTCCGCCGTTCTCGATAACTTTACACTGAGTCTTACGCAAAAGAAAAAGCCCGGGAGGCGTTCCTCCCGGGCCGTTCAAATTGAGAAAGTTAGACTACAAGTTCGCTAGCGCGCCATCCGTGGCAACGGTTCCGCGCCGAGCGCTGCAGATGGTGCTTCAACAGTCCGCCCGCTTTTTGCCTGCGCTGCCCGCGCGGTGACAACTGGCTCCGGCCGACGCGCCGGCATCGCCAGATTCTCGCCTTCGCGAACGAAGTTCAATCCTTCCGTGTCCTTGTTCCAATCGATGCACACCAGGTCACCCAGGTGCACCTGCTCGGTAGCTAGCAGATTCGCCAGAGGATAAACCACGTGCCGCTCGATCGCCCTTTTCAGGTGACGTGCTCCGTAGCGCTGATCAGTTCCTTCCTGCAACAAGAACTCTCTCCCCGCCGACGTAACCCGAAAAAGGAACTGGCCTTTTGCCGTCTCCAAGACTCTTTGTTGCACTTGCCCCAGCTCGATTTCCAGAACTTCCTCAAGCTGTTCCCGGCGCAACGGATGGAAGACCACCACTTTGTCCAGCCGGTTCATGAATTCCGGCGAAAACTTCCTGCGCGCCGCTTCCACCGCCGTCCGCTCGACTTTTTGGTCTAGTCCCGCGGCCGGTTTGTCTTTCGGCTGCACGAAACCCATTCCGCCTTGCATCAATTCCGATATTTCTCCGCCGCCTAGGTTCGACGTCAGGAAGATCACCGTCTGCGACAAATCCACCCGGCGATTGTCGCCCAAGGTTAGAGTCGCCTTATCCAACATGCCCAGCAGCAATTGCCACAGGGCGTCCGAGGCTTTCTCAATCTCGTCGAACAGCAAAAAGCTCAGCTTCAGTTTTTCCGTATGGCTCTTGGACAGCTCCTCTTGCGTAATCAAGGGATGCGTCTCGCGATGTCCCAAATATCCTGGAGGCGAGCCAATCAGCTTCGCAATCTCATGAGAATGCTGGAATTCCGCGCAATCCACCTTAATTACTGCGCGCGCATCTCCAAACAAGATCTCTGCAGCCGCTTCGACAATGCGTGTCTTGCCCGAACCAGTCGGCCCAAGGAACAACAGGTTCCCCACAGGCCGGCCTGGTGAGTTCAATCCCGCGCAGAAGACCTGGTAGAGGTCCACCAGTGCTTGAACACCTTCGGCCTGCCCGACGATCTTCGAGCGCAGCGCGCCCTCAAAGTCGCGACTGTCCGTACTGCGAATGCTTGGATCCAATTGCTGTCTTGCGGCGCTTTTCATTTTCGTTCCTTCCGCGTTCGGCTGCCCTAGACGCCCCATGCGTCTCAGCTATGCGCTTGAAGCAAATAGAGCATGACAGCTGCCAATCCGAGTGTTCAAACTCACCGCAACAAACTGGCACAAACTCAATGACATACAAGTTTTCCAATTTTGGAAACCGTCTCACGCGGTGAGACAGCGTTTCATCTGTGTTCAAAGTGAGAGGATGAAACAGTTTGTGTCTGCCCCCAAACGACAAAAAGGGGCGCGTCCTGTCCGGCGCGCCCCTAATTTCAGCCTAACTCTTTGTTTTCTTTATCGGTCGGACTTCTTCCGCCCTTGCGGAGCTGCCGCCGGTGCCACCGAAGGCTGCGCCGCCCGCAATTTTCTCTCTGCAACTACTACTTCCGCGGGTGGATCCGCCGTCTTGCCGTCTTTTGCTTCCGCCGCCGTCGCAAGTTGTGCAATTTGAGGCACTGCCGGCGTCACCAGAGCCCCTTCGCCCTCTCGAGCAAAGGTCAGCCCCTTGTGAGTGCGGTCCCAATCGATGCACACCAGGTCTCCCAGATGCACTTGCTCTGTAGCGAGCAGATTCGCAAGCGGATACACGACGTACCGCTCAATCGCCCTCTTCAAGTGCCGGGCCCCATATCGTTGATCCGTTCCTTCTTGCAGCAGGAAATCTCTGCCGCCGGGCGTTACCCGGAAGAGAAACTGCCCTTTCGCGGTCTCCAAAACCCGTTGCTGTACTTGCCCGAGCTCAATCTCAAGTACTTCTTCAAGTTGTTCGCGCTGCAATGGATGGAACACCACCACTTTGTCCAGCCGGTTCATGAATTCCGGCGAAAACTTCCTTCGCGCGGCTTCCATTGCCGTCCGTTCAACTTTTTCGTCTAAACCCGTGACTGGCAAGTCTGTTGGCTGGACGAAGCCCATGCCGCCGTGCATCAATTCCGTAATCTCGCCGCCGCCCAGGTTCGACGTAAGGAAAATCACCGTCTGCGAGAGATCCACGCGGCGGTTGTCCCCTAAAGTCAGCGTTGCCTTATCGAGCATTCCCAATAGCAACTGCCACAGGGCATCCGAGGCCTTCTCAATCTCGTCGAACAGCAAAAAGCTGAGCTTCAACTTGTCGGTATGGCTCTTGGACAACTCCTCTTGCGTGATCAGCGGATGCGTTTCCCGGTGACCCAAATATCCCGGAGGCGAGCCAATCAATTTGGCAATCTCATGCGAGTGCTGAAACTCCGCGCAGTCCACTTTGATGACCGCGCGGGCGTCTCCAAAAAGAATCTCCGCCGCGGCTTCGACAATGCGCGTCTTGCCCGAGCCCGTTGGGCCCAAAAGAAGGAGGTTCCCCACCGGCCGCCCCGGCGAGTTCAAACCCGCACAGAAGACTTGATACAGGTCTACCAGAGCCTGCACGCCTTCCGCCTGTCCGACGATCTTCGAGCGCAGCGCCGACTGAAATTCAATCGTCGTATTGCTCCGTAAATTTGGATCGAGTGGGAGTATCTGGGCGCTCATGGTCTCCTCCTAGCGGCCCCGCATTCGCAGGGTCGCATTACTGAACCGTCCGCGCTTCCGGTCAAACTGAGTCAGTTTCACCTGAAGTGTGGATTGCAAGAGCCGAAGTTGCACTAACAACTCTCGCGCCACCGTGGGCGTTTCAGAAATTCGTAGGAGCGGCGGAAAGAGGTCCGCCAATTCGAGGTTCAGCTCTCGCAGGCTGGCGACGAGCTTTTGGATCGCCGGTGAGCTGGCATCGGCTAAATCCACTTGACCATTCATCTGTTCCCGCAAAGCCCGCCAATTCAGCTCCACGAACGGATGTTTCTTCGAGACTTCCCTGACCACCGCGTCCGTGATGCGCGCACGCTCCCCAAGCCGCGCAAGATGCAGCTGCCGCACTTTTCCGCCGCGGCGCACATTGTGCACCAGGTAGAACGAATTCCCTTTGCGACGGACAAACGCCATGACAGCACCTCAAGTCATTGACCGTACTCGTAGTGTACTTTCGTTCCACTACGCCGTCAATGAACGATTCGTACTAGCACGAACGATTACTTTGCAACCGTGATGCGTACAAACTAACTAATTTGTTTCCGTTTCGTTCATTAGTTTTTTCGCTTTGTTTCATCGGTTCCATTCATCGTCGTCTTTCTCTACTTCCCTTCTCTTACTTACTTAGATGCGCCGCGTGGTAATTTGACTTATCGGCTACTCACTCCCAGCTTGTAAAAGTACTTACTCGCCGACCCTCGTTCCATAAAGTCTTCACTGTATAGAACACTGCAGCGCCGATTATTTCTCTTGTTGCGCCGCGTGCGTGCTTTTACGATGTCTCTCACGCATCCGCGAGACTCATCCAAGCAGTAATGCAAGGAGTCGCCTCACCGTGTCTTTCGCTCCCGTCTACAAGCTCGTGAAACAAATTCCCCGCGGCCGGGTTCTAACCTATGGAGCCCTTGCTAAAGCCTTGCGCCTCCCCGGCGGCGCTCGCGCCGCAGGCCGCGCCATGGGCGCCACTCCAAAGGGCAAAGGCATCCCGTGGCACCGCGTTCTCGGTGCCAACGGCAAAATCCTTATCCGCGAGCCTTACGCTTCCCTGCAAAAAAAGCTCCTCGAATCCGAAGGCGTTCCTGTCGTCGAGTCCCGCATCAACGTAAAAAAACATCTCTGGACTCCGCCGCGCAAGAAATCATCCGTTGCCAAGAAAACCCGCAAGCCCGTTGCCGCTCGATAAAAGAGTTTTGCCATGCTTACCACCAAACCTATACTCCAGGAGGAGGATTCGTTCCATGCGCCAGAGCAATCTCGTATTACTCGCCGCATTATTCGTCTCTGCGAGCGCCGTTCTATCGTTCTCAACTGCCGCGCAACAAATTCCGCTCCAGCTCCAGCCGCCTGCCGGCGAACAGCTACTTGTCCAGGTTCACGCGAAGGGAGATCAGGTCTACATCTGCAAGGAAGGCGCCACGGAATTCTCTTGGGGGCTGAAAGCTCCCGACGCCCAGCTCTCCGACAAAGATGGCAAACCCTTCGGCAAACATTTCGCCGGACCATCCTGGGAAGCAAATGATGGCAGTCGCGTTACCGGCAAAGCCGTTGCCAATGTGCCTTCGCCGGATGCCGATTCCATTCCCTGGCTTCTCGTCAACGTCGTGAGTCATGAAGGCACCGGCGTCCTCTCCCGCGCCACCTCCATCCAGCGCCTCAACACCAAAGGAGGCAAAGCCCCCGCATCCGGCTGCGACTCGGCGAGTGCGGGCCACGAAGTCCGCGTCCCCTATTCCGCCGACTACCTTTTCTACGCCCCGAAGTAGCCCACTTGACGACATCCGTGCATAGCGGCGAAAGCGAGCACTTGCGTTATCCTTAGTGGCACCTTTGCGTAGCACGATGTAGCCGTCAATGCCCATGGCAAATCCGATCATTCAAGTTGAAAATTTGGTGAAGAGCTACGGCGAGGTGCAAGCCGTCCGCGGCGTAAGTTTTACCGTCGAAGAGGGCGAAGTCTTTGGCCTGCTCGGTCCTAACGGCGCCGGAAAAACCTCGACAGTAGAAATTCTCGAAGGCCTCCGCGATCTGGATGGCGGCCGCGTCTCCGTGTGTGGCCTCGATCCGCGGCGCGAGTCTCAGGCGTTGAAGCACGAAATCGGCGCCGCTCTGCAATCGACTTCCCTCCCCGATAAACTCCGCGTAATGGAAGCTCTGCGCCTCTTCTCCAGCTTTTACAAACGCCGCCGCAATCCCGAGGAACTCCTCAAGCGTTTCGGTCTAGAAGAAAAACGCAACGCCTTCTACAGCCAGCTTTCCGGCGGCCAAAAACAGCGGCTGGCTCTGGCCATGGCTTTGGTCAATGATCCCAAAGTGCTCTTCTTCGATGAACCTACAGCCGGTCTCGATCCGCAAGTGCGCCGCGAGATTTACGACATCATCGAAGAGCTCAAGCGCGAGAAGAAAACCATCGTCATGACCACGCACTACATCGAAGAAGCTGAGCGCCTCTGCGATCGCGTGGCCATCGTCGACCACGGCAAAGTCGTCGCTCTCGGTACGCCTCGCGAACTGAAGACGCGTTCCGGCGGCACAACGCGCATCGAAGTCCGCCTCGCAAAACCTGAGGCTGACGGCGCGTTAAAAAATCTGGAAGGTGTCGCCGACGCACGCGAGCTCGATGGCGCGTACGTGATTCATTCCCATCGCCCGCCAAAAACAATCGTCGACCTCGTGAAACACCTCGAAGCAGAAGGCAACGAACTCGTAAGCCTCGAAATCGCTTCACCCTCACTCGAAGACGTCTTCATCGAAATGACCGGAAGGAGGCTGCGCGATTGACAAACTTCGCCACACTCACCCGCATGCGCATTCAGCTCACGCTGCGAAATAAAATGTTTTTGTTCTTCAGCGTGATCATGCCGTTCGGCTTTTTCTTCCTCTATGCCGGAGTCTTTGCAAAAGGCGCGCCGGCCGCCGTACGGTATTTTCTCGGTCCGGTAATCGCTCTCACGGTCATGGGAAGCTTTTGGGGGCTTAGCGCGGCTCTCGTGATGTTTCGCGAACAGGGTATCTTGCGACGCTTCCACGTGAGCCCGGTTACTGCAAGCGATATGCTTGCCTCCAGCATCGTCGCCAATCTTGTACTTACCCTGCCCACTGTCATCGTGGAGATACTGTTTGCGCGCTTTATTTTTCATGTCACGGACTTTGGTAATTTCGTGTCTGCCTTCCTCTTAATTGGACTTGGCGCCATGTCCTTTGCCTCCCTAGGGCTAGTGGTCGCAAGCGTTACCAATACCATGCAAGAAACTCAGGTCATCAATCAGCTGATTTGGCTGCCTCTGATTTTTTTGTCCGGCGCAACCATTCCGCTTGCCCAGCTGCCGCTGGTCGTCAGGCGAGTGGGCCTTTTTCTTCCGGCCACGTATCTCGTTACCGAACTGCAGGATGCGATCTTCTGGTCGGCGGCGCCCTGGAACCGGGATGTCTTGATAGCGGTAGGATCTCTTGTTTTGTGGGCTGTGCTGACCTTCTTCTTGTCTGTCCAGCTGTTCCGGTGGGAGCCGGAATCCAAGATCCCCCGCCGCGCCAAACTGCTGGTCGCAGCTACAGCAATTCCGTTTCTCCTTTTGGGGCTGTGGGAGAACAGTTCGAGCCGGACGATTTCGAAAGCGCAGGCGATGCTGGAATCTCTGAACGCGCCTGCAAAATCCGCGCCTGCGCCCGATTCGGCGAACCCACCTGATTTGCCCAGGTGACCTAGCGCCACGGTTTCCACGCGAAACACTACGCGCCAAATTGGTTTTTGCACTGGCTGTGGCGTTCAGTACACTTTATTGACGCTCCCGGCCGCATACCGTATTCTGCACTTTCAGGCAACACCGCGAGTGGCGCCACCAAAAGGACAACCTCATGCCTATCCAAAAGACCGATAAAATCTGGCACAACGGAAAGTGGATCAACTGGGACGACGCCACCCTCCACGTCCTTTCCCACGTCGTAAGCTACGGCTCCGCCGTCTTCGAGGGCATTCGCTGCTACGAAACCAAGCAAGGCCCCGCGATTTTCCGCCTTCGCGAGCACATGCAGCGCCTCATCAACTCCGGAAGAATCTATCGCATGGACTTGCCTTATTCCCTCGATGATTTTTGCAATGTCGCGACGGAATTGGTTCGCTTGAACAAACTGAATTCCTGTTATGTCAAGCCCATGGTCATGCGCGGCTACGGCGAAGTCGGCGTAAATCCGCTCAGTTCTCCGATTGAGATCTACATGGCCTGTTGGTCGTGGGGCGCCTATCTCGGCCCGGACGCGCTCACCAAGGGTGTCGAAGTCGGCGTCAGCTCCTGGACGCGCATCGCGCCAAACACGCTGCCGGCCATGTCCAAAGCCGCCGCAAACTACATGAATTCGCAGCTCATCCGCATGGAGGCCCAGTTCAATGGCTACGCCGAAGGCATCGCGCTCGATTCCGGCGGCCATGTCAGCGAAGGCTCCGGCATGAACGTGTTTCTCGTTCACGATGGCACGCTCTACACGCCGCCGCTCGCCACCAGCATTCTGCCCGGCATCACGCGGAATACGGTCGTCACGCTCGCCGAAGATCTGGGCATCACCGTGAAGGAACAAGTCATCCCCCGCGAAATGCTCTACATCGTCGACGAAGTCTTCTTCTGCGGCACCGCCGTCGAAATCACGCCCATCCGTTCCGTCGACAAAATCCAAGTCGGCAAAGGCGTAGCCGGCCCCATCACGCGCCGCCTCCAGGAAGAATTCTTCGCACTAACCAGCGGCACCAAACCCGATCGCCACAACTGGCTCACCCCGGTCAACGCCCCAGTGGCGGCAGCCACTCGCTAACAGGGCCGCAGTCTCCGGCAGCCGGCAAGTTTCCGATTACGCAGCTAACCAGTACTCAGAATAAAGACCGTACTGAGACAACCTAAAACATTCGCAATGAATCTCTCCTGCCAGAGAAACATTCGCGCATGTCTCTTTCTTGTTCCACAATCCGTGCCGCTCTGTTGTTGTTTCCCTTGTTCTGTGCTCAGCCAATCCTCGCGCAGGAGAAACCGCTTCATCCTTGTTTTGAACAACCGAATGGTGCAAAGGATGCGATTCGTCGGCTTCCCGAGATTGCGCGCTATTGGCTCGCAGAAGATGTCCTTTACATTATTACGGCGGAAGAACGTTGCGCCTTTCTCCATCTAAATACCGACGAGGAGAGAGAGCAGTTTATTGAGCAGTTTTGGTATCGCCGCACGGTCGAACCCATCTCGCTAGACTATGACTTCAAAACAGAACACTATCGCCGCATCGTTTTCGCCAACGAAAAGTATGGCGGCCAACTTACCGGATGGAAAACGGACCGCGGAAGGATTTATGTGCTATTCGGACCGCCTGATTCTGTGGATTTGGTTACGGACCAAAAAGGAGCAGGTGAGGCAGCCAACCAAGACGCAGACACTCGCCTCCACCCTGCGGAAAAGTGGCACTACCACTACATCAAAGGCATTGGCGAAGATGTGGCATTTCACTTTGGGTTTGTGGCCAACCGAAGGGACTATGCGCTCGCAGCTCCGGATCAAAACGTGCTTGAACAAGCCGACCTAAATCCCGACCGTTTCCTGAGGACACCCGAGAACATAAGCTTGTACGTGTCCGCCGGAACGCCTCGCAAAATAAGGTTCAAAGATCTGGAAGCCCTTGTGATTGGGCAGGTGGTCCGCGACCAAGTGAAATTCAGCCATCGAATCGAGTTCGCCGCAGCCACGCATGCCACTACTGTGGCGAGGATGGACATTCAAATCCCTTGCGGAGCTTGCGCCCGGAAGGACCAAGTTACTCCGACGACCTCATATCCGCTGTTTGTCCGCATTAGCAAACCGTCGGGATGGGTGGTGGATACTTTGGAGCTAACAGCGGATATGGCCGTGGACGATAGGTCCAATACCGGGCTCACTCTGACCGCTCATTTGGACGTTCCCTTGACACCAGGTACGTATCAGCTTGCGATCGCGACCAAGAATGCAACCACAGGTGAGGCAGGCTCACTCCGCACCCAGCTTGAGGTGCCCTCCTACCAGTCGCTAGAAGCGAAAAACTGAGAAAGCCGTGCGCTAATTTGTGCAAGTGCTGATTCGAGCGGTAAAAGGAAACTTGCTCACTACGAAATCTCCGAAAGGCTGGCGTTTCTCTTTGCGTTCCAGATAGAATCCTTCCGGTCGTAGCGGGCGCGCTTGGTTCCCCGGCCGGGAGGCTCCTTGATGTACAACTTTCCGCAGAAGCTCACGGCTGAGTTCATCGGCACGTTTGCTCTGGTCTTTTTTGGCGAAGGCGCCATCTGCGTGGACTGGTATCCCCACGCTTCGAATGCGCTCGGGCTTTTCGGCATCGCCGTGGCTCACGGTCTCGCCATCGCCATCATGGTTTGCGGGCTCGGCCACATCTCCGGCGGCCATTTCAACCCCGCCATCACCATCGGCTTCTGGGTCACCAAGCGCCTGAACACCCTCGACACGATAGCCTACTGGGCTGCGCAGCTCGCCGGAGCCACTGCCGCCGCGTTTCTCCTCAAAGCAGTCATCCCCGAAGAGACTTGGCACGCCGTCGCCCTCGGCACCCCCATGTTCGCCCACGACTTTACGCGCCTGAACGGCATGATCCTCGAAGGCATCACCACTTTCTTCCTCGTCCTCACGGTCTTCGCCACCGCCGTCGACGAGCGCTCCTCCTCGTTCCGCCCCGTAGCCGGTTTCGCCATCGGCGTCAGCATCGTCCTTGGCATTATGGTGGCCGGTCCTTTCACCGGCGGAGCCCTCAATCCCGCCCGCGCCTTCGGCCCTGCCCTGGCGTCCTCCCACTGGCAAAATCACGGCATCTACTGGGTCGGCCCGCTAGCCGGCGGTTTCCTGGCCGGCTTCCTCTACGACTCGCTCTTCTTGAAGAAAGCCTAAAGCCCGAACCAGCAATGAGCGAAGCCGAGACTCCTACGAATACTCTGTAGGGGCGGGGCTTGCCCCGCCCTCTGCGCATAGCTTCCACGCGAAGAAACCAATCCCGCCGCCCCCAGACTCCGCTCCCACCCAAAGATGATTTAACACGGGTCACGGGTCACGGAACACGGGTCACCAATCGCCGGTCACCAAAAACTGTCCTTTCGTTCAGGTGACTACCGCGCAACCGTACAGACCGCCTATCTTGCCCGTCCCTATTTCGGGTGATAACGTCGCAAGTCAGTCGTATTCTCGCGGAGCTCACAACGACATGGCAATTAGCATTGACGATCTTCTCCGGCGCGCCGTCGAAAACAAAGCCTCTGACTTGCATTTAAAAGTAGGCAACCACCCCTATTTGCGCGTCGACGGTCTTCTCGCTCCCATCACCGACGTCCCCCGCATCACGCCGGAAGAAATGCTCTCCATGGCGTTCAGCATGATGACCAACCGCCAAAAACAGAAGTTCAAGGAAACCGCCGAACTCGACATGGCGTACGGCGTCGCCGGCCTCGGCCGCTTTCGCGTCAACGTTTTCCAGCAACGCGGCAACGTCGGCATGGTCCTCCGCGTCATCCCCACGAAAATTCGCACCATTGAAGAACTGAATTTGCCCAACGTCATTGGCAAGATTTGCGAAGAGCAGCGCGGTCTAGTTCTCGTAACAGGAACCACCGGTTCCGGTAAATCCACGTCGCTCGCCGCGATGATCGACCGCATCAACGCCAACCGTTCCGATCACCTCATCACTATTGAAGACCCCATCGAATTCTTGCACCGCGACAAGCGCAGCTTCATCAATCAGCGCGAAGTCGAAGTGGACACCGCGAACTTTTCCACGGCCTTGCGCGCTGCTTTGCGTCAAGACCCCGACGTCATCCTCGTCGGCGAAATGCGCGACCTCGAAACCATTTCCACGGCATTGCTGGCCGCCGAAACCGGCCACATGGTTTTCTCCACGTTGCACACTCTCGACGCAACGGAGACCATTCAACGTATCATCGCCGTGTTTCCGCCGCCCGAGCAGAAACAAATCCGTTTGCAGCTAGCCGCAACGCTCAAAGCCATCGTCTCGCAGCGCCTCGTGCGGCGCGCCGACGACAAAGGCCGCGTCCCCGCCGTCGAAGTCATGATCGCCACCGCCTACATCCGCGATTGCATCATCAACGCCGACAAAACGCGCCTCATCCACGACGCCATCGCCGCCGGCACCAGCCAATACGGCATGCAGACTTTCGACCAGTCGCTCTTCGATCTCTACACCAAGCAACTCATCACGCTCGAAGAAGCGCTGCTCCGCTCCACGAACCCGGACGAGTTCCAATTGCGTATCCAGGGTATTCGCTCCGCCGCCGACTCCGCCCGCGAGGAAATGGAGCGCCAAATGGCCGACTTCGAGCGTTTTGCCCGCAAGTAGCACAGCCTTCAGTCTGTGCCGCTGCAGCCCCCAGCTAAACGCACTCAGGAGGTCGCATGCAAAGGAAGCTATCTCTAGCCTTCCTGCTCTGCCTTGTCGGAATCGTCTGTGTTTCGTGCTCTGTCGCTCGCAGCGGACAGCGCACGCTGAGCAAAAGCGAACTGCTCGCCCTCGTCGCAGGCGAAATCCTCTCCGAAAACGTCGTCTTCGACATTCATTCTCGCGGACTTGCCTTCGTCCCCGACGCTTCCTACAAATCGCTCCTGAAATCCGCTGGAGCGGACGATAAAGTTCTCGCTGCACTCGCGGCGGCCAAGACAGTCCCTAGCGGAAACACAGAAACCTCGTCTGACAAAGAGCTCCTTCAGCACCTGAGCCATGCTGGCGGCCTGATCAAATCCGGCCAGCTTGACGACGCTGCCTCCGAACTCACTAGCGCTCTCTCTGGCGGCAATAAGTCAGAAGTAGGTTTCGTCGTGGGCATGGTCCTCATCGCACAGGAGCGATTCCCCGAAGCTGGAAAAGTCTATTCGCGAATTCTGGCGCAAGATCCCGACTTCCCCGAACTGCACGCCAGATTGAGCCTCACTTACTTTGAATCGGGCGATGCGGACGAAGCACTTCGCCAGGCAAAAACAGCCCTCGCCGAAAACCCCAACAACGCCGTCGCCCATGTGAATGCAGGCGCGGCCCTCCAAGCTTTGCAACACTTCGATGCCGCCAAAGCCGAATACCAAAAGTCCATCCAGTGCAAGCCAGACTATGTCTTGGCCTATGTCAACCTCGGCGGCCTGCTGGACCAGCTCAAAGACTTCGATGGCGCCATCGAACAAGACAAAAAAGCGCTCGCCCTCGACCCCGGCGATATCCGCGCGCGCTACGATCTCGGCATTTCGTACGCGAACAAAGGCGATCTCGTTTCCGCCATACGCGAATACCGCGAAGTGAAACTCCGCGATCCTCAAAACCTCGAAGCTCGCCAGAATCTCGGCGCTACTCTGATGCAAACCGATCCTGGCGCAGCGATTACCGAGTTTCATGAGCTCGCCGTTATCGCTCCAACCTGGCCGCTCTGCCACCAGTGCCTCGGTAGCGCCTACCTGCGCACCGGAAGATTTGACGGAGCGGAAAAAGAATATCGCCTAGCTATTCAACAGAACCCAGGATCGACGGGTCCTCTCAATGGTCTCGGAACTACCCTGGAAACCGAGAAAAAATACGACGAAGCTCTCGCCCTCTACCAGCAGGCCCAGGACTTGGATAGCAACGACGCCGTTGCCTACCGCGATGCAGGCCGCGTCTTCGTTTTGAAAAAGGATTTTGCGTCCGCCATCACTGTACTTCACCGGGCCGAGCAGCTCGATCCTGCCAGTTGGATCAATCATGATCTCCTTGGCCAGGCGCTCGAAGGCTCTGGCGACCGCAAAGCCGCCGTCGCCGAGTATCAGCAAGCCGTCACGCTAGCGCCCAAGGAACTCCAGCCGCGATTGGACCTCGCTCTCGCCCAAGAAAAAACCGGCGATTGGGTGGCGGCCCTCAATAACTTCCACCAGGCCGCCATCGACGAAGCTCCGCCTAAGGCTAACGGCATTGCCGAGCTTCGCTATGACGCTCAGAACCAATATAAGAGTGCGCAGCAGCGCTTCCAGCAGCACCTCTCCGACTTGCGCGCCACGGGCAAATCGGGCGAAGCTGATGCACTGACTGCCCTTCTCAAGAAAAGTGAAGCAGCTCCCAATCTCAATGACAAATTCCATGCCGCAATGGAAAACAGCAAACAAGCCGCGATGGCGAAGAATTTCAACGATGCGGAAACCTCCGCTAAAGAAGCTGTGGCCATCGCCGAAAAAATACAGCCGCAAGATGGCCGCCTTCCCGAGGCCGTCGGCCAATTGGGCAACGTTTATATGTGGCGGCTCGACTACAAAGACGCTGCCGACGCCTACAAGCGCCAGCTTGCTTTGACTCAACATCTGTATGGTGCCGAGTCGCCCATGCAGGCCATGTCTCTGCAAAATCTGGCCACGCTCGCCCTCGTGCAAAAAGATTTCGATTCCGCGGAAAAGGAATTCTCCCGCGCCCTCGAGCTCAACCTCAAGGCCTACGGCGACAATAGCAACGAGGTGGCCACTTCTCTCAGCGGCCTCGCCCGCGTCTACTTCATGAAGAAGGACTACCCCAAATCGGAGACCACTCTTCTTCGCTCACTGAAGATTTTCGAAATGATGTACGGCGAAAGCGACTACAGATTGGCTATTCCCCTCACCAGTCTCTGCCGCACCTACGATGAATGGGGCAGTTCCGAAAAATCAGCGTCCTGCCACGGCCGCCTTGTGTCTCTCGAAGAAAAACAATTCGGCGCCGCGAGCCCCTATCTCCTCCGCGACTTGACTGCCGAAGCCCAGGCCCTTCGCAAACTCGGCCGCAACGCCGAAGCCACCAAACTCGAACAACGCACCCAGTCCCTCCAATCCGCCGCCAATCCCAATTGACCGCCGCGATGGCGTCGCCACGCGATCAATTCTTCACAAGCCTCTCCGAGAATCTCTGCGTCCTCAGCGCCTCTGCGTTATCTTTTTCTCCCGTCTTTTTCTCCCCATCCATCTCTGCCTCTTGCCCTCGACTTTCAACTGTCGACTGTCAACCCCCTTTCCTCTATGCTTCCTCAATGTTTGGAAAGCCACGCCAGGTAGAAACCGAGACGGAACTCTACGAAGCCGCCGTCCGCGCCCTCATGCGCCGCGCCTATTCGGTCTACGAAATGAAACAACTCCTCGGTCGCCGTACCGAGGACGACAAACTTCTGCGAACCGTGATGGACCGCCTCAAGCGCGCCAAAATGATTGATGACGAGCGCTTCGCAAAACAATTCGCCCGCCAGCGGACAGAAATCCGCCGCCAAGGCAAATTCCGAATCGCACGCGATCTGCGCGCCCGCGGAGTACCCGACCGCCACATCGAAACCGCTCTAGCAGACGCAGCCAAAGAAACCGACGAGTCCGCCGTCGTCCGCCAGCGCCTCGAACGCAAACTCCGCTCCTTCCGCGGCGAGATTGGCGAAAACAAAATCGCCTCAATGTACCGAAGCCTCCTACGCGCAGGCTTTTCCGCCGACGTGGTCCGCCGAGAGCTGAAAGCCGTGACCCGCGAAGAAGTTCCCGAGCCAGAGTCGCAGCCCGACGAATAGCCCGCTGCGTGCCGCTGCCGTTCGTACGGAAAACGAGTTAATCCCCGGGTTATCTTGGTTTGCTATTCTGCCCTTCTGAATCTCGGCCGCGTTACGGGGGCGCGGCACCGGATGAAACGCTCGATCCTAGCCTTTCTAATTTTGTTGGCGTTGGCAGCGGGAGTGTACGTCGCCATCGTCGTCCACCGCGGATTCAGTGCGGCTGACAAACCGTCGGGCTTGGAGCGCGTCGTGGCCCGGGCCGTGCGAAATGTCTCTATTCCGAGCCGCGCGCGAAAGGAAGAAAATCCGTTGTCTGCTGATCCGCAGATCCTGGCGGAAGCTCGAGAGCACTTCGCGAACCGCTGCGCAAACTGCCACGGCGACAACGGAAACGGCGAGTCGAATATCGGTCAAAGTCTTTATCCGAAAGCGCCTGATCTCCGCTTGCCCAAAACGCAAAATCTCACCGACGGCGAAATCCACTACATCATCAAGAATGGGGTTCGCCTGACGGGCATGCCTGCCTGGCAAAATCCGCACGTCGAGCAGGACGACACAGACGCATGGAAGCTGGTTCTTTTCGTTCGCAGCATCGCCGGCCTGACCACGCCGGAACGATCGCAACAAGCCGCCGCACTAAAATCGGCGCACTATGTGGGCTCCGCCGCATGCCAGAAATGCCACGAGAAAATCTATGAGCACTGGAAGCGAACGCCGATGGCAAACGTAGTGCGCGATCCTCGCGAGCATCCAGAAGCCATCATTCCCGATCTCGCCACGAACAATGTGAGCAAGAAGTTCACGAAGGCAGACGTGGCGTTCGTTTACGGAAGCATCTGGAAGCAGCGCTACTTCACAAAAATCGGCGATGATTATTTTCCAGAGCCAGCCCAATGGGATGTGACCAACCACGTTTGGAAACCATATTTCGTAGCGAAGGGGACGGACTGGTGGGAGCCGTTTTATCCGCCCGATAACATGAAGCGTCCGACCGGACCAACGTGCGACGGCTGCCACTCTGTCGACTACAACATCCAAACCAAAAAGGTCGCGGAGTGGAGCGTCGGGTGCGAGCGCTGCCACGGGCCGGGCAGCGAACACGTCGCTCACGCCACGCGCGGCAACATCCTCAATCCCTCACGCATGGACTACGTCGCCGCCACCGACACCTGCATCCAATGCCATTCGCAAGGCCGCCCGCTAGTGAATCCGATGGAGGGAAATTATTACGACTGGCCCGTCGGCTACCGCGTAGGCGAAAATCTCGCGAATTTCTGGCAGCTCGAAGACCACAAGCTCGGCGAACAAAGCTTCACGCATTTTGCGGACGGCACGGCGCACAAAAACCGCATGCAGGGCAATGACTTTGTGCAGAGCGTAATGTATCGCCGCGGCGTTACCTGCTTCGATTGCCACGATGTCCACGGCACGGACAATTACGCGCAACTACGAAAGCCGGCGGACAAAATTTGCCTCGACTGCCACGAGCCCGGCTCGCGCAACGGACCGCGCACCGCAACGATCGAGGAGCATACGCATCACAAAGCCGGCTCTACCGGAAGCCAGTGCGTCGCCTGCCACATGCCAAAAATTGAAGTCACGATACCCGGCGTTTTCGTAAGCGCCCACACATTCAACTTCATCACTCCCGCGACCACCGACAAATACAAAATCCCCAATCCCTGCACGGCCTGCCATACCGATAAGTCGACAGCTTGGGCGACGGAGGCGCTGCGCCAATGGCCCGAGCGTTCGCCCTGGCGAATGAACTAGGGTCGCCTAGAAGAAGCAATCCGTGCTTCAAGAAGTTGTTTTTGAGTTAAGTACGAGCCGGTATTTCCGATAATCTTCGCCCGAGCCAAACCAATCTGGAAGATTTTCCAAGAACACAGCGCCAAATTTAGCGTTGAGCGCTTGGCTTCCGCCGGGGCGCGCGTGCCCGTAAATGACGTCGAATCCCTTGGCGGCGGCCAGTCCCAGCCAATGAGCCTTTAAGATGGATCCATATCCCTGCTTCTGAAATGCGGGAAGGATCGTGTTGGAAAAACAACACACCGCCTTTTCTTTTTCGCGTTCAGGGAGCACCAAGAGATCTTCGATAAGTTCGCTCGAACTCGTCAGCGGAATTCCGTAAGACTCACCTGCTAGCTCTCCGCCCACATACATCCACACAAAAAACGCGCCGGGTGTTTCCCAAACTTCCTGCTTCTGCTCCAGATCAAGCTGCAGCCCCGGGTGGTAGACACTCTCAAATTCCATCGTCTGGTCCAGCGGAACGTCGTACTTGAATTTGATTACACCCACCGCATCCCTCGATTCCATCGTGCTTCTATATCAAATTGACGTAATCTAATTTTCGCGAATTTCCGACGAATGAGTTTAGCAACAGCCAAGCTCTCGCCAACCTCAAATTCTTACGGGAGAGGCTAACGGCTGGACCCGCCAATTCGGTGCATAGTAACGCGCGTCCTACGTTCGGTACATTCCTTCCCGCTATGTTAGGATTTCTCGGCTGCCCTCTCGCGTAATTTTACGTAGAAATCGGACTCCAGGAGTTCGCAGAATTGAAACCAGTATGCACATGACGAGCGACATTTTAGTGATGGGAGGCGGAGCAACGGGCCAGCTCGCTGGCGGCTATTTTCGCAAGCGCTTCCCCAAGCTAAAAGTAGCCGTAGTCGAGGGCCCGCACAAAAATCGCCCCATCGTCGGCGAATCTCTTGTCGAAGTCAGCGTCGATTTCCTCTTCGAGCTCGGCCTCGGAGAGTATCTCGTCGAAAAGCATTACCCGAAATACGGCCTCACCTATTATTTCAAGCCCGATATCGACAACGCCGCCGATCGCACGTACATCGTCGACGAAATTCCCACCGCCCCGCCTATTCTCTCTTTCCAAATCAACCGCTTCACTTTCGATAAAGAAGTTCGCGACCGCAACACAGGGAACGGCGTCGACTTGATCGACGCCACAGTCGCTGGAGTCGAAATCAGTACCGACGGCGGGCTGCATACAGTGACCGTTCAAGATCCCGCAGGCGCAAGACAAACGCTGACCGCGCGTTGGCTCGTCGATGCCACCGGCCGAAACCGCGTCCTGCAAAAGCATTTGCAGCTACAAGAAAAGGTCGTCGAACAGAAAGACGTTTTCTGGTTCCGCCTCGCGAATTTCAATCCTGAAATTCTGAGTCACCTCAACGCCATCAAGACGCCAAATCGCTGCTACGTTCCCTATTACGCGACGCATCATTTTTTCGGCAAGGGCAACTGGATCTGGTACATTCCCATGCGCTCGCCCGATAACACGCCACTCGTCAGCATCGGCATCACTTATCGCAAAGACGTTTATCCGCACGGCGAAGTTCGCACGATGGAGCAGTTCCTGGAGTGCGTCGGCCGCGAACACCCGGTGCTCGTAGACCTAATCAATACAGGCACGGTCGTGGACACGAATTACTACAATTCCTACATGTGGGAATGCCGCCAACGCTATTCTTCCGATCACTGGTACATCATCGGCGATGCGAGCGACACAGTCGATCCGCTGTACAGCGTTGGACTGGCATTGTCCACGCTGCAAATTCGCCAGATCGCCGCCATCATCCAAAGAGAATTAAACGGCTTCGACACAAAAGAGTTCACCAAAGATCTCGACACCGTCATCACCACCTTCCAACGCGGAGTCACGCGCGACACGACACGACTCTATGCATGTATGAGTGATGCCTATCGTTGCCATCTCGGCGTGCATCTGGCGGTTACAAAACTTTTTCACCTCGCGCTTCCGCTAGTGATGAACGATTACGTCTGGGATCCATTGGGCGCGAAACTGATCAACTGGTTCGCCCCCGTCGAAACACTCGAAGGCGATTCCAAGAAAATCCAGGAACTTATCGCGGAAGTCGCGGCCAATCCGAAAAACCGCACGCTCGAAAACTTCATTAAAGTGCAGTCCGGCGTCTCCATGAACTTCGGGTATTACGAATTCCACCGTGAAGAAGACATTGCGGCGTCGTTGTCGAAGATGGCGTTCCACGTCGCACGCTTGCGGCTCTCGCTTCTCAGAAAGCTCGGATGGCGCGCGTTGATTAACTTCCGGCAGCAGCGCGCCCTTCTCAAAGACCTGTTCCGTGGTCTGCTCCTTATTCCATTCTTCGGCGTCAATTTGCGGAAAAACTGGCTCGTGCGGATGAAGTTTTCGTCACCGGAAACGAAGCAGTCCCGCGAACAGTCAACTCCTAACGCCCAGCTAAGCCGCAACCCCGGAGACTAACCTGCGCTGCGGGAGTTTCCAGCTACCTCCGCTTCAAACTTGAACGAACTTCCGTTTCCCACTTCGAATTACAAGACCAACTCAAAGTAGATGAGCGGAGCTTTGCGATAGACCACGCGCCCGACCTCGCGAAATCCGCACTTGGCGTAAAACGCGCCAGCGCCAGCCTCCGCATCAAATGCGTCCAGACGGATCGCATCGGCGGGCCACGCGCGGGCTTGCTTTACCGCTTCTTTGATGAGCTGACGCCCGATTCCCTGCCGTTGCATGGTAGGAAGGACTGCCATGCTGATCAGATAGAGCGCCTTCTCCACGGGCGTGAAGTAGGAAACATCAATCGCCCAGGGCTTTTTTGTAGGAAGATGCAGCGTTCCGACAATTGCTCGACCTTTGCACGCGACGAGCACACGCGAGCGCCGCATACCATGCAGCACGCCTTTTCCCGTTGTGCGCCAAGACCACGGCCCGCGCCCATATCGTTGGGTCAAATCTTCTGCCACCGCGCAGTGCAACGCAGCAAGCACAGGAGCATCAGTTTGTGTGGCGATAGAAAACGTGAGTTTCATTTTTTCGCAGCGCGCCTGAAACTCTAGAATTTTGCAGGCGCACAGCGCAGAAACGCAAGCCACACGAAGCCCCAGTCCATAAAATGCCTTTCGTAGGGGCACGGCACGCCGTGCCCTCTTATGGTTCACACCCAGGCTCATCAATCAAAAATCTCAACCCAGCCAACCACACGCTCGCCTTTAAACGCTGGGCGCCGACGCAACTTTCGTCTTGAGCGCAGGCGGATGCATTCCCCCCCTCCTTTAACAATGCAGAGAGGCTGACTTGACGTTTGGCCGACTCTACATGCGTAAGACAGAAGAGAGAGAAAACATTTCATCGCACATCCTGAATCAGGCAAACGGGCAGGCATCTCCTTCGGAAGGCGGACTTTGCAGCTTCCCGGACCCACAGGGTACAAATTAGGGCTTAGTCAAATTCTGCTGCGGCTGCGGAGGCTGTGGCTGTTGCGGCGCCTGTGGCTGCTGCGGAGGCTGAGACTGTTGCGACGGCTGCTTCTGTTGTTGCTGCTGTTGTTGCTTCACCGCCGCTTCGACGGCCTTTTTAAACTCGGCGACGGCAGGCACTTCGGGCGAGTGCAAAGCATTCTTCGATACGTAGCGCCATACAGGAGCGCGATCGAAGGGAGCACCGCCCGAGCCTCCTACGTAAACCAGGAACGTGTCTTCCGCTGACCCCACCTCACCACCGAGGCGAGGCGACGTGTCTTGAGGCGGCGGCTGCGTGGAACCGGGAGGCTGGCCTTGCTGAACTCCGATGTGGATGCCGTTGTCGCTCGGCACCACAACCACGGGTCGATCGTTCGTTGGTTCCCCGGTCACTGTCGGCTGAACAACTTTTCCATTTCCCTTACGCACCGTGATGACCAGGTCTGCGTCGGTTCCTCCGACGAGCATAAGTTTCAGCCGGCCCCACTTGGCAAGCGCCTTTTCTACATCGTCCTGGGCGATTTTGTTGGCAAGCGGCTCCGACGTGGACATGCCGGCGTCTGGATCGACAAGCACCACGACGGTCTGCGCATTGAGAATCTGAGGGGGAAGCGTATCCTTTTTTTTCTTGTCGGCGCTGGCAACAGAAGTGACGAGAAGAACTAGAGACAAGACCAAACGCATGCGGATGGGCATTAGAGCCTCCATGCGGCAAACATCGCGGGCATTATAGACCGCTGCTTCGTAAGATGGTTGCGATTGAGATGTGGTTTCACCCGCTTGGCGCGCGCACAATCGTTTTGCCGTCTTAACATCTCGCCGTAGCCCTCCCGAAGGTCACCCACAGCTCCCCCCGCGAGCCGTAGGGGCACGATTCATCGTGCCCCTGTAAACTTCGGCACACCTCCAACCACGAAAGGACCTCTTGCTCAAATGCGTCCACGCCAAGACAACCGCGTCTTCTCACAATGAGAGCACGATGAATCGTGCCCCTACAAATCCTGGACTTTATTACTTGTCTCTATTATAGATATTCAGTTATGTTCGACATACACGGACACCGGCGCACAATTCGTTTGAAAGGCCGCGATTATTCCTGTCCGGGGACGTATTTTGTGACTGTTTGCACGGCGGGACGGACATGCCTTCTAGGACGGATTGAGAATGGAGGAATGCAAGAGAACGTGCTCGGACGGCTGGCACGAACACATTGGCTAGACCTTCCGAGCGAATTTACCAGCGTTGAACTGGACGCGTTCGTGGTGATGCCAAATCACGTCCATGGAATAATTCACTTGCATCGGAGAGTGGCGGCGAACGAGGAGCAACGCACCTCCGCCGAATTCGGGAAGCCGAGACTGGTTCGATCGGTTGGCTCGTTCGAGCGTTTAAGGCGCGGGTTACCCGGGAAGCACGGCGAGCCTTGCAGAGGCCGAGCCTGACCGTCTGGCAAAGAAATTATTTTGAACGAGTAGTGCGGAGCGGCAAAGAGTACGACGACGTCTACCGCTACATCTATGACAACCCAAAGAATTGGGACCGCGACGAGGAGAATGTGGCCGCCAAGGCACCACCTCGTTGAATGTAGGGGCACGATTCATCGTGCCCCCGCTGTCAACTTCGCCGCAACCTCAACCTCGAGCACGGCATCTTGTGCACAGCCAACTGCATTGCGTCCAGTCCGTCAGCTCTTTAATCTCTGACGCAGCTCTTTCTTCCATCCTGAGCCGTAAACACGTGCTCGCCGCCTGGGCAACCCGTATCGTGGCTATCTCTAGCTTGCGCGTCCCTAATTCTTTGATCCTCAGCCCGTCTTGCTTCCTCTGCACGCCGTTCATCTTCTGTGCGCCGTGTGGCGTCCTGGCCGGGATCTCCGGTCGCGCCGGTTGCGCCCTGCGGTCCCGCCGGTCCTGCCACTGGGGCTGGAGCCGCTTGGCACCCCGCCATAAATAGCGCTAGCGAGAACGCGCCGACAAGTAACGATGTCTTCATTTTCATTTGATTTCCTTCTTCCCTTGGCGCCGCTCGACTTAGAACGCGTCACCTTCCGACCACTTCATGCAGCTACGATGTTACCGAGAGCGGGGAGCTGGCGCTGTTCGTATTCGCACAGTTGCGCAACTCATTGCCGCCGGGTAGATCTGGGCCATCCATCCAAACGACTTACCTCTGCCGAGGCAAGCCAGCCTTGTCCCGGCACTATTTCTCCTCGCCCTCTCTTAAACTCTGCTAACTCTGCGTTAAGGCTTTTTCTTTCTTCGCCTTGCGCGCAAAACACAGCGATTCGAATCATGTACCACACAATTAACTATTGACATTCATATCATCTTGTGTTATTTTTCATTATGACGCTCGCGTTCCCGGCCCGCCTGCCTCTTAACCCCCGCGTCGCCCCAAAACCATGGCTCTGCGCAACCCGTGGTTTGCCGCTATCCCCTTTAGATTGCGCACTTCCGCGAAACGGCCCGTAACCCTTTTAGAATCCGCAGTTTCAAAACAAAGCACTTAAAACCCTTTAGAATCCGCATTTACGAGAAAACCCTAGGGGGGAGGGCCTCCTCGCTTTCGTTGCCGCCCTTCGCCTCCTCTGCCATAATCGACGGTCTTACCAACGCCGCCATCTCAGCCAGCGTTGCACAGCGAGGATATCCGCGAAACCATGACGCCGCATGACGCCAAGAAAATGAGCGGGAACGAGATCCGCGAAATGTTCCTCCGCTTCTTTGAGAGCAAAAGCCATCGCCGCGTCCGCAGCTCCTCGCTCGTCCCCCATGGCGACCCCACGCTCCTCTTCACCAATGCCGGCATGAACCAGTTCAAAGACGTCTTCCTCGGCCTGGAAAAGCGCGAATACAACAAAGCCACCACCGCACAGAAATGCGTGCGCGCCGGCGGCAAACACAATGACCTCGAAAATGTCGGCTTCACCAAGCGCCATCACACCTTCTTCGAGATGCTCGGCAATTTTTCTTTCGGCGACTATTTCAAAGAAAAGGCCATCCCCTACGCTTGGGAACTAGTAACCTCGCCCGAGTGGTTCGGCCTCGCCAAAGAGAAGCTCTACGTAACGGTCTTCGGCGGAGCGGAAGTCGCCCCCGGCACAACGCTAGGCGTCGACGAAGAAGCCCGCGAGTTCTGGCTAAAAGAAAACGTCCCCGCCGAGCGCATCGTGCCCATCCCCGGCCTCAAAGACAATTTCTGGGCCATGGGCGACACCGGCCCCTGCGGCCCCTGCAGCGAAATTTTCTATGACATGGGCGTCGAAGCCTCCGAAGAAGGCCACGTTGGCGATAAGGAGTGCAAGTTCCCCTGCGACTGCGGCCGCTACGTCGAAATCTGGAACCTAGTCTTCATGCAATTCAACCGCGACGCCTCCGGCGCGCTTACGCCGTTGCCGAAACCTTGCGTAGACACCGGCATGGGCCTAGAACGCACCGCCGCCGTCCTCCAAGGCGTCATCTCCAACTATGACACCGACCTCTTCGTTCCACTCCTGAAGCGTGCCGCCGAACTCTGCGGCGTCGATCTCAATACAGAAGAAGCAATCGAAGAGGGCAAAGGCGGGGCAGCGTCTTTGCGCGTCATTGCCGATCATGCGCGCGCGACGTCGTTTCTAATCGCCGACGGGGTCGTCCCTTCTAACGAGGGCCGCGGCTACGTCCTCCGCAAGATCATGCGTAGAGCCATCCTGCACAGCCAGATCCTAAGCGATCACCAGGGAACGCTCGGAGAGATGGTTCCCGAGGTTGTTGGCCTGATGAGGCACGCTTATCCTGAACTAGCCGAAGACGAGCGTCGAATCTCCGATATCGTTCGGAATGAAGAGCGGCGGTTCGAGCGAACTCTCGCGGTGGGATTGAAGAAACTCGAGGCCGACCTCCACCAGATCGCATTGCAGCATCAGCTTGACGATGCTTCCGTAACGGTTCCGTCCGCTGAGGCTGGCCTGAGAGAAAAGGTTCTTGCTGTTGATAAGTCTCGATCCGAAAAGATCTACCCGGGAGACTGGGCTTTCAGACTCTACGACACATATGGCCTTCCGCTGGATTTTATTCGCGACGCCGTGAGGGATGCGGGGCTTCAGATTGACGAGCCCGGATTTGAACGAGCGATGGACGAGCAGCGGACGAAGGCGCGGGCGTCGTGGAAAGGCGGCGCTGGCAAGCAAGCCGCGAATCCGGCGTACGCAAAGATTGCGGAGACGTTTAAGACGGAGAAGGATTTTTACCACGGCACGTCGGCGAAGGACGCGAGGATTGAAGCGTTTCTTACGAAGAGCGGGCCAGTCAGCGAGTTGAAGGCTGGCGAATCGGGCGAAGTGGTGCTGGATCGCACCGTGATTTACGCCGAGTCCGGCGGTCAGATGTCGGATACGGGAGCGTTCTACGACACCTCTGGCGCGCAACTGCTAGCCGAAGTTACGGGAGCGTACTACCCCGTCGCAGGGCTGGTGGCGCATCGTGTAAACGCCAAGGAAACTCTGCGCGTCGGGGACCGCATTTCCGTCGTGGCCGACGCCGAGCGCCACGCGCGCATCATTCGCAACCATTCGGGAACGCACCTTGTCCATGCGGCTTTGCGTAACATACTGGGAACACACGTGAAGCAGGCCGGCTCGTTGAACGCGCCCGAACGCCTGCGCTTCGACTTTTCCCACTTCGCCCACGTGGATGCCGAGGAGCTAAAGGACATCGAGCAGCAGGTAAACGACGAGATCCGCCACAACACGGAAATCGGAACCGAGATTACCTCGCTGGACAACGCCCTGGCCTCCGGAGCGCTAGCCTTCTTCGGCGACAAGTACCCCGAAGCCAACGTCCGTGTGGTGACAATTCCCGACGAGCGGTCGCCGAGAGGCTTCTATTCCAAGGAGTTATGCGGCGGCACGCACGTTCACCGCATCGGCGACATCGGCGTCCTCAAGATCGTCAGCGAAGGCTCGGTAGCCGCAGGAGTTCGGCGCATTGAGGCGGTCACGGGGATAGGCGCCCTGGAGCACTACGAGAAGCAGGCCCAAATCCTCTCACAAGTAGCCAGCAAGCTAAACACGAGCGAAGATTCAGTCCTAGCCACCGTCGAGAAGCTTTCCAGCACTGTAAAGCAGCTCGAGAAGGAGCTGGAAGGCCAAAAGCGCAAGGGCGCGCTCGGCCAACTCGATCATCTCGCCGCCCAAGTCCGGACCATCAAGGGGGTAAAGCTGATCGCCGCGGAAGTCTCCGGGATAGATAAGGAAACCCTTAGGCAATTGGTGGACTCTCTCAGACAAAAACTTGGGTCCGGGGTAGTGGTCCTCGGGACCATCCATGAAGAAAAAGTAGCCCTGATCGCCGGAGTGACCAAAGACCTCACCGCTAAAGTCCATGCTGGCAAGCTGATACAGGCACTCTCCAAGCTGGTGGGCGGCTCCGGCGGCGGAAGACCCGATTTAGCCGAGGCTGGCGGTAAGGACACAGCCGCCCTAAAAAGTGCCCTGAGTACCATCCCAGCGCATCTGGAACCGCTGCTATGATGCTTCCCAGCGCCAGAAGCTGGTGGCACAGACTTCAGTCTGTGCTCTTCCCAGGCAGCTCTGAAACACGAGCACAGACTGAAGTCTGTGCCACTTGAAATGGCATCACCGTTGCACTGCTTTCCCCAAAAGGGCCCTGAGGCCAGATGACGAAACGCGCGACACTATCGGCTAGCATCTATTTGGGAGCAATCGCTTTGTGCGCAGCATCTTACGCGCCCGCAGCAAGCGCCCAAATCGCCAGAACTGTTGATACCAGCGGACGCGAGATGTTCGTAAACGCCGAATCCCCGGTTACGGTCAAACTGGCAGCCGCCGGTTCGCATAAAACCATCTACCTCCCTGCGGAATCTACCTTTATGGGCCGCTCCCGTCCGGAGATGAATATCGACCGGGACGGCGCCGAAAAGCTCGTAAAGGAAGCGGCAGAGAGGCACAACGTGGACCCGGCATTGGTCCGCGCGGTGATTCAGACGGAATCGAACTGGAATCCTTCCGCCTATTCCCGCAAGGGAGCCGGCGGACTGATGCAGTTGATTCCGACGACGGCACAACGGTACGGTGCAAACGACGTGTTCAATCCGCAACAGAATATCGACGCCGGGGTTAGACATCTCAAGTGGTTGCTGGAGCGATACAACGGCAACCTCGATTTGGCCCTGGCGGCGTACAACGCGGGTGAGGGGGCTGTTGATCGGGCTCACGGCATCCCTGCGTTCCGAGAAACTCGGGACTACGTGCAGAAGGTACAGGATGCGTATTTTAAGCCTGGATCGGGGCGTCTTGAGAGCGCGTTTTCAAATCCGCGTGCCATCCATCGAGATGTCGATCCTTCCGGACGCATCATTTTCAAAAACGATTGAAGCTTGGAGTGCGGCAGCTCTGCTGCCGCTTTTCCGTACCCCGGCTGATTGCCGGGAGTTGATGGCTAAGCCATCCTGGAAGCGAAAGCCCACAGAGGCTCCGGTTTTTCCATTACACTACTTATGTCTTCTGCAAGAATGTAGGGCGCGTATGTTGGGGGTCCGAAAAATTTTGAACAGGAGCTTCGCCCGGCTTTCGCCAGTTTTCGTAGCGCTGGCGATTGCAGTGGCAGGAGTCTGTGGAAATCCCGCCGCGAGTTTTGCGAAGGATGCAGAGGGAGACGCCACCACCAGCGCAGTTAGGCGCGAAGCCGCGGGAGCGCAATTTGCGCGAGCGGAAGAGCAGCGCGTCACTTTGAATGCGAAGCCTCCTGAGAAGCGAACGCTTGCGGAGTACAAGACGGTCGTTGCCAGCTATCGCCGCGTGTATTTAATCACCCCTCGAGCATCGGAAGTCGTCGATTCCCTGCTGTCCGTCGCCGAACTTTATTCAGAGATGGGAGATCGCTTCGGGCGGAGTTACTACCAGTCGGCGGTCGATTCCTATCTATTCCTCGTACATGAATATCCTGGAAGCAAGTACAGCCAGGATGCCT
>CAVUCM010000031.1:0-12694 GCA_963740015.1 uncultured Acidobacteriota bacterium | reverse complement strand
CTTCTCTCGCGGCCGGGACGGGCCGTGTTGCTGCTCGACATCGCGTTGCCCGTCGTATCTACGGCCGGGGAAGAGAGCATCTCCCTTCCTTCGACCGCCTCAGGCGTTACGCGCGCCTCGGTTCGTCTTCCCCAGGCAGGGCGTTGAGCTTAAGTTGACTGGCGGACTCTTGGCGGAGAAATCCGAGCCCGGCGCGGAAAGCAAATGGCTGGCCTACGCGCGCGGTAACGAGCCGCTCACGTTTACATGGAAAAGAAAAACCGAGGATCACCGCAGCATGCAACCATTGCGCCTGCGAGGATCGCTGACGGAATTGACCGGGCTCGGCGAAGACACGACGACGGTGGTCGCCGAAGTCAACATTGAAGTAACCCAAGGCGCCGCGCGAGAAGTGCGCATTTCGCTGCCCGGTCGAAAGTGACGGTCAATCAAGTGGCGGGCGCAATGGTCGCGGATTGGGAAATGAAAAATGGGCAGCTTGCCGTGACGTTCCTGGAACCGGTCGAGCAAAACGCCAAATTCATCGTGAGCGGAGAGACGCGCAGCCCGCGCGATGGCCACGTCGAGATTCCGCTGCTTCGCCTGCTCAACACGGAACGTGACACAGGCGGCGTGGCCATCGAAGTCCTCGGCGCCGGAGAGATCAAAGAATTCAAGTCCGAAGGTCTCGAAAACGCCGACGCAACAGACCTGGGCGAAATCGTGTCGAGCCGTCAATCGACTTCACTCTCCGCCTTCCGCTATCGCGCAGGAGACGCGAAGACGCCGAGATCGCTGACGGTGAACGTAGCGCGTTACACGCCGCAGGCCGTGCTGATGGCCAATGTCGCCGAGGCACGTTACAACGTGCTGATCACCAACGAAGGAAAGTTGCTGGTGCAGGCGCGCTACGCCGTGCGGAATAACCAGCGCAACTTCCTGAAGATTACTCAGCCAACAGGCGCAACCCTTTGGAGTGCATCGTTGGCGGGAAAGCCGGTTCGTCCCGGGCAATCGCCCGACGGCAGCGTGCTGCTACCGCTGGAAAAAGCCCACGCCGGCGAAGATTCCCCGGAGTTCGCGGTCGAGATCCTCTATGTCAGCCGTGGCACTGCGTGGAACGACAAGGGACAATTTAAACTCGCGCTGCCCGCGCTGGACTTGCCGGTATCGCGAACAGGGTTGCTCGTCTTTCCATCCGCCGCTTTTTAAGGTGACCTCAGAGACGGGGTCATTCCGCGCGGAGGTGTACGCGGACCCGATTTCTGCCGCGCTAAATCCTCCACCAGTATCTCCACCACCGCCCCCTGCGTCCTTCTCGTTAGCCAGTCCGGCGGCCGGCGCCGGCTCTGGCTGGAAGGGAGATTGGTGCCCTCACGCAGAACAGCGAAGTTGTCGATCTGCCTGCAACGCAAAGGCTGGTTGACGATTTTCGTGCAACCTTGCAAGGAGGGAAGGCCGCGGGAATTCTTCCCATCAAAGTCGACTTCGAAGGTCTAGGGCCTTCTCTCTTTCTTGTTTCCGAACTCACGGGCGAAAACCAATCTCCAAGCACAAATGTAAATATGAGCGTGAAGAAAGGGCAGGTGGGCGATGAAAAAAATCATAGCGGCAGTTGCATTTCTGATGAGCGTCCCCGCATTCGCGCAAGACAAGATCACCCCTCCCGTTCCGCAAGCAGGGAACGTGACGCTGCCTCTCCAGGAGTCCAACCGGCTTCTCGAACTGGCGAACAAGTCGCCACGAAGAGTGGAAACCGCGCCCCTGCCTTACACGATCAAGCGCGGAGACCTGAAAATGCGCGTCGCCAATGAAACGGTTCTAGGCACCGTTCAGCTGCAAGGCGAAACATTCAACAAGGGCGAAACAAAAGTGGCGCTCACTTCCGGAATGACGATTCTGGATGCGCGCCAGGAAGGCAAAGGCCTGCCGCTCGAGCAAGAAGGTGGCACACAAACGGCGATCCTCGCCGGTCCAGCAGAGTTTTCCGTGGTGCTCGACGCAGGCCTGCCACTAAACATAGAAACGGGCCGCGCGTCCTTCACCTTGCCCGTGCCGTCGGCGGGCAGCGTGCGGCTGATACTCGAAGTTCCCGGCGATCACACCAACGTGAAACTCAATCCGGGACTAATCACGAGCCGAGAGTCTGCGAATGGGAATACCACGATCGAAGCGACACTCGTCCCAGGGCAGCCAGCGAATATCTGGTGGGCGACGCGAGAAGTAGTTGCGCCTGTCGTCCCGCGCGAGGTGCGCTTTCTTTCCAACGTGAAAACACTCGTTTCTGTAAGTGAAGCGGAGATTCGGCTGGCCGTGCTCGCCGACATCAACGTGATTCAGGGAGAACCTACGCAATTCCAGGTCGAGGTTCCCGCAGGTTATGAAGTGACGGGAGCTTCCGGCGCATCCGTGGATTCAAGCGATGTGCAATCGGGAGTCCTGACTTTGAAGGTGAATGCACCCGCGCAGCGAAATCACCAGTTCCTGATCTCGATGGCAAAGGCGGTCGGCGCGACGAAGACGGATGTTCCGTTCCTCAGCGTGAAAAATTCACAACGCGAAACAGGTGAAGTGCTCGTCGAAGGTGTCGGCACAATGGAACTGACGGCGACAGAGGGCGGTAGCCTGAAGCGCATGGACATCAAGGAGACGAATCCTTACTTACGCGCCCTTGCGCGATCTCCCTTGCAGGCGGCGTTTCGCTATCACCGGCAACCGACGGAGAATCCCAGCCTCGCGCTGGAACGGACCCGATTTCCTGATAGCAGTGTGCTCGCCGCGATTGCAGAGCGAGCGGTTGGTGATGACACTCGTGACTACGGAAGGGAGATCGCTGACCGAAGTGAAATTGACCGTAAAAAATATGGTTCAGCCATTTCTGAAAGTGGAATTACCGGCAGGAGCGAGCATCGTGACCGCGGAAGTCGCTGGAGAAAAAGTAAAGCCGGTACAAAGGCGCAGATGGCCAGCGCGTGCCCCTGTTGCGACCAGGGTTCCGGCCTGTGGCCTCTCCCCTATGGTGTTCCTTTGGTTCCAGGACATTCGGCACTCCCTTTGCGAAAAAAGGCGGATCAGAAGATCTCATTGCCAAAAATGGGACGTTCCCATCGCCGTTCTGCAATGGGAGGTGTTTTTCCGCCGAGCAATACAAAGTGAAGGACTTTGGCGGCGACGCTTTGGCTGCGAATCTGTTGCCGCCTTCATTCGTGGGAGCAGATGCTGGCGCAAACACATTGGGGGCGTTCCAGGCGGTTGTCGGTGGTAGCGTGGGCGACCGCATTGAACCGCTTCAGCTTATGCCAGGGCAAATCGGAGGTTACATCGTTGACGCGACCGGAGCGACGGTCGCGAACGCGCAAGTGAGCGTCACGCAATTGGATACCGGAGTCGTGCGAACTGCCACGACCGATTACTCCGGCCGATGGATTGTTTCGAGCATGCCTTCGGGAAGGGTGAAAATCACCGCTGCCTTGCCGGGCTTCAGAAGCCTCGTCCGCAATCTCAACTACGATGCGAACAACCCCACTTCGTACAGTCTTGCGCTACAGGTTGGGAGCGCGGCGGAAACGATCGAAGTGCAGAGCAATGCACAGATGCTTGAAACGCTGCCACTCGAGCGCGATTCGAAAAAGAGATGCCCTCGCTTCCAACTCAGCCTCAAACAATGTCCTAAATCTACAACGGCGCTGTCCGCGTACTGCCTGTCCGGGTCGACGTGCCGCGAGCAGGAGCTCTTACAGCTTTGTCCGTCCGCTTGTGCTGGACGAAGAAACGAAACTCACGTTCACCTATAAGACCAAATAAGCACCGCTGTCGCTAGCGGAAGGCTTCTGATTTGAACTGGCCAGGGGATTCTCCTCTGGCCAGTTCCGGTTTGGCCCATTCCACTGCTGGATGAACGCGAGGCATCTACAATCTCCCTGCGTCACGGGAACTAAGTCTGGCGTTCAAAGGAATTTAGAGTGAGCGGGAAACGCAAAAAGATTTGAGGAAACTCCAATAGGCCTAGAAGTCGTCTAAGTCCTCAGACGCAGAGGCAAAATAGAAGGCTTTTCGCGGCGGCGGGGCGTACATTTATTTCAGGCGAGGGAAGAGGCAGACCATATGAAGGCAATCCCGGCATTTTAATTGGCTTGCTGATTTGTTTGTTTTTTGTAGTGATGCGGGTGGCTGCCCAGCCTCTGCAGGAAGCTCCGCCCGCTCAAAATCCCTCCGCGGCACAAAGCACGAATCTGCGCAAACATCGGGGCGTGGCGGCGAAAGCGTCCGGGAGTTTTCGGGAAGCTGACAGCGGTTCATGGTCAGTCCATCGAGATAACGAAGCAGGACGGAAGTGTGGTAACCGTCAAGATCAGCGGGAGCACGCAATTCCGGAAAAGCGGGAATCTGCGGCTTAGCGATTTCAAAATGGGATACGGTATTTGTGCGTGGCGAGGAAAACGCGGATCACACTTGGACCGCGGAAATGATCGGCGAGCGCCCCAACGGCGGCTTTGGTGGGGGTGCAGGTGCTGGCGCGGGAGGCGGACGCGGTGCTGGTCAAGGCGGCCCCGGAGGCGGTGGACCTGGCGGAGGACGGCCAACGGGTGTGCTAGGGCAGGATTATGTTTTTGGGGAAGTGAAAGCGATTGAGGCGCCGAAGCTGACGATTCTCCGGCCCGACAACGTGACGCAAACGGTCGAGCTAAATGAAGAGACTTCCTTACGAAAGGGCCGCGACAGCATTACTATGGCAGACATTCAAGCGGGCGATCGCATCATGGTGCGCGGCGGAATGGCGAACAATGCGTTTCAGCCGAAGTCGGTAATGGTCATCGGGCCGGAACAATGGAAGCGAATGCAGGAGGCGGGCATGGCTGGTGGTGCACCGCCCGCGAATCCGCCTAAAGATAACAACCAGCCGCAGAAACCGCCGGAGCCGCCCAATTGAGATTGTTTGTTCGGATTTTTGTTTTTCTGGGTCTGGTGACCTGCGTCGTGGCAAATTTGCGCGCTCAGGAGACTCCCGCGCCCGCGCAAAGTGCTCCGGCTGCGCCGCAGACAAATGCGCCACCCGCGCCACCGACGACTTATAAGATCACCGGCAGCATACACAGCGGCAAGACACCTTTGCCCGGCGTAACACTTACCGCTTCAAACACGCTGACAGGGAAGAAGTACACTGCCGCCACAATTTCAGACGGCAGCTTTGCACTAAACGGGCTGCCGCGCGGGCGATACGTGTTGCGCGCCGAGTTCATGGGTTTTGCGGCGCAGACTCAGGAAGTAGTTCTTAATCCTGAAAACCCTTCCGGCAAAGCGGATTTGGAGTTGATCCTCGCGTCGCGGCAGCAAGAGCAGACGGAGCAGCGCACGGCGGCGGCCGCGAATGTTGGTCGTGGCTTCCAAAGCTTGTCGATGGACTCCACGGAAGCGGCTTCAACAGCCGGGGAATCCGGTCTTGCCGCCGGCGCTGGACAGAATCCGAGTGCGAATGATTTAGCGGGCCTGCCGCTCAACGGGGCCGGAGCGGACGCGCCGACCGAATCGGTGAGCATCAGCGGTGTGCAGGGACGCACGCAAGATTTTGGTCAAGGCAACGAAGGTGAATTGCAAGACCGCATTCAGGAATTCCGCGACCGCGCGCAGCAGAATGGACTCGGCGGTTTTGGAGGAGGCGGTGGAGGTGGATTTGGAGGCGGTCCAGGTGGCGGAGGCGGCGGAGGTCCGATCGCGTTCGGCCGAATGGGACGCGGTTTCAATGTGAATCAGCCGCACGGCAATGTTTATTTTTATGATGATACTTCCGGATTGGATGCGCGGCCTTTTTCGCTGAGTGGGGAACCGCTTCAAAAGGCAGACTACAACCAGCTGCACTTTGGAGCGTACGTCGGTGGACCGCTGAATATTCCGAAAATCTTCAATGGTGGCAACAAGACATTTTTCTTCGGAGGGTGGAGCGGCACGCGCGGGAGTTCGCCGTCGGACGTTTTGTCGACTGTTCCTACGATGGCCGAACGAGGAGGCAATTTCTCCGCGCTGACCACGCCGATCTACAATCCAGCGACAGGACAACAATTCGATTTTAACGGGCAGCTAAATACGATTGACCCAGCTCTGATCACGCCCCAAGCGCAATCTCTCTTGCAGTACATCCCTTTGCCAAACTTGCCGGGCGCGACGCAGAACTTTCATGAAATAACTTCCGCGGAAAGCAATTCGGACACCGTGAGCCTGCGGCTTATCCACAATTTTGGCCCGGTGCCAGCCCAGGGGAGTCGGACTCCCGGTGGCGGCGGGCGCGGCGGCGGAGGAGGTGGAGGTCGTCGCAGGTCGCAGAACAACCTCAATTTGGGCATGAACTGGACCAAGACAAATACTGAAATCGTCGGAGCGTTTCCTTCGCTGGCTGGCGGAACAAGTACGCAAGGTTTGAATGCCAATGCAGGATGGGTTTACGGCAAAGGTCACGCAACGAACAACCTGCGCTTCACTTATAACCACAATCATGTTTCGACAACCAACTTGTACTCGAACGTAACGGATGTTGCCGGCCTTGCGCAAATCGGCGGTGTCTCCACAAATCCATTTGATTGGGGCATTCCGGGAATTAACTTCACTTCTTTTTCCGGTTTGAGCGATACGATGCCGCGCCGCGAACTCGACCAGACCTACACTGCGTCTGACACCGTTATTTGGAATCGCGGCAAACACAACTGGCGATTTGGAGGCGACTACCGCCGGATTTTGCAGAGCTTTCACGCGGCAAGAAACGCGGAAGGCACGTTTACGTTTACAGGTTTTGCTACCGGGCTGTATGTGGACGGTGTTCAACAGCAAGGCACGGGTATCGATCTCGCGGATTTCCTTCTTGGTCTGCCCCAACAAAGCAGCGTTCAGTTCGGTACGAACACTTATAATTTTCGCGCGAACTCATTTGATTTTTTCGCGCAGGATGATTGGCGGATTCGCTCGAACCTGACTCTTCTCCTCGGCTTTCGCTACGAATACCAGGGACCGTTCACGGAAGCGGACAACCACATCGTCAACTTGGATGTCTCACCGGGTTTTACAGCAGCTGTTCCGGTTCAGCCCGGTCAGTTCGTTTCCGAGCTTCGGCGTTGCTTCGAATTCGCTGGTCAATCCGGATCGCAACAACTATGCGCCTCGTATTGGGCTTGCCTGGAAGCCCATGAAGAATACGGTAGTCCGCGCCGGTTATGGCCTCAACTACAATCTCGCGCAGTACACCGCGGTGATTCAGAATTTTGCGTTTCAGCCGCCATTCGCGGAGACATCCACGAACGTGGGGACCACTTCGAATTTTCTCAATCTCTCAAATGCTTTTCCGACTGTCGCGCCCGGAACCGTCACGAATAATTATGCTATCGATCCAAACTACAAGCTCGCTTACGTCCAGCTCTGGAATGTGGACATCCAGCGCGATTTGGGCGGCGGCTTTCTGATGAATATTGATTACAACGGATCGAAAGGAACTAGGCTCGACACAGAGAGAGCCATTCTTATTCCGGGCGGGTCGCAGCCTTTCATTTACGAATCCTCCGCAGCGGACTCGGCTTTCAATGCGGGCTCGATTCGTTTTCGCAAGCGGCTGGCGAAAGGCATCGGACTGACGGCGACATATATTTACTCGAAATCGATCGACGACGCTTCTTCCATTGGCGGTGGCGGCGTAGTCGTTGCGCAGAATCCCCTGGACATTGCCGCCGATCGAGGGCTATGAGTTTCGACCAGCGCCAAAAGTTTACGGGCACTTGGACTTACGATCTGCCGTTCGGGGAAACAGGCGATTTTTGCAGAAAGGATTTGTGTCACACATTCTCGCGGGCTGGCAGTACAGCGGAGATTTTACGGTGGCCAGCGGTCTGCCGTATACAATTCGAGTCCTGGGAGGGACGGTCGACATCGAACGTGGCGTCAGCGGGTCCTTGCGCGCGAACGTCGTGCCTGGCGAATTGCAGCGCATCAGCGATCCGACGACCAAAGAGTGGTTCAACACTGCAGCCTTTTGCCAGCCGGAAACCACGACAAACAATCCTGCGGCGACGTGCGTGAATGCCGCCGATTCAACGTATGGCGATGCTGGTCGCAACATTTTCGAAGGGCCGGGCCAAGTGATCGTGGATATGTCGCTGAACAAGACGATCACGATCAAAGAGTACCGGTCGCTCGACCTCCGGATTACGGCGAATAATATTTTTAACACGGTGAACTTCACTTCTTTGGGCACCGTCGTAAACTCGACGACGTTTGGTGAAGTCACTGGCGCAGGAACCATGAGGCGCGTGACGGTGCAGGCGAGGTTCCGGTTTTGAGGGAGAAGGCTATGGTTGCCACACGAAGAAAAATCGCGGCCCTTGCGTGTGCTAGTTTGCTTTTGCAGTTTGGTGTTCCCTCGTTCGCGCAGCAAGCCCAGCCACAGCCGCCGGCAGATGCTCAGGCCCAGACCAAACCGCCAGCCTCTTCCATCCGAGTTACTTCCGAATTGGTTCTGGCGAATGTGGTGGTGCGCGACAAAAAGGGAAATCTCATTCGCGATTTGAAGAAGGAAGATTTCACGCTGTTTGAAGATGGCAAGAAACAACAGATTTCGACTTTCGATTTTGAAAATGTGGATCAGCTGGAAACAGCCGGTGGCGCCGAAAAGACAGTCACCGGCGAAACGCCGGAAACGGCGGGACCCGCCGGCGTGCTGAAAAAGAGCGACGCGCCAGTGATAAACGCGCGGGACCGGCGCGTGATCGTTCTGTTTTTCGATTTTTCCGCCATGGAGCCCGATCAGATAGACCGCTGCGTCGACTCAGCCAAGAAATACATAAATGGCCAGATGCGGCCCGCTGATATCGTCGCGCTGGTTTCGCTTTCGACAAACATGCGCGTCGATCTGGATTTCACGGACGACAAACCAAAGATACTCTCCGTTTTGAGTTCGTACGCTTCCGGCTCAGGGGAGGGTTTTGCAATGGGTGATACCGGGAGTTCGGAAGGGGCAGCTGAAACGGGCGGCTCGTTCACGCCAGATGACACGGATTACAACACGTTCAGCGCGGACTGGAAGCTGCTCGCGCTGCAATCCACGATGCAAGCGCTGGGAAAAATTGAGCAGAAAAAATCGCTGATTTATTTCAGTAACGGGATCAGCCAGACGGGTTCGGACAACCAGTCGGCGCTGCGTGCGGCGACGGCAGCGGCAGTGAAAAACAATGTTTCGATTTATCCCGTGGATGTACGCGGCTTGCAGGCATTCCCTCCTGGCGGCGAAGCCCAGAGCGCCAGCTTGCATGGACAATCCGCGTATAACGGAAACGCGGTATTGAACGATCTCAGTGGTAACGCCGCATCGCAAGAAACCTTATCTACGCTGGCTGCGGACACGGGCGGCAAGGCGTTTTTCGATTCCAACGATTTCAGCGGCGTGTTTACGCAGGTGCAGAAAGATAGCTCCGCGTATTACGTGCTGGGGTTCACGAGCACGAATCCGCTAAAAGATGGCCATTATCGTCGTCTTAAGGTGGTGGTGAATCGCGCCGACGTGAAGCTCGAATTCCGTCCGGGATACTACTCGGGCAGAGACTACCAACATTTAAATCGCGCGGATCGCGAGGCGCAGTTGGAGGACGAACTCTCAGCCGATCTACCGCAGACGGATGTCCCGCTCTACGCGGGCACGGCGTACTTCCGTCAAGATGAATCGCATTATTACCTTTCGGTTTCACTTGTGATACCGGGCTCGCAAATTCCGTTCGTGCAGGAGAAAGACAAAGACAACGCGACCGTCGATATTATTGGTGAAGTACGCCTCGACGGAAAAGGCAAAGTCCCGGTCGGACAGTTGCGCGATACGGTGAAACTGGCCGTCGACAGCACGCAGCAAGTGCGCCGGAAAAACGTGCAGTACAACACAGGGTTTATCCTCGCTCCGGGGAACTATCACCTGAAGTTTATCGTTCGCGAAAATCAAACCGGGCGCATGGGATCGTTTGAGACGGATGTGCAGGTTCCAGACCTGCGCAAAGTGCCCCTGCGAATGAGTTCGGTGGTGCTGAGCAGTTTGCGGGCTCCGGTTACGAGCACGTCGAAGAAGAAGGTTGCGAATCCTCTGATTCAAGACCAGACGCAGCTGGTGCCGAATGTGACGCATGTGTTTACGCGCGATCAGCATTTGTACTTGCAGTATGAGATTTATGATGCGGCGCGAGGAAAAGTTGCAGTCGCTGCAGTCGCGACGCCTGCTGCTTCGCCACAGTCAGGAAACGTTGCCGCCGCGCCTGCTTCCGCCCCGCAAACTCGCGAGTCGATTCACGTTTTGACTAGCATTGAATTTTTGCAGGGCAACGTGAAAATTTACGAATCGAAGCAGGTGGCCGCGACCGAGGTTACGGTTCCGGACAGAAAGGCAGTCGTTTTTCAGATCGATCTGCCGCTGCAAGCCTTGAAGCCCGGGCTCTATGTTTGTCAGGTAAACGTGATTGACGACGTTGCAGGGAACTTCGCGTTTCCCCGATGGCCGATCTTGGTAAAGGATGCGACCCCGGCAGCTGCTCCTGCCACACAGAGTTCCTCAAGCTCCGGACAGTGAGCCGCTTGAGACTCATCCCTACTGAGTCCCGCATAATATTGCGCGCAACGATTTGGAGTGCGGCAGCTCTGCTGCCGCTTTTCCGAATAACTAGGAAGACCGTCCGAATTCTCCGGATAGATGCCTACGCAGGGCTGCGTGTTTGGTGAGTCGCCAAACCGCAAAGAAGAGCACAGCCAAGAGTGGCTGTGCTACTGTGGGCCGCAAGACACCAAGCCGGGGGAGCCAAAATGAAAATCAGTGCGGGGATCGGAACACTTTGCATCGCGTCCGTGCTTTTCCTGGGGATAGTGGAAAGCCTTCGCAAACATGGGGCCCATCAGGAAGAAAATGTTTCGTCCCTCGAAATCGTCCATGCGGCCCCGACGCTGGAACGAATCCCCGCGGATCCTGCCTCCACCTTGCTAGCCGCTACTCCGCCACTCGGCTGGAATAGTTGGGACGGCTACGGAACGACGGTCAACGAAGAGCAAGTGAAAGCTAACGCCAAATGGTTCGCGGAACATTTAAAGCCCACGGGATGGCAATACGTCGTAGTCGATATGGAATGGTTCGTGACCAATCCAACGCCCGAGGGAAATTCAAAGACTTCTCTCTATAGTCTGGACGCCAACGGCCGGTACACACCCGCGTTGAACCGATTTCCCAGCGCCGCAAATGAGAAGGGCTTCAAACCGTTGGGGGATTACATTCACTCGCTCGGTTTGAAATTCGGCATACACATCTTGCGCGGCATTCCGAAGAAAGCAGTCGAAGCCAATCTTCCCATTGCTGGTTCGAACTTACACGCCGCGGATGCCGCCGACGCTTCCGAATCATGCCCGTGGAATCCAGACAATTATGGAATCGATGCCGCCAAGCCCGGAGCTCAACCCTATTACGATTCTATTTTTTCCATGTACGCCAGTTGGGGCGTTGATGTTGTCAAGGTAGATTGCATCAGCAGCCGTCCATATCGCGGAGATGAAATTCGGCTCATCAACAATGCCATCGCGAAAACAGGCCGGCCGATGGCCCTGAGCCTTTCGCCCGGGCCCGCGCCCATCGAAAAAATCGAAGAGATGCGTAAGTATTCCCAAATGTGGCGCGTCTCAAATGATATCTGGGACCTTTGGCACAGCGATGTTGAATACCCCCAAGGTCTGGGAGATCAATTTCCCAATGCGATACGTTGGGCTGGGCGCTCGCAACGAGGACACTGGCCTGATCTCGATATGCTGCCGCTAGGCTATCTTGGCCCCGCGCCCGGTTGGGGGCAGCCACGGCTCACAAGGCTATCCCACGGCGAGCAGCGCACCCTCATGACGCTCTGGTCCATCTTCCCCTCGCCGCTGATGATTGGCGGCGACTTGACGAAGGCCGATGAGTGGACGCTTTCTCTGCTCACGAATCGCGAAGTGCTTGAAGTGGATCAGCACTCCAAAGCCAATCATGTGGCGATTTCCTCGGATAAACGGGCAATCTGGCTGGCCGAGTCAGCGAGTAAAGGCACTTACTATCTGGCTGTCTTCAACCGCGGCGAAGCCAAGGATGAGTTTCGATACTCTTGGAAAGAACTAGGATTGTCCCAGAATTCTTACGCGACGAGAGACCTCTGGGAGCACAAAGACCTGGGAACCGCCACGGAATTGCTCGTTACCTTGCAGCCGCACGAAAGCGTTCTGTATAAACTCCAACCCGCAGGCGGAAGACCCTAGGGAAGTGACTTGAGCATTGCGCCGTGCATTACGAATCTTTCAACGACAGTTCGCCAGGCTAAGGGCCGAGCGAACTCCTACAGAATGTTTTGCTTCTTCAACTCTTTCACCACCAGCTTGACGACGCCGTCGATTACTTTTTGCGCGTTCTTCGGATTGAAGGATTCGCTGGTGCCGGTCCAGATAAGTTCTTCGTTTGGCGGGGCGGCAGAATAGAAATTGGTTTCTATGCGGACGGTCGTGTCTTCACGCAGATAACCGGGAGAATACACCTGGTGATAGAGCGTGCCGTAATACCCGTAAAACGAGCCGTAATAGGGATAGGGCACCGCGTAGCTTTGACCAGGGACGTGGGTAATCGTTTTGTCGACTTTGACGAGCCGCGAAACAAGGACAGCGTCAATCTTGAAATCGCGGATCTGCCCCATCAAATATTCCC
>CAVUCM010000030.1:0-33844 GCA_963740015.1 uncultured Acidobacteriota bacterium | reverse complement strand
AGGTTTCGGCCAGTTCTTGACCCGGATTCCTGCACTCCCGCTATTCAAGATTACGTCAGGTCCGCCACTTGCACTGTGACTCGCTTTTGCCTCAAGACTACTTCGCCGCTGTCTTACCCGCTGTCTCAAAGGTCTTGAGCTTGGCCTGCGCCAGCGCCTTGTAAGCGCTATTTACCGACGCGGACTGCGTGAACGCGTCTTTCGCCTCGGCATTTTTCTTCAAGTTGATCAAAGCGAATCCAACCGGTACCGATTCGCCCATAGGCGCCGTCATCCGACTTCAGCAACGGCGCAGCCGCTCTGAAATTCTCCACCGCTTGCGCATTATCCTTTTTCTGAATATTGACCTGTCCCAAAGAGCTCAGCGCCAGCCCCTTTGTAGTGAAATTTGCTGCTGCCACTGTTCGTCCGTTACTCCTTCCGGCTTCTGAGCAGTCCCCAACAGCGTAACTGCTTTTTTGGCGTAGGCTTCGGCTTTATCCATTTGTCGCCCTTTTCGCTGTAATAGTCAGAAAGAAAAATCAGCATTCCAACATTGTTCGGGTCCGGCTAACAGCCCGTTCGCCACCTCCAGCATTTTCGGCACGTTCTGCGCCTGTTGATAGGCGCTCGCCGCCACGACGAGCGCGGGATCGGCGTAGGCGTAATCCGGGAAGAGTTGAGCGAAGTGCGTCAAGAGCGCGGCCCGCTTTGCTTGGCCGGTCACCCGATAGGCCCCAAGGTAGATGGCTTGTTCGATGTAGAGGATATTGTCCTTGTTATTGTCCAGCGTCTCTTTTAGCTGTCGTTGCCAACTGGTTGCATCGACTCCTTCCGGGGCCGGCGACGCCTTGAATCGTTGCAGAATGCCGGACACTTTCTCTCCATACGACATTAGTTTATCTATGTCGCCCTTTTCGCTTGCCGCGCGGACCATATTGAGGGCATTGGCAAAATTGTCGGGATCGAGCGCAAACAGTTTGTCGCCGTATTCGAATGCCTTGTCGTAATTCTTTTGTGCGATGTAGTAATTCACGTAGAGATCTTCGGCGATGATGGCCATGTCGCCCTGGCCGAGGGTCGTTGAAAATTTATCGATCAACGCCAGCTTCTGCGCGGTATCGGTCGCAGCGTTTATTTCCGTCAGCGCATGGTCCGCATCGGACCCCGCCCGACGGGCACGTACTTTCCGATTGTTTGGCTGCTTACCGGTTGGGTCACGAAAACCAGAAGAATTAGAATCCCAATAATCCAGGCTATTCGCTTCATGGACGCCTCCACAGGAAGGAAATTGCCTGCATCTTAGTGCCGCTTGGCTCTGCACGCAAACGAAATCCGCCGACGAAAGACGTTGCTGCTCTCGCGCGTTCCACCGCCTTTTCGTTTAGAATGGAGAGTCTTCGACGGCAGTTGCAGGGAGGATTTCTTGGCAATGTTTGAGTCGCGTCACATTTTGTCCTCGCGCCTGAGTGCGGTCTTTGCAATGACGGCAGTTTGCCTCCTCGTCGGCCACCCCGGAGAGAACAAGCGCGCAGACGGCAATGACCTGCCATTCGATGGATACGCAAGAGGAAGTTCCTCCTGAAAAACTCCCCCCACCTCAGAACTCACCGGCATCGGCAACGCGCACATCCGCATTACTGCGACTCCCGAGGCGCAAATGTGGTTCGACCAGGGTTTGAATCTACTGCATGACTTTTGGGATTACGAATCCGTTCGAGCCTTCGAGCAAAGCGTCCGCGTGGATCCACAATGCGCGATGTGCTATTGGGGAATCTATCAGGCAGAGAAATTTCGCCACAGCAACTCTAAATACTATGCCGACCAGGCATTGAACAAAGCTGCCACCCTGAAGGGTCGCGCCAGCAAATCGGAACGCCTCTATATAGACGCGAGCGTCGCGGCCGAAGCCGATGAAAAATCCGAGAAGGAAGACAAAAAAGCAGGGGACTCAAAAGAAGTGCACTCTACCGCAAGCTCGTCAAGCAAGATCCCAAAGACATGCAGGCGCGCATTTTCCTTGCGGAGGCGGTTGGAGATGGCTATGACGACAACGATCAGCCGCGCGCCGGCCAAACGGAAGCTCTTGCCGATATTCCAAGCCATTCTGAAGGACGACCCGGAAAACTCCGCGGCCAATCACTACTGGATTCATGCCGTCGAGGCCAGTCAGCATCCAGAGCAGGCTCTGCACAGCGCGTGAAATCCTCGGCCGCCTCGCGCCGACTTCGGGCCACATGGTGCATATGCCCGGCCATATTTTCTATCGCACCGGCGATTACGCGCGCGCGAAAGAATCCTTTGCCGCTTCGATGCGAGCGGATGAGCAATACATGCAGGCGCAGCACGTGCAAGTGGATGACGACTGGAACTACGTGCACAACCTGATGTACGCCATCGCCAATTTGATGGAAGCCGGCGAATTGAGCGAGGCGACGGCGCTTTCCGGGAAAGCGCGGGAGGCGCGCGGCCAGCTTGAAAATACCTTATATCCGTGGTCGCCGCGCGATGCGATGTCGCGGCTCGACCCGCGCCTTCCGGTTGCGTTACGCGCAGCGGATTGGGCTGCGGTTCTGGAATTGTTGAAGTCCGTCGATGCGCCGGCGACGCTTCCCAATCTCCAATTCCTGACGGGGCAGTTAACGCAATTCGCTCTTGGCATGCAGGGCTTGGATGAGCACAATCTGTCGCTCGCGGAAGCGGCGTCCTCGCAGTTCGATGCGGATCTCTGGCGGCTGTCCAATCGTTTGAAAGATGAAGCGGACGCCAAGTCCAAAGAAAAGTCTAAAGAAAATAACAAAGACGAGAAAACCTCGGACTCCGCTCCACCAAAATTGCAGCTTATGCCCGACGCGATGCCCAAGCCCCTGCTGAGCAACCTATCCATCATGTCTTTGGAACTGCGCGCCGGTCTGCTCATGGCCAAAAAGCAGAACGAGGAGGCCAAAAAACTCTACGTACGCGCCGCACGGGAAGAAAAAGCTCTCGGATACCATGAACCTCCGCCTACATCCGGCCGGTCGGCGAGACGGAAGCCGCGGCCTATATGGCCGCTTCGGACTGGCCCGCCGCAAAGGCAGCTTACCAAGAGGCGCTCGTCGAGCGGCCCCGCTCCGGTTTTCCGCTCTTCGGCATTGCTAAAGCCAGCGAACAAGCCGGCGACACTACGGCAGCCGCCACGGAATATGCCGAATTTTTGGCTGCATGGAAGTCAGCCGATTCTAGCCTCCCGCAACTCGCACACGCCCGCGACTACCTTGCCTCCCATGGCTCCGCGGTCGCTGCCACTAAATAGTCGCACGTCGGCGATAGTGGCGCCCGATTTCTGAGCGGTCGTTGATACTGCGAACCAGTGTGGAGTGCGGCTGCTCTGCTGCCGCTTTTCCCAACTGCGAACAGAACTATCTGGCGATCCTCAATTATCGCCCCGCGCCTTCGCCCAAAACTCCGCCGAGGTCACCACCGGCACAATCTCAAACTCCACGAGATCCTCCCAATGCCTCACCCACTCCTCCGGCAACTCCGCCCGTTCCGCCTCCATAATCTGAAAGCAACGCCCGCGCGCTGCATCCACCCAACTCACGTGATACACAACTCCCTCAGGCAGTATCCGCCCCTCGCGAGCAAACCGCTCCCCAATCGCCTTTGTATTCCCAATTCGGAACCGCTCAATCACCATAAACAACATGCCGCAAGTCTACCCAATCGCTCCGAACAGCAAGCCCAGTTGCCCGTTCCTCACTTAGCGCCGTCAACCGCCGTGAGTCACTTGGATGTAACTAAGCCCGCGCGTTTCTGCTGGTTCATCACCGCAACTCATCTAGAATCAGCCCCCGCTCAAACCCGCGGACCCCAATTTGCGCCACCCACAGGCGGGCTAAGTCCTTTAGACGCAACGTTTACAAAAAACAGGGGGAGGGGGCCGATTATTGTTAACCAAATCTCCGCCCGCCGAACGTCCCGATACTCATTTGACCCGCAACGTATTTCAAGAGACGATGCCAAGTTTGCACGAGGTGAAAACTTGGATCTGGGCTTACACGGACGTGTAGCCATCATCGCGGCGGCCAGCAAAGGGCTAGGCCGAGCCGTCGCCGAAGAACTCGCGCGCGAAGGCGCCAGCGTAGCCATTTGCGCTCGCACCGCATCCGAGCTTGAACAAGCCGCCGCCCAAATTCAGGCATCCACGGGCAGGGAAGTCTTCCATCAAGCCGTCGACGTCACAAATCCAGACTGCCGTTTCTCATTTTTTCGGCGCTGTCGAAGACCGCTTCGGCCGTCTCGATATTTGTGTCACCAATTCCGGCGGTCCTCTGTCCAAACTGTTTGTAGATACAAGCCCCGAAGACTGGCGCGTGGCCGTTGATCTTTTGTTGATGAGCACTGTTTTTTTCGCCAAGGAAGCCTTCCCCCGCATGCAGAAAAACAAGTGGGGACGCTTTATCACCATCACGTCTTCCGCGGTGAAACAGCCTGTCGACGGTCTGCTACTTTCTAATTCCATTCGCGCAGCCGTCGCTGGCCTGGCGCGCACCCTAGCGAATGAGTATGCCGCGCATGGCATCACCGTCAATAACGTTTGCCCTGGCTATACGCGCACCGCGCGTCTCGATGGTCTCGCTGCCGCCATTTCCGCGCGCACTGGCGCACAACCGGAATCTGTCTTTGCCGATTGGACGCGCCAGATTCCCGCGGGCCGCATCGGCACCCCTCAAGAATTTGCCGCCGTCGTAGCCTTCCTTGCTTCGGACCGCGCTAGCTTCGTTAATGGCACATCCATCGCCGTGGATGGCGGCATGGTACGAAGTCTTCTATAATATAAAGTGATGAATCTCTCCCAGCGTCATTTTCAACTATCGATTCTGTCTGAAACCTTTGCCATTGTAGGACTTTCGCACAGCACAAGCATTCCGGGCTGGGCCACGCAAGGCTCCTTTTTCTCCGTCACCCGCACTCCCGACGAGCTCTCCATTGTCGTCGACGAAACCCTCGTTCCCACCGGCGTTCAATCCCAAGGCGGCTGGCGTGTTATGAAGGTGCACGGTCCTTTTATTCTGGCCGAAGTCGGCGTATTGGCATCGCTTGCCGGACCTCTCGCGGCGGCGAAGATCAGTGCGTTTGTCGTCTCCACCTTCGATACGGATTACCTGCTCGTGGCCAATGAAAATCTGGCCCCAGCCATCTCCACGCTCGAAAGGGCGGGACACACCTTCCAAAAGGGCCCCTCTGAATGACCATTTCACTTTTCGCAGGTTTTCCTAGTCGTCCGCGTCGCCGGACGGTGTACCTCGCCGTTGCCGGCTTGCTCGCGATTCTCTTCCTCACTCTGCATCTTCTTGCCGATGAGCCCTACGCCCGCAGCCGCGACTACGACCTTCAACATTCGCGCATCGCCCTCCGCTTCGATCTCGAACAAAAGAAAGTCATCGGCGACGTAACCCACTCACTCATCGTCCTCCGCGATTCGACCTCGAAAATTATTTTTGACTCCGTCGGCCTCACCATCCAAAGCGTCACTGTGAATAAATCCCCCGCAAAATTCGAGACCAAGGACGACAAGCTCATCATTCCGCTAGCCACTCCAGCCCACGCCGGGGAAAAATTCGACGTCAACATTCGCTACGAAGGTAAACCCACCAAGGGCCTCTACTTCATCCTGCCAGACAAGGATTATCCCGACCGCCCCAAGCAAGTCTGGACGCAAGGCGAATCCGAAGACACGCGCTACTACCTACCGACGTACGACTACCCGAACGACCGCCTCACCACCGAAACCATTCTGACCGTCCCCGCTTCCTGGTCACTGTTGCCAATGGCAAGCTCATCGGTGTCACCGACGCCGCGAACGGCATGAAGACTTGGACGTGGAAGAATCTGTTCCCAGCTCGACCTATCTCATCACCATCGTCGCCGGCGAATTAGACGAGGTAAAAGACACCTGGCGCGGCATCCCCGTCACGTACTACGCGCCCAAAGGACGCGGCGAGCGCCTCGCCATCAACTACGGCCGCACTCCGCAGATGATCGAGCTCTTCAGCAAAAAACTTGGGGTCGACTATCCCTGGGAAAAGTACGCGCAATCCATGGTCGATGATTTCGTCGCTGGCGGCATGGAAAATTCCAGCGCCACGACCAATACCAGCTCTTCGCTCCAGCATCCCAAACTCGCGCCCGAATACCTCACTGGCCAGGATGACCTCATCTCTCATGAACTCGGCCATCAATGGTTCGGCGACATGGTACTTGCAAGGATTGGGGCGACATCGGCTCAACGAAGGCTTCGCCACATTCATGGAAACGGTTTGGAGCGAATCTCATTTCGGCAAAGATCAAGCCGACTACGAAAGATGGCTCGCGGCACGCGGCTGGTTTGAGCAGACCAATCTTTTTGACAAGCCCATCGTTCGCCACGACTTTAACGATTCCGGCGAATTGACGGCAATACTTACACCAAAGGCGGCTGGGTCCTCTATATGCTTCGCTACCAGCTTGGCGAAGACGCTTTCTATCGCGGCCTGAAGCACTATCTCGAAGTGAATCGCGGCAAAAACGTCGTCACGGCTGATCTCGCGAAAGCCATCGAAGAAGCCACCCATACGAATGTCGATCAGTTTTTCAACCAATGGCTCTATGGCGCTGGCGCTCCCAAGTTCGACTTGAGCTACAAGTATGACGACGCGAAGCACGAAGTCGCGCTCACCGTTAAGCAAACGCAAAAAGTGGAAGGCCGCGTCGGCCTTTTCCACGTTCCTACCGATGTCGAAATCACCACTGCGTCTGGGCCAAAACTTTTCCCCATCACGGTTTCGAGTGAAAAAGACACTGCGGTTTTCACGTTGCCAGCCGATTCTGCTCCGCTCATGGTTCTGTTCGACAAAGGCGGGCACGTCCTCAAAACCGCCGATTTTCATAAAGAGAAAAAGGAATGGCTCTATCAGTTGAAGAACGCCACCGAACTCGCCGACCGCGCCGATGCGATTACGGCTTTGGGCAAACTCAAAGGCGATGAGGATGTTGTCGCCGCCCTTGCCGATGCCCTCCGCAACGACAAGTCTTGGGGCATTCGCGCAAACGCGGCAGATGCGCTCGGCCGATCGGGCGGCTCAGCTGCGTCGAAGCAGCTCCTCGATGCGTTAAATACCGCCAAGGAACCGTGGGTGCGCAATCGTATCGTCTCCGCGCTCGCAAATTTCAAGGATGACCCTGCCATTGTCGCCAAACTAAATTCCATCGCTGGCGATGACAGCTCCTATCGAGCCCGAGGCGCAGCCCTTCAAGCGTTAGGCCGCCTCAAAGCACCAGGCGCTCTCACTACTCTTGACGCCGCGGTTGCCGCCGATTCTCCTGACGGCTTCCTGCGCAACGCCGCGCTGCGTTCCATGGGGCCGCTCGGTGACGATAAAGCCGTGCCGCTCCTGCTCGAATTGTCAGCTCTGGGTAAGCCCATCGAATCGCGTGAGGCCGCAATCGCCAGCCTCGCTCGCCTTCAAAAAGACAACAAAGACATCACCAAACAAATCGCCTCCTATCTCAATGAGCCGCACTTTCCCATTCGCATGGCCAGCATCTTCGCGCTGGGCGCGCGTGGCGACGCCTCGGCCGTTCCTGCTCTCGAAGCCTTGCTCAAGAGCGACGATCTCAGCATCGAGATGGTCCCCATGATTAAAGACCAAATCGCGGCGCTGAAGGCCCCCGCCGGCGAAAGACACCACCAGCATGGTGAAACGTCCGGAGAGGATGAGGGCGCGGACGCCGCCTCACCTGCAACTGGAAACGATCAAGCCGCCGTAGCAAAGCGACTCGACCACCTCGACCATCTGATACAGGAAATGAACGATCGCCTGAAGACGATCGAGACGCGTCTTCCGCCTCCGAAACAATAGCTCGAACTCGAGAAATAGAATTGAGCGGAATAGATACAGCTCCGGCTTCACCGAAGGCGCTCGTCCGAATTTGCGGCGAGCGAGGGCGGGGCAGCGCCCCTACAGGAATCTCAAACCAACATTCCACAGTCCTCCAGAAACGCGGAAACTCTACGGCAACACCTGATGGGATGATGGTAGCGGAGTGTGTTAGTGTGATTTTCTCAAATTCATTGGACCAGGAGAGGCGAACGATGGCGAAACCGAAAGTGCTGGCGACACGGCCGCTGTTTCCTGCCGCGCAGGAGATTTTGAACGCGGCGTGCGACGCCGAATATTGGGCCAAGCCAGAATCAATTCCAAAAGATGAATTGTTTAGGAGGCTCAAGGACAAAGAAGGATTGGTGTGTCTGCTGACCGAAAAAGTGAATCTAGAATTGCTGAGCGCTGCGCCGAAATTGCGGATTGCCGCGAACGTGGCGGTGGGATTCGACAACATCGATGTGGCGGCTTGCACCAAGCGTGGAGTCGTGGCGACGAACACGCCGGGCGTTCTGGATGAAACGACGGCGGATTTTGCATGGACGTTGATGATGGCGGTAGCACGGCGGTTGGTAGAAGGCGGACAACGCTGGCGAGGTCTGGGAATTGGAAAGGCTGGGACCTGGATCAGCTTGTAGGGACGGATGTGTGGGGCAAGACGCTGGGGATCGTGGGCTTCGGAAGGATTGGCAAGGCCATGGCGCGGCGGGCACTCGGTTTTCAGATGAAAGTGATTTACGCGGACGAGAAGCAAGCGCCGGAAGCAGTGGAGAAAGAGCTAAAAGCGGAATATCGCGGAATGAATAGTCTGCTTGCAGAGTCCGATTTTGTGAGCCTGCATGTGCCACTGTTGCCGGAGACGCGAGGATTGTTTGATGCTCCGAGATTCTACAAGATGAAGCCTACGGCCTACTTCATCAATACGTCGCGCGGCCCGGTGGTGGATGAAGCGGCCCTCGTGCATGCGCTGGAGATTGGGAAGATTGCTGGCGCGGCGCTGGATGTGTTCGAGAATGAACCTTTCATCCATCCCGGATTGAAGAGGCCAAACGTTGTGCTGGCGCCGCATATCGCTTCGGCCTCGATTGAAACGCGGACGAAGATGGCGTGCATGGCAGCGGAGAATGTAGTGGCGATGTTCAAGGGACAGCGGCCGCCGAATATGTTGAATCCGGAAGTCTTGAAAGCGGATTGAGGGAACCCGGCGACTCTTCTATGGCGGAACTGAAGCAACTTGCCCGCCGAATTTTCCAGGAAACCATTTCGGCGATCGACATTCCCGAGGCCATGCAGAGGAAACTGCGGCGCGCGGGAGCGGTTTTGTGTTTCGATAATGTGGAAGTGAGTTTGCCCGTATTTGCGAATGTGCGTGTGATTGCGATTGGTAAGGCGGCGCACGCCATGGTGGAAGGGCTAGCTAGTTTGCTTGGCCGAGAGCATCCCCTTGGAAGGGATTGTTGCAGCGCCTACGCCTCCTTTGGTTGCCGTAGCTGGGATGAAGTACTTCGTTGCCGGACATCCGACGCCAGATATTCAGAGTTGGAAAGCGGCGGAATCGATTCTGGCTCTGCTCAGAGAATGCGACGAGAAGACCGTAGTGTTTTTTCTATTGTCAGGCGGGGGATCGGCGTTGGTGGAGTTGCCGCTCGATGGCGGGCAGACCTTGGAGGATGTGCGCCAACTACACCGCGCATTGGTAACCTGCGGGGCGCCGATCGAGGCAATAAATACGGTGCGAAAGCACGTTTCGGCGGTGAAGGGCGGTAGGCTCGCAGTGGCTGCAGGGCGCGCGATGAAAATTACTTTGGCTGTGAGCGATGTGCCGGTGGGAAAAGAGTCGGCACTGGCTTCCGGACCGACTCTGCCGGACCCCACGACGGTCGCGGACGTGCAGCCGGTCGTCGCAAAATTTGCGCTGAGGGATAAGCTGCCTGCTTCGCTTTTGCGTTGGATGGATGAAGGGCAAATGCCGGAGACGCCGAAGGAGGGCGATGCTGCGTTTGCCAACGCACATTTTTCGCTTTTACTGGGGCTCGATGATTTGTTTCATCCGGCGCATCACGCTACGGAAGCGAAGGGATTCGTGGCATGCTGCGACAACACCACCGATGATTGGCCGGTCGAGAAGGCGGCGGAATATTTATTGGCGCAGCTTGAGGAAGTGCGCCGGGCGAATCCAGGGAAGCGTGTTGCGGTGATTGCGGATGGAGAGGTTAGCTCGCCGGTTCGGGGCAAAGGAATCGGTGGGAGAAACGCGGCGTTTGTTCTGGCGTGCGTGAAGAAAATTGCCGGGAAGAAGATCGCGGTGCTTAGCGCAGGGACGGATGGAGTGGATGGGAATAGTCCGGCAGCAGGAGCAGTGGCCGATGGGGAGACTTTGGAGCGGGGGCAGGCGATTGGGTTGAATGCGCGGTACATGTTTCGAGAGAGCGACTCGTACTCTTATTTTGCGAGGTTGGGGGATACGATCATTACCGGGCCTACCGGAAATAATTTGCGGGATTTAAGAATTTTGTTGTCGGACGCTGAAGAGAAAAAACAAAAGAACAGGGTTTAACTCATAGGCGCGTTGGGGACGGAAAGCGCTGAGAACCAAGGGTCGTGACAATCCCCAGGCAGGCTCAGCTCGCTTGCCCAAATTCACTCGCAGAAAAAAACTTTTTTCCACTTGCCCCGTCTATGAGTAGAACGGAGGGCGCACTATTGAAACGTCTGCTCGTGTTCGCAACACTTGTTTTATGTTCCCCAGTTTTTGGGCAAGACGCCATGTTTCGCGGCAACCCGCAGCACACAGGTGTTTACCCGGGCCCCGGCGTCGCTCAATTCACTAAAATCAAATGGCAGTTCCACACCAAGGGACAAGTTTTATCTTCTCCAGCGATATCTGACGGCGTGCTTTACATCGGCAGCAGCGATCGCTTTCTCTATGCGCTCGACGCCGGCACTGGTGCGCTCAAATGGAAATTTGAGACTGCTGGCCGGATTACCTCGTCTCCCGCCGTTTCGGAAGGCGTCGTTTACTTCGGCAGCTTTGATAGCAACTTTTACGCCGTTGATGCTGGCACGGGCAAATTGAAGTGGAAATTCAAAACGGCTGGCGAGCGCCGCTTTGCCGCGACGCATCTCCATGGCGCGGAGCCTGCCGCTGAAACCATGCCGGACCCTTTCGATTTCTACCTTTCGTCGCCGGTCGTTTCAAACCGCGCCGTTTATTTCGGCAGTGGTGACACCAATATCTACGCGCTCGATGTTGCTTCCGGCACTCTCAAATGGAAATTCAAGACCGGCGACGTGGTTCACGCTTCGCCCGCCATTTCCGACGGCACTTTGTTTGTTGGCAGTTGGGACAGCTTTTTCTATGCTCTCGATGCTGCCGGCGGAAAAGAAAAATGGCGCTTCAAAACTGGTGAAGACCCGAAAATTCACAATCAGGTCGGCATTCAATCTTCTGCCGCCGTCGCCGATGGGGTGGTCTATTTCGGTTGCCGCGACTCCAAGTTCTACGCCGTGGATGCGGCCACGGGAAAACAGATCTGGTCCTTTGATAACAAAGGCTCCTGGGTCATTGGTTCGCCAGCGGTTCTGGATGGCAAAGTGTACTTCGCAACGTCGGACTCCGGTCTTTTCTACGCGCTGGACGCTAAATCCGGCGCTGCACTCTTCTCCCTCGAAAACAAGCACTGGCCGATGTTTTCTTCTCCCGCTATCTCCGGAGATACCCTCTACATTGGCTCCCACGAAGGCAAGCTTTTGGCCATCGATCTCAAGACGCAAAAGTTCGCTTGGAGTTTTGAAACGGAAGGCCACAAACAGAACGGTTCAACGTACACGAAGCCCGATGGCACGCCTAAATACGAAGCGGCCTTCACTGACTTTTTCTACGACGACATGGTTCATGGCGTCCAGGAAATGATGGCGGTCGGCGTTATTCTCTCTTCGCCAGTGATCGTCAGTGGCACTATCTACGTCGCAAGCACCGACGGCAATGTCTATGCGCTTATGTAGGACAGGCGCTCTTGCCTGTCCGCTTGTTTGCGCCAACGCCTCAATGCCGAACTATCGAACCTTGCCAAGAATAGCTTCGTGCGAGTCACCAAGAAAAGCGGCAGCAGAGCTGCCGCACTCCAAATCGCTGATTTGCAATATCGCGCGGACTCACTAGGTGTCCACGATTCCCCTACGCGCCAAATCCTTGCGCTGCGCCCACACGCATCGGATGAATCTCGAACTTATTCAGCCCGGCCAGAACTGTGGGGTCATTTTCGAGAACTTGACGCACTTCCGCCTCATCGGCCACCTCAAACACCGCCATGCCGAACGCGCCGCCCGGCGCCATCACTGGGCCGTAAATCAGAATCTTCCCAGCGTCAAAGCTCTGCCGCGTGTAGCGAGCATGCTCCTGCATCAACAGCTTCTCCTCGGGAGTAACGTCCATCGGAAACGTTGGCCTTGGCGGGATCAGTCTCACAAAAAAGTATTGTTTGCTCATAGTCCCGGCATGATAGCACGCTCACATTTCGTTCCAGGCCACCGCAACTTTCATTTTCCCTCCAGAGACGGCTACGCCCCTTCCGCATTGATGGGGGCAGATGCGGAAAGGGCGTGCCGTCTTCAGGAGAGAAGATCGTTGCTTAAGGGCGCCGACTGCTCTACAGCATCCAGCACCAAGTTGCGATTGTTAGTTGACGGCTGGAGGTGCGCCGACTGGGCCGCGAGCTCCGGGCCCACCAGGGCCTCGTCCGCCAGCTTGCACCGAGTAGCCTGCTGGGACCGTAAACAACGTAGCCGCTGGTTCCGTTCTTTGAATGCTGTTCACGGTGTAGGTCGAGGTTCCGGTGCGCGGATCGGTCCGCGTGCTCTTCAACACAATTTGAAGGTCCGCCGAATACCACCGCTCGGAAACGATCTGGAGGGCTTTTTCGTTTCCGATTTGCCCGACCGGAATAATGCGCGTTGTCCGCGTACCTTCTGCGACCACGCCATTGATCGTCTGGGTGCCGAGCGATTCTTTCTTCAGCAAGCCGGCGGCTTCATCTTTCTGCATCAGCTCCTGCTCTCGATTCTGGAAGTTGGCAGCGGAATCCGCATTCGCGCCGTTTCCTTCGTGGACGTGCAAGGCGTTCTTGTGCGCTACCTTTTGCTCATCGTCCAGCATGATGTGCACGCCTGCGACTGGGTCAGAAATCATCACCATCTTTTTCGGAGCGCCCGAGGCTGTCAGCGGCCCGAATCCAGTAAAGGTGGCTTCGTGCCGCGATCTTCCCTGGCTGTCGCGATACATCGATACCTGGGAGGTCCGGTGAATCACAGAGCCGTCCTGCAAGGTCTCTGTGGTTTCCGACGTAGCCGTGGCAGAAAACGGCGCGCCTTTCACGGTCTTTCCGCCGTGCATTCCTTCAAAGCCCATCAACTCCATCGGGCCTCCGAAGGGCGGTGGACCATCCGGACCGTGTCGCTGCGCTTGCACCGCGGCAGAGCTCAACACGAGCACGCCGCCAAGAACCAAACACATTTTAATCTTCGAGTTCATCATTCCTTCTCCTCTTCTCTCCTAGACCGCGATGGCTTGCTCACCGCGGCAATCTCGTTTTAGTTTTCTTCCTCGGCCAGCCGAACGGCTTGCGGCAGGCCGTCGTTTCCAACCAGCAGGTCCACCTGGATCCACTCGCCGGCACGCTCTTCATTCACAGGCAAACCCAGAGCGCCAAGCGAGCCGCGTTGCATCCGCACGTGGTAAATCGCGGCTTCTTCGGTTTCATCCAAAGTGGTTCCCGGCAGCGGGGTAAAGTCTCCCGAATCATCGGCAATGGAGAAATTGCTAGAACCCTGGTTCTGCGCGACGGCTTCGGTTGCGGCAAGCGCGGTCTGCGCTGCGATTTTTTGTTTTTCGGCGTCCAGATGGCGCGACTGCTGCCAATTCCACGTACTTATTGCCCCAACAAGAACCGCAGCACCAGCCAAAGCCCATGCCGCCGCGACCGCCGTACGTTGCACCACCATCGTGCGGTGCCGCGTGCGAAATTCCTGCCGAAGCCGCATCTCCACACGCGCGGGCGCACGCGCTTCTAAAGTTTCTTCGCTCAGGAGTCGCAACTCTTCTCGTGCCACTTCCCAAGATTCCTGCAAGGCCGCGCAGCGCGGGCAATGGCTGAGGTGCGCCACCGCCGCGGCTCTTTCGAGCGAGTCCGCTCCAGTATCGCGGCCCAGGTCCAAAACAATCGCTTCTACTTGTTCGCAGTTCATTGCATTTTTCCCAAACGAATCCAAAATTTCTTCACCTCGCCACTTTCATGCGCCGAGGCACATCCCGCAGCATCTCCAATTTCGCCAGCAGAAGAGCGCGGCCGCGATGTAGCCGCGAACGAATCGTTCCGATGGGGCAGCCAGTCATTTGCGCTGCTTCTTCGTAGCTCATTTCTTCCAATTCGCACATCACAACGGCCTCGCGAAATTCTGCCGGCAAATCCAGCACCGCCGCTCTCACTTGGTGCATGCGTTCCCGTTTTTCGACCCACATTGCGGGAGTGAAGCTGTCCTGCAAAATGATTCCAGCTCCAGTGCCATCCTCATTCTTCTCTTCCAGCGCCACCTCTCGAGGTCTTCGCTCGAGGTGTTTCATCACCCGGTTGCGGGCGATTCCGAAGAGCAGCGCTCCGACTGTTCCACGCTCGGGGTCGTACTTTTTCGGCGCGCGGATTAAGGTCATGAAGACATCCTGCACAATTTCTTCCGCGCCCCAGGCGCTTCCGGTCATTCGCAACGCAAACCGATACAACGCACCCTGGTGCCGCCGGTAGAGAAGTGTAAAGGCCTCCTCGTCACCTTTTGCGGCGCGTCGCAACAGAAGATCGTCTCTGTCTTGCGGAGCTATCCTCGTCTCCCCTGTTACAGTGTCTCGACCAGTTCGAGGTGCGCGTTCTGCTTTCTCCCTTATTTCCCGGCCGGGGTCCAAAAAGTTCCCAGGCCGGTTTAGAGCGGGATGCGTCGGATTGGTAAGCTTTGGTTTCACAGTGGTTTAGACGTGTGCGGAGCGTGCCACGTGTCGGGCAAGGGTAACTCCGAAGGGCAGTGGTCCTCAATCGGAAATGATGGGATGGGAGCTAGCCGACCGGCTGGAAGTTAGAGAGTTCTGAAGAAAATTCGGTGGGACTAGGCTTTCTTGTGTGGCTTGAACATGCGAGCGGCGACGCGCGCTACGAGACGGCGGGAGACGAGTCTTTGACCGAGGACGCCTAGATAATTTCCCAGGCCGGAAATGACGTAACTCTTTCCGGCTGCAAGTGCGCGCAAGCCTGTTCGCGCGACTTTTTCCGCGGTCTCGCGATTCGCTCTTGTGGCGGCAATATGCGCTTGTCCGGCGACGTCCGCGAACTCCGATTCTGTCGATCCGGGGCATAGGGCGCAGACACGAACGCCGTAGGGCTTCATTTCTTCGGCTAGTCCTTCGGCGAATAGCAGGTCGAAGGCTTTGGTTGCGGCGTAGGTTGAAATGTACGGCACGCTTTGGAAGGAAGCAGTCGATGCAAGGATAAGTACGTCACCGTGACGCCGGGCCACCATTTCCGGCAGATAAAGCCGTGTCAAGTGGACTACGGCGGAGCAGTTTACCTGCACCATGTCCGTTAGCCTGCTCGGCTCGACCGTGGGGAATTCACCGTATGCGCCGAAGCCTGCATTATTGATCAGGAGCTCGACTTCGATTCCTTGTTCCTTTGTGAACTGAAATATTTTTTCGGGGGCGTTGGTTTCGGTTAGATCGGCAACGAATATTTTTGCTTGAATTTTGTGTGCTGCCGAAAGTTTCTGGGCCAGTTCTTCCAACCGATCTCGCCGCCGCGCCGTCAAAACGAGATTCGTGCCGCCACGGGCTAGCTCCTCGGCAAGTGCTGTGCCGATTCCCGCACTCGCTCCTGTTACCAGCGCCCATTTCTCGGCCCACGATGTCATTACACGCCTCTTCGAAAGAGGGTTCAGCGTATCACGAAGTTGTGGATGAATTGCGCTCGCGGAGAAGTACGAGCCGGAATGTCCGCATTCATTTTATCCAGCCGTGCGTGAGGTTTGAGACAATCCTGCGTCCTCCGCAGCAACGCGGCCGATGACGGACCAATCTTTATCCTGATGGCCGCGCGCCATGGCGGTGATGAAGCGGTCGCGTACGACGCTTGCGATGGGCATGGGTACGTTCGCGGCCTCCGCTGCCTGGAGCACGAGGCGAACATCTTTCAAACCTAGCGGCAGAGCGAAGCCCGCAGGCTCGTGTTTACCTTGCACGATTAATTCGCCGTAGGTTTTGTACACGGGCGCGTTAAACAGCGTGGCGGTAAAAAATTCCATGAGTGCGGCTGCATCGACGCCGGATTTTCGCGCAAACGCCAGTGCTTCCGAGAGCGATTCCAGCACTGTGGCGATGAGAAAATTTCCAGAGAGCTTCACTACGTTGGCCATGGATGGCCGTTCGCCTACGACGAACAACTTCGGTCCCATGGCTTCAAAAAGCGGCTTGCACTTTTGAATGTGCGTTTCCGCGCCGCCAACAACAATGGCAAGCCGCCCCGCTTCAGCGGCCTCGGGGCGCCCGAACACTGGGGCCGCCAAATAAGCTTGGCCAGCTTTGGCATGGTCCGCGGCGAGCCTGTCGCTTAAGGCCACGCTGATGGTACTGAGCGAGACGTGCACGGATCCGCGCGGCAGCGACGCCAATATTCCCCCTTCCTCAAACACGAATCCTTCTAGCGCCGCGTCGTCCGCTACCATCGTGAAGACTATTTCGCTGCGGCAGGCTTCGGCTACAGAGGTCGCGACAATTGCGCCATCCGCGCGCAGAGCTTCTGCGCGCGATCGCGTGCGGTTGAAAACCGTGACGCGGTGCCCGGCGCGCAGGAGGCTTTTGGCGATGCCGGAACCCATTTTTCCGATACCGATCAGTGTGACTTGCATGTTGGACGCCTCCATGGTTGTTGTGCGAACTGGCTATTTATTTCGCGGTGTTCGATAGCCGCGGGAGTCTCAGCAGTCTAACCCCACCGAATATATATGTCTTGTTGGGCGCTAGGAAAAGCGGCAGCAGAGCTGCCGCACTCCATATTGTATTTACAGCTTTACTGTTTCGTTGGATTCGGGAGAATCCTTGGCGGGTGCATTCTTGTTAGGCCGCCAGACGGCGTCGCGGACGCGTCCGCCCTCGTGTTTGATGCGGTCCATGAGGCGCTTGGCCCAGACGAATTCCGCGGCTAGCAAGCCCAACCCGAAAAAAATCACCAGCCATCCTGGACCTGGAGTGACCAGCATTACGATACCAATCAGCAAAAGCGTGAAGCCGCCTACGATGCGAGAGACGCGGCGGACTTGCTCGACGGTGCGAAGGAACATGAGGCTTTCTGGAAGGGGTCCCCTAGAGGAAATGAGGAATAGTCACCAGTTTCTTCCGCTTTAATTTTGGACTTTCGTTTCGCCCCGCGCAAGGGTGCTGGAATTCGCGTGTGTCCAACACTCGACGGCTACTACGTCGACTAGTGGAAGGAGGACGTGCTTGCGGCTGCATCGCTAGCTGGCACTTCTAACATTCATGTGACCGCAGATTGTGGAGCGACCAAGATCGTTTGTGCTGCGTCAGAAGCTGGGGTGTTTGGCCAAGCGCCAAGACCACATCAGAAACGATGTTGATGTGAGATCGATCGCCGGTTCGGTCGTGGTGAACGACTGCATATTGTCCTGGTACACGGCTTTTTGCGATGGATCAAATGCGCCGGCGTTTCCATTGAATTTCTTGAACGTATCCACGCCGTTTGCCGGACAGAGAATCATGCCGTCGACCACGCCCGAAGTGGCGGAATCGGATGGTCCCTCTGTAGCCGCGCCCCAGAGTACCGGAATGCCACCGGAAGTTCCGTCGAGGGCACCAGCAAGATTCGCGACCTGATGTTGGATGCAATTCGGGAAGGTGGTTCCATCACCGACGATGAAGGACGAGCCCCAGGAATTCGTACCCAAAATGTTCGCGAGCCATCGCTGCGAATAAATGTCGTAGCTCTTGGACTGCGTCAGGTAGAAGGCTTCGCTGGCCATCACAGAAAGACCGGCGCCGTGCGAGGTGGTGTCGCCGGAGCTCCATTCGTAGCCGAAGCCCCAAGGATCCGTGCCGGCTTGCGAGATTGCGTCGGACACTTGCTGCAAAAACTGTTTGCGAATGCCCGATTGTGAAATGGCCAAGCCGTTGGGATTTCCGGCCATATCCAGGGCGCGATAGAGTTCGAAGTGTGCGAGGCCGCTTACATCGTAGAGATTTAGTGTGTCGGTAAATCCTGGATCGTAAATGTTGGTGATGTAATTCTCGGCGAACTGCGCGGCCTGCTTCAGGTAGTCCACGGGATTTGTGTGTGGCAGACCGGCGGGAAGATTCTTGGTTCCGCCGGCGGATTGCAGAGCGAAGTAGAGTTCGGTAGCGCCAAGCTCCATGTCATCTTCCCAGACGTTTTCGGGGTAGCCGTCAAACGGAGCAATAGTCAGCAGGCAATTCGTGCAGGAGCCGGAGCCTACGGTGGGCGCAGGGTCCGGGAATGAAGTATCCGCTAGCGCAAAAATGTCCTCCGCATTTTTGAGGCATTTATTCGCCAGGGAAGTGTTGGCGGTGCGGTTGAGCTGATAACAGAGCGCAAAATCGGCAGCCATACGGCCCGCTAGATTGGGACTGATTTTCGAACCTGCGGGGCCTGCTACATAGACCGGGCGATTGCAGATGTAGAAGGTCGTTAGCGGATCGCAAGCTTGCGGATCGCCGGGTTGCAGGAAATTGTCGGCAGCCTGGGGTAGCGTCCATATATCGTACTCAGTGATTAGGCAGTAGAGACTCGAAAATGTTCCGCCACAGTTAGGATTGCTCGAACTTGGGTCTCCCTCGCCGTAATAATTCCAGTCTTGCGTGTCGTCGACCTGATAGTAGAGGGTTTGCGTTTTGTCGTCCCACATTTTCAGAAGCCAGTCGACGCCAAATTCCGCTTCGCTTGTAAAGTCGGAGGAGCGTGGCGCTCCCGGCACGCTGTTACCGGCAAAAGAGATGGAGCCAGGCGGGGGGAGAGGATTCACTTGAGCGTACTGGCCCATCTGATTTGGAAAGTCGCGCACTCCAATTTGCATCAGCGCGGCGGTGTAGCTTACGGTCTCGACGTATTTCTCGTAGTCACCAGCGTCCCACCATCCGCCGGATGCATCGATATTCGGGAGCTTTGCGGGCAACAGAGGCGGGGCAGGGGGAACGTTGTTGATGAAGTCGTTGTCGTCGAGGACAGGCGTCTGGTAGACGCGGGCATTTTCGTCTTTCAGGTGGCCTGGCGCTGTGCGCAGCGCGTTGCGGACAAAGTCAGAGCCGTCGCGCTCGGTTTCGTAGAAAAACAGAGTGTTCAGGAGCAGGCCGGAATAGAGGGTTTCCGGGCAATCCACCGCGAAGCGTGGCGAAGACGCCGCCACAGGGCCCGAGACGGAAATTGTGTAGAGGTCGCCACCGGGAACCGAGAAGTCGAGAGCATAGACGTCGAAAGTTTCAGTCTTGCTGTGGCTCCAAGTGCCAAGGAGCGCGCCGACTTTGCCAGAATAAGCGGCGGCGCTCTTGGAATTGAATACTTTGAACGTCGCTCCAGTTTCGTCGGCCGAGGACATCAGATAAGCGCGAAAAGGAGTCTCGCCGGTTTCGTAGCCTGCTTGACTGACGCGCACGTAGGCGGACTGCGCCTGAGCGAGCGGGGCGAGTGCAAATAGCGCGAGTAAAATGTTGGCGACAGAAACGAGCGGAAAGCGAAACGAGAAGCGGGCGTTGGAAGAGAACATGGCTTTCTCCTGGCCGCGGGGTGGCCTGTATTAAATGGGTTTAATACAGGCGAAATAGTGCTCCCTTGGCGATTGGGTGTCAAGCATAGATTTGAGAATCGCACGCTATCGGCCGTATAGACGCGCCGGAATCGCAGCAATGGCTAACGCTCAGGAAGTTTTTCGTCGAGCTCGCTGGCGAGCTTGTGGACATCCGTGGTTTCGCTGAAACCCTGAACTTGCTGAGTAGCGGATTTAACATCGACGCCCGAATGCTGGCAGAGCTTTTGCAGCATCTGGAGCATCATGGTGAGTTCCTGTTCGGCGAGCATTCCAACCTGAAGATCGAGATGGGCGCGCCGCTCCGCCTGGCGGGACATGCGATTCTGACTGATCAGAACGAAGATAGTCAGGAACACGCTTTCCGAAGAAACAAAAAGCGCCAAAATGCCGAAGGGAAATGGATCGAACGCTCGCACGCCGGGAATCAAGTTGAGATTGGCGGCGATCCAACCCGCTACCAAAATTATGTGAAGAAGAAGAAACTTGGGGCTCCCGATGAATCTTACGACGGCATCGCTTTGGCGCTCCGTGCGCGTGCGGCGATGAAGAGCTTCCTCTTCGAGTTTGGCAATGGCAGCAATATTAAATTGCGTCGGATTTTCCGCAATTTGGTCAGACAACGATTTATTCATGGAGCTTCGGCGATTTAGAGAGCGACGTTCGCGCATTGGACAAGTTGGCGGCGGAAAAATGTTTGTAATCTACTTCGGATTAGGGTTGGCGGCGCTGGCTTGGGTTGGAACTTCTGCGTCCGCCGGATAGACGATTATCTCGACGGTGCCCCAGCCGGAATCCTGAGTGTCGCCTTGTCCTTTGCCGCGTCCAAGAGTTTTGAGTTGGCTATCGTCGAAGGAGAAATTATTGACGAGGTAGTCTCGCACGACCATGGCGCGGGCTTGAGTGAGCACCAAATCTTTTTGTTCATCTCCCGTCATGCCCGCGGAAACGACGACAACCGCTACGCCAAATTCGTTGTCCGCCAGAAACTGACCGGCGGCACGCAAGGATTTTTCATTCTTTGGTTTGGCGGTATCTTGCTTGTCGAACAGTTTCTTGGAGTCAAACGTGAAAATTTTCAGAGGTGCTGAGTCAGGAAGCTTGGGGATTTCGTTTTTCACCAGGTTCGTGGAATCTTCGTAGCCGCGTTTCTTGTAATACCCGCGCACCAGGAAATTCTGCTTCATCGCTTCCATGTTTTCCTCGAAAGCGGTTACGCCTGCCTGAGCGTGGATGACGGTATCGCGCAAGCCCGCAGTCGTCTGATCCAACTGGTTATAGACCTTCTTATCGTTCACCAGAGAGCCGATCGTACCCTGACCATTGTTAATCTTGACCGTGATGTCGCTCACATTCGCCGACGCCACAGTGATGTTCTTCAGCGCCGCCTGGCTAGTGTCCAGAATGCCGTCGGCCTTCTTAATCAGATCCGCGATGACGAGCGGAGGCTGGCTGCCGATCATATCGTTGTCTTTTACATTTTGGGCCTGCTCAGAGCCGAAGGAGATCGCAACATATTCGTTCCCAAGGAGGCCCTCCGTCTCGATCGAGGCTACGGAGTCCTGCTTGACGATCGTATGCGTGGATTGCTGAATATCCATCAGCACGGTGACTTTGTCGGTCGGTTTGCTGGGCAGGTCGATCTCGCGAACTGTGCCGGTGTGGACGCCTGCAATACGCACTTCCGCGCCCGCATCAAGCCCCACGACCGTGGCAAACTGCGCCTTCAATCGATACGTGGGGCTGAAGAGATATTGTTTGCTACCGATAATGAAGATTCCCGCCGCCAGTATCGCCAGCGTTGCGACGATAAATGCTCCGAGCCTAGCTGCCCTTGACATGTGCGCTCCCTATGAATCTCGTTTCATGAATTCGGAAACAAATTTGTTATCGCTCTTCTGAAGGTCCTCGAAACTGCCATCGATCAGCACATTTCCTTCGTGGAGAAGGGCGATGCGATCCGCGATGGTCTTTGCGCTAAGTAAGTCGTGAGTGACCACGACTGATGCCATGTTATGTTCCTCTTGTAACTTGAGAATAAGCTCGTCGATTTCAGCCGAGGTGATGGGATCAAGGCCCGCCGTGGGCTCGTCCAGCAACAGGATGGCGGGATTGAGGGCAAGCGCGCGGGCCAGGCCAACGCGCTTCTGCATGCCACCGGAGATGTCGGAGGGCAATTTGTTGATGGCGCTTTCCATGCCAACGTGGGAAAGCAGTTCCTTGACGCGATCATCGCGTTCTGATTTTGTCATTTGAGTATGGCGCTTCAAGGGGAAGGCAATGTTCTGCCCAACGTTCAGCGAGTCATAAAGGGCTGCGCCTTGAAATAAGAAGCCCATTTTTTTTCTGATCTCAATCATCGCTTGGAGATCGAGGCTGGCAATTTCTTGTCCCTGAACGAGAATGGATCCGGCGTCCGGTTTTTGCAGGCCGATGATGAGCTTGAGGAGTACGCTCTTGCCGGTGCCGCTACGTCCGAGCATGGCCAGAGTTTCGCCGCAGTTCACGGTGAGATCCACCCCGTCCAAAACGATCTGCTTGCCGAAAGATTTATGCACGCCGCGCAGCACCACCGCGGGGACGGCACTTTCACCGCTAAAATTTTCTCGCGCTAGGACCGCCGTATTTTCCTGGGTACCAACCAAAACGGTTTGTTCAGGTTGCATCATGGAAAGAACACCAGAATTAATTTCACCAGGACGACGTCGGCCAGAATGACGAAGAGCGAAGATAGAACGACCGAACTCGTTGCGGAAAGCCCAACACCCGCGGTACCACCCTGCGTGCGCATTCCTTGGAAGCAACCGATTATCCCGATGATCAGGCCGAAGATCGTAGTTCTCAGCGTTGGTGCAAGAAAGTCGCTAAAGCTGGTGCCAGCAAAACCGCGATGGACGAATTTCGTGATGGAGATGGGATCGGCCAGCGTTTCGGCGAGCCAGCCGAATACCACACCAAAGAAATCGGCCGCGAGGGTCAGCAGAGGAAGCATCAGTACGCAAGCCACAATGCGTGTGAAGGCCAAGTACTTGTATGGATTTACGCCGGAAGCTTCTATGGCATCAATTTGTTCGGTTACCTTCATCGACCCTAACTCAGCGCCGAGGCCGGCGCCTACTCTGCCGCTGACGACCAAGCCGGTGACGATGGGACCCGTTTCGTGAATGATGGAGAAAACGAGAGCAGCGGGAAGCATGGACTTGGCGCCGAATCGTACCAAGCTGCTGCGGCTCTGCAGCGCGAGCACAGCGCCGATGGCTGCACCGGCCAGAGCTACGAGGGGCAACGATTTGGAGCCTATTTCATCTAGTTGGCGCATCAATTCGCGGCCCTCAAAGGGGCGGCGAAAGGCAACACGCATGACCTGCCAAGCAAACATGCCAAGCTCGCCGAACCATTCAAGGAAGCTGTTGAATGGACTCCACAGAGAAGCGAGTGTCGCTCGCACCGCGGACGCAACCTGCGGCACGTCCTGGCTGATCAAGCGATGAGGAATGCTGGCGTTGTGGCTCACAATTTTGTCTTGTCTCCTCAGCGGCTCAAAGCGGTCTCTGCCGAAGCCGATCCCATAGATCCAAGTCGTTCCGACTGACTAAATACTGTGTTCCGACCCCCACAAACGAATTCATGCGCGATATTCGCTCCTACGAAGGCCGAAAGGGCATAGCTCCCCATCCTCAGTCAATCTTTGACTCCATAGCGACCCGGACACCATCCATAGATTGCTGTAGTTGTGCCCGCATAAAGAGGGATGATGGTGGCGAATGAGAAACGGCGATGGCGGTCTGCGCCGGGGCGCATCCTCTTCATGTCAAACGCTCCTTACCAGATGTTTCCGTTTTCGAGCGAGGATGGCTGTAGCAACAAGCCAGAGAGGGGCCAAGATCCAACGACTCAGAGATACCACGCGGAGGATTTAGCTGTCTGTCTCAAAGGGGACACACGCGCTGTCGGCAGTGTTGTTTCAGCTGGGAAAAAAGAGGAATGGCGGAGAGGGTGGGATTCGAACCCACGGTACGGTTTCCCGTACGCTCGCTTTCGAGGCGAGTACTTTCAACCGCTCAGTCACCTCTCCGCGGTCGTGGCAAGTCCCATCGTAGCAAGGCTTCTGGCTTCGGGCAATCGAGGGTTGCTTAGACAGCGAGGGCCTTTTCTCAGCTGGATGTAAACGATTTAACCAGCAAGGATGAGTTGAGAGCTAGCGCAATTGTGAGGTAAGCGCATCGTTTTTGCGCGACCGAGAAAGGCGTGCGTTTCGGTGCGGCGATTTAGCGGCGGGCGGCGAAGAAGGATTGCAGGACGGAGGCGCAGTCAGCAGCGAGAAGGCCGGTAACGATTTCGACCTGATGATTGAGAGCTGCGTTTGTGAGGATTTCGAAACAGGAACGGACGGCGCCACCCTTTGGGTCGTCGGTGCCATAGACGAGGCGCGGGATGCGAGCTTGGATCATGGCCCCGGCACACATACTGCAAGGTTCCAGGGTGACGTAGAGAGTCGTGCCAGCCATGCGGTAATTGCTGAGGAGGCGAGCGGCTTCGCGGATTACGATGATTTCGGCGTGCGCGGTGGGATCGCAGTCGCGAATCGTGCGGTTGCCGGAGCGGGCGAGAACTTTGCCGTCTTGGACGAGCACGGCGCCGATGGGTACTTCGCCGGCCGCGGTTGCGGAGCGGGCTTCCTCAAGGGCCATTTGCATGAATGCGATGTCCGTTTCCATCTTAGGCGAGAGGATAACATGCGAGGGGAAGTAACGAAGCAAAGACAAAAGGAAACAGGGAAAAAGGGGCCCCAGGAAGAGTTCGGTTTGCCATCAAAACATTCGCTGATGAAATCGATTTTCAGGTTGCTTGACAATTGGGGAGCAGGGAAACAAACTACGGCGATGCGAGTACGCTTATTGCGGGCGTTGCAAATCGATTTTCCTGGACGTTGTGCGCGGTTTTGCTATGTGCAGCACTGCGAACGCGAGATCTGCTGAAGAAACCTGAATGGAACTCCGAAAAGACCCTATCACTCAAAGTTGGATCATACTTGGCCAACGGGAAGTCGGTGGCGAATCCCTTGCTGAGTGTCCATTCGAACCAGAAAAAATAGAGAAATCGAAGCCCATTCTGAGTTGGCCGCCGGAAGGACCGTGGCAGGTGCGCGTAGTGCCTCACCCCGAGCCGTTATACCGCGTGGAAGGCGATCCGGGGCGCTTGGCCGAAGGCATGTACGACAAAATGGGGCCGCTCGGCGCGCACGAAGTAGTGGTGGAGACGCCAGGCCACGAGAAACGGCTGCCCCAGTTCACCGATGAGGAGATTGAGCGCGTGTTGTGGGTTTGGGCAGCGCGGATCGCCGACTTGAAAAAGGATTCCCGATTCAAATACGTGAGCGTATTCAAGAATCAGGGCGTGATGGCGGGGGAAGAGTGGCCGCACGCACATTCCGAAGTGACTGCGACGATATTCGTTCCGCGGCGAATTAAATACGAATTGCACGCTGCGCATGACTGGTTTAAAGACAAAGAGCGGTGCATTTTCTGCGATTTCGTTAAGCAGGAAGAGAAGCAAGGAAAGCGAATCGTGGACGTTCAGGGGGACTACTACGCGCTCTGCCCGTACGCATCCCGCGTCCCCTATGAAGTTTGGGTCATGCACCGGCGGCACAATCAACTGTTCGAACAGCCGCGGCCGGGCTCGAACCGCAAACAACTGGCTGCGCTTTTGGGCCGCGTGCTGCGCAGATTAGAAAAGGTGGCGCCGGCCTATCATTTGGTGGTGCACACAGCGCCAAACACCAAGAGCAAGAAGGGCGAATTGGCGGGCTATTGGAAAACGCTGGCGGAAGACTATCACTGGCACATCGAAATCATGCCGATCGTGGAGAAGCGCAGCAAGTCCTACAGCATCAAAGAGGTTTATTTCAATGCCGAATTGCCGGAACAAGCCGCCGCGCACTTGCGAAGCTTGGATCCGAATTCGTGAGCTGTCGTTTTTTGGGCAAAACGAGCGCTGTCCTGTACGTCTAAAATGTTTCCAAACTAAAAATTGGCGGAGGGCAAAACATTTTTACGCCGGAATATTTGGAAGATATCTTGGAGAGCGTTTTGGTCGCCTACGGTGCAGCATTAAAAATCGATGATGCATCATACCTTCTAGTTAACGCAGAAGAATCACCGTGGGGATGGTAGGGATTTGACGCCGAGAGGGGGAGACCGAGGCATGCGATATCGCTATCTATTGTGGATATAGCCGGACTGAAACCACAAAGTATGGTGTAGCGCTTCAGGAAACACGCTAGATTTGCTACCCCGCATACTTGTTTACAGCCGCTAAGTGCTGTACTATCTTCACGCTTCTGAGTCGCGGTTCCTCCCAGCACTCGATCGGCGGCTTCGAAAATCCAATTTTCGTGGTCGAGGTGTCAGATGTGGAAAAAAGAAGACGGTAAGTCCCAAGCAGCGCCCGAGATTTCCACAGCACCTGTGGGCTCTGCAAGTACCCCAGTTCCCATTTCGTCCCCAATCCGTGAGACACCGAAGGAAGTACCGGTCTCTTCGAAAGCCTCTGCCTGCATCAGCCAAGGAATTAAGATAAGAGGCGAGGTTACGGGGAGCGAAGATCTTTTCGTCGACGGCCAAGTGGACGGAAAGCTGAGTCTTACCAACGGGAGCTTGACCATCGGGCCAAACGGCCGCGTGAAAGCGGATGTGTCCGCCCGCGAAGTGATTGTTCGCGGAAGCGTGGAAGGAAAAGTTTCTGGGCGCGACAAAGTGCAGCTCTGGAGTACGGGGCAAGTAATCGGCGAGGTTCAAACCGACCGATTGGCCATTGAAGATGGCGCGATGCTGCGCGGCAAGGTCGAAGCTGGAAAAACCCCTGGCAAAACCGGAGAAGCTCAGGCGGCCGCAGCGGGTGCTTCGCCTTCAGCGGGGAAGTCGTCTAGCCAGATTTCGATGAGTTCCGGAACGGCGGCGGATTGATCCATGAGCTTCCTGCATAAACTAGGCATTGGCGTAGGTACTGGAACCGCCCGCGAGGTTTCACGTCCAATCTCTCAAAACGGAAGAACCCACAACGTCGCCTCTGTCCCGGCCGTTGGCTCGCCTCGCCCGCCAGAAGCGCCGGGATCTACGCGCATTTCGAATGGATTGAAAGAATTTTTGTGGAACCTGGATGGGCTTGGCCGCGGAACGTTGCTGGATTTAGGGCCGGCGTGGCAAACGACTTTGAGCTTCTTTATTGAGCGCGGTTTTCGCGTGTCCTCCGAAGACATTTTGCGGGGTTGGAAGGATTTTCTAGGCGAAGAGGAAGTGCTATTACACCAACCGGGTGTCGTTTCCGGAGCTGTGGATATGACTCCGACTGGGCGAGCCGCGCGATTCCTCGAATCTAATTTGCAATATCCGCGGGCGTCGTTCGATGCGGTTTTAGTCTGGGACTTGCTCGATTATCTGGAGCCTGCGCTGGCGAGGCAGGCTGTAGCGAATTTGACGGAGCTCCTGCGTCCAGGTGGAGTTGTGTTTGCGCTGTTCCATAGTAAGAAGCCGGAAGGGTTTCAGCGGTATCGCATCGCGGATTCCAACTCTCTGCAAATTATTTCGGCGACCCTGCTGTGTCCCGCACAAAAGGTTTACCAGAACCGCGAAATACAAGACCTGTTCAGCAGATTCCGCACGATGAAGTCTTTCGTAAGCAGGGACCAGCTCAGGGAAACACTTTTCATCAAGTAAAAAAGCTAAATCAGAAATACGAAAATAGACGGCTGTGGAATTTGTGTGTTCGCCCACTCTTTGCTTGCAAAAGGCGTCGCAGGGGAGTACACGGGAGATGAGAGCTCGATGAGCTCCGGAGGGGACATGACTCCACCGGACTTAGAGCTGAACCAAAACTGAGCACACCGCTCTCGCGGTGCGAGTCGCTCACGAAACATACGCGCAGTTAGCGCGCTTCGGAGACGACACAGTACAATGGCAAAAGGGGGAGCCGCCCGGCTCCCCCTTTTGATTTTGTCCGATGTCAGGCTATTGCTGCGGTGACGCAGAATGATGATGGTGATGGTGCTTGCTATGCCGGCGGTGGTGCCGATCATGCGAAGAAGCCGCATTGGATGATTGTGACTGGCCATCGCTGGCCATTGAAGAATGGGCCGACCGCGCTTGCTGGGTGGTTGCATGCGCAGAGGCCAGAAGAACCGGTGCTGTAGACAATACGAGAACACTCAAGATGTGTTTCACGGTATATCCCCCAAGAATCAAAAATCCCCCGCATGGGTATTGAATCACAAGAAAGCGGTAAAGTCGCGATGGATTATTAAGAGAGGCTTATCAATAACTGTGAGCGCCGCAATGAGGCTGAAGAGGGGAGGCCAGGCACGCGGAGGGAGGCGTACCTGGCCTTAGCAGGGGCCTGGGCAAAGTCAACTAACCACCAAATTTGAGAGTTTCAAGCCACTGAATGGCTTCGCGCTGATTGGCGATGATCTGAGCCTGCCATAGCAGAGCCATCGACATGAGACCCATGGCGACGATGCAAAGCGCCAAAACAATACCCATGGTGGATTCGGAGGCCGGGATGTGAAGCTTACGAGTGAGCCATGCCATAGTAGGGGTTCTCCTAGTACTCGGTCCGCTGAATTCTCAGTGGCCCGTACTAAACCGAGAAGTCAAATGCGTATAACTGTGATTGACACTCGCGTATATAAAGGCAATCAGAGGGCCACGGGAGGGGGCTGGGAAAAAATCGCTATCATCGCGAAAACAGGAGATTTGGCGAGAATGCAAGAAACCGAAAATGCGCCTTAGATGTCACGCGTGTGAAAAAGTAGTCGCATTACCGACATTTTGTTTCCAAGAAGTTCTGTTGGATCTCTTGGATTTCTATCGTTTCGTAGAGAGAATTGCGAGAACTTGTTCCCACGTGTCTGCGGCGCGTAGTGGTAGTTCCATTACTCGATCAGTGTGTGCCGCAACTTGCGTGGAGGAAATATCGTAAAGACTATTACCAGAGTCAGTCAATAGGATCGCGCGATCGCAGGCCGGGAAGAGCGCCTTCTCTTGCCCCGGAGTGGCGATTCCGATCGTGCGTGCGTGGGACCGGAGAGCACGATCGTAGAGTTTAGAAAGCTCTCCAACACATCGGCGAACGTTCGCACCGATGGCCAGGGACCACAGCACCCCCCTCTGGCGAAGCTGAATATTCCGGCTGCGTCCGACCTCCTGAAAATTCTCGATGTCCTGTTCAGAAGCTCCTGCGAAGAAAAACAGTTCGTCGAAGTCACGCTGCCGAGCCAGCTCCGCTTCGCGAGGAGGCAGATTCGCGTTTTGTGCTAACTCTCGCGGCGGGAGAGAGCGCAGGGAGACGACCGAGACGCCTGTTTCTTCTGCAAGGCTCTCTAAGGCATCCGAAGCTGCGGGCTGCTGTTCAGCGACGGGCAGGCAGGTAAAGCGGCCCAGCCGGACAGTGGGTATTCCGCGTGGCTGCGATGTGGAAGCGTGCGGCCTCAGGTGAAAATAGTCTTCCGGCAGAAAAACACCGCAGCCGTCTTCGGCAATGAAAGGATGAGTGTGAGCTAGCTTGCGGCGGGGCTCATCCAACTGAAGGCGCGTGCGGCTGGTGAGCCAGACTGCAGGAATGCCGCGATGATCAAGGGCGGCGGTGAATTCGTCGAGTCCAGGGACGCTTTTTCCGCGGGCGGGGATGAGATCGTCGATTGCGATGTACAGGATGAAAGAAGTTTGATGCAAGCCATTCTCCGCTTTGCGAGCTTCCATCTTAACGGAGTTTGAGGAGAAACCGGGGAATGGCTCCAAAAAAATTGGATAAGCAGGTTGTGAGAAGCGGAGAAAAAAGAAGCGGGCAGGAAATCCTGCCCGCTTGGCTGCCTCGACGGCCGAAATGGCCTATGTAAGTTGCGTTAGTTTCCGGAAGTGGTGGCAGTGCTGGCCGGCTGTGCATTTGCCTTAGGAATGCTGACGTAGCCGCTAACCGTATCCTTGCCAACCTTGTTCACAACGATCTCTTCAGGAATATGTGTGCCGGAGATGTAGAAGAAAATGGGCTCGTTCAGAGCACGGTTCTTCTTCTCAAAGCGCTTGTCTTCGACGGTCATGGCGAGATTCACCTGGTTCTTCTTCTCGTTGACGCCCTTGAGCTCGACGGTGACATTGCCGACCTTCTGGGGCTTGTTCTTGCCAGCTATGGTGAATTCGACGTAGTCACGTTCGCCGAGGCGGCGGAGTTGGTCGATTTCATCATGGTTGCGCGCGATGAGAGTGCCCATCTCGCTCTTGGCCATCTTCAGGTCTTCCTTGGTGGTGTTGAGGTCGGCGCTGACTGCGGTGACCTTAGTGTCGACGGTCTTCACGTCATCCGTGGCTGCCTTGGTCGCCAGTTCGGTGTGGACGGACGTGTCAAGAGCGCTGAGCTTTTGAGTGGTCTCGTCGTTCTGCTTCGCGGCTGCTTCGGTCGCTAGACGCGCCTTCTTGAGCTGACCCTGGGTAATCTTGAGCTTGTCTGTAACAACCTTCAAATCGCCCTGGAGATCAGAATTGGCTTTCTCGTCTTGCGCGATGCGGTCTTTCAACGAAGACATGTCTTGCTGCTCAGCCTGCTGCGACGTCTTGACCTCTGACGTAACGGCTTGCTGTGTAGCATCAAGCTTTGAAGAAGCGTTCCATCCAAATCCCAAGCCGGCAATCGCGACCAAACCCAGCACGATGATCGCAGGCAACTGCCAAGATGAATTGTTTCTCGTTTCCACTATGTGTTCCTCAACCATGTTGGTCTTTTCTCCTCACCCTAATGTGGGCGAACGATTTGTTTTTTTAATCGGCCCGTAACACAGAGGTAGCAAGTTGTGAGCCAAAGGAAGTACAGGGAACAATGGGCGAACCTACCCGTAAATTGATGAATAAATGGGGGTTGCTTGGGGGTGTCTCAAGGGCCATCGGGCCAGGGCAGTACTAGTCCTAGCAATCTTTACGTTAGAAAGGACCGTTTTGGACTTTCTTACGCTTGTGACGGGCTAGGGCAGATCGACTCTCAGGGATTTTAGGTCGGAAGTCAGCTGAGTTGGCGATTGAAACTGTATGCCGGCCAAGCCAAGTCTCTGAGCGGCTTCGACATAAGTTGGAATATCGTCAATGTAGACGGCTTCCTGAGCTTGGACTTTAAGGGCGCGAAGCGCCTCGCGATAGATCAAAGGATTCGGTTTGCTGGCGCCGACGGAACAGGAATAAATGCGCGTGGGGAAGAACTTGAAAAAGGTGTAGTTAGCCTCGAGATACTGGACGTGTATGGGGTCTGTATTGGAGAGAAGAGCCAGACGATAGCTCTTGGAGAGTTTTTGGAAGAAGGCGTCGTCGTGGATTGGGGTGGGGTCGAGGACACGATTCCAGATTTCCGTGAATTGGTCGAAGGTAAAGTTGCCGCCAAGCCTTCTGCTGAGATGCAGATACCAATCGCGGGGAGCCATTCGCCCTTCCTGCCAATCGGGCCAACGAGGATCTTTCTCTATTGCGGACCAAAGGTCGGTCGGAGAGAGAGATGTTCCGGATGAGAGTCCTCGCATGGCCCGGGCGACATCGATCCGCACCAGGACGCGGCCTATGTCAAAGATAATGGCTCGTAGTTTGGTGGCTGGCATGGGTTATTCAACCTTGTGGTTGAATACGGCAGGCTCAGAGGGGGAATGAGAGGCACCCTTGGAACGGAGCAGGCCGATGATGGCAGGAAGAATGGAGATGACGGCAACCACGGCAATAACATAGTGAATGTACTGGCCGATGTTGGGGATGAAATGTCCCAGCGAGTAGCCGCCGAGGATCATGGCGCCAATCCAGAAGACGCCGCCAAAAACGTCAAAGAGCAGATAGCGGGAATAAGGCATTTTTGCGGCACCGGCCACCGGTGGGCAAAATGTTCGAACGATGGGCACGAATCGCGCGAGGATCACGGCGCGGCCACCGTATTTCTCGTAGAACTCATGGGCGCGTTGGAGATGGCTGCGGCGAAAAAAGAAAGAGTCTTCGCGGCGATAAAGGGCGGCGCCCGCGGAACGGCCAATCCAGTAGCCGATCTGATCACCTGCTATTGCGCAAAGCATGACCGGGAGCAGAAGCCACTTGAGGGGAATGACGCGGGCGTAAGAGAAGATGCCGGCGGTGATCAGAAGCGAGTCGCCGGGAAGAAAAAAGCCAACAAAGAAGCCCGTTTCTATAAAGACGATGGTGCAAACGAGAGGAGCGCCGCCGGAGCGGATTAGTTCTCGAAGTCCTTCTGGGCTGTAGAGCGAGTGGAGAAAGTGGAGGATGGATTGGAGCAAGCGGAATGGTTCCTCGAAAAGTTTATTTGAGAAGCGGGCACCGGGACGAGCGCGCGTGAGCGCAAGGTCGTAAAAGCTCCCAGTCCAATACGGTAGCAGAAAACTCCGACATCCTCTCCGCATTCATGCCAGAGAAGGAGTGAAGCGATAACGGCCGCGATCAACGACGCCAGGCGAATCATCGGGATGCCTCCGCGAGCCAGAGATAACTTTGGGCTTCGGCTTCTAGCCGAGCCTGGAATTCGGTATGGGGGTCTTTGCGAGGATTGAGCAGCGCCTGGATGCGGGGTAGGGCACGGTGCGCGGCTGCGACGCCAGCTTCGATGGCCTCGTCTGCGCGGTCGAAATCATCCCACGCAAAAGACTGGACGTCGGGGCGGAGAACCAGATCCGCGTGACGTTCCCAAATTTCGAGCTGATGCTTCTGAGCGGCGCTTACGGCGCGGCAGACCACTTGAAAGATGTTGGATGGAGCGCCTCGATGTCCGTCTTCGACGCCCACTGAAACGGCGATGACGTGCTGGGCGCCCAGATCGCGCGCGGCACGGGTTGGAACTTGCGCGACTAGTCCTCCATCCGCAAGGCAGCGAGTGCCGATTTTAACGGGTTCGAACAAGCCTGGGAAAGCGCAACTCGCACGGATTGCTTCGCAGAGATTCCCGTGAGTGAAAATGACGGGTTCGCCGTTCGCCAAATCCGTCGCGACCACGGCCATGGGAATTCGAAGATCCTCGAAGCGACGCGATTCGAAAACTTGTTCGATGAGGTTACCTAGCCGGTGATTGCTGGCCAAGCCCAAGCGAGAAACGCGCCAGCGGCCGATATCGCGAAAACGAATTTTGCGGCAAGTAGCGATGATCCTGGAGAGAGGCGCGCCGCTTGCGTAAGCCGCGCCAAGAATGCTGCCCACGCTGGTGCCAGCGATATAAGAAATTGGTATGTGATTTTGCTCGAGAACCTGCAGAACGCCGAGATGGGCGAATCCACGCGAAAACCCACCGCCTAAAGCCAAGCCCAATCCTGCTCTTTCGGACGAGGCTACTGGCCTCTCGGTCAGTGAGGAGTGGTCGGGACGCGTCATGCCAGAAGAATGCCATCCACATCATTACTACCCAATGGACCGGGCGTCCCGGAAAAACAGTACGTGCGTACTTCTGTACCGAATCAGCACAAATTCTCGCTTGAGAAAAAAGGCAGTACCAACTTACTAGGCTAGTACCCTCGCTGTACCATTGTCGGAAAATGTGCGCTCAGCGATTCTGTTCCCGTCAGCAAGGGCTGAACATCTGCAGGAGGGGGAATGGACAGCGCGTACGAAGCTTGGATGGGGCAGCCTGTCGTGCTGCAAGTAGCGCTAGGCGATATTAAGGTGCCGCTCCGGGGCACGTTGTTGAAAGATGGCGGTGAAACGGTTCGGATGAGGATTGGAGAAGGCTGGGATGTGGACATCTATAAAGCGATGATCCTGGCCGTTGAACAAGATGCTATGGCATTGCTTCCCGCGTGAGGAGGAATGATGAATAGCCAAGTGCCAAAATATGTGACGCAAGGACGGGCGGCGCTGCTGCTTGGAATTTCCGAAGACGAACTCTCGCGACTCTCTGACGAGTCTGGATTGGGACACCGGGAATGCGCGGGAGAACAAGAAGAGACATTTTTCACCTACGAAGAGCTACGGAAGATTTGCATGCTGACCGTGCATCAGGTGAATTGAAAATTTATCGAGTTTCCTCCGGCCCCCCTCAGCAGTAACCCCCACCCGGGTCGCTCCCCCCAGCGACCCGGGTTT
>CAVUCM010000029.1:0-7135 GCA_963740015.1 uncultured Acidobacteriota bacterium | reverse complement strand
TGGTCGGGTCAATCTCACGATTCGCACCAGATTTTCCAGTGCCGTGCCGTGGTCCCAGTTCGCTAGGGATTGTAAGACGTCCTGCGAGGCTGTGTCTTTCCCACCCAAGAACCAAACTTTGTCGATTCCCAGCACGGCTGCCGCGCGGCGTGCTTCGATTTCGCGGATATCGCCAAGCGCGGCTGCCTGTTCCGGACCCGCTTCATTGGCTCCGCTGCTTCCGCGTGTGCCGTAAGCTATCGCGACGTGTTTACCCTCATCCATCGCCCTCGCGAGATATGGAGTCGCAGCCCCCTCATCGTCCGGATGCGCCACTACAAGTAGAATGTCCACTTTGTAGCGCTCATCCGCCGGCAAAATCCGCATTGGCGCTTGCGCCGAGGCGATCCACGGGACCGATAAACAGATTAAGAATGCAATTAGCGGCAGCCAATTTAACCGTATTGTCGCGAGTGTTCCTCTAGGCCCCGGCTGTTGTGCGCACTTTTTCACAACCGTACGGTAGAGTTGCGAAGAACGGATCATTTCGAAGGATGGGTACATCGAAGAATTCTATATCGAACAGGTTGAATCTCCCACCAACCCGTTGCTTCAAAATTTCGATTCTCGTCTGGCAAATTTGAGGTTCGCTGCCGACTCTCCTGTGTAGGTTTGAGGCGTCTATACTAACGCGATGAGCAAGTTCACCTTCCTCTGCGGGGCATGGCTGGCTTTTTGCGCTCCGGCTTTGGCGCAAGAGAGCGCTTCTTCGGATGCCGCGACGATAGAGTTGAAACCTGGAGTGGTCACACCCAAAGTCATTTGCGGGGCGCAGCCCGAGCAAAGCTATGCGCTTTATCTTCCCTCTCATTACACTCGTGAAAAACGCTGGCCAATCGTTTATGCCTTCGATCCAGGGGCGCGCGGAAGTGTGCCTGTCGAATTGATGAAGGACGCTGCAGAACGCTACGGCTACATCGTGGCCGGCTCTAACAATTCGCACAACGGTGCATGGAAACCAGAGGCGGACGCCGCCCAGGCCATGTTTCAAGACACGCATAGGCGCCTTACTATTGATAACAACCGCGTCTATTTCGCCGGATTTTCCGGCGGCGCTCGGCTCGCATCCTCTCTCGCGCAACGATGTAATTGCGCTGCCGGTGTGCTGTTGAACGGTGCTGGCTTTTCGCCTTCGGCGCGGCCAGCAGCAGGTGCAACATTTTCTGTCTTTGCGGCCGTCGGCAACCTCGACTTCAACTACGGCGAGGTCCTCGAACTCGATGCGACACTCGGCTCGCTTCATTACGTTCATTCATTGCGCAGGTTCGATGGTCCCCACCAATGGGCACCAGCCAGCGTTATGGACGAGGCCTTGGCCTGGTTTCGTCTGATCTCCATGAAAGATGGCCATGAAGAACGCGACATGGATTTCGTGAAAGCGCAAGCCGCCGAAGTTGAGAAGCGCGCGAAAACTCTCGAGGTCTCGGGCGATCCCTATGGCACTTGGAAAGAGTATCGCCAGGCCGCCGACACGTTTGACGGCCTCGGCCAAGGCCCCACCTTCCGCGAGCGGGCCGTCGCGATGGAAAAAGAGAAAGCAGTCCGCGACGGAGCCAAACGCGAGCAGCAGGACATCGAAGAGCAATCCCGACTGAGCGCTGATATTTCTTCGGGGCTGGCAGCTCTCCGGCAGGACACACCCAATCGTGCGGATATTCGCACCCGGGCGGAACTACAAATCTCCGGGCTCCGCAGCCGTGCTGAACACGAGAAAAATACAGAAAAGCTCCGTGTAGCAAAGCGCGCTCTGGCTGGCATTTTCGTCGAGGCGATGGAGACTGGCCAGGAGCGTCTGGAGGTCAAGGACATCTCTCACGCTCGCATCTACTTTGAACTGGCGGCAAGCGCGGACCCTGATTCCGTTTGGGCGCTCAGCCAAGTTGCCAAGACTCGGGCCCTGGACGGCGATCACGAAGGCGCCTTCGACGCTCTTCGCCGCACAAAAGAAAAGAGCAAAGACTCCGCAGCCTTTTCTGCATGGCTCGAGGGCGAACCCGCCTTCGTCAAATTGCGCGACACCCCAGAATTCCACGCCCTTCTCTCACTGCCGTCTCGACCTTAATAAACGCAAATAAGCGCACCGTCTTGACCCGGATGGAACGCGCCGATAAGCTTAGAGTTTCTCCTTCCAGGTGAGCTAATCATGGAGCAGGTGCAAATCACATTGCCTGACGGCAAAGTCCAAGAGGTGCCAAAGGGCACGACTCCGGCGGATATCGCGCGTAAAATTTCGCCGCGACTCGCGGACGCGGCGCTCGTAGCTCGCGTGACCGCGACCAATGGTGCTCCACTGCCGAATGCTCCCGACCTAGGCGAACTGGTAGATTTGCGCCGCCCACTCGAGGAAAACGTCAAGCTGCAAATCCTCACGGAAAAAGATCCCGATGCGCTGTACGTCTTCAGGCATTCTGCAGCGCATTTGCTTGCCGCCGCGGTTATGGAACTTTATCCCAACGTCAAGCTCGGCATTGGGCCACCCACCGATACAGGTTTTTTCTACGAATTCCTCCGGGACGAGCCTTTCACTCCGGATGATCTCGCGAAAATTGAAAAGAAGATGCACGAGCTTGCCGCGCAGGATTTGCCGAACGAGCGCAAACTCATTCCCAAACCCGAAGCCCTCGAGCTCTACAAAAAGAGCAATCAAACTTTCAAGTGTGAACTCGTCGAAGAAAAAGCCAACGAGCTGATGGTCTCTTTTTACACCACCGGAAAATTTATCGACTTTTGCCGCGGTCCGCACATTCCCTCTACCAAGCGCATCACCGCGTTCAAGCTCATGAGCGTCGCCGGCGCCTACTGGAAAGGGCAGGAAGGCAATCCGCAGCTCCAGCGCATTTACGCCGCAGCTTTCTTCACGCAAAAAGAGCTGGATGAATATCTAAACCGTCTCGAAGAGGCAAAGCGCCGCGATCATCGCAAGCTCGGCGTGGAGCTCGAGCTCTTCAGCATCCAGGAAGAAGCCGGCCCCGGCCTCATTTTCTGGCATCCCAAGGGCGGCCTCATCCGCAAAATTGTCGAGGACTGGCTCCGCGAGGAACTCCTCAAGCGCGGCTATGATCTCGTCTATACCCCGCACATCATGCGCCTCGATCTCTGGAAAACCAGCGGCCACACCGGCTTTTACAAAGACAGCATGTTCGGCCCGGTCGAAGTCGAAAAGGCTGATTATCAGCTCAAGCCCATGAACTGCCCGGGCCACATTTTAATTTACAAATCGAAGTTGCACAGTTATCGCGATCTGCCGGTTCGGCTCGCCGAGCTTGGCACTGTCTATCGCTACGAGCGCAGTGGCGTGCTCCACGGCCTCCTCCGCGTCCGCGGATTCACTCAGGACGACGCGCACATTTTCTGCACGCCTTCGCAAATCGAAAGCGAAGTGGAAGCCTGCATCGATTTCGCCTTCGCCGTGATGAAAAATTTCGGCTTCGACAAATTCGAAGTGGAGCTTTCCGATTGGGATTCCGCTCATCCGGAAAATTACGCGGGCAAACCGGAAGACTGGCAACGCGCAACGGCCGCGCTTGCAGAAACCATGAAGAAGCTCAACATTCCGTATAAGACCATCACCGGCGAAGCCGCATTCTACGGCCCCAAAATTGACGTCAAGCTCATCGACGCCATCGGACGGCCCTGGCAGCTCACCACCGTGCAGTTCGACTTCAACCTCCCAGCGCGTTTCGGCCTCGAATACGTCGCCGAAGATGGCGCCAAGCATCAACCGCTGATGGTGCACCGCGCGCTGCTCGGCTCCGTCGAACGCTTCTTTGGCATTTTGATCGAGCACTATGCTGGCGCGTTTCCGCTCTGGCTCGCGCCCGTGCAAGTTCAAATCTGCCCGGTCAGCGAAAAAGTTGCCGACTACGCCAAGCACGTCACCGAAACTCTCAAGCGCCACAACATTCGCGTCCATCTCGACGATCGCAACGAAAAGCTTCCGGCAAAAATCCGCGACGCGCAGCTCCAAAAAATTCCCTACATGCTAGTCGTCGGCGCAAAAGAAGCCGAAGCCGGCACCGTCTCCGTCCGCCATCGCAGCAAAGGCGACCAAGGGCCCAAACCGCTCGCCGAAGTAATCGCCGCGTTGCAAGAGGAAGTTGCCTCTCGCGCGCTCAGCTAGTCATTTTTTGTAATAGGTTCGTTCAAATAACACTTTCGGATAGCTGTTGCGTCGGCTGAAACCTCCTTCCTAATTTTCTCTTTGAGGGAAGTACCCGTTGTGTTACGTTCCTTTCCAATGGGCTTCCCTCCAGCCAATCCCACGCCGCAATTCGCCACGGCGGAGTATGCCGGCAGCGGCGACGTTTGCAAGTCGTGCAATCAAGCTATCTCCGGCACGTACTATCGAATCAACGGTTCGCTCGCTTGCGACCGCTGCACCACTCAATTGCAAACCCAACTCCCCAAAGATTCCCACGCCGCGTTTGTTCGCGCGCTGATGTTCGGCATTGGCGCGGCAATCCTCGGACTCATCGGCTACGCAGTCTTCACGATCATTACCGGCATCATGATCGGCTACATCTCTCTAGCGGTCGGCTGGCTGATCGGCAAAGCCATGCGTACTGGTTCAAGAGGAATTGGCGGCCGCCGTTATCAGATTGCCGCTGCGCTGTTCACCTACGCCGCTGTCTCGCTGGCCGCCATACCAATCTACTTTTCGCAAATCAGCAAAGACAAGGCCAGCAAACCTCCTCAAGTGAAGACGGCACCAGCCAATCCCGGCGCCCTTGCAGATGACGCCGAAGCGGATGACTCCGCTTCCTCATCCGGTGGGGCAACGCCTGCGCATGCCGCTAAGCCCAAAATGAATTTCTTTATGGCTCTCGGCATGGTCGCGCTCATCGGTTTGGCTTCTCCCTTTATCGAATTGCAAGATCCCTTCCACGGCGCGATTGGTCTCATAATTTTATTCGTCGGAATCCGCTTCGCCTGGCGACAGACTGGCGCGCCAAAGATTGATATCGTAGGTCCGTTCCAGAACCGCGCGCCCACGCCGGCGCCCTGACGGCCAGCCCCAACCAGTGTCCTCTCCTCCCATCGTTGAACCCATTCGCAATTGCCACAACTGCGGCCAATCCGTCCCTCTTGGCGCACTCGATTGTCCGCAATGCCACTCCCTACTCTACGGCGAAGAACTGGTCCGCATCTCCGCGAAAGCTAACCAACTTGAAGAACAGAATGCGCTCCCGCAAGCCCGCGATGAATGGCAAAAAGCCCTGGTTCTACTTCCCCACAATTCGAACCAAGCCCAATGGATTCGCGGAAAAATCTACAAACTCGAATTAACCGAAAAACACGCCGCCTCGCAACCGCCGAAAAGCGATTGGACAAAACGCCTAGGCCCTCTCGCACCGATTGCCATCTTGCTCGCAAAAAGCAAAGGCCTTCTTCTCGCAATCTTCAAATTGAAATTCCTTTTCAGCTTTCTCGCGTTCCTCGCGATCTACTGGACGCTCTACGGCTTCAAATTCGGTGTGGGCTTTGCCGTCCTGATTCTCGTCCACGAACTCGGCCATTACCTTGACATCCGCCGCCGCGGACTACCTGCCGACATGCCTGTATTTCTCCCCGGACTCGGCGCATACGTTCGATGGGAGGCCATGGGCGTTACTCGCCAAACGCGCGCCGCGGTCAGCCTTGCCGGGCCCCTCGCAGGTTTGCTCGCTACCGCCGTCTGTGCGTATCTTTGGCATCACACCGGCTACGGCTTGTGGAGCGTCCTAGCGAGAGTTTCCGGTGTGCTAAATCTCCTGAATCTCACGCCTGTCTGGATCCTCGACGGCGGCCAAGCCATGAACGCTCTCTCCAAGACGGAACGTTTTGTTTTGCTCGCTTTGACTCTTGCCTTGTGGGGTTTCCTCGGCCAGGGGTTATTCTTTTTGGTCGCCGCTGGAATCACCTATCGCCTCTTCACGAAAGACCTGCCTCCCATTCCGAATCCTCGCATTGCGGTTTACTACGCTTCTCTTCTCATCGGTCTTGGCGCAATCCTCTATATAATTCCGGGTCAAGGTCTGCTTCCGAAGTAAAGACTGATCACAGAAAGCGGAGGATCTCGTGCCCCAAACAATTTCAAGGCGGTCGTTCGTTTCAACAGGAGCCATGATTTCTGCCGCCTCGGCTGTTTCTCCTGGCTTTTTGTTTTCCACCGAAAAAAAAGAGGCCCCGGCTATGCTCGACCACATCCTCCTCGGCTGCAGCGATCTTGATGACGGCATCGACTTCGTCGAGAAGCACACTGGCGTTCGCGCCGCTTTCGGCGGCGTCCATCCTGGACGCGGCACGCGCAATGCTCTCCTATCTCTCGGTGAAAGGCATTACCTCGAAATCATCGCGCCTGATCCGCTCCAATCCGGCACACCAGATCACTACGGCCTGCTCAAACTAACCGAACCGCGCCTGGTCGGCTGGGCCGCCCATCCCGGCGATCTCGATTCGTTCGCAACTCGGCTTCGAGATGCAAACATCGCCTTCGACGGCCCGAATCCCGGCTCGCGCAAACGCCCCGATGGACGTCTCCTCCAATGGAAAACTCTCAATCTCAAGGACAATCACGCCGGCTTGCTACCCTTCTTCATCGAGTGGAGCGCCGACACTGTCCATCCCTCCGCCGACTCGCCCGCGGGTTGCCGTATTGTTCGGTTCCAAATCACAACTCCGGAGTCCGAGCAGCTAGGCAAGACGATGGCAATCCTGAGGCTCGATGTGAAAATCGCAAAAGCCGAAAAAGCACAACTTCGCGCGACCATTGCAGGTCCAAAAGGTGAGCTTGCCCTCACTAGCTAGAACACATAACCGCAAACAAGGTTGAACGCGATGAGGGGAACCCTCTGGATTGTTCAATGGGGTTGTGTAGGTGTATTCGGAGCAGCCCTCTGCTATTGGTCTGCACAGCTTTCATTATTTTATAACGCTTGGACTACAAGGCTTCGAGAACGGCATCCGTATATCAATCCACCTCCTACCGATGATGCACGGAATTCAAATACCAGAATAATGAAATGGCTCTTTCGCATTCTCGGCGCGTTCCTCCTTCTGCTGGCTATCGTGGTGCTACTGGGCATTCGACACTTTCGCTAATCTATCCCCTACCAGT
>CAVUCM010000028.1:0-42808 GCA_963740015.1 uncultured Acidobacteriota bacterium | reverse complement strand
GGAAAGCGGCTGGCGTTTCGTTTGACGGCTTTGTTCAGATTTTTTGTAGCTACTGCATACAGGCGGGCGAGATCGGCATCCAGCATTATCCGAGTGCCGCGTACAAAAAAGATTTTCTGGCTAATGAGAGCGGTTGGAACGATGGCGTTTTGCGAAGGCATTTGCGTCAAGGCGCATATTTGAGGTTCCAGTTTGGAACCTCAAACGCGGCAAATCGCAGCATATATTGTTATATAAGTTAAATCAAGGTGTAGATAATTCAGCGGTAAAAGAGTCACCGGAAGCCGCACCGCTTACTCTCTATTTATCGATTCAGATGCGCATGGGCATGATGATGTAGCGGTAGCGGTAGGATTCGTCAGCCAGCGGGCGCATCTGGCCGGCGGACTGCTCGTCCTTTAGCTCGATGCTAATGGGCCCATCGGCGGCGGCGGCAAGAAAATCGAGCATGTAAGAAGAATTGAATCCGATGCTGATGGCGTCGCCCTTGTAATCTTTTTCAATGTTTTCTTTGGCTTCGCCGTATTCGGGGCTCGAGGCTGAAATTTCGATGCCTTCTTTCGAAACGGCCAGTTTCACGGCGTGCGAGCGCTGATCCGCGAGCTGCGACACGCGGCGGACCGCATCGCTGAGCTCGGCGCGTTCAAGTACGACGGTTTTGTTGTTGTCGCGCGGGAGGACTGCTTCATAATTTGGAAATTGTCCGGTGAGTATCCGCGAAATAAGCAAACGGTGGCCAACCTGAAAGAACAAATGGCTTTCGTCTTTAGCGAATTCGATGGATGCATCAGAGCCGGCGGCACTTGCAAGCTTCTCCACTTCGTCCATCGCCTTTTTCGGAATGAGCACTTTCACTTCGCCATTTAGCCCGGCAAGCTTCTGATCTGTTTCGGCAAGCGCCAAACGGTGGCCGTCGGTGGCCACCATGGCCAGAGTATCCGGCTTCAAGATGAGCAAGCCGCCATTCAATGTGTAGCGTGACTCTTCCATCGAAATAGCAAATTTTGTTTTGGCGATCAGGCTCTCCATGACTGGAGCGGAAATCTTTACGAGCGTATGCGGCATTGCTGGGAGCGCCGGGAAATTCTCCTTGGCCATGCCGACGAGCTTGTATTTTTTTCTATCGCTGGTGATCTCCACCCAGTGATTCTCGAGCAGCCTAATTTTGATCTCGCCTTCGGGCAGCAAGCGCACCAACTCCAGCAGCTTTTTTGCGGGGATGGTTCCTGCGCCCTCTTTTTTGATCTTTGCTTCGCAGGACGTGCGGACACTCAGCTCAAGATCCGTCGCCGTAATGGTCAGCTGGCTGCCTTTGGCTTCAACCAGCAAATTCGAAAGAATTGGGATCGTTGTCTTGCGCTCGACAACACCTTGCGTGGTGCTCAGTTCATTCAACAGCGCTGATTTTGTAACGCTGAATTCCATCGATTGATGTTCCTCGCGTGCGGTTCCTGGTGCGCTCATTCGGGTTCCTCGCCACTTTCCACCGCTGCCGTACTGTACTCGCTTTTGCCCAAAGTATAAAGCCCACAAGCCACGTAAAACCTGTGGAAATACGTCGGAATCAGAACTCTCTTACGTAGTACCGAAACGTGGTGGCGCTTGCATTTTATCCACAACCAAAACCACTGTCACAAACACGGCAGCACTAAATAATTTCTAAAAACTATAAAGCTTGTTGTTGTGATGAGTGCGGTGGAATTGTGGAAAGCTTGGCAACCACTTTTATCCCAGTAGTCTAGCGTTGAGTGTTCCAAGTGGCCAACTGTGGGAAACGGTGAAAACGAAGCATCAGACTCACACTCAACTCGATAAACCAAAATATCTTCCTCCACGCTCAACAGATTTTCCGCATCTTCTCCAATGCCTATTCACAAGGTCTCCGCGTACAAAATTACGGACGTCTGTGCACAAGTCGAATTACGAGTACATTGCAATTATGAGTCTGCGAGACACAGGGCTCACAAATTTGGAGGGAAGCTATGCTTGGAAATATTAAAACAGATTGAATGAAAACGAAGCGGCTACTGCAGAGTATCCATCAAACGCGTGATGGTGCGGTTCAGATCTTTGTCTGACCGCCGCATTTCCTCGATCTTGTTGATCGAGTGAAGAACCGTGGTGTGATGCTTGCCACCAAACTGCCGGCCAATTTCCGGCAAGGATGCCGTGGTGAGCTGTTTGACGATATACATCGCCACTTGGCGCGGAAACGCAATCGCGCGCGTGTTGCTGCGCACCTTCAAATCCTGCTCGCGCATATTGAAATGCTCGCTCACACGTTTCTGAATCAGGTCGATGGTGACGCGCTTTTCCTGCGAGGCGATGATGTTGCGCAAAACCTGCTGGGCGGTCGAAAGAGATATAGTGGCCCCGGTCAAGGACGCATAGGCCATTAGCCGCGTCAGCGCGCCTTCCAACTCGCGCACGTTGGACTTGATGGCCCGCGCGATGTACTCCGCCACATCGTCGGGCAAACCAAACCGGTCGTTCTCCGCTTTCTTCTGCAGAATCGCAATTTTGGTTTCCAGATCCGGCGGCTGGATGTCCGCGATCAAGCCCCATTCGAATCGCGAGCGCAGCCGCTCTTCGATCGAGTTAATCTCTTTCGGCAGGCAGTCGGAGGAAATCACAATCTGCTTTTGTTGTTCGTATAGAGCGTTGAACGTGTGAAAAAACTCTTCCTGTGTGCGTTCTTTCCCGGCGATGAACTGGATATCGTCCACAAGCAAGACGTCCACGGTGTGGAAACGGTCGCGGAAACTGGTCATGCGGTCGAAGCGCAACGAATTGATCACTTCAATCGTGAACTTCTCCGCGCTCACGTAACTCAGCCGCATGGCGGGATTGCGCTTCTTGATGGTGTGACCGATGGCATGCATCAAGTGCGTCTTGCCCATGCCCACTCCGCCATAGAGAAACAGCGGGTTGTAGGCTTTCGAAGGCTGCTCGGCCACGGCGCGCGCCGCGGCGTGCGCAAACTCGTTGGACTTGCCGACGACAAACGAATCGAAGCTGTAGCGCAAATTCAGTTGATGATCGCTGCTTTCAAAATCAAGCTTCGCTTGTTTCACGCCGGAAGCTGCGGGAGCGGCGGGCACGGGTTCTTCCTCCGTGCAGACGTACTGCACTTTCACATTGGGCGTCCCAAGTTCGTGGAATACGGCTTTGACGATCTCGCCGTAAGTCCGCGTAAGAACCTGCCGAAAGACCGTGCTGGGGATCTGCACAAACAGGTTTTCCCCCTCGGCGCGATTCAGCCGGGTGGGTTGAAACCAGGTGGTGTAGGTGTTGATGCTGACCCGGGACTTCACGCGCTCAAGAAACCGCTCCCAGGAATTCGTCGCAGTAGTCATCGCAAGAGAAAATTTATCCCGGCAATTTCCACAGATGTGAATAAGCTGTGGAAAGCAGGTCCCTTCATTATCTTTATCGTTTTCAGGCTTCGGGAAATCATGGCCGTACCGGAGCGTCTTGCTTTCCCCTGGCGCCCGGTGCGCGGCCCTTATGGAATTGCCGGCCCCTCGAACTTACTTCCATCAGACAGCGCGGGATTGTCGCCGATTGGGCCGACTGGGGCAAGCGAAAAGTGTGCGAAGGGAGTCACCGTGGTGCACACACCCTGCACAGCTTTTCCACAAGCACCATTATTGTGCAACTCCGGCGCACAAGGCGCATTTGTATGGGAATTTTGCCGAAATTTTCGAGCACGCACACTTCTTTGCACAGGTTCCATCCAAATCGCCCTGAGGATAATTCATCTATTGTTGAGATTTTTTATCAGGCCGGTCGAATTCGTAGACGCCCAGCGGGTCGCTTCCGATGATCAGGCGGTCTTGCTCGATGAGAATCGTGTTGGCCTCGAGCCGCGCTCCCGCAGGCGTATAAATAAAGTAAGTCGCTCGCCGGTTTCCTTCCTTGTCAAAGTGCAGCAGTTTATCGCCGAGGGCCATCCAGACTTCTCCGCTGGAGCGTTCCACTCCAACCGCCGTGAGAATGCGTTTGAACACGGGAGCGTCTCCGCGCTTCTCCTGCCTCTCAATCTCTTTGCGAGTCGCCTGCGCCGCCGGCAACGCGTCCACTCCCGTGAACTGAATATCCTGTCCCGCGTAGCCATAGCGGTCGTATTGGCGCACCGTCGCTTCGGGCATGTAAGGAAATGCGAAGTAGAGATGGTTTGCGCCGTCCGTCACAAGCATTCCGATGTTCAAAAAGCGGTTCACTTCCGGCCGGTCGGAAATCGTCTCGGGATCGCCAAACTCGCGCACGTCGCGTCCATTCTTATCGAACACCATAACCAAATGTTGTTCGTGCGTGGTTGCCACGGCGACTTCCCCATCCGGAAGCGCGGCCACCGCCACCGGCCCATTGATCTTCACCACGCGCTCATTTCCCTTGGTGTCCCAGATCTTGATGGCATTTGCGCCGCGATCCGCCACGTAGACGGTTCCCTGCGCGTCCACATCCAGGTCTTCGCCATAGGTGATCGTTGCCAACTGGAGCGCCTGGGGATTGGGACTCTTGCCTTCTTCGAAGGCTGGCACTCTTCTCAGCAGTTTCCCGGCTGGGTCGAATACGGAGGCCGACGATCCCGGCGCGCTCAACACATAATAGTTTCCATCCGCCCCGTGCTTCAGCGCCCGCAGCCCCGGTCCAATTCCCGGGAATAGCCGCTTCTTGGCCGTCAATTCATCTTCATCCTGGCCAATCGCGTACCCGGCGAAACACGCCAAAAGACACAACCCCGCAAGAATTCTCACGTTGAGCACAACCCCTTTGCACTGCCCCCATTTGTTATGAGTCTTCAGAGTATGACGGATGGATGCAGGTTGCCCGTTTCAGAAGCTTTGGTGTGCGGATCAGTCAATCCTAAGGTGCGGGCGACCTCTGAGGGATCGAGTTCCTGCTTATGACTTCAACGTCTACCGTTCGGGAAAAGTGAAAGAGAAAATGAAGAAATGACCTAGGCATCCGGTCGAAAACTCTCTGACAAATTCCTTAAATGTCATGTCCTTCACAATCTATCGCGGGGAAGGGCGCGGATCATAGCTGAGAGCAAGCCGCGATAGCTGAATTGGCAACGGGCGACGGGCTAGTGCCTGAGAAGTCGCCTAACCGGACAATGAGGATCAGGCCGATTTCACTTTTCCGGTAACCGCTACCAGGAACTGTCTTCGTGCGCTTCAGCGCCGATGTGGAAAGAGATCATGATTTGGACTGTTATTCGTGCCGCAGTGCGACCATCGGATCAACTCGCGTGGCGCGGCGGGCGGGGATGTGGCACGCGACCAGGGCGACAACGGCCAGAAGCAGCCCGACCGAGGCAAACGTAATAGCATCGGTCTCACTGACGCCAAAGAGTTGCGCCTTAAGCAACCGCGTGAATGCCACAGCGAGCGCCGTGCCCACCACGAGGCCCGCCAGTGTGAGTCGGAGTCCCTGGTCGAGAACAAGACGGTAGATGCCTGCCTTCTCCGCGCCGAGCGCCATGCGGATGCCGATTTCTCGCGTGCGTTGGCGAGTGGTGTAAGCCACAACGCCATAGATGCCGACGGCTGCGAGGAGCATGGCAAGAAGGCCGAACGAGCCGGCAAACGTAGCCGCGACGCGTCCAAAAAGTGAGCCGAGCTGCATGGTGACGGAAAGCGGATTCACATTGAACAGCGGCAACTCCGGATTGAGCTGATGGATGGTCTCTTCCACAGAAGAAGCCATGGCACGCGGATCGCCAGTTGTGCGGAGGTGAATGGTGGTGTCATGTGTCGGGCTATAGGCCTGGTTACTCGGCAAATAGATGACAGGCTCGGTCGGGTAGGTGAGCAAGCGGTATTTGGCATTGCGCGCTACTCCTACGATGGTGAACCGATCACCCCCGTCCGTCACCTGTTTGCCGATAGCGTCTTCACCCGGCCAATAGCGATCGACAAAGGCCTGGTTGACGACGGCAACGAGTTGCGATTCCGCCGTATCCGCTGCGGTGAATTCACGCCCCGAAATCACGGACGTGCGCAGAGTGCGAAAGTAATTCGGCCCGACGATCGCTCGGCTGATCTCCATCGATTCGTGCGGTTGCGGCACGTAGCCTTCAAGCTGCAGATAGTCGGTGTGGATGCTGAAGCTCAGCGGTGAAAAATCAGCCAAGGTCACGGATTCGACTCCGGGAAGCGCCGAGAGCCTGTCGAGCACCTGCCGGTTGAACGTTACACCGGTCGCGCGCGTGTAACCAGCCGGCGAGAGTTCATAAGAGGCAAGCAGCAGATGACTTGCTTCGAATCCCGGATCCGATTGCTGTGCTTTCTGAAGGCTGCGGGTAAAGAGTCCCGCGCAGACCAAGAGAACGAGTGAGAGTGAAATCTGTGCCACCACCAGGCCGCTCAAGAGACGACCCTTGTGGAAAGTAAGCGAGACGCTAGTCGCTTCCTCCTTGAGAACAGATTGCACCGGCAGGCTCGAAGACCGCAGGGCCGGAACAATACCAAAGAGGATCGCAGCAAGGATGGAAACCGCAATCGTCACGAAAAGCACGCGTTGATCGACGTGCGCGTCGTTTGTCAGAGGAAGAGAGCTGGGCGGAAAGAAAGCGACGAGGCTGCGCGAGGTACACATCGTAATCACTATGGCGGCAGTACCACCGAGCAGACCAAGCAGCAGGCTCTCGATCAAGAACTGCCGGATGATCTGTTTGCGTGAAGCGCCCATTCCCAGCCGGATGGCAATCTCCCGGCGGCGTCCGACCGAACGCACCAACAGAAGACTGGCAACGTTGGCGCAGGCCAGCAGGAGCAGGACCCCGGCGAGCCCCAGCAACATCGGAAGAATCTTGTAGAGATATCCGTTGATGCCGAAGGGAGAACGCCAAAGCGGGTCGAAAGAAATCTCGTTCGGACTATCCCGGTGATCCTCCGGGAACCGCTCGGCGATTCCCCGCATGAGCAGGTTGAGTTCGGCCTGCGCCTGATTCTTCGTGACACCCGGGCGAAGCTTTCCGAGCACGTTCAGCCAGAAAATGCCGCGATAATCAGGACGGTTAAAACCCCAAACATCACGATCCATCGAGACAGGAATCCACAGTTCGGCGCGAAGGCCGGGCGCGCAGCCCGTGAAATCCCGCGGGGCTACCCCAATAACGGAGTAGGGATGCCGATTGATCTGAATCGTCTTGCCAACGATTTGCGGATCGCCCGCGAAGTGGTTCTGCCAGACGGTGTAACCGATGACGATCACTGCAGCGCCGGCGCGCGGCGTTCCTTCTTCGGGAAGAAAAGTGCGGCCGAGAATCGCGTGGACGCCGAGAACATCAAAATAATTGGCGGTGGTCAGGGCGCCGTAGATGCGCTCGGGCTTTGCGGCGTCCGTAAGAGACATGTAGTCATCGTGATAGCCGAGAAGCCCGGAAAAAGTTTGAGTGCGCTCGCTGAGGTCATGAAGATCGGGATAAGAAAATGGCGGGGTGGGATGATCGCTGCGATCGCCGCGCATGATGGTGACAAGGTCGCTTGTGTGAGCGACTCCCGGAATCGGGTTCAGCAAGGTAGCGCTGATCCAACTGAGCACGGTGGTATTGGCGGCGATGCCAAACGCCAGGGTAAGAACGACGATGGCAGTAAAGCCTGGATTCTTCCGCGACATGCGGAGCGCGAAGCGACAGTCTCGTACCAGCGCGTCGAGCCATGCTCCCGCCCGTGCATCTCTCACCTGTTCCTTCACCTGCTCGACGCCCCCCAACTCAATTTGCGCTTCTCGTTCCGCTTCATCTGGCTTCATGCCTGATCGCAGCTTCTCTTCGATCAACAAATCAAGGTGAGCGCTCACTTCCGCCGCAATGTCCAGTTCGTCTTTCTGCCTGCCGGTAACATTCCGAAAGAAGCTGACCGCGCGAGAAAGCCAGCGTAACTTTCGCTTCTTAGTCACGACGCCTCCAGAGTCCGCGAGATCCCAAGCACAATCCGCTCCCACTTCGCGGTTTCCTCCTCCAACTGTTTCACGCCCGCCTTCGTCAGCCGGTAGTATTTTGCCCGGCGGTTGGTTTCGGACTCTCCCCAAGCCGAACTGATCCAGCCTTCTTCTTGCAGTCGGCGTAGTGCGGGAAATAACGATCCGGACTTCACCACAAACGTGCCTTGCGATATCTGTTCAATCCTGTGAGAGATTCCGAGGCCATGCATTTCACCTAAGCGCAGGGCTTTGAGGATCACCATGTCCAGCGTGCCTTGCAAAAGATTGGTTTGTTCCGGACTCAAGACGCTCTCCTGTAGAGATTCTACTGGAAGATTAGGCCTTCCCCTGTAGAATGTCAACGGGTCGCAGATCGAATATAGGGAAATGACGGGGTCCGATCACTCCGTCATCTGCTCATCGTCACCGTAGCGTGATGAAGCCGTAGTTCGACCAGATGTTTGCGCTTGCGGAGCGGATACGATTGCTTCCGATGGATTTGGTGATCGACTAGAGAGAACCCAAACGCAAGACCCGCCCTCAAAAACCGAGGACGGGGCACCCTCCGCATAACTGAGAGTCCGGGCCATCCGTCCAGCATTTGCATGCGATTCATTTAATCGTAGCGAGTGGAAATGCGAAACTATGGTTTTTTCGGCGGCTTCTTTGCGTCTGCGAGCTTCTTATCGAGAGCGGCTTTTCGTTTGAGGGAGAGGGCAGGCTGGACAAAATAAAAATCGAAAAGAGACTCCAACACGTCGAGATTCCATTCCGCCTCGCCAGGTTCAACGTCAACGATTTCGCCGGTGGTTATGCTTTTTGTCGTATGGGCAGCAATGTTGCCTATCTGTCGGACCGCGTGAAGGTCATCTGAAATGTGAGATGGAACTAATTTTGCGTCAACAATCTCTTCGATCTGGTCGTAGAGATCCTTACTTTTGGTGAGAGCTTTATCCCTCAGGACGGCTTGCAGACAGCGACGGCTTAGCGCGGCACTGGCCTTCGGACTATCGTTAAGTACTTTACATGCTTCTAGAAAATCAGTTCGATAGGGATCGGGGACTTCGCCTGGGATTGTTCGTGTGTATCCTTTTGGAAATGCTAGGAGCTTGCTGCGTTCATATCCGCTAATGTATTGAGTGAGATAAATTATGCTGCTGAAACACTGCGGACACCGCATGTGGTCGAACATCCACATAAGGGACTCAGCGAGAATATTGCCATCCTTGTTTAGTAGCTGTGGGCCTTGGATAAGTACTCCGCGGTCAAATTGTTCGTGGATTGCAACGCCACAGTGTGGGCATTTCATAGAGCGCCATCATAGCACTCAGGCATTCCCCAGCGAATAGTTGGGCTGGTGGGGATATGAGGACAGACGAGAAGTTTCCTCGTGTTTCTCTTCGCACGAATCAAAAATTACAGGAAGCGTTCCGTCCGTCCCCGAGTCTTTAAGTCTTCATCAAGTTTAGAATCCGAAAGACGGATTGGACTTCATGTTGCAGACTGGCTGGTAATGTTTAATCAGAACATCTTCGGCGGAATATAGCTCCAAATCGTGTGCGTTCGGCATCAGGTGATAAGAGATAAGCAATCGTCCGGAGCTGCCAGCCGCTTGGCACCATGTGTCGTACTTCTCATGTGACCGAACTACCCGGTCAGACAAATCACTGGCTTTGCCGAAATAAATCACGCGGAACGGGCGAGGCGAACCTGCAAGATCAAACGCAACGATGGCATACAGGCCGGATAGCTTGGGGATAAATGTGCTGCTGAATGCGGACGGTTCAGAAAAATATCTATCCTTAAACCAAAGCCCAGTCGGAGCGGGCGGCTGCGGTGCTGGCAGTCTAAACACACTAAACATTCTACTCAAATAACCCTCAGCTTGCGGGGGCGGGGCAAGGGCCATCAACTGCGTCAACGTCGTTGCCACCGGGGGCGCTGCGTACAGCGACAACAAAGCGGAGAGCTTTGCCGTGGGCAGCTCCGCCGGTTTTCCGAAAAGCCGATTGAAAAAATCATCCGACGAAACGTTGAACATATTGTGGAGGTTGTCTTTTGCCACTGTAAGTCTACCTTTGCTGATGACCGGGCAATTTGGGAATAAATCCCCCCGCTGTCGTCACGATATCACGCGGGCGAAGCTAAAGCGAATTGTTTTTTGGGTGTCCTCCCATAACTAAGAGTCCGGGCCACCCGTCCAGCTTGCCCGTTTCAGAGGATTCGCCGTGCCCATCAGTCAATCCTAAGTCGGAATCGCCTGGGCGCGCGGGACGGCTCGGAATTTTTCGAGGATATTGAGCTTCCAAATGGCAACTAGTCCGAAAACAGTTGACGCTTGGCACTACTGTGCGGTTTGAACCAACCCTGATTTTTGAGTCTATCCCAAGCAATCCGAATGTGATCTTCCCGCAGAATTTTGCGTTTGCGATCATTCCACTTATGCACTGCGACGATTGCATCATCGGCGGTTTTAATGTTCGTCTCTTGTGTAGCAACCCAGTGCACGGTCGCTAGAAGTTCCATGCCATATGGAGTTTCAAATCCTTGAATCAGATTTCGAACACGCTCTACCTGGTTGAATAGATCGTCGTCGCCGCTTGTTCTAATAAACTCGTCGGCCTCGGCTACCGCGCCCGGCATTATGCCTATTTCCGAATCACCGGAAAGGTCTCCGACTCCAATGATGTAGTGACCGTCCAATGCTTTCACCACATGACTTAGTTTGTTCGAGTATGGGCCGTAGTTGTCCTTGTGAAAATCGAGGTTGAGCGGCTGACCTGCTTTCTCCAGAAAGTAAGCCAATTTTTGAAGTTCGATTCTGCTTAAACCGTATTCCAGTTCGCGATAAATCGAAATGACTTTGATGATCGCAGCACGAACACCAGTCAACCCTGGTTTCTTTGTTTTGATAACCATTTCACGGGCTGGCGGAGCGCCCTTCGGCTCGAACAGATGAACATCGATTTCGGGATGATCTTTGAACGCCGTAAGAATCAATCCTCGAACATCATCCCAATCCAACCCGCCGTTGCCGCAGCCCAGTGGAGGCAGCGAAATGCTCTTGATACCGAGACGTTTTACTTCCTTGACCAGATCGCGAAGCCCATCCTCAACATATTCGAGCTTAGAGTCTCCGCGCCAATGCACCTTGGTCGGGAAATTAACTATGTACCGGGGTTTCTCCCATTCCCCCATGTCATAGATAAACATTTTGCCGGGTTTGATTTCTTTTCGTTTGGAAGCCGACTCGTATTCCTTGAAGTTCTTCGGCCAACGCTGCTTAAACTGAAGAGCAATACCCTTGCCCATGACTCCGACGCAGTTCACTGTGTTCACGATTGCGTCCGTTTTCTCTTTCAAGAGGTCGCCGCTCTTGATTTGTACGCTCACTTTGCTCCCCTCAGTAATACCAAGCCGTCTTTACCTCAACTGAAATTTCGATGTCGGCATCCCCAAAAACTTCTCGAACCTGTGCCGCCTTTTCCTCGCTGTAAACCCCGACGCCTGAAATTAGATCCAAAGGAACACTCTTGTGCACCAGGAATTCCGCCTGGCGAGTTTCCTTGCGTAGCACCCACTTCGGATTGTCTACTCGACTGTTCCAAAACTGACAGTAACCGTCCATGCAGGGTTGTTCGTAAAACAGCGGCCAATCAATCTTATTCAGGTCTCTCAGATCGCTGTAGCACGTCGCAATGTCGAGCGTGGCGTTGTAGTCGTAGAAAACATACGGCAACTCGCTCTCCACGATTGCCTCAACCGTTGTCACAAGATGCGCAATATCCGTTTGACGAAATGGACAGTTCTCAACATTTCCTCCATCTATCGTCCTCAACATTGGCGACCTTGGCGCAAAATAGAACGGAACATAGTCATGAATGACGCCGCCTGGTGATTGCGCAACTAACTTCGTTGCGCGCTTGCCTTGAGCGCCCTGATACGCGATATTTTCGTGCTGCATTTTCTTCTTTTGTAGCACCGCGTTTGCGAATAACTTTTTCGATTTTGCGATACCTACCAAGTTGGGAATGGCAGTGATATGAAAAATTTGCAGTGGGTGTCGAGGAGGCAATGGATTTGATCCGTTCTTGACAGAAAATGTACCTCATCCCACGCCGACTGCAAAATTGAGCTATCTCGAACACCAAAGCGGACTCTTCGCTTTGTATTCGCCAATGTACATCAAACAGTTTCTCACTTCAATAGAGACTGCGCTCGGAATGACAGATTTGTTGAACTGGTGGCGCGACCGGTAGGAGTGGCTGAGGTGTATAGGAACCTTTTCGATGGTGAGGTGCAGAGTTCGTGGGGTGCGGTTACGGCGATGGCGGTTGGGGAGAGCGCGCCGGGATCCTTCACTTCGTTCAAGATGCATGGCGTCCGGTTTGCGAGTTCACGGGTAAGGGTGTGCCAACACGCGAACCATCAGGGATATAGTCGCATCTGGCCAGCGGTAAAAGGGACCCTTCGTTTCGCCGGGCTCGCTGAAGACGGCTATGCTCATCGGATAGACAGATTTTACTTGACAAAGTCGTAAAATATGGTAGACTTCGTGGGTAGAGAATTGTGCCTGAGGCGCGATTCTCTTTTTTGTTTTTGGACCCTCCTTGTGGTTTTCCCCGTATTGAAAATGCAGGGCTTAGTGCGTTTATTGAGTTCATGAAGGACGCGCTGCCTTCGAGACTCACGCCAAGCCCTTCGGGGCCCAGGCCAAGGAAGCGCGCCTCTACGGGGGCATGACAAGAGGCGGCAGCAGAGCTGCCGCACTCCAAAGTCAGTCGATGCGTAGGCGCAGGCGCTCTATCGAGCGCGCTCGGAGCCGGCCGGCCGCGTTGCGTGGGCCTTCGTCGTCGGTTTCGATTACGACGCAATTCATTTGCACGTCACCGGAAGCAACTTCGAAGCGGGCGGGCAAACCGTTGAGAAACTTTTTGATGATGCCGCCGCGGTCCATGCCGATCACGCCGCCGTGCGGCCCACTCATGCCCACGTCCGTGATGTAGGCTGTGCCTCCGGGCAGAACGTGCTCGTCCGCGGTGGTCACGTGGGTATGCGTTCCCACGATCGCCGTGACTCGCCCATCGAGGTACCAGCCCATCGCTATCTTCTCGCTGGTAGTCTCCGCGTGCATGTCGACAAAAACAAAGGCCACATCTGCCGGTAGTTTGGCCAGCTCGCTATCCGCTTTTCGAAACGGATCATCGATCGGCGTCATAAAAACGCGGCCCTGCAGGTTGAGCACGGCGTACTTCACGCCATTCTTGGCGGTGCCGACATAAAGCCCGCTGCCTACATTCCCATCGGGAAAGTTGGCCGGGCGCAGCAGACGTGGCTCGTGGGGCATGAACTCGACGATTTCCTTCTTATCCCAGCTATGGTTGCCGCCCGTCAAGACTTCAATCCCCAGGCCGAGGAGTTCCTCGGCCAGCCGCGGGGTAATCCCGAAGCCCGAAGCGGAATTCTCGCCGTTGGCGATCACCAAATCGATCTGGCGCTGCGCAACGATATCCGCCAGCCGGTCGCGGACAATCTGCCGCCCCGGGGAACCTACGATGTCTCCGATGAAAAGTACGCGCATATTCTGTTAGGGCTCGATTGATACAAAAATAGAGCGGACTGCTTGGCCGTGGGGAGCTAGGCCGTGAACCTCTGAATTAGGTGGGCGCCACGAGCCAACCGTTAGGCTTTCCTGCCCCGCTCGCGCGTCTCGAATCGCTTGCATCAACTTAGCGATAAAGACCTGCCAGCGGGACAGGCCGTGCACACAGGCTGTCTATCCGCAGCACCTCAGAGATTCGTCATTGGTTCAAACAGCTTTCGCTCCCTCACCTGCTTCGAAGGACCGCTCCGGTTCATATTCTAGCAGGATGCCCGTTCAAAGAAAGGCGAAGGCGGTAGTGCCCGCCAAAGTAGTCTCAAACCCGAACGCATTTGCGCCGATCGGTCGGTGGGGCAAATCCCCGCGGCCATGGAATTCGTTGGGAACAGTCTAATCGATGAAATCGATAACGGCGCCGTCGCGGCGGTCCAAGAAGCCGACAAACTGGCCGAAGTTTGGCGCTGTCACGTTGTTGTAGACGGCGTTGAAGTTGCCGTGATTGGTGATGTTGAGCGAATAGAACCCAAGGCGAATATGGTGGATTTTGCCGCTCTTCCTGCTGATAAAAGGAACCGGGAAGACGCGGTAGATTTTCAGATCCAATGAGAGATAAGTGGCAAAGCGCTGCCCGTTTGGCGTGCCCACGTAGTTCTGGAGGACGTCCACATTCGAGTAGTCGTAACCGGAATGCACGTCGAGGATGGGACTGAGTACGAACTTCTTCGGCAAGGAGAAAACACCCCAGGTGACCATTCGTTGTGGGACATCCGAAGGCAGAACACCGTAGACGTTCGGCCGGATAACAGGTTCCAGGAACGGAATCGCTACATCGGAAAGGTTGTTCAAATCGCCTTGCGAGCGGCTCCATATATAAGACGCGTTCACCTCGTTGTGTTCCTTAATGGTGAAGCGCACGGTACTTTCTATTTCGCGATAATGAGAGGAACCTGTGTTGGTGAGACCGAGGAACGAGTTCTGGCCCGGCGCGCCCGTGAAGGGATTAACGAGAAATAAGTAGGTCGTATGGCTGTCGATGTAGCCGACCCGCAAGACTACGTTCCTCCGCAACTCGCGATCCCCTTCGACATTCCACGTGAAATTGCGCGGCGTTGTACCCGGCCCTTGCGGCAAAATGCCAGTGTTCAAGGGATTCACACCACCCACATAAGCGTTGGTGTACGTCACAGCCGGAGCGATCAATTGGCCTGTGGGATCAAAAAGGCTCACCACGCGAGTGGGGTTCACGTCAAAGTCCGATGCAAGCAGAGGCAGCATGCTATAGAACAAGCCCGCTCCGGCTCGAATGACGGTCTTCCCGTCGCTGCCCGGCGAGTACGCAATAGCGACGCGCGGCGCGAACGCCGCTGACCAGCCTGATGTCTCGCTGGACAAACGCGCCCCCGCATCGACCGTCCAGTGCGAATTCAGTATCCAATGGTCTTGGACGAATTCGGCAACGGCGGTATCGGACGTGCTCTGAGCCGTCGTAGGTAGAAAGTTGATCTGCTCATCCAACGTGCCATTCTGCTCCAGCAATTGAATTGGATTGGCCGTGTTCACACCGGCATAGGCACGGTAATTTAGATCCATGCCCACATGGATTTGGTGCTTCCCCAGCCAGTGTCTATCCGCAAATTGATAACTGGGCAGCAACTGAAGCTGTTTGCCTCTCCTTGACCACCGGTTGAAATAATTCCCGCCCCAGCCCTGCGGTGTAATCAGCATGTCATCTAATCCCTCGCCGTGAGCATTGCTGTCGAACCGCGTGTACTGCGAAATCACACTGAAAATCGCGCCGGAATCCAGTTGGTACTTATCGGACAAATGTATGGCGACGCCCTTTTGATTCAAGTCGTTCGCGGCCGTCTCTGGAACGAGAGCATTGATGCCCACGTACCGCGTCCGAAGAGGAAAAGCATTAACCGTAAGAGTCACGATTTGTTTGGGCGAAAGAATGAACTCGACGGTCGTAAAAGTGTTAAAACCCTGTTTTTTGGTGATGTCGTCTGGCCACGGCAGTCCGCGGACCGTGGTCTTTTTCATGTCGTACTGGAAAACTTCTGAAAAGAAAATCTTGTCGCCCCAAAGAGGTCCCCCAAAATCAACGCCAGGTGTTGCTTGCGCGATGCCGACAATGGAGCCGTTCTTCCCAAGAATGGAAGGCACGAAATTCTTTAGATAGAAATTCCATTTTTCTGCTGGAGGCTTGGTTTCGATGGTAGTCAATCCACCCGAAAAACTTCCAAGAGCCGCGTTATAGGGCGTCTTATAGACGGCGAACGACTGCACCGCATCCGTGGGCACCGCAATGGAAAAGCTTCCGGTCACTGGATCAGCGGTTTGCGCGGAATTCACGAGGAAGAGGCTCTGATTTTCGTCAGCACCTTTGAACGTGAGTTTTCCATCCATCGTTTTAATGACTCCCGGAGTTATCGGGATCACTTCCCGGATCTTTTCTTCCGGCGTAGGCAAAGCAACCAGATCGGTGTGGGTTATGGTGGCTTCCGGGTTCGAAACACTCTCCGTCGAGATGACCTGAGTTTGTTCTTTAACCTCGACCTTTTCCGTCACCACCTCTAGTTCCAGCGTGATGTCTTGAACTGCTGCCTGTCCTGGAGCTACTGAAACCGTTTTTGTTACCGGCTTAAACCCTGGTTGCGTTATCGAAACCGTATAGGGTCCAGGCTTTAAATTCTTAAACTCATAATGTCCCGCGTCGTCCGTATCCGCGCTCAGCGTATTTCCGTCGGGCGGTACCGTGGTCAGCTTCACGCTAAGACCAGATAGGCCCGAGCCTGCGTTTTCCTGCGCCGTGGAAATGGTGCCGTGGATGGACCCAGTCTGCGTCTTCTCGGCGCCAGTGCGCGTGCCTTGTCCAAGTGCCGGGAAAACCGAAATTGCGACTATTAATAGCCCGGCGAAACATCTTGTCAAGCTCTGCATGAGCCGCTGCAATGGACCGTCAGTGGAGACGAGACTTGCCAGAAAACTGAGTATTGTCTTCAAAAATAATTTCATGGTCGGGACAATGGCAACTCTGTTGAACAGCGAGCTCTTTCTTTAGTGTGAATGGGTCAGTCAGATTGGCGAGCGCGACACACGCTTTTGTCCAGCCAGACGACATCCCTTGTATTGTCAGTTTGCAGCGCCGAAACGGGAAGTCCGGCGAAGTCAGGGTGTGCCTCAATCTCCAACTCCGCGAATTTGGGTACTAGTCAACTGTACCTCTCTTTTTCCCCAATTCGGATGTCTTTCAATCTGTGAGAGGTTGCCCCTGGCGATCCAGGGTTTCTAACCGTGAGCGGCTTTGTGGGCTTTTTCCTCGCAAAGCCGTTCCGCGTTGGCATGCAACTGCGAGAGTAGGGTTTCCAGCTTGTCAATATCGACGTTCAGGACACCCTCGAAGAATTGGCTGCGAACTTTCTCGAACCTCAGCCTCAGCTGCGGCACGACGCGCCGCCCCTTATTCGTCGCCTTGATGATTAAGAGCCGGTGATCGCGAGGATCGCTCCGCCGGGTGATAAAACCACCTTCTTCAAGCCGGTCCACGAACCGCGTGATTTTGCCCTTGTCCCGGCCCATGGCCTTGGCCAGCCTCCCGGCGGAGGTCTCTTTTTCTTCCGCGCAATGCACGAGCACAGCCGCTTCCTGCGCCGTCATGCCGAATTTGCTAAAACAACGATCGAAGGCTGTTTGCAGCCTTATGCTGGTTCGAAAGAGCCGCGAAATGGAAAGCTCCGCCTGCCATTCCCTGACGCTCACGTAGCTCCGGCCGAATTTCTCCTGAGTGGCAAGAGGATTCCCAAGGAATCCTCCGTTTTTCCTGGTCGTGGTATTTTCCGCCATAGATTTGACCGTCGCAACTTCTTGGGTCAAGAGTGAAAGTTGCTCATTCCAATCCATTTAGAAATGGAACCCTAACTCTGCCGTCAGCGCACGTGGAGTCACGTAGTGAGTTCCGCTGAAGGTGGAAAGAAAGTTGTAAAGAGCCACTTTGTTGGTCACATTGATGGCCGTCAGGCGCAAGCTCCACTTGTAACGATCACCACGGAAGAGGTTGTCTTCGCCCACAGATACGTCGAACAAATTGCGCGGCGCAATGCGCGGCGGATTGTGATCATCGTTCTCTGTCCCGGGCGCTGGAACTGTTATGTACTTGGAGCCATAACTGGATGCCGGACAGAGATTCGCGCCAAACGTTGAGCTGATGGGCGTCGTGGGTGTCGCAAATACAGTCCCGCAGAAGAGCCCCGCTTGGAACTGTTGATCCGGAGTTATTCCCGACACGTCTATCAGGTTGTTGGGACCACCGCCATCCGGCCCGTTTGCGCAAGATTCGCCTCCAAAGCACGGCACTGGACCGGCCACAAGGCCGCTATCGTAGCGCCAGTTGAAACCAACCCACGGCCCGCGCTTCCAGGGTTGATATTGCAAGTGAGTCGTCTGGTTGAACTCCTCGTCATGGTCGATGCGAAATACAGAAGGTCCGCCGGGCGTAGCGGGCGTGGCGCCAATGCCGCTGATCTGCGGAGTGAAGAAACGTGCCGCCACGCTGGACATCACCACGAACGCAGTAAAGCCGTGGAAGTCCGGTACGGAAGCGCGGATTGCATAGCCGGGAATTTTCGAGCTGGCCCATTCGATCGGATACGTAATCGGAGTGTTGCCCAGCACGCTGAAGTCGAACGCCTCGTGCGTGTACTTCCAGATGTATTCGGCGTCAACGACCAGGTACTTTTTGAAGGCTTGCTCAAATCCGGCATGGAACTCATTGCGATGGCCTGGGCTTAGCGGCGGGACCGTTGACGAAACGCATTGACCACCGGCTACCGAAGACTGGAGGTCGAAAATCACAGGGTTATTGCAGCCCGTGCTGGCCAGAATGAGGTTTTCGTTAAAAGGAGTTTCCATCGTTCGGGCATAGGAAAGCCGCAGTACCGTGCTGGTGGGCTTGATGTTATAGGCAACTCCCACGCGCGGTTCCAGTTGTTGCGCGCTGGAGATGCCACGGTAAATGTCACCGCGTACCCCGAGGTTCAGGCTCAAGTTTTTTATTGTTATCACGTCCTGGACGTACAGCGCCGTTTCCTTAATGTTGGTGGTCCCGTTAAAGGTGTACAGCCCGCTGGTAGTTTGTCCTCCGGGGCAGCCGTCAGATGCTGGCAGAGGGGCTGTTCGAGTTAAGTCGTAGCAGCCAAGCAAGGGGATGAACGCCGCGACCGATCCCTGCCCGGTGTTAGCTACTAGCCCCGCCCCCGCTGTGCATTGCGTGGGGTCGGTCAGTGACGGGTTGGTATCAGGACTCAGACCCGCGAGATTCAAACAAACCGCGTTCACCGTCGGATCGACGATTCCGAATCTGTCGTTTTCCGAAAGCGCGGTGTTCTCGAAGGTGAATCCAGCCTTCACATTGTTGATTCCCTTAACGTACGAAAGGACGGCGCGAACCCCGGCATTCGTCAGCGTGCGATTTTGAGCAACTGTGTTCAGCTGCAGATCAGGAGACTGATCGGCGAAGGGATTCCCGCTCGGGTAATAGTTGTATTGATCCCGCCGCACGAAAGCGCCCAGTGTGAAGACAGTTCTCGAATTGATCAGACGGGTCCACGAGGGCGCGATATTGAAGGTTCCGATCTTGGAGCGTTGATCCTGCGGTCCTACCGGCTGGCCGTTTGGTCCCAGGCCCCCGCAGGAACCTGTTTGTCCTGCGGGGCAGATAGGAGTTGCAGAGAGAAAAGTCCAACCCGTTGCATTTTGCGCGTCGTACGAATTCGGTGTTTGAAACCAGGACCGGCTGTAACCGAAATTGAGATTGAGCGTGTCCGCTTGCGAAAGCTTGAAGTCGACACGGTCGAAAAAATTCTCCTCATTGCCGCGGTCGTGCATCACGCCGACTTCCGGCCCATCCAGAAACCGCGCGGTGTTCAATCCGTTGGCGGAAATGTAGTTGCCCCAATTGTCCCCGCCGTAAGCCAAATCGAATCCCGCGTTCGCCGTCCCAAAGGAACCGTAGGAAGTTGTTACCTGCCCGTGAGGAGGATTAACACCCATGCCTGAACGCGTAGTCACCACAATGACCAGGCTCGTCTTGCCTCCAAATTCGGCTGGCGGCGCACCGGAAATCACTTCGAGGGATTGGATCGAATCCGAAGGAATTTGATTCGAGAACACTTTGCTTTGCTGATCCGTGATGGGCTGGCCATCCACGGAAAACGAGTTGGAGGCGTGGTCCCCGAGCCCATGAAAAAGCCCGTTCGAATCGGCGGCTACTCCGGGAGTCGAAAGCGTGACCAACGAACTTACCGAAGACGAAGAGCTCTCTAGCGGTAGCTTGTCAAACAGTCCACGATCCACGTCGGTGTGAAACGTGGACTCATTCTCCACGAGGTCCCCGCCGTTGGCTTCTACCGTGACGGTCGTTGTGGCGGCGCTGCCAACTTTCAGACCGATCTCCACTTTCGCGGGAACCGCGGACCGTACGTCCACGTCCTCCGTATGGCTTGCGAATCCCGGCGCGCTGACGATCATGTGGTAGGTGTTAAATGGCACGTTCGTGAAACGAAAAGCCCCGTCGCTCCCAGTTGTCGTCGTACGGCTGTAGCCGCTGACTGAGTAGGAAATTTCCACTGTCGCGCCTGCCACCACCGCCCCCGAGGAGTCCTTCACCACTCCTTCCATCGATCCCGAACTTCCCCCTTGACCCCAGACGGACGCCACCGAAAACAACAACACCAATGCCAAAATCGAGTAACTCCCCAAACGCTTTAACATTTTTTCTCCATCCCTTTGCGGGCTATGTATTTCTTGTGGATAGAGGCCGCCTGGAAAACGGCGGTGGCGCTGTCCCAATTAATAAGGGTCAGCGCGCAGTCAGGAGATTCACTAGCAGGAGAAGAAAACTAAACGGAAGGAGGCGCTCGAGACGCGCGGTGCAGAGAAAATGTATTGCTGGGCGTAGCCTGCTGGGGAAGCGAGGTGTGGCGGGCAATTAGTTCGGGAGCGGCGACGAGGTCGAGCGTAGCCGGGGCCAGCACGGGCATGTGCAGCGACTGGCAGATGTGGCAAGCGGTTTCCGGACCACCCGTATGATGGTGGAGCAGGCTGCCGCCTGCCGCAAAATACAGCAAAACGGCGCAAGCCAAGATCGCCAGCGCTCGGCTAGCGATTGTCCGTCCGAATATAGTCCTGCCCAGGCGCATAGACTCTATCCAAGCCTAGCACCTTAGACGCAGGAGGCAGGGGCTTTGGTGCAAAAAGGTGCCTTTAGCCTTCATCCGTTGCTTGACCCCGCAACCATTCCAGCCTAAGCTTCGTCTTAGTAGAAAGATGTTCGCTAACCCCAATAAGGCACGATTGTGCGCTTTGCTGCTCGGAATCATCTTCCTGGCGGCCCAGTTCCACTTTTGCGCCGATCTAAATTCAGGGCCTAGCGGATCGCATCCCTGTCAACTTTGTTCCACAGCAGGTTCTGCCGTCACGACTCCGACGCTTGAACTGGCCGTGGTCCCGGTCGTAAACCGGCTCGAAGTTTTCATCGCCCTTCTCTCTCCGGCTGTAGAAGTTCAGCGTTCCACCTCTCCTCGCGCGCCTCCGGCTCTGTAGTTTTCCGCACCTCTTCCATTTTGTTCGTCCATTCATAACTGCATCGATTTGTCCCTATCGCATGGGACTCTTGAGGAGTATTAACATGAGGAAAGGAACGGCATTGGCCACGGCGCTTTTGGCCTTGCCCATTTGCGTGCCGGCTCAGCAGAGTCCCTAGTCCTGCTGCGTCCGCACTTCCCGCACAGGCTGCCCCGCCGCGCGCGGACACCAGCCAGCCCGCTCCCACGCGCCTCACTCTCGAGGAAGCGATTCGGCTCGCTTTGCAGCACAATCATGCGCTGCTCGCTGCGCAAACGACTATCCTTCAAAATCAGGCGCAGGAGATCACTGCCAATCTCCGTCCTAATCCCACCTTGTCTTTCGATACACAGTTTTTCCCCTTGTTTAATCCCGGGGAATTCAACACGACCTATTTGGCGAACCAGGCGCAGTTCGATCTAGGCATCGGGTACCTCTTTGAACGCGGCGGGAAGCGCAAGCGCCGCTATCAGGCCGCGAAAGACGCGACCGCCGTAACGCGCGCTCAGGTGACGGACAACGAACGCCAACTCACCTTCAACCTTTCTCAGCAATTCATCGACGTTTTGCTGGCGCAATCCACCCTCGATCTCGCCCAGCAGGACTACGACAGTTTTCAGAAGACAGTGGATATTAGCGAGTCCCGTTTTAAAGCAGGCGACATGAGCGAAGGGGACCTGCTGAAAATCAAATTGCAATTGCTGCAATTCCAGTCGGATGTCTTTGCGGCCAAACTTTCTAAAGTCCAGGCACTCGCCGCTCTTCGCCAATTCCTGGGGTTCGAATCCGTTGCCGATAATTTTGATGTTGAGGGCTCACTCGATTACCAGCCCGTTCACGGAAACATGGACGATTTCAAAGCGCTGGCTCTTCGTACACGTCCAGACCTGCAGGCCGCCCAATTGGGAGTAACCGCCGCACATAGTCAGGAGTCACTGGCTGAGGCCAATGGCAAGCGCGACTTGAATGTTGCGTTTGACTACACCCACACCAATGGTCAGAACAGCGGCGCCTTCTATTTCAATATCGATCTTCCGATCTTCGACCGCAATCAGGGTGAGATCGCTCGCACCCGTTACGCCATCACCCAATTCGAGGAACTGCAAAGTGAAGCCGCCCAGCAAGTTCTCACAGACGTCGTAGACGCCTATGAGGCTTTGCACTCTAACGATCAAATTATTCAGCTTTACCGAGGTGGCTTCGTCGACCAAGCCCAGAAATCGCGTGATATCACCGAGTACGCTTACCGAAAAGGGGCCGCCAGCTTGCTCGATTTTCTAGATTCAGAGCGCACCTACCGCGCCAACCAGCTTGCATACCGCCAGGCGCTCGCCAGCTATATGACGGCGCTCGAACAGATGCGCCAAGCCGTAGGAACGAGGAATCTGCCATGAATTTTAAAACCCAGTTTCGTGTCTTTATTGTTCCAGCCATTTTCTTGACCGCAGGCGTTCTGATTTCTTCGCTCGCCGGATGCAGCTCGGGCGGTTCCGAGTCCAAGATGACTTCCTACTCGGCGAGTGAATCGAAAGAGGAATCTGCTGAACTCTTCACTATCCCTCAGGACCAACTGACCCACGTTCAAGTGGTGTCCGTCGAAAAAGCTCCCCTCCCGCGCGTTCTGCGACTTACCGGCGCAGTGGCCTACAATGCTTTCAAGACGACGCCGGTCTTCGCCGCCATCGGTGGGCCTGTTCGCGAAATTCTCGCTACGCCCGGCGAAAACGTACACGTTGGCCAGCCGCTTCTCACAGTCAATAGCCCAGATTACTCGGCGGCTCGCTCCGCGTACCTCAAAGCTCACACTGCGTTTATTCTCGCCGACAAGTTCTTCGTCCGTGCGCAAGATCTCCTGAGTCACGGAGCCATTGCCGAGGCCGATTTTCAGAACGCTGAATCCACGCGTATGCAGGCTCAAGCGGATCTCCAATCGAGCGAAGACGCTCTTCGCGTTCTCGGCATCACCGACATCGAGTCCCTCGAAAAAAATGCTCCAAAAACCACTTCTCAGGTTCCTGTTCTAGCGCCTGTTGGTGGAGAAGTTGTCGAGCGCCTCGTGGGCCCCGGTCAATTGCTTCAGGCAGGTACAACGCAAGTCTTCACCATTTCAGACATGAGCACTGTCTGGGTGCTCGTCAATGTCTACCAGGGTGACGTCGCCTACGTGCGGTCCGGAGATAGCGTGAACATCTCTACTGACGCTTACCCCGACACATTTCACGGGCGCATTTCCTATATCGCTCCTGCGCTCGATCCCAACACACGCACACTCCAGGCGCGCATCGTCACGGAAAATCCCGGCGATAAGCTCAAGAAAGACATGTACGTCACTGCAACAGTTAATGCCGGCGCTATCGCTAATGCGCTGACAGTCCCCGACGCCGCTGTGCTGCGCGACACCGAAAATCAGCCGTTTGTCTACGTCCAGTCATCCACAAAACAAAACGAGTTTGCGCGTCGCTTGGTCCAGCTAGGAGACAGCAATGGCGGCCGAACGCAGATTGCAGGTGGTGTGAAGGAAGGCGAGCGCGTTGTTGGCGACGGCAGCTTGTTTCTGCAATTTAAAAATTCGTTGGAGCACTAAAGGGAGACGCGGCAGAGAGAAATCACGATGATCCATCACATTGTCCAATTTGCCCTGCGCCAGCGCTTCCTCATAATTATCATCACGCTGTTGATCGTCATAGCGGGCGCCGAATCTTTCCGCCGCATGCCCGTCGACGCCTATCCAGACCTTTCTCCGCCTATGGTTGAGTTAATCACCCAGTGGCCCGGCCATGCTGCCGAAGAGGTCGAGCGACTCACCACTCTTCCTTTAGAGCTCGCCATGAATGGAACACCGAACCTCAAGGTGATGCGCTCCATTTCGCTTTACGGTCTGAGCGACGTCATCTTGACCTTCGAAGACAGCACCGACGCCTATTTTGCGCGCCAGGTCGTTTTCCAGCGTCTTAGTGACGCTACCCTTCCCACCGGCGTTACGCCCACAATGGCCCCGCTCTTTAGCCCCAGCGGCCTCGTCTACCGCTACGTCATCGAAAGCCCCGATCGCTCTCCGATGGAACTCCACACCTTCGAGGCCTGGATCATTGAGCGTGCCTATCGCAGCGTTCCTGGCGTCGCCGATGATTCCGGTTTCGGCGGTCCCACCATGGAATATCACGTCCTTTTGGACCCGGTTAAGCTTTACAACTACCACTTGCCGGTCGTGCAAGTTCTGAACGCTCTCACAGCGAACAACGCCAATACTGGCGGCGGTTTCTATTCGCAGGGCGGCCAGTTTTATTACGTCCGCGGTCTCGGCCTCGTAAAGACCACGGAGGACATCGGTGAAGTCGTTGTCGGCAGCGGCAATGGCGCTCCCATCCGCGTGAAAGACATAGGCCGCGTGGTCATTGGCAATGCTCCGCGGCTTGGAATTTTCGGCTTTCAGGACAAAGGGAAAAACAATGATGACGCCGTCGAAGGCGTCATCCTCATGCGACGCGGCGAGCAGACGCAAAACGTGCTCCAGGGCGTCGAGAAAAAAACGATCGAGATTAATCGCGATCTTCTTCCGCCCGACGTCAAAGTCCGCCCCTACTATGACCGCAGCGATCTCGTCAAAGTTACGACCGACACTGTTGAGTGGAATCTCGTACGCGGCATGGCGCTCGTTCTCATTGTCCTCATCTTTTTCCTCGTCAGCATCCGTGCTGCTGTCATTACCGCGCTGACCGTTCCTCTTGCTCTTCTCTTCGCCTTCATCTTTCTCCACGCTACCGGCGAAGCTGCCAACCTTCTCTCCATCGGCGCGATCGACTTCGGCATCATCATTGACGGCACCATCGTCATGGTCGAAAACATCTACCGCGAGCTCAGCTTGCGTCATGGCCAGGAATACAAAATCAACGACGTCATCCTCGCCGCGGCTCGCGATGTGGACCGACCCATCTTTTATTCCGTCGCTGTCATCATCGCCGGTTACCTCCCTATTTATGCTCTCACCGGTCCCGCTGGTAGGCTTTTCCATCCTATGGCGGACACGATGGCCTTTGCTCTCGTCGGCGCCCTCGTGCTCACTCTCACATTAGTCCCCGTTCTCGCCTCCTACTGGTTCAAAAATGGCGTGAAGGAAAAGCCCAATCGCCTCTTCGAGCGCGTCCGAACCGGATATGGCAAGCAGCTCGGTTGGTGCCTAAATCATCCGGTTATAACTCTGATTGTCGTCACTCTCATCTTTGGTGCGAGCCTGCTTCTTCTCCCCTTTATTGGCGGCGAATTCTTGCCTCATCTTGATGAGGGCGCTCTCTGGCTTCGCGCCACCATGCCCTACACGATTTCTTTTGAAGACTCGGCCAAATTCGCGCCGCAGGTACGAAATATTCTCTCGAAATACCCGCAGGTCACCGTCGTCGGCTCGGAGCTTGGCCGAACGGATGACGGCACCGATCCGACCGGTTTCTTCAACTGCGAGTTTTATGTTGGATTGAAACCTTACGATGACGCATCGTGGAAAACCGGCTCCATTCATACGAAGGAAGAGCTCAGCCGCGAATTCGACAAACAACTCGCGTCTTACCCGGGCGTGATCTTCAACTTTACCCAGCCTGCGGAAGATGCCGTGGACGAAGCACTCACCGGCCTGAAATCCTCTTTGGCCGTCAAAGTCTTCGGCTCAGACCTCAATGTCCTCGAGAAAAAAGCCGTCGAAATTCGCAACATTCTGGCCAAAACTCCCGGTTTCAAGGAGCTTACTGTCGTTCGTGAACTCGGCCAGCCCAACCTCATCATCGACGCCGACCGCGCGAAAATCGCCCGCTATGGCATAAACGTCGCTGATGTCGAAGCTGTGGTGCAAGCCGCCATCGGCGGACAAGCGGCCACGCAGGTCATTCAAGGTGAAAAGCTTTTTGATCTTGTTGTTCGCATGGAGCCGCAATATCGCTCCAGCGCCCGCGCAATCGGCGATCTACTCGTCCCCGCACCGGCTGGCCAGCAGATTCCGCTATCTGAACTCGCGACCATTAAGGAAAACTCTGGCGCTTCCTTCATCTATCGCGAAGACAATTCCCGTTACATTGGGATTCAGTTTTCCGTGGAAGGCCGCAATCTCGAAGGAACCGTCAACGCCGGCCAAGCCGCCGTCAAAAAAGCTGTCACCCTTCCCGAGGGATATCGCCTCGATTGGGGCGGCGAATATAGCGAACTCCTCGAAGCCAAGGCGCAGTTCATGGTGATTGGCCCGCTCGCACTTCTGCTGATTTTCATGATTCTCTTCGCGCTTTACGGCAACTTCAAATTTCCCATCACTATCGCTCTCGGCGTCATCCTGACCGAACCTGTTGGAGCGCTCATCGCGCTCAAGCTCACGCATACACCCATCAGCGTATCGAGCATCCTTGGTTTGCTGGCACTCCTCGGCGTCTCGGTCGAAACCGCCGTCATTCTCGTCAGCTACATCAACAAGCTTCGTCTTGAAGGCAAGAGCGTCCGCGACGCCACGCTCGAAGCCTCTCTCCTCCGCCTTCGCCCCATTATGATGACCGCGCTGGTGGCTTGCCTCGGCTTGTTGCCTGCCGCCATGTCCACGGGCGTCGGCAGCGACACGCAAAAACCCTTCGCCATTGTGGTCGTCGCAGGCCTTGTTTCTCGCCTGGTCCTGGGTTTCTTCGTCAACCCGGTTCTTTACGAAATCGTTGCCCGTGAAGGCGACGTCCTGCAGGTCTGATGCAGTCGCGCGCCACACGGCGAGAGAACGTCGTTCAGATTTTATTGTCGGAAGGCAAAAATGTGACGGCCGCCCAGCCATCGCCGGCCTTGTCCCGCGTACCAGAAAACACCAAACACTTGTCGGGGGGGGCTAATTTACCCTGAGTTTCAAATTGACTCGTCTGCTTAGGCCGGGAATTCTCGAAGGAATCCACTGAATCGTTTAAGAGTTCGGATCGAAGGTCACAGCCACAGTGATCGTGCTCTCACCACCCGGCGCAAATCTCCACTGGCGTACTGCCTTTTCGGCGGAATCCGTCAAAGCCGGGTTACCGCCAAGCACTTCAACGTCCTTCACACTTCCATCCGCGTGTATGAAAACCTTTAGGCGCACCGTCCCTGCGATGCCCCTTCTCTTTAAGACGGGGGGATACTGCGCATCCACTTTTTTTAGAATTTTGCGGTCAGGGTCTTGCGCCCGGACCGGCGTCAGGCTCAGCAGCGCCCAAAGCAGACAACCGCATGTCGCGGCGCTTCGGGTCATACGTTCGCGTCTTTTCATTGTGCGGCCTTAAGTCAGCTGTCGGGGACTTGGCTCAGGGACCACCCACACCTTAGCCACTCCCTTTTGCCGCACTAATGTTGCAGGACCGCTACCAACCCTTCGCGTTTTTTCCGGTCGAGTTCCACCGGCGCAAAGCATCCCCGCAGTCTCATTCTAAGTCATTGAAAACAATATGTTTGTGCTATGCAGGCAAATGCTGCTCAAACATCTTCGGCCCGCGGCAGCAGCCTTAGCCAACACAGCTTTCTCAAGTCTCTCTCAATGCTCTGTTTCACATTGAGATGTTATCTGCGATTTCTGTACCGCGATTGAGAGGTGTGCTAGAGATTATCCGCGCTAGTTACTTGGCCGGGGCCGGCTGTGCCGTCGGCGGCAAAATCCCGTTCAATCGCAAATAAATCGCCTGGCCAGCATAGTGGTCATACCAATCGTCGCTCAGGATAATCAGCGCCCCCGCCCTCGAAGTCTGCCTATTTCCGAATAAAGTTAACGGATCGCTCAGCTTCGAATCGTCTACCCCGGCCAGCGAGGTCGAACAAAATTCAAACGAAGCCTTCAACCCGGCCACCAGTTTGTCCTTCCCATCCGCGTCCGTCAGTTTGAACTCCGGTGCCGCCTGCCCCGAAATCTTCGCACACAAGAAATAATTCGACTGCGCGATGTGCATCACCACGTGCCCGAACGAATTCATTTCCGCCGTCGGTTTAAATCCATATTTCTCCGCCGGCATCGAATCTGCCGCCGAAACCATATTTTTTTCGTAGCGCGTCAATTGACTTTTCACCATCGTCGTCACTGGATTTGCCACCGGCCCCGTCGGCGCAGCATCCTGCGCCGAACAAATCGTTCCGCTCATCAGCAAACCCGCCATTACTAATCCAATTCGCCTCATCTTCATTCCCTCCCCGCCCCAAGCGCTTATCGCAAGCGCCCGCTGGGAAGCATACCCCCGAGCCACCCCAGCGACAAGCGGCTTCACGCCGGCAACTTGTTCTCCATTTAAGAGCAGCAAGCTAAGCCACGCAGAAGACCTGAGCTACAAGCAACCCCGTGTCGTGACCGCACAGCAGGATCTTCGATACTACGCGCGTTTCTTCCGCAGCCTCTTCGTGCGCGGATTATTGCAGAATTCGATACGCTCCATTCAAATTTCGTTTACCTTTCTGGGCGCGTTCGCTCTCATAATAGAAACGTTGTTTCTCGAACAGTGTCTCTCAGTTCGAAGACGATTTTAGATCAGCGATCTGGCCGCACAAGGCCGGCATTTCTCGAAAGGTAGGAATCTGGGCTGCGGGTCACAGCCTGACGAGGAGCTTATGGCAAGAACAAACGGAAATGGTACGACGGCGAAAAGTAAATCCCCCTCCGCCAAAAGGATTTCCCCTGAGCGGAAAATCGAGCTGCGCGCCTACGAAATTTATCTCGAGCGCAACGGCGCTCCCGGCAACCCTCTCGAAGACTGGGTACGCGCCGAACGCGAAATTCTACAAAAGAGCCGCAAGACCACCAAGAAAACCGCCGCTGTCGCAGCCTGATTTCCGCTGACGGCTCTACTCCCTGCGATTTGTCTCTCCTAGCGTTTGTGTAGGAGCGTGGCTTCAGCCACGCTCCTTTCTTGCGTTGACTTACGCGCGCGCCAGCCCGACGCAGACATTCTCTGAACACTCGGCTACAATGACGCGGCTCCAGAAACGCACTCCAATTTTCGCGAAGGAAAATCCTGATGCCGCTTGGCTCACAAAATGATCGCAGCGTCTCGCGCAAAACCACAAGCAAGTTTCTCCTCTGCACGCTGGCCCACCTCCTGGCGTTCGTCGCGCTCGCTGCGTTCCCCGCAATTCTCCAGGCTGCGCCGCAAGCTCCAGCCGCAAAAACCGTCGCGCAACCTCGCTTCGCCATCTCTTTCGATTCGAAACTCAGCTCCACTCCGCTCGACGGCCGCGTCTACGTCGTCATCGCCACCAAAGACGACCCCGAGCCTCGCACCCAAATCCTCGAAGTAGAAGTGAACTCCCAGCAAGTTTTCGGCGTCGATGTTGATTCTCTTGTCCCCGGCCAAAACGCGATCATCTCCGATGACGCTCTCGGCTACCCCACGACCAATTTTCGCGATCTCCCCGCCGGCGATTACTGGGTCCAGGGCGTCTTCAACAAATACACTACTTTCCACCGCGCTGACGGCCACACCGTCAAGCTCCCCATGGACGAAGGCGAAGGCCAGCACTGGGACACCAAGCCTGGCAATTTCTATAGCGTCCCCGAAAAAATTCACATCGATCCCGCCGCCGCAAACGCCGCCCCGATCCAGATCCATCTCACGAAAATTGTCCCGCCCATTGAGCCCGCTAAAGACACCGAGTGGGTCAAGCACATCAAAATTCAAAGTGAGGCTCTCACCAAATTCTGGGGCCGTCCGATGTATCTCGGCGCCATCGTCGTCCTCCCCGAAGGCTGGGCCTCCCATCCCAACGCCCGCTATCCTCTTCTCCTCGATCACGGTCACTTCCCCCACGACTTCACGGGCTTCCGCACCACTCCTCCCGACCCCGGCATGACCGGCTACCAACTCGATCGCGCCCAAACTCAATACAAGTTTTACCAGGACTGGACCACCGGCAAGCTCCCCCGCATGCTGCTTCTCCTAGTCCAGCACGCCAATCCCTACTATGACGATTCCTACGCCGTCGATTCCGCCAACGTTGGCCCCTACGGCGAAGCCATCAATCGCGAACTGATCCCCGCTATCGAAAAGCAATTCCGCGGCATCGGCCAGGGCTGGGCGCGCGCCGTTTACGGCGGTAGCACCGGCGGCTGGGAAACTCTAGCCACGCAAATTTTGTACCCCGACGATTTCAACGGCGCCTATGGAGCCTGTCCTGACCCCGTCGACTTCCACGCCTACCAGACTGTCAACATCTACGACGACCCCAACGCCTATTGGACCATCGGCCCCTTCGGCCGCATCGCCCAGTCCGAAATGCGCACTCCGCCCGGCATCATCCTCGCCACCACCGAAGGCACGAATCGCTGGGAACTCGTCCTCGGCACCCACGGCCGCTCCGGCGAACAGTGGGACATCTGGCAAGCCGTCTTCAGCCCCGCCGGCCCTGACGGCTACCCCGCCGAAATTTGGAACCAGCGCACCGGCGTAATCAATAAAGAAGTCGCTGCCTACTGGCGCGAGCACTACGACCTGACGGCCATCCTGCAGCGCGACTGGAAAACGCTAGGCCCCAAGCTTCAAGGGAAACTCCACGTAATGGTTGGCACCGCCGACACCTTCTTCCTTGATGGCGCTGTCCACCTAATGCAACACGCCCTAGAATCCACGACCGCCCCCCACTCCGACGCCACCTTCGACTACGGCGTCGACCAACCCCACTGCTACACCGGCCCCCCAGGCAGCACCACCCGCGAAGGCGGCCTAACCTTCACCCAACGCGTCCTACGCGAATCCGAGTCTCACATGCTCAAAACCGCGCCCCCAGGCGCCGATACCACAAGCTGGCGCTACTACCTGACTCCTGCTCTATTTCGTTTCCGACGCCCCCTAGACTCTTTCTACTTGATTGCCCGTATTGACTCCCATTCCCGCTCGCTTCATGCTCGCTGCCGTCGCCAGCAACTCCACCCAACGTCGGCAGCCCGACTCGCGCATAGCTGCCAGCCTTCCTCGAATTAGCGACCGTGCGCCAACTCCGGGAGAACCATATGAACATCCAGTTCCGCGCGCTTCATTCTGCGCACTTCGCGCAACAACATCTTTGCCATCACGCCGTCCTAAAACTTGTCGTATTTCTATCCGTCTTCGTCTTCACCCCAATTTTCACCCGCGCACAAACCCAAGTCTTCCCGCGGTGGACAGCGACGCTCAATGACTTCACAACCAGCGCCATCGAGTTCGATGAGGTCGGAAATCAGTATCCTGTTAAACCCATGGTGTCGGATTCTTTAGGAAACACTTACATTACAGGTTTTGCGAATATCACCAGCGGCTCCAGCTCCCATCAAGAAATGTTAACGATCAAGTTCGATGCAGACGGACATCTTCTATGGAAGGCTTGGCTAGGCACGCGATTCATCCCGCACAAGGCGTAGCGATCGCCGTGGGCGCCGCCGGTAACGTATATGCATTGGGCTCTATGGCAACTCAAGACGGCGGTCTCGAATTCGCAACCGCCAAATACAATACGAATGGAGTCCGTCAGTGGGTCGATTATTATTTCCGGCCCGATAATGGCCAAAACATCCCGTCAAAGATTGCGGTAAGCGGCGCGGGAAACGCCTACGTAGCGGGTACCTCTTCGTTCGAAAATACCACCGGTCTCGCTTCGGCGGTTGCCATCAAATACGATTCCAACGGTGCGCAGGCGTGGACCCGAGCCGTCGACAATTTCAATGCGATTGGTTCAGTGAACATTGCCGTAGACACACAGGAAAATGTCTATTGGGCGGTAACGGAAGTCTTGGTCACGGGAACGGACAACCGAAGTTATATCTACGAATATAACGCGAACGGAGTTTTGCTAAGCACCACAGCTGCCGGTGGATTTTCCAATGCCATCCAAACCGACGCCCAGGGCAATTCCTACATCGCTGGCAGTACCCCCACCATTCCTGCCGAGAATGCGCAACCCATGATGGCGGAATTCAAAGCCGCTGGTGGAGGCTGGCAGGATGTTATTACCACGGGTGGCCCATTCGCTGGGAATTCGGCATCGCGCCAAACTCAGACGGAAGTGTATTCGTATCGCCCGTGCCCGGAGGTGCTGGATTGACAAAGTTCAGATCCCACCGGCTCCAACTATGGACCGTGCAGAACTCTGGTCTTCTCGCCGTAAACTCCTTTGGCGACGTTTACGTTGCTGGGCAAACCGTTTCGAAGTATGACCCCAACGGTATTCTCCTCTGGCAGCAACCCTTCGAAGGACTCTCCCATCAGCCCGCAACTCCCACCGCCATCAACACCGCAGGCGGCGGACTAATAGTCACCGGCACGACTTCCGTCAACAGCGCACCAGCTTCCCTCACGATCGACTATGTGCAGGACGCCGCCAAGCTCACGCCCCTAAGCCTCACGTTCTCAGCACAGGCTGTCGGCACTCAAAGTCCCGCGCAAATCATCACCATCAAAAACACCGCTGAACAATCGCTTACAATCCTCAACATCATCTCGGCAAGCCTGGATTTCCCCCAAACCAACAATTGCCCGGCCAGCCTCGCTCCCGGCGCCTCATGTGCCATCTCCGTCACCTTCCACCCGCCTCCAGCGGCACCATCACCGCCAGCTGGAGATGATCGACCAATGGGCCGGTAGCCCCCAATTCGTAAAACTAACTGGCACCGCGATCCAATAAACGCAGCCGAAGTTAAACACAGCTAAAGTGCGCCAACGATCCTCTTTCTTTTTTCTGTCGTAGCAGGAAGCACAAGACATCGGCAAGGCGCGCACGACTCCATCTGTCGTATAATGTGCACTCCAAAATAAGGAGACAACCACCCATGCACTACCGCAGATTTGGCCGCACCGGATGGAACGTCAGCGAAGTTGGGTACGGCATGTGGGGCATGGCCGGTTGGACCGGTTCGGAAGATAAGGAATCGCTCGCGTCGCTGCAGCGTTCCGTCGATCTCGGCTGCAACTTTTTCGATACCGCGTGGGCTTATGGCGACGGCCACAGCGAGCAGCTTCTTGGAAAAATTCTGCGCGCTAACCAAGGCACCGTCGCCGGCGGGCCCGACAAAACACTTTACGTTGCCACAAAAATTCCGCCGAAAAATCGCCGCTGGCCCAGCCGCCGCGAATTTTCTCTCGACGATTGCTATCCGCCCGAATACATCGTCGAGTACGTCGAAAAAAGTCTCGCGAACATCGGCGTCGAAAGTCTCGAACTCATCCAGTTTCACACTTGGGAAGACAAATGGCTCGATGACGAGCGATTGCCCCGCGCGATCGAAAATCTGCGCAGCAGCGGCAAAGTCCGCGCGGTCGGCATCAGCCTCAATCGCTGGGAACCTGCGAACGGAATCCGCGCCGTGCGCGTCGGCCTCGTCGACGCTGTCCAGGTCATCTACAACATCTTCGATCAAAATCCCGAGGACGAGCTATTTCCCGCGTGCCGCGAAAAAGATGTCGCCGTTATCGCTCGCTGCCCGTTCGATGAAGGTTCGCTCGCGGGGATCCTCACACTCGAAAGCACTTGGCCCAAAAACGATTGGCGCAGCACCTATTTCGTCGCGGAAAATCTCAAAAGCAGTGTGGCCCACGCCGACGCGCTCAAGCCTCTTCTCAAAGACAGCATGACCATGGCGGAAATGGCTCTGCGCTTCATTCTCAACAACAAAGACGTGGCGACAATAATTCCCGGCATGCGCAAACTCAAAAACGTCGAATCCAACATCGCCGCAGGCGAAAAAGGCTCGCTGCCCGCGGCCCTCCACTCGCAACTCCGTCCCCACCGCTGGGACCGCACCCCCACTAGCTGGAGCCAATGAGGTGAGATTCAGTAGTTTCAAATTGTCATTCCGAGCATAGCGAGGAATCTGCTTTTGCAGTTTGTGTGTTGATCGATGAGATTTCCAAACGCAGACGGAGCGACCTTCAAGCGGTTTGTTTCAGGGCGCGTTCGACTAGGGTGAGGCAGCGCTCGGCTTGTTCACGCATCAGGTCTTCGCGGTCGCCGCGGTCTTTCTGGATGCTGTGGAGTTCGTCGGCGATGGCGAGAGCGGCTAGGACGGCAACTTTTTGCGTGTCGACCGTGGCAGTGCCTGCGGCGATGGCTTGCATTTTTTCATCCACGTATTGCGCGAGTTTCTGGACGTAGGCTTCATCCAGTTCTCCGCGAATCGTGTACATCTGGCCGAAGATTTCGACTTTTACGGGTGTGCTCATGGGGTATCGACTAGCCGAAGATATCACATCTTGCTGGTAGTGGCGCAGCATGCTGTGCCACTACAAAGTTGCGATGCTGACTCAACCGTCGGGCACGATGAATCGTGCCCATATACTCGTTAGCTTGCGCGGAGCTGGGCGCTGAGCTTTTTTTCGAGTGCGGCGACAATTTTGGCGGAGAAGTCGGCGGTCTGAGCGTCGGTCAGCGTGGCTTCGCGGCTTTGAAATGTTACGCGCACTAGCAGAGAGTATTTTCCGGCGGGGACATTTTTGCCGCGGAATAAGTCTGCCGCTTCAATCGAAGTGATCTCACCGATATTCAGTGCGCCAATCGTTTTCACAACATCGGTAAACTCGGTGCCGTCGGCGAGTAGAAGAGAAAAATCGCGCTCGACGGCCGGGAAACGTGGAAGTGGCTCGTAGCGCCGTTCTTCTTTCGTCCTGCGAATCTGTGCGTACAACGAATCGAGTTCGATTTCCGCTAAGAATATTTCCTGGCGCAATTTGAATTTTTCGGCAACGCGTCGCGCAAGTTGTCCTGCGACTCCGAGCGAAACGGAATCCGGGGTCGTGGCCGGCGCACCAATCGAAGAGAGATTTTTCGCTTCGCTCGAAATGACGGTGTTTAGGTGAACTGCTCCGCGGCGAGCGGCGTGAGTCCATGCAGCTCCGCCTTCCTTCCATTCGAAACCGCCGGCTAGCGCGCCGATAGCGTCTAGATCGCCTTTCAGATCGGCGAATTCGTACACGCGCGCGTTTTCGCCTTCGATGATTCCCTTTTGACGGGCTTCGCCTGTTGCACCGATGGTCAGAACTGGGGTCTCGACGGCGGCACTTCCTTCCAGGCGATAGCTGCGGCCGATTTCGAAGAGGCGTACATTTCGCTGACCGTGATTGAGATTCCATTCGAGAGCGGCAGCCATCGTGACCAGGCCGCTCGAACGGAGGACGCTAGCTTCTTCGGAAAGTGGGTTCGCAAGGCGCGCGGGACTTATGCCTTCGGGGCGGAAAAGCGCGTCGCGTTCTTCGGCCACGTGAGGAATCGTCAGGATTTCGCGATAGCCTAGGCCGATGAGGCGTTCGCGGACCCGCAACTCCGGTTCGAATTTCGCGAGACGCTGCGCGCCTTGGCGGGCGGCGGGCAGGCGTGGTGGAAATTTGCTGAGGCCATAGATGCGCGCGACTTCTTCGATCAGATCGATTTCGCGTTCCACTTCGGCGCGCCAACTTGGCTGCGTGCACTCCCATGCGGCCAGCAGTGAGCCTTCAGCGCCGCGATTTTCGCCGACTCGAACGGGCGCGAAACCGAGCGAACTAAGAATAGTTTCGATTTCTTTGTCGGGAACGTCGGCGCCCATGACGCGGAGAAATTCGGTGCGCGTCAGGTGGATCTTTTTCGCGGCCCGTTTGCCGGGATAGACATCGACGACGCCCGCGAGCAGTTCACCGCCCGCGAGTTGCAGGATGAGTTCAGCGGCACGGCGTGAAGCTAGTTCTGCCGTTTCGGGATCGACACCGCGGCCGAAGCGCGTAGAAGCTTCCGTGTGAAGTTTCAGGGAACGCGCAGCTTTGCGAACGGCGATGGGTTCGAACCAGGCGCACTCAATGAGAATGTTTTTCGTGGAGAAGGAAATTTCTGTGTCGGCGCCGCCCATAATGCCGGCGATGCCAACGGCGCGGGAGCCGTCGCCATCGTAGACAACCGACAACGAAGAATCGAGAGTGCGTTCGAGGCCGTCGAGGGTGCGAATTTTTTCGCCGGCTTTTGCGCGACGGACGCCGATGCGGTGATCGCGGACTTTGTCGTAGTCGTACGTGTGAAGCGGATGGCCGAGCTCGAGCATGACGTAGTTGGAGACGTCGACGGCGTTGCTGATGCTGGCAACGCCGCTGGCTTCGAGACGATCCTTGAGCCATTTTGGAGACGGCTGGATTTTTACACCACGAATGACGCGGGCGGTAAAGCGGCCGCAGAGCTCGGGAGATTGAATTTCAACTTTTACGGCGTCAGCTGCTTTTACTGTGCCTTCGGCGGGCTTCGGCAGTACCGGCTTCAGGGGGAGCTTATAGACGGCGCCCAATTCGCGCGCAATTCCGTAGTGGCCGAGGCAATCGGGACGATTCGAACCGACTTCAGCATCGATGACCGCGCCGTGCGGGCCGTTTTCGACGCTGCCGATGTTGGTGCCGGAGAGAGCCAGTCTCGAGGCTACTTCGTTTGGCGGAGCGGTCACGTCAACGAATTCTTTCAGCCAATTGTAGATGACCTTCATTTGTCAGCTTTGCTCCGTCTGGCGAAGGCCTAGCTCCGTCAGACCGCGAAGACCCACCCTCAAACAACGAGGGTGGGGCACCCGCTCGTCCCTACAAGAACAGATTGCGCAAATGGATGGCGGGCGCACTATCGGGCGCCTTCCAGGTGGCCGAAATAGATGTGCGTGGAATATTCCATGCGGACTCGATCGGCCTGATTGTACGCGGCGAAAATTCGCTGGAGTTCTTCCATCATTGGTGCGTAATTCGGCGCGTCGGCCGCGGGGATGAAGGAACTGCTGCGCAGACGTCCGGCGAGGCCATCAAAATCGAATTCCTGGAAATTCGGGACCATTCGCGAGCTGCAATGGCCCGCGCCAAAGAAATCGCGCATGTGCTGCTCGCTTGGATAGCTTTCTTTCACTGTGGCGTAGTCCGTGCCAAATTTTCGAAGCAAAGCTTCGTAATCGCGCAGGAAAGCCGTTGTGTCCGTCAAACGCTCATTCCAAATCACGGCGACCCAGCCACTGGGCTTTAGGATGCGTGTAAATTCGCTGCGGGCGGCGTTTTGGTCGAACCAGTGGAACGCCTGGCCTGTGGTGACAAAATTTACGCTCGCGTCATCGAGCGCCGTGGATTCGGCGGAGCCCTCGACGCTTGCAAAACCGTCATAAGAGGCAAGATATTCTTCGCCTGCCTGTCGCATTGCTTCGTTGGGCTCGACGCCGAAGACGCGATTGCCATTTTCCAGGAAGAGCTCACTCAAGAAGCCCGTCCCGGAACCGATGTCGGCTACCACATGACCTGATTTCAGACCGCACTCACTGCGGAGGACGTCGCGTACGGCCGACGGATAACCGGGACGGTAGCGAATGTAGTCGGCTACGCGATTGGAGAAGCGCTGCTTGGAGTCGGTGAAGGTCATGTTTATTGCCAAGAAGCCGGATGTCGGGCTAAAGCCCGACGCCTACAAATGCTTGTCGCACGCTCCTCATGGGAACTGGCGCAGGAAGCGCACATCGTTTTGGAAAAAAACCTGGATGTCGTCGATTTGGTATTTGAGCATGGCGAGGCGGTCGATGCCCATGCCGAAGGCGAAGCCGCTGACTTTTTTGGCGTCATAGTTGACGAAGCCATAGACGGCGGGGTCGACCATGCCTGCGCCGAAGAGTTCGATCCAGCCGGCGCCTTTGCACTTGGAACAGGTGCCGCCGCCGGCGCTCGTACCACTGCCGCCGCAGAAAATGCAGGAAACGTCGAACTCGACGCTCGGTTCGGTGAACGGAAAATAGCTGGGGCGGAAGCGCGTTTTTACGCCGGGGCCGAAAAATTGTTTTACGAAATATTCGATGGTACCGGTGAAGTCGCAAAACGTGATGTCCGCGTCGACGGCCAGGCCTTCGACTTGATGGAAGATGAAGGAATGTGTGGCGTCGGGATTATCGCGTCGATAGACCTTGCCAGGAACGATAACGCGGACGGGTGGTTTGCGCTTTTCCATCGTTCGAATCTGCATCGGCGACGTGTGTGTGCGGAGAAGAAGCGGTGTCGGAGCACCTTTGGGCAGATCGAGATAGAAGGTGTCCATGTCGTCGCGGACCGGATGAAATTCGGGAATGTTGAGCGCTTCGAAATTGTAATACGGCGTTTCGATTTCGGGGCCTTCGACAACGGAGAATCCGATGGACACGAAGATGTCTTCGATTTCCTGGAAGACCTGGCGGATTAAATGATGGGAGCCGACGGAACGTTGTACCCCGGGGAGAGAAAGATCGATGTGTTCGTGAGCGAGGGCGGATTGGTCGGCGCCGGATTCGATGGCTTGGCGGCGGGATTCGATTTGCGATTCGACGCGGGCGCGGAGCTCGTTCAGGCCGGCGCCTACGGCGCGTTTTAGATCGGGAGGGGCGGGTTTGAGCCAGTTATCGGTGATTTGTGCGAGGACGCCGGATTTGCGGCCTAGCCACGCGTCGCGGAAAATTTTCCAGGCGGATTCGTCGTGGATGGACGCGGATTCGGTGTCGAAGCGTGAGCGGATTTCAGCGACGAGCGTTGCGACCTGATCGGCTTGAGTGACGCCGAGAAGCGCGAGAGTCTTGCCGGTTGGGTTTTCGTTGATCGGCATATTCGCGAAGTACATTACACCGTAGGGGCACGGCGTGCCGTGCCCCTACGGAAAAATGGGATCCACGCAAGAAGCTGGGCGGGGCCCTTCGAAACTCAGGGCAAACAAAGCCCCGCCCCTACAGAGTTCGAAACGGCTACGACGCCTTTTTGGCTTGGGGTGGCGCGGCAGCTTTGGCGCTGGCTACCAGGCTTGTAAAGGCGGCGGCGTCTTTCACCGCGATGTCGGCCAGGATTTTGCGATCGAGGGAGACACCCGCGGCTTTGAGGCCGTGAATAAGTTGGCCATAGGTTAGGCCGTTGTTGCGGGCGGCTGCGCCTATACGCTGAATCCACAGTTTGCGATATTCGCGCTTTTTTACGCGGCGATCGCGCTTGGCGTAGCGGTCGGCGCGATTCGCAGCTTCTTGTGCGGATTGGTACAGCTTGCTCTTTGTTAGAAAGAAGCCTTTTGTGCGTTTGAGATACTTTTTACGACGGGCGCGGCGCTTTGTGCCGCGTTTTACGCGTGCCATGGGTTTTTCTCCTTAAGTTTGGGAGACAAAAACGGTGCGCTCGCGCGAGAAAATACGCGTCAGGCAGCGGGTTTGTCTCTGATTTGTTGCTGGCCGCTTTTGTTTGCCTTGCGGCAAACATTTTTGCGGCTTATCGGCCGGCAGGCACCCGTGAAGCGCTGCCTGGCACGATACGCGAGACTTTCGTCCTGCGTTTTAATCGGAAGGGCACGGCATGCCGTGCCCCTTCGAAGAAAATTCTTGCGCGTGTTAAATGTAACTATCCGCGCGAAAACTCTTACGGCTCTAGCCGTAGGGCAGCATTTGCCTGATGGCGGCAACGTCTCTGGGACTGACCAGCGTCAGTTTCTTTAGCTTGCGCATGCGGCCGGGGGCTTTTGTGCCCATCAAGTGGCGTTTGCCAGAGTGCATCCGTTTGATTTTGCCGTTCGCGGTGATCTTGAATCGCTTTCTGGCGCCGCGATGGGTTTTCAGTTTCAGTTTTGGTTTCGTCGAATTCCGTGGCATGACTTGAAATACTCTCCTTGACGGGCGGTACTTTCACCGCCGCTTGCGATTCTCAATTTCTCCGCTCGTTGACGGACGGGCACGGCGTGCCGTGCCCCTACAAATTCAATTGCTACTGCGATTGCTGCGCGTTGGCTGTTGACTGGCCGCTTGGCTTGGCTACCGAAACGCCTTTTTTCGGCGCGAGCAGTGCGACAAGAACATTGCCTTCCATTCTCGGCATCGTTTCGATCTGGCACTGGTCGGCAATTTCCACCAAAAGCCGGTTCATCTTGGCGCGGCCTACTTCCTGGTGCGCCATTTCGCGGCCGCGATGGAAAATCATCGCGCGAACTTTGTGGCCGTCGCCGAGGAAGCGGATGATCTGGTTTTTGCGAACCTGATAATCGTGCTCTGCGGTCGCGGGACGAAACTTCACTTCTTTGAGCTGCGAGCCACGGCTGCTCTTGCGCTGTTCGTGCGCTTTTTTATTGGCTTGATAGAGGTACTTGCCGTAGTCGGTGATCTTGCAAACTGGAGGATCCGCCGTGGGCGAGATTTCCACCAGGTCAAGCCCGCGCTCGCGCGCTAGTTTCAGCGCTTCGAATGGCTGCATGACGCCAAGCTGGCCGCCGTCTTCATCAATCACCCGGAGTTCACGCGCCCGGATCCTTTCGTTAACTCGGATACGGTCACTCTGCCGGAAGTTGCGTTCTGCGATATTCCCCCCTAAGTGCTAAAAGGCACCTTGCTGCCCGCCTCGCCGGGCTGGGCCTCGCATCGTTATAAATCCCCACCCACAGCCGAAAACGAGCCGGGGACGGGTTTCAAAGTATAGCATGCTCGGCGGGTTGCCCGGCAATACCCAAACTGGTAAGGGATCGGGTCCAGCCTTGTATGCGGTTGTGTGCTTTAGCTCGTGAGGCAAACTCACCTTTTGGACCGGCGATGGTTGCGCGAAGTTGTGCTTTTTCATTCTTTAGAATTTTCGCGTCGAGCCCCATGGCTTCTTCTGCGGACCTCAGTTTTTCGGGCTCCGGAGTAAGAAGTTCGAAGCGGGCAATATGGCATCCCCTGGGCGAGTCGACGGAGGGATGCATGGTGTCGGCGCTCCATTCGATGAAGAAGGGTAGGAAGCCAGCGAAATCATATTTTAAATTGAGGGTCTTCCATTGGAGTAGCCGGCCATCGGGGCGTTTTCGCGAACCGGCATTTGGGCCCTCGAAGGCGATGTCTGCATTGCGGAGGCGAGTCGCGAATTGGTCCAGATCGCCGGGGTGGGCGGCCCAGCCGACGAGGCGCGGTTCGGTTAGTTTAAGCAACCCGTAATGATCTGGAGTGCCGGATTGTAGGGGATCGGGGGCGATGATTTCGAGATAGGGACCTGGATTTATTTTGAGGCCGGTTTGTTTGCCGAGGGAAAGGAGAGCGTTGCGCGTGCCGCGTCCAGGATGGACGCCGCCGAATGCGGCGAGAACCATTGTGCTTTTGCGACGAACTCGATGCCGTGACCGAGGTCGCTGCAGCCGAGAAGAATGTGGTCGAGCATAGCGGGCACCTCGTTCGTCATAGCAGGCCAAGGCAAGGTTGAGCTAGCTAGCGCTCCGCTGGTCAGAGCTAGAAACGATCGGCGAGAGAATGGATCACGCATCGCGGTCCTCGCAAACGTTCTTGAGCGAATGTTATCACGCGAGACTCGTTTTCATTTCCGATGAAGCCACGACTGTCGGAGCAAGAGTCCCGAAACTGCAGCCCGGCGATCGTCCAGTTCCGAGACTTTGCTTCAAAGACTGATAGAAGCTGTATTTTTTCCACGTTTCGAAAGATAGGCATGCCAGAACAGGCGGGCAGCCACAGCTCGAAACGGTTGTCACACTGCGGACATCTTTTCCAGATCTTCGGGTGAAGGACGTCTGCGTAGCCGCTTCACTTCCTGCACCGCCGTCGCCAGAGCCAAATCGCCGACTGGCCAGATATCCGGACGGCGCAGTGCGCTCAACAAATAGATATCCGCAGTCCAATGGCCGATGCCTTTGAAGGTGACGAGCATTTTGCGCGCGGCATCGTCGTGTAGTTCATGTAGATAGCGAAGATCAAAATGGCGTCGTGAGAGTGATTCGGCGAGAAGGCGGGTATAGAGAGTCTTCTGGCGGCTGTATCCGATGCGCAATAGTTTGGCGTCGGTTAGCTTCAAAAACCCACTTGGTGTGAGCGGACGAACAGCATCATTTAGGCGGTCGAACGCGGCCTTTGCAGAAGCAAGAGAAACTTGCTGCTCCAGGATGATGTAGACGAGAGTTGGAAAACCGGGTTCGCGGACCCACAGCGGCGGTTGACCGTATGTTGCGATCACCTGCGCGAGGTCGGCATCGCGTGTGTCTAAATCTTTAACGCTTTCGGCAAAAGTTCTTTCGGTCAGCGTGATTTGCTGGCGTGCCACGGAGAACGTTCGCTCTCTGAACCAAATTTAGGCAATGGTTCGGGAGACAGATTCTTCCTGAAGAGCGGCGATCACTTCGGCTAAGGGCTTAGGGCCGAGGTCGCCTTTGCTGCGGTGGCGGACGGAGACGGTGCCGGCCTCGGCTTCCTTTGCACCAACTATTAGCATGTAGGGAATTTTTTGGAGCTGGGCATCGCGGATTTTTGCCGGAAGCTTTTCGTTGCGATCATCGAGATGGACGCGAATGTTGTGGCGCTTGAGAGTTTCGGTGACGTGCTTGGCGTAGTCGGCGACTTTTTGCTGACTGGGCAGATTTGTACTTGGACGGGCGCGAGCCAGAGCGGAAACGCGCCGGCATAGTGCTCGATCAAAATGCCGAAGAAACGCTCGACAGAACCAAGTAGCGCGCGATGGACCATTAGCGGTTGATGCTTGGCGCCGTCTTCGGCGACGTACTCCAGGCCGAACCGCGCGGGAAGGTTGAAATCGAACTGGACAGTGGTGAGCTGCCACGGGCGGCCGATGGCGTCGATCAGCTTGACGTCGATTTTGGGGCCGTAGAACGCGGCTTCGCCGGTGATGGTCTGATAAGGAATGTTGAGCTTCTTCATGGTTTCGGCAAGCGCGGCGGTGGCGCGTTGCCGTCTTCCGGTTTGCCCGCGTAATTTTCCGGATGAGCGGA
>CAVUCM010000027.1:0-144295 GCA_963740015.1 uncultured Acidobacteriota bacterium | reverse complement strand
GCGGGCGCAGGTGGGGTTTCGCGCAGCTTGGCTTCATAGTAGAGCGTGTGGTGAAGATTGATCCAGAATCCGCTGTGGAACTCGAAAACGGGCAGTGGGCCGTAAGCGGAACTGTACTCTTGAGCCATCGCCGCCAGCGGAGCCCTAAGCGTAAGACCAAGAAGCAGGCAGAAGTTTCGGGTGGACGCTGGGCGCATGGGGAATCGCCCGATAGTAGCGCCAACTCCATCGGGGTACAAACCCGGGATTCTTTCTTTTCCCTCATTTTGCAATAGCCGATGTAATATGCCCGATTATTTTCAGAGATTGCTAACGGGAGAAACGGATGACAAAATTTTGTTCAGCGGCTTATTGCGGCGCTCTTGCTCGCGCCATGCGGAATATTCGCGCGGCAGTCGCAGGAACTTCCCGCCTTGAAACAGGAAGCCATTGTGGAAGTCGACGACCTTCAGACACTTACACAGCAGATGGAGGACGAAATTTTCAGCTTTAGCGAACTGGGATTTCAGGAATACGAAACGTCACGCTACGTCACGGGCATTCTTGAGAAAAATGGATTTCACGTCGAGCACGGCGTAGCGGGGTTCCCACGGCTTGGGTAGCCACGTATGGAGAGGCAAACCAGTCATCGCGTTTATCACGGACATCGACTGCATCCCTCGTGCTTCGCAGAAGCCGGGAGTGGCTTATCACGATCCGATCGTGGAAGGCGCGCCGGGTCATGGAGAAGGGCATAACTCCGGCATGGCGGTTAACGTTACGGCCGCACTAGTCTTGAAAAAGCTGATGGACGAGCATCACATCGCAGGGACGATCAAACTTGTTCCCGGGGTCGCCGAGGAATTGCTCGGCACAAAGGCGTTTTATGTTCGCGCGGGATTGTTCAAGGATGTAGATATAGTTTTGGGCGCGCATGTGGAGTCGGAATTTTCGACGTCGTATGGTACGGGGAACGGCGAGTGGAGCGGGCTTGTATCCGTGCAGTATTTTTTCCATGGCAAGGCGGCGCATGCCGCGGCGGCGCCGTGGGAAGGCCGTAGCGCGCTGGATGCTGTCGAGCTAATGGATACTGGCTGGGATTTTCGCCGGGAGCACCTGCGCCCGGCGCAGCGTTCTCATCGCGTCATTATTAATGGCGGCGACCAGCCCAATGTCGTTCCGTCCGAAGCGGCAGTTTGGTATTACTTCCGCGAGTTGGACTATCCGCACATCAAGGATCTCTACGATTTGGGAAATACCATTGCGGATTCGGCAGCGAAAATGACGGGCACGACCGTCGATCATAAGCTGGTGGGATCCGCATGGCCGCCGTACTTAAACAAGGTGATCGCGGAGACGCAGCAGAAAAATATCGAAGCTGTCGGGATGCCGAAATGGAGCGACGCGGATCAGACGCTGGCGAAGGCTCTTCAAAAAGATATAGGCGCGAAAGTGGAAGGGCTCAAGGAAAAAGTCGACCCGCTCGAGGAGCCGGTGAAGAAGCCCACGGGCGGAGGCTCCGACGACATCGGCGATATCTCCTGGAACGTGCCAATGGTGTACCTGATGTATCCGGCAAACATTCCCAATCTGCCGGGTCATAGCTGGGCGAACGGGTGGCTATGGCCACGCCCATTGCGCACAAAGGTTCGACTGCGGGGGCCAAGGTGCAAGCCTTGACTGCTCTCGACTTTTTTCTTCAGCCGCAGCTCGTGCAGCAAGCTTGGGATTATTTCAAGAATGTTCAAACGAAGGACATTCATTACGAAACGTTTCTCAGCCCCGATGACAAACCAGCTATCGAGATGAATAAAGAAAAAATGGAGAAGTTCGCGCCGCAATTGAAAAAATATTATTACGATCCCGCGCGCTATAAGACTTATCTCGAACAACTCGGGATTCAATATCCAACGGTCAAGACTAATCCGTAGCTTCTAAACACGGATGCAGCTGGTATCAGTGCTCGGGCAATTTTGGATCCGATGAGGACCCCACTGCGCCTTGATGGTCCGCGGCGCGCAGTGCCCCATTGGAATCGCGAAAAAAGGAGCGGTGGCCTGTGCGGCCATAGGTCAATGGCGTTGCGGCGAGCTCAAACTTTCCCGGCGCGCCCAGCCCGCTGGCGCCGACAATGACGTAGCGAAACGAATATCCATTTCTCATTCCGGCGGCTAGGTCGGCTTCCATGAGTCCAGCGGCATCTCCGTTCGCGGGACCATGCAGCGGAGGCCCGAGACTTGAGAGAGAGTTAGGCAGCCGTGCGTATTTTTGACGAAAAGCCTCGACGGCTTCGGCGATGTCCTTGAGAGATTCGATGGCGGTTAGTTCATTTTTGTCCGCTTCTGCGGAATCCCATTCTAGTTCCAGGGAAGGCAAATCGAGAAGAACCACGCCGAGCGAGAGGATCTTCCACTCGCCGTTTTCCCGCACCAGGCCCATGGTGACCTGGATGGCGCTGGCGTCCGTGGTATCCGTCGCATCGCGCAAGTTCACGGGCATAAACGCAACATTGTCACGAGTGTCGGCGCCGCCGATCTGAATTTCCGCGGCGCCCGCGGGAGTGTCGCATCGCACGATGGGGCGGCCGGAGGGATTGCTGGTTACGGAGGGCTTGCCCGCCTCGTTGAGCAGCACGAATCGCTTCATAAACGCTACGCGCGCTGCCGGCGCCATGCGTGTAAACGATTCTTTGTTGCGTGCGGTGAGGTAACGCTCAAAGTCGTTTTGGCTCTGCGAACAGGCCGCCATCAGGACATCGCGCAGTGCGGCTAAGGGTCCGTTCGCCGAAGCGGGAGCCGGAGCTGAGTCGACTCTTGTGTCAGGGCCGCATTCGTCAGCAGCAGAAACAACGCAGTCCCAGCCATCGCCTTAACAATTGGAATATTTTTTCTTGAATTCACATCAGTCCTTTGCGGCACTTAGGATCGCCGCCAGATTTTGCGTAAAGGCGGAGCGCGGCATCACTTCGTCGCATCCCGCTGCTTGCGCCTGTGCTGCCAGATCGCGCTGCACGTGAGAGAGAAAGCCAATAACCCGCAAATCTTTTTGCGCGGCGCGCACACGCTCGACGGCCGCGAGCGGCTGGCTGCGCGCGTTCAAATCCACGATCACCAGTTTTGGCGTGGGTTCCAGCAGTTCGAGGAGTGCGTCACCGTTCGTGGCCACTTTTAACTCCAGCCCGAGATGTTTCGCCGTCTCCGCGACCTTCATTTGAAAAAACAGATCGTCCATCAGTGCCACGATTCTTTCCACGTCAGAGAGTCCTCCATGCCTGTTACTCATTATGCGCCACTTCAACTTTTCGGCGGCTTTTCGAGTAAGATGCTCTCATCGCTTGGGAGGTCCCCCCATGCAGCAAGGTGTAGCCCGAATCACCGAGCCGGCGGTCACCGGATCGATCCAGCCTGCTTTGTTGCTTCTTGAAAAGACGCCGTTTCTGCTCGAAACGATGCTTCGTGATTTGCCGGAAGATTTGCTGCGCTGGAAGCCCGCGCCAGAGCGCTGGTCGATCGCGGAAGTGATTGGGCACCTCGCGGATATTGAACTGGTCTATGCCGACCGAACGCGCCGCATCGTCACGGAAGACACGCCGAGGCTGCAAAAGTACGATCCCACGCAAACCGTGGTGATCGGCGATTACGTGCGCGGCTCAGCTACCGAAAACCTCGCGTTTTTCACGAGGACGCGGCGCTCTACTGTAATTCTCTTGAGAAGCATCCCAGCCGATTCCGGCGAGCGCGAGGCGACGCACTCCGAACTCGGCGATATCACGCTCCATCAGATGCTCAGCGAATGGGCCTCGCACGACCTCGGGCATCTCCGGCAGATCGCGGAGCTTTACAGGGCGCGCGCGTTTCACCCTTACGCAGGACCTTTCCAAAAATATTCCAATCCGAAACCGTGAAGGACCATCCGGAAGATGCGCGGCTAGCCGCCGCAGGTCCGCGCGAAGTGACTCTTTACACGCGGCCGGGTTGCCATCTTTGCGAAGACGCTAAAGCCGCCATTGCGCCACTACTGCGCGAATTCGATGCCTCGCTCTATGAAGTAAATATCGATAAAGATGCGGTTCTCGAAGAGCGTTACGGCTGGGATATTCCCGTGATCTTTATCGGCACGCGCAAAGCTGCCAAGCATCGCGTTGATGTGGAACAATTCCGGCGTCAGCTCGAGCAACCAAAATGAAGAAAAGACCTGCGTGGCTCTATTTCGTGTTTGGTCTCGCGGCGATAGTGATAATTTTCCCATTTTACGCACGCATTTGGCTCAACCATGAGCAGGCTAAACTTACGGATAAGCAAGCGAAAGAGATTCTGGACCGTGAATTGCCGATTGGCACAGATAAGTCGCAAGTGAAGCGGTTCTTGGACACAAACACGTGGGATTATTCGGATGTAGGCTCAATTATCCAGGCGATTGTCCGTGATTCGTCACGCAACTGGCTGATCCGGACGAATATCCGAGTTCGATTTTACTTTGACACGCAGGGGAAATTAATTTCTTACGACCTGCAGGATTTGCAAACCGGACCTTGATATGGTGGAACCCGGTTTCTAGTGACTGCCGCCTGGCTCATGCGCTCCAACGGTTTTGTCTGGCACGTCGCCAACACGGCCTTTAACGCGGTCGTAGACGCTGATCTGGCTCACCGAGCCGAGCGCTTCGTTGTAAAAAGTGGGAACACCTAGCGCGGTAAGCAGCTCTTCGTTGAACCTTCGCAGATTTTCGAGATGCGATGCGAGCGCAGGCAGTTTTAAACCATCGTCAGTCAGCAAAAATTTCTGGTAGCCTGCGTCCCAAAGCCGAGTGAATCGGCCTTTCAGCATAATTGTCGGCACAACCGTCATTTGATAAAGATCGTCCGTGCCTTTGCGAAACTCCGCGCCGCTACCGTATTTTTCCACGCGCACCACGCCTCGCGTGCTGCCGACGGCAAAGCCGAGCGCCGCGAGACTTTCGATTTGCTTGCCTGTGAACCGCTGTTCGACATTCCACATAGGGCTCTTAGCCTAGTAAATGATGGGAGTTCTGTAAAGCGGACGTCGTTAACAATTTTTGGAAAGCTCGCAGAATGATGGACTCTCGCTGACTGTTCTCAGGTCGCCGAGACGCTCTTCACGTTTTGGCGGGAGACCAGGAGCGTTCCCAAGTGCGCCACAACGAAACGTCGCCCAGGCCCAGCTGATTCCACCACAAATCCAGCGCCTTCTGGTCGAGGCGCAGAATGCCATCGCGTGTGACTCCCGAAGGAGGTGGGAGAAGTGTCGCCAGCCTGTCGTAGACGAGGCCGCGCTCCGGTTCTTCAACGCGAGCGAGTAGATGCCAGACCGTGAGCGCATCACGTTGACGAGCTTCGGCGAGTATTTTGGTGAGCTCGGCGCTCCGTTCTTCCGAAGTGCTCGCAGCAAAATCAAATTTGGTCAAGGTTTCGCGAAACGAGGCGGTAGCGTCATCAAAATATGGCGTGCCTGGCCCAACTTTCGGTCGCGTCGCGCAAACTGCGCCAGCGGGGATGAACGCCTCACGTCCATCCAACTTAAAGCCCACCCAACCGAGTTTTGTCCGCAAAAGCCCAGCGCCGGAATCGTCCACTTGCAGCGTGTAGGAACAGCCGAGGTCTACCGCGATGGCCGAAGGCGTATCGACGGTAAACTCACCGGGCATCGCCCAGATGTACGCGTGAATCGTGCCGCGATCGAGCGCCAGCCGATTGTGTCCGTTGCCGCCAGCGACTAAACGCAAACGTGTGTTTGGCTCTACGTTCACCGTCCCGATATCGGAGATGGAAATATTGGCCTTCGAATGGCTGTCTGTGACCAGCGTTTGGCCCACGCCAAGCTTGGCGCTTCCGGAATTTTTTCCGAAGGCACTGGATTCGACTCGCGGCGCGCCCGCGACACTTTCGACGTCCCATCCTGGTCCGGAAGCACCATTCGGCTTTTGACTCCATCGCAGAATTCCGAGCGCGGCGACAAACAGAATTGTTGCGGTTGCTGCTGCGAGGCCGAAGGACCAATGCGATGGCAAAAACCGCTCCCAAAACCGGGGCTGCCGCGTAGCCCCGATCGCAGGAAATTCCGGCGCGTTACCTTCATGGCGGAATCTTGCAAGAGCATTTTCCAGTTTTTGAATCTCCGGGTCGGGTTCGCCAGAACCATCCCAGAGGTAATCGTCATTCATGGCTCATTCCTTCTGTGCAACGCACTCTTATCCGGCGCCGCTGAATTACTACGCCCGCAGGAACCGGGCTGAATCGCACCGCCCAGGGATGCTTGGCTTAATTTCTCTCGAAGTTGCTGCATGCCTCGGTACAAATTTACGCGAACGGAACCTGGAGTCAGGCCAGTGCGCGCTGCGATCTCTGGCCCTGTCATGCCCTCGACCAATCGTAGAATGAGTGTTTCGCGATAGGCGTCAGGAAGGCTGCGAACGAACGCGAGGATCATCGCTGCTTCCGCATCGGGGGCGGTATTCGCCGCAGGCAATTCCGCTTCATCTTCCGGTAGGCTCTCCGTTACCGCAGCAACCGCCCGCGTTTGCCGGTAGTAATCGTTAGCTCGATTGCGCGTGATGGCTGCCAGCCATGGTCCGAATCGGGAGACATCGCGCAGATCGCAAAGGCGAGGCAGAGCGCGCAGAAAAACGTCCTGAACGAGATCGTCCACGTCGTTCGAGGGCACTCTCGCCAGAAGGATACCGTGCACCATGCGTGCGTACCTCGCGTATAACCCGCCAAAGGCAGCGCGGTCGCCTTCGCGTGCAGCCAGCACCAACGAAGAATCACCCGTAGGTTCGGGGGCGGGCGCGGTGGTCACCGCTCGACAGTCCCTGATTGTGAGGCGCGAGTCAACTGTGGTTCCAGCGCGCGATATGCCGACTCCCGATATCATCCTGGTGTGCAAGACGACATTGTCGAGACAAGTGTTAGCAATGGACTGCATGGAGAGGGTTTATGTCGTGCGCTCGTACACAAACTATTCTCTAGTCTTAGTAGGGTGATTGCCTCTAAACGCAGCTAAACTCAGGCTATACCATCAAACTGGCGTGCCGCATCTAATTCGGAGTAAACTGGTCGCATATCTTGGAGATTACCAGGCGATTGCAAAGCATGGCCTCAATCAATCCCATCACTGCCGCAATTGACGAATCTTCCGTCCGGCCAGAAAGGCCGCAGGGCCGGGCAGGTCTGTCCGTGTTGGAGCTGATTGGCAACACACCGCTCCTGCGACTCGCGAAAGTCGGCAGCGAATTCCCCAATGTGGAATTCTACGCCAAGGCCGAGTGGTACAACCCAGGAGGTTCCGTCAAGGACCGGCCAGCTTTGAGCATGATTCAAGCGGGCCTGGCAAGCGGCGCTCTCCGCCCAGGCAAGACAATCATCGATGCCACCAGCGGCAATACAGGAATTGCCTACGCCATGATTGGCGCGGCCCTCGGCTATCCCGTGAAATTATGTCTGCCGGATAGCGCCTCTCATGAGCGCAAGCGCATCCTCAGCGCTCTTGGGGCAGAGCTGGTAATTACGTCTGGCGACGAAGGCACCGACGGCGCAATTAGGCGCGTTCATGAGATCGTTGCCACCGATCCGGAAAAGTATTTCTACCCCGACCAGTACAGCAACCCGGCGAATTGGCAGGCACACTATCGCACCACCGCGAAAGAAATTTGGGAGCAGACAGGCGCCCGCATCACGCATTTTGTCGCGGCGCTGGGCACAAGTGGAACATTTGTCGGTGCATCCAGACGCTTGAAGGAGCTCGATCCGTCGATTCGCTGCATAAGTCTTCAGCCAGATGCCGCCTTTCACGGCCTGGAAGGCTGGAAACACATGCAGACCGCGCTGCGCCCTGCGATCTATGACGACACCCTCGCGGATGAAAATCTTGAAGTCGCCACCGAAGAGGCCTATCGCCTCGTCAAGCGCATCGCGCGGGAAGAGGGTCTGTTGGTCAGTCCCAGCGCTGCTGCCGCTCTGCTCGGCTGTTTCCAGGTCGCCAAAGGTCTTGCAAGGGACGAGCGCGCCGTCATTGTCACCGTTTTTGCCGATTCCGCGTCAAAGTACCTGACCGAACGCTTTTGGGATGAAGAGTGATTTCACAATGAGCGAAGCCCTCGAACTCGGAATCAGCGCTGAACTTGCCGAGAAGATCCGCGAGCACGGCATCGAGACCTATCCGTACGAATGCTGCGGAGCGCTGCTCGGAACGGATTACGATGGGCTCGCAAACGACCCAAATCAGGAGTCTCGAAAGGTTTCTCGTGAGGTTCTTTCTCTTTTCCCCCTTGTGAATCGTCGCGATGATTCGCCGAGAAATCGTTTTGCAGTTACGGCAGACGACGTGCGCGAAGCCGAAAAAGCCGCGAGCGCGCAGGGACTTGAGGTCATCGGCTGGTATCATTCACATCCCGATCATCCGGCGAAGCCCAGCGACTTCGACCGCGATCACGCCTGGCCGTGGTACAGCTACATCATCATCAGCGTGCATACGGGCGTGCCGCAGGATATGACTTCCTGGCGTTTGAAAGATGACCGCTCCGGATATTTGGAAGAAAAGATTTCGCCGATGAACGTAAGCGCCGCAAACTAGCACGCGTCCAAGAGAACGGGAGAATTCCAGATGTCTGTCAAAGTGATGATACCGACGCCGCTGCGAGTTTACGCAGGTAAGCGCGATTCCGCCGAGGTCAGTGCCGCGACTGTGGGTGAAGCGCTGAGCGGTCTCACCAGCCAATTCGTCGAGTTGCGCAAGCATCTCTACACTGAAGACGGGAAGCTGCGCGCGTTCGTTAACGTTTATCTCAACGACGAAGACATCCGCTATCTCGCGAAAGAAAACACGCCCACGAAGGATGGGGACACCATCAGCATCATCCCGTCCATCGCCGGCGGTTCTTTCGAAATGCTAATTGATTTCTAACTGACAGGGAGCTTTTGCAATGGCCACGACAACACAGCCGCAAACCGGAGCGAAGCCGGCCACCAGCCTTTCTAACGAGGAAATTCTTCGCTACAGCCGTCATCTGATCATGCCCGAAGTGGGCATGGAGGGTCAGCTCAAACTCAAGAACGCGAAAGTGCTGCTAATAGGCACTGGCGGACTCGGCGCGCCGCTTGGTCTCTATCTGGCCGCCGCCGGTGTCGGGCGCCTGGGACTCGTCGATTTCGATGTGGTGGACTTCACGAATCTTCAGCGGCAAGTTACGTTTGGCACGACCGATGTCGGCAAATTTAAGAGCGAAGCAGCCCGCGAGAGGCTTTCCAACCTTAACCCCAACATTCAAATCGAGGCCTTTGAAACAAAGCTCACCAGCGATAACGCGCTCGAGCTATTCAAGGATTTCGACATCATTGTCGATGGCACTGACAATTTCCCGACGCGTTATCTGGTCAACGACGCCTGCATTTTGCTCGGCAAGCCGAATGTGTACGGTTCGATCTTCCGCTTTGAAGGGCAGGCCACGGTGTTCGGTATGCCGGGAGGACCCTGCTACCGGTGCTTGTATCCGGAGCCGCCTCCGCCGGGGCTTGTGCCGTCTTGCGCCGAAGGCGGCGTACTGGGTGTCCTGCCAGGAATCGTCGGCTCCATCCAGGCGATGGAAACGATCAAGCTGATTTTGGGGGCCGGCGATAGTCTTGTTGGCCGATTGCTACTCTTCGATGCGCTCGGAATGAAATTCCGCGAGCTCAAACTGCGCAAAAATCCCAGCTGCCAGATGTGCGGCGAGCATCGCACCATCAACAAGCTCATCGACTACTACGAATTCTGCGGCGTGCGTGGCGAAGAAGCACCCGGTCCCGATGTGCAGGTCCCGGAGATTACACCACGCGAGCTGAAATCGCGTCTCGACCGCGGAGATGACCTCTTCATCCTGGATGTGCGCGAGCCGCACGAATTTCAGATTTGCAATTTAAAGGGACATTTGATTTCGCTCGGCGAATTGCCACGCCGTGTACACGAACTGGACTCTTCGCAGGAAATCGTCGCGCATTGCCGTAGCGGAAAGCGTTCCGCGGAAGCCGTCGATTTCTTGCGCAAAGCCGGCTTCCGCAAAATCCTCAACCTCAAAGGCGGCATTCTCGCCTGGTCGGATGAAGTCGATCCGTCCGTGCCCAAGTATTGAGAGTTCCAAGCCGCTTCCTTGAGTTCCCAGCAAACTCTGCGTAGTCTAGAGAGCGTGTTCGGCGATGAACGATAAATCCCGAGCACGCTCTCACTTTCTTCGGAGGCCCGAATGGCTGCTAGCAAGATCACGATCAACAGCAACGGATCGATTCGTGTGGAAGGGGACTTCGAAATTGTCGATCCCGAGGGCCGCGCTTTCGGCCTCGCCGGGCGCACGGCGATCGGTCTCTGCCGCTGCGGCCACTCTGCCAATAAGCCCTTTTGCGATGGTTCCCACAGGGCAGCTGGCTTCAGCGACCCCGTTGTTGCTCGCGAACTACCCGCGCCTAAGCCTAAGCTCTAACCGACAAAAGGATATGGTAGCGAGACCTTTTGGCGAATGAGACTGTCTCACACTGAGACATTTCACGTATTCACGCTGATACTGTCCCAACTGTCGGTAACTCTAACGGAACAAACATGATAGTTTCCTTAGGGCCTTTTTTCTCAGCCCTTTTATGTGTCTCGCTGGTACACTCCCTGCCTAGCCTTCTCGTAGCGCTCCCGTAACCAACTAAAAATCAGTCACTTACGGACTGAGATTTTCCCTCCAGAAAGGGCACAAACTTGCATTCCTCCGGTGTTGTAGTTGTTTCTTCGGTATTTGGGGGGTTTCGTGGGTGGTTGGGGCCAAATCGTCGGGTTTCTTCGGAAGGAGCGTTCTCGCCTTCTGATCGCTTCCACCGTGGGGCTGGCCTTCCTGTTTTTTGGCGCCATCTTCTACTTGCGGCAAGCAGCTATCTCTGGCTCCCCTGAAACTTACCTCTATCTTGAAGTCGCAGGCACACTCGTCAGCTTCTGCTACGCGGCCAACGCGCTGGTCAGATTCCGCGGCACACATGACCGCACCGCGCTCATCCTGGCGTTTGGTTTTGTGCTTTCGGGAATCATTGAGACGGTCGGTTATTTCGGCCTGAACGATGTCCTCCAGGCCGGTCCTGTTGCTCTGACCAGAATTCCGATGGGTTGGATGGTTGGCCGCACGATTCTCGCCGTTTTCTTGCTCTCCGCCATCGCCGTGGAACGCTACATTCCGAATGCCCGGCAACCCAGCAAAGAAACCGCAGGCGCATTGCTGGTAGTCGCTATTGCTACCTATCTTACAAGCGCAGCTTTTCTTGCCGCGCCTTCGGCGCCCCTGGCTCACGCAGCCAGTTTGGTCTCACGCCCCTGGGATTTGCTGCCGGGCGCGTTGTTCTTGTTTGCCGCCATTTGTTTCGGACAGCGTCTCCAGAGCAGCAAGAACAATAAGACCGCCGCGAGCCTGTACGATTATTCGCTCTTCGTTGTGGCGTCGCTCAATGTGGTTTGCCACGTCTCCGCGGCCTTTTCTCGCCACCTTTTCGATGGCCCGTTCTTCCTAGCAGAGATAAGCAAGACCGCAAGTTACATCGTCATGCTTTCCGGCGCGCTGCTCGATCAGGCGCGCCTCTTTGATCAGGTTCGCTCGATGGCCGTAAGCGATTCGCTCACTGGCCTGGCCAACTATCGCCGTCTCATCAGCGTTCTAGAAGCGGAACTGGACCGTTCGCGCCGCACACAGCGTCCTTTCAGCGTTGTGCTTCTGGATATGGATGGTCTCAAAAGCATCAACGATCATTACGGCCATCTCACCGGAAGTCGCGCCATAGTTCGCCTTTCCAAGATTCTTCGCAGCCATTCTCGCGCCATCGATACCGCGGCACGCTATGGGGGCGATGAATTCGCTCTTGTGCTTCCCGAAGCCGGTCCGGACATCGCCGGACGCGTCGTTTCCCGCATTCGCGAGCGACTCTCTGCCGAAGCCGAGCCGCCCGCACTTTCTGTCAGCGCCGGGGTTGCAGCGTTTCCGGAAGACGGCGACACGCCGGAAAAACTTCTGGGCGCGGCCGACCGCGCGCTCTATGGCATGAAACACCGCAGCAACAACAGCAACGTAAAAAATCTCACGCGGATTGCCGCGTGCCTCTGAGGATGAATGCCAGTCAAATCCAACAGGCAGGCTTTCCTCTTCAACCGCGTCGAGCGGCGAATCCCGATGGAGATCCCCGTCCTGCTTGACGGCCATCGACAGATGCCCGGCACGGAATCGACTTTTACGGAAAATGTAAGTGCGCGTGGCGCGCGGGTGGTGAGCACCCGTCGCTGGGAACATGGCGAACGGCTGACGTTCGTATCCCGCACCGGAGAATTTCGCTCCTCGGCCCGAGTAGCATACTGCGAACCATTGCAAGGCGACGGCTTTGCGATTGGCGTGGAGTTTCTCGAGCCAAAAGGGCGATGGGTTGTTTAATCCCCAAGATAGCTTGACGTAGATCGGCAAGCGGATAGGAGGGAATACCTGGAACAAGAGAAGTCAGAAAACTTGCGCAAAATTAAAATCATTTGAAGCGCTGTGCGGATCGAGAAGGAGCCGCCCGGCGCTTCATCTTTTTCGGCTAGACTTTTCTGACTGGCGACATTCGTATCATTTTGTGAGTACCGCTGATCATGCAACAAACATGATTAGGACTTTGTTTTGCTTTCCAAGACTTCCTGGTAAACGCGCACCATCCCATCAACCATACGCTCAGAGGAAAAATTCGCTTTGACTCGTTCGCGGCCTTCTGCTCCGAGGCTCGCCGCAAAAACCCGGCTATTAAGAATTCTCTTTGTCGCGGTGCAAATTTCCGGCACGTCCGGTCCGGAAACCAGCAGGCCACTTTTTTCATCCTCAATGATTTCGCCGAGCGCGCCTTTATTGAATGCGATGGAAGGAATTTCGTACGCCATGGCGGCGAGCAGCGAATTGTTCAGCGCCTCGAAAAACGAAGGCAGTAAGAATACGTCCAGAGCCGCGTAGACACTTTCCACATCCTTCACAAACCCTGGAAGCAAAACTGCTTCGCCAATTCCGAGTTCTCGCGCCAGCGATTCCAGTTTTGCGCGGCAAGGCCCATCCCCGGCCAGTAACAGCTTTGTTTCCGGAAATTCCTTACGGAGTTCGGCGAGCGCGCGGATCAACCACTCCTGGCCTTTGTCCGGCAGCAGTACTCCCACGCAACCAAGCAATGGCGCATCACCCGAAATTCCCCAGCGCGACCGCGCTGCGCGCCGCTGAGTATCAGTGAACAGCGGCGGGATCTCAGCGCCTTCGTAGACGACTGTTATTTTCCCTCGCGGCGCTCCGGAATTCGCCGCCTGCTCAGCCACCCACTTTGAGTTTGCGATGATGCGAGCCGCGGCTTCGTAGCGCGCCCGCGACGCTCGGCTTTTCCCGATGGGGTAGCCCACGCGCCGTGAAATCAAAAAAGGAATGCGCTTGTGCGCACCAGCCAGCCACGCGGCCGAAACGGCGTGCGCTTCATTAGCGTGCACGAGATCAAATCCACCGCCGCTAACTAATTCGCGAACCTTCCACGCCGCAGGCACGCGAAACAATCCACGCGAAACAAAATGAACGCGAACGCCGTTCTCCTGCGCTCGCTCTCCGAGCGCGGACCCACGCGCGGCCACAAGTTCCGCCTCATGTCCGCGGCCCCGCAGTCCCTTCAAAATGAGGAGAGCCTGATTTTGTCCGCCGCGCCAGGCTGTCTCGAGATCAACGAGCAGCGCCTTCACTGCTTGTCTCCTGCCGCGCACCGCTGCTCTTGTTCGATCAATTTGCCTAGCTTCGAATATTTCAGCCGCACGGAACGCGCCGCCATTTGCGAAATCAGCGCGCCGCGGTATCCATCCAGAAACCCACCGCGCAAAAAATAATTCTGGAACCAGCTCCACGGCGTCGCCAGCCACAGCGCGCCTTTCCAGTTTCGTTTCCCTGCTTCGAACATTTGCCTTGCCGCCAGCGCCGTGTATCGCTCGACATTCGCCTCGTGCTCGGCGAACGAACGCACCGTGTAATGCAGCAAGTCCCCGTGAAGCCGTCCCGGCTTCCCATCAAACCTCAGCGCTTCGTGGATGATCCCCGAAAACTGCGCTTTATCCCGCCGGTACAGCCGTCGCTGAAAATCCGGATACCAGCCCGAGTGTTTAACCCAAGCTCCGAGATACCACGTTTTTCGTGCCATCTCATACAGGCCGGATTTAGGCTCGTGCTTCTTCCAATCCAGCAGCGAAGTCTGCAGCACGCTGCTCAACTCCTCATCCGCGTCCATCGATAGAACCCACTCGTTCTGTGCGCGCGAAGCAGCGAAATTCTTTTGTTCTGAATAATTTGTCCAGGTGCGCTCAAAAAAGGCCGCGCCATGCTCGCGAGCGATCGCTGGAGTTTTATCGGTGCTCCCAGAGTCCACCACGATAATTTCGTCCGCGATTCCCTTCAGCGACGCCAGGGCGCGCGGCAAATTATGTTCTTCGTTGAGTGTGATCAAGCAAGCGGAGAGGCGATTCATCGTGTGCGTCGGACGTGGAACGCTGTCGCCCGTATCTTACACTTTCGATGCATCGAGTTCAGGCTGCAATTTGCAAAATTACAGGGCAGGGAAGAGGAGGTTATTTTTTCTGGAAACTGACACGAATCCGGCTCTCGCCAATGCGAAACTCCGAGCCGTCCTGCAGCATGGCCGCTCGAACCCGCTCTTCGTCGTAGAACGTGCCGTTAGTGGAATCAAGATCCTTCAGATTGATGAATTTTTCGCGTACTTCCAGCAGGCAATGGTGCCGCGAAATCTCCGGGTCATTCAGTGGGATGTCCGAGCCTTTCCGTCCGATCACAACGCGCGATTTCTCCAATCTAAAAAACTGGCCCTTTGCGGGCCCCGAGGTGACCGCAAGGACAAATACCCCATCCACGGGCAGTTTCATTCCATCGTCTTCAGGTGGTAGATGCAAATCCGAAGTGGAAGCGTCGGCGCGCGCAAACGAAGGCAGCGGGCTGATTACCACGGTCTGGTCGGGGCGCAACTTGAGCTCCACAACCGTGGTTTTGCCGCACTTCGAGCACTTAAACTGCACTTTCGGGTGGAGCGTGGAGTTAGCATCCTTAAGCTTGTGCTCAGTCCCGCAGTGAACACACTTGGCTTGCATGACTCTAATTTAACACTCGCGGCACGGCGGAGTTGAGGTCTCTTCCCCCGCATGTTGCAAGGGTAATTTGCGGCACAGTTGAACATAAGTCGCAACGCGCCGAGGCCGCTTGCCCGCCTCTTGTGCTACGATTAAAGATTCCAATTCAACCAGGAGAGCGTTTGTGCCGGAACATATTTCGCGTAAGGAATTAAAGCAGGACAAGATCCACGATGCCATCGAGCACGGCGCTGAAGCCGTTTTCTCGCACACCACGGTTCTCGCAGCCGCCATCTTGGCCATTGTGGTCGTCGCTGTCGGCTATTTCGGCTGGCGCTTTTACATTGACCGACAAACTGTTCAGGCGACTGCGGCGCTCGATATCGCCACGAAGGCCTACTCTGCGCGTATCGGTGCAGTACCCGATCCCAACGATCCGAGTGAGCCGTTCTATCCCACCGAGGCCGCTCGCTCTGAAGACGCCGTTCAAAAATTTTCCGCTGTCGCCCAGAAGTATCCAAACACGAATCCAGGCAGGCTTGCCGCCTATTACGCAGCGCTTTGCTATGAAGACCTCGAACGCAACAATCAAGCTCTCGAGCAATTGAAAAAGATTAGCTCCGGCAAAGACAAAGAGCTCGTAGCAATGGCGCAATATCAAACAGGTGTGATCTACGGGCGCACCGGAAAGACCGCCGAAGCCATCAAGGTTTTCCGGGACCTGGCCGACCATTCCTCTGTCTTCGTGCCGCGCCCGGTCGTTCTTCTCGAGCTTGCCGAGACCTTGCGCCAGAGCGATCCGAAGCAGGCCGCCGGCGTCTACGAGCAGCTCAAGAAAGAATTCCCGAACACGCCCATCTCGGAGGAAGCGGACCGTGGACTGGAGACGCTCGCGCCACAGTCCTGAGCCTCGGCAACTACGCGCGACATCTTTGGGCGGCCATTCAATTCTTTCGTGAAAGTTTAGAGAATCATAGGCAAGCAAACGGGCTGTAATGCCTCTACCTGTAGCCGGAGCCGCTCATCGAACAACTCCCGACATGCGCGCCATGGGCGATGCGCGTGGAACTCTCACGCGGGCGCCGCTACCCTGAGCCCCCGCATCCCTATCGCACCGAGTACGCGCGCGACCGCGATCGCATCATCCACTCGCGCGCCTTCCGTCGCCTCGAAGCCAAGACGCAGGTCTTCACCATCCGTTATTCCGATCACTTTCGCAATCGGCTCACGCATACTCTAGAAGTTTCGCAGATCGCCCGCACCGTTGCGGCCGCTCTCGGACTGAACACGGAGCTTGCCGAGACTCTCGCTCTCGTCCACGACATCGGCCATCCGCCCTTCGGCCACGCTGGCGAAAAAAAGCTCGACGAGCTCATGCGCGCCCACGGTTCGCGCTTCAATCACAACCTCCAGGCGTTACGCATTGTCGAACAGTTCGAAAGCCCTTATCTCGATTTTCCCGGACTGAATCTCACCTTCGAAGTCCGCGAAGGCATCATCAAGCACTCTCACGATTACACCGGTGCGCAATTTCCTCATCTAGCCGAGTACCTTCTCGACCTTCGCACGCCCGTCGAAGGCCAACTTATCGACTGGGTCGACGAGATCGCCTACAACACCGCGGACCTTGACGACGCGCGCGAAGCAGAACTTCTCGATCTCGATATATTGCGAAACGAAGTTCCAATTTTCGCCGATGCGTACGCTCAAATAGACGCAGCTTATCCCGCTGGACGAGACAAGCTGAAGTTCAATGCGGCGCTGCGACTCATGCTAGATCGCCTCGTCACGGATCTCATCGATGCCACGCAGCAACGCGTGCTCGCTTCCGGAGCCGCAACCGTGGACGACATTCGCCGTGCTCCGCGCAGGTTCGCCGGTTTCAGCGAAGCTCTTGCCGAACGCAACGCGGAACTGAAACGCTTCCTCTTCAAGCACATTTACAATCACCCTGCCATCACGGAAGACCGCGACCGCTCGATCCGCTGTCTCGAACAGCTTTTCTTGTACTACCTCGATTCGCCGGGCTCCATGCCCTCCTCTCACGAAGAGTCAGCCCAGACCGAAGTCCGTCACGTCGTCGTTTGCGATTACATCGCCGGAATGACCGACCAATTTTTGCTTCGCAAATACCAGGAGCATTTCGGCCCAGCTGGTGCCTCTGCCGTTGGCCAAACTTCCGAATCTTTTTGAATCCCGGAGCCATCCCCAAACCATGGAACGCACACACTTCGAAACGCTCATCGCGATGTATGACGACGCCCCGATTAACAAATGGTTTCGGCCACAGCTCCGCATCCCTGAAGAAGGGCGCGCTGAGATTGAAATGCCCGTACGCGAGGACTTCCATCATGCCGCTCGCGCGATTCACGGAGCCGTATATTTCAAAGCGTTGGACGACGCCACATTTTTTGCCGTCCAGTCTCTCGTCAAGGATTTGTTCGTCGTAACTTCCTCTTTCCAGCTTTATTTCCTGCGGCCGGTCTCTGAAGGCCTTCTTCTCGCTCGCGGACAGGTCGTCAGCCGTTCGAAGCGCCTCTATATCGCCGAAGGCGTTCTCTTCGACAGCCGCGGCAAAGAAGTCGCGCGAGGAAGTGGAACGTTCATGCCGAGTTCCATCCCGCTCGGCCCCGAGTTGGGTTATCGCTAAACGCCATGAGTTACCGCGCATCTCGAAACACGACACGCGTATTGCGGTAAACCAATCTCCCCCACCGGTTGTGATAGCCTTAGCGGTCTTCTGGCTGTAAAAAAGGCAAAACGCATGTCGTTTGGCTCGAACACGTTTCCCGTGCTCCGGTGGGTTAGCTTATTGTGGATGGTGGTCTGGTTTCCCGCGTATTTCCGCTACTGGGGCTGGGCCAATCTGCTGCACTTGTGCGACGTCGCAGTGATCCTGAGTTTTATCGGCATCTGGTGGGCGAATCCTCTGCTGCTTTCAAGCCAAGCGGTCAGTTCGCTGGCCCCTGGTTTATTTTGGATCCTTGACGTTAGCTGGCGGCTCGCGACAGGACGCTTTCTCATCGGCGGAACAGATTACATGTGGGACGCTCGTTATCCGCTCTGGGTACGCCTACTGTCGTCCTTTCACGTTGGGCTGCCGCTGGTCTTGCTTTGGACGCTGCGTCGAGTTGGCTACGACCGGCGCGCCCTTGCCCTGCAAGCTACAATCGCCGCGGTTCTTCTCATTGTTTCCCGCTTCTTGTCCGCAGAGATCAATATGAACTACGCCTACCGTGATCCTGTCTTTAACCGCGCCTGGGGACCGGCCCCCGTTCATCTCGCGGCTGCGTTCATCATCATTGCCGGAGCTGTTTACTGGCCGACGCATCTGCTTCTCAGTTGGATTTTTCGGGCGCCCGTACTGTCAAAGTAAAGGAAGACATTTTTTTGAAAAAAAATCTTTCGTTGCTTCTAATTCTTCTTCTCGCAATCGCTTTTCCTCTAGCTACCGCATCGTGCGCTCAGACCTCCGCGACTCCTACCGACACTGCTATTTCGCAGCTCGCCGGCAGTATCGCAGACCCGCTTCAGAAAGCGCATGCCACGAAAGTGGTCTTTGCCGATTTGAAAGGCCCGGACGGCCAGAATCATCCTATTGGCAGATGGCTCGCGGACCAACTCGCTAATTCCTGCAACAAGGATTTCCCTGGTCTTGAAATTATTGTTCGTCCCGAAAATGAACAAGTTGTCGAAAGCGCAGACCAAGCTGGAAATCAAGAGCAGGAGCTCAAAAACGCGAAAGGATGGGCGCATAGCATTGGCGCCAACGTATTCGTAGAGGGAACGTTCGCAAAAACCGCGGACGGCATTGGAGTATCGCTTCGGGCCTTTTCTACTTCAGACCCGGTTAGCTTGCTGGCTGAAGCTGCGGGTCCCGTTCCTGTTTCAGACGAGATTAGACGTTTGTCCCCCGAACCCATTCCTTCTTCGAAGGCCAGAATTCCTCAGGCTGGTGTTCGGGGCGTGAGCGTTCCCCAATGCATTTATTGCCCACCCCCTGATTACTCAGGCGACGCGCGGAACGCTCACTTTGAGGGGACGGTTGTGCTTCGGGTTGTTATAACACCCGAAGGCCGCGCAATAAATATCGAGATCTTAAAAGACCCCGGCAAAGGGCTGGGCATGAAAGCAGTCGAAAGCGTGCGTAATTGGAAATTCAAGCCCGCACTAGGGCCTAACGGAAGGCCCGTCGCTGTCACGGTCCCAATCCAAGTCACATTTCGCTTGTACAACAAATAGACCAGAACCCAGGTAAACCAAAATGGAATGAAGTGAAAGGTCGAGGTCGTCTTCTTAAGCGCGCAGAAGGCGCGTTCGTTCTCGCGGATGCCCTTGTGCCGGATCGTGAGTTGCCCACCACGCGCGCCATGCATTGGCATCGTTTCCGAGCGGCGCGCCCGTAATCACGCGGAGCGTTCCATACACCAACTCTCGCGTCGTCGCGGTTAGCGAATCGTCGTCGGCAAAATTCAGCAGGTGCGGCACCGCCGCCAGCCGCTCTTCCCGCGTGAGCATTCCGGATTGCCCGAGACTGTTAGCCGCCTGTTCGCGCACTCGCGGCGAGCGGTCATGCGCCAGAATATCCAGAAGCGGATCGATCGCGGCGTCGTTCCCCAGCATCGCCAAACCTTCGACAGCCCAATAGCGTGTGTGCTCGTTCGGGTCATGCGCGTAGTTCAGCAAACTTTCCAACACCTTCTCGGGTTCAACGCCCCGATTTCCCAGCGAACCGAGCCGCCACAAAGCTGTCCCTCGGATGCTAGGATCGCTCTTCAACTGCTGGATCAGGTGTGCAACGCTCTCGGGCGATTTGCTCAAATTGTTTGCCGCAAGATCCACGTCAATCGCTGCTGTGCGCACCCGCAGATCGCGCGAATTCAGCGCCGCCAGCACCAGGTCAAAAAGCTGGTCGGTATTCTTAAGATGGCCCCGCCAGCCATCCACATTTTCGCGCAACAGATCCAGAGCAGCCGCGTCGTCATGCATCGCACGTTCCATCAGACGCTCCGCTTGCTGCTGCGGAGGAAGCCGTTTTAATTCCGCATCCAACTTATTTTCCTCAGGCGTTGGCATCCGTACCGGAGAGACGGCGTGAGAGGATCTGTGTGATTGAATTCCGTTGTCCCACTTGGGAGCTGGCAACGTCGTGCGGGCGGTTTCAAATCCAGCGGCGAGCGAAACGCCGCCAAGAGCCGCGAGCAATGCCGCGTTTCGGATCCCGCGATGTAGCCACCGAATCTTCGCTTGCGCGCCAGACTCGTTTTCTAAACAGATACCGTTTTGCTGCTCGCTCATTCGCCGTGGCTCCGGCAAGCGTGGGCGCACCAAGCGCATCGCCTGTTACGAGCGAAATTACGACCTGAGCTTGTCGGTGGGTATGGTACGGCAGGACAGATTGTTGTTAATTACGCGCTAACTTGCGTGCTTTCAGTTAGTTTGGGGAGTTACTCATAGGCGAACGGCGGGGAAGCAGAGTCCCAAGGTACAGGTGTTTTTCTGCCTCTCCTAAGGAGCCGTCTGCGCAGGAATAACTTTTGTGTCCTTCTGCGTGAACTCAAATCGCAGCCGCCATTCGCTTGCCACACTCTTTCCATCCACTTCTGGTGGAGTGAAGGCCCACTTTCTTGCGGCTTGCAAAGCCAGATCCGCGAAAAACGAACTGGGTCCCGCAGAATCCAGCTCCGCTCCAGACACGCTGCCTGCCGAATCTACGTGTACCTTTACACTGACGCGTACCTTCCCTTGAATGGTTCCACGTGCCTTCGGCGATACATCCGGCAAAACTTGATCGAGAACTTCGCCCCGACCCGAACCACCGCCACCTGAACTCGATTTCGCAACTTCTTCAGAGTCTGGCGCTTTTACCGGCGAAGTTGCGGAAGTATCCAGCTCTTTATCGCTTGTCGGCTTCAAAGCGTTTGGCGCAAGCGGCGGAGCGGCCGGCTGCTGCATCTGCGATGCTGCAGGCGCCGCTGACCTCGCTGTCTGGGAAATCGCCGATTCAGGCTCCGGTTTCGTCTTTGGTTTCGATGAATCTACCGGTTTAGCTGGGTTTGAAACTGCACTCTGGCTACTGCGCTTCTCCAAGGGCACGTTGGGTGGATTCTGAGAGTCCGTTCGATGTGTGAGCAATCGGGGCACCGTCAGAATCGCAACAAACGCAACTGCTCCCACAATAAGCGGAACAAGAAACCACGACCTCGCGCCCGATACTTTGTGGGGAGGAGTCTGGTGCGCATCAATCTGCACTTGCGGCGCCGCTCCTGCAGATACCGGCATCGAGGGCATAGACCTAGGCCCCCCCACAGAAGTCTGATGCTGCCCCGCTAAGACTGCCGGGCTCAAACTCGAACTCGCTCCGGCAATTGGTCCCGCAACAGACGCGGCTGCGGCTGCCACCGCCACGCGTGCATTCAGCCGCGCCGCGATGTCAACAACACTCACGCGGCGTTGCGGCTCCAGCCGCAAGCATTGGCGCGCAATTTCTAGAAAGGGAGCAGGAAGATTTGCAGGCACAACCGGATCGCGATTTGTCTCCGGCTGCCATTCCGGCAAATGCTGAGTCAGAACCTCCACCAACGTCATGCCCAGTGACCAAACGTCCGATGCTGGCGTCAGCATTCCGCTGATAGCTTCGGGAGGATCGTAAGCATCCACCCTTCTTGATGCGCCCTGCGATTCTCCAACCCGTGAAATCGCATCGCTCGAGAGTTTCAGGTGGTCTCCTGTAGCCAATATATTTGCAGGCTTCATGTCGCCGTGTACAAATCCCTTGCCGTGCAGATATTCCAGGGCATCCAGCACGGGGCCGAGCATGTCGCGGGTTTCTTCCGGCGAAAGCGCGCGTTGCGGAAGGATGTCTGCGAGGTCTTCTTCGGCATACTCCATCACCAAATAGAGGAGATCATTGCCATCGATTCTGCAACGTCCTCCGCGAAACAATCGCAGCAGATTGGGATGGGAGAGTTGCGCGGCAAATTCCCAGCTGGAGATCTGCGAATCGGCCGTTGACGAATCCGCAGGGAAAAATTTGATGGCAGCTTTTTGCTGCCCACCTTCGCTGTATTCAGTTAAGAACACTGCGCTGTGATCGGATCCGCCAAGATATTGCCGCAAAGGAAAAATCCCTTCGACAATCTGGCCTTCCCATTGTTTCGAGGCCTCGGTCATATTGCACCCCCGCCTGACCGCGGAATTATTTCGAGTCTAGGCAGTAATTTAGGTAATGCACCCGGGAAAGGTATCTGGCTGGATGCCTCCATACTACCAATACTGCCTGCCCTTTCAACTGCCCCTCAGACCAGTAGTTTTTTTCGAGTCCAATCAGATACTCTTGCCTCGATCACAGGATTCGATTCCCGCGTAGGGGAGACCAGCCGTGTTCTGCGACCGCTGTGGACTAAACTTCCTGCCTAAACAATCCGTATGCACCCGGTGTCGGCGCGTTCCGACGCGCTATTGGTTTCAGCTGATGAGTCTGGTCACGCTGCTGGTTGCCGTGGCGGCCAACGGGCTCGTAGCTATCCTATTGCTCCCGCACTTTGCGACGGGGGCCCATTCGCGTTTCGTCTTTCGCGCCTGGTGGTGGTTCGACCAGAATATCGCTCTTTACGGCTGGGTGCTGTTCGCCATTGCCCTGCTGGCATGGGATTATTTCATTTGGAAAGAGGCCCGGCCAAAAATCAAAGGCTGGTTCACACGCAAGCTGCTGACTCTTTCTCTCGCTGCCGGCGTAGCTCCTATGATCCCCTGGTGGATTCCTGCGGGCCAACCCCCTGGCCAATTTCTTTCAATGATTGGCAAGTATCCCGGATTGCCGGCCATTCTCGCCTGGGCAGTTGTCTTGGTCGTTTCCGTCCTTCTGTGTATTGACGCAGAGTCGCGCGACTATCTTCTCGGCCACGGAAGAATTCTCAGCGTCGTAAGTACAGGTATGCTTCTGCTAGTGCTGAGCATGACGGTCGTCGGCTGGTCGCTGACCTACTGATCGGCACTCCACGAAAATCTGTAGGGGCGGGGCTTGTTTACCCTGTAGGGGCCCCGCCCGTCTGAGCTCCCTACTTGGCGCGAGCCATGGCCAGGAACAAAGTCATATACCGCTTAAGTTTTTGCGTAATCAAGAAATTTTCCTTCACATGCTGATGCCCGTTCTCGCCAAGCTTCACCGCGATTTCCGGATGCGACAACAAAAACCGAATCTGATACGCCGTGCCTTCCACCGAATGCGCCAGAAGCCCTGTATGTTTGTGGATGATCTGCACAGGAATGCCGCCGACCGCAGAAGCCACCACTGGCTTTTTCTTCCACAGCGCCTCGGAAACGGTCAGCCCGAATCCTTCGCGAAGGCTCTTCTGAATCACGATCGTCGAAGCGCGCTGCAGCGCATTCACCTCCAGCGGCGCCCAGGCCGGCAGTTCGATGATATGAATGTCCGCTTCGCCGTTAGCTTCGCTCTGCACTTCCTTTAGAACGACAGCCCCTTCCGGGTCATCGGAAGCGCTGCCGCCGGCAAGCACCAGTTGACAATCGAAATACCGCTTCACGATGCGATATGCTCGAATCACTCCAACGGGGTCCTTGAGCCGGTCAAACCGCGAGATCTGCGTCAGAATTGGTCTTTGCGGATCGATCTGATATTGCGCCAGCGTCCGCGACACAAACCCGCTCTCCAACTCTCGATTCTTCTCGGAAAGAGGATCGATCGCCGGGTAAAAAAGATACTGCGGGATGTCCAGCGAGCGCGAAAACTCCGGCGAAGAAAACATCGCGGCGTCGTAGCGCGCCACGAATTTGTTCAAAAAATCCCATACCTGGCGATTAGGATGAGACAGGTCGATATGGCAGCGCCAGGCCCAATGATTGGCGTTCTCCTTGCGACCCTCGATCAACGCAGCAGGTTGCGGATCATGGATGATCATGAACTCGGCGTCGAGCGGAAGCCGAGTGCGGTTACGCTCGTTACAAGCTAGAAAAATTTCAAAATCCTTTGGCTCCGCGTGATACGGAGCACCGTGCAGCGCGTTGTGAAACGATTTCGTCACTCCGTAAAAATCGTCTCCCCCGGTCATGACGTCCCAGCGCATATTCAGCTCGAGTTCCTCCGCGAGCGGCAAGAGGCGGTTCAGAATCTCGGCAACGCCTCCACCCACGGCAGTTGAGTTAATCATCTCTATGCTGCGTCCTCGCAAAGGTTGCGCGAGCACGCGCAGTTCATCGATCTCGCCCTGTCCCAGAAGGGCCGCATAGTCATCCAACGGAATCCGGCTAGCGATCGCTACTTCGCTCATCCTTTTCTCCCTTCGCGGTCGATCAGCCGAAGCACTTTGGCGCGGGCGCTGTCGAGTGTGTTCGTATAAATGTCGATGTGATTCACGCTTTCCGCCAGCGTTCCCAGGCCGAGTCCATCTGCCAGCCAGTGCGAGAAGTCATTGGTCTGCAATTGCAGCCGCAGCCGCGACGACAGGAAGTGAAAGTAGAAAGATGCATGGCTCAGATGCGCGATGCCGTTTCGAAATTCTTCCAATGTTCGTGCGGTGAGCCCGAACGGCAGAGTGACCTCCAGGCCTTCGCAAAAGTAGAAGCGCTCCAGCGCCGTTTGCTCCGCCAGCGTCGGATTGGCAGTGCAATATTCGCTAACCACGCGGCACAAATCGCTGCGCAATGCCGCGATAGACAGATAATCCCGGACGTCGAGCGCCGCGAGCTGCTCCGCCAGGTCTTCGCGATTCGCGTCCGCATGCGCCCACTGAGCGAAGTCATTCGAAAAGCCTTCCGTCAGAAAGTGATGGCTGTTCAAAGTCTGATAGGTGTGATGAAAGATCGAAGCATCGCTGCATTGATTCAGGCCCGTGAGGAGTTCGCCCAGCGTACCTGCGGACTGATTTCCAATGCGCGTCAAATACGAGACAGTGAAAAATTCGAACGGCGTTTCCGCTGTCTTCCGGTGTTGAATCCCCTCTTCCATGGAGGATGCGGCAGCGCGCTGTTTGTCTATCGAAGGATTTGGACGAGTCCGAGACGGTATGGTCATAGTATTTGCTGCACCTCTATGCGTTCTGGAGCATCGATGCGAATCTCCGTAAGATCTGAAAGAAGATGTGCCGCCCATCGATACACGTTATGTTCGCGAACGTTTATTCGCATCCTGTGCATTCGCCTCGTCTGCTCTTCCTCTGGCATCTCCAGAGCCCGGTGAATCGCTTCCGCCACTTGCTGCACATCATAAGGATTCACGAGCAGTGCGTCCGGCAGTTCATGAGCCGCCCCAGCGAACGTGCTGAGCATCAGAACGCCTCGCTCGTCCGCGCGCGCGGCAACGAATTCCTTCGCCACCAGATTCATCCCGTCATGCAGCGAACTCACCAGGCAGACGGAAGCCGCTCGGTAGTACCGCGCGATTTCCTGATGCGAGTGATGTTTCTTGAGCAACACGATCGGTTTCCATCGTCCTGCTTGAAACCGCGCATTAATCCGGTCAGCCTCGGCGCTCACTTCATCCAGGAAGTGTTTGTACCGGTCAATCTCCGTTCTGCTAGGCGCTCCAATCTGCACAAACGTGAAGCGATGCTGGTAGGCGGGATAAAGGTCAAGAAAGTGCTCAATTCCACGGAACCGTTCGATGATTCCCTTCGTGTAGTCGATGCGGTCCACCCCCACGCCTAGCAGGCTGCCGTCGACCCCCAGCTCGCTGCACAGAGCCGCGCGTTCTTCCCCAGCGTTTCTAACCTCGTTTAAAGCGTGCCCATTTTCAGGAAACGCCACGCTAATCGGATACGGTCTCACCCGCGTGACGTGGCCTTGCCGATTCACAGCAAAACGGTCCCACTCTGTTAGCGCTTCGACCGCCCGATCTACCGTCTCCAAAAAATTGTTGCAGTGCGATTGAATGTGAAACCCGATCAGGTCAGCGCCGAGCAGTCCGTCGACCAACTCCCGCTGCCACGGACAAATACCGAACACTTCCGGATTCGGCCACGGTATGTGCCAAAAAATCGCCACTCGCGCATCCGGACGCGCTTCCTTGATCATTCGCGGCAGCAGCGCAAGGTGATAATCCTGCGCCAGGAGTATCGGCGACTCAGTCCCTTCCATTTCTTGCAGGACAGCGTCCGCAAAGCGCCGGTTCACCCGCTGGTAATGCGTCCAATCTTCAGGACGAAACACCGGTCTCGTATGCGCAATATGGCAAAGCGGCCAAAGCCCCTCATTCGCAAATCCCTGGTAATAGCCTTTTTCTTCTTCGTTGCTGAGCCACACGCGGCGCAGCGTATAACTCGGCCGCTCCGGTGGCACGCGCTGATGGTCATAAGAATCGGAAACTTCTCGATCCGCGCTACCCGATCCATGCGCGATCCAGGTTCCATCGCACGCCACCAGCACTGGTTCGATCGCCGTCACAACGCCACTTGCCGGCACGATGACGTCTATGGAATTATTTTTTTCACTATAGACGTTCAAATATGGCTCGCGGTTGGAAACCACAAACAATGGCTTATCCTGCAATTTGTTCCGCAAACTCACTCGCAGCCGTTCCGCAGTCCAGAGAGACACGTTCGAATCGCGCAACCGCGCTTCTTCTTCCGCCGACGCGCGCGCCGCGTTCAAGTCGTGCGCAAGGTGCGTCACTTCCTGATGGAGTTGATCAAAGATCTCACCCTGCGGCGACATCGGCGGAGCATGCGTCTGTCCCGTTCGCAAAGTTCGCAGCCATTTCGCGGTCAGCGCAAGCGGCGCTGTAAAGGTCCACCGCACCAGCACGAACGCCAGCAAGCTGATCAGAATCGTTTGGATCGCCGCATTAACGAACGCATCCCTAAGCGTGTGCTGCACCTGCGTATCGATATAACTTGTGTCATGAAACAAGACGAGAGTGCCGGCGGCCTGCCCATCTCGATGCAATGGCAAAGCAAAGACGTGCATTGGGCCCAAGTACTTTTGATCGTTGGCTGCGGAGCTATCCTTCGTTAGAAACTCACCCTGCCCCGCATCTCGTAGCGCGGCGCGTGTAGCGACGGAAGGACGAGTTTGAAATTCTGGAGGAAGGCCCGTGGTGACCGCTATCGCCGTGCCTTGGGCGTCATAAACCGCGACACCTTCTAAATGTTCTCTCTGTCCGAATCGCGCTACGAGTCGTTGAAGGTTTTTGTTAGGCCCATTACCCAGAAGAGGTTCGACAGTCTCTTGAAGACTATCACCCAGAATTTCCGCCCGCCGCGAAAGATCGTTTCGGAGGTTGCGCCTCTCCGTGCGCACTTGATAGGCAGCGAACAATAACGACACCACGGCCACGCTGACGATTAGGGGCAGGACAATCTTCAGAGTGGTGCGCATTCAGGACCCTCGGCTATCCTTAATTACCCAGATTGCGCCTTGAGCTAAGCTGGGCGATATACCGGATTGCACTAAGCTACAAAAGGAAAAGGCAGTATGTCAGTAGGGGCTGACGCCAGAGCCTGGCGTCACCACAACGTGAACGGCAACGTTTTTCCCGCTGTCTGAGCGGTATTCCACCAGCGCTTGTGCTCCGATGGTCAGCTTACCTTCCACTTTCGTCTTGTCATCCACCAGGAATTCCACGGACTGCGCCTTCTGATTGTCTTTTTTGGTGCTTATCGTAAACACGGCATCGCCCACCGAAGCGATCTGCCCGGATACCGATTGATTCTCCGGTGCGCGTCCCGCACCTAACCCAGCATCCTTCGCGGGCAACGGCTGGGCAAATACCGCTAGTGTGAAGCAGGCCATAAAGAGAGTGGCCAACGTTAAAACCGTTCGAAATCTCATGCGGTCTCCTCCAATTGAACATCGGCCGGGACTTCCTGAAGGGCACGAAATGAGCCAAAGCTGACTGAATTCTTTCCAGGTTCAGTAAGTGACGCTATGTCAGTAAGATATGTCTCGGGGCCAGCACCAACTAAATATCTTGTCCTGGTACTAGTCCCGTGCAATTCTTGCTCGCCACTAGCCTCTCGCGCTTATTTTTTCTCGCTAGCGAGGTCTGAAAATTGCCAGGCTAGCTTGCCTCGCAAGCCGTCATCGTTACGACCTTAGCCGCCCACTCTCCGTAATGATATCCTCAGTTTTTACATGTCTACGCCGAAGCGCCTGACCCCAATCGAGGTTTTCTTGTAAACCGCTATAAAAGTGAGAGGCCGTATGTTTGAACGATTCACAGAAAAAGCCCGCCGAGTAATCTTCTTCGCCCGCTACGAAGCCAGCCAATACGGCATCATGTCCATTGAGACGGAACATTTGCTGCTCGAATTATTGCGTGAAGACAAGTCTCTCATTTGGAAGCGTCTTCGCGAAAACGGAGGCGTGGAATCCATTCGTCTGGAAATCGAATCCCAAATTACGCGTGGCGAGCGCCTGTCCACGGCTGTTGAAATTCCTATCAGCGCCGAGTCCAAGTGTGTCCTGCAGAAAGCCGCGGAAGAAGCAGAGCGGCTTGGATCCAAATATGTGGGCACGGAACATATACTTCTGGGAATTCTCCATGAACACGATTGTCTGGCAGCCCGGCTCTTGTGCGAACGCGGCTTGACGCTCGATTGGTTTCGCGAAGAACTTGCCTGTCCTCCAGACGATTCGCAAAAGAAATTCGTGCACGCCGCGGAAGACATTGTTTCCGTGATGCAAATTGCGCAGGCGTGGGGTCTTGGTCAGGCAATTGAGTTTGCAAGGATGTTTGCCGCGGATGGCCAGTTTGTCGACCCACAGGGCAACTTGTGGATTGGTCCGGCGCGCATCCACGAAGCTGCAAGACTTATCTTCGTCGCTCCTGGCTGGGCCAAGTCGATCGGAAAAATTGAAGACGTTCAGTTCGTCGGCACCAAAGCCGCCATGGCGACCCTACTCTGGGAATCCTCCGGAAAGCTCGAAAAATCGAATCCGGGCTGTGTTCGCATGACAATCATCCTCATCCAGAAACCCGAAGGCTGGTACATCGCCCGCGTCCAAGCTACCGGCCTCCAACCGCAATCCCGCTCAGCAGCGGTTTAATGCGTAGCTCGGCTCCCGACCACCGGTACTAGAGCCACCCCTTGCCAACCATGCCGCAAAAGTGCCAAAAAGCGGCCCCGTTCCTTGACTTGCCGCCCGCACGACGGAATAATGATAAAGCATGAGTGTGATCGACGGAGGCATTCAAGACTTGTTCCTCGATGTAAAGGATCTCGCGGTTCGTAAGCTGCGCATCCGGAAGAGCTATGCTCCGGGCAGCATCGATTACCATTCGTCCGAGATCAAGCAAGTCGCCCCGCTCGAAGTCACCGCCACTGCTGAGCTTCTAGAAGGCCAAATTCGTATCGAGGGACAGCTCGAAACAAAAATTGAAATGGTTTGCGCGCGCTGCCTAGAACCAGTCATTGAAGACGTGAACCGCTCTTTCGACCTGTTCTATGCTCCGCTGCCAAAGGGCGCCAAGCCGAAAGAAGACCAGCTCAAGGATGACGATACCGAGATTGCTTTTTTTGAGGGAGATGGACTCTTCCTGGCGGATGTGCTTCGAGAACAGGTACTATTAGCTCTGCCCCTGAAGGTCATCTGCCAAAGTGACTGCCGGGGATTGTGCCCGAATTGCGGTGCTAATTTGAACCACGAAGAGTGCCGCTGTGAGACCCACGCGACGGACCCGAGGCTGGCTCCTCTCGCGCGCCTGAAGCAGGACTGGCTGAAAAAACAATAGTTTACAGGGCCGAAAGCCCATAGAATCCGCCCACTGCGGCGGGAACGAGGAGTATTGCTATGCCTAACCCAAAAAGACGGCATTCGAAACGACGGACGAGCACCAGACGAGCCCATGACTTCCTGGAGAAGCCAGCGCTCGGCCAATGCCCGAATTGCCATGAAACAAAGCAGCCGCATCAGGCTTGTCCCCACTGCGGCTTCTATAAAGGCCGCGCCGTGCAAGACAAGTCGGCCTGAAGCCGCCTTTTCCTGCCAGGTCTCATCCAAAAACTGGCGGCCAGATAAAGCGTTCAGATAAATCCGATGATCACCATCGCTGTTGACGCCATGGGTGGAGACAACGCTCCCCGCCCCGAGGTTGAAGGCAGTGTACTGGCTGCCCGCGAACTGGGCGTGCGCGTGATGCTGGTCGGGCAACCGAACATTGTGCGAGCGGAGCTGGCGAAGCATGCCGCCCCGAACTTGCCGATTGAAATTATCCCGGCAAGTGAAGTGATCACCATGGAAGATCACCCGGCTCAGGCTTTTCGCCGGAAGAAAGACAGCTCGGTTCACGTTGCCGCGCGTTTGGTACGTGAAGCTAAGGCCGATGGTTTTGTCAGCGCTGGAAATACTGGCGCGGTCATGACGGTTGCAAGGTTTTTGCTTGGCACTCTGGAATCGGTCGACCGCGTCGCACTAGCAGCGCCTTTTCCGAATGCCAAGGGTGGCGTTTCTGTTCTGCTAGACGTCGGCGCTAACGTGGATTCCAAGCCCGAGCATTTGGTGCAATTCGCAGTGATGGGCGAAATCTATTACCGCGCAACGTTTGGCAACCGCCGTCCCCGTGTCGGCCTCTTATCCGTCGGCGAGGAAGAAATAAAGGGCAATGAACTCACGCGCGAGGTTTATACGCGTCTGAAAAAGAGCGCCGTGCACTTTGTCGGCAATGTCGAAGGCGGGGATCTTTTCTCCGGAAACGTGGACGTGATCGTGAGCGATGGTTTCGTCGGCAATATCGCGCTCAAAATCTGCGAAGGCCTTGCTGTCCAGATTTTTGGCTTGCTGAAAAAGTCTATACAGAGTTCGCTTGCGTCGCAGGTCGGTTTTCTTTTTTCACGCGGTGCTCTGAAGGGTTTGAAGAAGACGATCGATTACACCGAGTACGGCGGCGCGCCTCTGTTAGGTGTGCGCGGCGTTTGCGTCATAGGCCACGGTCGTTCCAACGCCAAAGCCGTGAAAAACGCAATCCGCGTGGCCGCGGGCCTGTCCCGCGCGCGCATCAATGAAAAAATCGAACAGGAGCTCTCAGCCGCGAGCGTCCTCGTATGACGCCTCAGGAGAGGAATTGACGATGGGCAAAGTAGCATTCGTATTTCCAGGCCAAGCCTCGCAGTATCCCGGCATGGGCAAAGAGCTGGCGGAAAAGTATCCGGCAGCCCGCGCTGTTTTCGAAGAGGCCGATAACTCCCTCAATTTCTCCATCTCCAAAATCTGCTTTGAAGGCACCGAAGACGAGCTCAAGCTCACCGCCAATACGCAACCGGCCATTCTCACCTGTTCCGTCGCCGTCTATCGCGTCCTCGCCGAAAAAGGCCTCGCTCCCGATTTCGTAGCAGGCCATAGCCTCGGCGAATATTCCGCCTTGGTAGCTGCCGGCTCCTTGAAATTCGGCGACGCTGTCCAGCTTGTGCGCAAACGCGGCACCTACATGCAGGAAGCCGTCCCAGCGGGTGTAGGCGCGATGGCCGCCATAATGGGCCTCTCGCCCGCAGTAGTAGCCGACGCCTGTAAACGCGCCTCAAATGGCGAAATTTGCTCCGCCGCAAACTTAAACTCGCCCGAGCAAACGGTCATCTCCGGCCACGCCGCCGCCGTCAAACGCGCGGTAGAAATTGCGTCGCAACTCGGAGCAAAGCGCGCGGTAATCCTGGCTGTCTCCGCTCCATTCCATTCCGCTCTTATGGCGCCCGCGCAAGAACGCCTGGCCCAAGATCTAAAGAGCGTAACGTTTTCGAACTTGTCCGTCCCGCTGGTAACCAACGTCGACGCCGACACTATCTCCACCGGCGACGAAGCCCGCGAAGCGCTAATCCGCCAAGTCACCATGCCCGTCCGCTGGGAAGAATCCGTCCGCCTCCTTATCGACGAAGGCGTAAACACTTTCGTGGAAGTAGGCCCAGGCCGCGTCCTCTCCGGCCTCCTCCGCCAGATCGAGCGCTCCGCCGCCACGCTCAACGTAGAAGACGAAAAAAGTTTAGCCGCCACAATAGAAAAAATCGCCGGCGCCCGTTCCGATGCCGCGTGAGTAGCACAGACTTCAGTCTGTGCACGGTCGAATGAGTTTGCTGTAACTATCGAAATGGCTGAGGCGGCAACCGTAAGAAGGGTGCCCCACCCTCGTCGTTTGAGGGTGGGTCTTGGGGTTAAATCTTCAATCCAGTAAAAAGTAAGCACAGGGAAAAAAGATGTTCAGCCTAAAAGACAAAGTAGCGCTAGTCACCGGCGCAAGCCAAGGCATAGGCCGCGAAACCGCCCTAGCCCTAGCCCAAGCAGGCGCCAAAGTAGCCGTAGCCGCCCGTAACGAAGAAAAACTCACCACGCTAGTAACCGATATCCTAGCCGCCGGCGGCGACGCCATCGCCATAAAAATGGACGTAGCCGATCCCGACCAAATCAAACTCGGCTTCAAGCAAACTCTTGAAAAATTCGCCCGCCTCGACATCCTAGTCAACAACGCCGCCATCACCCGCGACGGTCTGGCCCTCCGCATGAAACTGGAAGACTGGGACGCCGTCATCCGCACCAACCTCACCGGCGCGCATCTCTGCATCCAGCAAGCCCTTTCCACAATGATGCGAGCCCGCGCAGGCCGCATCATCAACATCGCCAGCGTAGTCGCACAAATGGGCAACGCAGGCCAAGCCAACTACGTCGCCGCCAAAGCCGGTCTGGTCGGCCTGACAAAAGCCATCGCCATCGAAATCGCCTCGCGCAACATCACGGTCAATGCTGTAGCTCCCGGCTTCATCGCCACCCCTATGACCGACGTCCTCTCCGACAAAGTGAAAGACGAACTAAAGCTTCGCATTCCCCTAGGACGCATGGGCACCGCTCGTGACGTAGCCAGCGCCATCGTTTTCCTGGTGAGCGACGAAGCGGCCTACATCACAGGCCACGTCCTCGACGTCAACGGCGGGTTGTACTTGGCGTGACGAGTATTCAAGGGGCGTCATTTTGAAGATCTACGTCGACCTCCCAGACGAACTCGTAGCTGTTTGGTGTCCGGTGGAGGCAGCGCATATCAGAGATGACGTCTACCAAATAACGCAAGTCAACGACGATCCCGAAGACACTCGCTGGGCTTTTAATACAGGCGCCAGGGTACGCTGCAAAACTCAAATTACGAGGGACGGAGAGCACATTATGGTCGCGTATGAAGAAGTTTCGGATTGACGCCTACTGCGAATCCTCAAAGTTGACCTTGCGCAGTGGGTTGCCTAGAATGAGCAGGTTGCCTGATAGAGGGAATTCAAGTCCGTAGGGCGGCATTTGGGCCCATGAAATGTTAGTGTACGTCGTTGCACAATAAGCGATAGCAAATCGCGGAGGACACCGGAATGGCCAGTGTGGAAGAACGCGTAAAACAAATTATCGTCGAGCAGCTCGGCGTCGATGAAGCCGAAGTGACGCCGACAGCGTCCTTCGTGGACGACCTCGGTGCGGATTCTCTCGACCAGGTCGAGCTAGTCATGGCGTTTGAGGAAGCCTTCGGTATTGAAGTTCCCGACGAAGACGCCGAAAAGATGACCACGGTGAAGGACGCCGTCGAGTACATCGACAAGCACGCCAAGGGAAAGTAAGCCACGAAATTATTGCCTCAACAGGGAGCATCACAGTCTTGACTCACCGGGTAGTCGTCACGGGTGTTGGATTGGTCTGCGCGCTGGGCATCGGCACCGAGGAATCCTGGAAGAACCTCGTCGCCGGCCAAAGCGGCGTTGGCCACGTCACGCAGTTCGATACCACCGGCTTCGACTGCAAGATCGCCGGCGAAATAAAAAACTTCGATCCTTTCCAGTGGATCGAAAAAAAAGAACTGAAAAAGATGGGCCGTTTCATCCAGGTGGCTCTCGCTGGAGCGGACTTCGCTATAAGGTCCGCCAATTGGAAGCCCGAGGATTCTGACCTCAACGAAGTCGGCGTCTACGTCTCCTCCGGCATCGGCGGATTCGATATCATCGAACGCGAACACTTGAAATTAGTCCAGGGCGGACCCGGCAAGATCTCTCCCTTTTTCATTCCTTCAGCTATCGTCAATCTCGCTTCCGGCCACATTTCCATTCGTTATGGAGCCAAGGGACCGAATTCCGCCACCGCCACTGCTTGTTCCGCATCGGCGCACGCCATCGGCGATTCCTTCAAAATCATCGAGCGCGGCGCGGCGGACATGATGATCTGCGGCGGCACCGAAGCCACTGTCACTCCCATGGGCATCGGCGGCTTTGCCGCCATGAAAGCTCTTTCCACTCGCAACGACGATCCCGCCCACGCCAGCCGCCCGTTTGATTCCGGCCGCGACGGATTCGTCGTCGGCGAGGGCGCGGGCATCCTGATTCTCGAATCGCTCGAGCACGCGCAAAAACGCAATGCTCCCATCCTCGCGGAAATTGTTGGCTACGGCATGGCCGGCGATGCCTATCACATCACCCAGCCCGCGTCCGACGGCGATGGCGCTTACCGCGTCATGAGAGCAGCCATAAAGGATGCCAAGCTCGTGCCCGAAGACATCGGCTACGTAAATGCGCACGGCACTTCCACCCCGCTCGGTGACTTGATCGAAACGCGCGCTCTCAAAAGGGTCTTTGGCGAAAACGCGAAAAATGTACCAGTCAGCTCGACAAAATCCATGACCGGCCATCTCCTCGGGGGCGCTGGTGGTCTCGAAGCAGGCATCAGTGTCCTCGCGCTCCGCGACCAAATTCTGCCGCCCACAATCAATCTGGAAACCCCAGATCCCGAATGTGATTTAGATTACGTCCCGAACGTCGCCCGCAAAGCGTCGGTCGAATATGCGCTCTCCAACTCTTTCGGCTTCGGCGGCACCAACGCCGCCCTAATTTTCAAACGCTGGTCCGGGAAGTAAGTAGCACAGACTTCAGTCTGTGCCACCAGCAGCACCGCCAAATAGCAATCGCGGAGCCAGCAAGATGCGAAACTCGACTAACCCGTTGTAGTGGCCGGTCTTTAGACCGGCCGGGTGCCTCACCCCCTCGTTTTTTGAGGGTGGGTCTTCGGTGGTCGAATCCGTTAGTAACTAACAATCGTATGTTGTTATAATGATTCCACGGAAATCAAGCGTGAACTGCCGGGTGCCCCACCCTCGTCTTGTGAGGGTGGGTCTTCGTAAAATTTCGAGCAACAAGGACTAAACCAGTGAACATCATCGTCTGCATCAAACAAGTCCCCGCCAAAGACGCTCCACTCTCCATCGCCGGAAACTGGATCAAAGAATCCGACATCGGCTTCGAAATGAACGAGCCCGACAGCTACGCCCTGGAAGAAGCGCTACGTCTTAAGGAGAAACACGGTGGGGAAGTGATCGCCCTTTCCATGGGCCCCGAACGCGTAAAACAAACCATCAAAGAAGCCCTCGCCAAAGGCGCCGACCGTGGCATCCACATCTCCGACGACAACTTCGCCCAACTCGATCCGCTCGGCTCCGCAAAAGCTCTTGCAGCCGCAATCACAAAAGAAAAAGCCGATCTCGTCCTCACCGGCCTCCAAAGCGACGACCACGGCTTCGGCCAGACCGGCGTCCTTCTCGCAGCCCTTCTCGATCGTCCTCACGCCACGCTCATCATGGCCATCGAAGTCGCCGGCGACAAAATGAAACTCAAGCGCGAACTCGAAGCTGGCTGGTTCCAACATATCGAGTGCCCCCTACCCGCGGTCCTTTCCATTCAGTCCGGCATCAACAAAGTCCGCTACGCCACGCTAAAAGGCATCATGGCCGCCAAGAAAAAAGAAATCGCCACCATCATCCGCGAATCCCTCGGCATTCAACACGAGCCCACCCAAAAAATCGAAAAAATCTACGTCCCCACAAAAACCAAAAAAACCAAGTTCCTAACCGGCACAGCAAAAGAAGTAGCCACCAAGCTAGTCGAAAAACTGAAATTCGAAGCACGGGTAATTTAAAGATCGTTCGCGAGGAAACGTTTTGTTGTCGAAACTCATGATCTCGTTGGTTTTTATAGCGCTACTAGTTATCCCGCGCGAAGCGGGCGCACAGCAGTCGAACGCAAATTCCGACGCGGCTGCGAAGCGGACCCTTACATCTAAGACGGCTCCAAATCTTCAACCAAATCCAATTTTTGATGAAATACTTTCCGATCTTGAGCGGAAAACTCGCGTTCCCCTTCGCCTGCCCGCCTATTGGCCCTTTAGCGAGCATACTCCGGACGACCAACTGAAGAAGGATCAGGGTGAAGAGAATCTCTACGCCACAATTGTTGACGTGAGTGACCATCATTACGCGATCCAGATGGCCTTCGGCAGAGATTGTCAGGGAGAGCATGCTTGTCGTGACGGAGGTCTCACTGGCAGCAATGTATTTCATGACGATTATCCAGAGCGCCTGAAGGTGAAGGTGAAACTTCGAGGTGATATTTCTGGAAGGTTTGCCGCTGCGGAGTGCGCTGTCTACTGCGACGAATCCGTTCTTTATTGGACCGAATACGGATACCACTATTCCGTTTCTGGCAAAGCGGCCACTAAGGAAGACCTGATGAAGATCGCCAACTCTGCGATTGAGGTAGCGCAAGCTGAGTCCAGGATGTCGCATAAGCCCGGCTCACAAACAGGAATCTCCACACAATCGAAGCAAGAAAAGGCAAATCCATGAAAATCCTAGTCATCACCGAACTTCGCCAAGGCAAGTGGAACAACGCCAGCTTCGAAACGCTAGCCGCCGCGCAACAAATCGCCTCAGACACATCGAGCACAATCAGCGCTTTAGTAATCGGCAAAGGCGTCGCTCCATTTGCCGATGAACTCGCCACAAAAAACGTAGCCGAAGTCCTCACAGTGGAACACGACCTTCTCGAAGCCTACACGCCCGACGCCTATTGCCTAGCCCTAGCCCAGCTAATCGCCAACGCCAAGCCCGACCTGGTCCTCTTCCCCCACACCTACCAAGTTCGCGACTTCGCTCCCAAACTCGCCGCCACTCTTGGCAAAGGCATGATCGGCGACTGCATCGGCTACCGCAACGAATCCGGCAAACTCATCTTCGTTCGCCAAATGTTCCAAGGCAAAACCTCTGCCGACGTCACCTTCCAAGGCGCCGCCCCGTGGTTCGCCTCGTTCCAATCCGGAGCCTTCCGCGCCGATCTTCTAGCCGCACATCCGTCCGGCAAAGCCCCCATCAACGCCTTCGCCGTCACGCTAAGCCCCGATCAAATCCGCACCAAGCCTCTCGACCTCTTCAAAGAAGCCAAATCCGCCGTCGACCTCACGCAAGCCCCCATCATCGTCTCCATCGGCCGCGGCATTAAAGCTCCCGAAAATATTCCCCAAGCCGAAGCCCTTGCCAAAGCCCTCGGCGGAGAAATCGCCGCCTCCCGCCCCATCTGCGACGAAGGCTGGCTCCCCATGGAGCGCCAAATCGGCAGCTCCGGCCAAACCGTCGCCCCCAAGCTCTATCTCGCCCTCGGCATTAGCGGCGCCATCCAGCACGTCGTCGGCATGAAAGGCGCACGCACCATCGTCGCCATCAACAAAGACGCCAACGCCCCCATCTTCGAAATCGCCGACTACGGCGCCGTAGCCGACATCTTCGAAATCATGCCCGCCCTAACCGAAGCCCTAGAAAAATCCAAATCCTCCTAAGGTGAGGCAGCTCTGATATAGAGTCGTCATCGAAGTGTACACATAATGTATATACTGAATTATTTATACTTGTGAGCTATACTTCCAGGGACATCCAGACTCCGAGCCGTTCCGCAGCGTCTGCTTTTAGGGAGGGCCCGACTTCAGTCGGGCCGTTAAGTACTGCGAGCAAGAGGGGCTTTAGCCCCTGTGGTTCCAATGTCAAAACCTCCCCGAGATCGGGCCCCCTTCGCCTCCAGCACCTACTTCGTCACCACGAACGCATTCGCCAGCCAACCCATCTTCCAATCAGAACGCATGGCCAACCTTCTAATAGAAACCTTGCTCGACTACCGCAGCCAGGGGAAATACCTCCTGCACGAATTCGTAATCATGCCCAATCATCTCCACGTTCTCTTCACTACGGCAACTGGCGTAACTCTCGAACGCGCTATCCAATTCATAAAAGGAGGTTTTTCGCATCGCGCCGGCAAGCGCCTGGGGATGCATGGAGAAATCTGGCAACGTGGTTATGTCGATCATCGGATCCGCGACGTCAACGACTTCGCACAACACAAACAATACATCCATCAAAATCCCGTTAAGGCCAACTTAGCCGAGACTGCAGAAATATATGCTTTCAGCTCCGCCTTTCCCTCGTTCAACGGAGACGACCCACCGCAGGGGCTGAAGCCCGTTTCATAGCATCCAGCTCACGGCACGACTGAAGTCGTGCCCTCCCGCACAACGCCGCGCTAAAATTGGTCAACAGCCGTTCAACGCGAACAACTCGAAGCCGGCGCATCGGCGGTCTTGAGCAGTGTCAAAATATACCAGCACTACAGCTGCGCCGCGGTTAGGGAGGGCCCGACTTTAGTCGGGCCACTAGGCTCTCCACTGGTTGTGGGGCTTTAGCCCCTGAGGTTCCCTGGTCAAACCTCTTCGAGATCGTTCACCCTCCGTTTCGGAGATAATGCTGAATTGGCAGATCGACAGGGTCGGACACCGAAGAACGATTGGATCCCGAAATCAGAAAGGCGAGCAACAATGAAAGCCGATATCCTGCGGTTCAGCGGCGCCGTCAAGCGCGATTCCGCCATCGACGCCTGGCTGAAACAACACGCCGGTGAATTGGGAGCCATCGCGAAAAAGTGGTTTGAAGTAATGCGAAACTGCGGCGACGAAGTCCGCGAACTTCTCCACGACGGCTGCCCGACTGCCTGCCTTGGGGACGCCCCCTTCGCCTACGTAAACGTCTTCACCCATCACGTAAACGTAGGCTTCTTCCAAGGCGCATCCCTGCCCGATCCCGCCCACCTGTTGCAAGGCACTGGCAAGTTCATGCGCCACGTCAAACTAAAACCGGGAAACACAACAAACGACACAGCCCTAAGCGCGCTAATCGATGCGGCCTACGCCGACATAAAGTCCCGCGTCGAAAACGGCTAGCCACCGAAAGCCAAGTGCGTCTCGCCTCAACCGAGCCCGCCCCCGACTAATGGTTTCCTACTATAGATGCCCTCTGCCAGAGATGGTACGTTTCCCGCCAAGTTGGGCCAGCTCAATCTAGCAACAACCAGTTTCGCAGCTACTTAGCCATGCCCGATCAGCGGCCTGTCACAACCTGCGACGTTACCGTTATCGGGGGCGGCTTGGCCGGAAAGGCAGCTTCCTTGCACCTGGCAAAAGCGGGCCTGAAAACCATCTGCATCGATCCGGCCGACACCTCGCGCCAGCCCGTCGGCGAGTCTCTGGATTGGTCCACACCCGACCTTCTCGCAAATCTTGGCTTGCCCCTGGACGACGTACTTACAAACCGTATCGGAACCTTGAAGCGCCGCGTGATCGTAAAATCCCGCGAAGGTCAGACCGCGGAATACTTCCCCTTTTCTTGGTTTTCGCGTCCGCCCTTTAACCTCGAAATCCGTACTTTGCATGTCGATCGCGTAAGGATGGACGAGGAGCTTCGCAAAAAGGCCATCAATTCCGGCGTCACGTTTGTTCGAGACAAAGTCGTTCGCGTCGAGAGAACCGGCAAGCACATCTCCTCCGTGCACACAGCCGCCGGTGAGCAATTCTCCTCGCCCTGGTTTATCGACGCCTCGGGATTCGCTACATCTCTGCTGGCTCGCGAATTCCAGCTCCGCGCCGTGGAATACGGCCCCGCCAAAGTCGCGGTGTGGGGCTACTTCACAGTCTCTGATCCGATCGAAGCAACGACGGTGTACGCGGAACCCGAATCCCGCGAATACCTCGACTGGATTTGGGAAATTCCCATCAGCGCTGGTGTCGTGAGCGTAGGTTACATCGCGTCGGGCGCCGCTATGAAAGCCAAACGCGAGCAGGGACTTACAGTAAAGGATATCTTCCGCCAGAAGCTAATGAAATTTCCCCGTTTCGAATCATTGCTGCAAACGGCCACTCTCGACGATCTCAATGTCACTTCCTTTCGCTCTCGAGTTCACCTTGGAGCTGCGGGCTCCAACTGGCTGATTACGGGAGAAGCCGCATGCATGATGGACCCCATCACCGCCAACGGAGTGACGGCCGCTTTGCGCCACGCCGAAGAGTCCTCCAGCTTGATTTTGAAGTACCGCAAGCGTGGCAAGCTGCCGCTCCGCGCCAGAATTTCCTATAGCAATCGCGTCGCTCAGTTGGCCTGCTTTTTCAATAGCGGCGTCGAGAACCTCGTCTATCAGCCGCAAGTGAGAAATCGCCTTGGCATGTCAGGCGCAGCCGGGACGTACATCAGTCCCGCTTGGGGCATGAACGTCTTGTACGCGCGTTGCAAACCCGAGGGACTCTTCTCGACGATGTTGCTCGGATTTTTGATGGAATTTTCTCGGGCCTGTCAGTGGATTCTTTACCGGTGCTGCAAATTGTTTTCGCAGTCTTCGGTAAAGGTGAGCTAGCCGAATTTAGCGGTAAAGGGGTGTTTCATGCATCTTTTCTCATCAGGGTCAGGCTATCCCGTCCTCTTCATACACGGCATGCCCACGAGCGGTCGGCTCTGGGACGGCGTCATCAGTAAGCTGCGCGGTCGTTTCCATTGTCTCGCCGTGGATTTGCCTGGACTTGGCGAGTCCCCCAAAATTCCCTACGGCCCCAAACAGTTGGCGATTCTTGCGGAACAGATTGAGCAAATCCGCATCGAGCGCGGCATCGAGAAGTGGCACGTCGTCGGTCATGATGCAGGCTCCGCCGTTGCCGTACACTACGCCTACTCCTTTCAAGAGCGTGTGGACCATCTCGTGCTCCTATCCCCGGCCATGTTTCCGGAATTGAAACCGTTTCACCTTTTCCGTTACATGCGCATTCCAGTCCTCGGCGAAATCCTCGCACCCCTCGTGAGCGCGATTTTCTGGAATGTTGTTATGCGTATTGCGCTGAAGTCGCGCCAACCGGAGTCTGCCAATGCCGTCAAAGAGTTTCGCGCTCCCTTTTCCGGACTGCGAGGCGCTTGGCGCTTCATGTCCGTGATGCGCTATGGCAATCCGGCCGTACTTCTCGAGGCCGTTCCGGGCATGTTGCCCCATCTCGCAGTTCCCACTCTGATTTTCCACGGCGCGCAGGACACCGCTGTGCCGCAATCCTTCGCGCACCGCGCTTCCGCTCTGATTCCTCAATCGAAAGTTCTAGTCGTCGACTCCGGCCACTTCATTCCACTGACCAGGCCCGAGATTGTCGCCAGCGAACTCCACCGCTTCTTTCAACCATCCGCCGCAGCCTAAGCCCTCTCACCGCATACTGCGCAAGCCCTAAATGCACGAAAGCCGCTGACGTGATCTCGTAGGGGCACGACACGTCCTGCCCTCTTTGTACTGCTCCGGCTCCGTTCCGCTTTCATGCTCCCTTAGCTTTTGGAATGAAACCCGGAACGCCGGTGGTCACCACTGGATTCAATCTCTGTCTGGTCTGAATCCGATTGATCTCCTCGAGCGCGTCCGCAGGAAGCGCCGAAATGTCGAAATTCTCTCTCGCGCGCTCCGCACTCCTGGGCGTGGTAAGCAAAGCCGTGCCGCGCTGCACAGCCCAAGCCAGCAGCACCTGCGCTGGCGTCTTTCCCACTCGCGCCGCAATCCCCGAAATCACTGGATCTTCGAGCAGCCCCGGCTTCATTCCGTGGCCCAACGGCGCAAAAGCCAAAAGCACAACACCCTTCTCCTTGCAGAATTCCAACAGCTCCCATTCCGGCAGATACGGATGCGATTCCACTTGCACCACGGCTGGCTTGATTCTCGCCGCTTCATAAAGGGTCTTCACTTCGTCCAAGCCGATGTCAGAAAGTCCGATGGCCCGGCACCTGCCACGGTCTACGAGACTTTCCATCGCCCGCCAGGTATCGAGCAAAGTCACGCCGCCGTCGTAAAGCACATTGCCGTCCCGATCCCTCGGATCCTGGTTGTCTCCCGGCTGAAACGCAAACGGCGTGTGAATGAGATAAAGATCCAGATAGTCGAGCCCCAGTCTTTCCAGGCTCCCCTCAAAAGCCGGTTCGACGCGCTCCGGCCGGTGATTGGTGTTCCACACCTTCGTCGTAACAAAAATCTCACCACGCGCAATCCCCCCAGCGGCAAGTCCTGCCTGTAACGCCCTGCCAACCTCGCGCTCATTCCCATATCGTTCCGCGCAATCGAAGTGTCGAAATCCCGCTTCCAGCGCGTCTCTGGTCGCGGTTATCGTGAGGGCTGCGTCGGGAATTAACGTGCCAAAGCCGAGTGCCGGCATACGGCCGGCTCCGTTGCTCAGTGCAATTCTCGTCATCCGCAGATTAGAAGCTTCAATCATAGTCACCCACCCAATCTATTTCGCGTCCGTCATCACCACGGTTTCAAATTTAGATGCCGGGTGCCGCAGAAGGGCGCAAACTCCCTATCAGCAGAACGCGGAGTATAGGCGCGAACATCGTCGCCATCAACAAAGACGCCAGCACCCACACCTCCGAAATCCCCGACTACGACGAAGCCGCCGACATCTTCGAAATCACGCTCCCTAACCGAAGCCCTGGTCACCGCAGCGTTAATCAGGCATAAGTTTCGTTGTCAGTCTGGATGGCGAGCCTCCCAATCCCGTCGAATCGGCATGGAGGCGAGGACTTGGCTAACGTCTCGGCAACCTCCTAGTCTCGCCACACAAGACAAGTCGTATGCAAAGGCGTGAGCTCGCTCGGTAGACGTTGCATCGGCTGGGAGTATAATGTGGTCGACTCGGGTAAACATATAACGGCCGCCTCCCGTCACGTGGCCGCCTGACATAACGAATTCGTTCTTTCCAAGAGACTGTTCGGTCGTCAAAGAAAAGGCTTCCCTGAATTCTCCCTTTCTGTTCACTTCTGTCCCGACGGAGAATCTTAGTTCGCAGAGTCGACCATTCCGAAAATACATTTCCCCGCCAGCGCCCCAAAAGGCTAGCCCGACATAGCGAAAGAAATAAAATCGCTCTCTCAGCCTTTCAATATTCTCGTGCCCCAGGCCTATATAAAAACCGGCATCTGCCAAATATTGACCGGTGAAGGAGGCCGGAAGAGTGCTAGCTCTGTACCGCTCTAGGAGTGGGCGGATTTCCTCTAGCGTGGTAGAGCCGACTTGCATAGAACGCATTGCGGCTACAAGGGATTGAGCTTGAAAACGCGCGTGTAGATTGACTCCAAAAAGAATTGCCCATGCGAGAAAGGCGCCAGCGACCGTCAAAGCCAGCGCAGTCATGACCCAACGGACACGGCGAATTGTGCCGGTATCCATTATTAGAATTAGACACCAATCCTTCGTTTAAGTGTCGATGAGAAAATGGCGGTCTTGCTGCCGGCGTTACCGGACATGTTCGTACCGGCACCGCTTTTCAAACCAAGAAAGAACCACGCAAAATCCATTCGAGTCTCTAACCAGACTTACGCCGCCCCTTCCGCTTGCCCCGCGGCCGCACGTAGTGAAACCGGATCAAATAAATATTCTCGCCTCGACCATGTTTCGCCACCTTCAGCAGGTCCAGAACGCCAAGGAATCCAGATTCGCGCGCCAGTTCAGGAGTAATATCCGGAAACCCGATTGGCTCAATCGAATCGACTTCAATCTCGCCTTCCTCCATCCGGTATCGCGCGCCTACTCGGACGCGCGGACTCATCCAGATCCGCACACTGCAAGTGATCTCGCCCCGCCGTATCCCCTCTCGCAGCCGCTTAGTGAACACCATAAAGAGAGTTTACGTCCAACCCAGCAGCCCGCCAACCCTGCAAACCGCCAGCCCACCAGCAAATGTCCCTTGACAAATGATTACTCCTAATGTATATCAGTCTATGCATATCACTGCGGCTTTGTCCATGTAGCCCAGCTTCCAGCTGGCGTTTTTGCTTTCTGGGAGCGCCCCATCCGCCAAGCCCAAGTCTTGCGCATTCGCAATGGGCAGCCCCGTGTACCGGCCCCCTCTTGCGTGCGCTCACGACCCTCCGGCTGTCGGCTGTGAGCTGTCAGCTTGACAGCCCGACGATCCGGTCCCACAACGACAAGCCGTCGACCGCAACGTAAGTTCTTTAGCTGCAACGCTTACAAAAAAGAGGGAGCCCCCATTGTGGTCCTTGCTCGTGCCCGCGCTCTCACCCCTCTGAATCTCAACTGTCGGCTGTGAGCCGTCAGCTTGGCAGCCTAACGGTCCGGTCCCACGACGAACCGGCCGTCGCCTACGACCTAAGTTCTGTAGATGCAACGCTTACAAAAAAGCCGCAGTCATAAGGACCGAGCCGCGGACCAGGCACGACTTGGCCAATCAGCCCGTCGCGGTGGAGGCCAGCTCCGCGTCAAGCAGGAATTCCCGCAACTCCCGTGCTGCCAATCGTTTACTTCATAACTCGCGGACACCCGGGGGTTGGGGGTACAGCACCAGAGCATCCTTCCCGCCATCCCCGCAACGCGGGACGTATTCCAGGGGTTCGCTACGAAAGAAACCCCCTTACACGCCCGCGCAATGTCATTCCGAGCGGAGCAAGGAATTTGGTTTTCACAAATGATTAGAATCACGCCAAACGTAGGGCTTTTGACTTATAATGGCCCGGTCATGAAATTTGAAGATTACAAAATCGTTCTCTATCGTCAGGACGACCGGTCGGGTTGGGTCGCCGAAATCCCTGCGATTCCGAGCTGCTACGCTCTAATGACCACTCGCGAGGCCGCTCTGTCCGAGCTCGCCAACGTTTTTGATATGATTGCGGAGACCTATCGTGAAAGAGGAGTTCCCCTTCCCGCCGACACCACCGAGATTGTGAATGCCTAGCGCGAAAGCGCGGGACTTTCAGAGAGTGGCAACCTTCCTTGGGTTCTTTCTCAAGCGAACCTCGGGAGGCCATCAACATTGGGAGCATCCGGACGGTCGCCTTCTGACCATTCCAATTCATGGTGGGAGAGAAATTGGGCCGCCATTGTTCAATCAAATCCTAAAGCAGCTCGGCATTAGCCTCGATCAATTTCAGAAACTCCGCTAACAGCAAAACAGCCTTGCTAAGATCACCCAACAGTATGACCGTCCAACGCGAACAACTCGAAGCCGACGTCCTGATCGTCGGCGCAGGCCCCGCCGGCCTCTCCTGTGCCCTGCATCTCGCCAATCTCATCAAAAAACACAACGACTCCGGCGCCAAACCTCCGCTCTCCGCCGAAAATATCTACGTCCTAGAAAAAGGACGCGAAATCGGCGCTCACCAACTCTCGGGCGCCATCATGAATCCCAAAGCCCTCGCCGAACTCGTTCCCGACTTCGAAAAATCTGCCCCACTCGACACGCCCGTCACCGATTCCGCCGCTCTACTTTTCACCAAAAACTCCTCGTTTCGTTTTCCCATCACTCCGCCCCCGTTCCAGAACAAAGGCAATTACGTCGTCTCTCTCAACAAGCTCACCAAATGGCTAGGCGGCCTGGTCGAAGCCGCCGGCGTAAACGTCTTCAAAGAATTCGGCGGCGCATCTCTTATTTACGAAGGAGACGCCATCGCCGGCGTCATCACCGAAGACAAAGGCCTCGACAAAAACGGCAAGCCCAAAGACAACTACACCCCCGGCTACGAACTCCGCGCCAAAGTCACTGTCCTAGCCGAAGGCCCGCGCGGTTCGCTCACAAAAAATCTGGTCGCCACAAAAAAACTCGACAACATCAACCCGCAAATCTACAGCCTCGGCATAAAAGAGTTGTGGGACGTACAGCCCGGCAAAATCGCTCCCGGCTACGTCGCCCACACGCTAGGATGGCCCGTCTCGACGGATATGTATGGCGGCGGCTGGATTTACGGTCTCTCCAACAATCGCGTCTCCATCGGCCTCGTCATCGGCCTCGAATACGCCAATCCCCAATTCGATCCGCACGCCGCGTTTCAAACTTGGAAGACGCATCCCTTCGTCAAAAATATTCTCGAAGGCGGCAAGCTTGTCCGCTACGGCGCAAAATCCCTCCCCGCAGGCGGTTGGTATTCCATGCCCCGCAATTACGTCGACGGAGCCCTCATCATCGGCGACTCCGGCAGCTTCCTCGATTCGCAACGCCTCAAAGGCATTCACATGGCGATGAAGAGCGGCATGCTCGCAGCCGAGACAATTTTCGAAGCGCTCAAAACCGGCGACGCCTCCGCAAAAACGCTCAGCGCCTTCCCCCAAAAAGTTGACCAAAGCTTCATAAAAAAAGAGCTCCGCGCCGTCCGCAATTTTCATCAGTCCTTCAAATTCGGCCTCTACGGTGGCCTTTTCCTCGGCGCTCTTCAACAAATCTCCGGCGGCCGCGGTTTGATCGATCCCATGCACGTCCACGCCGGCTACGAAGACTACAAAAAAATAAATGGTCGCCCCGCTCCCGAGCGTTTCAAAGGCGACGGCAAACTCACCTTCGACCGCTTAACCGACGTCTATCACTCCGGCACGCGCCACGAAGAAGATCAACCCTGCCATCTCCACGTTGCCGACACCAATATCTGCTCCACAAAATGTGTGGTCGAATACGGCAATCCTTGTCAGTATTTTTGTCCCGCGGCTGTTTACGAAATGGCGAAGGATTCCACCGGAGCCCTAAAACTAAAAATCAACGCCGCCAACTGTGTCCACTGCAAAACCTGCGACATCGCCGATCCCTACCAAATTATCGATTGGGTCGTCCCCGAAGGCGGCGGTGGTCCCAACTACGAAGGCATGTAAATTATTTTGTCTGCCGGGACCGGCCCGCCGAATCCTCTGTAGGGGCGCAGCTTCATCCTGAGCGCAAGCGAAGGAATGCTGCCCCCCAGCTTGCACAGGCGCCGGATTCAGAGCGTCGCCCTCACTGATTGCAATTTCGCCACGATCAACGAACAACCAATCTCACACGCCTCTCGTCCACAATTTTCGGAAGAACTCGCGCACACGATCGACAACCGAGCCCTGCGGCGCGGGTGCCGCAGACTGCGCCGGAACGCTCGGAGCCGGTGGTTGCGGTGGTGTCGCAACCGCCGTTGCTACCGGTTCCCCTTCCACGCGTCCCTGAAACACCAGTGACGGCCGCACTCGCACTCGTCGCACAATCACCATCAATCTCGGATCCGGCTCCGTCTGCACTTTCGCCTTGGCATCAAACAGCAGCGGCGGCATAATTACGGTGTAAATCGGTTCTTCTTTCTTCTCAGCTTTTTCATCGGTAGCTTGCGCCTCGCTTGAATTCGGAGCGGCTTCGCTGTTTCCGGTTTCGCCCGCGCGCACTGCTGCTGTAGTCCCCGGCGCCGGAATCGTCCTGGACTTTGCGATCGGCAAATCGCATTTACATTGACCCGTGCCATTGCGCATCGCGTCAATCTGCGCGTTCGCCAGCATCACGTCCACACCCTGTGGCACGATCACGCTCCGCCCGCTCAACTGCTGCTCCACGCGCAGCGCGCCACGAAATGTGTGGATGCACATCATCCCCGGACTCTCGAAGCCCACTAGAATCTCTCGCGGCTCTTCGCCAATCGCCAACGTTTGCGCTTGAATCTCCGCCGTATACACGGTCAGCGCCGGCTCGCGTTCCACGAGCGCGTGTATCGAACCGCTCTCCAGCGCCACCGTCAGCGCTCCTCCTGATTTCAGTACAGAAAAATGCGCCGGCCCGCAAATGGAAATCTGTCCGCCCTCCACCAGGCTAATCCGCGCCTGCCCGGACTTCACTCGAACATCGCTGCCGCTTCGCAAAATTGTTTTCGTCAGTCCCCCGACAACTTCCACAGTCATCGGCCCAGTCACAGCAATGTCTTCGCCTTCGATCAATCCCACAGAATCGCCCGCTTGCTGGTCCGAAGCCGCCAGAGTCGCGGTCTTCGCTCCAATCCAAGTCTTCGCCGCCGCAGCAACAAAGAATCCCGCGCACAGCACTGCGCACACCGCGGCCAAAAGCGGCGCTCGCCGTACCGGTCCACGCAAATTAACTTTGAACAGCACTCTTTATTGGTCTCCAAGAAGCCGGGCAAGAAACTCTCGCCTATACTATACGTCACGTCGCCTTCGTCGCAGGCGCATCCATAAACCATGAGCCAGCCCGACGCCACCAAAGCCGCCTCGCCCGAACTCAGGGACGATTCGACCTCAAAAATTCTCGCCGCACCGATCGGCGCTCACTACGACACTCGCCTCCCAAATCTGCCCTGGTCGCGCCGAATCCAAATTCCCATCATCGCTGCAGCCGTCTACAGTGTGATTCGCATTCTTGGCCCCACGTTGCGTTACGAAGTTCTTGGCTGGCAAAACGCCGAGCGCGTCCACGCGGGAGGCAAACGCTGCATCTGGGCGTTCTGGCACCGCGTCATTATTCCGATTGTTTGGTGGCACCGCAATCATGGCGTCGTGGTGATGAACACCACGGCCTTCGACGGTCAGTGGACTCGCAAGGTAATCGAATGGCTTGGTTTCGGTACAGCGCAAGGAAGTTCCTCACGCGGCGGCCTCCGCGGACTTGCAGTGATGGCTCGTCGCCTGGAAGAAGGCGTCGACTGCGCCTTCACCATCGATGGCCCGCGCGGCCCGCGTTACGTCGCCAAACCCGGCCCAGTCATGCTCGCCAGAAAAACCGGTTGCCCTGTCCTCGTCTTCCACATCGGCGTCAGCCGCGGAAAAACTTTCGAGAAAACTTGGGACCACTTCCTGCTTCCCGCGCCGTTTGCCCGGGCCGTAATCCTTTTCGCTCCACCGATTTACGTTCCACCTGACGCTAACGCTGAAGTCCTGGAGTCCAAGCATGCAGAAATGCAGCGCGAACTAGAACGCGTTCGCGACATCGCCGAATCCTGGTTTTCTCTGAGCGAATCAGACCGTCAAAAACACCGCGCTGAATTCTCGCGCTGAAATAATTACTGGAGGATCTTGTAGGGGCGGGGCTTGTTTACCCTGAGCTTCGAAGGGCCCCGCCCAAGCACACTAACTTCGCTAGCTGATGCCTCTTTTCGCCGCTCTAAAACTTTTCAATTCCCATTCCCAACGCGCTCACCCAATTTCACCGGCACATCCAGCTTCTTACCGCCTCGGTACACCGTGACGCTCACTGTGTCTCCAGGCCGCTTTCGGTTCAAAACCAAGTTCATGTCCGACTGACTTCCAATTTTCTGCCCGTCAATCGCCACGATAACGTCGCCGCCAATCATGATGCGCTGCATTCCCGCCTGCGCTGCACGGTCTCCGCCATGCAGCCCCGCCACTGCCGCTGGCCCGCCCTTCGTCACTTCTTCGATCAGCAATCCCTCTTGCACCGGAAGATCGAGCGCCTCCGAAAGCCATCCACCCACCGACAAAGTTTGCGCGCCAAGAAAAGCCTGCCGGACGCGCCCTTCTGTCATCAAATCGTGCGCAATTCTCTTGGCCGTGTTCACCGGAATCGCAAACCCAATTCCCGCCGTCGTTCCGCTCGGCGTATAAATCGCCGAATTGATGCCAATCACTTCTCCGTGCGAATTAATTAGTGGCCCACCGGAATTTCCTCGATTGATCGCCGCATCTGTCTGGATCGCTTCGTCGATCAACGTCGTCTGGCTCGTCTGCACCGTGCGACCCAATGCGCTTACGACTCCTGTTGTCAGCGTGCTCTGAAATCCGAAAGGGTTTCCGATCGCCAGAACTTTTTGGCCCACTTGCAGTTTTGAAGAATCGCCCAGCGGAAGCGCCACCAGCGTCTTGCCTTTCGGATCGATTTTTATCAGCGCCACGTCATTTCGCTGGTCCGCCCCAATAAACTTCGCTACATACCGTGTCTGGTCGCCAAGCACAACTTCAATCGACTGCGCCTCCTGCACCACGTGAAAGTTCGTCAAAATATATCCGCGCGGATCAATCACAAACCCCGACCCCGCACCTTCCACCGGCACGGGATCCATGAAGAAATCGTATTCCGTCGCCTTCGTCAAAACGTTCGCCACCGCTGCCGATGCCTGACGGTAAACGCGGACGTTGATCGACTCATCGTCCGTCAGCGCCGCATCTCGCACAGAGACTGGTGTGGCCTGCGTTACCGCCTCCGCCGTGCTTGCTCCCGTTTCCAACGGCAAAGCCTCGACTTTCCTCGGCTGCCGCTGCCCCCATCGACCTCCAGCCCAATACGCTCCTGCAATAATCACCACCGCCGCAATCGCTAACCGTACCGCACCTGATGCTTTTCCCGAACTCATATTCGCAATCCTTCCTCGACCCGCCTAATCCCAACGATACCACACGCAATTTCCCGTAGGGGCACGGCACGTTTACCCTGAGCTTCGAAGGGCCGTGCCCGCTCTTCTGTTTACTTAGACGCTCGCATCCGTCCCACGCCTCAACTTCGCCGCCAACTCCTCGACTTGCCGCCGCGTCTCCTCAAGCGACCCCGAACAATCAATCTTCTCCGTGGCAAACTTCAACTTCTCCTCCGCAGGCATCTGCGCCGCAATCCGCCGCCGCGCCTCCGCTTCGCTCAACCCCCGCGCTAACAATCGCTCCATCTGCTGTTCAGGTTGGCACCACGCCACCACCAACCCGTCCAAATTTTTCTGATATCCCGCCTCCACAAGCAAAGCTGCCTCCACAAACGCCGCATCCTTCACGCCGCTCTTTTCCCATTCCCCAAACAGGCGCACCATCTCCTCTTCCACGCGCGGATGCACGATGGCATTCAACCTCTTCAATTTTTCTGCGTCTGCAAACACGATCGCGCCCAATTTCCCGCGATCAATCCGTCCATCCGCTCCTATTACACCCTTTCCGAATTCGCGCCCAATCTCTTCGAACGCACTTGTCCCCGGCTCTATCACTTCATGCCCCAACGCATCGGCATCAATTACGTTGAAACCCAGCTCGCGCAGCATCCCCGCCACAGCGCTCTTTCCGCTGGCAATGCCTCCGGTAATTCCCAGCCGCTTCATTCTCGGCTTTTACCGCACACCCGAGCCAGCCGCCGGCCCGCCAGCCGAAATCGTGCGCGGTATCGCTTTCGCGCGACGCATCCGCGCTGCCTTCACCGTATTGCTCATCAACATTGTGATCGTCATCGGCCCCACGCCTCCCGGCACCGGCGTCAACGCTCCCGCCACATTTACGGCATCCGGATGCACATCGCCCACGAGCGCATTTCCTTTGGCACGAAACTTTTCCAAGCGGGCAGGGAAGTTCTTAAACAACCTCTCCGCCTCAGCCAAATCCGTCACGCGATTCGTCCCCACATCAATGACGGCAGCTCCCGGCTTAATCCAATCCGCCTGCACAAATCCTGCTTTCCCCATCGCCGCCACCACAATGTCTGCGCCGCGCACAACGTCCGCCAAATTCTTGGTCTTCGAATGGCAAATCGTCACGGTTGCGTTCGCGTGCATAAGCAGCAGCGCCATCGGCTTGCCCACAATATCGCTCCGCCCCAGCACCACCGCATTCGCGCCCTCAATCGCAATCCCATTCCGCCGCAAAATCTCCATGCATCCCGCAGGCGTACAAGCCACCAACCCCGGCCGCCCGCTAACCAACCTCCCCAAATTCACCGGGTGAAACCCATCCACATCCTTCGCTGGATCCACTGCCTCCAAAACTCTTTTCGTATCCACGTGCGTTGGCAATGGCAGCTGTATCAAAATCCCATCCGTATCATTGTCGCGATTCAAATCCTCCACAATCGCCAGCATCTCCGCCGTAGTCGCGCTACTCGGCGGTGTAATCAACCCGCTCCCCATCCCCAACTGCTCGCAAGCCGCAATCTTGCTCTTCACATAAAGCTGCGACGCCGGATCATTCCCCACCAAAACCCCCGCCAGGCCCGGCCGTATCCCCGCCGACGAAAGTATCGCCACCTCATCCTTCAACTCCCCAAACATTGCATCTCGAATCTTCGCTCCATCCAATATTTTCGCCGTCATTCCATCCTCACCCTTTTCTCTCGCAATCTCTTTTGTAGACGCCGGGCTGTAGCCCGGCTCTTCTAGAATTCTGCAGCGCCATATCTGTCGCCGCACGCTACTCTCTGTTTCAAACGTAACAAATTGTCCCGCACTTCGCCCGCGCTGTCACCCTTCCCAAGCCAGCATCGGCGGACCGCGTCCTGTTACTGTGTTTGCGAAACTCCCGCTAATGGGAAGGGCTGGCCGAATTGAGCAGGTCGTAGAAGGCGGCTAGATCTTCGTGGTGACCGAGAAAGGCCGCACGTAAGTTGTAGTCAACACCATTCGGCTGGGTCGAGCAGAGAGATTCCCACAAAACAGGTGGATCAAAGATGCTGGAAGAAGACCTTGCGGCATCATCGTAAACGTGTCGATATTCGTAGCAAGTCGCAGTGATCATGCCAAGTTGAAATTTACTAACGCCCACGTGTGTAATCCGTCCACTTGCGAGTTCACTTTCGGGGCGGTTCCATCCGTATGGGTGTTCGGGATCACTCGCAAGGAATATGGCGCCAGAAGGCATCGAATGATTGAACCAGATCGGAGTGAAGCCGTAGCGAGCTGCACCCTCGTTGCTGAAAAAGGCTTCCGCGAAATTGTCTCCAGGGCCCTTGATCATCAGCCAATTCAAAGGAGTGCGAACACGGTAGTGAGGCACAAGGCGAGCTCCGGAAAATAATGTGTGGGAGGCTGCTGGAAGAAAGAACAGTACAAATGCGGCGCAAATGCTAGGGAACCACAAGAAAGTTCGTTGGACGATCCTGAGATATTTTGCGCGACGAGGATGGAGTTGTCGCCTCGAACGATGGGCGAGCCATGCCGTGGCATCTGCGGCGACGGTCCAATTGCCTGCTTTGCGCCTAAACCAAATAGGTGCCGCGCAGATCAGAATGAAAATCAAAAGGAATGCGATGACCGCAGCCAGTTTGATCCCGATAAAATCCAGATACGCTGCGAGTCCCAGCGAAAACACAAATCCGAAAAAGAGGAATACGAGTTCCGAAATGAATAGTAAGAATTTCTTGAATAGACGCAAGTTAGTCTCGATGGCAAGAAACTACGGAGCCAGTCTTGATGGAAAGCAACCCGCCATCAGTATAGACACTGTCGTGCGGAAAAAGTTCCAGAGATCTGCCATGCAGACGGGAGTGATGAATTTGATTTATTACGCTCTGCGCTCTCCGCTTGCTCCGCACCTCTGCGTTATCTTTTTCTTATGTTTCTTCCGCCGCCTAGCCTCGTCTTATAATCTCTCCCATGTCCGCCCCCGCCCCAATCCCAAAGCCCTCGCCCCACCTCCGCATCCACTCCATTAACATCTACGTCCGTGACCAGGACCGAAGTCTCCGCTTCTATGTCGACCTACTCGGCTTCCACCTAGCCTTCGACGCCAAACTTCAATCCGGTGAACGCCTGGTAGCCGTAGCCCCTCCCGACGGCCAAGCTGTTCTCACCCTCATCGTCCCCAAGCCCGACTCTCTCGACTTCAAACTCATCGGCCGCTCTACCCGTCTGACCCTAATCACCGAAGACGTTCTCGCCAAATATCAGGAGTGGTCCAAGCGCGGCGTCCGTTTCCAACACACCCCTCGCCTCCGCCGCATCAGGTTCGACCCTGAAACCCGGCAAGTCCGTAACTTCGCCGAATCTCCGCTCCTCGGCGAAGAGACTCCCATCTGGGGCAGCGTCTCCACGCGCTTCCGCGATCCCGACGGCAACACTTTCTCCCTCGTCAGCTTCGACGAAATCACTCACGCCCTCGAAGCCCAGCGCCGCGCCACCGCCGCCAAACTCGAACTCGAGCGCCGCGCCATCCAGGAACTCGAAATCGCCAACGAAGTCCAGTGCCGTTTTTTCCCGCAAGTCCGCCCGCCGATTCAAGCGCTCGACTATTCCGGTCACTGTTATCCCGCGCGCGCCGTAGGTGGCGATTATTATGATTTCCTCGAGCTCGGCCCCGACCGCTTCGGCCTGGTCATCGGCGATGTTTCCGGCAAAGGCATCGCCGCTGCGCTGCTGATGGCCAACCTGCAAGCCAATCTGCGCAGCCAGTGCTCCATCGCGCACGATTGCCTGGAAAATATTCTTCGCGTCGTCAACCAATTCTTCTCGCAAAACACGCCCGACGGCTCCTTCGCCACGCTCTTCTTCGCCGACTACCATATTCCCAGCGGCCGCCTCCGCTACATCAATTGCGGCCATCCGCCCGCACTCGTTCTGCGCCGCGACGATTCCATCGACCGCCTCGAGCCCACCGCCACCGTCCTGGGTATCTTCAAAAAGTGGGATTGCGAATTAGGCGAACGCACCATCCACCCCGGCGACACCCTCGTTCTCTATACCGACGGCATCACCGAGTCCTTCAACGACGTGCGCGACGAATACGGGGAAGCTCGCCTCATCGAATCCCTCCTCCGCCATCGCGCCCAACCCAGCCAATCCCTCCTCCAAAATATCGTCGCCGACGTTCGCCAATTCTCTCCCCACGAACAACATGACGACATCACCCTAATTATCGCCAAATCCTCGCCTTCGCCTCTGTCATGAGGCAGCTTCTTGCCCTTAGGCACTAGCCAATTCAACCTGACTTATAATGCCCTTGAGTGGATCACAGGAAAACGCGAGAAAGAGACAAAATGCCCGAGAGTAAGGACGGCATCGACGTTTTTTCACTAGAACTAGGCCCGGAAGTGGCGAACATTATTTGTGACCACTGTGGGCATTCGTTCAAAAGCGTGAATGGTTTTATAAAGAAGGACGACTGGGCGTACTCCGTCTATTTCGCCACCCTGCAGACCGGCCACGATGACATTACGGTGGGTCTTACTGTGAGCATCGGAAAATGGTGGGACGACTCCGATTCTGCCTTGGCCGAGCGAAGCTGGGTGTATATGAGGGTCTGGCCTTCCAAATCAGGGAGTGGTTTCGAGATGCGCATCGAGGAGCCTGACGGATCGAGGCATGTCAATTCTAAGCGCCTAGGAAATAGGCTTACGCCTGACGGAGCGCGTCAGAACCCATTGCTGAACGATTTCTTCGCGGTTGCCAGCTATGCGATTGATAACGACCCTGCTGTACTCTCGTACCTATCAGGAAACGAAGTCAACATAGCTGGTCGCGTCTGTAAGCACTAAAGCAATTCAGTTAGACTCATCGCCAAATCCTCGCCTTCCCCTGTATAGTGATTCACTTTCGGTTTGGCGCGCGAATCAAGCGCCGGAAATTCTTGCCAACAGTGTTATGCAAGTCTTAAGGGAGTTGCTATGAAGCGTTTCTGGTTATACTCGGTCCTTGTTGTGCTCGGAGCATGCTTCAACGTCGCGTCCGCGCAGGAGGCGAACCTGATACTCGTCAATGGAAAAGTGTGGACCGAAAATCCCGCGCAGCCCATAGCTCAGGCAGTGGCGCTCGATGGTTCCAGGATTCTCGCGGTAGGCGACAATGCCGCTATTCGAAAGCTCGCCGGGCCCGAAACGCGCGTCATCGATCTCGGCGGACGCCTTCTCCTCCCCGGCTTCAACGACGCTCACGTGCATTTCCTCATCGGCGGCGGCTCGCTCATCACCGTGCATCTTGGTACTGCCAACAGCCAGGCCGAGTTCAAGGAGCGCATCGCTGAATTCGCAAAAACTCTGCCCTCCGGCGCGTGGCTTCGCAACGGCCTTTGGGATCATCAACGCTGGAATCCTGCGGTTCTTCCTACCCACCAATTGATCGACGATGTCTCTGGCGATCATCCTGCATTTCTGTGGCGGCTCGATGGACACATGGCCCTCGTGAATGCCCAGGCCATGAAGCTCGCAGGCATCGACCGCAACACCAAGGACGTCCCCGGCGGCGAAATCATGCGCGACAAGGACGGCAACCCCACCGGCATTCTCAAGGACGCCGCCAACGCTCTCGTCACGCGCGTCATGCCCCCGCTCTCTCCCGCAGAGATGGATCTGGCCATGGAAGCGGCCATGCACGAAGCCGCTGCTCACGGCGTAACCAGTGTGCAGAATATGGCCGACACTTCGGAAGACCGCGGCCAGCCCGGAAATTTTCGAGAGTTTCAGAAAATGGAGAGCGCCGGCAAGTTGACGGTCCGCATCTACGAGTCTCTTCCCATTCGCGATTGGAAGACACTGGCCGACGCCGGGATCGTCGCGCCGTTTGGCAATCCGTATCTCCGCATCGGCAATCTGAAAGCTTTCTCCGATGGCGCGCTCGGTTCGGAAACGGCCTGGATGGATGAGCCATTTACGAACAATCCCACAAAGAGCGGCCTCGCCAGTCCCGATCTACTCGACGTCGATCATTTCTATGAATCCATGCGCCTGGCCGATAAGGCTGGACTCCAGCTAACGATTCACGCCATCGGCGATCGCGCCAATCGCACTATTCTTGATCTCTACGCGCGTCTGGAAAAAGACAATGGCCCTGCTGATCGCCGCCCCCGCATCGAGCACGCGCAGCATCTTCATCCTGCGGACTATGCGCGCTTCGCAAAGCTCGGCGTCATCGTTTCCATGCAGCCTTACCACGCCATCGACGATGGCCGCTGGGCTGAAAAAGTGATTGGCCCGGAGCGCATCAAGTCGAGCTATGCGTGGAAGTCCGTGCTGGATGCAGGCGCAACGCTCGCGTTCGGTTCGGATTGGCCCGTCGCGCCACTGGATCCACTAACGGGAATCTCTGCGGCCGCTTTGCGCCGCACGCTCGATGGCAAAAATCCAAACGGCTGGACGCCTGAGCAGCGCATCAGCGTTGCGCAAGCTGTCCATGCCTACACTATGGGATCGGCGTTCGCCGAACATCAGGAAACGGTCAAGGGATCGATCGAACCAGGCAAGCTCGCGGACTTGGTTGTCCTCTCCGACGACATTTTCACCATTGCACCCGAAGCCATCGAGAAAACCAAAGTCGACATCACCATCTTCGACGGCAAAGTGATCTACCAGCGATAAGACGTATCGTTCCTCCGCCACCGCGCCCAACCCAGCCAGTCCCTCCTCCAAAATATCGTCGCCGGCGTCCGCCAATTCTCTCCCCACAAACAACACGGCGATATCATGCTGATTATTGCCAAATCCTCGCCCGCGTCTTGATACCAGGTCAGTTTCCGATTACGGCGTTACTCACGGGATTGGCGACTCTAGTGCAGGTTGCCGACAATCTTCCGACAACCACCCAGAAGCGCGTTTGCCATTACTACTCAATGAATTTCTTTCAGGCCTTGGGGCGCCTCTTTGGGCTCAAAGTTACGGCAAAGGCGACTTTTGATGCAGTTCCCCGGAAGCAGAATGGACTCGATACCTCACAAGGCGGATACTGTAGCAACCAATCGTGAATTTCTTTAATAGTGTTTCTGGCCCACGCTCTCGAAATGATGGCAAGTCACGGCGTCCTCTTTGGCCACTCGTTCCTTTCTTGCTGTTGCCTATTGTCTTTTTCGGCCGCCGTGCGGTAGTTGAGAAAGATTCAGCGAGCAGACAACTAACGAGCTTCGGGACGCTCCTTGAGTGCGAACAGCGCGGCCATGGAATCGAAAACTACTGTCACTACATGTTTTACGTTGGCGATGAACGATACACGGGTGTCAGTGAAGCTGAGCAAGGAGCCGTATTCGGTCAGACGGCGATCGTTTATTACGACAGCCAAGACCCGCGGGTTAGCGCTCTGGAGGACTTCTCTGAACGGAGTCGCACAAATATGCGTTTCGTCTACTCTTTCGTGGTAACGCTTGCCGTTACCAGCGCCCTCATCCTTTGGGACAGGTCACCCCGCCGGCTCTAGTCACCGAAAGTCCCTGCAGTCGCGTTCTAGGAAAATAATTCAGAATTGTGGGCGGATGACGAGCAAAACTCGGAGTTGTGCCTGGTAACTCGCCTTACCTGTAAAATTCGTACTGGGACCAGACGGTTCGACCGAATTTTCGGCTTTATTCGGAGACGATCAATCCAGGAACTCGTCATCATGTGTACGAATTCCAATGAAGAAGCTGAACTAAGACCGGACTGCACGCGATGCAGCACAAGTATGGTGGATACTTCGCCTCGGGAATTTGTCAACTGCACTATTGCATCAGATGTTGTACTGAATTCCTGCGCGCCGCTTCGAAATAAGTGGTCGCGCTGGTCGCTTGCTTTAGGATTACATCCGTAAACTTCTTTTGTCGTTCCGCGGATGAGACGACAGAGTTGAACAACTCGTCTCCCATTCGGAAATTCTTGCCCCCATTGGCTCCGGCAAGCGTCGCAATTCGCCGGGCATTGTACATTTGCACAATTTGCGGAGGATAGCCGGCACCTGTATCGAGCGGCTGGAATTGATATCCTATCGGTCCGTAGCCACCTTTAAGAAACTCGCAGCTTGCGACGACCGTCTCGCCTCCTGCGGGAACCTCCAGTACGATCGTATCTGCCGGTCGCCCTACTTGCTCGTACGGCTCAGCAGTCACCACGATCGCGAAGCTGCGCACAGCAGACTTCGTCTCGAACTCGTACCGGTTCCCTTTGGCATTCATTACTCCCAATTTCAATACCTTTCCTGTTCGCGTAATGGCCCACACCATGTAGGTTTCAAACTGGGTTCCGAAGCTTCCCGGCGGGCCCAATCCATTGGCTTGCGCTTTGACCGTGACTTCAACATCACCCATTTCCAATTTAGCTTGCCCGCTTGCGTTCGGAGCTAGTTCCGTCCCCTTGAGTATTGTTGTTATAGACCCACGAGCCGGGGGATTAATGACGCTCACAGTCTTCTTCACTAGTTGCGGCTGGAATTTAAGGTTCTGCTCCGTGGTCGCGCTCCCTGATTGTCGCGCTTGCAGAATACAAACGCTTGCCCAACACAAACTCAACAGGAAGCCACTCGCAATTACGTCTCGGACCGAGTTCTTCATTTCAGCTCTCCGTGTCGCAGCATTGCGCGCCGAAAGTTAGGTTTTCATGGCCCAACTTTCCAGCGAATGTATTAACCGGAATCTACTTTTTGACTTCCAGAAGAGCACCATTGTACCCCCAGTCGTCGGCCCGCGACATTGTGAAATGATTTTCATCGGGAGCGTCCCCGATTCGATCCGCGAAGCCATACCCGGCTTCGGCGAAAACTCTTTTCTCTCTTATCACCAAGGGGTCTGGCTCAGCGTAGGATTCGTTTGTTTCTCCATCAGCTCGGCGATCACAGCGACACTCTGCGTCCGAGCGGGTTCAAGAGCACAAGCACCCGATTAGTCGCCTAACCGGACCCAGACCTAGCTGCTGAGGCGTGAGCGCGATCGTCCGATTTCATCGACAACGAATGTGGTCGGGTCCATAGGTTTGCCCCCCACTCGCGCTTCTCGTACTATCCTCGAACACCTGTGACCGCGACTGACGAAATCTCGGGCACGAATTTGCTCCTTAGAATGGATAGATATTCAGGGCGCATATCCGTGAGAATGTTGACATGAATCAGGGATCGTTGTTTTCTTGGTTGGCAAGCTGCGTCCTTCTCACCGTAAACGTTCTGGCTGATACGCACCAGACAGCAACGAAGCCGAGCTCCGATCCACCAGCTAACCTCGCAAGGACTGACTATCCGGATTGGCCTTACCCGAAGGGTGTGCACGAGTCGCCGAAACCAGACGATGGCCAACTGTTCCGTATTCCGGGGAGCGCGAAGAGCTACACGGACACACAGATTAATAGGAGCACCAGCACGGTCGATTGGTTTCCGGAGCTGCACCCTGCGCCTCCTGCTGCGGTAATCTCGGGCAAGCAAGGCGCCTACACCGCGTGTGGGCAATGTCACCTCATGGACGGACGAGGAAAGCCCGATACGGCCGATCTTCAGGGGCTGCCGGTCGTCTACTTTCTTCAGCAGCTCGCCGACATGAAGGACGATAAGCGGCATGGTTCCGTGCCGCGCGCAACCGTTAACGACATGATCCCTGTTGCGAAAGCGCTGGACGACGCCGACGCCAAGCTTGCAGCTGAGTACTTTCACTCCGTGCCGGCGGTTAGAAGTGCGCGCGTCGTTGAGACCGATACTGTACCTGTCACACGTCCCGGCCCGCATAACGTACAGCTGGTGGATTCCAGCGGAGCTACTGAACCAATCGGGCTCCGTATCATCGAGGTGCCTGTGGACGTGAAGCGGACGTTGTTGCGCGATCCCACGTCTGGGTTTATCGCATACGTGCCGAGCGGAAGCGTAAAGAGGGGCGAGTTGCTGGCGAAGACGGGTGATGCTGGCAAGACTCTTCCTTGTGCTTTTTGTCATGGAGACGGCTTGAAGGGAAAGGGAGACCTGTTCCCGCCGTTGGCGGGACGTTCTGCTATTGCCACAGCGCGGCAACTTTACGACTTCAAGAGCGGCACTCGCGATGGCCGTAATGCCGCTGCTATGAAACCGGTTGTCGCCAGTCTTACAGACCAAGACATCGTTGACCTCACTGCTTATATCGCTTCACTGCAGCCGTGAGTTCGTCCTTCCGCCTTAACTCCGGATAAGTCGTGCCAGCTCAACCGGTCGACGCAACACCTTCTAATTAGTTGATCCGCCAATATTTCCCCTGAAGAACCGACCTGTTTAGCTTTACTCAGTCAAAACCCAGCCAGGGTAACATTCCGGATGATCTAACCTAGCCAGCGCTTTTAGCTTTTGTTTTCAATGCAATGTGGGTCCGAGCTGAGTGTTGCATTGACCCATTGAGATCACCCGTCTTACCGGATAAGTGGTTTCGGCCAAATTTCACTTGTACGGTTACCGCGTTTATCAAGCACTTGGCGACACATGGGTGCCACTGCAAATCGGACTATGCATCGCTCACAATTGCATGCGAGTGCATTCAACACAAGAGGCTGCCGACCAAACCCAATAGCGGGTTGCGGAAACGTGGCAGGCCGACGCAGTCATCTAATAAGCTCGTCTTCCGTCACTTCAAAATAAAATGCAGCAAGACCGCCAATAAAATCAAGATCAACATCAGAATAGAGCCAAAGTGGGACCGTTGGTTCGGCTGTACAGTTTTTCGGTTTGTTCTGTACCGTAATCAGCTAGCGCGGCATTGAGAATGACGATCCCCAGGACACCTACTCCGATCAATGTCACTCGGTTCGCCCTTGGTCCCGTTAGCCAAAACACAAGGTAAACGCCGACGATTGCACCGGCGTTTGCGACTAGCGCAGCAATTAATCTGCCTTTATTCATGTTTTCCCTAAACCTACAGCGTTTTGATACATGAAATCCGTGAGCGGGGCAACTCACTGCGGCACATTCTTTAGCGGTGCTGACGCCGTTATATGCCACTCTTAGCTTCGATAGAAAGCAATTTCGTCGAGAAGTGGCTTTGGACGGCAACGCCTCTTACTGACCAAATTCTGTGATTGTGCCTGATCAGTCGCCTTACCGTACATGTGGAATTGCGGATCGGCACTTGTCCGGTTTCGGCGTTTACCAGACCTAAGCGAACCGCGACATAGCTGGTTCAAGACGGCCCAGAGAAACAGCCCCATCCGTCGTTACGTCCTCCCCAACGGTCCGCAAGGGATTGCAGCAAGTTTTCAAAGTCAGTGATGCCCTCGTGAGATGCAGGCATGTGCCGGACCACGGTTACATCCCAACTAAAGTCAGGCTTTGGATAGTCTCCCTTCACCGAAACTTTGTAGCCCAATGAGCGAAAATGTTCTGCGAACTTTTCAGCCGAACTTTGGTCCGCGAAAAGGACCGAAAAGTCGATATTACGCGGCCTAGTTAAATCGTCTCCCTTTGCTACCATGCGGCGAAGCACATCTCCGTTGTCGTCGTCTGGTATGAACATGAAACACGTCCGTCCCACATAACTTGCCACAGCGTGGGTTTCGACATTATAGAGCGCAATTCACCAACTTTAGACACCGGGAACGCAGTGCGCCGTAGAGAAATTGTTTTCAATGCCTGGTTAGTCGTCTTACCGGACATATGGTTTTAGATCGATTTTAACTTTTCCGATTACGGCTTACCGGAAACTGAGCCGCTACCTCGTTTCTTCAAATTCTCGAGGTGCCAGTTCGAACTGGCACCTCTTATCCTCAACAAAATAAAGTAATTATCAGTAACCTATTGACAATAAATACTAATCTGCCATAATGTCTTCGTTCTGCGCGGCAAGTTTTAAAGGAGTGCTCTTGCCCGCGCAACCTCATCTAGCCGTCGATCAGCAACTCGCGGCTCTTCCTCTCCGTGCCCTCTGCGAACTCCGTGGACTCTGTGTAAATTCCTTCCTTTCCCTTTCTGAATCCCAACTCTCTGCCAACTCCTTTAGAATCACATCTTTCGCAGACCCCTACTCCTTAACTCCCGTCGAATCACATCTTTACAAAAAACATAGGGGTGGGTCTCAAGGTGTCGTCCCAGCTGCAAGGGAAAAAAAAGTGTCATCCCGAGTGGAGCGAGGGATCCGCTTTTCTCTTTCCCTGTTTTTCTTTGCCTCGTTACTTCATTGCTTCTCGAACTTGAAAGGAAATCTCCATGTCCAAACAGCCTGATCCCAATCAACAATGTCAGCACATCAGCCCGCGCGGCCAGCGCTGTCGCATGCTTCGCGTCTCTGACCAGGATTCCTTGTGCGCCCATCACCTCCGTCAAGTCGCAGCGTCTCAGCCCGGCGACGAATCCCTCGCCGCCGAACTACTCAACTCCACCGGCGATCTCGCCACTGTCGGTGAGGTGAACGCCTTCCTTGGCAACGTCACCAAACTTCGTGCCCGCAGGCTCATCGACCGCAAGGACGCCGTCGCTTTCGGCTACCTTTCCCAGTTGCTGCTCTGCACTCTCCACGGAATGGAGAAGCTGTTGGACGAAGAGCGCGACGCTCAAGCTCTAGATGAGGTCAACGAAGACATGCGCAAAATGCGGGCCAGTTTCCTCGCGCGCCACGCTGCTGTGGAAGCCGCGAAAGCTGCTAAGAAATCTCAGAACAACCCGCCCACGCGAACAACAGACTCTTCCGTTCCCGCGTCTAAACCCGCGCCGTCCAACACTCCAGCTTCAACCGAGTCCGCCACTCCTCAACCCCCGCGCGATTACTTCAGCATTTGCACCTGACCGGCGGACCGCGCTGCCCGTCTACCGGACGTCTCGCATCTGGGACATACTATCAAGGACGATTCCATGGCCAAGGAAAACAATATGTCACTATTCGGAGAATTAGGAACACGTAAAGAGCTGGAAAACAAAGCCAAGGCCGAAGGGCGTTTGCCGCCGGGGCAGTCGCTCACGCTGAAATGGCCGGTGCTGCACTACGGCAGCGTTCCGCATTTTGATCCGGCGAGGTGGGACTTCCAGATTTCGGGCGAAGTGGAAGAGGCCAAGCGCCTGACGTGGAACGATTTTCGCGCGCTGCCGCAAACGGAAACCTATTCGGACTTCCACTGCGTTACGCGCTGGAGCCGCCTGGACAATCGCTGGAAAGGCGTGCTCTTCACCGACGTGATGAAACTCATCAAACCAAAACCGGCTGCGCATTTTGCTTCCATTCTCGCGGAAGAAGGTTACACAGCGAACGTGCCGCTCGAAGATTTGCTGAAGCCGAATGTTCTCTTCGCGTTCGAGCACGACGGAGAACCGCTTACTGGAGAACATGGCGGCCCGTTGCGCCTCATTGTCCCGCATCTCTACGCCTGGAAAAGCGTGAAATGGGTTCGTGGCTTCCAGCTTCTCGACTACGACCGCCTCGGCTTCTGGGAACGCAACGGCTACCACGCCTACGGCGACCCGTGGAAAGAGCAGCGTTACTCAGGCCGTTGAGCACGGAGGGGACCAGCGAAGATGGAAATTAAGCATGAAAAATGTCGATAGCTTCGATGGCTTTGAAACGCGGGCACTTTTTAGCGCTGAATTGACACGCTTCCCGCTACTTTGGAATCATCCCAAGACTGTTGGCGTGGCACAGGCAATCTTGCCTGTGCGGTCTTCTGAGACATGCAAGCCTCTGCTCGAACCAATATCGGATCTTATTTGCGCGGCCGACGGGGGTTTTCAGAAGCACGGCGATTTTTGCCAAGTAACTTTTGTATGGGCCCTTTCGTAAAGTAGGGATGAGAGGACTTGGGACATGGCGGCGGGCATACGCACCAGTGAATTGCGCAAGGTCTATAACACGGCGCCGCCGCTTGCGGCCGGCTCGGGCGGAGCTTTTTCGTTTGCTGCAAAGCGCAGCAAAGGAAAACAGCCTAAGCCGGAAATTGTTGCGCTGAACGGAATCTCGCTCGATATTCACTCGGGAGAAATCTTCTGCCTGCTGGGCCGAATGGGGCGGGCAAATCAACAACGGTCGGCATCCTGACCACTCGCGTCAAACCGACCGCTGGCCAAGCGTGGATCGGCGAACACGACGTGTGGAAGGAACAGTCCACTGTTAAACGGCTGATTGGGGTTGTGGCCCAGCGTCCCAATCTCGATTTTGCTTTGACGGCGCGGGAAATTCTGACCTTTCACGGCGCCTATTTCGGACTCAGCTCGCACGAACGCAACACGTCGCGCTGCGTCTCTCCTTGAGCGCTTCAAGCTTACCGATCGGGCGGATCAAATTGTTCGTGGATTTTCTGGCGGAATGATGCAGCGTCTTTCTATCGCGCGCGCCATGATGCATGACCCGCAAGTGCTTTTTCTGGATGAGCCCAGCGCGGGCCTCGATCCGCAAACGCGTTTGCTTCTCTGGGAAATCATTCGCGAGTACAACCAAAGCGGCAAAACCGTTTTGCTCACTACGCACAACATGGAAGAAGCCGACGCGCTGTGCCAGCGACTTGCGATCGTGGATCATGGCCGCATCATTGCGCTGGGCACACCGCAAGAGCTGAAGTCTTCCGTTCCCGGCGGCTATCTGGTGCGCGTGCGCTTCGGCCAACATTCGCCGGATTTGCTCGAACGTCTGAAAACACTGTCTGGAGTGCGTGAAGTGCGCTCCACGGAAAACAACGGAGCGGACCTTTACGCCGATCGCGGCGGCTCGCTCGTTTCGGACATTGCGAATCTCGCCGTCGCGGCAAACGCGGAATTGTGCGACGTGCACATTTCGGAGCCCAGCCTCGAGAACTTATTTTTGCACCACACCGGCAGGAGCTTGCGCGAATGAACTACAAGGCTTTCATGGCGATGCTTGCGCGCGACGCGCGAGTGGCGCGCCGCAGCATCGTGGCGCTGCTATTCCAAACATTTTTGCAGCCGCTGATGTTCGTGTTTATATTTGGCCGTGTGATGGTCGGCAGCGGGTATATGCCTCCGGAATATAAAAGCCTTTTACTTCCAGGCATTATGGCGCTGTGCATGGTGGGCACGGGAATTTGGGCGGTGGCCATGCCGCTCATCGGCGAGTTTCAATTCACTCGCGAAATCGAAGACCGCCTGCTTGCGCCCATGGACATTTCCTGGGTCGCGATTGAAAAGGTCGTCGCAGGGACTCTGCAAGCTCTTGCTGCCGGAATTATGGTCATTCCCGCCGCGTGGCTGCTGCTCAGGCCGGGTGTGGACTTGAGCTTGCACCGACCAATTCTCTTCGTCGTAATCGCGCTGCTCGTAGCTCTTTTTTCTGCATGCGGCGGGCTGGCGCTTGGCTGCAGCGTCGAGCAAACGCACATCGGGCTGATGTTTTCTCTGGTGGTGGCGCCGATGATCTTTTTCGGTTGCACGTACTATCCGTGGAGCGCACTCGCAAAGTTTCCGATCATGCAGAAAGTCGTGCTCGTCAATCCACTGGTTTATGCCAGCGAAGGTTTGCGGGCGACGCTTGTGCCGCAGTTTCCGCATTTGCCTTTGACTGCGGTTTTTGTTGGCTTGATCGGATTTAACGCGCTGCTGCTTACGGTGGGACTGCGGCAGTTTCACAAGAAAGCAGTCAGCTAGCGCAATTTTTTAGCGTGGTCTGGAAGAGACAAAGGCTCTCTGATTTAGACGCCTGGGCAAGGTGGAACGCGATGAATCGCGCCCCTACAAGGGCGTAGTTAGCGGACGTAGTTAGCGCCAGCGGAAAAGTTTTAGGGCCAGGATGAAGCAAATGAGGAGCCAGGAGGCCAGCACGGCGAGCTGTGGCATTAATTGAACGAGATTCGCGCCCTGCAACATGTTTAGCCGCAGCGCATCGATCGCCGCCGTCAGTGGAAGCGCTTTGATGATGGGTTGCACGACATCGGGAAATCGTTGAGCGGAAAAAAACACGCCGGAAGCAATCCACATCGGTAGCATGACGGCATTCATTAAACCCGAAGCCGCTTCGATAGTCTTGGCACGCGACGCGAGCAGCAAGCCGAGCGCGCTGAATGTCAACGACCCCAGAAGACACACTACTCCCAGACTCAGCAGCGAGCCGCGCACCGGCACGTGAAAAATCAACGCGCCGAACCCAAGCACGATTCCTACTTCCGCCACGAGCATCAAGATGCGCGAGAGAACGTAAGAAAGCAGGAAGTATTGCTTCGGCATCGGAGTGGCGATCAAGCGCTTCAGCAGCTTCTTGCGACGTGCATCAACAACTGTAAAACCCATGCCCCAGATCGCGCTGCCCATCAGATTCATTCCGAGCAATCCTGGAATGAGGAAATCGATGTAGCGCGAGCCGGGTTCGCGCATCAGCACGTCGCTCGACGTAACGGGATCGACGCGACCCGCGGCTTGCTGCACGGCGCGATCCGCCAACATGCGCGCTGTACGTCCTTCTGGATTCGTATCGTCGTAGCGATAGACTATGGCACCGTTCGCGCCGGCCACTGCAAGCAACGCGACTTTGCCCGTGCGCAACGCTTCTTCGGCGGAGGGCAGGTCGAGTTGCTGTACAGTGAGAAGCTTTTCCTTTTGCAGGGACTGCGTAATTTCGGGCGTGACTGTGGCGATCTTCAGTACTTCCGCTGGACGATTGCGGAACGCGATGCCGAGGCCTCCTGCGAGAAGAATGGGGAACGCGAAGATCCAAAAGAGCGCTTCTGGTTCGCGGAGCGTTTCGAGGAAGCGCACGATGGTTAATTGCACGAGCGGATGCTCTGCGAATGTCTTGCCGCGAGGAGCTTTACGCTCCGCTGCGCGCGCTTGAATATCGGGAATGGCTGTGGTTTCACTCATTGGATCGCTCGTTGTGCTCACTCATCGCGGAGGTGACGTCCCGTCAAGGAGACAAACACATCCTCAAGTGTCGCGGAATGCGTGCTCAATTCTGTGAGCGGAATATTTTGGCGCGTCAATTCGGCGAGCAATGCCGGAACTGCGAGATGCAGTTCGGTGACTTGCATTTCTACCGTACCGTTTTCGGAGCGAATTTCGCGGACGCCTTCGATTTGGCGCAACGCGGAAACATCCAGCACATTCGATTTCGCGCCAGCGGAAAATGCAACCATATGTTCCGCGCAGGTGGAGGCGATCAATTCGCGCGGGCTGCCGAGAGCGATTTGTTTGCCGTTGTCCATGATGGCGACGCGCTCGCAGAGGCGCTCCGCTTCGTCCATGTAATGCGTGGTGAGAAGAATGGTGCGGCCTGAGGATTTGAATTGCTCGATCAAGTCCCAAAGCTGGCGGCGGGCTTGCGGATCGAGGCCGGTCGTGGGCTCATCGAGAAAAAGAAAATCGGGATCGCCGACTAACGCGCATGCGAGCGCGAGGCGCTGTTTTTGGCCACCGGAAAGATTGCCGACGCGAGAATTCTTTTTTTCTTCAAGCTGGACGAGAGCGATGGCTTCGGCGGCGCCTGGACCCTGGTCAAAAAAGCTGCGGAAGAGGCGAAGCGTTTCGAAGACGGTCAGTTTTTCCGAGAGCTGCGTGTCTTGCAGCTGAATGCCGAGGCGTTGACGAAGCTGATCGGCGTCGGTTTTCCAATGCATGCCGAGCAATTCGACTTCACCGGAATCGGGAGCGGTGAGGCCTTCGCAGATTTCGACGGTGGTTGTTTTGCCAGCGCCATTGGGGCCGAGGAGGCCGAAGCATTCGCCGGCGCGTACTTCCAGGTCGAGGCCGTTGACGGCGACGACGTCTTGATAAGCCTTGCGAAGACCAGTGACGCGAAGGGCTGGCGTGGATCCGACCGCGGACATGGCTCCAGTATCGCGTCTGGGAAGTGGAGATGCAACTTGCGATGCGCGGTTCGCGGGATTCGCGTGGTGGTTGCGTACCAATTTGTGGAGAGGCGAAACAGTGCCCGCCGTAAATCTGGCGTGCGGGAGCTTGGCTCCCGCTTTGCTCGCCGCGGTAGGGGCAGCACTGCGAAAGCGGCAGCAGAGCTGCCGCACTCCAGATGCAAGGCTTCACGTGATGGACGGCATGGTGTTAATCTCGCTGCCGTTCGGGGGAGGACAGATTCGTGATGAAAAATTCGTTTGGACGGGTGGGCTTGGCGATTTTGATGGCTGGCGCGGTTTTGATTGGCGTTGCAAGGGCGCAGCAGGGAACGCCACTTACGCAGGAGCAGAAGGATCAGCGGGTGCAGACGGAGAAAGAGCTGGAATCGGTGGCCATTATTGAACGCAAAGTGATGATCCCGATGCGGGACGGCGTGCGTTTGGCGACGGATATTTACCGGCCCAAGAATGCCAGCGGGCCAGTGCCGATTATTTGGGTGCGCACGCCGTACAATTTTAATTTTTGGGATGTGCGCAACGGATTGCCGGCGGACATGCGAACGGCGCTGACGGCGGTGAAGCGCGGATATGCGTACGTAGTGCAAAACGAACGCGGGCATTTTTTCTCGGAAGGGAATTACGAGATTTTGGGTGCACCGACGACGGATGGAACGGACATGCTGGATTGGCTGAAGGCGCAACCGTGGACGAACGGCAAGGTGGGAACGACGGGATGTTCTTCGACAGCGGAATACCAGATGGCGATTGCGGCGACGGGGCATCCGGCGTACGCGGCGATGAATATTCAGAGTTTTGGCGCGGGAGTGGGACGCGTGGGACCGTATTACGAACAGGGTAATTGGTATCGGGGCGGCGCGGTGCAGATGCTTTTCATTGCGTGGCTGGCTGGCGAACAGAACCAGATAAGGCCGATGTTCCCGGCGAATACTTCGCAGCAGGATTTGATTCGCGCGTCCAGATTGTTTGATTTGGCACAGCAACCGCCGCCGGTGGACTGGTCTAAGGCGCTGTGGCATTTGCCGGAGCAGGATATTTTGAAGGCGGCCGATGCGCCGAACGGAATTTATGCGGACGCGATGCGGGTGCCTACGGGCGGGCGGATGATCCAACGCGCCCCAAACGATCCAGCCTGGTACAAGGGCGGGCTTTATCACGACGACATGCCGCTGAATCTTCCGGGGCTTTGGTTCATGACGTGGTACGACGTGTCGATGGGGCCGAACCTTGAGCTTTACAACCACGTGCGGAAGACGGCGACGGGCGGAGTTGGCGATGAGCAGTGGGTCATTATTGCGCCAGTGGGGCACTGCGCTTATACGCGCGCGACGGAAGATACGGTGGTTGGCGAGCGAAGCATGGGTGATGCGAGGTTTGACTATCAGGAGATTACGTACAGCTTTTTCGACCGGTTTTTGAAGGGCGAGAAGAGCGCGAAGATTGATGCGATGCCTAAGGTGACGTACTTCACGATGGGGATGAACAAGTGGCAGACGTCGGAGACCTGGCCGCCTGCTGGCGCGCAGACGATGACGGTGTATTTGTCGAGTGCGGGTCGGGCAAATTCCCTGACGGGAGATGGAGCGCTGGTTACGGCTGCGCCCGCCGCGGACAAGGCGGATTCGTTTACGTACGATCCGATGAATCCGGTGCCTTCGTACGGCGGAAACGTGTGTTGCACGGGAACCGCTGTGCAAGCGGGAGCGTTCGATCAGAGAAAAATGGAGGCGCGGAACGATATTTTGGTGTACACGTCCGAGCCGTTTAAGGAAGGGACGGAGCTGAGCGGGCCAATCACGCCCACGCTTTATGTTTCGTCGGACGCGAAGGATACGGATTTTACGGTGAAAGTGGTCGACGTGTATCCGGATGGGCGAGCTTACAACCTCGATGAATCGATCCAGCGGTTGCGGTATCGCGATGGCTACGATAAGCCGGTGGCTTGGATGGAGGCGGGGAAGGTGTACAAGGTTACGCTGCAGCCGCTGAACACGAGCAATTACTTTGAGGCGGGGCATTCGCTGCGAATTGAGATTTCGAGCAGCAATTTTCCGCGGTTCGACCGGAACTTGAATACGGGTGGGAATAACTATGATGAGGAAAAGGGAGTCGTGGCGCATAACTCCGTTCATCACTCTAAGCAGTATCCATCGCAGGTTTTGGTGACGGTGGTCAAGAAGTAATGTGCGTGGACTAAAGCTTCAGGACCGAGAGCTCAAGATCCCACCCTCACAAAACGAGGGTGGGGCACCCGTTGGGAATGTAAGTTGACGCATTGTTCTCATTATGAGAACCTGGGAAACGTATGCGCATCATAAAGCGCAGCGCTCTGGTGCAATTCTGGGAGAGGCACCCGGGCGCGAAGGCAAGCCTTGAATCCTGGTACGGGGTGGTACGAAGAGCGACCTGGCAAACACCCGTAGAGATGAAGCAGATTTATCCCAACGCTGATCTGGTGGGACGCAGGACCGTCTTTAACATCGTTGGGAACAAATACCGGTTGATTGCCAGGGTGAACTACCAAACCCAACGCGTGTTTGTTTTATATATTTTGACGCACGCGGAGTATGACAGAGGAGGTTGGAAATAATGAGCACGACGACGATCGATCTCAACGAGAAGACCTATGGACAGCTTTTGCGTCGTACGCTTCCGCATGTCATCCGGACGGAAGAAGAGCATGATCGGTTAGCGAACGAACTGCTCCGCCTCGACGAGCTCGAAAATCCAAGCGTGGAAGAACGCGAACTTGCAGAGTTGCTGACCGTGCTGATTGACGACTATGAGGAGCGGCGCTATCCGATTCGGAAGGCTGAGCCGCGGCAGACACTGCGGCACTTGATGGAGGCTCGGGGCTTGACGCAGAAAGACTTGTGGAAAGTGTTTGGGTCGAAGGGAATTACGTCTGAGGTATTTCATGGCAAGCGTGCCGTTAGCAAGGCACACGCCAAGAAGCTAGCGACTTTTTTTCACGTCGGCGCAGATTTGTTCATATAGAAAATGGACCGGCGCAACCGCCATATCTTGCCGAGCCTTAAGGAGGCGCTGGATGGCAAAGAAGAGCGCGGGTTTGTTGTTGTATCGCAAAGATGGCGATTCGGTGGAAGTGTTTTTGGTGCATCCGGGCGGACCTTTTTGGGCGAAGAAGGACGAGGGGGCGTGGTCGATTCCGAAAGGCGAGTTTGTCGACGGAGAAGAGGCGTTAGAGGCCGCCAAGCGGGAGTTCCAAGAGGAGACAGGGTTTGCGGTGAAGGGTAGGTTTGAAGCGCTGGAGCCTGTGGAGCAGGCCAGCGGGAAAATAGTTTACGCGTGGGCCATAGAAGGCGACATCGATTCTTCCGCTATCCGCAGCAACAATTTCTCGATGGAGTGGCCGCCGGGGTCGAAGAAAATTCGGGAGTTCCCGGAAGTGGACCGGGGCGGCTGGTTTGCATTGGCGACGGCTCGGCAGAAAATTCTTACGGGTCAAAGCCCCCTACTGGAAGAATTACTCAGCATATTGAACAAGAATGGCTGACGTTTGAACTTTTCCTACGTCTTTTGCGTATTGAAAAAATAAGGGCTGGTGTGGCTTGAGCTGATTGTTGAGCCTCGCCAAACTCGACGTCGTGGTAGTCGCTGAGAAAAGGCGGCAGCAGGGCTGCCGCACTCCAAAGGCCAGCGTTTTTTGCAGCGAAGGGATGGCGAATCATGGATGCATTTTTTCTCGACCTGAAATATGCGGCGCGGTCGTTATGGCGCGCGAAGGGATTTGCTGCGACGGTACTGCTTACGTTCGCGATTTGCATTGCGGCGAATACGGCGCTATTTGCCATCGTGAATTCCGTGGTCTTGCGGCCATTACCCTTGCCAGAGGCAAATTCGATCCTGCTGATGTCGAACGAATATCCAAAAGCAGGGGTGGGCGGACTCAACGCCAGCAGCTCTGGAGATTATTTTGACCGGCTAAAGGAGATCACGGTATTCGAGAGCCAAGCTGAGTTTCGTCAGCGCGATCAAACCGTAGAAGTGAATGAATTGCCGCAGCGGGTACACGCGATGGCCGTTACGCCATCGTGGTTTACGCTTTTGCGGGTGACGCCCGAGCTGGGGCGGCCTTTCCTGGAGGAAGAAGGAGAGGTTGGACGCGAGCAGGAAGTGATTCTGAGCCATGGATTGTGGAAACAGCTCTATGCGGGGGATCCGTCGGCGATTGGGCGAGACCTGCGGATCAGCGGGCAGCCGTTCAAGATTGTCGGCGTGATGCCAGCGAATTTCGATTTTATCGATCCGGAAGTGCGACTGTGGATGCCGATTGCGTTCACGGCGGAAGAAAAGACGCAGCACCACAGCAACAATTGGACTTACATCGGAAGATTGAAACCGGGCGCCACACTGGAACAGGCGCAAGCGCAGGTCGATGTGCTGAACAGTGAAAATCTGGAGCGATTTCCGGAATTCAAGGAAATTCTAATCAACGCGGGATTCCATACGGTGGTTAAGCCGCTGCAGGACATTCTGACGGAGGGAGTGAAAAAGACTCTTTATTTGCTGTGGGGTGGCGCGATCCTCGTGCTGCTTATCGGCGGACTGAACATCGCGAATCTGGCGCTGACGCGGCTGTCGCTGCGGCGGAAAGAAATGGCGACGCGGATTGCATTGGGTGCAGGCCGTATACAGTTGATGCGGCAGTTGATTCTGGAGAACGTGGGATTGGCCTTGTTCGGTGGACTGGGCGGAATTGTTCTCGGAGCGGGGTTGTTGCGCACGCTCAGTTTGGTCGGCCTGGAACACATGCCGCGCGCAGGCGAAGTTCGCATGGATGGGACGGTAATTCTCGTTTCGCTCGCTTTATCGGTGGCGGCAGGATTGTTTGTGGGGCTGTTTCCATTGGTGAGTGCGTCGAAGATCGGGATCAACGATGCGTTGCATGAAGATAGCCGCACGGGGACGACAGGAAAGAAAACGAGAAGCGTGCGTCAACTTTTGGTAGCGGCGCAAATTGGATTTGCGTTTGCGCTGCTGATGGGCGCGGCGTTGTTTCTGACGAGTTTTAGGCGGCTGTTGCAGGTGGACCCGGGATTCAGGCCGGAAGGTGTAGTGACGGCGTCGGTGAGCTTGCCGCGATCGAAATACGCGAACCCCGAAGACTGGCGGGGATTTCTGAACCGCGCGCTGCCCGCGGTTCGAGCGATCCCGGGAGTGACAAAGGCGGGAGCAACAGACGTGATTCCGCTGAGCGGCAACCATAACGACGAAGTTATATTGGCCGAGGGCTATCAGATGAAGCCGGGCGAGTCCATCATTTCTCCTTTTCGGATGGACATATCGCCGGGATATTTTGAAACTATGGGCATTTCAATGATAAAGGGACGGAGCTTCGACGAGCGCGATAAAGAAGCTGCTCCTCTCGTTGTGATCGTGGACGAACAACTTGCGCAGCACTTTTGGCCGAACAGCGATCCCGTGGGGCGACGGATGTACTTGCCCGGAAATCCGCAAGATCTTTTGAAGGTCGACGAACACACAACCTGGCTGACGGTCATCGGAGTAGTGCGCAATTTGCGATACGAGCATCTGGAAGATAAGGGCGGAAGCGCCGGTGCCTACTACCGCCCCATTGAGCAAGAGCCAGACAATACTTTTGCATTTGCTCTGAAGGCGGCGGGGAATACCGATTCGGCCGTGAGAGCTTTGCGAGCGGAGATATTTCGATTCGATCCGGACTTGGCGGTGTTCGATGTGCATTCGATGTCGGAGAGGGTCGACCTGTCGCTGGCCGCGCGCAAGACTTCGATGCTGCTGGCGAACGCGTTTGGCGGCGTAGCGTTGTTTCTGGCGATGCTGGGGATTTATGGAGTGCTGGCGTATCTGGTGGCGCAGCGAACGCGGGAGATCGGGATTCGCGTGGCGCTGGGCAGTTCGCGCGGGAGCATTCTAAAGATGGTTCTGCGTGAGGGACTGCAGCTTGTTGTTGTTGGATTAGTTTTCGGAATTATAGCGGCGGTATCGATGCAGAAGGCCGTAGCCAGCGAAATATATGGCGTGCGGGCGCTTGATCCTCTAGTGCTGGTGAGTGTTATGGCGGTGCTTGCGATTGTGGCGCTGGCAGCGTGTGCCGTGCCCGCGAGGCGAGCGATGCGGGTGGATCCGATCATTGCGTTGAGAAGCGAATAGCTCTCGGTAACCGGCTGGCTGTTCCTCAAGGCAATCCTTTGTGATTGCACAATAGAGATGTCTTCAAACGGATCAGGCGATGCCAATGACCGCGTTGAGAGAGCTCACGATGTACTTCCAGATTAGGTAGTAAGCGATCAGGCCAACCACGGCGAGGACGGGGAAAATGTGGGTTGCAAAGCCGGGAACCTGAAAGTCGAGGGCAACCGTCAGCAAGATGCCGAGCGGGCCCAGGAGAAACGGCAGCAGGGCTCCGTGGAAACCAATCGGAAGATGAGTGCGCGAGTGCGACGCGATGTAGAGCATGTTCCAGAGGCCCCACAGTGGGGGAACGACAGCCATCGGGAAAATCATCACTCGCTCGAGCTGCATGGAGAAGCCGTAGGCGTAGCGCGCGATGCAAAACACCGTTACGCCGATCAGAAGAACGATCGTGGGGACGACGATGCCCGCCATGTAGGCACGCAGATATTTATGCTGGTTCATAAAGCCTCCTGCTTCACAAGTGATAGAACAACGCCGGGATAATCCCTGGAAAAAAGAGAAGAGTGGCTCCGGCAAGCGCGGCGAGCGCCCAATCGAACCAGGGGATCGCATGCACAGGGGCTGGTTGCTCTTCGAATTTGGCCAGCATTTGCGGCCAGAGGTCGCGGCGGAGCTCGCTGTCTTTTGCGGGAGCGATGGCTTGCTTGAGAAGCTCCTGCATTTCTTTAGTGATTTCGTCGTTGCTCATTTCGCGCTGACCTCGACTCCAAGAGAATTGAGCTTCTTTCGCAACATTCGAACGGCGCGGAAGACCCTGATTTTCACAAGCGCTTCGGAGATCCCGACGGCCTTGGCGATCTCGGCATAACTTTCTTCTTCCACCAGAGCCAGAGTGGCCACAAGCCGGTATTTTGCTGGAAGCTCATGAAAAGCGTTTCGAATTTGATCGCGAACTTCCCGGCGCACCGCGGGATCCGCGCCTACCGCGCAAGGGACGTCCTCGAGGAGCTGGGTTTCGTGACGCGCGTGCCTTAGGTGATCCAGAGCTGCGTTGGTGCCAATGCGGCGCGCCCAGGCTCGAAAATTGCCGTCCGGTTTGAATCGAGCTCGATATTTGTAGATACGCCAGAATGTTTCCACGGTCAGGTCCTCAGCGATGCCCGAGTCCCGGACGATGCGGACGATCCAGGCGTAAACTTCCCTCTGGTGCTGCCGGAACAGCACCTCGAAAGCTTCGAGGTCGCCCGCCGCAAACCGTTCCAGCAGTTCCATCAGTGATCTCTATATCCAATTACTGGTTACGAGCAGCCGAGGTTACAAAATGTTTTGAGACCTCGTGCGGAAATTACGGATGAGGTGCGGAGCTCGCGGCATTTTGGGGGAGTTCGCTGAGGACTTTGCCGGCGGCGTCGAGGAATTGGAGTTTTGGAGTCCCGTCTGGCGCTACGCGTAGGACGAGGCGGTCGTGGCCTTCGGTGTCCTTTAGCTGGAGTATAGAGCCTCCGTCGCGGGCACGGCCGAGGATGACTCGCGGGTGATCGCCGGGGTGAGTCTCCAGAAACTTTTTGAGTTCGGCTTCGCGCTGATTTTCGGGGAGCTTTGAGATGCGAGTGAGGGCTTCGAGCACGTCTGTAATGGGGTAGTCGCCGCGGTCGTCCATCCGGAGGAGCGAGTATTTTTTGTTGCCGTCGCGGCCGGCGTCGATTGTGAAAATTTGATCCTGCATGTACTGATCGAAGCTTAAGTGTCCGTCGCTGCCGGTGACATGGCCTGTGGGGTCTTTGGAGATACCGTAGCTTAGGCCGCCGTCTTCGGTTCCTTCCTCGTCAAAGAAAAGCAAGCCAGCGGATTTTCTACCGCCGGGATGAGGATATTCCTTGTTCTTAATGTAGACCCCGGGCGAGTTGGCGGTATTGGTGAGGACGAGACGGATGGTTCCGTCGGGTTCGACGACATTGATACGGTGAACGGTGATTTCGTCGAAGGATTGTTTCGCGTCGGCGCGAGCGAAGCCGTAAACGATCGAAAGAGTGAAGAGTAGGGTGAGAAAGCCGGAGTAAGCGGCTAGAAAACGGTGGCTAGAAATAAAATTGATCATGAAGTTTCTCCTTTGCTAGGAACCGGAACTGTCATCTAGGGAGCGACGAAACCAGGGATTTGAGATGCGAGGCTGGCGGCGTCCCAATTTTGCCAGCCTTCAATGATCTGGCCATCTTTAACGCGCGCGATGGAAGTGCCGGTGATATGGACGGGAGCGCGCGTGGAAACGTGAACGCAACTGCAGGACCAGTGAACGCAAACCAGATCGCCTTCCCCCAGGGACACTATGGGCTTGAAGGAAAATTCCGAGAACTGCGCGTACATGATGTCATAGACGTGAGTGAACTCCGCAGGGCCGTGAAGGTGTTTTCCGCCTTCGTGAAGAACGCCCGTTTTGGCGAAGAGCTCCTTGATGGACTCGCGGCGGCCTTGCGTCCAGACCTCGTCGAAAAAGCGAAGCAAGAGAGCTGTGTTTTGTTCCCGAGTGGAAGGAGGTGCATCGGCAGACATGTGTAACCTCGTGCGGGGACGGGACGCGCCACTATATAGGATTTTTGGGAGGAGCGTAGGGCGATTCGGGGTGGAGCGGGGGAGGGGGACTCTTGCATCGGGCGCGTAATGGGACCGGGGAAAAAGAATGAGGGCGTGACGGCAAAGAAAGAGGGGCACGGCGTGCCGTGCCCCTACGAGAAAAAACCAGAGATTACTCTTTGCTAGTAGATGTCGTATTGCTCCCAGTGGAGGGTGGCGTCGGATTGGATGATGATGTGTTTGTGGGCGGTTTGCTCTAACTCGTCCATAAGCATGGACTCGCGCGTTTTGAGGGCTTTCGCGATTTCGGGATGAACACGTAGCGTGAGATTCGGGCCTTCGTGTTCGGCTGTGGCCATTTTGCGGGCCTCGGATTGGATTTCGTAGCAGAGCGTGGGGATGGATTTGACCATTCCAGAGCCGGTGCAATAGGGGCAAGGCTGGCAGAGCACGCGCTCGAGGGCTTGCTTGGTGCGTTTGCGCGTGATGCAGACGAGGCCGAACTCGTTGAAGGACAGAGCCTTTGATGGGGCTTTGTCTTGTTCGAGGGCCATTTGCAGGGCGCTTAGCACTTTTTCGCGGTTGCGGCGCTCTTCCATGTCGATGAAGTCGACGACGATGATGCCGCCTAGATCGCGAAGGCGGATTTGGCGAACGATTTCTTTTACGGCTTCGAGGTTAGTTTTGACGATGGTGTCCTCGAGGCGCGTGGAACCTTTGCCGACGAATTTGCCGGTGTTGACGTCGATGGCGACGAGGGCTTCGGTGTGGTTGATGACGATATAGCCGCCGGATTTGAGCCAGACTTTGGCGCGCAGGGCTTTGTCGAGCTCATGCTGGATGCCGAACTCTTCGAAAATCGGCGTTTCTTTGGTGTAGAGCTTGACCTTGTTGACAAGCTTGGGTTGGAAGCGGCTGACGAACTCGACGATCTTGCCGTATTCCTCTTCGTTGTCGATCCAGATGCCGGTGAAATCGTCGCTGACGTAATCGCGAAGAATGCGCTCGACGAGATTGAGATCACGATGGAGCAACGCTGGTGATTTGCGCTGCTCGCTGCGCTCCTTGATTTCGTTCCAGGATTTGCCGAGGAATTCGATGTCGGAGCGAATTTCGTCGTCGGTGGCGCCGCCAGCGGCGGTTCGAACGATGAAGCCGCCGGGATAGATATTGCCGGCTTCGCTGACGAGACGGCGGAGACGCGAGCGGTTTTCGGCGGAGATGATTTTGCGTGAAACTCCTGTGTGATGGACCGTCGGCATGTAGACCAGGAAGCGGCCTGGCAGAGCGACGTGACTGGTGATGCGCGCGCCCTTTTTGCCGAGAGGTTCCTTGGCGATCTGGACGACGACGTCCTGACCGGCTTTCAGCATTTCGCTGATGAGCTGCGGACGGCGCGGCGGGCCGGAATGGCGGTGACCACGATCGTGACGCGGGCCACCGGGACCACTGGGACGACGTTCGAATCGCGGGCCGCTGGGGCGCCCGCGGTCTGAACCACGGTCCGGGCCACGGTCTGAGCCGGCGCGATCGGGACGGCCGCCACGGCTGTCTGGACGACCGCCGCGACCGCGATCACGTCCACCACTGCCGCCGCGCTGTGGGCGCTGGAAACGCGAGCGAGGGTTACTGCCGATACGGGCGGAATCACGCGGGAAATCTTCGCGAGGAGCTGAGGCGCCGCCAACTCGCGGGGCGCGAGTCTCACCGGGAAGCAGGATGACATCTTCCTCGATGATGGCTGGACCCGCGGCGACTTCGCCTGCGTGCGCTTCGATTACTTCCGGTTCGGCGTGTTCATGTTCGGAGTGCTCGTGCTCGACATGTTCGTGTTCCGTGTGTTCAGCATGTTCGTGCACAACATGGTCGGGATGACCGAGAGCAGCAGCGTGTTCGGCGCTTTCGTGCGCGGCGTTGGCTTCGAATTCGGCGCGATTCGCGGCGCGGTGCTCTTCGACTTCTTCGGTTTCAGCCTCGGAGAGTTCGGTCTCGGCGGCAGCTTGGTCTTCGGCAGCGTCCAGGTGCGCTTCTTCCTGGCGTTCTTCTTCTTCGGCTTCTTCTTCGGAGAGTTCAGTTTCGCCAGCGGCGTGAACTTCCTCGGGTTCGTCTTCTTCGAAATCGGCGCCGCCGGCGAGGGCATCAACCTTGGCGTGATCGGAAGTTTCTTCGTGTTTTGCCTCGGCTAGTTCGAAGGCGAGGGATGCGGCCTGCTGTTCGTTCAATTCGGCTTCGTTGCGCGAGGGCGCGGAGTCTGAACTGGAAGTTACGGGCGATTCGAGCGGAGAAGCTGCATGACGCGAGGGATTCGCGCCGTGAGCCGAAAGCGAAGAATCGTCAGCAACGCCGATATTTTCATCAGCGGATACGGGAGCGGCTTCGGATTCAGAGCCAGCGTCGGCGAGGAGCCAGCGGGGAAGTCCGCCTGAAAAACGGCGGGGAACATTGCCACCTGCAGGTCCCGCAGCCGGAACGGGCGCGCTCAGGTTACCTGATGTGCGCGGAGTTGTTTCTTCGATTTCGGGTTGCGGCTCGTGAGATTCCTGTTCTACGACAGGCGGAACGGCCGCGGCCTGAGGTTTGCCACGATACTTGGCTAGAGATTCGCCGGGGAGAAGAATGGGTTCTTCCGCGGCAGTGCCGGATGCGGCAGCTTCCGGCGGGCGATGATCAAAGCCACGCTGCGCCGGACCGCGCGGTTCGAATCCACGCGGTGCGCCGCCGCGATTTTCCGAGCCTCGCTGGCCGCGGTTGTCCTGGCCACGGTTGTCGTAACCACGAGAATCGTTTCCGCGAGACTCGCCGCCTTGCGGCGAAGCATATTTAGACGGAGGCAGATTGCGTCCGCCGGGACCCTGAGGGCGCCCACCGCCGCTGCGCTGGCGTCCGCCACGGCGTCCCCAACGTCCGCCGCGACCACGGTCGCCACCGCGATCGCCACCACGGTCACTGCCACGATCTCCGCCGCGGCCAAAATTCTGGCCGCCACCGCCGGAAGAGCGCGGCGCGTAGCTCTGAGTGGGATTGTAGTGCGGCGAAAAATTCTGGGGTGCGGAGGCGTTCGAATCGGGCTGGCGCTCTTCGGTGTGATGAGCATCGTCGTGCACTTCGGCAGCGTGGGCGCCGAGAGTTTCGTCGGGACCGGCTTGGTCTTCTATGACACCGGGGTGCTCATCGTGCGAGAGGGAATCGTGATGAGAGGACTCGTGATCAGATGATTCGTGCGAGGCTTCTTCGCCGTGAGCTTCGTGGGCGTGCTCTTCTTCATGCTCGTGCGAGGAAGAGGCATGGCCGAGGGTTTCGCCGGGAAGCAGTTCGACAACATTGGAAGGCGCGGGCGAGAAGGCGGGAGCAGCGGCAGGTGCGTCGGTGTGCGCGTGGCCGTGATCGTAGTCTTCCAGATTTTCGAAAACGTCGCTGACGTAGAGGAACGCATCGCCATCGAGGCCGATGTCAACGAAAGCGGACTGCATGCCGGGGAGGACGCGGGTGACTCTGCCTTTGTAGATACTGCCAACGAGGGCGAACTCTTTTTCGCGCTCGATGTAAATTTCGACTAACTGACCTTCTTCGAGAATCGCGACCCGCCGTTCGTGGGAGGCCGCGGAGATAACCAATTCTTTTGACATGAAAACTCCTGACCGTTAGTGACGCCGGCTGTGCCGGGAGTCACGTTTCTGTACGGCCGCAAAGGGCCGACAGGACGCATCGCCGCGAGCTTTTGCCCGTCGGGGGTCCAGTAAATCGGGGCCGGCCCGGTTTGCACCGGGACACACGCTGGCCACACTGATATCGAGATGGCTTTACGTTCGAAGCCGGAGGGAAAATTCCTCTTGCTTACGAGGCTGGTCCGTTGCCGGAGAGCTTCCAGGCTAACGGCGGACGATGCTGTCCTCACTCTAAAGATCCTTGTTCCTATGGCCCAAGCTTGCTGGGGCCACGATTACCGACCCGGCGGGATTTGCCTGAGCAAACACCCTGCGCGGGACTGGCGGCGGGCTTAGTTAACGAAGCGGCGGAGCCGAACATTCATAACCAGACCAATCGCCAGGAAAACAAACAACGTAGCGGAACCCCCATAACTCATGAGAGGAAGCGGGATACCGGTCACGGGCATAGCACCGATGACCATCGCCACGTTTACTAAAACGTGAAAACCAAGCGCTGCTGCAACGCCCATTACAAGAAACATTCCGGCGCGGTCTTTTGCGCGCTGAGCATTCTGCACTAAGCGTAACAGAAGTGCCATGTACAGCCCAAGGGCAAGAAGCACGCCTTTGAAGCCCTGCTCTTCCGCCCAAGCCGACATGATGAAATCGGAATAACGGACGGGAATGTAGCCGAGCTGGTTTTGCGTACCGTTGCCAAACCCTTTGCCCCAGAAACCGCCGGAGCCGACAGCAATCTTCGATTGAAGGACCTGATAGCCGGAGCCTTTGGCATCTTCTTCTGGGTGCATGAAAGATGTAACGCGTTCTTTTTGATACGGCTTCAAGACGCGCCACGCTACGGGGAGCATCAGAAGCCCGATGAGCGCAATGGCCGCGGCATGCTTCCATTGCAAACCCGCGAGAAATGCGCCTACGACCAGCAAGGGCACAAGTACAAGCGCCGTGCCCAGATCGGGTTGCTTGAGAATGAGACCTAGTGGCAACCCAATGATGAGCCCTGCTTTGATCAAATCCTGGAGAGAGAGCTCATCCGTGCGCACCTCCGCAAAGAAGCGCGCCATCACGATGATTATAATCAATTTGACCAATTCCGACACCTGAAGAAATTCACCGAGGACGGGAATCCAGCGTTTGGCGCCGAAGCGAGTATGGCCGAAGGCAAGGACGGCGATGAGCGCGGCGATGCCGATGAGGTAGAGAATGGGGGCCTGATCAAGGATGAGATGGTAGTCGAGGCGAGAGAGGGCGAACATCAAGATAAAACCGATGAGGAGCCAGCGAAGCTGCTTGTTTTGCATGCCGGCTAGCGAGCTGCCGTGCGTGGCGGAATAGATCTCGATGACACCGAGGGCGCAGATGGCCGCGAGAATGGCCAGTAGCCACCAGTCGTAATCGCGAGTGCCGGGTGCGTCGTTCATGTTAGAAAAGTTGACCCTTCGCTGTGCTCTGGGCAAGCAGTCGACAGTTGAAAGTTAAAAGTCAAATTCGAAAAACGAAACTCGAAAACCGAAATTCGAAAAAGCATCGCTCACGATCCTAAACTACTTCTTACTTCAAGCCACGAAGTCATGACAGCTCAAACTCAATCTTAGCGCTGCGGCTCGACGCTTGCGGCGTGAGCAGGTACTGCGGCGGATGCGGCCGCGGGCTTCACAATGGGCTGCGGCTGAATGGTTGCCGCAACTGCTGCCGTGCCATGGCTCAAATCATACTGTTTGTCGCCGGCGGTTAGTTGGCCTTGTGACTTCTTTGTCTTCTTATCGTAATAGGCTTTGACGATGTCCCTGACGACCGGACCGGCGGCTTCACCGCCATGCTGGCCGCTTTCCTGAACCAGCACTGCAACGCAAATTTCCGGATTGCGCTTGGGGGCATAGCCGACGAACCAGGCGTTGTCGGCAAACTGCGAGCCTTTTTTGACGAGATTCATTTTGTCGTAGCCGATGACCTGAGCCGTACCGGATTTGCCGCTGAGCTCGATGCCAGCGAGTCTGAGCTTGCCACCGGTGCCGCCCGGTTCGTTCACGACCCCGTACATGGCGTCAGTTACCTTCTCGATCGTGGAATCGGATATGGGGAATCGTTCTTCGCCCACATTCTGGGCATCTTTCAACATGTGCGGCTGTTTGAAATCGCCGCCCGAAGCGATCCCGCCAATCAGGCGGGCCAACTGCAGCGGAGTTGTGGTGACCGCACCTTGGCCTGTGGCTACAGAAATCACTTCACCGGCATACCACTTGCGATGAAAAGTCCGCTCGACCCATTCCTGAGAAGGCATGAGACCCGGTTCCTCGGAAGGAAGATCGATACCGGTTCTGTGGCCTATTCCAAGTTTGCTGGCGTAATAGGAAAGCCTGTCGATTCCAAGGCGCATACCTACGTTATAAAAAAAGACATCGCACGATTTCAGAATCGCTTCGTGCAGGCCCAGCACGCCATGCGATTTCGGTCCGGATTTCGCGTAGAAAACATAGCAATGATACTGCCGCCCGAAGAACGTGCCGTAACCGGGGCAGAAGGTTGTGAAGCCTTCTTCGGGTACGTGGTCCTCGAGCATGGCTGTTGCGGTGACAATTTTGAAAACGGAGCCGGGCGCGAGTTGCGCTTGAATCGCGCGGTTCATTAGAGGATGCAGAGGATCGTCGTTAAGAGCTTTCCATTCCTCCGCGGAAATGCGAACGGCGAAATCATTTGGGTCGGGTGTGGGGCGGCTGACCATGGCGAGCACTTCGCCGGTGCGTGGATCGAGAGCAATCACGGCTCCGGGGCGCACGCCGAGGGATTGTTCGGCGACTTGCTGCAAGTCGTAGTCGATGGTGAGCTGAATCTGCTTGCCGGGAATGGGTTCCTGCTGAGCAAGGTGGCCGAGTTCTTTCACTTCTTTTCCGACGCTGTTGACGACAACGCGGCGCATGCCGTCCGTGCCGGTCAGGATGTCGTTGTACTGGCGTTCGAGACCGGTTTTTCCGGCGAGGTCGCCTGGGCGGAGCCGGCCATTGCTGGCTTCGATTTGTTGCTCGCTGACTTCGCCGACATACCCGCTGGCGTGGGACATGAAGCCGCCGGGCAGATAACGGCGGCGCTGAACCATCAGCATTTCGAGCAGGGGAATGTCGGACCTATGCGATTCGATGAACGCGACGTCCGCGCTCGTGGCTTCGGGCTTGATGACAATGGGCTGAAACTTTGGAAGATTTTTTGTGCTTTCGAGCTGATCTTTTAGATCGCCGATCTCAATGCCGAGGCCATCGGCAATAGCGGGAAGATTCTTGTCGATCAGAGCGGGGTCGTCGCGAAGAAGAAGGATACTGAAAGACGGATAGTTATCGACGAGAACGCGACCATCGCGATCGAGCATGCGGCCACGGGGAGCGATGATGGGAATGGAGCGAACACGATTGCGCTCGGCCATTTGGCCGTACTTATCGGAGTCGACGACCTGGAGTTTCCAGAAGCCGAGCAGCAACAGCCCGACCATACCCACGATGACGTAGGAAGCGATGGCCAGTCTGGCCTGTGGCAGACGATTGTCGTTGCGAAACCAGTACGACACGAAAACCCCGCGCGCGAGAATCTTTTTTTGCTGCGCTCGTCAAACGGACGGCACTGTCATCAGGGCGATTCGTCGCCCGTCCCGCGAGAAGCCGGGGACATGCTCGCGTCACGAAAAAAGTTACAGCGTGGGTTTCGAAATGTCCGTCGAAAACCTTTTTCGAAATAAAAAGATTCGAAAAATTCCCTCAGAGATCCCGAATCACTGCCGGACTATTGCCGCAGCAGATGCTGCAAACGGCAGCAAAGTCATTTTCAAACGTAGCACTTGGACAAGAGAGCCGCAAGCCGTCCTGAAGGACAGTTGCTAGGTCAATACCCCTTCGGAAAGCAGGCGGGAGAACCCCGCGGACTATACGCTATTCGTGTCTGAGGGCATTCGTAGGACTGATCCTGCTCGCCCGCAGGGCCGGGATGAAGCCAGCGACGCAGGCTACTACGGCGAGGGCAAAAACAGAAGAGATTAGGGTTACTGGATCGTGCGGATCTAAGCCATATAGCTGGCTTCGAACGAAACGGCTTAGTCCCCATGCGAGGGGAATCCCGACTGCGATGCCCACGCCGATCAGTAACAGCACTTCGCGCATGACCATCCCCACGACGTTGCTACGCAATGCTCCGAGCGCCATGCGGATGCCAATTTCGTGCGTTCGGCGCATGACCGTGTAGGCCGTTACGCCATAAAGCCCAATGACGGCGAGCAAAGTGGCAAGTCCGCCGAATACCGCAGAGAGGCTCGCCACCAGCCGCTCAGTCCGCAGCGAGAATCCAATCTGTTCGTTCATGGTTTGCAGCCCAACGACCGGAACATGTGGGTCGAATTGCCGCATGCGTTCGCGAAGTTCCTTCTCAATCTGGCGCGGATCGGCCTGCGTCCGCAGATAGATATTCATGAAACGAAAATGGACGTCATTGAAGTACGGGAAATAGGCCTGCGCCGGAGGAGTCTCACGCAGGTCTCTGTATTTTCTGTCCGGGATTACCCCAATGACTTCAATGTCCGGGCTGACTGGTTCCATGTCGTCCACGAGCCCGAAGCGCTGCCCAATCGGATTTCGGCCCGGGAAGTATTGCCTGGCAAAGCTCTCATTGATGACAGCATATTTGCTCGCCCCCGCGTCCTGCGCGGTAAAGGCACGGCCGGCGACGATAGGAATACCGAGCGTTTCAAAGTATCCGGGACCGATCTGGCTAAGAACCGGCTGTTCCTCGATCGGCGCCCCTTCGAAATCCTTGCCGAGGACCGCATTTTGCCATGCATAGCCCTTCAGAAGCGGCATGGAGGAGAATCCAACCGACGCAACACCGGGCATGGTTTGCAGGTTGACGTTTAGCCGTTGATAGAACGATTTGGTTTGTTCGTCGGAGTATCCGTTGAGCGAAGGGTCGATTCTGAATGTCAGAAGATGATCGGTGGGGAACCCGGGCCCCAGGCTGTCTAGGTTGCGCAAAGTGCGAACGAACAAGCCTGCACCGACCAGCAGCAGCAGAGACAGCGCTACCTGAATGCCGACCAGCATCCTGCGAAGAGAAATGCCGGTGGCTGAAGCCGCTCCGGTTCTGTCCTTGAGAGAGACCGTAATTTCGGTGCGCGAGCCGCGAACTGCGGGCAGGAGTCCGAAGACCAGTGTGGTCAGGAGCATCGCCCCCACGACGAAAGCCAGCACGCGAACGTCCGGAATGGGAGAAACAACAAACTCGGCGGCCGCATCCGCAGGCAGATAGATGCGCAGCAGAACGCGATCTACAAGAAAGGCCAGCGCCAATCCCACAGCTGCTCCAGCGACTGAGAGGAGCAAACTTTCGGTGAGCAACTGGCGAACGATGCGGGCGCGACCGGCGCCAATGGCCAGGCGAACAGCGAATTCCCGCTCTCGCGCACTGGCGCGGGCGAGCAGGAGATTCGCCAGGTTGGCACAGGCAAGCAGAAGTACCGCCCCGGTGAGCGCGACCAAGAGCCATAACGGTCTGCGCATAGTCTCACGCTGCTCGTTGTCTGATCCCGGCAAAAGTTCAACACGATTACGGAGAAACGGTTCTCGATCCGCAGGCGTTGCGGACCTCGTGAATTCAGGCTGCTGCACCTCCATTTCGAGAATGCTATGCATGAGCGGCTGCAGCGAAAGTTTCGCCTGCTCGATGCTGACGCCGGGCTTGAGGCGGCCGTACGCGGTGACCCAACTCAACCGGCGGCGTCGATCCTTGAGGCCGTCCGAGTGCGGCGTCATCTCCGTTTTCATCATGAGGGGAACGAAAACCTTCGCAGGGGCTCCCAGTTCAACGCCGTCAAAGCCGGGCTGTGCGACTCCGATGACGGTCATCGCGTGACCGTTGAGGTCGATCGTGCGGCCGACGATGGTGCGGACGCCGTTGAAGTAGCTCTGCCAAAAGCTGTAGCTGAGCACCACGACGGGCTGGCTGTCGGGAACGGAGTCGTCGTCCGGAGCGATGGTGCGGCCCAATGCCGCTCCCACACCCAGTACCGGGAAGTACGAGCCGGAGACCAGCTCCGCGGATATTTGCGCCGCTTGATCGCCGCCGCTGATGGTGACGGTGGCTGGGAACCGGCAGAACATCCCGGAGAACGCTTGATTGTTGTCGCGCAAATCTTCAAACATCGGCCAGGAAATGGTGTTGGGGCCGTAACTGTTGCCGTAGTGGTTGCCGGTCTCTCTGACGATGACAAGCTGCTCGGGACGACTGACCGGCAAAAGACGCAGAACCACCTGATCGAGCAGGCTAAACATCGCTGTGTTTGCGCCAATGCCCAATGCGAGCGTCAGCATCGCAACGATAGAAAAGCTGGGATTTTTGCAGAGGGTGCGCAAGCCGAAGCGAACGTCGCTTAAAACGCTCTCGAAGGAAGCGAACGTCCACATCCCGCGGCTCCTCTCGATGAGGTTCGTTGCATTTCCAAATTGGCGGCGGGCGGCGTAGGCGGCTTCTTTGGGGGCGATGCCGTCGCGGCGGATTTTTTCTTCGCGCATCGATAGGTGAAACGCGACTTCGTCTTCGAGGTCGCGATCCAGTTTGTTGCGCTGGAAGATTGCCTTCAGGCGCAGAAGCGTTTTGTTCAGCCACCCTTGCATGCGTTCAAACTCCGAAACTTCTCGATACGCCGACGCGAGTGCGCAAGATTGAGATCTCAGTCATAACGCAACGCGACCATGGGATCGACGCGCGACGCGCGTCGCGCGGGGATGTAGCAGGCCGCGAAGGCCGCGATCGCGAGCAAAATGGCGACCGCCGCGAACGTTGTGGGATCCGTCGGCCTCACCTCGAAAAGGAGGCTGGCCATCAGACGGGTCAAGGCGAGCGCAGCGATAATCCCGATGGCGATGCCGAGGATAGTGAGTCTCGCGCCATCTTTCAGGACGAGGCGAAGGACATCGCGGCGCTGCGCGCCAATGGCAAGGCGCACGCCAATTTCGTGAGTGCGCTGGCTGACCGAATAGGCCATCAGACCATAAATTCCGACGCCGGCAAGAATCACCGCAAGGGCCGCGAAAAGTGTGAGAAGCAGCATGTTGAAACGCTGCTGGGCTAGGGAGACGGCCATCAAATCTTCCATCGAGAGGATATCGGTTATTGGAATCTGACTATCAACGCTCCAGATTTGTTTCTTCGTTTCCTCCACGAGGCCAGCGACTGGTCCTGTGGTACGGAGGACAAGAGTCATCCAGCGCCGCCAAACCTGCTCGGATTGAGAAAAGGGGGTGTACACAGCGGGGTCGGCCGGCGCGTCGAGGCTGGAATCTTTTACGTCGGCAGCGACACCCACAATAGTCATCCACCGCGGAGGGTCAGGAGCTCTTGCCCAGTCGATGCGAGCGCCGATGGGATTCCTGTGCGGCAAGCGCTCTTTGACGAATTTCTCGTTTACGATGGCAACGAGAGGTTGGCCCTCGCGATCCATAGGCGTGAACTCGCGACCCGCACGGATGGGGATTTGCATAACGTGGAAATAGTCCCCCATCACAGAGTTGGTCTGTGCGCGCGGTTCGGCAGCGACAGCGACCGGCGGGCCTCCCTCCACTGCAACTCTAGGGTCCACATAATTCGGAGAGAGGGGAAAATCCATTACCATGGCGGCTTGCACGAACGGTAGGGCGTTGATCCGTTCGAGCGCTTGAACACGAAACTGCGTTTGCATGGGAATTTTCGCGTAGCGCGCCTCAGGCAACTGGAGATGCATGGTCATCACGTGCTGCGGATTGAATCCGGGACTCACGGAGCGCAACCGTGAGAAACCTTTGATTAGCAATCCCGCTCCGACGAGTAGCACAAGAGCAATTGCGAATTCAGCGGTGACCAGTAATTTTCGCAGCAAATTGCCGGATTGCCCGGACGTTGATCCCCGCGCTCCATCCTTAAGCGATTCTGCAAAATTTAGGTTCGTGACGGACCAGGCAGGAACGATGCCGAAAACAACGCCAGTGAGAAGGGAGATGCCGAACACGAAAAACAGAACGTGCGCATCCAGATGGATGCTATTGAAACGGTCGAGAGCGGCCGGCTTCAGTGACAGAAGAAGGCTTATGCTCAACCTGGCGAGCAGAAGGCCGGCGCCCCCACCGACGATTGCCAGAAGTACGCTCTCCGTCAACGCCTGGCGAATCAGGCGAGACTTGCCGGCGCCAAGCGCCGTGCGGATGACTAGCTCCTGCCGACGCGCTATCGCGCGCGCCATGAGCAGGCCAGCAAAATTGGCACAAGCAATCAGGAGCACAAATCCCACGGCCCCGAAGAGAACCAGTAGCGCAGGGCGAACGCTGCCCGTCACGGATTCCTGCAAAGGCAGAAATACTGTCCGCCTGTCTGTTTCTGAGTCGGGATAAAGCTCGGCGAGGCGATGATCCATCGCGGACATTTCCGCTTGCGCTTGGGCGAGCGTCACTCCGGCGTTCAGGCGCCAGTAGGTATGCATGAAATGCAAGTCCCGCTCGGAAGCATCATCCGGATAAGCCGCCGAAAGCGAAACGAAAACGTCAGCATGCTCCCGTGGTGGCACAAAATTGGCAGGCATCACGCCAATTACGGTGTAGTCGTTTCCGCTGAGAGCAATCGTTCTGCCGAGGACCTGAGGATCGCTGCTCAGAAAGTTTTGCCAGAAAGGGTAGCTCAGCACGACAAAGCGCGGACCTCCCTTCACATCTTCTTCTGGAGAAATGATTCGTCCGAGCATCGGAGGAACACCCAGGGTTTCCAGGAATCCTGCATTTACGCGGCCTGCGCGAACCTGTAGGGGCTCGGTCCCGCTGGTGTAGTCCATATTATTGATATTGATTCCACCGCCTTGCGAAAACGAGCGTGTCTCTCGCTGGATATCCATCACGTTTGGCAGCGAATCGTTCGGTCTCATGGCAACGATTCGCTCGGGATCTTTGTAGGGAAGAGGATTGAGCAGGATGCCGTTGATCACGCTGAAGATTGCTGTGTTTGCGCCGATTCCCAGAGCGAGAGTGAGAACGGCAACCGCCGCGAAGCCGGGATTCTTGCGCAGCATGCGGAGGGCGAAGCGGATGTCCTGCAAGAATCCTTCGAAAGAGGCAAATGTCCAGGCTTCGCGATTCCACTCTTTTATTGTGGTGGGGTTGCCGAAGTCGCGGCGTGCAGCGTAGCGAGATTCCTGAGGATCAACTCCCGCGAGACGGTTTTTTTCTTCGCGCATGGCGAGATGAAACGCGACCTCATCATCGAGGTCGCGATCAAGCTGCGAGCGCTTCCAGAGAGTTCTTATTCGCAGCCATGTCTTGTTCCGCCACTCCGAAAACATGAATTCCTCCTGCGCGGACTACGCTGTTTGCAGTATTCGCGCGACTGCGCCCGACATGCGCCGCCAGAACTCGGTTTCTTGTGCTAACTGTTTTCGTCCTTGTGCGGTCAGAGAATAAAATTTTGCGCGGCGATTGTTGTCCGAGGTGCCCCATTCGGAGCGGAGCAAGCCGCGCAGCTCCAGTCGATGAAGCGCGGGATAGAGAGCGCCTTCTTCGACTTTGAGAATGTCCTCGGAGGTTTGATGAATCCACTCGGCGACGCCATAGCCGTGCATTGCACCGCGCGCTAAAGCTTTTAGAATCAGCAGGTCCAACGTTCCCTGGAGGAGATCACCCGGGTTTTCGCGCTTATCTTTCATGTAGGGCATATAGGCGGCGTAGAGGGCACGGCAGCCCCTCTTCTTATCCATAAGACGTTTAGGGGAAGAAAATGTTTCATGGAAATTGTTTCTTTGGTCAGAATGTCTTTAGGGGTCAAAGGCGGTTGGGGATTGGAACGACTTTGTTCCGAAGGCTTGCTCGTCAGCTTCGGCGCGCGTTATCGTATTTAGACTGCTCACATGCAAAGCGAACCCTCTTCACCCCTGCGTTTGGCCCTGGTTGGGATGTCCGGTGCTGGAAAAACCTTTTGGACAAAGAAGTTAGCCGCCGAAGATTGGACTGCTATTTGTTGCGATGACCGCATCGAGGAAAAGCTGGCTTCGCGGCTGGCGGCGGGTGGGTATTCGGGGATCAACGGCGTGGCGGCGTGGATGGGCTGGCCGAACAACCCGAAATATACAGAGCGCGAGGCGCAGTACCTTGAGGAAGAAATTCACACGCTGGGTGAGGTGCTGACGTCGCTGGAGCGGGAGTCTGAAAAATCGCTGGTGTTGGACACCACTGGCAGCGTGATCTACACGGGGAACAATTTGTTGTTGCGTCTGCGGCGTCGGATGACCGTTGTGTATCTGGCGGCTTCGGCGGAAGAGCAGCAGCTCTTGATCGAGCGGTATTTGAGCGACCCTAAGCCGGTACTATGGCGCGGAGCTTTTCAGCCGAGGCGCGGAGAATCAGCGCGAGAGACCGTGGCGCGTTGCTATCCCACGCTAATTTCGGCGCGGCGGCAGAGTTATGAAGCTCTGGCGCACTGCACGCTGCAGGTGGCGGAGCTGCGTGATCCCTCATTTGATGGGGCGGCGTTTCTGGCGAAAATTCGCGGCCAGCTCGAGCGCGGGAGATGAGATACAGAAGCACAGGACGCAAAGCGCCACTGACTTCTTTGCGCGGCGCCGTGCTGCGTGGGCTCGCACCGGATGGCGGGCTGTATTTGCCGGTGGAACTTGCGCGGCGTTCGCCGCAGGAATTGGAAGAGTTTCGAAAGCTGCCCTTCACGGAAGTTTGCTTTCGCGTGGTGAAGCCATTTGCCTCGCCGGATGTGCCGGAGGAAGTGCTTTGGCAAATCGTCGCGGAGGCCATCAATTTTCCGGTGAAGCTGGTGTCGCTCTCGCCTGGTCTGCACATCCTCGAGTTGTTCCACGGTCCCACTTTGGCGTTCAAGGATTTTGGCGCGCGATTCATGGCGCGGCTGATGGGCTATTTTGTGCGCGGGGAGACGAGGCCGCTTACCGTTCTTGTTGCTACTTCCGGCGATACGGGAAGTGCCGTTGCGCACGGATTTCTCGGCGTGCCGGGAATTCGCGTGGTGATTCTTTATCCTTCGAAGCGCATTAGCGAAGCGCAAGAGAAACAGTTCACGACGCTGGGCGAAAACATTACCGCGCTCGAAGTGGCTGGCAGCTTTGATGATTGTCAGCGGCTCGTAAAGCAGGCGTTTTCCGATGTCGAGCTGAACAAGCGCGCGTTTTTGACGTCGGCAAATTCGATCAACATCGGGCGGCTTCTGCCGCAGATGTTTTATCACGTGGCTGCGTACCGACAGTTGCCAGTTGCGTCGGTGCCGCTGATTGTGTCCGTGCCCAGTGGGAATTTTGGCAATTTGACGGCGGGGCTGTTTGCCAAGCGCATCGGCTTACCGGTGGCGATGTATGTTGCTTCCACGAATGCCAACGACGTTGTACCGGAGTATTTGCGTTCCGGAGAATTTCATCCGCACGCCGCGACGCAGACATTGTCGAACGCGATGGACGTCGGCAACCCGAATAACTTCCCGCGTTTGCTGGATTTGTGCCGCGGGCGGATTGAATATGTGCGTCGGGAAATTTGGGGCCACGCCGCGACGGATGATGAGACCCTGCAAGAGATGAAGTCACTGCACGAGCGCTTCGGCTATATCGCCGATCCGCACACTGCTGTCGGCGTGCTTGGCTGGGAAGCCTACAAACGCGAGCACTCCGAGCCTGCGCAAGGGTTGGTGCTCGCCACGGCGCATCCAGCAAAATTCGCAGACGTGGTACTTCGAGCCATCGGCACCGCGCCGCCCCTGCCAGATCGCCTCGCTGCCTACTTGAAGCGCGAGAAATTGTCACTCCCGATGTCCAGCGCTTACGACGACTTCAAGCAATTTCTTCTCGTGCCTTAGAATAGTTTACAAGATATGGGGCATGAGCCCACCCTCGCTCTTTCGGGCGTAACCAGTAGTTACCATACCTTTTCGAGGTTGTTCAGTCCTTGAAGATATTCTTCCTTCTCGATTCTGCTTTCGACGCCAAACTCTTCGAGGACAGTCATCATCTGTCCAACGGGAAGTCCGGCAAGTTCCGAGGCTCTGCCAAGAGAAGCTTCACCGTTGCGATATTTCTCCACAGCCAGTAGGACTCGTCCACGGGTGACCATTTCGCGCACAGTTTTGGACAGGTCACTGTGCTCCTGCTTAGTAAACTCGCTCAAGAATCTATAGTTATCAGGGTCCATGCGGATACTCATCGTTTTGGTCATCTGTCTGCCTCCAATTTTTTCCTCACATCCTCGATGATGGAATTTTTGTAACGACCGTAAGTTGTGAGCAAAGCTAACTTGAGAAGCGCGTCGCTAAAAGTGATCAGATCTTTCTCGCGACATCTGACCAGAATGCCTGCGGCCGTCGCGAAGGGAATGCCAAGCAGTTTGCAGGCATTTATCCCGCTCTTGTCATCGATCGCCACAAGTTGCGCTTTCTCCGCGAGGGCGAGTGCGATGGCTTCTGCTTCGCCATTTCCTAAACTAAAGTCGGTTTGCAATTTAGCCGCAAGTTTCTTATTTTTCACAACGAGAGATCGAATCCTTGAGTCTTCAACAGCTTTTTGAATCATGAGGGCGTCCAGAGTTTTTCTGCCTGCGCAGCATTCTTTCTCGACCTCCCGGGGAATTGCGATCTCCGTGGATACACTCGCGAGGAACGTTTCCATGAGTTCGATTCTTGCCAGCAAAATCAGAGTAGAGGCGTCAAAAATCAGCATATGACAAAGTATTACAAACGTAGTGTAACACAGGATAGGCAAACTTGGCTATGACTATGCTATAGGCAGTAAACGGTCAGGAGGGTTTGCGGAGGCGGTCGAGGAGCATGAAGAGGAAGACGGCGACGACGGCGTTGACGAGAGCGGCGATGCCGAGATGAATGGTGAACCACGGCTCCGGTTGAGAGAGGAGCAGGCGCCGCGTCAGCGCGATGATTCCCTGGTGAACGCCAAAAAAAGCGATGGTCAGGGCAAAGCGTGCGGCTGGATGTTCCGTATCGAGGCGCGCGCCGATCGAGGAAGCTAAATAACCGATGACCGTTTTCGCTATGCCGTAGAGGCCAAGTGGAACGGTCGGTCCGCTAAGGCTGTCCTGCAAAATGCCGATCACCATGCCAAGAAGCAATCCGGTGGAAGGGTTTCGCCGGCTCAAACCGAAATAGATAACGATGAGCAGCGGAAGATCAAGAATCGAGGCCTTCGGGAAATAGATGGGTAGAAAAGCCTGCAACACGAGCGCGAAAGCGGTGGCCAAAATAATCGCGCCGGCACGGAACTTGTGCACCTCAATGTGCAGTTCACTTCCGCGAATGTCGTAAGTGTCGTTCATGGTTTCTCAGGTGAAGGCGGATTGGTTGCCGCGGCGGAAGGAGCAGCCGTGGGCGATGCGGAGCCGGGCGCCGCAGACTCTTGCTTCAACTCGAGCGGCTTCATGGTTAGCAGTACGAAGACCTCTTCGAGACGTTCGAGGCTCGCAGCGGGCTTCACGCGAAGCTGTTTGAATGGATTACCTGCCTTGATTTCGGCGATGGTTCCCACAGGCAGGTCGCGCGGGAAAATGCGATCCATGCCGCTGGTGACGACGCGCTCACCGGAATTCACGTTGTCATCGTTGGGGATGTATTTCATTACGAGCAGCGGCTCGCCAGTGCCGCCAACGGGGCCCTGGAGACGCGACTCCACCAGCATGGCGCCGACTCCACTATCCTTGTCCGTGAGCAAAAGAACCTGCGCTGTATCCTTGTAAGACTCGATGACCTTGCCAACGACGCCGTCCGGCGTGATGACGCCCATGTTTTTGCGGATTCCGTCCCGTTCGCCACGGTCGAGGTAAATTGTTTGGCTGGCAGAGTCCGCACTTCCGCCGATCACTCGCGCACTGATCATGGGCACATCTACGTTCGTCTGTCGGAATTTCAAGAGGGCGGCAAGACGATCTGCTTCGCCGGCTTTGCTTTGGAGCTGCGTGATCTCCAGCTTCAGAGCGCCGTTTTCGCGTTTCAAATCTTCATTTTCGCGCGAGGTGTGCTGCAAAGCGAAATAATGATTCCAGGTGTCGCGAACGTGGCTGACGCCGTGAGCGCCGGCGCGTTCGAACGGCGATACCGCGCCAACCGTCCAGACGCGGATCAGGCGGCCCTGCGAATCGCGTTTGATTTGCACAGCCAGCAGCAATATCTGCAGGAGCACAACTCCGCCGAGCAGGAAAATCGATCTATGACGAGAGGGAATGCCAACCATGGAGTCCAGTGGCACAGGCTTAAGCCTGTGCGGCTTAAAATTTTCGCAATCGTCAAATCCGAAAAAACGTCAGTCGATGCAAACTTGGCGCAGCAACTTGAAATCGCTCAGCATTTTGCCTGTTCCCAGGACCACCGATGCCAGAGGGTCGTCGGCAATGGAAACCGGCAGCCCGGTTTCTTCGCGGATGCGCTTGTCGAGATTTTTCAGCAGCGCGCCTCCGCCGGTCAGCACAATGCCGCGATCGCTGATGTCCGCGGAAAGTTCCGGAGGTGTGCGTTCCAGTGCCACGCGCACGGCGTTTAGTATGGTTGCGACGCATTCGCTGAGTGCTTCGCGAATTTCGCTGTCGTCGATGGTGACAGTGCGGGGGACGCCTTCAATAAGGTTGCGTCCCTTCACTTCCATGGTCAGCGGCTTTTCCAGAGGATACGCCGAGCCGATTTCCATTTTGATCTGTTCTGCGGTGCGTTCGCCGACGAGCAGGTTATATTTGCGTTTCAAATATTGCATGACGGCTTCGTCCATCTCATTGCCGGCGACGCGCACGGAACGCGAGTACACGATGCCGCTCATGGAGATGACCGCGATATCCGTGGTGCCGCCGCCGATGTCGACGACCATGTTTCCGGAAGGCTCTTCGATCGGCAAGCCGGCTCCAATAGCGGCAGCCATGGCCTGCTCGACGAGATAGACTTCGCTGGCGCGCGCGCGATATGCAGAGTCCTGCACGGCGCGCTTTTCTACTGGCGTAATTTCGCTAGGCACGCCGATGACGATGCGCGGATGCACCAGCACGCGGCGGTTGTGAGCTTTCTGAATAAAATACGTCAGCATTTTTTCAGTGACTTTGAAGTCGGCGATGACGCCGTCCTTCATAGGCTTGATGGCCACGACGTTGCCCGGCGTGCGGCCCAGCATTTCCTTGGCTTCGCGGCCGACGGCCACGACCTCTCCGCTGGATTTATTGATAGCCACGATCGAAGGCTCGTTCACCACAATGCCTTTGCCGGCCGAGAACACGAGAGTGTTCGCCGTCCCAAGATCAATGGCGAGGTCGGAAGAAAACAAACTAAAGATCGACCTCAGGTTGTAACCGTTCTTATTCATCCCCCCGCTCCCTGCGAAGAAAACTTCTCCGCCGTCCAGCCGACAACGTGCTGCTTAACTTTCTCACGGTCCATTTGAACCGCCGCGCGGCCAACTAGACCATTGTCTCTGGACTTGGCGACGAGCGCAAAGTGGCGCCTGCGTCTTTTTTTCACTTGTTGCTGAAAACGATCCACGTTCGAAACTTTTACTTTGGCACAACGATCGTCACTTTCTGTTGGGCTGTGCCTCCGCGGCGATTTTCCCCAATGATGACGATAGTGTGCTGGCCCGGTTCGAGCGGTTCGGTAAAGTGCCTGAAGCCTCCGTCCGCTGCGATGATTGGTACTGGCTGGCCGTTTACGATGAGCGCCGCGCCGGGTTCCGTCCGGCCGATAATTTCCACCACCCGGCCGTGAATCTGGGTGCCGGTAATCTCGAGCGCCATATCCTGGGTTTTTCCCTGGGCAACGAGTGTAAAGCGAAACGTCTCGCTGAACTCGCTGGTTTCTTTCTTGGCGTTCGTGGCCGTCACGTCCCAGAAATAATCGCCGCCATCGAGTCCTGTGATATCCGCGCTAGTCCCAGAAACTGTTTTCGGTTCCTTCACGGTTTTCGTAAACATCGCAGTCGTGCTGATTCGCAGCGTGTACGAAATCGCCTCGGGTACGGGCTTCCATTCAAAATGGATAGCAGCCGTCTTGGGATTTTCCACGATGAGCGGCTCGAAGTTGCGCGGCGAGCTCAAATCCGGCGGAGCCAGCACATCGGACTTCGTGATTGCTCCCCCCGTCGAGATGCTAACCTTCTGATACGGCCCGATCTCCACCTTTTCCTGGCCGCGCTGCACTTCCGCGTTTCCGCTCGAAACTACGATCTCGTTTTCCTTATTAGCCGGGTCGGCCTTGACGGCCGCACTGCTGTTGGAATGCAATTGCGCCACGGAATCTTCCATGCTGACGGCGGCCTTGGAATCCGGCGAGGAATAATTTGGCGTCTTAAGGTCGACTTGTCCGATGTTGATACGAACTGCCGAACTGGAAGGCTGCTCGTGCCCCATCGAATTTTCTTCCACGGTAATAAATGTTCCGGACTTCACGGTGTACGTCGTGCCGTCGGCGAAGGTGATGCGGGCCGCGCCGTCCGCGGAGGTTTGGATTTGATCGCCCTTGTCCAGCGTGGTGTGAAAATCTGCGTCGACCCATTGGACAGAATTAACTTTCTTGACCTGCACTTTTCCGTCGAGGTTGACGAACTTCGCCTGCATCTGTGAAATGCTTGTGGCTTCGCTGTCACCGTTGCCTATCGATTTGTTCAGCTTGTCATACGCGGCCGTATACAAATTCGGATTGATGAGGTAAACCGCCGCGAAAACAATGGCCGCAAGCAGAGTCACGTAAACGGCCACGGTCTTGTACGTCACCGTATGCCAATACACTTCCACTCGTTTTATTTTCGGGTGGTTCGGGTCGTGTGGTGTCTGTGTGCTCACGGGTTTTCGCGCAACTCTGCCGCCAATCTTGCAATCTAGCACAGTAATTAGAACGCAGAGGGCCGCTGCAGCTTGCGGTAGTTAAACAGCAAATAGCAGTTGCGCATACTAGGCGTTCGGACAGGTGGTTTTGCCCGAAAGGACAGTGGGGTGGTTCCGCGCACGTGCAACGATTGTCTGCGATTTCTTTGAAGGAAATGCGGCGGCGCGATTAGGCGGATCTGGCGCGCAGGAATGCCATCGTCAGCGGCCAGGCCAACAGAGCTGCCGCTGGGCTATAGCTGGGGCGCGCGTCACAAAAGAAACCGTGGTCGGCGTTGGAAATCTCGACATTGACGAAGTTTTTTCCCGCGGCTCGCAGCGCATCGCTCACCGCTCGGACCTGCTCCGGCGGAATGTGCTTGTCGCGCCCGCCCCAGAAGAACAGGAGTGGAGCTTGCAAACCGGTCGCCCGGCCGAGCAAGCCGGGATTGGTCGCGTTCGGGGCGATGCCACCGCCGTAGTACGAAATGGAAGCGGCGAGTGGCAAGGTGATGGCCGCGAGAAATGCGGCTCGGCCGCCCATGCAATAGCCAATCGCGGAGATCGGCAGGTCTCCGCCGATATAGCCGCGAAGCCAATCAAACGCAGCGCGCAGGTCGGCCGCCATCGAAGCATCGTTCAAGGCCTTCATGTGCGGCACCGCGCTGGGAAAATCGTCGTAGCGTATTTCGACCCCCGCGCCGGTGCGATGAAAAAGCTCGGGCGCCACGGCGACGAAGCCTTCGCGCGCAAATCGTCCGGCGATGTCGCGAATGTGCGCGTTCACGCCGAACGCTTCCTGGAAAACGAGCAACCCAGGGTTAGCGCCTTTTTCCTTGGGCCGCGCAACCCACGCCCGCATCGTTGTGCTGTCATTGACGCTCAGTTGCACATATTCGCTTGTGATTTCCATTTGGGCTCCTCTTGTCCTTGAGAGCTGTGGTCAACGCCGAACTCAGTGCCGAATAAAATATGCACGCTTGTCGAGATTCGCCGCAACGGCCACGTCGAAAAAACCAACCATCATCTCATCGTACGTTTGCTCGCCCCAACGGACTGCGGCTTCCGGATCGGGGTTGTGCGGATTGTCGCGCGAATTATCGTACCAGGCGATAGCCTGCAGTTCCGTGCCCGCCTTTAAGAAGCGTGGTTCCGCTAGCTTGTAACTCATCTGCCAGTGAAAATGATAATGGACGTCGAGCAGTGGCTCTATTTCCTGATCTGGCCGCGCCCCGGAAACTTTTTCTCTGTGAATGATGTTGTACTCGAAACGTTTTCCGCGCAAATGCATGTGCGGGAAGAGACTGAGCAGCGTCGCATCGTTCGGCAAAGTGCCGCGCGCTTCCACACGGTAATCCGGCACGCCTGGAGGGATCACGAAGTGGTCGTTGGTGAGCTGCAGCGTAAGGACACGCTCTGAAGGGGAATGCTTTGCAAAAATCAAGCCCACGCTGGTTCGGTCCGTGGCCGGGTGTCCGTTAGTCGTATAGTGCATTTGAAAAACGAGATCGGATCCGGCGGGAATAAATTTTGCCATGGTGTCCGGCCAATTGTCCGGCGAGCTGCCAGGGGCGTAAACGAGAAGCACGTCACTGTCCGTCCAATGCGCGCCGCGCCGATCATCGGGATCGGTCAGCGTGGAAGCAGTGAACGGCACGCCAATCGGTGCGTGGCGCATCCACTGCGAATCCGGCTGCCGCACGTAAACAACCGCGTGGTGTACGTTGGCGCGAAGCGATGGCAGCACTTCCACAGCTTGCACCCAGCGATCCTCTTTGAATCCTGTCGCTACAATTTCATAGGTGTATTCGACGTCGCCACTCGCCGGCAGCGGCACGCCCTTCGGCATTTTCAAGACTAAATCCGGCTGCGGGATGCTCCAGCTCTCTGCCCAATGTACAGGCGGAGGTGCGTCGTGAGTATCGCCGGTAGGAGCTCCGGCATTTGCCCAAGCACCAAGCACCGCGATTTGTTCCGCGGAGAGCGACGGATCATTCGAGAAATGTCCGATATGAGGATCAGCAAACCATGGTGGCATGGATTTATTCTGTGCCGCCGCCGCAATCGCGGCCGCATAGGGCCGCGTCTGTTCATACGTGTCGAATCGCATGGGAGCGATGCCCTCTGCCCGATGGCAAATCTGGCAACGCTGCTGCAAAATCGGGAGCACATCGCGGTAGAACGTCGCCGGTCCAGCGGCGGGGAGATGCTCTCCGGCATTTTGCGCCGAGCCCAAAGATGTCCGCTGATTGAGCACGCACAGCAAAATTAGAACAATCACCGGCGCAGACACCGCTATCTGTTTTCCTATCGCGTTGAGTCTTATCATCTCTACCGTTTGATGATACCCGCATCATCGCGGTTTCCCATCAACGCGTCCGCTTCATTTCGAAGATTCATGAAACCGCGAAGAAAAAACTCTGGGTGCAGCGAGTGGCGCAGGCGGGTTCCGTTTATAATCCTCCCGAACGATTCGCAACGCTGGTCGATCTTCACAAATAGCAGCCGAGGCCGAGGAAGGATTCTGATGAATTTCAATTTGAATGACGCGGAGAACGGCACATGGAGGCGGGTTCTATGTACGTGCTTTGCGTTGGCGATCTCCGGTGCCCTCGGCGGCCAATACGTTTCGGCGCAGCAGGAAGTCCCTAAGATGCCGATGCAACCAGTCTATGAAGATGGAGCGGAGGCTCGCTGGCTGCAGAAGAAAGTGCTGGACTCGCGTGTGCTCGATTCCATGGAAGATGTTTCGACATGGTCGTTCGCCGGAGATGGGGACATGGCGCTCGCGGATTCGCCCGTGAAAGATGGCGCGCACTCCCTGCGCATTCGATCGAAACAAAACCTGGGGCTGGTTGGCGGCGCCGGCGAGTGGGAGGATCTTGTCGCCAGCCGTAAATTTCCTTCCGAGAATTGGAGCAGTTACAACCGCATTTCCATCTGGGCGTATCCCGATGTGATCGGCGCGCCGGCAATCTCTGCTTCTCTCACCCTGCACAATGAAGGGGCACATCGTCTCCCGGATCGATACAACGAGGGGCGGCACGAGTCCATCATCCTGAAGAATCACCAATGGAATCACGTGGTATGGGAAATTGCACCACTCGACCGGGATAAGGTGACGCAGCTCGATTTTGCCTACAGCCTTCCCAAGATGCTTCCCGACTTGGGCGATCAGACCATTCTATATATTGACCAGCTGGAACTGCAGACGGTAGAAGCAGACCACGTCGAGGGTTGGGATGTTGCAGCAGGCAAAATAGCGTTCAGTCACGCGGGATATACCTCGGGCGCGACGAAGACAGCGATTGCCAGCAACCTCGATGTACAGGAATTTTCGGTGATCGAGCAAGGCACCGACAAATCCGTTCTCACCAAGGCAGTCCAGCAGCAGACGACGCTATTGGGCAGATACGCGGTCCTGGATTTTTCCGAGATTCAGACGCCGGGTGAGTATGTTCTTCGCGTTGGGGCCACGACTACGCGCCCATTTCAAATCGGCCAAGACGCGTGGCGCGAGAGCATTTGGAAAGCCATCAATTTTATGTACAGCGAAAGGTGTGGAACGGTGATTCCCGGGATTCATGGAATCTGCCACATGGATGATTACAGCATACACGGGGATAAACGCATTATCGTCAACGGCGGCTATCACGACGCGGGAGATCTTACGGCGACGGGCAACACTCCAGGAATGTCCTATGCCTTGTTTTCTTTCGCGGAACGTCTTCAGCAGCAAGGAGAAGATCCCGTGCTGTGCGCGCGCTTGATGGAAGAAGCTACGTGGGGGCTGCGCTGGGTACTAAAAACCAGCTTCGGCGACGGCTATCGTGCCAAAGGTCAATTGATCAGCTATTGGACGAACGGCATCATTGGCGACGCGGACGATCGCAGCGGTCAAGCCGTGAATGAGCCCGAGTGGAACTTTCGCGTCGCGGCGGTTGAAGCGCTTGCTGCTCGCGTAGTGAAAGAAAGCAATCCAGAGCTCGCCATTCGCAGCCTTCGAACGGCAGAACAAGACTGGAACTATGCCGTCGAGGGATTGAAAACAGCCGCGCCCCTTCCAGAAGTCTATGGCGCGCAGGATGAACTGGAGCGCATTTCGTTCGGCGCAATTGCTTCCATCGATTTGTTTCAGGCCACAGGCGAACAGCGATACGCGGACGAGGCGTTCAAACTCGGCGATCTCATACTTGCGTCGCAAGAGCAAACGCTTCAGCCCTGGAGCATTCCCCTGACTGGTTATTTTTACACCAGTCCTAAGCGGGAGAATCTATTCCATCGCTTTCATATTGGACAGGAAGAACAGCCGGTCATTGCGCTGGCTCATTTGTGCGAGACTTTTCCAAGCCACGAAAATTGGATGAAGTGGTACGCGGCGATCGTCTTGCACTCCAAATACTACCAGCAGGTCGCTGCCAAGATCGATCAGCCCTATGACGTGCTGCCGGCCGCAATCTACAAGGAAAGCGAAGCTCGGTTATTGACGCAGTCGAAGGATTGGACCCCGTTGCGCGCCGCAGATAGCGCCGCCTATGTCGAGGAAGTCCATCGCGGCCTTCCACTGGGAGGAGAATATTATCTGCGGAGATTTCCTGTCTGGTTTGACTTCCGCGGAAATTCCAGCGTCTTGCTATCGCAGACAAAAGCTCTGTCGGCGGCGGGACAATTGCGCGGAGACCTTGAAGCGGAAGATTTGGCGCAGCAACAGGCGGAATGGCTCCTGGGACGCAATCCATTCTCGGCCAGCATCATGTATGGAGAAGGCTATGACTGGACTCCGCTGTACAGCGTGCGCTCCGGACAAATGGTCGGCGCGCTTCCGGTAGGCATCGAAACAAAGGAATACAACGACGCTCCGTATTGGCCGACGCAGATTTGCTGGACGTATAAAGAGGTTTGGACGCAACCAGTGGGGGAGTGGATCTGGCTCATGCAGGATCTGCACGGCGAGACGGTTGTCGAGGGAGATGCCGATGCCTCATCGCGTGAGCCCATCGAGTTCCGCGATCAGCGGACAGGGCGCGTGACCCAGGTCTCCGCCGATCCCGCGAGCGGGAAATTTCGAGCACAGTTACCGCAAGGCGCATATAGCGTACGACAGGGCGAGGCCCACACCACTCTCACCGCGCTGTCCGGCGGCGTTTATCATGTCGAACTACGCTCCAACCGCGCCTTTGATTTCAAAGTCTCGGTGGAAGCGACCCATGCCAACGAACTCACGCTGCGTATCCACGCGGAAGGCGCGGGCGCTCATAAATTTGAAGTGAAAACCCACAATCTCAATCTCCATGAGCAAGGCACTCAGTCGATTGAACTGCACCCTGGCCACGATGCTGAAATCGTGAGTCATGCCGATATTCTTAATTCTGGAACGCCGTGGGTAATCGTGGTGATCCCTGATGGCTCACTCAGCGCGCATCGAGAAGTCACTGGGATCAATGGCATTCAAAAATGACCTGCTATGTCGGAACATGGGATCTCGGAAGCGACGATCCTCTTACCACTCCCTAGTCAGAGCCGGTTCTAGCCAGCGTGGACCCTTTGAGAGCCAAGCCCCACGCCACCGAAGTAAATTGATTACCCGTCCTGATCCGTTCTTCACCGAAGCGCGTTGTAAAGATTCTTTTTACCGCTGGCACGAATGATGATCCGCCGGTCAGAAACACCGCATCCACATTTTTCGGGTGAACGCCACTCGCCTTAAGCAAAGAGTCCAGACAGGACTCAATCTGCTTCAATTCGTCCGAGATCCAATTTTCAAAAGATGAACGCTTCACTCGGGCCGTAAGATCAACGGCTCCATCCGAGTAATGAAACGTCGCCGTCGCGTTGCTCGACAATTCGTACTTCACCGCCTGAACAGACTGATGCAATTGATATCCAAGATCTTCTTTTATGAGATGAATCAAAGCAGCGATTTTCTCAGGCTCAACAGCGTCCGTCTTGATCCGCGTGAGCAAGTCCATCACGTCTTTGGCCCTGAGAAAGGAAAGATGGTGCCAGCGTTCCAACTTGCCATAAATCCAAGCGGGTATCGGGAGGAGCCTCTTCATCGAATGCATATCCGTTCCGGCGCCAAGCGCGGGAGACACAAGATGTCGAATGAGCTTGGCATCAAACGAATCGCCTGCCACGCCGACGCCCGCGTTGCCCAGTAGGTCCGCCGCGTTTCTACCTCTATGACGAACACCTGGACCGACCCTAACCAAAGAAAAGTCGCTCGTGCCGCCTCCGAAATCTCCAATCAAAATGAGTTCATCGTGATCGAGTGTGGACTCGTAGTAGTGCGCCGCCGCTATCGGCTCAAATTCGAACTGGACAGACTCATAGCCAGCAGTCTTAAATGCCGCGGTAAGACGACCCTCCGCAAAGCGATCCTCTTCCTCCGTCTCGGCCCCCACAAATCGCACAGGCCGGCCAACGACCGCTTTCGAAATGGGGACGCCAAACTGGGTGGAAGCCTTTTCACGCAGGTCTCTCAAGATGCGGGCGATCAGGTCCTCGAGCGTATATCTCCGGCCAAAAACCTCCGTACCCGAAAGGTTGCGGTTACTCAGAAAAGACTTCAGCGATTGAATCAGCCGGCCTTTGTGGTCTGCAGCAAGGTAGTGCTCAATACCCGCGGGTCCGCTCCACGATTTGAGCGCATTGACACCCCGCTCTTTCACTTGCTCGAGATAAAGCAGCGACCGATAGGCGGCGGTCACTTCGCCCATGTATGGGAAGTGAGCCAACGCAACTTCGCCAGCGTCGTTAACGTGAGCAATCGAACTATTCGTCGTACCAAAGTCGATACCGATCGCAGATGGCATTCTTATTGAGTTTAAGGGGCGCGCATTTTGTCAGCAACTAACCACACTGTCCTTACGAGTCGGGCCAGAATAAGTCCCGCTGCGAGAAGTACGAGGTTAGCTGGCGTTTCGCAATTGCTGAGAACCGAAGGCCACTCGGAAACTTACCCACCCCTCCGCCACGATTCTATTTGAGCCGCATGCCACCTATCTCCTATAATGATACGTTTGCTTAGGACTCGGGGGATTCAGCGGATGGCTGGCAGCTCAGATAACACGCAAAAACTTTTTTCGCGCATCTTTCTAGGAGTAGTGGTGCTGGCTTTGTCGGGCGGCATGCTGCTCTATTTGGTGCCGAGCGGTCCGGGTGACACGACCACCTCCACGGATGCCGTGGCCAAGGTTGGCGATCAGACCATCACGGTTGCCGAAATTCGCCAGCAACTCAACCAGATCAAGCAGACCAATCAAGTGCCGCCGATGCTTGAGCCTTACTATGCGAAGCGCATCCTCCAGCAACTCATGCTTCAGAAGGAAATGGACTATGAGGCCGGCAGGCTCGGTATAAAGGTTTCCAACGATGAGATTGCCGACCGCATCAAGCTAATTTTGCCGGCTGCCTTCAACGGTGATTCGCCCATTGCCCCGGATCAATACGCTGCTCTGGTTCAATCGCGGACCCAGATGACTGTGGCGACCTTCGAAGACACAGTGCGGCAGGGCATGCTGCAGGAAAAGTTCCAGAAGCTGGTGACCGACGGGATCAGCGCAGGCCCGGCTGAACTGCAGGAAGAATTCGTCTACCGCAATCAAAAGGTGAAACTGGACTACGCGTATATCAAGCCGGAAGATTTGGTGGCAAAGATCACCGTGGATGACGCCGAGGTCAAAGCTGCCTACGAAAAGAACAAAGCAAAGTATCAGGTTCCGGAAAAGCGCGTGGTGCGCTACGCCATCGTGGATGTGAACCAGATTCGCCAGAGCATGCAAATCTCCGACGATCAGCTCAAGGCCCAGTACATGAAGAACATCCAGGATTATCAGGTGCCCAACCGGGTGCACGTCGAGCACATCCTGCTGATGACTGTCGGCAAGCCGGACGCTGAAGTGGAAGAGATAAGGAAGAAAGCGCAGGGCATTCTGGATCAAGCCAAAAAGGGCGCCAATTTCGAGGACCTGGCCAAAAAATACTCCGAGGACGGCGGTACTCCTGGGAATCCCGGTTCGAGAGACAAGGGCGGAGACTTGGGATGGATTGTTCAGGGCCAGACGGTGCCAGAATTCGAAAAGGCGGCGTTTTCGCTCCCGAAGGGCAGCATTTCAGACTTGATTAAGACTCAGTACGGCTTCCACATCATCAAGATCATTGATAAGGAAGCGGCCCACACCAAGCCCTTTGAGGAAGTGAAGGATTCCATCCGAACTCCGCTGCTGTTGTCCGAGGCCGATAAGCAAGCTGGCAATATTGCCGAACAGCTCTCGCAAGCCATCCGTCAGTCCAATAAGGTTTCGCTCGACGACCTGGCCAAGCAGTATCACCTCACAGTGGGGGAGACGCGCCCGGTCGCGGCAACCGATCCCTTGGTCGAATTGGGCAACTCGCCGCAGGTCAAAGTCAGCGATTCCATCTTTCGCTTGCACCAGGGCGAGCTGAGCCTGCCGGTGCAGACGGATCGCGGGTACATCGTTCTTTCCATTAAGCAGGTCCTTCCCGCGCACCAGGGGACACTCGAAGAGGTAAAAGATAGCGTCGTTGCCGAACTGAAGCAGGAAAAAGCCTCCGCCGAAGCCCGCACCAAGGCGGATGAGTTGGCCAAGCGCGTGAAGGCAGGAGAAAAGTTCGACGCCGCAGCCAAAGCACTGGGCCTGGAAGCCAAGACCAGCGAGGAATTTGCTCGTTCCGGCACCATTCCCAATGTCGCCAGCGGAAAACAGCTTTCCGCCGCGTTTCAATTGAAGGCTGGGAGCCTTGGTCAGCCGCTCAACCTCGGCGCGAACTGGCTTGTCTATGAAGTCGTGGACAAACAAGAGCCCAACCCCGCGGATTTTGAGAAGCAAAAGAAAGAAATCACCGACGCTGTGTTGCAAAATAAGCGCTCGATCGCATTTGAGGCCTTCCAGACGGCCCTCGAAGACCGCTTGAAAAAAGAGGGCAAGTTGCAATTGATGCCCGACAAGCTAAAGGGATTCGGTAGCGTAGGCTAGTCTAAGTAATTGATAATAAATAGTTTAGAAATAGATGAAGCGAGCTTGTCTTTCTCTCCGCAGCTCGGTAGCCTATGGTGTCTCCAAAGTAGCCGGTTTCAGCCCCCTTTCCGCGCTTTTTGAAAACACCCACTAGGCCGGAAGCCAGCCGAAATCGGAACACGTTCAGCCATGGCTCCCCAGCGCCTAGACCTCAGGATCCTATGAATACGAAGAAGACGCCTTCCCGCACATCTTCAGTCCGCAATGACTATCGATGCAGCATGGAAAGAAATCAGGCCGGCAAATATTGCGTTCGAATCCAGGTCTTCTACCCCCGCCATGCTTGGAATCTAGGGGTGTTTTTCCTTGCATCGTCATTTGATCGCGCCATGAAGAAGCTCGAAGAGTCTCTGGACTTCCTGCAGCTTCATGAGGAGAAACTCTGGTTCTGGGGCGTCGACCGCGCCGAAGACATGGGTTTTTCCGCTGAGTTCCTTCGTGAGGCAGGAATGAAGCTGGATCTTCGCACTGAGTTTCCCCGAAGAGCCACCAATCTTTCGCTGGCTCCAGAACGTGAAGTCCCGGCGTTTGTGCTTGGGCCGGTTCGCCGCGGGCTAGCCGAATCGGTGGACGTAGCACGCAGCACAGCCGTTGGCGATTGATTACGAAGGCTTTGTCGCGCGGTCTGGCATCGGCAGACAATCCATTTGAATCAAGTTCCGCTGTCCAATTGGACAGCTAATCTGGCCCTCTTCCATATTGACTTCATCTGTTTTCTTCGCCATCATGCCCGAATTCCAGCTGGCCTGCGTTCCAGTGAGCGCACATTTCGGTGAGAAGCATAACGATGAAACGCAATGCGAAGATTCTGGCTCTCGCCCTGCTCGTCGGGTCCACGTTTTTCGTTAGCACCGTTGTGTTGATCGCGCAATCGCCGCAATCCAGTACTTCGGACAAAGCACACTCTTCTGCAGCTACCTCGAATACAGCTTCTGGCGCAAAACCAACTCCTGCGGCTTCTACTGCTCCTTCAGGAACTTCGAGTGCTCCAGCGCAGGCCCCTGTGACGACAAAGCCGCAGGCACCCCCGGCGAACGCCGCTGGCGTCGTGTGGATCAATACCGATACCGGCGTTTACCATAAGCAGGGGACGCGCTGGTATGGAAAGACCAAGCACGGCAAATACATGCTGGAGACTGATGCCATAAAGGCAGGGTACAAACCGGCGAAGTAAGAGCATCACGCTAGACGCAACATTGAAAGAAGAGGGATTCGGTTTTGTTGTTACAAAAAGGAGAGCTCGAAATGACAAAACGATTGAGCAGGATGATTTTGGTGGCCCTGGTTTTAATTTTGGGGGTGAGTGGCGCTTATTCCCATGCGCAAAGTACGGCCGCGCCCGACAGTAACACTGCGATGAAAGCCGCACCCAAAGCGGGCGATTTGCTGGATATCAACACGGCGACGAAAGATCAGCTGAAAACGTTGCCGGGGATTGGCGATGCGTATTCGCAAAAAATCATCGACGGGCGGCCGTACAAGATGAAGACCGATCTGCTGAACAAGAAGATCGTTCCGGCGGCCACCTACGACAAGATCAAAGCGCTGATCATCGCGAAGCAGCCCAAGTAAAAGACCAACGATGTTTCCTGGCGTCGCGAAGCCTTCTTGAATTTCCGGAGGCTATTACAAATCAGCTTGGTTATTCAAAGGCCCGGCAGCTTGCGCTGCTGGGCCTTTTGCTTGGCGTGTTATTTCTCGCGGAGGATGACTTCACCTTGGCCAACGAGTTGGTCGTTGAGCCAAACACGATACTTGTAGGTGGCGCCCTTAAGACCGACGCGCGGCGGCCCGCTGAGCAGGCGCATACCTGCCGGGGCCTGGAAAATATTGGAAGAAAACGGGCAGCGGTTGACGTCGAATTCGACGCGAAGATTGCCGGCGTCAGAGATCCAGGAGATTTGATCACCGGGATCGAGTACAACGACTTGGGGTACGAGTCCAACAAGTACGGGACGCTCTGCCATTTTTCCTCTGCTCCCTACGGGATCTCCGGATAGGAGTGGATACGCGAAACCGCGAAATTTTCTTGCAAACGGACGATAGCACATCTGGGAGAAGAGTTCTTCTCGCGGAATGGCTCTTGCTGGTTGGCAATGCTTCACCCAAGTCTATGTGCAATTTTGCACATAGACTCTACCTGTCCTTCAGTACGCCTTGACCGGAGCATAACGCGGCCCCAGACTGAACAGGTGAGCCATGCTGCCAGCCCTTGTGATCCCGGCAGGGTATCGCGCTTGCAATGAAAGTTGTAAAAGCGTCCGCCGGACGCGAAGGAAGTCCCCCAATGGCCTCACGCGCTTTGTCCATACCTTTGCCAAATGGTTCCCGCATCTCCCTTATTTTGGCCTTCCCGTTTGTTGTGATTCACATCCTGGCGCTTGGCGTATTTTTTGTGCATTTTCGCTGGTCGTATCTTGCGGCTTGCCTGGCGCTTGTCGCGGTGCGGATGTTTTTCGTTACCGCCGGCTATCACCGCTATTTTGCGCACCGCTCGTATAAGACCAGCAGGGTGTTTCAATTCGTCATGGCTTTTCTGGCGATGACCTCCGCGCAGAAGGGAGTGCTGTGGTGGGCGGGGCATCACCGGCACCACCATCGGCACTCGGATCAGGATCTGGATATGCATTCGCCGACGCTCTTCGGATTTCTTTGGGCGCACGTGGGCTGGTTTATTACCGACAAATACGATGTTACGCCGCTCGAGTACATCGGCGACTTCGCGAAATATCCGGAATTGCGCTGGCTGAACAAGTATCACCTGGTGCCGCCCATCGTTCTGGCGGCGGTTATTGTTTTGATCGGTGGGTGGCCGCTGTTTGTTTGGGGCTTTTGCCTGAGCACAGTGCTGCTCTGGCACGACACGTCCACCATCAATTCGCTGTCTCACCTCTTCGGAACGCGGCGCTACGAGACAACCGATACGAGCCGCAACAATTGGCTGCTCGCAGTGCTGACCCTCGGCGAAGGCTGGCACAACAACCACCATCACTTCATGGCTTCGGCGCGCCAGGGATTTTACTGGTGGGAGATTGATATTACGTATTACATGCTGAAAATACTCTCGTGGTACGGGCTAGTCTGGGATTTGCGTAAAGTGCCCCCGCATTTGCTGGCGGAACACAGGCTCGCCGCGTAACTTCCTCTAAAACCTCGTTGTACTTGCCTCGATTCCCCAGACCAGCGGAAGCGTTCTGAAACATCTGTTGCTGGCCAGTCGGAAGTCCTCTGCATTGCCGCGAACGATGAGTGCTCGCCAGAATGCGCTGTTCGCTTCCTTGACGCCGTGCACAGAAGCGTCAACGCGCGGTTCTGTCTTTCAAGACTACAGGAATATCAATTCTGGCGATTGAAAGCTTACCCTTGACGGGGATATGAGACTTGAATAGATTGTGCGCAGTTTGGCTGCAACAAATGTTGCAAAAGGGCGACAGATGTCGTTCCGGCTTTGAGCGATTGATGTGAATAGTGATTGGGGATATCGAGGGAGGACTTCCGTGTTTCTAGAGAAAGTACGGCATTTCCGTTTCTTAGCCGAGAGCTTGCTCGTGTTATCTGGTCTGGTGATTTTCTCGCCCTCCATGAGGGCACAATCTTTTTCGATAGAACAAATACTGAGCGCGCCGTTTCCGTCGCAGCTCACTGCCTCCGCGTCCGGGTCGCGCATCGCGTGGGTGTTCAGCAAGAAGGGCGCCCAGAATGTGTGGACCGCTGAAGGCCCAGCATTCGCGCCGCGGCAGGTGACGCACTATGAGGGAGACACAGGGCAACCGCTGGCGTCGCTGAGACTCACTCCCGATGGGCGAACAATTGTTTACGCGAAGGGAACCGAGACTAACGGTGAGGGCCTTTCGGCAAATCCAACGGCCGAACCAAAACAGCCGCTGCAGCAGGTCTGGTCTGCGGACATCGAAAATGGAACGCCGCGTTTGCTGGGGACCATGGGATGCCCCCAGGAAGGATGCGAGGATATTGAAATTTCTCCGGACGGAAAGTGGGCGGTGTGGGCCGCGAAGCACGAATTGTGGATTGTGCCGGTATCCGGGGCCGAAACAGCGAAGCAGCTTACCGAGCTGCGCGGAGATGTGGAATCGCCGCAATGGTCGCCAGACGGTAAGCATCTTGCTTTTACGGTTAGCAGGAAGGACCATGCGTTCATCGTAATCTCGGATGTTGCGGCAGGGAAATTGGAGGCGATTCATTATGTGGCGCCTTCCGCCGATCGAGATTTTGCGCCGCGGTGGTCACCGGATGGAAATTCGATCGCATATTTGAAAATTGGCGGGATAGAAGGCAAGCGTCCACTGATTCCGGAACGGGCGCAGCCCTGGAGTCTTTGGATCGGAGATTCCAAGACGTATGCGGCGCGGGCGATTTGGAACAGCGGACAGGGGCCGCGCGATTCGCTGCCGCTTTTTGCGGTGGAGTCTCTTCGCTTCGCGGCAGGGAATCGAGTGATTTTCGATTCTGAAGCGGATGGATGGAATCATTTGTACTCGATCGCAGCAACGGGCGGCGCGGCTGCGTCGCTCACTCCCGGCGAATTTGACGTAGAAGATGTTGCGCTCAGCAGCGACAAGCGAACCGTGCTTTTTTCCTCGAATCAGGATGACATCGACCGGCGCCACTTGTGGCGCGTCGATGCGGCTGGAGGCACTCCTCAGACGCTGCTGACAAAAGGCGAAACCATCGATTGGAGTCCCGTGGAAACGGGGGACGGCAAAAACATTTTCTGCCTCGGCTCGACGGCGATCACGCCGGCTTTGGTGTACCGCGTTGTGCCCCCGGGGCGCGAGCTGATCACGAAGGATGCACTGCCTGCGGATTTTCCGAGTGCGCAACTCGTCGTGCCGCAGCAAGTGATTTTCAAGAGCGAGGACGGATTCACGATCCACGGACAACTGTTTGTTCCGAAAGGGCGCAGCAAGCCGGGGCCGGCTTTGATTTTTACGCATGGCGGTCCGGTACGACAGATGGTTCTTGGGTTTCACTACATGGATTACTACCACAGTGCGTATGCGGAAAATCAGTACTTGGCGAGCCTGGGATTCGTGGTTTTGTCGGTCAACTACCGGCTGGGAGTCATGTACGGCCACGACTTCCGCGTTCCTCCGCACAGCGTTTGGCGCGGCGCGTCGGAATATAACGATGTGCTGGCTGGCGCGCACTACTTGCAGAAGTTGCCGATCGTCGATGCGCACCGCATTGGACTTTGGGGCGGATCGTACGGGGGATTTCTGACGGCGATGGGGCTGGCGCGGAATTCCGATATTTTTGCGGCGGGCGTCGATTACCACGGCGTTCATGATTGGTCGCTCTTCCTGCCCTCTTGGGAAGAGGATGCGACTTCCGCGCCGGATTTGAAGGAAGCGAGGCAACTCGCGTGGGAGTCTTCGCCAAATGCGTCCGTGGACAAATGGAAATCGCCGGTGCTGCTGATTCAGGGCGACGACGATCGAAACGTGCCGGAGAGCCAGACGGTGGACCTGGTGCAACGATTGCGGGAACGCAATGTGCCGGTTGAAGTGATTTACATTCCTGACGAAATTCACGACTTCCTGCTTTGGAAGACGTTCGTATCGAACTACAAGGCGACGGCTCAGTTTTTCCAGAAGTATCTCGGGGCGCAGTAGGGTCGGAGTGCCGGGAAGTGAATAATGAGCCCCCACCCCGGGGTGTCCGCAAGTTATGAAGTAAACGCATGAGGAGATTGGAGTTGCGCGGATTCCTGCGTGTTGCGCACAGATATGAAGTCCCTCGCCGCCGACTTGGGGTAAGGGGGACCCCCTCCCCCAGTTTTTTGCAAGAATATGATTCGATTGGGGTTAAGGGGTGGGGGTATGCGAAAGATGTGATTCTATGGGAGTTAGAGATAAAACGGCGGTTGAACTGAGAAATGGGATTAACGATCGGGACTGACACCCACCCCCGGGTGCTTTTTGTAAGCGTTGCAGATAAAGGACTTATGCTTGACTCGGCGTCACGAGCGTCAACATTCGGAGAGCTAAACGCAGAGACACAGAGTGCACAGAGGTGAGAGGAAGAAGGAATGTGGACGGATTTTGCGGGGAGGGCCGGACGGGGCTGAAGCTGGATTTTAACGCCCCGATCCGGTCGGTGCAAACTCCGTGAGCGGAGAGCCGTTCTCGTTCGCTCGCTTCGGGACTCAGCGTAAACAGGGCAAGCAGCGTGAACAGGGTAAACCCTTCGTTCCTCAGGGTAAAGGGGAAGAGAGATCTGTGGAGAACTGGCGACGACCATAGTGGATGGTAGCAGGAATAGTTACCGATTGTCAATAGTTTTCTTGATTACTGAGTTGGTATTCGAACGAGAGTGGTGGAAGTTGAAGGATTCTAAGGAGTTGGGCGGGGGCTAACTAATTTGATAAGGCTGTGGAAAGACGTGGAAAAGTCAAAAGCCCCACACGTAAAACCGACGTGTGGGCCACCCGCCTATGATCGGCGCGTTCCCAACATACCCGTAGTAGTTTATTCCACCTTCTAATCTAGCTGGATCTTCGTTGATGAACCTTCCCGCGTTGGGATCGTAGTATCTGGCGCGGTAGTACGATCTTTGGGTTAGTTCGAGAGGCTGGAGGCGAGAAACTATAGTGCTGCGGCAAGTGGCTACTTGTTGCATAAATTTGACTTTAAACCCGCACACGCAAAACCGGCATATGGCCCTGGCACCCAAAATCGTCTTTGAGTATATTGTCTGTGCCGCCCGCACTTATAGTCTTTCCGGTTCTGGTCAAATAAACGTATCTACCAATTCCCAGTAATCTTGCGGACATAACTCGGCGCAGCGTCTTCTTTCTGGCTTCACTCTTCCTCTGTAATGCAATTTTCTTTGGCTCTCTGTCATTCAACCTCCTGATAGACATAGCCTTCGTGGATTCTTCAGAAGGTGCGTCGGGTTATCCTTAATAAGAATCCCACAACCGCTGCGCCACTATTGCACCGTCGCAGCAACGAATCAGCCCCTTATTCGTGGTGGAGGCAATCGTTTAACCTTGTCAATCGGAGTGAGCCTGATACCACATTCTGCTGGGCAGGGAATGGATTCCTGCTGGATTCTTTCACTGACTTGAAGATTAGTCACTCGAAAAATGTCTTTCGAACTGCCCGGTCGGCTATCAACCTTCCAAGGGGAGGACTCAGCCACGCGCTCAAACAAGAACAACAAGGCACCGATCAGCGCGGGCATCATCCCCACCCCCACCAGCAGCAAGATTTCCGTTCTCATCTGGTAAAACCAAAAGAGTGGCACTTAATTAGGAATGCAGTAGCCGAGGCCGCACGAAGACTTAGAGACGCCCAAACATGATGCAGAGGTTAACTCGGTAATTTGATGGTTCGCAACAAGGTGTGGAGCAGGAAGAAAATTAACGCCCTAACGGTGACGATTATTCTAAAAGAAGCGGTTCGCATGCAGTGGTTCTCTTTTTTAATAACCTCGTTTGCTACTTGGAATTATCCACAGCCAGACGAGTTCGGTTTGAAATGGAGGAGCCCAGCCACTGTAATTCCAGCTAGGACGTCGGGGCCCGCCAGTCTGTATCGAATTTTTATCGTCTGTATGCCTTAGTTTTACCCAGTTATATGAAAGTAAAAAAAAGGCCAGCGAGTCCAACTGTAACTAGAATGGAACGAATAACCAGGAGGCAGAAAAGGTGGAGAGGGAGGAACGGATTAAAAAATAGTGCCGATCATAAGCCCCACCTTGAAAAGGGGGGGCCCCCCCCCCCCCCCCCCCCCCCCCCCCCCCCCCCCCCCCCCCCCCCCCCCCCCCCCCCCCCCCCCCCCCCCCCCCCCCCCCCCCCCCCCCCCCCCCCCCCCCCCCCCCCCCCCCCCCCCCCCCCCCCCCCCCCCCCCCCCCCCCCCCCCCCCCCCCCCCCCCCCCCCCCCCCCCCCCCCCCCCCCCCCCCCCCTTACCTGCTACTGTGGTAATTCTTTTTCCAAACTGGTCGGCTGTTCTATTCTTCTCTCCGCACAACCGTCCAGGTGTCATTATGGTATTTCGCCGACCATCCATTTAAAAGTCCCAGTCCACCTAAGGCCTGCTATTTTTTTCGATATTTCGAAGCCGCCGGCATGGAAGATGGGGTCCCAATTCAGAATTGGATGCCACCATTGACCAGTTGTTGCTAACACTGAGCGAGAAGAACATATGGACAGTGATAGGATCTTGAGGAATAACCAGAGTGTTTGTGGTCTGCTCGTAAGTCGAATCTGGCAAGCCGTTTTCAGCTGTTGGATGAGCCGATCCATAGGATTATTCGGCGTCAGTCCAAACGCGTCGGCTAGAGTTATTGGGTTATCATTCGAATATCTATATAAATTAATTCCACCTTCCAGCTCAATGCGGTCCTCGCTGATGAATCTGCCAACAGAGGGGTCGTAGTATCTGGCGCGGTAATACGATGAGTCGCGTCTCCGGCGTGGGAGTTGCAATAGGTTCCATCTGGGAGTGCTATTGCGCTGACGACAGACAAGGGCTAGCATATCGTTATGGCCAAGGCTAAAGAATTTGATTTCGAAAAGCCCACTCCTGTCATTGATGACGAGGACGAAGCAACCCTCGCCGCCATCGATGATGGCATCCGCGATGCCCAAGCTGGACGCACCGTTGAACTAGAGCAAGTCCGCAAGCTCATGCCAAAGTGGATTACCGCCTCCTCATCACGCAAAGAGCGCTGAACGATCTCGCCGAAATAATCGGCCACATCGCCGAAGACGACGCCGAGGCTGCTTCCCGTTTCGGCAATTCTTTGCTGGACCACATCGAACTGCTCGTGCGGTTTCCCCGTATGGGCGGCGTAATCCGCAAAAGATCGCGGGTCCGGAAACTCTCGCACAGCCCCATTCTGGTGTATTACCAACTGCGCGAAGACAGACATGTCGTGGAAATTCTCCACTTGAGGCATGCCTCGCGCAAATCACCGAAGTTCTGATCTCCTAACCAAAACCGCGATTGGCTCATGAGTGTTGAGGCGTTGCGAACAGGAGGCGACAATTCCACACGACGAATTCGTCTCTTTGATGAGGTCGTCGTAGTAGTAGGCAAAGACGGTGGTGCCACGGTACGGGGATTTGTGAAACTTTCTTTCGGACATGTCATATCTGAAGCTGTCACTGCACGGCGTGCTCGTACGAGATGGAGACATCTTTCCAAGTCTTTTGCTGCTCGAATATATCGGCCGAACCATTGTGTTGTCCCCAGCAATCGCCACATTGTATCAGTAGGGTCTTCGTCCCCGACCAATTCACTCTCACTTCATGATTCCAGTTTGCTGCAAATACCATTCCACTCTCGAGTTTTCTACTAATGGGCCGCGGTCGAGGCTCCTTGTCCGCTGGTAGGATATTGACGTGCGTGTAGTCCTCGGCACCAAAACCGCAGTGACGCTGGAAGACGAAAGCCACGTACTTGCCGTCGGGAGACGCAACCTTCATTTTTTGCTGCTCATCACAAAAGGGATTTGAAGAGAGCCACCAGTACACTCCTCCAGCTATGAGGCAACCACTAAGTACGGCAGTCGCCGCTGCAAAATACAAAATTCTCTTTTGCGCCTTCGATATCATCAGTTCGAACATTTGTCGCAGTGAAGCGTTTTTCTCCACTGCTCGATATCGTGATATTTATAGCCATTTAGAATTTCGTTGTACTTTTCCTGCGTATTTCCGAACGGTGGGAAGAGGAACGGTATCCCGCTACCATTACCCGTTCCGTACAACGAGTGATAAGCGCTCCCCACGGTGGCACATGTATAAGCATCGAACCCCATTTCGGCGCACGCATATCCATAGTTGAAGTTGCCAGCAGCATCGTAGTTGGGATTTCCGTGCTTGTAGTTCCAAGGTCCAGTGTTCCTGACCAATTGGAACAAATTATATGCGTTTATGAAGGGGTCAGCCGTTTTCATGTTCTGCAAGACCTTTTGAGTTTCGGTCGGGCTCTCAAAGGGAGGGTATTGGGGCACGTTTGGGGGTTTTACGTGTTTGCAGATGTAATCTGTCAACGGGTTGAAACCGGTGGGATCTGTCAGGTTGTTTGGATTATTCAAGCTGTACTCGTAGGAATTTATGCCTGCATTAAATCCAATCGGATCTTCATTAGTGAACCTTCCTGCCGATGGGTCGTAGTATCTGGCGCGGTAGTACGATGCCTGTGGATATTCTGGTGCCATTTCCTCCGCCCAACCGGTGGCCCATGAAGTTCGCGAAGCCTCCGTCGAGGAGATTTGCCGGTCGCTGGAAATCATGCCTTAAATTCTACGTTTTGGATGACCGAGTCGTGTAGTAATCTTGGGCGCAATGTGCCTAGTCAGCCCATTCTAATTGAAGCTGACTAAGGATTTTGCGACGTGTCTGTTTCCGCGAGTTCTGGCGCGTTGCTCTGAATGCCTCTGGTCTGGTCGCTTTCATTGGTCAACCGTGCGGCCGGGTGAGTGGTTGTGTGGACTTGTTTCAGCGTGCGGATTGAAACATGCGTGTAAATTTGCGTTGTATCGAGCCGCACGTGCCCCAGCATTGCTTGGATGTAGCGAATGTCCGCGCCGCCTTCTAGCATTAGGGTCGCCATGGTGTGGCGGAAGATGTGGCACGCCCCGCCCTTGCCGATCGCGGCAGATTTCACGTATTGGCGAGCAAGCCAGCTCAGGTGGTTCGGCGTAAATGGAACGCCATTCGAAGTGAGAAATATGACGCCATTGTCGGGTTGCCTAACGATTTCGGGCCTAAGGGTATTGAGGTACATGTCCAGCCAGGCCAAAGCACGTTCACCGATCGGAACCACGCGGTCCCTCTTGCCTTTTCCTTCTCGCAAGGGAGGAATCTGGGGTACGTGTTTCTACGTATAGCGTATTGGCTTGATTGGGAGGAGAATAGCTGCCCACGGCATTTTTGTTGGGTGGACCATGAAGTTGCTTGCAACCAGCTCGGCGGCGATCTTGCTCTTCACTGGAATTTCTCTGGCTGGGTCAGCGACGCGGCCTGGGCAGCAGAAGAACAATACGCCGATGTCCTTCACGGGAGAGGTGATGGACAACGAGTGCGGCACGGAGAAGTCGCACGACGCGATGATGAAGAAGGAAGGATTTAAGAACGCGAAAGAGTGCACTTTGGGATGTGTTAGCGCGGGTGGCACGTTTGTTCTTTACGCGGTAAGTAACAAGACCACGTATCTGCTGGACGATCAGGAAAAGCCTAAAGAGTTTGCGGGTCTAAAAGTGACGATTATAGGCACTTATGACGCCGAGACAAAAACGATTCACGTCCAGAGCATTCAGTCCGTTCCCTGAGTTTGCAACCTCACAGATCCAGCTCCTTTGCCAATGTAAAATACGGGCCCGCAACGGTTGCCACTTAGTTGTCCCGTGCCAGGTTGCAGTGCTAGAACACTGGTACTTCGGAGCTATTCTCTTCTTTCGTTCCAAGACAATACTGTATAGGTGGGAGTGCCAGCGACTGGGGCGGTGTGTCTCTGGCGGATAGACCACGGCAAAAACAAGGGCTACCTTGAGACTTCGTACAAAATTCATGCTGTCGCTGGCCGTGGTAATTGCAGGCCTGACCTGGGCCACTCTGTTTATCGTGCGCCGGACCGCCGAGGAAAGGGTCCAGCGGGAAATCCAGGAAGAATCGCAGAATGCGATGAAGACGTTTCAGGTGTTGCAGCAGGGGCATGTAGTTGCGTTGATGCATAAGGCGGACTTGTTGGCGTCGCTGGTGACCTTGAGAAACGGGGACCCCGCGGCGATCGAAGACGTGGGAAAAGACCCGTGGCAATCGGACGAATGCGATTTGATGGTGCTGGCGGACGAAAGCGGCAAGATTGTGGCGCTGCACACGACGATGGATGAATTTCCTTTGGTTACGGCGCAGGAAGTCTTTAACCACGCGCTGAAAGAGCGAAATACCACGGGATGGTGGTACAGCGGGACGCGTCTTTATCAGGTGGTTTTGAAACCCTTCTATGCCGGCGTGCCAGCGAGAAGCAATCTGCTGGGAACAGTGATTGTGGGGCGCGGGATCGATCCAGAGGCTACGGAACTTCGGCGGGTTTCGTCGAGCCATGTGGTCTTTCGCTATGGCAACGATATCGTGGCCAGCACGCTGTCTTTGTTCAAACAGCAGGAATTCGCTACAGAGCTGCGGTCAGGGAATTGGAAAGAGCAAATCACGCTGGACGGAGAGCGATTTTTTGCGAGTTCCGTGGAGCTTACGAGCGGCCCAAAACCTGTAAGCATTATTGTTCTGAAATCCTACAACGACGCGCTGGCTTACCTGGAAAAGCAGAACCAGTTGCTTGGAGGAATGGGGATATTGGCTGTGCTTGCGGGAGGCGTGTTGGTTTTTGTCATTTCGGATAGGTTCACTCGGCCGCTGGCGCATTTGGTGGAAGGCGTTCAGGCGCTGGAAAAGGGAGATTTCTCGTATCCCGTGCAGGCCGAAGGTTCCGATGAAGTTGCGCGCGTATCGCGAGCGTTTGACCGGATGCGGAAGACCTTGAAGAACGATGAGTCGCAGAAGAAGCAGTTGGAAGAGCAGTTGCGACAAGCGCAAAAGATGGAAGCGGTAGGGCGGCTGGCAGGTGGAGTGGCCCACGATTTTAACAACCTGCTTACGATTATTAAGGGACACGGCGACTTGATGCTGGACAAGCTGCAACCTAGCGATCCGTTGCAACGCAATGCGACCCAGATTGAGAAAGCAGCTAACCGTGCCGCGTCGCTGACGCGGCAGTTGCTCGCGTTCAGCCGGATGCAAGTGCTAGAGCCTAAGGTATTGGATTTGAATGCGCTCGTGGCGGAGATGTGCAGCCTGTTGAAGAGGCTGGTACGGGAAGACATTTCGTTTACGTTCAAGGCGGGGGAATCGCTGGGGCGAGTGAAAGCAGATCCGGGTCAGATCGAACAGGTGATCATGAATTTGACAGTGAATGCCTGCGACGCGATGCCGACGGGCGGGAAACTTGTCGTGGAGACGCGGAATATCTCTGTGGATGACGCGATGGCTAAATCGCGGCCGCCGTTGCTACCGGGTGACTACATCCGACTCACGGTCGAAGATAGTGGACAGGGAATGGACGCGGAGACAAAGGAAAGAATTTTTGAGCCGTTTTTTACAACCAAAGAATTGGGCAAGGGAACAGGATTGGGGCTGGCGACTGTGTACGGCGTGGTGAAGCAGAGCGGCGGGTGTATTTGGGTAGAGTCGGAGCCTGGGAGAGGCACGCGATTTGAGGTCTATCTGCCGGTGGTGCAAGAGGCGGTTGAGGTTGCGTCGCCAGAGAGCACGCCGAAGATCGGCGCACACCACTCTGGGGCGGTGCTGATTGTCGAAGATGAGGAGGCTGTGCGGGAATTGGCCGCAGAATTTATGAAGTCGGCCGGGTACAAAGTGTTGACGGCTTGTGATGGCAAGGAAGCGCTGGAAGTGGTGAAAAGTTCCGGGCCGATTCGCGTGCTGGTGACGGATATTGTTATGCCTAATATGCGGGGGCCGGAACTTGCCAAAGTCTTGAAGGCGAGCCGCAGGGATCTGAAAATCATTTACATGTCCGGGTACCTGGAATTCAACAAAGGCGATGAAGAGTTCCTGGAGGGTAGCTACTTTTTGCAGAAGCCTTTTTCGCGGAATACTCTGGTCAGCAAAGTGGACGAGGCTTTGAAGCATAAACGTGTGGTGGGCGGGCAAGTCCAACAGTTGGTTTGATTCGACCGGCCAAATTCTTGCGGGATTCTCGGACGATCCAAAAAATACCTCTACTCGCGTGCGAACACAAACTCTTAGTGAAACGCTCTCCACTCAGACTTTTTTTGATCCGCATACTTCCGAGAATTGTGGTCGCAACGCGCGGATTTAATTCAATTCACATACTGGAAATAGTCGTAGATAGAGCGGGCGATTGTGCCTTCGCGCTGCTTCAGGTCAATTTCGGGAACGTCTTCGCTGCCGCGCAGCCCGAAAATGGTGAGGACGATGTGCTGGTTGCCTTCATAGATGATGGCAGCGTCGTTGCGGGTGTACCCGATTTCCCCGGTTTTGTGGGCGACGACAGTGCCGGCAGGGAGATAGCGCGGGATGCTGTCGTTGTATTGCTGGAGCTTTAAAATTTCGAGCATGTCGTGGCACGACTTTTCGCTGGCTGCTTCGTTGCGGAAGATTTTGACGAGGAGCTCGGCAATACCGCGCGGAGAGGCGTGATCGCGCGGGTCGTCCAGAAAGAGCTTATCGCTTTTTTCCATTTGGGCGCGAGTAAACGAATCAAAAAACGAGGGATCCGAGAGCATTTGCGCAGTGGTGAGTTTGCGGACGGCGGGGTCGCCGTAGGCCAGCCAGTCCGTGATGATTTCGGAAGTGGGACGATCGACGCGAACATCCTTAATGGCGAGGGTGGTCAACATAGCGTTGACATTTTTGGGCCCTACGATGCCCAGGAGTTTGTCAGTGGCTGTGTTGTCGCTCACGACGATCATCATTGTTAGCAGGTCGTGAAGGGTCGGCTTCAAGCCGGGAGTCATGTACATGAACAAACCGCTGCCGAGTCGGCGGTCGGATTCGGTGAGATCGATGCGATCGGTTAGGTTTAGACGGCCTGCATCGACTTCGCGAAAGACCTGCACCATGATGGCGATTTTGTAGACACTCGCCATGGGGAATTTGTCATCGGATTTGTAAGAGACTTCGGCGCCGGTCTCAATATTGCGGGCGTAGACACCGATGGTTCCGGGAAAGCTTAGGGCCAGCTCGGCGACGTGCGATTGGAGACGGTCAAGGCCTTTGGGTTTTTCGTTTTGGGCTTTCGACGGCGTGATTACGATGAACGGCGCAATGAGTGCGGCTACTGTGCATCGGGCGAAAGGAAGGATGCGCATGCGGAGGGCCTCTTTCGAAGAGCAGACGCTAGTCCGCTAAATCCTGAAACATTTGTTTCAGGCGGTGGAATTTAGCGGATAGGGAGGCAGGATGTCAACAGGTGCACCCAGTCCAGAGCGAGAGTGGTCGAATGGGTTTCGCGTTTTAATCGCGACGGGAGCGCCGGTTTGGGAGAAATCAACTCGCGAGCGAGGATCTCAATGTGGGCTGGCCCAGGAAGCGTTGCTGCGCTCTATTGATTCCTCCGCCGGCGCATTCAACGCATTGCCGTGTCCAAGGGATTGCCTGGAGACGGTTGTTGGGAATCGTGGTTTCACAGGTGACGCAAACTCCGTATTCGTTCTGAGCGATGCGTTCCAATGCTTGCTCGATTTCGGAAATGTTACGGATCTCTCGGTCCATCGTGATGATGGCAAGCTCGCGATTGCCGTTACGGGACGCCTGCATGGCTTCGTCATCGACATCATCTTCAATGATCATTTCCTTGCGTAGCAGATCTAAATGACTTTTCAATTCCGCTAATCTTGAACGAAGCTGGTCCTCGAGAGCCTTGGTTTGTTTTTGTTGTTTGCTGGTCTTGGTGGTTGACATCGCTTCTTCTCCCAGGTTAGGTGCTCCGATGGCAAGCTTTTGCAAGCTTGGTTCTCGAGCAACCGGATATGCGCCGAATGCTTAAGAAGTTTCACTCCGCTCATTTTGTTGAGCCATACCCGAAGTTACCTACTATGGGGAGCACAATGCTGGAGACAGAAGTCCTTGAGGATTTGGTTCGCGCGTTGGAAGGAAGACTGAGGATTGGCGGCCGGGCATTTTCCCGTCCGCAGCATTCGTCATTCGTTTTGAGGGCGTCATACGTTTGTCACTCAAGGCAGCAAGCGGTTTTCGTGGAGGAACGCTCTAGGGCTGAATCAGAGCCTGCGGAAATAGCAGGATAGTCACAGGGCGTGGTTCTACAGTAATCGCCCTATAGCGTAAGCAAAACTTCTGGGGGATTATGGCGAACTTGCAGTACCTTTAGTACGGAAAAATACGATGTTGGGGCTAATTGAAAGTTTGAAGAGTACACGAAACAGTTGTGGCAGGAAACACTGACAACGGAATGGAGCGCATCGTATGAGCGTGAAAACCAAAGAATTGGAAAGTCCGACCGAAAAGGCTACGGTCACACTCCCCGCTACCGTCGAGAAGATCATCCGCTCCCTCGACCCGGATGAACCGGACAAAGCGCAGATCGCCGTAGAAGGAGCGGAAGAGCTATATCGCGAGATTCGCATCGAAAATACGTTACAGGACGAAGCGGGTAACGAGGTCTGTCTAAAAAAAGGTGCCGAAATAGAAGTCACAATCGCCGCGGATTCGGAAGCAACAACACCAAAGAAGCAGGCGGATTCGGAAGAGCCAGGTTCGCCCTCACAAGAAGACGGTAAGAAAAAGAACAGATAATCGGGCTTATTTCCTCTGCTTATGCGCCGGCTACACAAATCAGTGTATTGCCGAGGCTAGAGATGCCGGTAGGCTTGAGGCTGGTGTCAGGCCAATGGCGAAATGGGTCTTGAAGTGTAAGGGTTGCGACCAGTTATTCACGCATTCTGAAATAGGAAACACACTGGCAGACTATTTTCTCCCCGAGAAACCTAAGTTGCCGCCGGAAGGTCTGGAGATGGAGTGCCCTCATTGCAAAACTAGGGCTCCCTACCAACCAACCGAACTCAGATACAACGAAAGCTAAGAATGCCAGCAGAAGAGAGCAAGGCACGTGCTTTCCACGAGCAGTGAGACCAAGTGCGTCTGTTAGGGAACAATCGCGGGCTATCTGGTTTGCCGACAGGCTGTGTTCGTTTCTTCAGGGCTCGGGCGGAGGAGGTACGGGCGGAGGATCTGGTGGGGAGAGGCCGAGGGCGTCGTTGATGGTTTTCAAAAGGACGGGCACATCAACCGGCTTGTGAATGTAGGCAATTGCGCCAGCCTTCAAAGCGGCATCTCGATTACCGATGGGGGTGCGGGAGCTAAGAACGATTACGGGAATGGTGCCCGTGTTGATCAGCATAGAGAGTCGCTGCAAGACGACGAAGCCGTCGCCGGCAGGGATACCCAGATCGAGTACGATGAGATCAGGCTGCTCTTTGCGGGCAGTGCTGATAGCGGTCAAGCCATCGCGGGCAGCGACGACTTCAAAACCAGCAGACTTAAGGCGGCGGGCAAGGGCGGTGAGTTGAACAACCTCATCCTCGACGATTAAAATTTTCTTTCCTGCCATTGCAACGCGTAGCCTCTGCCTTCACTGAGATAACAAGTGTTGCGTGCCCCGGAAGCGGAACTATGTTCCGTTCCGTCCCGAGTATGCGTTTGTCAGGCGAAGATTACCAGACAGATAGCAGAGCTGAGGAAGGAGAGAGAGCAGGAGAGTAACGGTGCCAGAGTGGAACGTCGGGTTGGAGAGGAGCGGCGAATACCAATACGGGAAGAGGCATTGTACAATCCGGCGCGACGGAGTCTAAGAAGTGGATCAGACGGGAGAGAATGAGGGATGAAAACGTGGCGGTGGTTGACGGGGATTGGGAGCGTGATTTTGTTTTCGACGGCGATCGGGCATGAGGTGTTAGTCGTGCAAGTGCAAAAAATGATCGTGGAGAACGCGATTAAAGCGCCGATGGATGCGATATTGAAGGCCAGTTGGCTGGCGTTTGGGGGTGAGATGGTGGCGCTAGCGGTGATTTCGATGGTGGCGAGCTGGATGGCAGGCGGCGGGCGGATTATCCTGGTCTGTGCGGCGACGATGATTGTGAATGCGGCAATGCTGTTTCATTTTCTGGGGCCATTCTTTGGCGTCTACGTATCTGTCGTCGTGGGGCTGCTGTTTCTGGCGGGGGGCTGGCTGCAAATCAAGCAAAGAGCGTGAGAGCCGTTGTGGCTAGCAGGCCTCAGCCAATTTGTCGGTTGCGGTCGTAGAGCCGTTGGGCGAAAATTGGGGCTACTGTCGCGCTTCCTACGGTCCCCAGCAGAATGCAGGCGAAGGCAATCACATCTTTTTAGTACAAGAAAACGAAGGACAAATGAAATGACGCAACAGATAGGCGAACTTAACCCACCCTACAGATTAATGCTAACACCGGGGCCGTCCTCGGTAGACCCGCGGGTGTACCGCGCGCTGGCGACTCCACTGGTAGGGCACCTCGATCCGTGGTTTAAGACGTGCATGGACGAGACGCAAATTTTGTTGCGGCAGATTTTTCAAACGGAGAATCGGCTAACGATGCCGCTGTCGGCGTCGGGGTCGGGCGGGATTGAAGCTTCGGTGCTCAACGCGCTCGAAGAGGGCGATGAGGCGATTGTGGCGGTGAATGGAGTTTTCTCCGAGCGGATGTTTGAGATTGCATCGCGTGCGACCTCGAAGGTGATTAAGGTGGAGGCACCGTACGGGTCGCCGGTTGATGCGGAAGATGTGCGGCGTGCGGGCAAGGGCAAGAAGATCAAGATGATCGGATTTGCGCAGGGCGAGACTTCCTCGGGCGTACTGACGAAGATTGATGCGTACCGAAAAGTGGCGGATGAATTTGGAGCGCTGTTGGTAGTGGACACCGTGGCTTCGCTTGCAGCTGTGCCGCTGCATGTGGATCGGGAGCGGATCGATATTTGTTTTAGCGGATCGCAAAAGGCGATCAGCGCGCCGCCGGGGATGTCGCCGATCACGGTTAGTCCTGCGGCAGAGGAAGTTTTTCGGAAGCGGAAGACGAAAGTGCAGAGCTGGTACTTTGATTTGACGACGGCGATGAATTATTGGGGCAAGGAACGGCTGTATCACCACACGCCCCCGATATCCTTGATATATGGGTTGAGAGAGGCGATGCGGATTGTTGTTGAAGAAGGTTTGGAGAATCGCTGGGAGCGGCATCGCGTGAATCAGTTGGCATTAATCGCGGGTATTGAGGCGATGGGAATGGGGTTGCTGGTAAGAAATCCGGCAGACCGGTTGCCGACGGTGACAGCGGTGATGATTCCGAACGGGATTGATGATGTGAAGGTGCGGAATCAACTGCTGGAGGAGTTCAATATTGAGATTGCCGGCGGGTTTGGGCCGGTGAAGGGGAAAATCTGGCGAGTGGGATTGATGGGTTACTGCAGCCAGAAGCCGTTCGTGCTGCTGTTTTTGTCAGCGATGGAGAAAGTGTTGCAAGATCAGGGTTACCGTGCGCCGGCGGGAGCGGGAGTGGCGGCTGCGATACATAATTACTCGCATGCGGAGGCAGCGTCGGCAGTGAGTCGATAAGAAGTAATGGCATAAAGATTTAACGTCGTTAAGACGTAATGACGAACCGAGGAAGAGGGGAATTGTGACGACACGGCCGGTACTTGCGAATGCTGGGACGATGAGCCAGTTTGTCGGGACATTTGAAGTGACTTCCAAATTGAGCGGCAAAGTGTATCAGTGCCGGTTTTCGCATATGTGGAATGGAGTCGCGACGCGGCACAGCGATACGATCGATACGAAGTTTTTTGTGGAAGGCGGGGCGTACGTGGTGGGGTTGGCGCACACTGCATTTGTGAAATTCCGCGATAAGACGGGGCGTGATTTGACGGATCGGGAAGCGAGTTTTGTGGCGGCGGAATATTTGCGGGAACGGCTTGAGGAAGAGGACGAGCGGCCGCTCTATGACGTGCCTGAAGCGGACGTGCTGAGGTTGATCGAGCAGATCGGAATTAAGTAGTTGGTCGTTTTAAATTGGTTTGCGACCGGCGAACGATTCGGAGTCCTCTTGGGCCAGCGCGGGCTGGGCCCTTCGAAGCTCCCTTCGTTCCTCAGGGCAAGCAGGGTAAAAAAGCCCCGCCCCTACAAGATTCGTTGAGGCGATTAGTCGCCGGGTTCGACGTGGAAGGCGGCGAGGCGCGGATGGTGCAGGCCATCGCGGCGGACGAAATAGATCACTAGAAACATCAAAAGCGAGCCAGCCACCATTACGGCGACCGCTACTTGCAGGCCAAGTTGAAGGTCACTGGCGTCGGAGATTTTCCCCACTAGTTGCGGTCCGAGAGCTCCCAAAAGTTGTGTGACGAACATGTAGACGCCGATGGCTGTGGCGTGGGCGCGTTGCGGCGTCAAATCGCATAAGACTGCGGTGACGGGGCCGTGATACCAGGACATGAAGAAACCGCCGATGAAGAGAGCGACGAGGAAGACCCATTTTTCGTCGGATTGAATGGCGAGAAGGACAAAGGGTGCGGCAAACAAGAAGGCAGCCGCGATGACCAGAATGCGACCATAGGGATATTTTTTCTGGATGCGGTCGGCGAGATAGCCACCCGTGAGAACCCCGAGCAAAAGAGAAAGCAGAGCGACGACGGCTAGAGAGAGAGCCGCTTCGCGAAGACTAAATTCCTTGTAGTTGACCGCAAAGTCGGTGCCCCAGGTGAGGAGAGAGACGCTCGCGAAGGTGATCATGGTGCCGGCGACAATCATCGCGAGATAAGCTGGGACGCTGAGCAGACTGGATAATGGAACGACTTCCGATCGTGGCCTGCGAGGAGGCTCGGGCAATTTGAGAACAAGGAGACCGGGTATGAAGCAAACCAAGCCGACAATAATAAAGGTAAATTTCCAACCGTGGATTTCGCCCATGATGCCGCCAAAGGCGAGGCCGGCGGCTCCGCCAAGGAGCATGCCGGAGGCGAAAATGGACTGAGACATCGCGCGACGCTGATAGGGGAAGGAATCGGAAATCATGGACTGCGCGGCGGGCGCGTAAGCGGCTTCGCCAACACCGATCAGCGCACGGGCGACGAGTAAAAGCATAAAAGAGGAGGCGAAGCCGCAGGCGATGGTGGCGAGGCTCCAAACGGCGACGCCAGCAGCGATGATTTGGGTTCGGCTCATGCGATCCGCGAGGAGCCCGCAGGGAATACTAGCAACAGCGAGGACCACGAGAAGCCAGGTTTGCAGCGAACCGAGCTGTGCGTCGGATAAGTTCATTTGCTGACGGAGGAGAGGGAGGAGGGGGACAACGACCTGCCGATCAGCGAAGTTGACAAAGTTGATCAAAGCAAGTACAGCAAGAAGGCGAATTTGGTAGGAAGATAGCGGAGTGGGATTCGACGCCATAGTTGATTTGCTCAATTATCCGAGAGCGACCTGGTTCGTAAGAGTCTGAGAGATTATATACCGCGCATGAAATCCGTCACTCCTTCGAACACTACAACAAGTGGTCAGTTAACGACCGTACTTTCTTACGGAGCGATTCTACTTTTAGGATACTTCGTCTTCCTGATCGTAGAGCCGTTTCTGGTGCCGCTGGCGTGGTCGGCGGTGCTGGCGATTTTCTTTTACCCGCTACACGAAAAAGTCTTGCGGAAAATGAAGCCCACCTTCGCGGCCATGACGAGCACGCTGGGGGTAACGTTGTTGCTGATTGTCCCGGCGATCGTGGTGCTGGTGCTTACGGCGAGGCAAGCGCTGGTGGCCACGGCGCAGATACAGAGCCAAATGGCCGTACATGGGCAAGGTCCAAACGAAGGACTTGTGATGCACGCCGAGGAATGGATTCGTATGCGGATGCCCGAATCGTTGCAGGCCATCGATTTGTCGGACCCGGTGCAGCAAGCCGCGGAAAAAACCGCTTCGTTTCTTGGAGGGAGATTTACGGGGCTGCTGAAGAATTTGGTCACTTTCTTCGTGGATCTGTTCATTATGATTTTTGCTTTGTTCTTTATGTTCCGCGATGGCGAAGACATTGTGCGTGGAGCGAAACATCTGCTGCCGTTTGATCAAGATATACAGACGGACATGCTGGAGGAATCGAAGGAGCTCATTTTTGCGAGTGTGGCGGTGGGTTTGTTGGTTGCCGCGATTCAGGCAGTGTTGGGTGGCGTGTCGTTTGCTCTTGTGGGAATTTCGGCGCCGCTCTTCTGGGGGGTGCTGATCGGATTCTTTTCACTTGTGCCGGTGGTGGGTTCGGCACTGCTTTGGATTCCGGCTGCGCTTTGGCTGGGAATAAGCGGCCACTGGGGAAGAGCATTGCTGGTGGTGGGGATTTGCGGTGGCGTATCGACGATTGCGGACAATATCGTGCGGCCGATGCTTTTGCGGAACCGGACGCGGCTCAATGAGCTGCTTCTATTTATTGGGGTGCTTGGGGGGTTGGAAGCATTCGGGTTGCTGGGACTGGTGGTTGGACCCACGATCGTAGCGGCAGCGATGGGGGTGTTCCGCGTGTATATGGAGCATCGCGATGAATTGGTGGCGAAAGGCGCCTGAGAATGGCAGCAGGCGGCGGACATTTGGAGATTGGCGCGATAGTACTGGCAAACAAGCCATTCCAGGAGCAAGGCTTTAGAGTTGGGAAACGCTGACGGGGAAACTACAGTCGGCGCGGCATGGGTGTGCTAGAGTACCCGGCTCGGATGACTTCCAAGGACCTAAAACCGGCTGCGACCGCTGCAGAGCTGGCGCCCACGAAATTGCGCTGGCGGTGCGAGCTTCCGCGCATACCATTTGAGACTACCGCGCAGGCAGAATTGCGCGAAGGGTTCATCGGGCAAGAGCGTGCGTTGCGGGCGCTGAAGATGGGCGTGGAGTTGTCGGCGCCGGGATACAACGTATTTGTGTGCGGATTGGCGGGGACCAGCCGCGGCGGGACCATCGCCAAGATGATCGAGGACTTGCACCCGCGAACGAAGCCTTCCCTGGATCGATGCTACGTCAACAATTTCAAGATTACGGACAGGCCGAGACTGCTTTCATTGCCGCGCGGACAAGCGAACGCGTTCAAAAAGGATATTCAGGCGGGGATTGATTTTCTACGGCGGAGGATACCGCAGGTGTTCGAGGGCGAGCCTTTCCAGCGGCAAAAGGGAAGGATCGTCGAACGGTTTACTGTGCGCGAAAAAGAGTTGATGGACGATTTTACGCGGCGAATTGCGCGGGAGCAATTTGCGCTGGGGCACATGCAAGTGGGAGCGGTGGCATTGCCGGAGATTTTTCCGGTTCTCGATGGACAGATGGTACCCATCGAGGATATTTCGAAGATGGTGCATGAAGGGAAGCTTGAATCGACGGTGGCGGAGGATATTGAGAGAAAGTACGAGCAGTTTCGACAGGAGTTCACTGTTGTTTACCGGAAGACTTTGACGCTATCGAGGGAGTTGGCTAGCGAGTTGAGCTATTTGGAGCAGGAAGCGGCGTCGGTATTGGTCGACGGAGTGATTGAAGAATTGAAGGAGAAATATCCGGGGACGAACGTCGCGGAGTATCTCGAAGAAGTGCGGCATCACCTGCTGGATAATCTGGATCCCTTTAAGGAGCGGGAAGGCGAAGGCGAGTCAGAAGGCGACGCGCCCGATGGATTGCCGAAAATGCCGGGATCGGGCGGACCGGAACGCGACCCGTTCCGTGTGTATGGCGTCAACGTGATTCTGGCACATGGCGACGATGAGGAATCGCCGGTCATTTTCGAGACCACGCCAACATACGCGAATTTGTTTGGGACGATTCAGCGAGCTTATGACACGCGCGGCGGCTGGACGAGCGACTTCATGGACTTGCGCGGCGGTTCGCTGCTGCGTGCGGATGGCGGATTTTTGATTATGTACTCGCTGGAAGCGCTCTCGGAGGTTGGAGTCTGGCGGGCGCTGAAGAGGACTTTGAATCACAACCGGCTGGAAATTCAGCCGCTGGAGATGTTCTATCCATTCGGTGGAAGCGCACTGAAGCCGGAAGCCGTGGAGATCAACGTCAAGGTGCTTCTGATCGGAGACCGGCAGCTGTACGAGATGTTGTATGAGTATGAGGAAGACTTCCAGAAAATTTTCAAAGTGCGCGTGGAATTTGACGAAGAGATGCCGATGAGCGACGGCGTCATCGCGGAATATGCGGGGAGGTTGCGCACGCTGTCCGAGAAAGAGGGTCTTTACCCATTCGATCGCGGGGCGTTCGCGGCGATGCTCGAGTACGGTGTTCGCAAAGCGGGGCGGCGGAACAAGGTAACGGCGCGGTTTGTTGACATTGCGGACTTGGCGCGCGAGGCGCACTACGCTGCCGCGGCTGCCGGCGAGAGAGTGGTGCGTGCGGCGCACGTGAGAGACGCGCTGGCTTCGAAGATGGAGCGGCATAACCTGATTGAAACGCGCATCCGCGAAATGATTGAAGAGGGTACGCTGCTTGTCGATGTGGCTGGAGAGCGCGTGGGGCAGGTGAATGGGTTGAGCGTGCTGGAAATCGGCGGGTATTCGTTTGGGAAACCGGTTCGCATTACGGCATCCGCTGCTCTGGGCAAAGCCGGAATCATCAACATCGAGCGCGAAGCAAATTTGAGCGGGCGATTCCACGATAAGGGCGTGCACATCATCTCCGGGTATTTGCGGAGCCTGTTTGCGCAGGACAAACCCCTGTCGCTGGCAGCCAGCATTTGCTTCGAGCAATCGTATTCGGGAGTGGATGGTGACAGCGCAAGCTCGACGGAAATTTATGCTTTGGCTTCGGCGCTTTCCGGAATTCCCCTGCGGCAGGATATTGCGGTGACGGGTTCGATGAATCAGCAGGGAGACATTCAGGCGATCGGTGGGATCAACGAAAAGATCGAGGGATTTTTTGATGTGTGCAGGATTAAGGGGCTGACTGGGACGCAAGGTATTATCATGCCGGAGTCGAACGTCGAGGATTTAATGTTGCGCGAAGACGTGATGGACGCGGTTGCGGCGGGGAAATTTCATATTTGGCCGGTGCGCAGGATAGAGCAAGGGATTGAGATTTTGACGAAGTCGGCGGCTGGGCGGCGAAACGAGGATGGCACGTTTGAGGCAGGAACCGTGTTTGGCGTGATGAATGAGAAGTTGATTGAGATGGCGAAGACGCTGAAACAGTTCGAATAGCATTTCTTCAGGAATTCCAACTACAGAAAATTCTGCCATAGAGAAACTGATAGGACGGGTGTCTGCCGAAAAGGAAAAGACACGCAGACAGGTACGTCCGTAAATGAAAAAAGGCGGACAGACAAGAGTGTCTGTCCTACTCCGGAGCCGGAGCTATATAGGCTTGGCGATGATCGATGCGATAGGGTGAGGTGGTTGATGGATCGGAAGTGGTGCTCGGAGCGTTCGCGGGGGCAGTGCCGGTGACGCGAACGTCGATCAAATGTAGCTTTGCGTCGCGCGTGGGCGGAACGAAGCCCAGATTGTATTCATGGCGAACGAGCTGTGCGATTTCGGTGAAAACGGCGGCAAAATCCTTGTTGGTTTCAGGGAAGTAGACACGGCCTCCATTTGCTTTTGCAATGGCTTTCAGTTCTTCGTCGGCTTGGGCAAAGCCTTCCGCGGCTATCTGCGCCTTGTCCGAAGGGGGTGCGCCCTTCTTGGAGTGTTTTTTATCGGGCGGTTGTGTAACGCGTAGTTCGCCGCCAAGAGAGATGGCCAGCACGCGGACGTCGGTAGATCCGAGGCGGGCAAGAAGGTTCTGCCCAGCAGCGGAAGGAGAGGTATCGAAGCCCGTCGAAAGCAAGACCAGAGATTTCTTTCCCGGAACGTGGGCGAGCCAATCAAGAGAAGTGGCGAGGCTGGAGGCCAGATTTAACTGGCCGAATCCAAGATTGAAACTCAACTGGTCCAGTGCGGCAGCGGCGGTACGTTTGTCTGGAGTGTATTCCAGTATGAGTTCTGGACCTTCGTTGTAGCGGGCGATGGCGACGCGGTCGCCTGGCGAGAGACCATCGAGGAGGGAATGAATCGCTTGAAGATGGCCGCCCTCGATGAGATACACGGCTGGACCCGCTTCAATGAGGAGCAGGATCTGGGCGGGTTCGTCCACGGTGAGGAAATCCGTGATGGGTTGCTCGATGCCGTTGTCGAAAAGGTGGAAGTCCTCGCGTTGAAGACCGCTAACGAACTGGCCTCGAGTGTCGGTGACGACGACGCCGACGTTAACGCGGTCTACGCTGATTCGTATGTTTGGAGTTGACTGAGCGGGCTGTTGCGGGAGAACTAGCGGCGCGAGCAAAAGAGTGCAAAGGGTAAAGAGAAATGCGCGGCATCGAGAGGAAAGAACCATAGCCCGATTTGGCATCGTAGAATGGCGGCGAGAAAGACAGAAGCCCTGTCCCGCGCAAAGTTTCCAGAACGCGGAACAGGGCTTGCAATTTCTACCTAGCCTAAGCCGACGCTTGCGCTAGGAGGGCTTTGTCGGAGCCGCGGCCGGCGCTGCCGCCGGAGCTGCAGCGGGAGCGGCGCTCGCGCCTTGTTCCTTGGGTGTAGAAAGATAACCAGTGGCTTGGTTCTTGCCAACGTCGAAAACCACGATTTCGTAAGGGGACATTCTCGAGGCGCCTTTGACGTAAAACTGTATAGGCTCGCCGGCGGTTTTGTCCTTCTTTTCGATGGTGCGGTCGTCCACCAAAACCGTCAAGGTGTACTTGGATTTCTTGGGGTCCGTCTTGCTAAGAGTGAGCTGCGTCGGTCCGACCTTTTGGCCGTTCTTCGATTTCGTGAGCGTGAATTCGTAGTAGTTGCGGTCGCCGCGGCGCTTCAATTCTTCGAGGTCGTCGTGGTTGCGAGCGATGAGCCCGCTCATGACGCCTTCGTCACCGGTGACACGCTCCAGTTTGCCCTTGGTGACTTCAAGATCACTTTTCGTGGCTTCAAGGTCCTTTTTCGCTCCGCCAACTTCGGTGGCCACGGCTCCAATTTGTTCCTGGCTCTCCTTCTTAACCTGAGACAGTTGGGCAGTGAGCTTCTGATCGGCTTCCACCTGTTCCTTGCGGATGGATTCTGCGCGGCTCTTGGCCTGCGCCAGCTCCGCAACAGTCATGCCCATTTTTTGTTCCGTGACTTCGATGTGGCCCTTCAAATCGGCGAGACGCGCATTGGCTTGCTCGAGCTGGGCGGTCAGGACTTTATCTTGGTCCTGCTCTTTAGCAAGGCTTTGTTCGAGCCGGGTGATCCCGGAATAACCGACATAGCCAAGCGCGGCTATAACGACAGCAAGCACAACGAAGAGCGCCGCGATCCAGCGCGGTGTTCCCGTGGATTCGTAACGATACGACTCTTCCGGACTCGGCACATTTGGAGAAATACTCATTCCCCCTCCTCAGTCATGGCTCCAGCCTGGGTTCTGGATGCCTGTAAAATTATCTACCGCAACTCGCGCCGTGTCTACGGCGCTGTCAGCGGGACTTGCCTCGCTGTTTTCGAGCCTTCCCCTGGGCCTTGCGGCCCGGGGAGCGCTCCGGCCAGCGAGCGAAGATCGATGTGGTCAAACCGCCCCGGGGCGTAAATTCGCCGCGCACCACACACCACTCCGGACGAATTGCATCGACAATATCATGAAGAATCTTGTTCACAGCATTTTCGTAGAAAATCCCGAGATCGCGATAGCCGAGAAGGTACATCTTGAGAGCCTTTAGTTCGATGCAGTCCTTGCGCGGCATATATTGGATGGTGATAGTGCCGTAGTCGGGCATTCCGGTTTTTGGACAAACGGACGTGTATTCGGGAAAGCGCGTGGTAATGACGTAGCCGGGGTATTGATTGGGCCAGGTATCAAGCTTGGGTAATTTTGTTTCGATGCCCGCGCGGGCATGGTCTGCTGTGTAATCTGCCATAACGGTTCCTATTGTACGTTGTTAGGTGACTTCGAGGCGACAGCCTCTTGCCGAAACAGGGCACTTCTTCTATCCTCTTGCGAAGAGGACCTGCCAGAATCTTTTGATGAACTGTCCAGCGTGTCAACGCGGGGCTTGCCGTCGATCAAGGCGGCGGTCCGTTTTGGAATATTTGTTCAGCGCCGCGGGTGTAATTCCTTGGCGTTGTGCGAATTGTCAAACGCGCTTTCACGCGAGAGCCATCCCTCTGCGGCACCTCCTATATACGCGATGCGGCATTTGCGGCAACCTGGAACTGCAGCGAATCGCCGCAGGGAAAGTTCTGGGAATTACATCCGTGGTGGGTCGCTGGTTGCGACTGCCCGCCGCGCGATGCGTGCCGTGCCGGCATAATTTTTTCTCCCTACGACCGATGCTACCCGCGGAACAGGTAAGCGCGATAGCAGCGCAAGACGGCGCGACAAAATACTAATTTAGTACCCCAACCAGTCCCACCTTCAGAGTACTCGCCAAGACATAGCAGTACCGCATGCCCCGTACTTTTTGCAGCCTGCCCTGAAAACGCAAACCCCTTTAGGATTTTCGAGCCCGGGGAGGGGGACCATGGAAACGAGCATCCGCGTTCTGGTGGCCAACCGTCCCCGGCTATTGCGGGAACTGGTGCTGTCGACTCTATCAGAGCAAGAGGGAATCAGCATCGTGGGGGAAGTGGAGAACGAGCTGGACGTCCCTTCGCTGGTGGCGCGGACGAGACCTGATTTTCTATTGATAGCGCTGGATGAATCGAAGCGGCGCCCGCCGCTGTGCGACCAGCTTCTGAAAAAATTTCCCGAACTTCGGATTATCGCGGTGGCACCCAACACGAACGTTGGAATTTTCTACTGGGCGTCGATGGAGATTCATTCGACAACGATGGAAGCGAGCGAAGAAGCGCTTCTGGAAGTTATGCGGGGCAAAACGACGAGAGCCGGGAGAGAAGTATCTTGATGAGAATGAGTTCATTCTGCATGTGGGGACGGTGTCCAACTAAATGCTCAGGGCTAGCCCGTGTCTTCTTTGGGTTGAGCATCTGCCTTGTGGGCCTGGGTAACGCGTTCGCGCAAGAATCCGCTGTTGTTAGCGAACCGAGGAGGGATCAAGAAACCGGTAAGCAAACCTCGCAACAAACGGCGGGCCGCGTTATGCGAGCTTCTCCAGACTTGGCTACGGACAATCTTGACCACGTGGCCGCCACAGCCGAGGAGATCCTGGAATTTTTGAAAAGGGATGCCGGGTTGATGGTGGAGTTTAAGCGGCTTGTGGCGCGAGACGCAGCTGCGGCCGGGCAGCTTCTGGATGAGACAGATCTGACGGACGCAGCGGTGATTGAGCGACTGAACGAAGACTTGCGAGCACGGGTGCTCGCGACACGATTGTTACAAAGGTACGGTTATCTGCTGCCAAAGGTTAATCCAGATTCCGAACTTGCAGCCGAGCGTAGCCTTGTATTGCAAGACCGCGCGTTTGCCATCGCGCACGCAGTGGAGACCAACGCTGAACCGCGCAGGCTTCCTCCTATGACCCAGACCGCGGGGTGCGGCCCCGAGCTTTCGTACGATTGTGATTTTCCTGCGCCGGGATCGAGGCGTACCTCTGCTCCGATGGAGATGGATGAGCAGCCAATTCGTCCAGCGGACCAGCCGAATCCTTACGAAAGCTACCCTGCAGCACCATCGCGGACGGACACGCCGCAAGCACCGCGAGAACTTCGCGCTGATTTATCCGCTTCTGAAACAGGCGAGACGCTGCTCACCTCCATGCCGCAAGGAAGCTTCGACGCCTTGGGCAATTCCACGAATCCAAGCACGAGAGGAGGATCGCGGGAGAGTGAAGGCTCAGTTTCGAGCACCGCTGTCGAGTTCGCTCCATCAACGCCGGCATCACTTTCGCAGCCAGAAATTTATTCTAGTCCGCACGCGAGTCGTAGCAACGGAGAGCGAATGGTTTCCAATCGGGCAGCTTCCGAGTTTGCAGCCGCGGCACTCGAGCCCGTTCGAATGGTGCACCGGCCAAATCCGTATGCGGATGCTCCTTCCTTGTATGACCTGTACGTTCAGGCTTCCGCTCCAATCCAGCATTCAGAGCGCTTTGGTCTTGACGTTTTCAAGCACGACCGCGCAAACACTGGCGCGTTGCCGATGGATCTCCCTGCCGGACCGGATTATGTGGTCGGGCCGGGAGATGGTCTGTCGATCGATTTGTGGGGTGGAGTCTCGCAAAGACTGTTTCGCACGGTAGATCGCGAAGGACGGCTGCTCCTGCCGGAGGCCGGACCGTTGCTGGTGTCCGGAAAATCGCTGGGAGAAGTGCAGGAATCGGTGCAGCGCGTGCTGCGAACGCAATTTCGCGACGTTTCCGCCGACGTTTCTCTGCTTCGGCTACGAAGCGTACGTGTGTATGTGGTCGGAGAGGTCGCTGCACCGGGAGCGTACGACGTCAGTTCTCTTTCGACACCGTTGAATGCGCTTTTTGCGGCCGGTGGAGTGACACCGCGCGGATCGTTGCGAGGTATCGAGCATTACCGCGGGAAACTGCTGCTTGAACAAGTTGATGCCTACGATCTTTTGTTGCACGGCATTCGTGGAGATCTGAAGCGTCTTGAGAATGGCGATTCGCTGCGAGTGCCACCGCTAGGGCCGACCGTCACCGTCGAAGGAATGGTACGCCGCCCGGCGGTTTACGAACTCCACGAAGAGAAGAATTTGAACGAGGTGTTGGAACTTGCCGGAGGCATCCTGCCCGCTGCTGCGCTGCGGCACATCGAAGTGCAGCGCATGGAAGCACATGAGAAGCGCACCATGTTGAGCCTGGATGTGGGAGAAACGAGCGACAAAGATTCTTTGCGTGCGGCATTTGAAAAGTTCGGCATTCAAGACGGCGACGAAATTCATATTTTCCCTATTGCGCCCTACAACAGCGCAAGTGTTTATCTTGAGGGGCACGTACTGCGTCCGGGAAAGTATTCGTTTCACGACGGGATGAAACTGACGGACCTGGTGTCTTCATACAAAGAGCTTTTGCCGGAGCCCGCGGAGCGCTACGCGGAGATTGTTCGCATTGCCCAGCCGGATAACCGGCCAGTCGTCGAAAGCTTCAACCTTGCAGCTGCCTTCGAGCACCCAGAAAACGCTCCAAAGCTCGAGGCGCTCGACACGGTGCGCATTTTCGGGCGATACGATCTCGAGGCTGCGCCAGAAATCTCCGTCATGGGAGAAGTTCGCGCTGCAGGGCAGTACCGCGCCTCTGGACAGGAACACGTGCGCGACGCCATCTATCAGGCCGGCGGTATTACGCCGGATAGTTGGCTGGAATCGGCACAACTCTTTCGCGCTCAGACGGATGGGACAACAAAAGTCTTCAGCATTTCGCTTCGCGAAGCACTGGCAGGCGACCCTCTGAACAATATATTGATGGAGCCGCGAGACAGGATACTCGTTCACCGTCAACCAGAGAAAGTGAATCCGCCGAGCGTTTACGTACGAGGAGAAGTGGGCCGGCCGGGGCGCTATCCATTGGCTTCCGATATGCGAGTGTCGGACTTGGTCCGTTCCGCTGGCGGTTTTTTGCGAAGTGCGAATCCGGAAAGCGCCGATTTAGTGCATTACGCGGTTTTGGAAGGCGTGGCGGCGAGGCCGTCGGGGGAGCAAACAGTAGATTTGACGAGCGCGCTGGTCGGCGACGCGAGTGCGAATGTTTTATTGAACGACGGCGACGTGCTGACGGTGCCTCAACAGACACGCTGGAAAGATATGGGAGCGACGGTAACTCTTCACGGCGAAGTGCTGAAGCCGGGAGTCTACGGAATCGAGCCTGGCGAACGGCTGAGTTCGCTGCTGCGCCGAGCAGGTGGGCTGTTGCTGTCCGCCTATCCTCCAGCGGCGGTGTTTGAGCGCATTGAAGTGCGCAAGATGCAGGAGCAAAGCAGGCAAGAGCTGATCCAGAGGCTAGAGCAGGAATCGACGGTGGTGAAGACAGCTATAACCACCAGCGGTTCGGAAGAAGCGGCACTGCAGCAGGCCGCAGTGCAACAACGCCAGCGCGTTGTGGATGGGCTGCGGCGAGCCCCTGTTAGCGGACGGCTGGTCGTACACATCCGGATTGGCCAGAAGGATTTTCCTGGGTCTCCGGACGACATCGAGTTACGCGCCGGAGATACACTCGAAATCCCCAAACAGCCTGGATTCGTTTTGATTGTCGGCCAAGTTTACAACTCGAACGCCATCACGTACACGCCTGGAAAAAACACAGCCTGGTATCTGTCTCGTGCAGGCGGCGCCACTGGGCTGGCCAACAAAAAAGCCATTTTCATTATTCGCTCAAGCGGTTCGGTGACCAGCGGCAGCAGCGGGATGTGGTCCGGAGGGGTGGAGTCTTCAATTATTGGCCCCGGCGACACGATTATGGTTCCGGAGCGAGCAACGGTTGGAAGCAACGTTTGGAAAAATTTGGTGGCCATCGCGCAGATCGCGCAAGCCGGAGCATTGGCGGCCGCCGTAGCGATCCAGTGAAGCCGCGGTGCGGCAAATAGATGCACTCCATGGAAAAAAGGAAGGGGGTACCGCAAAAGCGTGAATACGTCGCCTACACCGTTGGAAAGCGAAGCAGGTAGTAACGCAGCAAGCAACTCGCGCCAGCGACTCATCGCGCGGCTTCGTCTGCTCTGGGAAGCGCGCAAATTGTTGTTTGGAGCGCTTGTACTCGGCGCGATGGGGAGCTTGGGTCTCGCGCTGCTGATTCCTTCCCGGTATGAAGCGACGACACAACTGATGCCTCCGGATGGTCAGTCGAGTTCGGGGATGGCCATGTTGTCGGCGCTGGCGGGACGCACTGGAGGGCTCGGAGGAGTTGCCGGCGATTTGCTGGGAGTAAAAAACTCCGGCGCGTTGTTCGTTGGGATTTTGGAAAGCCGCACGGTGCAAGACCGCCTGATCGATCAATTCGAACTACGCCGCATCTATCGCGCGGGAAAGATGGAAGACGCACGCGCGGCGCTTGCTGCGCACACCCGCATTGTGGAAGACCACAAAAGCGGAATTATCGCGGTGACGCTGACGGATCAAGATCCGCGTCTTGCGGCGGCGATGGCGCAGGCGTATGTCGACGAACTCGACCGGCTCGTCGAGCAGGTAAGCACATCTTCGGCGCGGCGCGAACGCATTTTCCTTGAAGAGAGACTCCGCGCGGTCAAGCGGGACCTCGACAGCGCCGCGCAAAAATTCAGCATCTTTGCGAGCAAGAACACAGCCATCGACATTCCGGCGCAAAGCAAAGCGATGGTGGAAGCCGCGGCGACGCTGGAAGGACAGTTGATTGCAGCAGAAGCGGAACTTCATGGCCTGGAAGCGATGTATACCGACCAGAACGTGCGTGTACGCGCTCTTAGAGCGAGGGTAACTGAGTTGCGCGCCCAGCTGGGCAAAATGGGCGGAGAGAGCGGAACTTCCGCGGCACCCTCTTCAGGAACGGATGCTTCGTTGTATCCGGCTATCCGCCAGCTTCCGCTGCTTGGCGTAACGTACGCTGATCTGTACCGCCAGACAAAAATTCAAGAAACCGTCTACGAGCTGCTAACGCAGCAGTATGAACTGGCTAAGGTGCAGGAAGCCAAAGAAGTGCCCAGTGTGAAGGTGCTGGACGCAGCGGTAGTGCCGACGAAGAAATCGTTTCCACCACGAGGACTGTTGACAGTTGCGGGCGCCACGTCTTCATTCCTAACGATGTGTGCCTGGATTCTACTTCGGCAGACCTGGCGCGAAATCGATCCGCAGGATCCTGGAAAACAATTTGTGGTGGAAATTGCGGGAACGCTTCGTGCTGACGCTCTGCGGACAGTTCCGGCGGCCGCGATTTTGCAAATGCTGGCGCGCGCGCGGAATCGTGCGAACTCTGCAAGAAAATCGCAACGTGCCCAGGAAGAAGAGAAACCTTCCGATGGGGCGGATCTGACGCGTGCAGCAAGAAACGGCCTCGGATAAAAGAGACATGAACGGAACAGCCACACGCCGGACTCGAGCACCATCCGTGACGAATGCGGAGCCTGCCCGTGAAAGTGCGCCGGAGATGTGGTTGCCGGGTGCGAAATTTCTTCCCAGGCGTGCTAAGGCCGCTCGCGGCCGTTCCGGGCTCGCACGCCAGGCTGCGTATGTGGCGATTGATTTTGCGCTGGTCTGTGCGGGCGGAGCGAGCATTTTCTGGCTGCGGTTTGATTGGGCCAACCCTTTTTCCCGGACGGAGCTTTCGCGAGCAAACCTTTTGCAACAGGTATTGTCTGCCAGCTATCCAGGTTTTTTGCTTCTCTATGCCGGGCTCGTAGTGCTGGCTTGCATGAGCCAGGATTTGTATCACACGGCGCGGGAACGCAGCGCTTGGGAAGAAAGCGCGAGCGTTGTAAGAGCTGTCGGGTTCGCTACGGCGCTCCTGGTGCTGTTTATTTTTACTTCGGGGAATAAAGACATCTCGAGACTTGTGGTGGTTTGCTCGGGAGCATGGAATGCCAGCGCACTGGCAGGCTGGCGATACGCAAAGCGGCATTATGTGCTGCGCAGAGCCGAGCGCGGCGAGGGCGTTTCGCGGGTGCTCATTGTGGGAGCAGGAAAACTGGGGCGGGCGCTGGCGGCGTGGCTCGAGGAAAACAGGCAACTGGGCTACCAAGTCTGCGGGTTTTTGGATCCGCATCCAAACGGAGATGCACGCGTATTGGGGTCGGTGCGCGATTTGCGGAAAGTCGCATTGGGCCAATTTGCAGATCAATTGTTTGTAACGCTTCCTGCGGACCGCGAAATGGTGAAGGAGATTTTCCTTGAGGCGCGGCGCCTGCGTTTGAGCTTGAACGTGGTGCCGGATCTCTACGATGGATTGGGCTGGCGCGCTCCGGTCGAAACCATCGGTGGGTTCCCGGTGATCGAGCTGCATGGCGAGCCGATTCCGGCGCTCGGTCTGGCGGTGAAGCGCGGCATGGATTTGCTTGGGGCCGCGGCGGTCCTTTTGCTGACAGCTCCAATACTGGCGTTCGCTGCCATCTGGATTCGCTGCGATTCGCATGGCCCGGTTTTTTATCCGGCGATGCGTGTAGGGAAAAAAGGAAAAAAATTCCGCTGCTTCAAGTTGAGAACGATGGTCGAAGAGGCGGAAACACAGAAGAACACGCTTCGCGAGATAAACGAGCGCAACGGCCCGATTTTCAAGATGGAGAACGATCCCCGTGTTACCCGCTGTGGAAGGTGGCTGAGAAAATTTAGTGTAGATGAGCTTCCACAGCTCTTGAATGTACTGCGCGGGGAGATGAGTCTCGTGGGGCCGCGGCCACACCCTGTGGATGACTTCGAGCGCTACACCATCGAACATCTGCGCCGCCTCGATGTGAAACCCGGTGTCACTGGGCTGTGGCAGGTAACTGCACGGCGCGATCCTTCTTTCGACACCAACATGGTTCTGGACCTCGAGTACATCGAAAACTGGACCTTGCGCTTGGACTTGAACATTCTTCTTCGAACGATTTCAGCAGTGCTCGCAGGAGGAGGCCAGTGAGCTTGCCGAGGATGGATAATCCGGTAGCGGGGATAGGTCCAAATGTTTCTCAAAGGGGTCGAATGCAAAGAGCGATAGCGGGGCATCCCCTGCTCGCGACGCTCTACCCGCTGGCAAAAGATTCCATGATTTATTTAGCGGGGGCAGTTCTTCTGGGCTTGGGCAATTTCGTCCTGGTTCCGATGTACACGCGTTTTCTCACGCCTTCGGACTTCGGTGCCTATGCGCTGATCGAGATTTCGCTGCTCATTGCCGTAACCACGACACAAATGGGGCTGGGAACGACTTACTTGCGGTGGTACGCGGAGACGGAAGTCTCCCGGCGCGGAGAGATTCTCGCATCAAGTGTAGCCGCAGGACTGGTGGCGGCAGCGATTGGCGGCGCGATCCTCGCAGCGGTGATGAGCGGGCCGCTCGGCAGGGAATGGATCGGCGGGAATGGTCGAACGGCCTGGATTTTTGTTCCACTGGTTTTGTTTCGGAACATACAGGGCATCTTCCTCAGCAGCCTGCAAGCAGCACAACGGCCTGTGGCGTACGTTTTGTCAGCCATTACACGTTTGATGGTTTTGGTGGCAGCCGGGTATTGGTTTGTAGCGCTGCACGGCGAAGGCGTACTAGGCGTCCTGCGTTGCTGGCTGGCGGGCGACGGAGCGTGCGTGCTCATTCTTCTCGTATTTTGCGTGCCGCGAATGCAACTCCGTGTTCGCAAGGAGTTGCTTGGTCCCATGTTGCGCTACGGGTTCCCACTCGTTTGGAGCGCGTTGATGGCTTTGTTGCTGGATGCTTCCGGGCGGTATTTCCTCGCGCGGTTTCAAAGCCTTGCCGAAGTGGGCCGTTACACGGTGGGAATCAAAATCACGAACATTCTTTCGATGGGTTTTCTGCAGCCGTTTGGAAACGCCTGGGCGGGCGCTGTGTTCCCCATCGCTCACCGTCCGAACGCGGCGATCACCTACACCAAGATCATGGGCTATGCGCTTCTGGTAGGCACTCTGCTTTCCGCGATGACCATCTTGTTCGGGCCGTTCCTGATTCGCATTTTTGCCGGACGCGCCTACGTGGGAGTGCAAAGTCTTTTGCCATGGCTGCTCTTGCCGGTTGTGTTCCGTTTGCTTGAATATTGGAGCAGCCTTCCCATCTATCTCAAGTACAAGACGAAGTGGCCGGTCCGGGAACCGCAGGCGCGGCGACCTGCATTGTTCTGACTATTTCCTGGTGCCCCGGCTCGGCGCGTTGGGAGCGGCAATCTCCTGGCCAGCCGCCCTGGCCGCAAGCATTTGTCTGATGACTGCATTGGCAGGCGCTACTACCCGCTGCCATTGGACCTGCGGACCTGCGGCTTTGCGGCTGGGATATGGCCCTGGCCGTCGCTGGCAGCTGTTTCACGGCGTCGCTCGACGCGCGTGCCGGCCTGGAAGCCTCCATCGCAGCCGGGGCTCTGCTCCTCTCGGCGTGTGGTTTCTATTTTCTATGGCATGTTCGTGCCTCGAAACCGCTTTTCAAAAGGAGCGCCTATGAGGTGATTGAACTACCCGTGTTCGTCGGCGCTCCGCTGGCAAAGTGGCGAAGAATGTATGGCTTTTTAACTCCACTAAAAATACTGCGAAAAATCCGGAAACGTATTTCAGGGAGATTATTTTTGTGGTATCGGGATGGCCTGGCGCTGGCATTCAAGGCGCGCAATCTCGTGACGAGAAACGCTGCGATTGAATAAATACCGGCGGCGTCAAGTTTCAAATTGTCCCGGAAGGTACAATAGTGTTTCATACATGGTCAGGCCTGCTTTCGAACACGCCGAACTAGAATTCATTTTACGAGTGCTCCAGCCTGGAATGACGTTTTTAGACGTCGGCGCCAATATCGGACCGTTGAGCGTGGCCGCTGGACAAAAACTCTAGGTCGGCTTTCTGCTGCGTACGCGTTCGAGCCGTGTCCATCGACTTTAGCGATCCTGGAAAAAATTTTTCTGCAAAATGAACTCACTATGGTGCGCACCGTCCGTGTGGCTTTAAGCGACGAAATGGCCAAGCCATTCTGTACGTCAATGCAGAGTTGAAGGATGCTCTCAACTCGCTCGAAGACCCAGCTATAGCGACGCGGAAGTTGTCGGGTGCGAGTTGGTGCGGACGGTTACGCTGGATGATTTTGTGGCGCGAGAAAATATTGCGCGTGTCGATGTGATGAAGGTGGATGTAGAAGGAGCGGACTTTAAGGTGTTTCGGGGCGGCCGAAAGCTGCTCGAACGGCCAGACGCCCCGGTGATTCTCTATGAGGGCTATAGCCGGTGCACCGCGGGATTTCACTACCATCCTGTCGAACTGATGTGGCAGCTGGAAAATTGGGTATGAGCTTCTATTTTGGATCCGTAATCGGGCAATCTCCGCCGCAGGGCGCCAGGCGAGAGTTACGACGCCATGGTGGCAGCGGTAAAGTATCGCATCCTGTCGCAGCGAAATATTCCTGAACGTGGAGAAGGCATGAACGTCGTGATCGTCAAGCAGGTGCTGGACACCTTGGCCCGTGGTCGAGTATTCGCTGGCGAGAGACGCCGCCTGACGCTTTGTTTCGGATTTGGCCGCAGCCGGCCACTGCACTGGGAGATGACTACGCTGCTCGAAGTGGGACTGGTACATCGCATTCTAGCGAGTTATAAACGGACTACACATACGACTGGCGCTGAAGCTGGCCGGGCAATGCGGATATCGTGCGAAATACACGTAAAACGTAATCGCGCCAAAGGACATTCCTTACGATTCGTACGACTATGTCATCACGCAACGATCGAATCTCAGTTTCCCGCAACACGCACACGCTGTTCGCGTACTTCGTCGTTGAGCACTGGGATCGGCGGTATCACGCGTCTCTTCGCCGACCGATGAGGAAGCCGACTTGTTCCTCGCGCACATGATGGACGTCTTCCTGATTCAATCGAAGCGCCTTCCGCAGGCCA
>CAVUCM010000026.1:0-20688 GCA_963740015.1 uncultured Acidobacteriota bacterium | reverse complement strand
TGAACTGTTTGACCGCCTTGGTCAGCGCCGGATACACAATGTCGGGAAACATTTGCCGGAGAGAGTGATCCGGCTTTGTCCATCGATCCGAGACAATGAATAAATCTCGAATCGGATAAAGTGCCGCGCTAGCGACGCAGTTGCCAGCATGTTCGGGGTCGGACAAAAGCAAGCCAGCATCGGTAAGCGCTTGCCACACGTCCGTTGGGAACAGAGGCACGACTCCGCTGGCGGCGAGAGATTCCCCCAGTACGAAAAGCCGGATAATCGCGTCGAGGCTACTGCTCAGTTCGCGTTTCAGGGGTGGATGGGTGCTAAGTCCCGTGAGGTCCAGCTCTCTACCGGGCTTGAGCTCGAGCCAATTTCGGAGGATTTCTTCAGTAAATCGAGACTCAAATAAATGCCTTCGGATCGTGGCAAACTGCTCCGAAGTCACCATTTGTAGGAGAGGCATGCGTGATTCTCAAAGACGCGCGGGCATAATACCAAATACCAACACACGCGGGGTGAATGTCTTGACATCCATCAATGCGAACGCCATAGTTAGGCTCGTTTCAAGGGTTTAGCGGCTTTTTCAAGTCTTTCTCCTGGCCAGAGATCGACCGCAAGTCGCAGCCGGCGCCTCCGTTTCGCCTGGAAAACTTGATTGGCCGAGCGGTATTGCGTCAACTTTTGGACTGCGTCATAGGAGAGCTGGTTCGCGCTGGGTGAGACGCAGCATGCCCGCGCCGAGTCTGGCATGATCAACTGAACAATGAAGCATCTTTCCAAGGTGGTGTGGCACGAGGGGATGTACCTGGGCCCCCATCACTTCCAGGTCCAGTCCCAATCCTTTGAAGACCTCGTTCACTTCTCGACGTCCAGTCTGTGGTTCGCTCCGTATGGCGTGATTAACTGCAAACTCGACGCGGACGCGCTGCAAAATGGAATGCTCTCAGTGGTTCATGCGAGAGGGCTCTTCCCCGACGGCATGGCGTTTCAAATGCCTGATGCCGATGCTCTGCCTCCGGTTCTAAACATCAACGGCCTGTTTTCTACTACTCGTGAATCTCTTCTTGTGTATTTGGCTGTGCCAGAGCGCAGGCCTGAAGGGCCGAATTGCGCGCTCGATTCCGAGCCGTCAGAAGTCGAAGTGCGATACCAGGCGGAGATGCGGACTTTGCCCGATGAGAATACCGGCCGCGATGAAAAGCAGATTCAGATTGGCCGGAAAAATATTCGGTTTGCTCTGGAAACCCAGGACAACACGGGACTAGTGACACTGCCTGTCGCCCGAGTTTTACGCGATGGCTCGGGACGATTTATTTTCGATCCGAGTTTTATTCCTCCGTGCCTGCAAATTAGCGCGAGTGAAAGATTATTAGTGATTGCGCGAACTTTGGTGGACATCCTCGATGAAAAGAGTGCATCGCTTTCTCGCGCGCGGCGAGCCACTGCGCAGGGTCGCGCGGGCTATTCATCGGAAGAGATAGCTAGTTTCTGGTTTGTACATACGGTCAACGAGAGTCTTTCCGTTCTGCGGCACCTGAGCGTGTCCGAACGAGGCCATCCCGAGCAGTTGTATGTCGAAATGTCTCGCCTCGGAGGCGCCTTGTGCACCTTTGGGTTGGAATCCCATCCGGAATCGTTGCCGGCCTACAATCACGACGATCTGGAAAAGTGTTTCGGACCGCTGAATCAGCATATTCGCGCGCATCTTGAGCTTGTTGTGCCTTCAAACTGTGTGCAAATTCCTCTGGTTTTAGCAGGCAAAAATTTCCGGAATGGCGAGGTTTTGGATCAACGCTGCCTGGATCGCGCGCGATGGGTCCTGGCAGTACGCGCCGAGACCGGCGAGGCCGAGATAATCGCCAAGACGCCGCGCTTGATAAAAATCTGCTCGAAAGATTTGTTGCCAGAGCTGGTAAAAACGGCGCTGCCTGGTCTTGGCCTTGTCCACTTGCCGATTCCGCCCTCAGCTATCGCGCCGAAAGTAGAATTTCAATATTTCGGCATCAGCCGCACCGGCAATTCCTGGGAACACATCGTGCAAACGCGCAAAGTCGGCGTGTATGTTCCCGATGATTTGCCCGGCGCGGAGATCGAGCTTCTAGTCGTTCTGGAATCTTAGGAGGAACCGGTGGGAGCCACGATGTTCGGGGCCACGAGTCTGCAGCCCCGCGAAGTATCCACCAAGCGGCGGACGGAAAATCTCGCGTACATCTACCAGCAGATTTTGACGGTGATCGTGCGGGTGCGGCAGAACCGCCAGGCCGTCTCCGACGCCAATGCGTTCCGCGCAAACATCCAGGCCGGGCTGCGCGCAGCGGAAAAAGATGCAGTGAAGAAAGCGTACTCTCCCGACGACATTCGTATGGCTACACTCGCGGCTGTCGCCTACTTGGACGAGTCCATCCTGAACTCAAGCAATCCGGTCTTCAGTTCCTGGCACAGCATGCCGCTGCAAGAAGAAATGTTCGGGCACCACGTTGCAGGCGAAACATTTTTCGAAAATCTTGAGAAGCTGATGTCCCGGCAAGATTCAAATGACGCTGCGGACGTGCTGGAAGTCTATGCGTTGTGTCTATTGATGGGCTACAAGGGGCGTTATGGTCTCTCTGGTCCGGAGGCGACCCGGCCCATCATCGATTCCACTCTGGAAAAAATCCGCCGTATCCGCGGACCTCTTGCGGGCCTCTCGCCGGCGTGGGCAATTCCTGAAGGCGGAGTTGTCGTTGCGAAGCGCGATCCTTGGGTTCGGCGTCTAGCGTTTGTAGCGATAGGATGCGTCGTTCTGGGGATTCTGTTCTTTCTGGTTTTCAAGATGCGCATGCTTGCTGGTGTTTCAGACATTCACGCGATAGCACCTCTAACCCACTCGTAGGGAGTGTAGATGCGATTTCACTGGGAACATCTTGCGGCCGGAGCGGCAGCCATCGTCGTCTTGATGCTGACGTGGTTCGTTGGGCCAATTTTCCATGTCGTTGGCACCAACGCTCTTGTGCTGCGCGCCGGCATTCTCTTGCTGGGTGTGATTGCGATCATTGGCTTGCTTCTCTGGGCGCGCTCCTCGCGGCCTTCCCTGCCCGCAGCTGAAGTACCACACGCTCCGGCCGCGCCCGCTTTTGCTAGCGCCGCAGTCAGCGCCTCGGCTGGGGCCGGGGCTTCTCAAGACGTAGACATTTTGGTCCGCGATGCGGCCAGCAAAGTGGCGGCCGCTCGACTGGCAGCGGGCGCGCAACTTTCGTCGCTCCCCACTGTCTTTCTGCTCGGAGAAACCGGCGCGGGTAAGACCAGCGCGATGGACCAAAGCGGCTTGGACGCAGAGCTTCTCGCGGGACAGGTGTATCAAGAAAGCACCATCGTTCCGACCCGCATAGCCAATCTTTGGTTCGCGCGAAAAACAGTTTTTGTGGAAGCCGGTGGTCCCCTGCTGGACGACGCCGGTTCCTGGATACGCCTCGTCAAGCATTTCGTACCTAGCCGTTTCCGCTCGATTTTCGGCGGCGCAACCCTGGCGCCGCGCGCTGCCATAGTCTGCGTGGATTGTGAAAAACTGGTTCGTGAAGCGGCGCTCGACAAAATCGTCGCGCAAGCCCGTAAGGTTCGTGCCCGGCTCGAGGAACTTTCCTACCATATGGGCGTCAGTCTTCCCGTTTACGTTCTCTTCAACCGCTCGGATCGCATTCCTTATTTCGAAGAGTTTGCAGGCACTTTTAACAACGAAGAAACTTCGCAGGTACTTGGCTGCACCCTGCCTCTCGTTGGATCGACGAGCTCCGGCGTTTATGCCGAACAGGAAACCAAGCGCCTCACTACCGCATTCCAGGCAATCTTTTTCACTTTGGCGGAATGCCGCCCTGGCCTCTTAAGCCGGGAGCGCAACAGCGACCGCCAGGCCGGCGTTTACGAATTTCCTCGCGAGTTCGGAAAGCTCAGTAAGCCCCTCGTGCAGTTTCTCGTGGACCTTTGCCGCCCCGGCCATCTCCGCACCGGACCCTTCCTTCGCGGCTTCTATTTTGTGGGTCAGCGGATCATCACAGTCGCGTCGAATGCTGGGCAGACGATGCTCGGCCAACGCTCGGCGCAGCGCGCCCCCGGCGGCTTCAATCCCGACGCAACAAGTCTGATCAACGCGCAGGATTCCTCTGCCAAGACCTCTTGGTCCACTGGTACGTCCCTCGAAGGCGCGAGCGAAGCGCGCAGGTCCGTCCAGCGTGTTTTCCTGAGTCACGTCTTCAGCCATGTCTTACTGCAAGATCGCGCTGCCCTCGGGGCCAGCGGCACGAGCTCCCGCGGGGACCTGGGCCGCCGCGTTCTGTTCGCGTCCATCGCCGCCCTGGCCGCGATTTGGATCGTCATCACGCTCATTTCCTTTGTCGGAAACGCGCGCATGGTATCCAGCGTTCGAGGTGCCGCTCAGGATCTTGCCACAACCCAGAATCTCGGCGCGCAGCAGCCGACACTCGATTCTCTGAAGAAACTCGACTCCCTCCGGCAGACTCTCGTCCAACTTCGCGACTACAAGCAGAACGGCGCACCCTTACATCTCCGATGGGGCTTATATACGGGCAACGACATCTTCGAAGACGCACGCGCGATCTATTTCCATGCTTTCGATCAAGTTCTCTTTCAACATGCAAAACACAATCTGCTCGCCGATTTGAGGACTTACCAGGGCGATCCTCTACCAACGGCCGATTCCGGCGCAGCTTATGACACATTGAAATCGTACCTGCTCATAACTTCTGAATCTCCGCGGAATTCTGGCGAGTTTTTGCAGGACTTCCTGATGAAAGACTGGAAGCGAGATTTAGGCGACATCGATCCGGAGCGCAACGACCTAGCCGCGCAACAATTTGCGTTTTATAGCTCAGAACTGACGGTGGACAATCCGTATGCGAAAACGAACGACGCCGCCTTAGTCAGCCAGGTGCGCACCTATTTGAACAAGTTCTCCGGCCTCCAGCGTCTCTACACCAGCATGCTTACGGACGCGCGGCAAAAGTCAAAGAGCTATCGTTTCGCCGCCGCCCATCCGGAGGGTTCGGAAGTATTGCGCGCCAAAACGGACGTCGACGCGGCCTTCACCGCGGACGGCTGGAAGATCATGGATCAATCCATCCAGCACCCCAATGGGATCACGGGGGAAACTTGGGTTCTGGGAACGGCGACCAGCACGAATCTCAGCTCGGCCGATCTCAGCGCGCAGCTACGCGCCATGTACGAGAAGGAATTCATTGCGCAGTGGCGCGCTTTTTTGAACGCGACAGCCGTGCTGCCCTATGGCAGCGATCCCGACGCCGCCTCAAAACTGTCCAAGCTCTCTGCAAACTCGTCGCCGCTCCTCGCTCTCCTCTGCGACGTCGCGGACAATACAAATGTGCAGTCCGCCGCGATTAAGCTGGCCTTCCAGGCGCCGCAACAGGTCGTCGCGCCGGGTTGCGGAGTCCTGAAGAAATACGATCAGGCCTCCAATGATCCGTACATGAAGGGCCTCCTCAGTCTGCAGCAGTGCGTGCAGCAAGTTGCCGATGCTCCGCGCGAACAAAAAGACGCTCAGAAAACAAATTGCGCGCCAACCGTTTCGCAAGCTCATCTCGCGTCAGCGCAACTCGCGCAGGGCCTCACCACCGATCCCGAAGGCCATGTGGACCAAACCGTAGGCACGCTTCTGGACGAGCCCATAAAGGGTTTGCAGCGAATATGGCTTTCTTCTGGCGGCTCGGGCGAAGGGATATGCACGCCTTATAAAGCATTGCAGACCGCTTACCCCTTTAACCTTCACAGCACGCGCGAAATTACACTGGCGGAGTTCAATGACTTTTTCCAGCCTACCAAAGGCAAGCTCTCCCAATTTCTGGTAGCGCAAAAAAACAATTTGAGTCCCCAGGGAACAACCTATGTCCGTGCTCTTGGAACCTCGACTCCGGTCGGAAGCAATTTCCTCCGCACTTTGAACGAACTCTACGCGATTCAGCTGGCCGTCTATCCCAACAACGCGACGGATCCGCGCTTCGAATACTCCGTTACCGCACATCTTCCCGACGCGGGTGGCTTCAAGAATGAAAAGCTGGCCTTCGACGGCCAAGAATGGATTGTCAGCGGAAATGGTGGGACGAGAAAATTTATCTGGCCCGGCGCGGCCATGCAGGGAGCCACGCTGACCCTGAATAACGGCGGAGATTTAGAGGTTGCACGCTATCAAGGTCTTTGGGCCGTCTCTCATTTCTTCTCCGCCTACAAATGGCAAGCTTCGGGAAATGGCTACATCATCCAAGGCCCGCTCATCGGCCCGACTGGGCAAGCTATCCGAAGCAATGACAAACCGGTCGAAGTCCGCTTCGATGTGGACTTTAAAGGCGTACCCTTCTTCCAGGCAGGCTTCCTCTCCAGCTACAGTTGCTCGGCGATGAGCAAGTGATCAAACGGCGCAGATATTGCAGATATTAGCGTTGAAAGGTAATCGTGAGCGGGAAGCGGACGCTTACTGGCTTCCCAGCCGCTTTAGGTGCGGTCGTCTTCCAGTGTTTCGAAGCATCCTTTACTTTCTTGAGGAAATCCTTGTCGGCATCGCCTTCTTTGTCGATCTTTACGTTCCCATTCGAATCAACCGTAACGATCACAGTGAGTGAGTACGGCAGCTTCCCAGGTTTGTTGGCAACGTCGGGGAAGTCCACCATGGGAATCCCAACCCATTGCAAACCGGGATTCGCATCCAATTGCGCGCAAGTCACGGAACCCGCCACGGACGGGACTTCCGCCACGCCTCGGCCAGGACCACATGTAATAGCCTGCAGCAGCACTTTTCCCGAAGACTGCGTCATCGCCTGTATTTCGTTGGGAATGGTCGACTTAACGTACATCGACGCATTCTCTTTATAAATCCCTGTGCCGCTCGCTATTTTTTGAAACTCCTGCATCACGCCGTGTGCCAATAAGTCGCTGTCCTTTTTCTGCTTCGCCTGCTCAAAGTGTTGCACCGCAGTATCGAAGGCTGCCTTGTCGCCGTTCTTCTCGGCCGCTTTGCTGTAGGCATCCGCAAGGCGCTTGTCCAGATCATGTGCGTTTGCAATCAGGCCAGGATCCTCGGCGCGACCCTCAAATCCATGCAGCTCATCTTGCGCGCGTTGGATTGCGGCGGTATCGCTCTTGCTCTCCGCGGCTTGCGCGTTGTTCTTAATCTGGTCGAACTGTTGCTGCTGGGCGGCGCGCAGGTCCTTTAGAAGTTTTTCGTGAGTCTTAGGCCATGGTTGGGCGGAATCCACCTGGGTTTTAGCCGCGCGGAAGGAACTCGCCTTCAGGGCTTCTTCGAAGGTGCTCATGGTTTGCAGCGCCTTATCAATTACTGGCAGCTGCTTCTTCGCATCGGCGCTCTGCGCTCCCTTGCGGTTTATCACCTCTTGAAACTGGTCCTTCGCTCCCTTCCAGTCTTCCTCTTTCATGTCCTGCATTGCCGTGTCGAAGGTTTTCTGATCGGTCCCCGACTGGCGTATTTTGCCCAGATAATTTTCTGCCTGTGGTTTAAGTGTCGAGCCGGCGATATTTAGCTCCACAACCGCGCGAAATTCCTTGCGCGCCTTCTCAAAATCCTTCGCCTGATAGAGCGTCACACCCTGATTGAAATGATCCTGCTCTTGCTTCTGCACGTCAGTCGCGCTCACTCCCGTTTTCGCAGCTTCCAAATCCCGCGTGGCATCATCGAAGTGCCACAAATTCATCTGAATCACATCCTGAAAGGCTGCTTGCGCACCCGCATAGTCTTTCTTGTCCTTGAGTAAACTCTCGCCCTCGTCAAATCGCTTTTGTTCATCCGTGCGCTTCTGTTCGATTTGATTGACCTGTTGCGCGGCCTCGTTTTGCAGCGGCCCCTTTACCTTCGCAAGTCCTTGCCAAGCTTGCTCGGACTGATCGAATTGGCGGCTCTGCCAAAGCTCTTCGGCTTGCTGCTTCAGCTTCAAATCGCTGACCGACGCCCCTCCTCCACTTGACTTGCGCGGCCACAGCACCACGGCGAGAAGCAGCACGACCACAACACCTATGCCTACCAGCACTGGCGGGCGCCGCAAGATCGGCAAAATCTGCGCCATTGCGTCACCGCTAGGTTTGGGCTTGGCCGGAGCAATTGGGGGCGCAGCGGCTGAGGCAACGGCTCCGCTCGGGCGGGGCTCTGTTGACGCTCCACTCGATGCGACGGACTGCCTTACAGCCGGGCCAGCGATTACGGTCGCATCAGCTGCAGGAGCATCTGTTATTCGCCCGCCATTTTCTTTGCCACCGGAAGGCACGCGCGCCGGAACATCTTTTTGTGGTCCCGTCTTCGCTCCCGGGCGGATCACTTGCGTAGCGGAAAATCCCGTCGTGGGAATATTCTGCGCAGACTCGCTGACCTGCGTCAGATCGCCCGACGGAGGCGCTGGCTTGGCAGCGGCCGCCTTGTCCTTTTTCGTCGAACTCGCAGGTTTTTGCACCACTGTCTTCGCCGCAGAATACATCTGCGTAGCCGCTGGCTGTTGTCCGCTGACGAGATTCGTAATCTTCCCTTTAAGCTCCTGCATCCGCGGATCGGACGCGTTGAATATCTGCGTGGCCATCACTTCGTTGAACAACTGCGTTGCGCCAACGTGATCGCCTTTATTCACCATTGATTCCAGGTTCGAGACTTTTTTCTCTACGTCTTCTTTCTTCTTCTTCTTTTCCTCCGCCCCTTGCAGCAGCTGTGTCACATTGGGATCGGGGCCCAAGGACTCCATGGTCTGTTGAGCCAAATCGATGGCGTCCGTAATCTTATCTTGATTGATCTTGCTGTTAATTTCCCGGACCCGCCGCTGCATCTCGTTGCGGGCTCTCTCGCGGTCATCCTGTTCTTTCTTCAACGCTTCCGCTTCGGTCGCCAGCTTACGGAAAGCGTCTTGTCTTGGAAATTCTTCGATCGCCAGACGCGCTGTGTCCAAAGCCTCGCCGTAGCGTTCGCACATCAGAAAGCCCTGGATCTGCTTTTCCCGTTCTTCTTCTTTCCGCTTCTGTTCCTGCTGCGCCACTTCACCGCGCGCGTAATTCACCAATTCCTTTAGTTCGTACTCTTGCGGAAACTCCTGCAAAAGCGGTTCGCCCTTGGCCAATACTTGCTTAACCTTCCCTGCTCCCAGCAAGCCGCGCAAGGCGGTTATCTCGGACTCCAGGCGCTTTTGCCGTTTCTGTTCCTGTTCTTCCTGCAAGGACAGGTTTTGCAGATTCTTTACGGCCGTGTCCTGCGGATGTTCTGAGACCAAAACGTCCAGTATTTTTCGCGCATCCGCAAAATTCTGTTGCCCCAGCAACCTGCGGACTTCTGCCATCTGCCGCTGTTTCTGCAGTTCCGCCTGGTCCGTCTTGGCTGATTCCTGCAGTTTTTTCAGTTCCGGATCATTCGGAAATTCCTGCAGCGCCGTCGCTATAACAGAAAGGCACTCGTCGTAATTAAGCTCGGTCCAAAGCGTTCGCGCTCGGTGCAGGATTTCACCCAACTTCTTGCGCTTTTCCCGTCGGCCCCGCTCTTCTTCGATCTGTTTCTTGAGCTCGTGTACCTGGAGGTTGGCGTCGTCCAGCTCCACGGCTTGTCCCAAGGCTGCAGCAGCCTCGGTCAGCGCTCCTTCGGCCAATCGCTGCTTCGTCAACTTCAGTTTCTGCTCTAACTGCTGGACTTTCGCCGCGGCCGCATCCACTTCCGCCAGCAGTTTCTGCGCGGGCTCGTGTTTCGAATCCAGCCCCAGAGCCGCTTGCGCCTCCGCTTTAGCCTCGCGGAGCTGGCCCGCTTTCAAATACCCTTCGCCGCGGCTCAAGTGTTCCTGCAGCCTCGGCTGAATCTCCGACCGGCGAAGCTCCACGGAAACTTTCTCCAGCATGCTCTTCGCTTGGGAGTTCCCTACATCGATGTGCAGAGCCTTGCGGAGAAGAGCATGGGCGCGCTGCAAATCCTTCGCCACCACCAGCTCTTGGCAATCCGCCAGCAATCCCGAGACGGTCGCTTGTTGCGCGGCTTTCCAGATGGGTTCGATCGCATGGAGTAAATCATCCATGGACTGGTAGCGATCCTCGCTCTTCTTCTCCAGCATCTTGCTAACGATAAGCGCGAGTTCTTCGGTGCACTCCGGCGAAAGGCTCTGAAGATCTTCGGGCTTCTCATAAATGATGTGGAACATCAGCTCGGCTTCGCTGTCGCCAGTAAATGGCCGTTTATACCCGAGCAGCTCATAGAGCGAGACGCCCACTGCCCAGATATCCGACCGCGCATCAGCTCTTTCGCCTTTATACAATTGCGGCGACATGTACGCGCGCGAGCCGATCATCATGTTCGGCTGCGTCATCGACATGTCCGTCAGCCGCGCGATGCCGAAATCCACCACCTTCACCACGCCTTCCTTGGTGACCATGATGTTCGCCGGCTTCACGTCGCGGTGCACCACATTGTGCTGGTGGGCATACGCAAGCGCGTCGCACACGCGCACGATGTATCCAAGCTTTACGGACAAAGGAAGTACGGGCCGCTGCTCGATGATTCGATCAAGGCTGTCGCCTTCGAGATACTCCATCGCAATGAACGGGGTATTTTTCTCGTGGCCCAATTCGTAAATCGTGACAATGTTCGGATGTTGAAGAGCGCCCGCGGAACGTGCTTCCTGATAAAAACGGTCCAGAAGATTCGTTTGTGCGCTGGGGCCGCCAGTGATGGTCTTTAGGGCAACTAAACGGTCAATCAGCGGATCACGGGCTTTGTAGACCGCGCCCATGGCTCCGCGGCCGATCTCGGCGATGATCTCGTATTTGCCTAGAAGCTGCACACCCACACCCCTGTCGGCATGATGGTAACAAAACTAGGGCCAAACCGCCCATCTCGTAAGAGTACGAATGCCCTATTTTGCAGGTACTTGCGGGTGGTGCCAAATGGCTTCCATTTTTCGGCTGCTTGATTCCGCAAACCATTGAAAACAAGGCGGAAACTTCCTATTTGGGAGGATAGGTAGAAGGCCCGATCTCGGCGCTCGAACTTCAACATCCACAGCCGGACCTGAGTTCTCGACGCCGCCACAACCTCTGAGCTCCGTGGGAGACGCCCCATTGGTTCCGAAATTGTCACAGCTTTTTCACACTGGGCTTGGGTCAGCATGATCGTCAATCCAGGTAATCTTACTAGGGTTTGGCAAGAAATTGTCAGGTTGCTGTATTGGCTTTCGCCACAAGCAAGATAGCCAGTAAGTAGAAGAGGAACATCAGCGCTAGATAAGTTTTCGCCTGCGGCTTCGCTCCCTGGAATTCCTTCCAGGCCAGCACTCCCCATAGCGCGGCAACCATCGGCGCCGATTGGCCAATCGCATACGAAATGGCGACTCCCGTAAAGTTCGCCGCCACGAGATTGAACACTGTTCCAGTTCCCCAGATCGCTCCGCCCAGCAATCCGAGAACATGCCCCGACGCCGGCCCGCGAAAGAATTCTCCAAACTTCACCGGCTCGCCAACCAACGGCTTCTTCATAAAATAAATATTCCAGATAAAGCAAGACAGCAGCGCGCCAAGCGTTAGAAAAACGCTGATGCTGTAGGGACCCAAAGTTTTCCCATGGCTCATCGCGTGCGCAACAAACGGCGACCATAGCCCCATCAGCACGCCCGAAACAATGCAAGTCGTAATGCTTTTCTTCGACGTTGAACTCGCCACCCTGGCAAGACTCCCATAAGCCTTGCCGTCCATGATCACAGCGATAACGGCGCAAGCCACTCCCACCGCAAGCAAACCCGCATTCCCTTTGGGCTGCTGTAAGTAGCTGGCTATCACTCCCACCACCAGCGCAATTCCAATCGAAACAGGAAAAGCAATCGCCAGCCCCGCCATATCAATCGCCGCCACCAAAAGCAGGTTCGCCAAATTAAAAACCGCTCCGCCGATAAGCGTGTAAACAATATTCGAGCCATCCGCCGCCCGCACATTATTAAGAAAACTGGACGCATCATTCGAAGTGCTGCCCATCGTGAACGCCAGCACAACCGAAATCAGAAAAATACCCACCGCGTAATCCCAATAAAAAAGTTCGAACCTGTAATTCTTCACTCCCTTAAACGTATTCGCCCACGAGCCCCAACAAATAGCCGTCGTAATCATCATCAAAAGCGCAATTTCCAAACTATGCGGCGTGTACATGCTCTAGCAGCTCCAAGATCGCGTATTTTCCCTGCGTCGACGGTTCAAACATCCTCGTTTCGTCTTTCGCTCGTTCGTGCTTATATGCGTCGCCACCCACCCTGTCAAGCCGCATTTCCGCCTCCACTTGTAGTGGCGCAGCATGCTGCGCCCCATGTCCGCAACTCGTCTCCGTCCCTACTCTTCTTCTGTTCTCTTCTCTGTGCCCTCCGCGACCTCTGTGTTAAAACCCACCTTCCACTTCAAGCAAACACTCCCCACGGAGCCGCGTCACAGCTATAATCCGCCCTATGTCCAAACAATCCTTCATCGCCGTAGTAGGCAGCGCCAACGTCGACCTCACCACGTTCAACGACGTCTTCCCTCGCCCCGGCGAAACCATCTTCGGCAAAAAATTCGACCTCGGCTTCGGCGGCAAAGGCGCCAACCAAGCCGTTGCCGCCCACCTCTGCGGCGCGAACGTCGCCATGATCGCCAAAGTCGGCAGCGACCTCTTCGGCCCCGCCACCATCAAAAATTTTCAATCACAGGGCATCGACGCCAGCCACGTCCGAATCGCCGAAGGCGTCTCCAGCGGCGTCGCGCCCATCTTCGTCGAGCCCGGCGGCCAAAATCGCATCATCGTCGTCAAAGGTGCAAACGACACTCTCTCACCCGAAGACGTCGATGCCGCCGCTCCCCTCCTCCGCAAAGCCGACACCATCGTCATGCAATTCGAAATTCCTCTCCGCACCGTTTATCACACTGTCCGCTTCGCCGAATCCGAAGGCATCCGCTGCATCGTAAATCCCGCGCCCGCCCAACAAGTCGATTTTAAGCAGCTGTCCGGCGCCGATTATTTCATCCCCAACGAAACCGAAGCCGAACTGATCACCGGCATGCCCGTCCACTCTCTCGAAGACGCCACCAAGTGCGCCAATTTCCTCCTGCGCCAGGGCATGAAGCGCGTCGTTCTCACTCTCGGCGAACGCGGCGCCCTTCTCGCCGGCCCCGAAGGCACCGAACTCATTCCCGCCTTCAAAGTCGATGCCCTCGACACCACCGGCGCAGGCGACGCCTTCATCGGCAGCTTCGCCGTCTTCCTGGGCGAAGGTATGCAAGAAAAAGAAGCCCTAACCCGCGCAAATCTCTACGCCGCCCTCAGCACAACAAAAGTCGGCACCCAGAAATCCTTCTGCAATCGCGCCGATTTCGAACGCGAATGGCAGATCCACAGCACGCGTCTGTAACACGCAGCCGCACAAAGTGATAAGATTTATCTTGGGGCCGACGCTCCTCCCCAAACTCCAAAGAGATTCGAACATGTCCACCATCAACAGCGGACCTCGCAGCGCCCACCAAATCGGTAATCGCAATCTAGAAGCCGCGCTCTCTCCCGCAGACACCGCCCTAGCTCATCTCCGCGGCCGCGCTCTCGAAGCCAATCGTGGCGTCCCTCTAAATCTCGACTGGGTCGAAGACGTTCGCGTCAACACCAGCGCCGTAGAACGCCGCGCCCAATCCCTAGTAACGCGCCGCACCGTAAAAAAAGACTACCAAGCCGCCTGGCTTCTCCGCGCCATCTCCTGCATGGATCTAACAACTCTGAGCGGCGACGACACCGACGAGCGCGTCCGCCGCCTCTGCGCCAAAGGCCGCCACCCGCTTCAAGAGGAACTCGTCGCCAAACTCGGCATCGAATCGCTCCAAATAAAAGTCGCCGCCATCTGCGTCTACCACGTCTTCGTAGAAACCGCTCGCCGCGCCCTCGAAGGAAGCGGCATCCGCGTAGCCGCCGTTTCGACAGGTTTTCCCGCCGGCCTGTCTCCCCTAGCCGAGCGCGTCAATGAAATCCGCCGCTCGGTAGAAGCCGGCGCCGACGAAATCGACGTCGTCATCACCCGCGCCCACGTCTTCGCCGCCAAATGGCAAGCCCTCTACGACGAAATCGCCGCCTTCAAACAAGCCTGCGGCCCCGCCCACCTAAAAGTCATTCTCGGCACCGGCGACCTTCTCACCCTCCGCAACGTAGCCCGCGCCAGCCAAGTTGCCATGATGGCCGGCGCCGACTTCATAAAAACTTCCACGGGCAAAGAGCCAGTAAACGCGACTCTTCCAGTAGGCGTAGTAATGACCCGCGCCATCCGCGAATACGCCAACCAAACCGGCTACGCCGTAGGCTTCAAGCCCGCAGGCGGAATCCGCACAGCCAAGCAATCTCTAGAATGGCTAAGTCTGATGAAGGACGAACTAGGCCCCAGTTGGCTAAAATCCGACCTCTTCCGCTTCGGCGCCAGCGGCATGCTAGCCGACATCGAACGCCAACTAGAACACCACACCACCGGCCGCTACTCCGCCGAACACCGCCACCCCATCGCCTAATCGCCATTGATCATCTGTAGTGGCGCAGCATGCTGCGCCTTTCTCGCCCCGCACTATCGATCACCCGTAGGGGCACGGCACGCCGTGCCTCTTGTCTTTTTCTTTTCTTCCTTCTCCTGCTTCTTCCTCTCTGTTTTTCTCTTCCCCTTTCTCCTCTCTTCTTCTCCTCTTGTCTTCTATTCTTCCTCTGCGCTGACTCTGCGTACTCTGCGTCTCTGCGTTATTTTTTATTCTTTGTTCTTTTTTCTTTTCGCTCTTCTCTCCTCCATTTCACCCTCCTCAAACTCCTTCCGGCGATCCCCCAATTTCCATTACAATCAACCCACACCCATGAGCATCCTAGAAAAATTCGTCACCATGGACTACGGCCCCGCCCCCGAAGACCCGCGCGAAGCGATCGCCTGGCTCGACCATCACCACCGCCGCTTCGGCCACTTCATCAACGGCGCGTTTCAAGCCCCGCTCGAAGCAAAATATTTCGACACCGCAGATCCTTCCGCCACCGAAAAACTAGCCGACATCGCCCAAGGTTCCGCCGCAGACGTTGATGTGGCCGTGAAAGCTGCGCGTTCAGCTCTCCCCGCGTGGCAAGCCCTCACTCCCCACGCTCGCGCGAGATATCTCTACGCCCTAGCCCGCCAAATCCAAAAACACTCCCGCCGCCTGGCCGTCCTCGAAACTCTCGACAACGGCAAACCCATCCGCGAATCCCGCGACATCGACATCCCGCTAGTAGCGCGCCACTTCTATCACCACGCCGGCTGGGCGCAACTCCTCACGCAAGAATTTCCAGGTCAAGAACCCTGCGGCGTAGTAGGCCAAATCATCCCCTGGAATTTTCCTCTGTTAATGTTGGCGTGGAAAATCGCCCCAGCCCTAGCCACCGGCAACACCGTAGTCCTAAAGCCCGCCGAATTCACTCCGCTAACCGCGCTAGCCTTCGCCGAAATCTGCCAAGAGATCGATCTCCCGCTAGGCGTAGTCAACATCGTCACCGGCGACGGCACAACGGGCGAAGCCCTTGTCGCCCATCCTGACGTCGACAAAATTGCCTTCACCGGCTCCACCGAAGTAGGCCGCGCCATCCGCAAAGCGACAGCCTCCTCTCACAAAAAACTTTCGCTCGAACTAGGCGGCAAATCCCCCTTTATCATTTTCGAAGACGCCGACCTCGACTCCGCCGTCGAAGGCCTCGTCGACGGCATCTGGTTCAACCAAGGCCAAGTCTGCTGCGCCGGCTCCCGCCTCTTAATGCAAGAAAGCATCGCCGAACCGCTCATCGCCAAAATTTGCGATCGCATGAACACGCTCCGTATCGGCCCCCCTCTCGATAAATCCATCGACATCGGCGCCATCATCGCTCGTGTCCAGCTTGACCGCATTCAGCGCCTAGTCGACCAAGGCGTAGCCGAAGGCGCCACCTGCTGGCAACCCAACATTCCCATGCCCTCTCGCGGCCTTTATTTCCCCCCAACTCTTCTGAGCAACGTTCATCCCACCAGCATCGTTGCTCAACAAGAAATTTTCGGCCCCGTCCTGGCCGCCATGACCTTCCGCACGCCGAGTGAAGCCGTCGAGCTAGCCAACAACACGGTCTACGGTCTCGCCGCCAGCGTCTGGAGCGAAAGCATCAACGTCAGCCTCCACGTCGCCTCCCAAATCAAAGCCGGCGTAGTCTGGGTTAACTGCACCAACCTTTTCGACGCCAGCTGCGGTTTCGGCGGCTACCGCGAAAGCGGCTACGGCCGCGAAGGCGGCCGCGAAGGCCTTCAAGAATATTTAGAGCCGAGTTGGTTCAAACACGCCCCGCAACTCCACGCGCGTCCGCTAGCGATCGATCAACCGCCACAACAAATCCCCGAATCCGCCGCGGACTCTTCAACGCCCCCGATCGACCGCACCGTAAAACTCTTCATCAACGGCAAACAAGCCCGCCCCGACTCCGGCTACACCATCCCCGTCCACGCCTCCGATGGTCGCCTAGTAGGCGAAGCCCCCGCAGGCAATCGCAAAGACATTCGCAACGCCGTAGAAGCCGCCCGCAAAGCCACCGCCTGGCCCAAATCCACCGCCCACACCCGCGCCCAAGTCCTCTACTACCTAGCCGAAAATTTAAGCCAGCGTCGCGATGAAATCGCGAGCCGCCTCTCAGATGTGGTCGGCAAAACTCAGGCGCACGAAGAAGTCCCTCTCAGCATCGAACGCATCTTCACCTACGCCGCCTGGGCCGACAAATACGAAGGCACCATCCACAACCCCCCGTTCCGCAACGTCACACTAGCCATGCAAGAACCCATAGGCACCATCGGCATCCTCTGCCCCCAAGAAGCCCCCCTACTAGGTTTCGTCAGCACGGTTATGCCAGCCATAGCGGTAGGCAACACGGTAGTAGCCATCCCCAGCGAGCTCTACCCGCTAATCACCGCCGACCTCTACCAACTCTTCGAATCCAGCGACCTCCCCGCGGGGACCGTAAACATCGTCACTGGTCGCGCGCACGAACTCCTCAAAACTCTCGCCGAACACGACGACGTAGACGCCCTCTGGTGCCTCGCCGACGCCCGCACCTGCGCCACCGCAAAAGCTCTTTCCACAGGAAATCTCAAACAAGTCTTCACCAACGAAGCCCGCCAAATCGACTGGTTCAACTCGCAACAAGCCGAAGGCCGCTTCTTCCTACAACACGCCACCCAAATCAAAAACATCTGGGTCCCCTACGGCGAATAAACCGAAATGCACAGTTTGTTGAATAATGACTTTGCACCAGTCACCTTTCGATTCGGGTTCATCGAAACCTCTTTCCCGGCACTTTGTGATGCATTTACCGAGTGGCAGAAAAATCTGGACGAGAAATTTGGCCTGTTCACAGAATTCAATTCCTTCGTTGGGCCGCTCGCTACCGCGCTCTCAACTCTGGAACCACTGACTACCCCTCTTGATCGTTACCTATTGGTGGAGACGCGTTCCAACTGAACCGCGATCTTTGCGAATGGTTTGAGGGGCAACGACGTCGCTAGCCCGGTCTCCTACTTACCGTCCGTTCTGAAGTGCAGGGGCCTCGAAGTGGGCCATGGGCCCGACCTAAGTCACGCTCATCGAAAGAATGCCATCCGCAAATGGGGTCACACACTTTTTGCCCTCTATGGACCAGACAAAACGGACTGGCTTGACAGAATTCGTTATTTATCCGTTTGGAACGACGTCGGAGGCTGGGAGTTCTCTTCCGAGGGCGAGATTCAATCTTTTGAAGAGCCAGAGCAATACAAGAATCGACAGATTAAAGAACGATTTTCTCCAGAGATGCTAGAGCGGTATTGCAAAGCACTTGGCATTGAGTTGAATGACAGTGAGTTTTATGGGCCGCGAAACTGTGCAGCACGAATAACGGGGCGAAAGACTTTAGGCAATCTATCTATGTCGATCGCTGAAGCAAGGTCGACGCTTGATTTGTAGTCTCTATGAACAAAGCACGCTCTAAGAAAAAGCCCATCCCCGCCGAAACCATCGCCCGCCAAGCCGACAACGGCAAATCCATCTCCCGATTCTTCACCAACTCCGGAAAAATGATGAAGCCCATCCAACGCGTCAACGTCGACTCACCGCCGCCATGCTCGAAGAACTCGAAGCCGCCGCCAAAGAACTCAACATCAGCCGCCAAGCCGTAATCAAAACCATGCTCCACCAGGCCCTGGACCAACGCCAATCCGCCCGCTCCGTGCGCCGCCGCTAGCCTTCCGTCGAATCACCTTACTCGTTTTTCTCTGCGCACTCTGTGTCTCTGTGTTTCAATTATCCTGCCCTTCCCTCTCTTTCCTTCCTCGAACGCGCAACCAACGAGTCACGGTTATGCGTGAACATTGCCCTGCGACAATCTAATCCTATTCGAGACGTGAATGGACTCGCGCGCTGACCGCGCGAAAGCTACCCATTTGCTTCTACCAGGAAATATTCCCTCTGAAATCAGGGAATGGCGGAGAGGGTGGGATTCGAACCCACGGTAGGGATTAACCTACACACGCTTTCCAAGCGTGCGCCTTAAACCGCTCGGCCACCTCTCCCGCGACGGACGCAACCTTACCAATTTAGCAGAAACTCTCCCACCGCGCACATTTCAGTGACTTCGCACATTCTTTTTCCTCTGCTAAACTGTTTCCCACGGTTCCGGGATCGTCTAATCGGTAGGACATCAGCCTTTGAAGCTGAGTATCGTGGTTCGAGTCCACGTCCCGGAACCAATTTCTTCCCTGCAATCCTTCGCGGCCAAAGAATATTCTGCAAACTCGATAGAGCGAGTCTTAGCTAACTCGCCCAGCTTGAGTTGACCAATTTGAGTTGATCGCTCGGGACGCTCAGTTGCCAGCAGCGGCAGTCCCGATAATTGTGCGGATGAAGTTGGCTTCCTCTTGGCTATAAGGTTGGCCGTTCGTGCGGAAAATTTCGTGGAACCACACCGCCGGTTCGCGATCCGTATACGGATGCTTCCAGGAATCCCATGGCAGATACGTCTGCGTCTTGCCTGCGACCAGTCCCCAATTAATGGCGGTGACGTGATATTTCTTGGCGATCGGCAGCGTGCCCTGAAATGTGCTGCCATTTCCCCGCGCCATGTATTCCGTACAGAGAATCGGCCGGTGATATTGCTGCAGCGACACCACGCGCTTTTCAAACACATCCGGCGCATCGTAATTGTGGAAAGAAGTCACATCCGAAAGCTCGATCTGAATTTTCTCCATCGGTCCAAGCTTTTGAGAAGATGACCAGTCCCCTTTCCAGACTCCGCTAGTAAGCGGCTGAGTAGCGCCTGCAGAACGCGCCCATTCGTACACACTCGGCAAAAGTGCAAGCACGAGTTCGACTTTATTGGTCGGCTCCCCGCTCGCGTAGCTTCCGTCGTTCGTGTTGTCTGGCTCGTTCCACACATCCCAGCCCAGAATTCGTTTGTCGTTGGCGAAGGCTCCGACGACTCCTTTGACGTAAGCCTCAAGCCGCGGATATTGCGCAGGATCCTTGAGCGCGGCAGCTCCTGGACTTTGCACCCAACCAGAATTGTGCACGCCTGGCGTCGGCGCATGTTGTTTGCCGAGCTTCGGATTCGGATCCCAGCAGGAATCAAAGAGCACAAACAGCGGCTTGATCTTATGTTTCTGCGCGATATTCAGGAAAATATCTATGCGCTTCTTGAATCCCTCAGGGTCCTGCTTCCAGAGCAAATCATGCAGAAAAACGCGCATGGTATTCAAACCCAGCGATTCGGCCCAACTGAGCTCTATATCGATGCGCTTCGGATCGAAAGTATCCGCCTGCCACATCTCGAGTTCGTTGATTGCGTAGGACGGAATGTAGTTGCTCCCGACAAGCCATGGTTGCTGTGCGTACCAGTCATCCGCGGCCTTTTCTTTCCAGCGAGTCGTCTGCGCTTGTGAACAAAGCACAAAGCCGAGCATCAGTGCGATCCCGCAGAGGAGGCGTTTCATCGTATTGGATTGACTCCTTTTCATATTGCGATTCAAAGCGCCCCAGCCTTTTGTAATTCATCTTTCATACCGGCCCAGCTTTGCCGCGTGGATTCTTCGGCGGTTCCAGCGCCGCGCCAGTGGGTTTCCAGACTGACTGCAAAGTGGTAGCCGTCGCGCTTCAATGCCGCAAACTGGCCAGTCCAATCAATGACTCCGTGCCCCATCGCCGCCCAATCATAATCTTTGCCGTTCGCCTTCTTCGCGACATCTTTGCAGTGGCAGTGGCCGATGCGTTCCTTCGGCAGAAGCGCATATCCATCCGGGTAGGCAATCTCGCCGCGTGACGCCGCGTTTCCTGGATCCCAGTTCAGCATGAGAGAAGGAGACTTCACCTCCGCAAGGACTTTGGCTGCTTCGGAAGCCGTGCCGGTGTTGCAAGCGGCTTCGTTTTCGAGAATTAGCGTCACGCCCTTCTTTCCTGCTGCGCCCGCGGCGGCAAGGAGCTTTTCGTTTATGGCAGCACGATATGGTGTTTGATCCTCAAGCCGCCAAAAATCGAAGCACCGCACTCGATCCGTTTGGAAAGCTTTCGCCAGTTCAATACTGCGTTCCAGGACTTCGTCCTGCTGCTCGTAAGTAAAGTCGGCGCTAAATTGCGCGCCCTTAGGGCTGTATTGCGATTTCGGTGCGCCCGGCCAATCTACTTTGAAGAGCGGAC
>CAVUCM010000025.1:0-40387 GCA_963740015.1 uncultured Acidobacteriota bacterium | reverse complement strand
GCAGCGCTTGGCGACTTCGGCGACTACGGCTGGGTCGTAGGTTAGCTCGATTTTGTGATTTTCGCGGATACGGCGCTGGATTTTGGCTAGCTTCAGCGTGACGATTTGCTTCATGGCTTCGTCGCGCAACGGGAAATAGGGAACGGTGACAAGACGGCCCATGAAAGCGGGCTTGAAAATTTTATTGAGTTCGGGCTTGAGGGCTTTGGCGAGGCCTTCGGCGCTGGGGGTGGTTTCGGGATCGGCGGTGAGTTTCATAAGCAGGTCGGTGCAGGCGTTGGAAGTGAGAATGATAATGGTGTTCTTGAAGTCGATCTCGCGGCCTTCGCCGTCTTCCATGCTGCCCTTGTCGAAGACCTGAAAGAAGAGTTCGAGAACGTCGGGGTGGGCCTTTTCGACTTCGTCGAGAAGGACGACGGAATAGGGGCGGCGGCGAACGGCTTCGGTAAGGACGCCGCCTTCGCCGTAGCCGACGTAGCCTGGAGGCGAGCCTTTGAGGGTGGAAACGGTGTGCGCTTCCTGGAATTCGGACATGTTGATGGTGATCATATTGCGCTCGCCGCCGTAGAGGAAATCGGCAAGGGCGAGGGCGGTTTCGGTTTTGCCCACGCCGCTGGGACCGACAAGCATGAAGACGCCGACGGGCTTGACAGGATCGTCCATGCTGGCGCGGTTCGTGGAAATGCGCTGGGCGATGGCTTAGAGTGCGTGATTCTGGCCGATGACGCGCACGGCCATCAGATCTTTGAGATTGAGGACGGTGTTGATTTCGTCTTGCAGCATCTTGCCGACGGGGATGCCCGTCCAGGCGGAGATGACTTCGCCGACGATCTGCGCATCGACGCAGACGCGCATGAGCGGCGCTCGCCTTGCAGCGCTTCGAGTTCGGTGTTTAGTTTTTCGAGTTCGGCGCGGAGCGACGCGCATCTGTGGCGGGCTGGGCGGCAGTTCCTGCGGCAGACGGCATGGCCTGCGGGCAGCGGCAGCGGGAGGATGTCCGAGCGGCGCGCTTCGAGTTGCGTGCGGATCTCGCGAATGCGGGGACGAGGGAGAACTTCTTGTCGCGGCGCTCTTCGAGTGTTTTGAGGCGCGCGGCGACTTCGGTTTTTTGTTTGGCGATATTGGCGAGGCGCTCGGAGTGGTCGACGCCGATGGCGGTCTTCGCGTTCGAGGACGCGCTGCTGAACTTCGAGGCCGTCAACTGGCGCAAGGCGTCTTCGATCAGGGGAGGCGTGGCGTTCTGGCCGAGCGAGAGACGCGCGCAGGCGGTGTCCATGACGCTGACGGCTTTATCGGGAGTTGGCGGCCAGCGATATAGCGATGAGAGAACTTCGTGGCGGCGCGGACGGCTTCGTCGAGGATGCGGACGTTGTGATGATTCTCGAGAGAGCCGACGATGCCGCGCAGCATGACCATGCATTGCTCTTCCGTTGGCTCTTCGACTTTAACGACCTGGAAGCGGCGGGCAAGTGCGGCGTCTTTTTCGAAGAATTTTTTATATTCGGACCAGGTGGTGGCGGCAATCGTGCGCAGTTCGCCGCGCGCCAACGCTGGCTTGAGAAGTTGGCGGCGTCACCCTGACCTGCGGGGCCGCCGGCGCCGATCATGGTGTGAGCTTCGTCAATGAAAAGAATGATGGGAGACGGCGAAGATTTGACTTCTTCGATTAGGCCCTTTGAGGCGATTTTCGAATTCGCCTTTGACGCCGGCGCCGGCTTGCAAGAGCGCGAGATCGAGCGAGCGGATGGTGACGTTCTTTAAGCCGGGCGGAACATCGCCCGCCGCGACGCGCAAGGCGAAGCCCTCGACCACGGCGGTTTTACCCACGCCGGCTTCGCCGGTGAGGATGGGATTGTTCTGGCGGCGGCGCGTGAGGATGTCGATGATTTGGCGTATTTCGTGATCGCGGCCAAGAACGGCGTCGATTTTTCCGGCTTTGGCATTGGCCGTGAGATCGATGGTGAACTGATTGAGATTTTGCTGTTTGCCGGCTGCGGGAATGCCGGCCGCGCCTTGAGGTAATCCTTCAACCACGATCGGTACGGCTTGTGCGGTTTCCTGGTCTTCGGGGGAACCGGCGACGATATTCCAGAAATCGTTATGAAGAGTTTCGGCGCTGATTTTTTGAAACTCGCGGGTAACTTCGCGCATAAGACGGGAAAGATCGCCGGAGCCAGCGATCGCGAGAATGCAGAAGCCGGTGCGAACTTGCGCGGAGCCGAAATCGATCGAGCCGATGGTCCAGGCTTCCGAGAGCATGTCCGTGAGCGACGGGCTGAAAGAAGGAGTGCGAGCGTTTCCGGATTTCAATTTGTCGAGACTGCGCGTGAGATCGCCGGTGAGGCGGGATTTATCGACGCCAAATTGCTTGAGGATGCGGGGAAAATCGCTGTCGGTGGTGTCGAGAAGCTTGAGAAGAAAATGCTCGAGCTCGATGTCATAGTGTGTGCGGGCAAGACAAAAACCAGCGGCGGCCTCGAGAGCGTTCCGGGTAGTGTCGTTGAGCTTTCCGATGAGACCTTTTAAATTTGCCGTCATGACGACCTCGCTTCGCTAAACATTGAAAATGGTTTCTTCCGGGTGGCGATCCATGGGCTTTGATTTCATCCATGTGACCCAGCCAAGTTTCGGAGCGGCATCGCCTTCCCCGCCGAGCTGGCATCGCGGCACCTCTTCCCGCTTGAGAATAAGCTGTACTTCGAAATCGATCTCCTCATTCGTCCAAAAACGCAAAAGGGCGCGGAGTGGCTCGTAAGCAGTGCCGTTGGGAAGAAAATCGAGATAGTTTTCGAGATTAAGCGGGCCAATACGGATACGCGCGCGAGCCTGCTGGTTCCACACTTCGTCACCAACGACAGCGCCCATCCCCAATTGCTCAGAGGGAGTGGAACGCTCGCCGATGCAGCATTCCGTGGTGTCATCCAAACGAAACCAGCCGCCGACTAGCTGAATCACTTCAAAAGGGACTTCGAAATAATCGTTAAGGAGAAACTCGAGAGCGTGCGCGGAATGGGGGCGCTGGCCGAGAATGCCAGAAAAAAAAAGAAAAGCATCGTCGGGAACCGCAGAGACGCTCCTGCAATCCAGCGGTGCCGAGACCGATCAGATCGAGCAGATGATGGGAAAAGCGATCTCGCTCTCCGCGTTCATAGGAAACGGCAAAGCGGTATTTTTCCCAGGCCTGATAGAAAAACGAGAGCATGCGGTGATGAAAGAGATCGAGAAAATCGCGCAGCGTTTTATCGCCGGAGCGCAGGCGGGAAAGAATGAGAGTCGTGTAGAAATGCGGCAGAGGACCCTGTGGACCGGTGGTCCCCATGAAATTCACGGCAAGAGATGGGCGCTTTCCCCTCGGGCCAATCGATGGACTGAATTTCGCTGGCAGGAAACGAGAGCGATGGATGTGCTCCGAGGCGAGCCACTTCATCAGACGGATTCGTAAAACGGCCGAGAGGCTTGCGATCGGGCGCGATGCGCTCAAGCAAGCGAATAGCCTGGAAAAATTCGAAGCGATAAGGTGCGCTGCGAAGCAGCTCCTCCACTTCCGAAAAATCTACAGGAGAATCACTTCCCCCGCCCTCGGTGGCCATTGGCGCAGAACCTCCTTTCTTTGCTGGGTGCGGACGACGAGCTGGCTGAAACTGTTCAGCGAAGCGTATTGCCCCAGAAAATATTCGAGAACGCTGGCGAAGAGAAAGACTCCTCCGCCGACGAATTGTTCTTCGTCGAATTCCATCTCGACGCGATGGCCACGAACAAAGCCGATGCCATTTTCCGAGATGACGCGGGCGAAATGGCGCGAGCTGGATAATTTCATCAATCCAGCGACCTGCCGTTCGTTATAGCCGGATTCTCCAAAAGTATAGAGGCGAAGAATTTCCTGCAGGGATTCCCTGCCTTCTTCGACGATGGAAAGATAGTTGAGAGAAAGATGGGAGATAAGGCGCCAGAGCATGCCCTTTCCCGGTGGGCGGGCGCACGGAAGCGGAGGGCTTCCGCAACGCCACGATGCGTTTGATGGAAGAGATGCCTTCGAGTTCAAAATCGCCGCGCTCGTTGCCCATCGGGAGGCGGTGAGGCAAATCGCGATTCGAACATGTGCAGTGGATAGTGGCAGAGTCCGTGTCAGGATGAAGTGGGCGACCGCTCAAGTCCAAGAACGAAAGATAGACGTCTGTGCCCTCGTCATCGCGCCGCGTCGAGGCCTGTCGGCGGGAATGCCAAAACCCTTTAGGCCGTTCGCGATGGCGAGATGTGGTGTGCCGAAAACGATAAAACGGCTCGAATTTCAGGACTTCGTGAGTCTCTGGATCTGGAGAGATAACTTCTTCGATGGAGAAAATTTCCATGGCGCGTCGGCGGCGCACATCTGGAGTGATCAAATACTCGGTGTGAGTTTGATCGAGGCGAATCGGTTCGGCGGTATGGGGAAAAAGATTGATGGCGGGCGAGCAACCCAATCGAAGAGTTTCTTCGGAAACGTTGAGTTCGAGGGTTTGCTGGCGCTCGCTGCGCTCGAATCGCGAAATGAGAAAGACAACCTCGATGCGCGGTCCAAAACCCGAGGTGCGGAGTTCTTCTAGGCCTTTTAGATCGACAAAGAAAAACTTTTCGGGGAAATGAAAATATTCCTGGAGAAGCCGGTAGCCGGAAAACGCCCGGCGCGGGTAAGGCAAGAGAGCTTCAGCATCGGTGAAGCCCGCGGGCTGAAGTTGGGTGCCCGCTAGAACGATGGGATGCTTTCGCGTGTTCGGCGCACGGTCGCGAATCAGGATTTGCGTGCAGTTATTGCAGAGCAATTCGTAGAGAGTGTGAATGAGCGTGCTCTCGCCGTTGAGGTAGAAGCGGAGCGAACTCAGTTCCAATTTATCGAAAGTCACATCGGGAAAGCATTCGAGCTCGAGGCGCAGTGCGGCTACGGCGTCCTGAGATTTGACGGCGGGACGCAGGCGGTCAGGCGTCACCCACTGCGCGGCAGCCATTTTTAACGGCCAGAGAGTCGTGTCAAAGCAAGTTTTGAACTTACAGGGATAGCCATCAACAGGCTGAGAGTAAAGCATCGAACCGCGCGGGATGGGGAGGCCGGTGGTAAGTTTTCCCTGCTCCGGGTCGAGGTGAAATTGCACGATGGTGGACGACGGGATGGGACGAATATAATGCGGGTAGAGAACACTGAGCAAAGCTTCCGTGATTTCCGGAAATTCATCGTCGATTTTCAGATGAACGCGCGCAGCCAAAAAGGCGAAGGACTCGATAAGGCGTTCGACGTGAGGATCTTCGCAACGGTTGGGCTCGAGAAGCAAACGCGAAGCGACCTTCGGATATTTCTCCGAAAATTCCGCGCCCATTTGTCGCAGATAGGTTAATTCGCGCTCGTAATATTCGAGCAGCTCGTCACGCACGGTCATCTCCGGAAATCTGAACCTCGAGGCTGGTTAGTTCGATGGATGCGTCGTAGACGACGTGCTCGGGAAGCGGATCGATGCGAAGCATTCCGTCAATCGCAAAACGGAGGACGCGCGACACACCGACTGCGGGAACGAGAGACACTCTGACGCCATCGAGCCTCCCTTCAAATGTTTTCACAGCCGTCTCGATCGACTGGAGCAATTTGTTTTGTTCGTACAGAAAATTGGCGGGCATGGAGGTGATGTCGGGAATCCCGTAGTAATAGACGGAACGGAGAATCTCGACCGAACCCTCCGGAATAATATCGGGGGTGCGGCGCGTGTTCAGGAGGTTTTCGAGGTCGCGCCGGACTGCGATCTTGAGCCTGGCCAGAGATGCACTGCGCGTCAGGGGAGCTTCGGACTTGACCTTGGGCTCATCGTCCAGGAGGCGGTCCAGGAGCGGCAATCGCATGGGCGCGTTTGAGTCTTGGTCCTGCATCGGCTACCTCAGAGCCAGCGCTTGTCCGGGATCGAGCCGGCAAAGCTTCTGATAAATTTTTTGTTTTTCGGCATCGTCGCGGCCCAGTTTTTCGGCGCATCGATAGAGCAATGCCAGCGGCTGCGCGACAACGGCCGCGTCTTCCCATTCCTCGAGTTTGCGGCGTTCAATTTCTTCCGCGAGTTCGACGAGAATGGGATAAGCGATGGCCTCATGCTTGGTCGAAAGAAAAATGTTCGCGAGTTGAATGTGCCTCTGGAACCGACCGCGGCCGGTGCGTTCGTTGTTCATTTCGCGCGTCAACATGCCGATAGCTTCCTGCACCTTGCCCGCGCGCGCGGCTTTCATTGCTAATTCGATGACGTCGGGAGCTTTTTCACCATTGCCAGCATCGGATTGCGGGCTGGCAGGCACGACCGCGGCTACAAATTCCGGTTCGCTGGGAACCTCTGGAGCTGGAGGCGGTGGAGGTGGCGGCAAAATATTTTCTCTGAGCCAGGTTTGCGTTTCGGCGTTGGCGGCGGGCGTGTCATCCATGAGCGAAGAGGTCAACAGATCAGGATAGTCGGCAAGGATCGTCTTCAACTCTGCTCGAATCCCAGCTGCCACGGGCTCGTAATCCGAGCCGAGCGATTCGCACGCACGCACAGCATAGCGCTGCAGATCGAGCCAGCCGATGCCGCAGGGCAGGCTCATGGCCTGTTCGGCGTTTTCCAGAACTCCTGCCCAATCCCCATCCATGGACATTTTCTTGATCAGCGTGCGCTTTTCCGTGGGTGGAGCTTCCAATATCGCGGGATTGAGAGAAGTGCCCGCAGCGCGAAGCTCTCCCCAGCGCATCGCTCGAAGCAACAAATAAGGAACAGGATTCTGCGGATTCTCATGTCGCAAAAAGTGAGCCACGATCGTCAGGCGCTGCATCGCATCGTCGCGATCAGCAGGCTCGGCCGTTACAGATCGTTTTTTGGGCACGGGCGCAGCTGAACCAGCAGCCGTAGCGACGGATTCCTCGACAACCTCTTCGGGCGCTGTTTCCGCCGCCTCCGCTTCAACTTCCGGGGCAACAGGCTGATGATAGTGCTTCACTACGTCCTGCAAATCCTCGAGTGCGGTACGGAGGTTAGCGAAGTTGGGAGCTTCCCGGCCGAACTTCTCATCGCTCAAGGTTTCGAGCGACAGCACCGATTCGAGAGCGGCGACGAGATTGGCGGCCAGCTTTTCGTAGAAGGCGTCTCCCGTCGCGCGAACCGCCTCATCGAATTCTTCCCCGGTGCATTTTTTTTCTTCGATGGCGGTGGCTCGCTCGGCCGCTTTCACATCGCTAGCCGCTGCGTCCGCTTCATAACCAACCCGGCGCGATTCCTGAAATTTGAAAAAATCCAGCTTGTTCTTGGTAAGAGGAAGCCGGCGCACTGCGACATCAAGCTTGGAACCGACCCAAGAAAGCGGTGCGGAGCGAAACTCCAAATCATCGTCCTCAATTTCTGGATAGAGCGTATCCCAGAACGTTTCCATAAAGCCGCGGAGGAGGTCGAGCCCTTCGCGGAGCCCTGCAACGTGATCGCGGAACAGAATCGCTTCGGTCAGCCACGCGGCGATCTGCAAATCCTTGGTTTTGGTGGAAAGCGCCTCAGTGGCCAGCTTGATAACGAACGGGAAATCTGCCTTCTTTACTTCGCGGGACCAGTCTCCCTGCGGAAGGACGTCCTCTTCGCGGCGCGCTTCGCGAATTTTATCGTAGACCGGGTCGTAGCGAAGACTCTTTCCGCTGGGGTTATCGCCAGGAATGGGGTTGAGCAGACCATCGGGCAGAGGCATAGCCGTCAAGAGGCCGTCTGGGCCATGGTGATTTGCACGCTGCGGAGATCCAGAAGCGGCCACTCCTCATCGTCGGCAAGCAACATTTTTTGGCCTACGGGATAAACTTCGCCTTCGGAACTTTCTTCCCAGAGCGTCGCCCGGCCCAAGCGTACCGCCGTATCGGGATGCTGCGCTGCAAACGGCGTCAAAACCGGAAGAAGGACCTCGCCGAGTTCCCTCTCCGCGTATTTATCCGAAGTTCGTACTTTCGCGGGAAGCCAGAGAAGATCGCGGAGCCGCTTAGGAGGATCGATGTCGATTGAAGTAAGCAGGGCAAAAGGAATCCACATATAAGCCCCCGCAGCGAACACTTCCAGGTTCGCTCCAATGCGTGGATCAGCATCGACAAGGGAGTGATACAACTTTCCGTTCACTTTGATGGACAACTCGCCCGAGGCGGCTTTATGAGGCGAAGGATACTCCTTCTTGCCGAACATCTCGTGACGCGTTCTCTCGGCGTGCAGCGCCGCATGATAAAGGAGCGCGCCCATCTCGGCGGACTGGCTGCCTTGCGCAGCGAGATCCAAGTGCTTTTCAGCGCGAGAGAAATCCCCGGAGAAACAAAGAAGCTCAAATAAGAACGTTCGACGCTTGACGTCCTGCGGATTATCGCGCACTTCGGCGCTAACCGCCGCAATGGCTTCGTCAAGCTTTCCCGCTTGTAGTAGCTGCTGTGGGGTCATAGAGCGTCCGTGTGGCGCTCGAAATGAGAGCGCAAGGCAGGGCCAAGAAGAGGATGCTCGGCCCTCATCGCGAAGGCCGAGCGTAGCCCCAAGTCAATCGATGGCAACTGCGGGGTTTAAGCCGCCTGTGCTTTCGCAAGATCGTAGCTAATGGAGCCGGTAGAAGAAACCGTTCCCTTAGACGCATCCTGCACGAAATACTCGTAAGTGATCTTTGAGAAATTCAGAGAGAATGAATCTACGAGTGCCTCGCTTCCTTCTGATCCACCGCTCTGGTAAGACGAAACCAGGCAGTGCTCCAGCGTAATTTTGAGAAAGTCGTATGGCTTGGTGTCACCGCCAGACTTGCGGCAGCTCAGAACGCCCTTGTCGATGTGCGAGCCCTTGGTGCACGCCTGAATGAGTTTCGGCGAGGCTTTGCTGACCATGGCCTGCAATGATAGATCAGTGGACGAAAACTTGCCCGAACCTCCACCCGAACCGGCGGCGAAAGTTCCACTATTGTGTCCACTCCAGGACCAGCTCACTACCTCGATCTCTTTCGTGTGGCCTTCCTTTTGGGATTCACCTTCGCAGCCGTCCAGCTTCAAGTAAAAATCCGTTGCCATGGCTTTTACTCCTTCCTCTTTTGATCTATCAAAACCTGGAAAGCGTGGACTTCAGAGCTTGCGCTGTGAAACCTCGCTCACCAAAAATTACCCTCGGGCCGACTTCGGCAATTCAGCTACAAGCCGCAGGGAGACCGTCAGTTCATCCAACTGAAAGTGCGGCCGCAAAAACGCCACGGCACGATAAACGCCTGGCTTGCCCGCCACTTCTTCTACGTCGACGCGGGCTTCACGCAACGGATATTGCGCTTTCGCCGCCTGGCTCGCGGTGTCGTCCAAAACCACATACTGGCTGATCCAGCGGTTTAGAAACTGCTCGCAATCCTTGCGTGACATGAAACTGCCGATCTTGTCGCGCATGATGGCTTTCAGGAAGTGTGCAAATCGGGAGATGGCCAGGATATAAGGCAACTGTGTGGAAAGCCGCGCGTTGGCGTTGGCCGCGGCTTTATCGTATTTCTTGGCCTTGTTGCAGGATTGCACGCTAAAGAACGCGGCGTAATCGGTTCCCTTGCAGTGCACCAGGGGAATTAGCCCCTGATCGGCAAGTTCTTTTTCGCGGCGGTCCGTGATAGCAATTTCGGTCGGGCACTTAAGTGCCACGTCGCCTTCATCGGTGTGAAATGTGTGCGCAGGGAGCCCTTCGACGAGCCCGCCGCCTTCCACACCGCGAATCGCAGCGCACCAGCCATACTTCGCGAAGGCTTGCGTGAGCCGCGCGCCCAGGGCGTAAGCGGCATTGCCCCAGAGATATTTCGAGTGATCGGAACCGTCCACGCCCTCTTCAAAGTTGAAATCGTCGATAGGCTTGGTTTCCTTGCCATAGGGAAGGCGCATCAGAACACGAGGCATGGCCAGACCTACATAGCGCGAATCTTCGCTGGCACGGTAAGACTTCCACTTGGCATATTCTGTGCTATCAAAGATCTTCCCGATATCACGCGGATCGCCAAGTTGAGCGAAGCTATCCAGATTCAGAAGCTCCGGAGATGCAGCCGTTAGAAAGGGAGCATGCGCTCCGGCGGCCACCTGCGAAACCTTTTCGAGCAGCTCGATGTCCTCGGGATGCTTACTGAATTCGTAGTCGCCGATGAGCGCTGAAAAAGGCTCGCCGCCGAAAATGCCGAACTCATCTTCATAAACCTTCTTGAACATCACGCTCTGATCAAATTCGGGAGCACGCTGAAGGTCGCGCAGCAGCTCTTTCTTGCTCACGTTCAGGACGCGCAACTTGAGCATCGCGCTGGTTTCGCTCTGGTCCATGAGGTACTTGATCCCACGCCAGCTGGCTTCCAGCTTCTGAAAAGCGGGATGATGAAGGATTTCGTTCAATTGAAGGGAGATGAGGTGATCAATCTGGGCGACACGAGCATTGATCGTGGCGTCGGCGTCGCGCGAGAGCTTCATCTCGCCTTCGAGAACCTGCGCCACAAACTCCTTGACCATATCCCGGCCGCGATCGCGCGCGACTTGTTCGCGTCCAAACCGCCCTTGTTCGACTATTTGATCCAACAGGCTCGATTCAGTCGTTTTAGCTTCCGCCGATTGCGCGGCTGCCTTCTCCGGCTTACTCATCTGAGCCTCCCGCGGGCTTGTCCTTCGCTAATTCCTTCTTCAATTGGTCGGCTTTTTGCGTATTGCCCACCGCTTCCATCAAAAGGTCGTCGAGCTTGTCGTTGCCCTGGAGCGCGCCGCGGAGGTCGCCAAGCTTTTGGCGGAGCTCCAGCAGCTCGCGAAGCGGCTTGACGTTCTTTGCCACGCTAGCGGGGTCAAAATCATCCAAGCTCTTGAAGTCTATGTCTACCTTGAGCTTACCGGCGTCCGCTTCGTCGCTGAGTTTGTTGTCAACTTCCAGCGAGAGATGCGGTTTAAAGCTCTCAAGAACGCTGTCAAAGTTGTCTGGGTTGATCTCCACGAAGCGGCGGTCCTTCAACTTCGGCAGCGCTTCGGTGGGTTGGCCACTAAGGTCGGCCAAAATGCCCATGACAAATGGCAGTTCTTTCACCTCGATAGCATCGCCAACCTCAACATCATAGGTGACATGCACTCTAGGCGGACGGACCCGCTCCAGCTTCTTGTGGACGCTTTCTTTTGCCATGTATTCCCCTTAAATCTCCCTCTCAGTGTGGGTAGTGGTTTGAGAGCGAGTATCGTTTCTCCAAGGCAGGTTACCTGATTGCATCGGCACGGTTTATCACGATTTCCGCCGTCCGTCAATTGGTTCTCTAGTCCTAGAACCACCCTGCAACCCGCTGCCTGCGAATCTCAAATCGAGAATCGCGATCCACTTGGAACTACCTTGGCATGCATTACCGCGGTCCACAGTTGCTCTCCACGGCTTCAACATGCTGCGAAGTATCGGGCATCCAGCCGGCGAGAACAATGCACCGCTGGTGAACTACGGATAGATTGCAGGTGAACTGGCAACTTCGGGAAAAAGGCGGTGATTGAAGCATAGAAGGAGATATACGATTGAAAAGTTGCCGGTGCCCTTTGGAGGCCACAATTCACCTGATAAAGTCCGGCATTCGTAAGAGTTCAGAGAATTGTCCCCGCCAAGGGGCGTCGATGCATCCGACCGCCGGAATTCCCATGCAATCTCTTTTGACTTTCACGCACTTCACCTGCTAGCTTTAGCCGCAAGCCATGCGCCAGCTCCAACCTGTCATCTGGTCCAAAGGCACCTTCCTCACGCCGCAACACTTACAGACGCGCGACCGCTATGTCGAGAGCTGCCTACAATTTCGCCTGGAAGGGCTGAACTTCCGCCCCTGGGGATTCCTCGACCTGCAAATCAATCAGGAGGCCTTGACCGAGGGCAATTTCGCTCTAACTCGTGCTTCCGGTCTTTTTGCGGACGGCCTCCCCTTTGAGATTCCAGAATCCGACGCCGCCCCGGCGCCGAAACCTCTTGGGGTCTTTTTTGAGGCAGAGCAGACCACCCTGGATATCTACCTCGCCATTCCAGAGTACAGATCGCACGGCCTAAACGTTTCGATCGCCCAGAAAAATGCCGATGTCAGATATCTCTCTGAGATCGTAAATCTGAAGGACGAGAATTCCGGCCTAACTGAAAAACCAGTACAAATTGCGAGAAAGAACTTGAGATTCCTCGTCGAGGGAGAATCGCGCGAAGGCTGCAATTCCTTGCAAATCGCGCGCGTTCAGCGGACCGGCGCGGGCACCTTTCGGCTGGACCCGCAGTACATTCCTCCCCTGCTGGATATCGCGGCGAACGATTACTTGATGGGAATCGCGCGGCGACTAATCGAGATTCTTGCCGCAAAAAGCAGCATCCTTGCGGGCGGCAGGCGCCAGCGCAGCGCGGGACTCGCGGATTTCACGGCGGCGGACATCGCGAGTTTCTGGCTACTCTACACCGTCAATGGACACTTCCCTGCCTTGCGCCATATTCACGACGTGCGGCACGGTCATCCCGACGTTTTGTTCCGCTTGCTTACCTCGCTCGCGGGAGCCCTGAGCACCTTTTCGCTGAAAATTCAGCCGAGAGATTTGCCCCTCTACGATCACGAAAATCTCGGCGCCTGCTTTACAGATTTGGATGAAAAACTTCGTGAGCTTCTGGAAACGGTGGTCCCGAGCAATTTCGTCGCGCTTCCGTTGAAACTCGTGAAAGCATCGATCTATTCCACGAATATAGATGACGACCGTTATCTGGCGGGAACGAAATTTTATCTGGCGGTTAGCACCACCATGAACCAAGGCGATTTGATCAAGAAAGCGCCGCAAATGATAAAAGTTTGCTCGGCGGCGCAAATCGAACAGTTGGTACGGCAGGCTCTTCCGGGCATGCAACTTACGCATGCCGTAAGGCCGCCGGCGTCGATTCCCGTAAAGCTCAACTATCAATACTTCAGCTTGAATCAGTCTGGGATGGCTTGGGAAACCGTGGCGAAAGGCCGCAGCTTGGCGGCTTTCGTGCCGAGCGACATCCCCGAGCCGCAGCTCGAACTTCTTATCCTGCTGCCGCAGGCAATCTAAGCTCTTCCGTTTGAAGAAATCCTCCGCTGATCAAAGTCGCCAGCAGGCGGCAAAACTCTTCAATGGGCGTCTCGGGAGCAATCCACTCGTTTTGTTTGGCGATTTCCAGTAATTCCGCAACGGTCGTCTTGCCGTCGCATCGTGGCAATAGAAGCGTCATCCAAGGCTGCACTCGGAGTTCAGTCGCAAACGGTTGTTTGGTCGATAGCGTAATGCTTTCTGGAGAGATCTCGCCATTGCGCAAGACGTGCCGTACGGTGATTTCAGTTCCGGTAGTAGCCAAAAGCTTGGCATGGACGAGTCTTTGCTCAGCGCCCTCCCCGCGAATCTCCGTTTCCCATTGCATAGCCCATTCGAGTGCGGCGGCGGGTGTGGAAGCGCCAAGATCCCGCCGAATGGTAAAAATAGGCCTCTTCTCAGCGAGCCGTTGGATCACCACAATCCCAACGACGAGCCCTTGCACTTCATTCTTTTCAAACAGCCTTTGCCATTCCGCGAATTGTTCTTTGCCGCCGCTCTTGCTAACGGTTTCATAAAGGGAAAATTGGCGCGGTTCCAGCGTTTGGATCGTGAATAGAGCAACATCAAAGCCCAGATGCTTTTCTCCCAACCACTCCCGGATGCGTTCTTCAAAAGGATGACCGGGCCGCTCGGTTCCCAGCGTCCGGCAATATAGTCGCCCTCCTGGTTTTAGCCTGTCTGGAAGCCCCGCAATGACCCGCTTGGTGATTTCCTCCCCAATTTCGCCGCCGCCATAGAAAATTTCCGCGGGCTTGAGAACAGGCACGTAAGGAGGATGGGCCGCGATGCGATCAAACGCCCGACCTTGCACTGGCTCGTAGAGATCGCCAGCAGCAAACGTCACGTTGTGAATGTCGTTGAGCGCCGCATTAAATTTTGCGAACTCTACCGAACGCTCGGCGATATCAGTAGCCCAAACATTTTTGGCTGATCGTGCCGCCAGCAAGGCCGCCGGGGCCGTACCCGCGCATAGCTCCAGAAAATCTTCGCAGGGGGCGTAGGAGGTGTAATCGATAAACTGTTTGACCGCCTTGGTCAGCGCTGGATACACAATGTCCGGAAACATTTGCCGAATTGAGTGATCTGGCTTTGTCCATCGATCCGAGGCAATGAATAAGTCTCGAATCGGATAGAGCGCTACGCTAGCTACACAGTGGCTGGCGTCGTCGCCATCGGAGAGAATTAAGCCAGTCAAAGTGAGTGCTTGCCAAACCTCAACTGGAAAAAGCGGCGCTACATCCGCAGCTGCCAAGGATTCCCCAAGCACGAAAAGCCGGATAATAGCGTCGAGACTACTGCTCAGTTCGCGTTTCAGGGGTGGATGTGTGCTAAGTCCCGTCAGGTCCAGTTCCCTGCCGGGCTTGAGCTCGAGCCAATTTCGGAGGACTTCTTCTGTAAATCTAGACCCCAATAAATGCTTTCGGATCGCGGCAAACTGCTCCGAAGTAACCATTTGTAAGAGGGGCATGCGTGATTCTCAAGGACGCGCGGGCATAATATCAAATACCAACACGTGCGGGGTGAATGTCTTGACATCCATCAACGCGAACGCCATAGTTAGGCTCGTTTCAAGGGTTTAGCGGCTTTTTCAGGTCTTTCTCCTGGCCAGAGATCGACCGCAAGTCGCAGCCGGCGCCTCCCTTTCGCCTGGAAAACTTGATTGGCCAAACGGTATTGCATCATCTGTTGGACTGCGTCATAGGAGAGCTGGTTCTCGCGGGATGGAACGTGGCATCTAGGCGATGAGCCCGGCATAATCTACTGAACAATGAAGCATCTTTCCAAGGTGGTGTGGCACGAGGGGATGTACCTGGGCCCCCATCACTTCCAGGTCCAGTCCCAATCCTTTGAAGACCTCGTTCACTTCTCGACGTCCAGCTTGTGGTTCGCGCCCTATGGCGTGATTAACTGCAAACTCGATGCGGACGCGCTGCAAAATGGAATGCTGTCGTTGGTTCATGCGAGAGGGCTCTTCCCCGACGGCATGGCGTTTCAAATGCCTGATGCCGATGCTCTGCCTCCGGTTCTAAACATCAACGGCCTGTTTTCTACTACTCGTGAATCTCTTCTTGTGTACTTGGCTGTGCCAGAGCGCAGGCCCGAAGGGCCGAATTGCGCGCTCGACTCCGAACCTTCAGAAGTCGAAGTGCGATACCAGGCGGAGATGCGGACTTTGCCGGATGAGAATACCGGGCGCGACGAAAAACAGATTCAGATCGGCCGGAAAAATATCCGGTTTGTGCTGGAAACACAGGACAGGCAAGGACTCGTGACGCTGCCCGTAGCCAGGATTCTGCGTGATGGCTCGGGGCGATTTATTTTCGATCCGAGTTTTATTCCTCCGTGCCTGCAGATTAGCGCGAGCGAAAGATTATTGGTGATTGCGCGAACTTTGGTGGACATCCTCGATGAAAAGAGTGCATCGCTTTCGCGCGCGCGGCGAGCCACTGCGCAGGGTCGCGCGGGCTATTCATCGGAAGAGATAGCTAGTTTCTGGTTTGTACATACGGTCAACGAAAGTCTTTCCGTTCTGCGACACCTGAGCGTCTCCGAGCGAGGCCATCCCGAGCAGTTGTACATCGAAATGTCGCGTCTCGGAGGCGCGTTGTGTACCTTTGGCCTGGAATCGCATCCGGAATCGCTACCGGCCTACAATCACGATGATTTGGAGAAATGTTTCGGCCCGCTGAATCAGCATATTCGCGCGCATCTCGAACTTGTTGTGCCTTCGAATTGCGTGCAGATTCCTCTGGTTTTAGCTGGGAAAAATTTCCGGAACGGAGAGGTTTTGGATCAGCGCTGCCTGGATCGCGCGCGATGGGTCCTGGCAGTCCGCGCCGAGACCGGCGAAGCCGAGATTATCGCCAAGACGCCACGCCTGATTAAAATCTGCTCGAAAGATTTGCTGCCCGAGCTCGTAAAAACGGCGCTGCCTGGTCTTGGCCTTGTCCACTTGCCGATTCCGCCCTCAGCTATCGCGCCAAAAGTAGAATTTCAATATTTCGGCATCAGCCGCACCGGCAATTCCTGGGAACACATCGTGCAAACGCGCAAAGTCGGCGTGTATGTTCCCGATGATTTGCCGGGCGCGGAAATCGAACTTCTAGTCGTTCTGGAATCTTAGGAGGAACCGGTGGGAGCCACGATGTTCGGGGCCACGAGTCTGCAGCCCCGCGAAGTATCCACCAAGCGGCGAACGGAAAATCTCGCCTATATCTATCAGCAGATTTTGACGGTGATTGTGCGCGTGCGGCAGAACCGCCAGGCCGTCTCCGATGCCAATGCGTTCCGCGCAAACATCCAGGCCGGACTGCGCGCCGCGGAAAAAGATGCAGTGAAGAAAGCGTACTCTCCGGATGACATTCGTATGGCTACACTCGCGGCTGTCGCCTACTTGGACGAGTCCATCCTGAATTCAAGCAATCCAGTCTTCAGTTCCTGGCACAGCATGCCGCTGCAAGAAGAAATGTTCGGGCACCACGTCGCAGGCGAAACATTTTTCGAAAATCTTGAGAAGCTGATGTCCCGGCAGGATTCGAACGACGCCGCTGACGTGCTCGAAGTCTATGCATTGTGTCTCTTGATGGGCTACAAGGGGCGCTATGGCCTCTCGGGCCCCGAGTCCACGCGACCCATCATCGATTCCACTCTGGAAAAAATCCGCCGAATCCGCGGACCTCTTGTGGGGCTCTCGCCTGCCTGGGCGATTCCCGAAGGCGGAGCCGTGGTTGCGAAGCGCGATCCCTGGGTTCGGCGTCTGGCGTTTGTAGCGATGGGATGCGTGGTTCTGGGGATTCTGTTCTTTCTGGTTTTCAAGATGCGAACGCTTGCTGGTGTTTCGGACATTCACGCAATAGCACCTCTAACCCACCCGTAGGGAGTGTAGATGCGATTTCACTGGGAACATCTTGCGGCCGGAGCGGCAGCCATCGTTGTCTTGATGCTGACATGGTTCGTTGGGCCAATTTTCCATGTCGTTGGCACCAACGCTCTCGTGCTGCGCGCCGGCATTCTCTTGCTGGGTGTGATTGCGATCATTGGCTTGCTTCTCTGGGCGCGCTCCTCGCGGCCTTCCCTGCCCGCAGCTGAACTGCCCCACGCCCCGGCCGCGCCCGCTTTTGCTAGCGCTGCGATCGGCGCTTCGGGGGGTGCGGGTGCTTCTCAAGACGTGGACATTTTGGTCCGTGATGCCGCCGGAAAAGTGGCAGCTGCTCGACTGGCAGCTGGCGCTCAACTTTCGTCGCTCCCAACTGTCTTCCTACTCGGAGAAACTGGCGCGGGCAAAACCAGCGCGATGGACCAGAGCGGCTTAGACGCAGAACTTCTGGCAGGACAGGTCTATCAGGAAAGCACCATCGTCCCCACCCGCGTTGCGAATCTTTGGTTTGCGCGAAAAACTGTTTTTGTGGAAGCCGGCGGTCCTCTGCTGGACGACGCCGGCTCCTGGATTCGTCTCGTCAAGCATTTCGTGCCCAGCCGTTTCCGCTCGATTTTCGGCGGCGCAACATTGGCGCCGCGCGCTGCCATCGTCTGCGTGGATTGCGAAAAACTTGTCCGCGAAGCCGCGCTGGACAAAATAGTCGCGCAAGCCCGCAAGATTCGTGCTCGCCTCGAAGAACTCTCCTATCACATGGGCGTCAGTCTTCCCGTTTATGTGCTCTTCAACCGCTCGGATCGCATCCCATACTTCGAAGAGTTTGCCGGCACTTTCAACAACGAAGAAACTTCGCAGGTCCTTGGCTGCACCTTGCCCCTCGTTGGCTCTACGAGCTCAGGTGTTTATGCCGAACAGGAAACCAAGCGCCTCACTGCCGCATTCCAGGCAATCTTTTTCACTTTGGCGGAATGCCGCCCTGGCCTCTTAAGCCGGGAGCGCAACAGCGACCGCCAGGCCGGCGTTTACGAATTTCCTCGCGAGTTCGGAAAGCTCAGCAAGCCTCTCGTTCAGTTTCTCGTGGACCTTTGCCGCCCCGGCCATCTCCGCACCGGACCCTTCCTTCGCGGCTTCTATTTTGTGGGTCAGCGGATCATCACAGTCGCGTCGAACGCTGGCCAAACGATGCTCGGTCAACGCTCTGCACAGCGCGCCCCCGGCGGCTTCAATCCGGACGCAACAAGTTTGATCAGCGCGCAGGATTCCTCTGCCAAGACCTCTTGGTCCACCGGTACGTCTCTCGAAGGCGCGAGTGAAGCGCGCAGATCCGTCCAGCGTGTTTTCCTGAGCCATGTCTTCAGCCACGTATTACTGCAAGATCGCGCCGCGCTGGGGGCCAGCGGCACGAGCTCCCGCGGTGACCTGGGCCGCCGCATTCTGTTCGCGTCCATCGCCGCCCTGGCCGCGATTTGGATCGTCATCACGCTCATTTCCTTCGTTGGAAACGCGCGCATGGTATCTAGCGTTCGCAGCGCCGCTCAGGAACTTGCCACGACCCAGAATCTCGGCGCACAGCAGCCGACACTTGATTCTCTGAAGAAACTCGACTCTCTGCGGCAGACTCTCGTCCAACTGCGCGAGTACAAACAAAACGGCGCACCCTTGCATCTCCGATGGGGCTTATACGCGGGCAACGACATCTTCGAAGACGCGCGTGCAATCTACTTCCATGCCTTCGATCAGGTTCTCTTTCAACACGCAAAACACAATCTCCTCACCGATTTAAGAACTTACCAGGGCGATCCTCTGCCAACGGCGGATTCCGGCGCGGCTTATGACGCGTTGAAATCATACCTGCTCATAACCTCCGAATCTCCGCGGAATTCTGGAGAGTTTTTGCAGGACTTCCTGATGAAAGACTGGAAGAGGGATTTGGGCGACATCGATCAGGAACGCAACGACCTGGCCGCGCAACAATTCGCGTTTTATAGCAGCGAATTGACCGTGGATAATCCGTACGCAAAAACCAATGATCCCTCCTTAGTGAGTCAAGTCCGCACCTATTTGAACAAATTCTCGGGCCTCCAGCGTCTCTACACCAGCATGCTTACGGACGCGCGGCAAAAGTCAAAGAGCTATCGTTTCGCCGCCGCCCATCCGGAAGGTTCGGAAGTATTGCGCGCCAAAACGGACGTCGACGCGGCCTTTACCGCGGACGGCTGGAAGATCATGGATCAATCCATCCAGCACCCCAACGGGATCACCGGCGAAACTTGGGTTCTGGGAACGACGACCAGTACGAATCTCAGCTCAGCCGATCTCAGCGGGCAGCTCCGCGCTATGTACGAGAAGGATTTCATTGCCCAGTGGCGCGCGTTTTTGAACGCGACAGCCGTCCTGCCCTATGGCAGTGATCCCGACGCTGCCGCAAAACTTTCCAAACTCTCTGCAAACTCGTCGCCGCTCCTCGCTCTCCTCTGCGACGTTGCGGACAACACAAATGTCCAGTCCGCCGCGATTAAGCTGGCCTTCCAGGCGCCTCAGCAGGTCGTCGCACCGGGTTGCGGAGTGCTGAAGAAATACGATCAGGCCTCCAATGATCCGTACATGAAGGGCCTCCTGAGTCTGCAGCAGTGCGTGCAGCAAGTTGCTGACGCTCCTCGCGAACAAAAGGATGCTCAGAAAACAAATTGCGCGCCAACCGTTTCGCAAGCTCATCTCGCGTCAGCGCAACTCGCGCAGGGCCTCACGACCGATCCCGACGGCCACGTGGACCAAACGGTAGGTACGCTTCTGGAGGAGCCCATAAAAGGTTTGCAGCGAATATGGCTTTCTTCTGGCGGCTCCGGCGAAGGGATTTGCACACCTTATAAGGCATTGCAGACCGCCTATCCCTTTAACGCTCATAGCTCGCGGGAAATTACTCTGGCGGAGTTCAATGATTTTTTCCAGCCTACCAAAGGCAAGCTCTCCCAATTTCTCGTAGCGCAAAAAAACAATTTGAGTCCCCAAGGAACAACCTATGTCCGTGCGCTTGGAACCTCGACTCCGGTCGGAAGCAATTTCCTTCGCACTTTGAACGAACTCTACGCGATTCAACTAGCCGTCTATCCCAACAACGCCGCCGATCCGCGTTTCGAATACTCCGTTACCGCACATCTTCCCGACGCGGGTGGCTTCAAGAATGAAAAGCTGGCCTTCGACGGGCAAGAATGGATAGTCAGTGGGAATGGTGGGACGAGGAAATTTATTTGGCCCGGTGCAGCCATGCAGGGCGCCACTCTGACCCTAAATAACGGCGGAGATTTAGAAGTCGCACGCTATCAAGGTCTTTGGGCCGTGTCTCATTTCTTCTCCGCCTACAAATGGCAAGCCTCAGGCAATGGCTACATCATTCAAGGCCCGCTCATCGGCCCGACGGGCCAAGCTATCCGAAGCAATGACAAGCCTGTCGAAGTCCGCTTCGATGTGGACTTTAAAGGCGTACCCTTCTTCCAGGCAGGCTTCCTCTCCGGCTACAGCTGCTCGGCGATGAGCAAATAATTAAACGCCGTTGGCGCGGCTTTCCAACAACACTAGCCCACAAAAAATTGAACCTGCTAAGTCGCGCATCTCTCTGTCACAAAAGGCTGTTACGAATAGAATCTTGCGCGGCTTTTCTGGTTGAAAAGAATACTCAGTTCGTGGAATCGACGATTCATCAGCCACGCTGGCGTTAGCATTGCCGCGGGATATTAGCGTTGAAAGGTAATCGTGAGCGGGAAGCGGACGCTCACCGGTTTCCCGGCCGCTTTGGGTGCGGTCGTCTTCCAGTGTTTCGAAGCATCTTTTACTTTCTTGAGGAAATCCTTGTCGGCGTCGCCTTCTTTGTCGATCTTTACGTTTCCGTTCGAATCAACCGTAACGATCACGGTGAGTGAGTAGGGCAGCTTCCCAGGCTTGTTCGCAACTTCGGGGAAGTCCACCATGGGAATCCCAACCCATTGCAGACCGGGATTAGCATCCAATTGCGCGCAAGTGACAGAGCCTGCCACCGACGGGACTTCCGCCCCGCCTCGGCCAGGACCACATGTAATAGCCTGCAGCAGCACCTTTCCCGAAGACTGTGTCATCGCCTGAATTTCGTTGGGAATGGTCGTCTTGACGTACATCGACGCATTCTCCTTATAAATCCCTGCGCCACTCGCTATTTTCTGAAACTCTTGCATCACGCCGTGTGCTAATAGATCGCTGTCCTTTTTCTGTTTCGCCTGCTCAAAGTGTTGCACCGCAGTATCGAAGGCTGCCTTGTCGCCGTTCTTCTCGGCCGCTTTGCTGTAGGCATCCGCGAGGCGCTTGTCCAGATCATGTGCGTTTGCAATCAGGGCAGTATCCTCGGCGCGTCCCTCAAATCCGTGCAGCTCATCTTGCGCGCGTTGGATTGCAGCGGTATCGCTCTTGCTCTCCGCGGCCTGCGCGTTGTTCTTAATCTGGTCGAACTGTTGCTGCTGGGCGGCGCGTAGATCCTTTAGAAGTTTTTCGTGAGTCTTAGGCCATGGTTGGGCGGAATCCACCTGGGTTTTAGCCGCGCGGAAGGAACTCGCCTTCAGGTTGTCTTCGAAGGTGCTTACGGTTTGCAGCGCCTTATCAATTACCGGCAGCTGCTTCTTCGCATCGGCGCTCTGCGCTCCCTTGCGGTTTATCACCTCTTGAAACTGGTCCTTCGCTCCCTTCCAGTCTTCCTCTTTCATGTCCTGCATTGCGGTATCAAAGGTCTTCTGGTCGGTCCCTGTCTGCCGTATTTTGCCCAGATAATTTTCCGCCTGCGGTTTAAGTGTCGAGCCGGCGATATTTAGCTCCACAACCGCGCGAAATTCTTTGCGAGCTTTCTCAAAATCCTTCGCCTGATAGAGCGTCATGCCCTGATTGAAATGATCCTGCTCTTGCTTCTGGACGTCAGTCGCGCTTACGCCCGACTTCGCAGCTTCCAAATCCCGCGTGGCATCATCGACATGCCATAAATTCATCTGAATCACATCCTGAAAAGCTGCCTGCGCACCCGCATAGTCTTTCTTGTCCTTGAGCAAACTCTCGCCCTCATCGAATCGCTTTTGCTCATCCGTGCGCTTCTGCTCGATTTGATTGACCTGTTGCGCAGCTTCGCTTTGCAGCGGTCCCTTGACTTTCGCAAGTCCTTGCCAGGCCTGTTCGGATTGATCGAATTGGCGGCTCTGCCAAAGCTCTTCGGCTTGTTGCTTCAGCTTCAAATCACTGACCGGCGCTCCCCCACCACTTGACTTGCGCGGCCACAGCACCACGGCGAGAAGCAGCACAACCACAACACCTATACCCACCAGCACTGGCGGTCGCCGCAAGATTGGCAAAATCTGCGCCATTGCGTCACCGCTAGATTTGGGCTTCGCCGGAGCAATTGGCGGCGCAGCGGCTGCAACGGCCCCACTCTGTCGAGGCTCCGCAGGCGCTCCACTGCTAGCGACGGACTCACGCACAGAGGGGCCAGCGATTACGGTCGCATCAGCTGCAGCTGCAGGAGCATCTGCTTTTCGCCCACCATTTTCTTTACCGCCAGAGCTCGCGCGCGCGGGAACGGCTCCATCTTTTTGTGGTCCCGGCTTCCCTCCCGGGCGAATCACTTGCGTAGCGGAAAATCCCGCCGTGGGTATGTTTTGCGCGGACTCGCTGACCTGCGTCAGATCGCCCGACGGAGGCGCTGGCTTGGCAGCGGCTGCCTTGTCCTTTTTCGTCGAACTCGCCGGTTTTTGCACCACTGTCTTCGCAGCAGAATACATCTGCGTAGCCGCTGGCTGTTGTCCGCTGACGAGATTCGTAATCTTTCCTTTAAGCTCCTGCATCCGCGGATCGGACGCGTTGAATATCTGCGTGGCCATCACTTCGTTGAACAACTGCGTTGCGCCAACGTGATCGCCTTTATTCACCATTGATTCCAGGTTCGAGACTTTTTTCTCTACGTCTTCTTTCTTCTTCTTCTTTTCCTCCGCGCCTTGCAGCAGCTGCGTCACATTGGGATCAGGCCCCAGGGACTCCATGGTCTGCTGGGCCAAATCGATGGCGTCCGTAATCTTGTCTTGATTGATCTTGCTGTTGATTTCCCGGACGCGCCGCTGCATCTCATTGCGGGCTCTCTCGCGGTCATCCTGTTCTTTCTTTAGCGCTTCCGCTTCCGTGGCCAACTTCCGGAAAGCATCTTGTCTTGGAAATTCTTCGATCGCCAGCCGCGCGGTGTCCAGAGCCTCGCCGTAGCGTTCGCACATCAAGAAACCCTGGATCTGCTTTTCCCGTTCTTCTTCCTTCCGCTTCTGCTCCTGTTGCGCCACTTCGCCGCGCGCGTAATTCACCAATTCCTTTAATTCGTACTCTTGCGGAAACTCCTGCAAGAGCGGTTCGCCCTTGGCCACCACTTGCTTGACCTTCCCTGCTCCAAGCAAGCCGCGCAAGGTGGTTATCTCGGACTCCAAGCGCTTCTGCCGCTTCTGTTCCTGTTCTTCCTGCAAGGCCAGGTTCTGCAAATTCTTTACGGCCGTATCCTGCGGATGTTCTGCGACCAAAACGTCGAGTATTTTTCGCGCATCCGCAAAATTCTGCTGCCCTAGCAACCTGCGGACTTCTGCCATCTGCCGCTGCTTCTGCAGTTCCGCTTGGTCCGTCTTAGCCGATTCCTGCAGTTTTTTCAGTTCCGGATCATTCGGAAATTCCTGTAGCGCCGTCGCTATGACGGAAAGGCACTCGTCATAATTAAGCTCGGTCCAAAGCGTTCTCGCCCGGTGCAGGATTTCTCCCAGCCTCTTACGCTTTTCCCGCCGGCCGCGTTCTTCTTCGATCTGTTTCTTGAGCTCGTGCACCTGGAGGTTGGCGTCGTCCAGCTCCACGGCTTGTCCCAAAGCAGCCGCCGCCTCGGTCAGCGCTCCTTCGGCCAATCGCTGCTTCGTCAACTTCAGTTTCTGCTCGAGCTGCTGCACTTTCGCGGCTGCCGCCTCTACCTCCGCGAGCAACTTCTGAGCAGGCTCGTGTTTCGAATCCAGCCCCAGCGCCGCTTGTGCTTCCGCTTTGGCCTCGCGCAGCTGGCCCGCTTTCAAATATCCTTCGCCGCGACTCAAGTGCTCCTGCAACCTCGGCTGAATCTCCGACCGGCGAAGCTCCACGGAAACCTTCTCCAACATGCTCTTCGCTTGGGAGTTCCCTACATCGATGTGCAGAGCCTTGCGCAGCAGCGCATGCGCGCGCTGCAAATCTTTCGCCACGACCAACTCTTGGCAATCGGCGAGCAATCCAGAAACAGTGGCCTGTTGCGCCGCCTTCCAGATCGGCTCGATCGCATGGAGCAAATCATCCATGGACTGATAGCGATCTTCGCTCTTCTTCTCCAGCATCTTGCCAACGATAAGCGCCAGTTCTTCGGTGCACTCCGGCGAAAGGTTTTGAAGATCTTCTGGCTTCTCGTAAATGATGTGGAACATCAGCTCGGCTTCGCTGTCGCCCGTAAATGGCCGTTTATACCCGAGCAGCTCGTAGAGCGAGACGCCCACTGCCCAGATGTCCGACCGCGCATCAGCTCTTTCGCCTTTGTACAACTGCGGCGACATGTACGCGCGTGAACCAATCATCATGTTCGGCTGCGTCATCGACATGTCCGTGAGCCGCGCGATGCCGAAATCCACCACCTTCACCACACCTTCTTTGGTGACCATGATGTTCGCTGGCTTCACGTCGCGGTGCACCACGTTGTGCTGGTGGGCGTACGCAAGCGCGTCACAAACTCGCACGATGTATCCAAGCTTTACGGACAGCGGAAGTACGGGACGCTGCTCGATGATCCGATCCAGGCTATCGCCCTCGAGATACTCCATCGCAATGAACGGAGTATTTTTCTCGTGGCCCAATTCGTAAATCGTGACAATGTTGGGATGTTGAAGAGCGCCCGCCGAACGCGCTTCCTGATAAAAACGGTCCAGAAGATTCGTCTGTGCGCTAGGGCCGCCGGTGATGGTCTTGAGGGCAACTAAACGGTCAATCAGCGGATCACGGGCTTTATAGACCGCACCCATTGCTCCGCGGCCGATCTCAGCGATGATCTCGTATTTGCCTAAAAGCTGCACACCCACACCCCTGTCGGCATGATGGTAACAAAACTAGGGCCAAACCGCCCATCTCGTAAGAGTACGAATGCCCTATTTTGTAGGTACTTGCGGATACTCCTAAATAGCTTCCATTTTGCGACTGCTTGATTCCGCAAACCATTGAAAACAAGGCGGAAAATTCCTATTTGCGAGGATAGGTAGAAGGCCCGAGGTTTTCGCTCAAGTTTCAACTGCCACAACTGGACCTGAATTCTCGAGGCCCTCAGAATCTTTGAACTCCGCGGGAGACGCCCCATTGGTTCCGAAATTGTCACAGCTTTTTCACACTGGGCTTGGGTCAGCATGATCGTCAATCCAGGTAATCTTACTAGGGTTTGGCAAGAAATTGTCAGGTTGCTGTATTGGCTTTCGCCACAAGCAAGATAGCCAGTAAGTAGAAGAGGAACATCAGCGCTAGATAAGTTTTCGCCTGCGGCTTCGCCCCTTGAAATTCCTTCCAGGCCAACACTCCCCATAGCGCTGCAACCATCGGCGCCGATTGCCCAATCGCATACGAAATGGCCACTCCGGTAAAATTCGCCGCCACGAGATTGAACACGGTTCCCGTTCCCCAGATCGCTCCGCCCAGTAGTCCCAGAACGTGCCCCGAGGCCGGCCCGCGAAAAAATTCACCAAACTTCACCGGCTCGCCAACCAACGGCTTCTTCATAAAATAAATATTCCAGATAAAGCAAGACAGCAGCGCGCCGAGCGTTAGAAAAACGCTGATGCTGTAAGGCCCCAAAGTTTTGCCGTGGCTCATCGCGTGCGCAACAAACGGCGACCATAGCCCCATCAGCACGCCGGAAACAATGCAAGTCGTGATGCTTTTCTTCGACGTCGAACTCGCCACCCTGGCAAGACTCCCATAAGCCTTGCCGTCCATGATCACTGCGATAACGGCGCAAGCCACTCCCACCGCAAGCAAACCCGCATTCCCCTTGGGCTGCTGCAAATAGCTCGCAATCACGCCCACCACCAGCGCAATCCCAATCGAAACCGGAAAAGCGATTGCCAGCCCCGCCATATCAATCGCCGCCACTAGTAGCAAATTCGCCAAATTAAAAATCGCCCCGCCGATAAGCGTATAAACAATATTCGAACCATCCGCCGCGCGCACATTGTTTAGAAAGCTCGACGAATCATTCGAAGTGCTGCCCATCGTGAACGCCAGCACCACGGAAATCAGAAAAATCCCCAGCGCGTAATCCCAATAAAAAAGTTCGAACCTGTAATTCTTCACTCCCTTAAACGTATTCGCCCACGAGCCCCAGCAAATCGCCGTGGCGATCATCATCAAAAGCGCAATTTCCAAACTATGCGGCGTGTACATGAACTCCCAGCTCCCAGTAGCACAGGCTTCAGCCTGTGCTCTTGTTTTCAGTGGCACAGACTTCAGTCTGTGCTGAGGCAATTCAAGTCAACTACAAAACACCTTCGCAACAAGTCCCGCGCATCGAGTCGAGCGCCTCAGCGCCGTCCGTGCTTATATGCGCCGCCATCCACCCTGTCAAGCCGCATTTCCTTTCTTCTCTTCTCTGTGCCCTCTGCGACCTCTGTGTTAAACGAACCTTCCACTTCAAGAAACACTCCCACAGAGCACGGACACAGCTATAATCCGCCACATGGCCAAACAATCCTTCATCGCCGTAGTAGGCAGCGCCAACGTTGACCTCACCACCTTTAACGACGTCTTCCCCCGCCCAGGCGAAACCATCTTCGGCAAAAAATTCGACCTGGGCTTTGGCGGCAAAGGCGCCAACCAAGCCGTCGCCGCACGCCTCTGCGGGGCGAATGTCGCCATGATCGCCAAAGTCGGCAGCGACCTCTTCGGTCCCGCTACCATCAAAAATTTCCAATCGCAAGGCATTGACGCCAGCCATGTCCGCATCGCGGAAGGAGTCTCCAGCGGCGTCGCACCAATCTTTGTCGAGCCCGGTGGCCAAAACCGCATCATCGTCGTCAAAGGCGCGAACGATACGCTCTCCCCCGAAGACGTCGATGCCGCCGCTCCGCTGCTCAGCAAAGCCGACACCATCGTGATGCAATTCGAAATTCCTCTCCGCACCGTCTATCACGCCGTCCGCTTCGCCGAAGCCGAAGGCATCCGCTGCATCGTAAATCCCGCGCCAGCGCAACAAGTAGACTTCAAGCAACTCGCCGCCGCGACTATTTCATTCCCAACGAATCCGAAGCCGAACTCATCACCGGCATGCCCGTCCACTCGCTCGAAGACGCTACCAAGTGCGCCAATTTTCTCCTGCGCCAAGGAATGAAGCGCGTTGTCCTTACGCTCGGCGAACGCGGCTCCCTTCTTGCCGGCCCCGAAGGCACCGAATTAATTCCCGCCTTCAAAGTCGATGCCGTCGACACCACCGGCGCAGGCGACGCTTTCATCGGCAGCTTCGCCGTCTTCCTCGGCGAAGGCCTGCCAGAAAAAGAAGCCCTCACTCGCGCAAATCTCTACGCCGCCCTCTCCACAACTGCAGTAGGAACACAAAAATCTTTTCTAAATCGCGCCGATTTTGAACGACAATGGCAATTCCACAGCACCCGCCTATAGCGGTGAACCGCCGCTCGAGCGCTGTGAACGCTCTAATCTCCCTATCACCGTGGCGCGAATGTACGTGCGCGCTGGCTCAAATGTCCGGGCGTGCTGATTCAAATGTAGGGGGCGCTTCAGCGCGTCCCACGGTGTAATCCACCCCACGATCCCAACATTCGTGGCACTTGACCCCACGCCAACCCTCCCACACGGTCATTTCTCTCTTCTCTTCCTCACTGGACCCGCTAGACTCCCCCACAAAAGTGATAAGATTTCAGTGGCACAGACTTCAGTCTGTGCTGTACTCAACCTCAGCCGAACCGAATCGCGACATGCCATCGCAAATCACAGGCAATTCCGTTTGTCAGAAACATAAGCTTTCAGCAAGGCACGGTCTCAGCGGCCCAATAAAAACCGAGATTAACGCGCAATGTCTGACCTAGCAAAAGATCTCAACGATACCAGTCACCCTCAATCCCTGGACGTTTCCCTCTTCGGCGACCTGGCTCAGCTCACTTGCGCGGTCGCGCCCTGCATCCCAACAGCGGCGTCCCCTTGAATCTCGACTGGATCGAAGATGTTCACGTCAATACCAGCGCCGTCGAACGCCGCGCCCAATGCTTGGTCACGCGCCGCACCGTAAAAAAAGATTACCAAGCCGCCTGGCTTCTCCGCGCCATCTCCTGCATGGACTTGACGACTTTCTCCGGCGACGATACCGACGAGCGCGTCCGCCGCCTCTGCGCCAAGGGACGCCACCCTATGCAACACGAATTTGTCGCAAAACTCGGCATCGAGTCGCTGCAAATCAAAGTCGCCGCCATCTGCGTCTACCATCTTTTTGTAGAAACCGCCCGCCGCGCCCTGGAAGGCTGCGGGATAAAAGTAGCCGCCGTTTCGACCGGTTTTCCCGCTGGCCTCTCGCCACTAGCCGAGCGCGTCCAAGAAATTCGCCGCTCGGTAGAAGCCGGCGCGGATGAAATCGATGTCGTCATCACCCGCGCCCACGTCTTCGGCGCGAAATGGCAAGCTCTCTACGAAGAAATCGCATCCTTCAAACATGCGTGCGGCCCTGCGCACATGAAAGTCATCCTCGGCACCGGAGATCTGCTCACGCTCCGCAACGTGGCGCGCGCCAGTGTTGTCGCTATGATGGCGGGCGCCGACTTCATTAAAACTTCCACCGGCAAAGAGCCTGTAAACGCCACTCTTCCAGTTGGCCTGGTAATGACGCGGGCCATCCGCGAATACGCCAATCAAACTGGCTACGCCGTAGGATTCAAACCCGCTGGCGGCATTCGCACCGCCAAGCAATCGCTAGACTGGCTATCTCTAATGAAAGAAGAACTCGGCCCCTCGTGGCTCAAGTCCGACCTTTTCCGTTTTGGCGCCAGCGGCATGCTTGCGGACATTGAGCGGCACTCGAACATCACGCCACTGGCCGTTATTCCGCCGACTACCGCCATCCCCTTGCATAGCTTCGAGTGCAGCTGCGCCGCTTTTCCGCTCCTCAGTGTAGTGGCGCAGCATGCTGCGCCCTTTTCCCGACAACCTCACCCCACCCGTAGGGCACGGCACGCCGTGCCCTCTTTTCTTTCTACCCCTTCTTCTCCGCGCCCTCTGTGTCTCTGTGTTTCACTTTCTTTTCTTCTTCAGCTTCCAAATCCATTTCCATTACAATCAACCCACAACCCATGAGCATCCTAGAAAAATTCGTCACCATGGACTACGGCCCCGCGCCCGAAGACCCACGCGAAGCTGTCGCCTGGCTCGATCAACACCAGCGCCGCTTCGGCCACTTTGTCAGTGGCGAATTTAAAGCCCCACTAGAAGCAAAATATTTCGAGACGACAGATCCCTCGACCAGCGAAAAGTTATCCGAAATCGCGCAAGGCTCCGCCGCTGACATCGACGCCGCGGTCAAATCCGCCCGCTCCGCTCTCCCCCAATGGCAATCCCTAACGCCACATGCGCGCGCCCGCTATTTCTATGCCCTGGCCCGCCAAATGCAAAAACATTCCCGCCGGCTGGCCGTCCTGGAAACTCTCGACAACGGCAAACCCATCCGCGAATCCCGCGACATCGATATCCCGCTAGTCGCCCGCCATTTTTATCACCACGCTGGCTGGGCCCAACTCCTCCCTCAAGAATTTCCCGCCTACGAAGCTTGCGGCGTAGTAGGCCAAATCATCCCCTGGAATTTCCCGCTGCTAATGCTCGCGTGGAAAATCGCCCCAGCACTCGCCACTGGCAATACGGTCGTCCTAAAACCCGCCGAATACACGCCGTTAACCGCTCTAGCCTTCGCCGAAATCTGCCAGGAAATTGATCTCCCCGCAGGCGTAGTCAACATCGTCACCGGCGACGGCTCAACCGGCGAAGCCCTGGTAGCCCATCCCGACGTCGACAAAATCGCCTTCACTGGCTCTACAGAAGTAGGCCGCGCCATCCGCAAAGCCACAGCCTCCTCTCACAAAAAACTCTCCCTAGAACTAGGCGGCAAATCTCCCTTCATCATTTTCGAAGACGCCGACCTCGACTCCGCCGTCGAAGGCCTCGTCGACGGCATCTGGTTCAACCAGGGCCAAGTCTGCTGCGCCGGCTCCCGCCTACTTATGCAAGAAAGCATCGCCGAGCCGCTCATCGCCAAAATCACCGATCGCATGAACACTCTCCGCGTCGGCCCCCCGCTCGACAAATCCATCGACATCGGCGCCATCATCGCCCGCGTCCAACTCGACCGCATCCAGCGCCTCGTCGATCAAGGCGTAGCCGAAGGCGCGACGTGCTGGCAGCCCAACATCCCGATGCCCTCCCGCGGCCTCTATTTCCCGCCAACTCTCCTAAGCAACGTCCATCCCACAAGCATCGTCGCCCAACAAGAAATCTTCGGCCCCGTCCTCGCCGCCATGACTTTCCGCACGCCCACCGAAGCCGTCGAGCTAGCCAACAACACGGTCTACGGTCTCGCCGCCTGCGTCTGGAGCGAAAGCATCAACGTCTCCCTCCACGTCGCCTCGCAAATCAAAGCCGGCGTAGTCTGGGTCAACTGCACCAACCTCTTCGACGCCAGTTGCGGCTTCGGCGGCTACCGCGAAAGCGGCTACGGTCGCGAAGGCGGCCGCGAAGGCCTCCTGGAATATTTAGAGCCAACTTGGTTCAAACACGCCCCGCCGTTGCAACCGCGCACTCCAGCAATGGGCCAACCGAGCAATACTCTACCTGCTGGCATTCCGACTCAAGAAACAGTCCCTCACTCTCCCGTGGAATGGGAGTCCTCTCCTGCGGGGCCGGGCTTCTCTCCTGCAGGCCCGAGCTCCTCTCCTTCTCTCTGGGGGTCGGAGCTTTAGCTCCGACATTCAGCCCTCTACTCTCAATGGGGCTTTAGCCCCTGAGGCCCACACCAACTCCGCGACGACTCCCGAAATCGATCGCACCGTAAAACTCTTCATCGCCGGCAAACAAGCCCGCCCCGATTCCGGCTACTGCATACCTGTCCATGCCCCCGACGGCCGGCTCCTCGGCGAAGCCCCCGCAGGCAATCGCAAAGACATTCGCAACGCAGTCGAAGCCGCCCGCAAAGCCACCGCCTGGCCCAAATCCACCGCCCACACCCGCTCCCAAGTCCTCTACTACGTCGCCGAAAATTTAAGCCAGCGTCGCGATGAAATCGCGAGCCGCCTAGCCGATGCAGTAGGCCAACAACAAGCAGGAACCGAAGTCGCCGCCAGCATCGAACGCATCTTCACCTACGCCGCCTGGGCCGACAAATACGAAGGCACCATCCACAACCCCCCTTTCCGCAACGTCACCCTCGCAATGAACGAACCCATCGGCACCATCGGCATCCTCTGCCCCGCCGAAGTCCCGCTACTAGGTTTCGTCAGCACGGTCATGCCAGCCATAGCCGTAGGCAACACGGTAGTCGCCGTCCCGAGCGAGCTCTATCCGCTAATCACCGCCGACCTCTACCAACTCTTCGAAACCAGTGATCTCCCCCCAGGCACCGTAAACATAGTTACCGGCCGCCCCCCCGAACTCCTCAAAACCCTAGCCGAACACGACGACGTCGACGCCCTCTGGGTCTTCGCCGACGCCCCCACCTGCGCCACAGCAAAAGCTCTTTCCATCGGCAACCTAAAACAAACCTTCACCAACGAAGGTCGCGCCATCGACTGGTTCGACCCCGCCCCCTCCTCCGACCGCTTCTTCCTCCAACACGCCACCCAAATCAAAAACATATGGGTCCCCTACGGCGAATAGAAGCCTACCGTAAATGGGCAGCCTCCGATCTCTGCGTTAATCAGCCAGGGCCCTTTTCTGTCTTCGGTGAGAGACGGTTTGCACCCTTTCTATGGGTAGGAGTATGCTTCGCTCCGTGAAGCGTTATCGATGCTCCAGCTCAGGCATTGTTGCTTTCGGACTCTTCATTTCCCTGGGAGCCAGCAGTTCTCGTAGCGCCTCGAAACAACAAACTACAGAAAATATTGCGAGTCTCACCGCCGGATGTGACAAAGGAAACTATTTCAGTTGTTTTTCCTTGGGTACGAAGTTCGCATCCGGCGACGGAGTGGCTAAGGACAATTCACGTGCCGTCGCGCTCTTTCAACGAGCGTGCGATGGCGACAATGCGCAGGGCTGCAGTGGGTTGGGCTTCATGTACGAAACTGGAAACGGGGTAACGCAGGACGCCTCGCGCGCAGTCATACTCTATCGACGTGCGTGTGACGGGGGCGACGGCAAGGGCTGCGCTTTCCTAGGCGCAATGTATGAGAGTGGCAAGCGAATAGCTAAGGATGAGGCAGCCGCCGCAAAACTCTATCAACAGGCTTGCGACAAGGGCAATGCCATGGGCTGCGGCGAACTGGGCCGGATGTATTCTTATGGAAATAGTGTCCCCAAGGACGAAAGACGCGCCGTGGCCTTATATCAACGCGCGTGCGATGGGGGCGATGCCCGGGGCTGCGCAAATCTTGGGGTTGCGTACGGTGTTGGTAGCGGGGTACCGAAAGACGAAGCACGCGCTGCGGCATTCTTTCAACGGGCGTGCGATGGCAATAACGCTGAAGCCTGCGCCACTTTGGGTGCCGTATACGAGTCTGGCGAGGGAGTAGCAAAGGATAAGGCGCGGGCGTTGGCGCTTTATCAGAAGGCCTGCCGGGCAGGTCTCAAAAACGCCTGCGACGACGCTAACCGCCTACAATAAATGGGCCGCGTGGCGCACCCTTGGCACTTGGTTTTTCAAGGGTGCCGGTTCAGATTAAACTTCATATCCCGGCCCTGTGCCGAACAAACAGATGGTTATTCGAAAATCACCGTCTTATTTCCGTAAAGCAAGATGCGGTTCTCGATATGCCAGCGGACCGCAGTAGACAACACCACCTTTTCCAGGTCCCGCCCCTTTTGAACCAGATCCTCAATCCTGTCGCGATGCGAAATCCTCGCCACTCCTTGCTCGATGATGGGCCCATCATCGAGCACTTCCGTGACGTAGTGCGCTGTGGCTCCGATGATTTTCACTCCGCGATCAAAGGCCTGTTGGTGCGGCTTTGCTCCAACAAACGCTGGCAAAAACGAATGATGGATATTGATGATTTGCTGCGGAAACTGCGCAATGAAGTCCTTGGAGAGCACTTGCATATACCGGGCCAACACAACCAGCTCGATATTATTTTCGCGAAGCAACTCGATCTGCCGCTTCTCAGCCTCCGCCTTGTTCTCTTTTGTCACAGGAATGACGTGATAGGGAATCTCGTGAAAGTCCGCGTGCCGTTTCGCGTCCGGATGATTGCTGATCATCAAAGGAAATTCGCAAGCCAGTTCCCCAATCCGCTGCCGATAAAGCAGATCAACGAGACAGTGGTCATACTTCGAAACGAGAATGGCGACGCGAGGGCGGTAATTCGATCTCGTGATGCGCCACCGAATGGAAAACTCCTCGGCAATAGGCGCAAACCATTTCGGAAAATCTTTCAGATCAAACTCGAACCCTCCGAGATCCCATTCGACACGGGCCAAGTAGTAGCGTTCTTCCCCCGCTTGGTGCTGCTCGAAATGAAGAATGTCGCCGCCATGCCAATAAATAAAATCTGCAATCGCCGCGTCCAACCCCTTGCGATCTGGGCACTGCAATAAGAGGATGGCGCTGTTCTTCAAGGAAATATTCCCTCTGAAATCAGGAAATGGCGGAGAGGGTGGGATTCGAACCCACGGTAGGGATTAACCTACACACGCTTTCCAAGCGTGCGCCTTAAACCGCTCGGCCACCTCTCCCGCGACGGACGCAACCCTACCAATTTAGCAGAAACTCTCCCACCGCGCACATTTCAGTGACTTCGCACATTCTTTTTCCTCTGCTAAACTGTTTCCCACGGTTCCGGGATCGTCTAATCGGTAGGACATCAGCCTTTGAAGCTGAGTATCGTGGTTCGAGTCCACGTCCCGGAACCAATTTCTTCCCTGCAATCCTTCGCGGCCAAAGAATATTCTGCAAACGAAAGAACGATACTTAGCTAACACGCCATGGATTGAGTTGATCGATCAGAACAACTAGTTGCCTAGTTGCCAGCAGCGGCAGTCCCGATAATCGTGCGGATGAAGTTGGCTTCCTCTTGGCTATACGGTTGGCCGTTAGTACGGAAAATTTCGTGGAACCACACCGTCGGTTCGCGATCCGTATACGGATGCTTCCACGAATCCCATGGCAGATAGGTCTGCGTCTTGCCCGCGACCAGCCCCCAATTAATGGCGGCGACGTGATATTTCTTGGCGATCGGCAAAGTACCCTGAAACGTGCTGCCATTTCCCCGCGCCATGTATTCCGTGCAGAGAATCGGCCGGTGATATTGCTGCAGTGACAGCACGCGCTTTTCAAACACATCCGGCGCATCATAATTGTGAAAAGAAGTTACATCCGAAAGCTCGAGCTGAATTTTCTCCATCGGTCCAAGCTTTTCAGGAGACGACCAGTCCCCTTTCCAGACTCCGCTCGTAAGCGGCTGAGTAGCGCCTGCAGAACGCGCCCACTCGTACACTCTCGGCAAAAGTGCGAGCACGAGTTCGACTTTATTGGATGGCTCCCCGCTCGCGTAGCTCCCGTCGTTCGTGTTGTCTGGCTCGTTCCAAACATCCCAGCCCAGAATTCGTTTGTCGTTGGCGAAGGCTCCGACGACTCCTTTGACGTAAGCCTCAAGCCGCGGATATTGCGCAGGATCCTTGAGCGCGGCTGCTCCGGGGCTTTGCACCCAACCGGAATTGTGAACGCCAGGCGTCGGCGCATGTTGCTTGCCGAGTTTCGGATTCGGATCCCAGCAGGAATCAAAGAGCACAAACAGCGGCTTGATCTTATGCTTCTGCGCGATGTTTAGGAAAATATCGATGCGCTTCTTGAATCCCTCAGGATCCTGCTTCCAGAGCAAATCGTGCAGAAAAACGCGCATGGTGTTCAAACCCAGCGATTCGGCCCAGCCCAGTTCTGTGTCGATGCGCTTCGGATCGAAAGTATCCGCCTGCCACATTTCGAGTTCGTTGATTGCATAAGAGGGAATGTAGTTGCTCCCGACAAGCCATGGTTGCTGTGCGTACCAATCATCGGCGGCCTTTTCTTTCCACCGAGTCGTCTGCGCTTGCGAACAAAATACAAACCCGACAGTGATCAGTGCGATTCCGCAGAGAAGGCGCTTCATCGAAATGGATTGGCTCCTTTTCATATTGCGATTCACAGCGCCCCAGCCTTTTGTAATTCATCCTTCATACCGGCCCAGCTTTGCCGCGTGGATTCTTCGGCGGTTCCAGCGCCGCGCCAGTGGGTTTCCAGACTGACTGCATAGTGGTAGCCGTCGCGCTTCAATGCCGCAAACTGGCCGGTCCAATCGATGACTCCGTGCCCCATCGCCGCCCAATCATAATCTTTGCCGTTCGCCTTCTTCGCGACATCTTTGCAGTGGCAGTGGCCGATGCGTTCCTTCGGCAGAAGCGCATATCCATCCGGATAGGCAATCTCGCCGCGTGACGCCGCGTTTCCTGGATCCCAGTTCAGCATGAGAGAAGGAGACTTCACCTCCGCAAGAACTTTGGCTGCTTCGGCAGCCGTGCCGGTGTTGCAAGCGGCTTCGTTTTCGAGAATCAGCGTCACGCCCTTCTTCCCTGCTACGCCCGCGGCAGCAAGGAGCTTTTCGTTTATGGCAGCACGATATGGTGCTTGATCCTCAAGCCGCCAAAAATCGAAGCACCGCACTCGATCCGTTTGGAAAGCTTTCGCCAGCTCAATGCTGCGTTCCAGGACTTCGTCCTGCTGCTCGTAAGTAAAGTCGGCGCTAAATTGCGCGCCCTTAGGGCTGTATTGCGATTTCGGTGCGCCCGGCCAATCCACTTTGAAAAGCGGACTGGCGATGTCCGTCACGCGCAATTTGTATTTCTCGAGGACGCGGCGCGCTTCGTCAACTTCCTTCGCAGTCGAGATTGAGAATATTTTTATTCCACATCGCGCGCAGCTCGATCCACTCCAGGCCAAACTCGCGGGAAATAACTTCGCACGACTTGCCGAAGTCTTGGCTCACCTCATCATTGATGACGGCGATTCGAAATGGCGAACTCATACCGGCAGCCCCAGCTTTTCTTCGACATATTTCTTGTTGATGATCGCCGATTCCTTTGGCGTCCGCGCCTTGTCCGGAACAGCGTCCAATTCAACGATGCCCCAGCCACGAAAATTGATCTTGCGAAGCGCTTCGATCACTGCCGGAAGATTTACCGAACCACGCCCAAGCTCCACAAAGCGATATGATTGCTTCGCATCAGCTCCGCCAGGAAGCCGCTCGACGTCCTTGAGGTGCAGAAAAAGCAGCCGGTCGTTGTATTTCTCAATGGCCTTGGCAGGGTCGCCCCCGCCCTGATAATAATGCGCCACATCCAGCTCCAGTTTTGCGTAACGCGGATCAACCGCCGCCATGATTTGCTCCACGCCCTCGGGTGTCTCGCCCATGCTTCCCATGTGGTTGTGATAGCCAAGCTGCACGCCGAGATCGGCGATTCGTTTCCCAAGCTCCGTCAGCAAAGCGCCGAAGCGTTTATAGTCCGCCGGCACGATCGCGCGATCCTTGGGCTTCTCATCAATGATTTGAAGATAGAGCCCTCCCGCATCGCGAAGAAATTTCGCATTAGCCACATGTTTTTCGATTTCCGAGGATTCGATGGCAGGATCGATGCTTAAGTTCCCACTCGATAAGGCAATCATCTTGAGATGGTGCTTGTCGAGCACTTCGCGCAGCGTCGCGCCGCTGCCAAATTCCTGAACGCTATTGGAACGAATCTGAATTCCAGGGAAGCCTACCGAGGAAATATCTTCAATGGCCTGGCGATCGTTCCCGCCCCAAGTGATGGCTGCATACCCGATGTGCAGCTCGAATCCGGCCGGAGAAATTGGCACGTCAAAGTAAGACAAATCCACTGGCGGATACAGCCTCTCTCGAGCGACAAGCCAGCCGCCAGGAAGAGCCGTTGCCGCAGTCAAAATGCCCATGCGGGCAAGAAACTCGCGCCGCGATTTGCAATTGTCCATTTGTCCCCTCCCGAGTTTTATATGCAGACAAGATACAGCAATCCACCCGTTGTGAACATTTTTCTCAATGCGCACGGGGAAGCTGCGGAGCGAATGCGTAAAGTGGAGCTTGGACACGCACTCCGTTACGAATGTTTGCCAGCAATCCGACCAAAACGTATGATTTCATCGAAGCGAGTCTAAGCGTTCGTCAAGGAGTGGTTCGAGGTCTGGATGCCCCAGGAAACAACACAAAATCCTCGCCACATCAATCCCTGGGTCATCGCCATCTCCGTGATGCTCAGCACTTTCATGGAAGTGCTGGACACCACCGTCGTAAACGTCTCGCTCCCCCACATTGCCGGCAGCCTTTCCGTTACGGTCGACGAAGCCACCTGGACGCTGACTTCCTATCTCGTCGCTAACGCCATCATTCTGCCGCTAACCGGCTGGCTCTCCAATTTTTTTGGCCGCAAGCGCATGCTGATGCTTTCCGTAACCGGCTTCACGATCGCTTCGTTCTTGTGCGGCCTCGCTCCCACTCTTCCCTTCCTGGTCGTCTGCCGCATCATTCAAGGCGCGTGTGGCGGAGGTTTGCAGCCTATCTCGCAAGCTATCTTGCTGGAGTCGTTCCCGCCGCAAGACCGCGGCAAAGCCATGGGCTTTTGGGGACTCGGCATCGTCGTCGCGCCCATGCTCGGCCCCGTTCTCGGCGGCTGGCTTACCGATAGCCATTCGTGGCGTTGGGTGTTTTACATCAACGTGCCCATTGGCATCGCCTCCATCGTGATGACGTCGCTTTTTATCTTCGATCCTTCTTACATCCGCCGCGCTTCGCAAAAAATCGATTACTGGGGCATCGGCCTGCTCGCCGTGGGGATCGCCACGCTGCAGATCGTCCTCGATAAAGGCCAGGAAAAAGATTGGTTCGGCACCGGTTGGATCACCGCCGTTGCCATCGTCGCCGTTGTTACGCTTGTCGCATTTCTGATCTACGAGCTTCATATTAAAGATCCCGTCGTAAATCTGCGCGTCTTCAAAGACCGCACTTACTCCACCGGCGTTTTTCTCATGTCTCTGCTCGGCGTCGGCCTTTACGGCACTACCGTTCTCATTCCGCTCATTCTCCAAACGCTGCTCGGTTATCCCGCCATCCGCGCCGGCATCGCCATGGCGCCACGCGGACTTGGCTCCTTCATTGCAATGCCGGTTGCGGGATTCATCATGGCCAAGTTGGATCCGCGCAAAATGCTGACCGTCGGACTAATCGTCTGTGGCTACACGCTCTTCCAATTCTCGCGCCTCAGTTTGAGCGCGGGTTATTGGGACTTCTTCTGGCCGCAACTCATCATGGGCCTCTCACTTGGCCTCATTTTCGTCCCACTTACCACCATCAGCATGGCGCCCATCAAAAAAGAAAATATGGGGAACGCCACGAGTCTCTTCAATTTAGTGCGCAACTTGGGAGGCAGCATCGGCATTGCCGCCGTCAGCACCATGCAGATTCGTTTTCAGCAGAGGAACATCAATCAGCTTGGCGCGCATGTCACTCCGTACGACGCGAGCGCGCGCAATATGATGAATTCGCTGCGGGGAATGTTCATGTCCGGCGGATCGGACATCGCCACCGCCGCCCATCAGGCGCGCGCTGCGATGTTCGGAATGGTCGAGCGGCAAGCCAGCATGCTGGCCTACAACAGCATCTTTCTGATTCTGGCGGGATTGTTCGCTTTGATGCTTCCGTTTATTTTTCTAATGCGGCGTCCGCAAGCGAAGGGCGGCCCCATGTCCGTGCATTGAGGCCTTCGTGCACACCAATTCGCGTGTTTTCATGCGAGCGCCTCTCCGCGCGAACACAGCAAAGTCTTGCCTAATTCAATTTGTTTTGAAACTTAGCGTTTATGAAGACCGGACTTCGGGATTCTCCGGCTACTGCTCGTCATCATAAGGAATGGGCCCGGTCAGCGGTACGAGAATTTCTTCCGTCGAAATTCCCGCTTCCTTATCCGCCGTCTTATCCAATTTTCGCTGGACGCGCTTTTCTTCTTTCATTTTGCGCTTTTCCATTCTCTTCATTTCTTTTTGGCGCTTCTGGAATGTCGTTGTCATCGCGTCTCCTCGCAGGCGCTGTCCAGCGCGGCGTAAGCCGTCGCCGCCAAGCTACATACCTCGTCAACTTCTGTTACCAGCGCGGTTCGCGCGGCTGCCGCGCAGACTCGCGGTAGTCCTCATTCGAAAATCGCTCGCGTCCGCCGCCTCCGCCCTTGCCGCGGCCTCCGCCACCACCGCTACCCCTGTCCGGCCCGCCAAAATTCCGTGGCCCGCGCGGTGGTCCGCCTTCACCCTTCGGACGTGCTTCATTCACCTTCAAATTGCGCCCACCCAACTCTTTGCCATCGAGTCCGGCCATAGCCTTCGCCGCTTCCTCGTCGTTCGGCATTTCCACAAACGCAAACCCCCGCGCCCGTCCGGTTTCCCGGTCCATGGCCATGTGCACGCGCGTCACTTGTCCAAACGGAGTGAACAAGTCGCGCAGTTCGCCTTCCGTGGTCTGAAAACTCATGTTCCCGACAAACAAACTCTTCATCTTGATTCTCCCTGAACTCTTCGAAGCACCATGAGTGCAGGATCGCGGCAAGCTCTCGCTTTCCGGACGCTACGATACACTGGCCTAAAATTGGCTGAACTCACTGGGTGGAGGCCAAAAACTAGCCCTTCAAAGAGTTCAGGCAACCCTACTTCGGGAGTCTACAACAAGGACAATATCACATCTGGCTGCCAAATCCTGCAACCTCATTTTAGAGAGAACTGCCCGTCTAGCTTTTCAAAATTTCGCTGACGGCTCGCCACGCTTGATCGATAGCCACATCAGAATACGCGCTCGCCCCTGCATCCGAATTCGCTATCGCAATTTTACCAAATGGTTTTCGCCCGATCACCCACGGCTTCTCTTCTTCCTTCCAATCGGGATCGAAAAGCGAATTAGGTGTGTACGCGTACCCGTGCGCCCAGCGATTCACCGTAATCCCCTCAATGTCCCGCGCCGGATCGAAACCGGCTCCGCCGAGCATTCTTCCGAGCTGGTCGCGAGTATTGTGTTCGAATTTTGAAAATGGCGTGCCCATCAATTCCACGCGCCCCGCGCGAAACTGATCGCGCATCGGCAACCCTGGACTGCACGGCGTTCGCAGCATGAACAGCACCATCGGCTCTTCCGGCTTGCTGGGAAACG
>CAVUCM010000024.1:0-156644 GCA_963740015.1 uncultured Acidobacteriota bacterium | reverse complement strand
AAGAGGCGCTAGATACCAATCTCTATTACAACCAGGCCGGACTTGTACGAATCGATTTCGGAAATAAATTGTCGCTTCGGACCGACGAGCTTGGACAGATGTTGATCAACTATCAAGGATCTTGGGGAGCCTTTCGTCACTACTCGATTGCGGATGTTTTGGAAAAGAAGTGTGTTCCGGGGACATTTCAAGGAAAGCTCGTGCTGGTCGGAGCTACGGCCACGGGCATCGGCGATTTGCGCGCCACTCCTTTTGGGGGAACGAATTATCCCGGTGTAGAAATCCATGCCAACATTATCGACAACATTCTGCACGATCGATTCTTGAAGCGCGATGCGCGTTCCGCCCTGATTGACGCGCTCCTTATTTTCACTTTCGGTATTCCTCTCGGCATCTGGATGGCTCTCGTACAGCCGCGGTGGATGTGGCTTGGAGCTGCCTTGCTGTTTCCTCTTGTCGCCGTGGATTACGGTGCTTTTCGCCGCGGATGGTGGCTGAATTTCACAGTGCCCGCGATGACTCTCGTAGGAAACGTAGTGCTAGTATCGCTTTATCGTGTTGTTTTTGAGGAAAAAGAAAAGCGCAAAATACGCGCGGAATTCGCCAATTATCTCAGCCCGGAGGTGATCCGCCGCCTACTCATCGATCCCAGCCTTGTTGACCCCAAAAAAACCGACGTCACCGTGATGTTCAGCGACATTCGCGGCTTCACTACCATTTCGGAAAAGCTCGACGCTCAGGAACTTGCTCTTTTTCTCAATCAATATCTCTCGGATATGACGAGCATCGTTTTCAAGAACAACGGGACGCTCGACAAATACATCGGTGACGCTGTGATGGCCTTCTGGGGGGCGCCTTTCGAAGAACCGGGACACGCAGTCAAGGCCTGCAACGCCGCGCTGGAAATGATGAAGCGCGTTCGCGAGTTGCAAAAAGTCTGGGAAGCTGAAGGCAAGCCCCGCCTCGAAATCGGTATCGGCCTGAACACCGGCGTGGCCAGCGTCGGCAGGATGGGCTCATCGTTGCGCCGCGGCTACACGGCGCTCGGCGATTCTGTGAATCTCTCTTCGCGGCTTGAAGGTCTGAACAAAGACTACGGCACGCACATCATCGTGAACGAGACCACCTACGAAGGCGCCAAGAACGATGGATTTGTGTTTAGGGAGCTGGACTTGATTCGCGTCAAAGGGAAGCTGCAACCCGTCACGATCTACCAGTTGATGGGGCGGCAGACGGATTTGGTCGCGGACGGCCGCGCGGAAGAAGTGCGCTTACAAGTAGAACGCTTTGCTCGCGCGCGGGAACTTTTTCGCAATCGAAAGTGGGATGCCGCGCAACGCGCTTTCCAGGAATCCCTCGACAGGTGGCCCGACGACGGCCCTTCGCGCGTTTACTGGAAACGCTGCCAGGAATATCTATTTGACGAGCCATCGGTAAATTGGGACGGCGTTTTTGTCATGACCCACAAATAGCCGCTGAGCTGCTTGCACGCCGTCCGAGAAGCGCTACGGCTTCTCGACTTCGATCAAATTATCCGCGGGATCGCGGTCGATCAGTTTATTGTAAGGATCAATTCCCGCGAATGTCGGTTTCTCATCCACCACAAATTCAAACGTGCTCTTCTCCTGTGAGATCCACTCTTTGTGCAGATCCAGCCGTTTCAAATGGTCTTTCGTTCCGCTGAATACGCCGACGTCAATCAAATCGTGAATAGGCATCGGTGTTTCGTTTCCGGAGCCGTCGGACTTTTTCTTTTGCGTACTCGTCTTCAACGTCACTTTAAATTTCTTATCCGGCGTTTCCACGTACGACGCGGATACAGCCTTGTTCTCATAGAGAACGATGGACTCAAACATGTCCGTGATCACGTACTGCAGTTCCGGCGGAGTCTGCTCGCGTAGTGCAGCAACGAATCCCCGCGTATCCGGAAACGGTCCGGTAGCGTATTTGTTTTTCTCGAGAAAGTTGTGCAGCGCAAGATTCACTTTGTCTTCGCCGATGTAGTCGGCCAGCGCGAACATCACCATCGACCCTTTTTGGTACCAAACATACGGTTCGCGCTGCACTAGAACGAGCGGCGGCTCGTGTCTCGTCTCTCCAGCGCGTCCTCTCAAATACCCATCAAGTTCGTAGCGCAGGAACTTTCGTGTCATGTCTTCGCCGTACTTTTTCTCCATGACTTTCAGGGCGGAGTATTCCGCCAGCGATTCGGCCATCATGTTCGAGCCTTGCGTCTGGCTCCCGAGCAGCTGATGGCCCCACCACTGGTGCGCAAGTTCGTGCGCCGCCACGAAATAAAGCCGATCGATGTCGTCGGGCTTCTTCAAACGCTCGATAAATCCGATGTCCTCGGAAAACGGAACGGTATTGGGGAAAGACTGCGCGAATTGCCTGTAACGTGGAAATTCAAGGACGCGAAACTGGTTGAACTGATAAGGACCAAAGTTCTTCTCGTAATAGTCCAGGCCAGTTTTGGAGGCGTCCATCATCTTGTCCAGATTGAATTCGTGGCCTGGCTGATAATAAATTTCGAGCTTCACGTTTTTCCACTGATCGCTCCTCACACTGAAGCGGCCGGAAAGAAACGAGAAGAAATTGTTTATACGTGTGTCCGCCATGCTGTAATCGAAGTAGCGGCGGCCGTTTTCCGTCCATTCTCGCGTCAGGTAGCCTGGGGCAATCGCAATCTGGTCGGGCGAGGTGCTGACGACTGCGTGGAACGTCACCCATTCCGAGTCCGACATAAAGAGGTTGATATTGGAATAGTACGGATCGCCCGGCGGGGCCATCTCCTCAAGAGGACCGAGTTTCTCTTCCCGTCTGCGCACCGGATCGTCAATTTCGGTTCCCGAGTTGTAGCCGATGAATGGAAAATAATCCCGGTCGAAAAAAGTGCCGTTGTAGGCGAGCTCCGCACGCTCGCCCCCATCTTTGAACCCGCGCGAAGTGTACCCTACGTGAAAATTCATCTTCATCGATTCGTTCGGCTCGAGCGGCTTGTCCAGTTTGTAGATGGAGTAGAAATGTTGTTCGTCGTCGAGCGTTTGCTTTGACGCACGGTCGAAGTTCACTTCTTTGACCGAATTCCGGCTGTCTGTGATGTGCACTTCATCGATCGGCTTGTCCGTGCGATTGACAAGCAAGTAGTAGCCCGTTCCCTCGAATGAACGCCGTTCCGGAAAAATGTTCACCGCGAGATCTACTGCCGTTATTTTTGGCTGCGGCAGCCGCTCGTACTTCTTGTAACGCTTTTCATACTCCGCCGCGCGGGTCCGGTTCTGCTTCGCGGTGCGGAATTCATTCAGCACGTGCGTGTTGTAGAAGAACACCGCCCCGCAAGCCGCAGCCAGCAACAGAAACGCAGCAACAGCCGGGATCAAACGCGGTATGCGCGAGCGCGCCATTTTCCAGCGCGCGCCAAACGATTGCTCGGTTCCGCGCCGCGCAAAGGCAATCGCAAATACGCCCAGTAATCCGCCGACACAGAGCCAGTAAGCAGTGATCCAGAACAGCGCCTTTACAAAATGCCCGTATCCGTTCATGTCCGAATATGTGTATGGCGTAATCTCGCCATACATGTACAAACGGTTCTCGATTCCCCACGAATAAAGTATCGGAATTAAAATGAAGAATCCGACCACCAACGCATGCGCCACAAACTTGTTTCCCAGAACAGTCTGCAGAAATAACGCGAGCAGAATCACCATAAGAAGTTGTGGCAAATAAATGAGGTAGATCTCTTTGGCATAGTGGACCAGTTCAAAGCGGAAATATTCGCTCACGGCTTGTGAAAACACGCCGCACACGAGCACTACCGAGGCTAAAACAGTCTCCACCATCGCCAGCGCCAGAAACTTGCTGACGAAATCGGTCCAGTCCCGCAGTGGCAACGAGTCGTGGATCTGCTCGAAGCGCACGTCTCGTTCGCGCCAGATCACTTCGCCGGCGTATAAAGCGCCGATGATGTAGAGGAACAATCCAGACTGTCCGGAAACCGCAAACACCATCAAAAATGTTACAGGCCAGACTTCCACGCCGTTGTTATTCCCCGCGAAATGGCCGCTAACCAGAACGAATACGAGCATGATCAATGTAATGGCCCAGAACGGCACTTCGCGAACGATATTGAAAAAACGCATGCGCGTCATGGAAAACAACTGCTTCAAGGTTGTCGAGAAGCCAAAATTCTGCGTTACATGGGGGAGCGCGCCGGCTGCGCGCCGAGGGGACTTTTTCTCATCCTCCTCGCCCGCTCTCGCCTCTTGGGCTTTTTTCGTGGATCGTCTCGAACCCAATTCTTCGGCGGACATGGGGAACAGCGCATATACAAGAATCAAAGCCAGAGCACCTACACCTAGCCAAACTAAACGGTTATAGAGGAACGCGCCCGTCCAGTGCAGCACCAGCGCGTTTCTTTCCACCACCGTCCAATAACGCGTCAAACTCTGAACCATGATAAGTCCAAATGGGTCGGCGATAGACGCCCAGGCGCGCTCCAATTTATTTGACGTGACTATCACAACCAGCTCGATCAGGTAAAACGCGAAGAGCGCAACGCCCTGCAGATAGACCACAACGATATTTCGCGTGAGTGCGGCGACACAAAAGAAGAGGCTGCCAAGGAAAAAAATCTGGACGATCCCGGACGAAGCATAAATCCGGAAATACATTCCAAAATCGTTTGGGGCGATTCGCAGTTTGTCTGCCCACGGCATAAGAGTGCCAAGCGCTATGCCGAAGATGATTCCTGAAAAAGCAAAAATACCCGTGACCATCGACCCCGCCCATCGCCCCCCAAGATAAGCAAATTTCGAGATCGGCTTGGTGAAAATCAGTTGGTAGGTATCTCCGTTGAAGTCGCGCAGTATCGCAGGGCCAAAAATTGCCGCGATCAGAATCGAGCCGAACGCCAATACCTGCGTCGTGATGAGGAGTACTGCGTAAGGGCTATTCAACAGAACCTTCCCGCTGCCAGCGGGTCCAAATCCTTCGGCGGCAATCGAGAAAAAAGGAAGAAAAGCGGCTAGCAAGAAATATATGTAGGTAGAGGCGCTCTTAAACCGCAGCTTTAGTTCGAATAGAAAGAAGTCCATGAACATGTCGTGTTCTCCCCTTCAATTCGGACGATGTTGCGACAACTGGCGGAAATACACGTCTTCGAGGTCCGCCTCCACGGGGATGAACCCATCGCTCAGCGGCGATTCCGAATACACGCGTACTTCGTTCAGCCCTCCCACACGATGCATCGAAATGAGCGGATAGGACTTCTCAATGGCTTCGCGCTCCGCATCTGTCGGAACCACCTTGCTCCACACGCGCCCTTTTACTGCTTCGAGAGCCTGATCAGGCGCGCCCTCAAGCAATAATTCCCCGCTGCTGATAATCGCCATCTTGGAGCAAAGCTCGCGCACGTCTTCCACGATATGCGTTGACAGAATCACCACTACGTTGCGCCCGATTGAACTCAATAAATTAAGGAACCGGTTGCGTTCCGCTGGATCTAGTCCCGCCGTCGGCTCGTCCACGATGATCAGCTTCGGATTCGCCAGCAGCGCTTGCGCGATGCCGAAGCGTTGCTTCATTCCGCCCGAATACCCGCCGAGTGCTTTTTTTCGCACGTCCCAAAGATTCGTCTGCTGAAGCAATCCTTCGACAATTTCTTTCCGTTCACCGCCTTTGGTTATCCCCTTCATCACCGCAAGATGATTCAGCATGTCTATCGCGGACATCTTCGGGTAAACGCCAAACTCCTGCGGCAGATACCCGAGAAGCCGGCGCGTGGCATCCTTGTTCGCAATCAGGTCGAGACCGTCAAGAGTTGCCGTCCCCGTGTCAGGGTCGAGAAGCGTCGCGAGGATCTTCATCAATGTGGATTTGCCGGCGCCGTTTGGCCCCAGCAGGCCGAACATCCCAGGAGCGATCTCGAGCGAGACGCCGCGCAACGCGCGTACACCTCCCGAATAGGTTTTGGCGAGGTTGCGAATGGAAAGCACTAGGTGGGCTCCTTTTCTGGCACTTCAAAGAAGAATTCTCGCGATTGGTTAGACGCAGCAACGCGGCAGTTCTTTCTTAATGACGAAGGACTATACCCGAAAGACGCGGGCATTCGGAAAGTTTGGAAAAGGAGGAAATTACCGTCCAAATTGGCTGAGAGCTTGCATGTGCCACGATTGAAATCGGGGGCATCCAAAACGAGGTAAGATTAGAGGCTCGTAGGCGCACCCACTGGCTAACAGTCTGAAATATAAAGGGTTGGCAGCAACGCGCCGCTGGGTTGGGAAGGGCGACGGCTAGTACGAGGCGTGTCTAAGGATGTTCGGATTAGAAATGATTTGCGTGCTTACTATTTGAGCAGACGATATATCGTATCTGGTCGCCGGGGCGTACCCAAACAATTGAGTTCAGGAATCTAAGAAGTGAGTACTCCGACGGAAGAACCGTTCCAATTTTTGTGTTCGGGCGAATAGCCCTTTAGAGGGACCCTCGAAACTCTATGTGGATAGTCCGATTAGCGCTCGCGAGACCTTACACCTTTGTGGTGCTCGCTCTTGTGATCATCTTGCTGACGCCTGTGGTGCTCCTGCGCACACCCACGGATATCTTCCCCAATATCAATATCCCGGTCATCAGCCTGGTCTGGACTTACACCGGCCTTGAGCCCCAGGAAATGGAGCAGCGCATCACCAGCAACTCGGAGCGCGCCGTAACAACGCTGGTGAACGATGTCGAGCACATTGAGTCACAGTCTCTCAACGGTATCTCGGTCATCAAAATCTACTTCCAGCCAACGGCCAATGTGCAGACGGCGCTGGCTCAGACCACTGCTATCGTTCAAACGATTCTGAAGAGCCTTCCGCCTGGCACCACCCCTCCACTGGTGGCCATTTTTTCGGCGTCAACCGTTCCTGTCATTCAAATTGGATTGACCAGCGACAGTTTGAGCGAGCAACAACTCTTTGACTTTGGAAACAATTTCATCCGCACCCAACTTGCAACGGTACAAGGCGCGGCGCTTCCCTTCCCCTACGGCGGAAAACAAAGAACTATATCGGTGGACATTGACTCTGCGTCATTGCAGTCCAAAGGGCTTTCTCCGGTGGACATCGTCAACGCCGTCAACGCGCAAAACCTGATCCTCCCAACGGGAACCGTTAAGCTCGGCTCGCTCGAATATCTCGTCGAGATGAATGGAAGCCCGCTCACAGTGGAAGGCTTGAACGATCTGCCCGTCAAGACCGTCAACGGCGCGACGATTTACATGAAGGATGTCGCTCATATTCGCGATGGCTTCACGCCGCAAACCAATGTCGTCCGCGTAAACGGTCAGCGCGGCGTGCTGATGAGCACGTACAAGACGGGCGGCGCCTCAACGCTCGATATCGTCGACCGTGTGAAGCAAGTGTTAGCCAACTATGCTTCCTCCTTACCCGAAGGTCTCCGCGTCTCTACATTTTTCGACCAATCCCTTTTCGTGCGCGCGTCGATCCAGGGAGTCCTGCGCGAAGCTCTTATTGCCGCGTGCCTTACCGCGATAATGATCTTGATTTTCCTCGGAAACTGGAAGAGCACGCTGATCATCGCCGTTTCCATTCCGCTCTCGATTCTCGTCAGCATTCTAATCCTCAGTGCTCTTGGGGAAACCATCAACATCATGACCCTGGGCGGTCTAGCGCTGGCCGTCGGCATCCTGGTCGACGACGCCACCGTGGAAATCGAGAACATCAATCGCAACCTGGCCATGGGCAAAGAAACGGTTCAGGCGATTCTCGATGGCGCTCAGCAAATCGCCGTACCGGCATTCGTTTCCACGCTCTGCATTTGCATCGTCTTCCTTCCGATGTTTTTCCTTTCGGGCGTCGCGAAATACCTCTTCGTGCCGCTGGCAGAAGCGGTCAGCTTTGCCATGCTGGCTTCCTACGGTTGGTCCAGAACCATTGTGCCCACGATGGCTATGTATCTCCTCAGCAGCGCTGACGAATACAAGCCGGAAGAGCATGTTGGCGAAAAGCAGGGTTTTTTCCGCCGCTACCAGCAAAAGTTCGAGCACGGCTTCGAGAAGTTCCGCGAGGGCTACCGTCACGGGCTGGATTCCGCCTTGGAGTGGCCGAAAATGTTCGGGGCCTGTTTCCTGATATTCTGCGTCCTTTCCATTGGCCTCGTAGCGCTTCTAGGAAGGGATTTCTTCCCCAAGGTCGACGCGGGGCAAATCCGTTTGCATTTTCGTGCGCGCACCGGCCTGCGCATCGAGGAAACCGCGCGCCTCGCCGATCAGGTTGACGCTGTCATTCGCGAGACGATTCCTCCGAATGAGTTGCAAACCGTTCTTGACAACATCGGCGTCCCCTACAGCGGCATCAATCTTAGCTACAGCAACTCTGGAACTTTTGGCACTTCCGATGCCGAAATCCTTGTGCAGTTGAAAGAAGAACGAGGAAAGCCAACGAGCGCTTATATCAACGATCTCCGAGCGAAGCTGCCGCAAAGATTTCCCGGCACACAATTCTTTTTCCAGCCCGCGGATATCGTTACGCAGATTTTAAACTTCGGGACGCCGGCTCCCATTGACGTCGCGGTCACGGGAAACAACCAACTCGGTAACTACGTAATCGCGGAAAAACTCGCAAATCAGTTTCGGCATATCCCGGGGGCCGTCGACGTTCACGTGCAGCAAGCTCTGGACGAACCCACTCTCCACATGGACGTCGACCGCACGCGCGCGCAGTCCGTAGGTTTGCAGGCCAAGGACGTGGCGGGTAACCTGCTCGTTTCTCTTAGCTCCAGCTTTCAGACCTCACCGGCTTTCTGGCTGGATCCAAAGAACGGCGTGAGCTACAACGTCGCTGTGCAGACGCCTCAATATCGCGTGGACAGCTATCAGGAACTTCAAAACACGCCCGTGACCGGCACCGCGCCGGGCGTCCCGCCTCAAATCATCGGAAATCTGGTGAACACCACCAACACCGCCAGACAGGCTGAGATTTCTCATTACAATGTGCAGCCCATGATTAACGTGTACGCCGCGGTGGACGGCCGCGATCTGGGCGCGGTTTCCGACGAAGTTCTCAAGCAGGTGGCCGCCGTGAAGAGCCAATTGCCCAGAGGCAGCCACATCGAAGTTCGCGGCCAGGTGCAAACGATGCGCTCCTCGTTCCGTGGCCTGGGGTTTGGACTGATCGGAGCGATCATCCTTGCGTACTTGTTGATCGTTGTGAATTTCCAGTCGTGGCTGGATCCTTTCATCATCATTACCGCGTTGCCGGGCGCTCTCGCGGGCATTTGCTGGATTTTGCTGCTCACGCACACCACGCTCAGCGTGCCTTCGCTGACGGGCGCGATTATGTGCATGGGCGTGGCCACCGCCAACAGCATCTTGATGGTTTCCTTCGCGCGCGAGCAACTAAGTGAAGGAAAGTCCGCGCGGGAAGCCGCTCTGCAAGCCGGATTCGTACGCATGCGCCCCGTGTTGATGACCGCACTCGCCATGATTATCGGCATGGTGCCGATGGCCATCGGTCTTGGAGAGGGCGGCGAACAGAACGCGCCGCTGGGCCGCGCCGTCATCGGTGGACTTATCTTCGCGACCTTTGCGACTTTATTTTTTGTTCCCTGCGTTTTCTCGTTGATTCATGGCCGGCGAGAGCGCAGAAAGCAGCGTAGTCAATCGCCATCCCCTGCGGTAGCCTAAGTGGAAAAGCACAAGCGGAAAGAGCGGAGTACAGGACAATGAGAGAAGGCGGATCACAGATGGAACCCGAACGAGGAGGGCATCAGCCCGAGAAAGGCACGCGGCTCTTCACGTATCTAATTCTCGGCGTAATTGTCCTGGTGATTTTTGGCGCATTTACCCTGTTCCAGCGGCGAGCGCAATATCATGCTCTGGCGGAGAGCACGGAAGCGCTGGCCATTCCTACCGTAGCAGTAACTCATCCCACTTCGGAGGTCGCTCAGGAAGACCTCGTGCTGCCCGGCACGATGCAGGCTTATGTGGAATCGCCCATCTATGCCCGCACCAGCGGCTACCTGCAGAAGTGGTACCACGATATCGGAACGCGTGTGCCGAAGGGCGAACTGCTGGCGGATATAGATACCCCCGAAGTCGATCAACAGCTTTTGCAGGCGCGCGCCGATTTGAACACGGCCCAAGCCAATGCAAATCTTTCCAAGATTACTTCCACACGCTATGAGGAACTGATCAAAACGGACGGAGTGTCCAAACAGGAAGTCGATAACGCCGTGGGTGACTACGCGGCGAAACAGGCGATCGTCCAGTCTTTTGCAGCAAATGTGGGACGGCTTGAGGAACTGGAATCCTTTAAACACGTTTACGCCCCGTTCAGCGGCGTCATCACGCGGCGCAATATAGATACTGGAACGCTCATCAACGCAGGTAATGGCGGCGCTCAGCAGGAGCTTTTCACTCTGGCGCAGACCGATCCCATTCGCGTTTATGTGAGCGTGCCGGAGATGTACTCCTCAGCGGTCCGTAACGGACTTGGAGCTTTTCTCGAATTGACGCAATTTCCCGGGCAGCGCTTTGAAGGAAAAGTGGTTCGCACCGCGGAAGCCATCGACCCCAATTCGAGAACGCTTTTAACGGAAGTCGATGTGCCGAATAAAACCGCTCAGCTCTTTCCTGGTGGCTACGCTCAAGTCCACTTGCAAGTGAAAGTAGGGGCTTCCCGCGTGCAAGTGCCGGTAAACGCACTGCTCTTCCGCGCGGAAGGTTTGCGCGCCGTGGTTGTCGATGCAAATAACAAAACGCACCTCCGCCAATTGACCATCGGGCGCGACTACGGAACGACGCTTGAAGTTTTGCAAGGCCTCGAGTCTACCGATTGGATCGTCCTGAACCCCGCGGACTCGCTCGATGAAGGCCAAGAAGTCCATGTCAAACAAGTCGCGCAAGTACCACCAGCTATAGCGCCTGCGCAAACGCCCCCAGCCAAAGCTCCGACCCCTAACGGAACACCTGGAGCCAAGCGGTAATGGCAATGCGCCAGCAGAAAATCATCTTTCCCTTACTTGGTGCGGCCGCAGTTGTTTTTTTTCTCGCTGGATGCACGGTCGGGCCAAACTACGTACGCGCCCCCGCGCCCACAACGCCTAAGTGGGACGTTACGGAACCGTGGCGGGCGAGCGATCCCAAGGACGCCGTCCCAAAAGGCGAATGGTGGGGCGTTTTTCACGACGATGAGCTGAACGGCCTGGAAAAGGATTCCCTCGCGGCAAATCAGACGCTGCAGGCGGCGATTGGAAATTACGATCAGGCGCGCGCCGCTGCTGCCATTCAAGTCGCGACGCTTTTCCCAACCTTTGGTACTGGACCAAATGCTTACCGCCAACGGCTGTCCGGCAACCGGCCGCCAAGCGGCGCGGTTCCACCGCTTCAGCCCGTCACGCAAAATTCCTTTACGCTGCCGTTTACCGTGAACTATGAAGTGGATTTGTTCGGCCAGCGGCGCAGGACGATCGAATCTGCGGAAGCGTCGTATCAAGCCAGCGCGGCAAACCTCGGAAATGTCCGGCTGGTAATCACTGCGGAACTCGCGGGCGATTACTTCAGCCTTCGGCAACTCGATTCCGAGCTGGGAATTCTGAACCGCACCGTGAACGCGCTGCGCCGCGGCTTGGAGCTTGTGGACTCGCGCCACAAAGGCGGCGTTGCCTCCGGGCTAGACGTCGCGCAAGAAGAAACACTACTGCAGACCACGCGCACCCAAGCCACGCTTTTGTTGCAGCAGCGCAAGCAATTTGAAGATGCGATCGCCGTGCTCGTCGGCAAACCTGCGCCGGACTTTCACATCCCAGTCAGAGAACTGAAAGCCGAGCCGCCGCCGATTGACCTAGGTCTTCCTTCGGATTTGCTCGAAAGGCGCCCGGACATCGCCCAAGCCGAGCGACAGATGGCCGCCGCCAATGCGCAGATCGGAGTCGCCAAGGCGGCGTACTACCCCTCCTTAAATTTGTTCGTAAATGGCGGCTGGCAAGCGGCTGACATCGCCAAGCTCGCAAACGTTTCCAGTACGTTTTGGGCGCTGGGCGCAAACGTGGCCGAAAGTATTTTTACTGGCGGAGCTCGCCGCGCTCAGGTGGACTTTGCAAAATCGGGCTATGACGTCACTATCGCAAATTATCGCCAGTCTGTGCTGACTGCCTTCCAGGAAGTGCAAGACGACGTGACCGGGCTCACTGTTCTCGAGCAGGCGCAACAAACCCAGCAGCTCGCCGTGGATGCTGCTCGCCGCACTCTTGATCTCTCCGAGGATCGCTACAAAGGTGGGCTGGTCAGCTATTTGGATGTCGTCACCGCGCAACAGAATTTGCTGAATAACGAGCAGGAAGCGGCCGTGATCCAAGGCCAGCGGCTGGTGACCAGCGTCCTACTGGTTAAAGCCCTCGGCGGCGGTTGGGATGCATCGAGCTTGGCCGCGGTCCAGGTCAAACCCAAGCTGAAAGATGTCGTCGCGCCCTGACGTTCTCCGTACGCTCTGCGAATTGCCCTTCTATGCCCACAACGTCCGATATGCGAATCGATCGTGACCAAATCAGCGCAACGGAAAAAATCATCCGGCCACACATTCGCCGGACGCCTATCATTGAGGGAGATGGCGGCGATTTCGGCCTCCATTCCATCCCGCTTCTTTTCAAGCTCGAATTGCTCCAGCATTCCGGTTCCTTCAAAGCGCGCGGCGCTTTCGCTAACTTGCTGCTGCGAAAAATTCCGCAAGCTGGCGTGGTCGCAGCCTCTGGCGGCAACCATGGAGCGGCTGTTGCGTTTGCCGCCATGAAACTGGGCGTGCCCGCAAAGATTTTTGTCCCTACTGTCGCTTCGCCGGAAAAAATCGCCCGCATTCGCGGCTACGGCGCGGAGCTTGTCGTGACAGGCGAGCGTTATGCCGATGCGCTCGCCGCCAGCGAACGTTGGGCCGCCGAATCCGGCGCGCTCACTTTGCACGCCTACGATCAGCCCGAGACTCTCTTGGGCCAAGGATCCGTCGGGCTTGAGTTCGAGCAACAGGCTCCCGATTTGGATTCTCTTCTCGTCGCGGTCGGCGGTGGTGGACTCATCGGCGGCGTTGCTTCCTGGTATGCCAATCGCATAAAAATCATCGGTGTGGAACCGGAAGCCGCACCCACTCTGCACAACGCGCTGCAAGCCGGGCATCCCGTTGATAGTCCTGCGGGCGGAATAGCCGCGGATTCGCTCGCTCCCAATCGTGTCGGCAAACTGATGTTTCCTATCGCTCAAAAGTTTGTGAGCAGCGTAATCCTCGTGCAGGACGACGCGATTCAGCAGGCTCAGCAGGCACTCTGGAAAGTCCTGCGTATCGTCGCGGAACCCGGCGGCGCTGCCGCTTTCGCAGCACTTCTCTCCGGCCGCTACAAACCGCAGCCCGGCGAACGTGTCGGGATTCTCGTGTGCGGTGGAAACACGGACGCCGTTAATTTTGCTGGTGGGGTTGGCACTAAATCTAATGAGCCAGCGGCGCTTTCACGCAGCGAATCTTTATCTAACTAAATCCTATTCAAGCGTATTGCGGGAGAATGAAATGTCCGTCTACGACAAACTGAAAGCTCTTGGAATCGTTCTGGCGCCAGTCCCGCCATCGGCAGCGGCATTCTTGCCATTTGTACGCACGGGGAATTTGATTTTTGTGTCGGGAAACATCGCTAAGAAGGAAGGCAAGCCCTTGACCGGAAAGCTCGGCGCAGATCTCTCCACCGCCGAGGGCAAGGAAGCGGCAAGAGACATCGCCATCCAGTTGATGGGCACCCTTCACGAGGCCACAGGCAATCTGAACAAGATCGTGCGTATCGTCAAGCTGATGGTGCTAGTGAATAGCTCGCCGGACTTCACCGAACAACATCTCGTCGCCAACGGCGCCTCCGAGCTTTTTATCGAAGTGTTTGGAGAACTGGGGCGGCATGCGAGAAGCGCGTTCGGCGTTGCCCAAATCCCGCTTGGAGCCTGCGTCGAAATTGAACTGATCGCAGAATCAAAGTAAGACCGCCACACAGAATTACCGAACTTCACGACAATGGATGGGAAGCCGACGCCCCGCGCGATTTAGTTGCGTTCCAATTCGCCCTCTTGACAGTTTTCCTCTTTTTCAATATAGGTAGAACTTCTAGGCTTAAGTGTAGGACTTCTAGGTGTTCACATGACGCAAGAAAAACCCGAGTTCCTCAAGGGAACTCTCGACATGCTGATCCTCAAAATCGTCGCGCTCGGCCCCATTCACGGTTACGCCATCTCTCAGCGTATCCAGCAAATCTCCAAGGATTTCTTTCAAGTTCCCCAGGGTTCGCTCTACCCCGCGCTTCATCGCCTCGAAGACCGCGGTTGGCTCACCGCCGACTGGCGCGACTCGGAAACCGGGCGCGATGCAAAATTTTATACGCTGACCAAAAAAGGCCGCAGACAATTGGAAACCGAACTCGTTCATTGGGAGCGGCTCTCCGATGCAGTAGCCCTTATCCTGAGAACCGCCGAATAGGAGGCCCTTTCATGCACTGGCTGCAGCGTCTCTTCCGCAAGGAACAATCCGAAAAACAGCTCGACTCCGAGCTGCGTTTTCATGTCGAGCGCCAGATGTCCGACTATATCGCCACAGGCATGGCCCCCGAAGAGGCCCGTCGCCGCGCCCAGCTTAATTTCGGTGGCCTGGAATCCATAAAACAAGAAACGCGCGAAGCGCGACGAGGCAATCTGCTCGAAACTCTGGTCCAGGATTTGCGTTACGCCTCCCGCATGCTCCGCAAAAATCCCGGCTTCACGATTGCCGCAACCGTCACGCTGGCTCTTGGCATAGGCGCTAACACCGCTATCTTCAGCATCGTAAACGCCGTCATGTTGCGCCCCCTTCCCTACAAGGATTCCTCGCGCATCGTCCAAATTTCCGCGCACACGGCGATGTTCCCCACTTTTTCGCTGGGCATCTCCTGGCTCAACCTGGACCAAATCCGCGCGCAAGCATCCTCACTGGAGCAGACCTCCGCATACAGCGAAACCGACAAAACGCTGACGGGCTCGGGCGAGCCGACGCTGCTCTCGGTAGCTTCCGTGACGGATGGTTTCTTCGAAGAACTCGGCGTTACCTCGCAAATCGGCCGGCTACTCATACCGGACGACGTTAAAGCCGGACAGAACTTCGTCGTGGTGATCAGCGATTCACTATGGCGCACACGTTTCGGCGCCGATCCGAAGATGATGGGTAAGACGCTGGTCCTCGACAAGCAGCCTTACACGATCGTTGGCGTCGCGGCGCCAAAGTTCACGTTCCCTTCTTCAGAACAGGCATGGATTCCATTTCTCGCCTCGGCTTCCGACCGGCAGAACGCAAAGTATTTCATGCTGCAGACAATCGGCAAGCTACGCGTCGGTGAAAAGCCAGAGAAATTGAACGCCCAGCTCGATTCCATCGCCCAGCAGTTCATGAAGGATCATCCTGAAGTCGGCGCGTATCGGTTCTCGTCGGAGCCACTACTTTCCAGCAGCGTTTCCGAGGCCCGCGATGCGTTCCTCATGCTTCTTGCCGCAGCGACATTCGTGCTTCTTATAGCGTGCGCGAATCTCGCGAGTCTTTTGCTGGCTCGCGGCTCGGGGCGCCAGCGAGAGATGGCGCTGCGCGCGGCTCTGGGAGCCTCACGCGGGCGATTGCTGCGCCAGGGATTGGTGGAAAGCTGCCTGCTTGCGCTGATCGGTGGCGTGCTCGGAATTGTGCTGGCCGCGCAGGGTCTGGAACTTTTCCGCGCCATCGCTCCGCCAGATACACCGAGACTCAACGAAATATCGGTGGACTCGACATTGCTGTGGTTCTCCGTGCTTACTTCGCTCATCGCGGGTGTTCTGTTTGGTATTGTGCCCGCGCGCCGCGCTTCGAGGATGGATCCTAACGAGGCGCTCAAGGAAGGCACGGGGTCGAATCTCGGGGCGGCGCGCTCCGGCCGGCAATCGCGCCTGGGTAATGCCCTTGTCACGCTGGAGGTCGCTCTAGCCTTCGTTCTGATCGTTGGTTCCGTTTTGATGACCCTCACGCTTTCTCGCCTTCTTCATCAAAACCCCGGCTTCCGCACGGACCATCTCCTTTCTTTTGACCTTCCTCAACCGGCGGGAGTGCCGTCTGAGAAAGGCAAAGACTACGTCAAACAGCAATCCAACCATCTTCGCGAAATTGTCGAGAAGGTTCGTGCCATTCCCGGCGTCGCCGAAGTGACCACCTCGGACCATGGCGTCCTGAAAGGCATGATGATGCAGCAAGGCGGCCTGATCGTGGACGGCGCCATTCCAACCTCCTCGAAGGAGAGCCGCAACGCGAACGCGCGCTATGTTTATCCGGACTATTTTCGCGTAATGGGAATTTCGATGCTACGTGGCCGGGAATTTTCGGATCGCGACAACGGAGACACTGATTCAAAGGTCGTCGTGAATGCAGCGATGGCTCGGGAATATTGGGGCACCCTCGACGTTGTCGGCAGACGCCTCAGCGCATCCAGCGACGACAAAGACAAGCCGACCTGGAGCGAAGTGATCGGCGTGGTTGCCGATGCGCGTGAGGTCACGCTGCGCGATGAACCATCGCCCACGTATTTTCTCTCGGCGCTTCAAGGAGGAACAGCCGGCTCGCTTCATCTTCTGGTGCGAACGCAAACCGATCCCGACGCGCTGGGCACAACCATTTCTCGCCAAATTTGGGCGGCCTATCCGGATCAGCCCGTCACTCACCTGATGACGATGTCGCGCAACATTACCGAGTCGCTTGGAGACGAACGGTTACGCAGTGTTTTGCTTATGGTATTTGCGGGAATAGGATTCGCGCTGGCCCTGGTGGGAGTTTACGGCGTGATTTCTTATTCGGTCGCGCGACGCGTTCAGGAAATCGGCATTCGCATGGCGCTAGGCGCATCTCCACGTGACGTACTCGGCATGGTGATCGGCCAAGGATTGTGGCCCGTGGTGCTCGGCATCGTCCTCGGCGCTGCTGCGGCCTTCGGCCTCGGGCGCCTGATAGCCAGCCAACTCTATGGCGTCAAACCGAGCGACCCAGCCACCTTTCTCGGCGCAACAGCACTGGTTCTCATCGTTGCGTGCCTAGCGTGTATCATCCCAGCCCGCCGCGCCATGCGCGTCGATCCCATGGCCGCCCTCCGTTATGAATGATCAGGCTCACGTGCGCCGTATTTTCTTCGTAGGGGCACGGCATGCCGTGCCCTTCTTTGCGGCCAATTCTTCGCGCCTCACAATCGGAGCGTGACCCATGCACTGGCTGCATCGTCTCTTCCGCAAACAACAATCCGAAAAGCAACTCGACGCCGAACTCCGCGATCATCTCGAACGCCAAATCTCCGACTACATCGCCGCTGGCATGGCCCCCGAAGAAGCCTGCCGCCGCGCTCACCTCGATTTCGGCGGCCTCGAATCCATCAAACAACAAACTCGCGAATCTCGCCGCGGAAATTTCCTCGAAACTCTTTTTCTGGATTTGCGCTACGCCATCCGCAATCTTCGCAAAGACCGCCGCTTCGCCATGGTCGCCATTTTCGCCCTAGCCCTCGGCATCGGCGCATCCACGGTTGTCTCCAGCATTTTCTACAATTTATTTTTTAATGCGTTTGCCGCAAAAGACGCGAGCCGGTTGGTTGTTCCGGTGATTCAGAACACCGAAAACACAGGCCAAGCGGAGAGCAGCGTGGAATCTCTGACCCTTCATCTGGCGGATCTCGATGTCATCCGCGAGCAGAACCAAGTTTTCGAAAATATTACCGGCTACATCACTGCGGGTGGGATCGTACTCGCCAACGACGGCTCGCAGATGTACCAGTTCTATGATGCTCGTGTTACCTCCGACGCTTTTGATTTCTATGGCGTGCCCCCGCTACTTGGACGCGGCATCGCTCCTGAAGATGGAAAACCGGGAGCTCCCCCCGTTTTTGTGATGAGTTATAAAACTTGGAATGGCGTTTTCCATGCAGACCCGAAAATCCTCGGCAAGGCGCTTACTATCGATGGCGAACCGCGAACGCTGGTGGGCGTCATGCCCGCGCGCTTCCAGGCCTATGGTTCGCAAACCCAAGTCTGGATTCCGATCACCCGCTCGCGCGATACGCCACGCGCCGATGGAGAATTTCCTGCCGAGGTGTTAGCCCGCCTAAAACCCGGCGTAACGATAGAGACCGCTTCAGCGGACCTCGAAGTAATCGTCAAGCGCTTGGCTCTTCTTCATCCCGACGGTTTTCCAAAACATTTCGACGCGCGAGTTCTGTCGGCAGCTGACTTCTTCATGCGCCCGCCGAAGGGGTGGGGGGGATTCGGCTCCGACATAAAACACTTGCTTTACATCATGCTCGCAGCAGTCGCGATCCTGCTCTTGATTGCATGCAGTAACGTGGCAAATCTGCTGCTAGCTCGTGCGACCGTGCGAGAAAAAGAGATGGCGGTTCGCTCCGCGCTGGGCGCCACTCGCGGTCGCTTGGTTCGCCAACTTTTGGCGGAAAGCTCCGTGTTGGCAACGGCCGCTTGCACTGTGGGTTGTCTCTTTGCATGGATCGGCACGAAATTTATCCCGGCAATGGTTCCGCGCACGGGAGATGTAGCGGCTGGCGGGCATATCGGAGGCGAAACAGGACTAGGGCTCAATCCGCCCGTTTTATTCTTCGCCTTGGGACTTACTCTGCTCACAACGCTTATCTGCGGATTGGCGCCTGCCCTTCATGTAATGCGCGCCGATTTGCAACCGCAACTTGCTGGCACAGCCAAAGGTACGAGCGGCGGCTTCCGCCACGGCAAGCTCCGCGCAGGATTGGTCATTGCCGAAGTTGCTTTTTCCATTGTACTTTTGATCGGCGCAGGATTGATGATGCGCAGCTTTTTCGTTCTCACGCGCGTGGACCTTGGTTTCAATCCCAAGAATGTCTTACTAGTCGTTTTCCTGCCTCCTCCGAGCCACAACCGGACTCCCGCTGCCCAAAGGTTCGCTTCGCCGCAGGGGCGGGCCGTACTGCTGGGCGTAGTTGAACGGTTGAGAGTCCTGCCCGGCGTGACCCACGTTTCGATCGAGGACGCGCTTCCCGGATATTCGCCCTCGCGTGGACTCCAAGTGACGGTGCCAGGAACAACGCACTCTGAAGAAGCTGGTCTTATAGCTTGCGACGAAAATTTTCTTCCAACGTTGGAGTTGCAACTGATCCAGGGCCGCTGGCTCTCCGAAAGTGAAGTACGAACGGCGCGATACGCCGGCGTGATCAATCAGCGATTGGCGCGCGACCTCTTCGGCGATGTGAGCCCCATCGGCCAGCAGGTCCAAGTGAAAGCTTTCAAAAGCATTGGCCAGCCGCCGCAAGACTCCAATTTCCAAATCATCGGCGTTGTCGCCGACATGAAGAATGCCGGACCTCAGCAACCCGCCATGCCCATGATCTTCCTTCCCTACACCGTCCGCGGGGGATTCTCTCTCCTATTGAAGACTACCGTAGATCCAGCTTCCTTGAGGAACGCCGTTCAGGAACAAGTCTGGGCGGTCGACCGTGACGAAATTATTGGACTAGCCAGCCCACTCGAAGACTTTCTGCAAAGATTTGCTTACTCGACGCCTGAGTTTGGTCTATTAATCTGCACACCGCTGGCAAGCATTGCCTTGCTGCTCGTCGTAATTGGCGTCTTCAGCGTGATGGCTTACACCGTCTCGCTACAGACGCAGGAGATTGGAATCCGCATGGCCCTTGGCGCTCAGCAAGGCAGCATCTTACAGATGATTCTCACGAAGGGCGCGCGCTTGCTGGTGGCAGGAATCCTTCTCGGCCTCTTCGCCAGCTACGCTCTCACACGATTCCTGGCGAGCCAAATTTGGGGCGTCTCCGCGACAGATCCCTGGACGTTCACGGCCGTAGCCGCCTTCGTCGTCGCAGTTGGCATAGGCGCCTGCTTCCTCCCCGCTCGCCGTGCCACGCAAGTCGATCCCCTAGTCGCTCTGCGGTATGAATAAGATTTGCAGAGATCTCGTTTGTTCCCGAACTCCTGTGGATCGAATAACATCAGTATTCGAAGATGATGCTATCATTCTAGAATTGACATCACTTACCAACCGTGTCATCATCGTACCATGAGAACCACACTTTCCTTGGACGATGATGTGCTTCAGGAAGTAAAGGCATACGCCAAGAGCCGGGATGTCGCTATCGGCAAAGCCGTATCGGACTTGGTCCGCCGGGGTCTGCACGCGCCCCTGCGAACAAGCATCGTAAACGGCTTTCACGTTGTCGAGTTGCCGCCAGGCTCCCCGACAGTAAGCAGCGAGGACGTCAAAAAGCTCCAGGACGAGCTGTAGTGAAAGCCGTTTTCTTGCTGGACGTCAATGTTCTTATTGCAATGGCTTGGCCTACCCACAGCGCTCACGAAAAGGCCAAGGAATGGCTCGGCCGCAACGCTAACGGGGCCTGGGCGACCTGCCCTCTCACACAGACTGCTTTCGTGCGCATACTCTCAAATCCCTCTTTCTCGCCGCATGCGCTTGCCCCTTCGGATGCCGTGACTCTTCTACAAGCCTACCTTGGACATCCCACGCACAAATTCTGGGCGGATGATCTCAGTTTGGTTCGAGCGCTTGAACCGCTCACCTCACGCTTGTCCGGCCATCAGCAAGTGACAGACGCGTATCTCCTGGGACTCGCCATCCACAAAAAAGGAAAGTTCGCGACAATGGATAGAGCTATCTCGTCGTTACTTCCCGAAAAGAGCCGCGAACACGATTTCATCGAGTTTGTCTGATTGGTTTACCCTGGCGGCCAGCGGAATTGGCGGCCACCTAGCAAATGCAAATGTAGATGGAAAACCGACTGGCCGGCACCGGTGCCGTTGTTGAAGACGGTGCGATATCCATCGAGCAAGTTCCGTTCGCGGGCGAGTTGCGCGGCAACCAGATGCAGCTTGCCGATCACCGCTTGATCCTCATGCGTGGCATCGTCGAGTGAAACGAAATGTTTTCGCGGGACAAGCAGGATGTGCGTGGGTGCCTGGGGACTGATGTCCTCGAACGCGAAGATGTCGGGATCTTCGTAGACTATTTTTGACGGAATTTGTTTCGCGGCGATTTTGCAGAACAGGCAGTCAGCGCTCATCAATTCCCTCCTGAAGGCGCGGCTTCATCGAGACGGACGACAATCGGTGTAACACCTTCGCGAGTGCGAAGTTGTTCGCCGAATTGACGCGCGGCATCTTCACCGGAAACTTTGCCGACGCGCACGCGGTAGAAAGTGCCGTCAGGCGAATCGTACTGTTGAATGAAAATCGGCGAATAGGACAGATTCAAGCGGTCGCGCAACCGCTGTGCGTTGCCTTGATCTTTGAACGCTCCGACTTGCACCGTAAAAAATCCGCCCGTGGGATCGATGCCCTGCGTGAGAACTTCCACGCGTACGTGCACCACTCCAGGTCCGACGGAATCAATCTCGCGAGCCGCGGCGAGCGAAAGATCGATGATGCGATTATCGACAAACGGCCCGCGATCCGTGATGCGCACGGTCGTGGATTTTCCGTTGTTGAGATTCGTCACGCGTACCATGGTTTCAAATGGCAGCGTGCGGTGCGCCGCCGTCAATTTGTACATGTCGTAGATTTCGCCGTTCGATGCACGCCGCCCGTTGAAAGGCACACCGTACCAGGAAGCGTTGCCTTCCTCTATGTAACCCGCTGGCGCAGGGGTATGCGGGGGTTTGCCACGCTTGGGCGAAGGCGCGGCGGGAGGAGCCGCAGGTGCTGGCGCCGGCTGCTCATCGGTGGCGCGTTTGGTGGATTCGATGGTGTCGGGCGATGCGGTCGACGGTTGCGACGGAGCGCTCACGCGGCGCGTAGCGCATCCAGCAAGAGCGAGAAACAGGAAGACGCAAGCGAGGTTCTGCAGAAAGTTCAGCGGAAAGAAAAGAGTGGGGTGGCGGCGCGGGGCACTCGAGCAGTTCACAAGTGGACTCGCATCATGTTTGCGATGGCGGCTTCTGTGCATCCCGTTCGGCACGGGCAGCAGTGCGCGACTCGAGCTTGGTGGCGAATTGAGTGAATTTTTCCGAAACCTCGCGCAAAAATGTGGCTGTGCGTTTTTCTGTTTCCGGCGCTACTTCCTTGTCGATGTATTGGCGGAGCTTCGTGAGCTCCTCGTCGATGCGACGGCCAAAGTCCTCGAATTTATCCATGTTCATGCCCACGGCTCCTCGTTCACGGTAAAAAGCTGCGAATTCTGTATTATAGGAACGCGGTGCATGGCTCGCAAGGAGGAGAATTGGCGCTTTCGTATGAGTGGCAGCGGCGATTGGAGCGCTGGAAGAGCAGCTTACGCGGACTTTTTGGGGAGGGCGGAAACAATCAGCCGCGTCCGCAGATTTGTCCAGCGTGCGGAGCGCTCGTCGGCATCAGCGCCACGAGATGCCATGTATGCGGCACGAGCCTGCGTTTTTCTCTCGCGGCCTTTAGCAAGAAATTTTCCGGAGTTTTCGGCGAGCATGAAGCGCCAGTTACGACGGTGCTTTTAGTCGCCAACGTCGTAATGCTGGGCGTCAGCTGGATGGCGCTGGCCGCAACGGGAGGCGGAGGTGGGCTGAGCATTCTGTGGGGGCTGAGCGGCCCAACGCAGTACCGTCTTGGAGCGAGCTTCCCGTTCTCAATTTTCTACATGAATGAATGGTGGAGGGTCGTCACCGCGATGTTTCTGCACGGCGGCCTGCTTCACATTGGCTTCAATATGATGGCCTTGATGCAGCTTGGGCCGGCGATTGAAGAACTCTATGGCTCTGCGCGATATCTTTTCATCTATGTGTTCACTGGCGCTTTCGGTTTCCTAGTAAGCGCGTATTTCGGCAATTTCTCTCTCGGCGCGAGCGGAGCATTGCTCGGCCTGGTCGGGGTAATGCTGGCTGTTACCACAAAACGCGGCGGCTCGTACATGCGCGACCTGCGATCGAGATTGATTAGTTCCGTCGTGATTCTGTTTGTCATCGGGTTCATGGGCATGGGCATCGATAACTATGCGCACGGAGCCGGATTGTTGGCCGGCTTCGTGTTGGGAAAACTCTTTGCCGACCGTCAACCGAATAGCCCAAATGAACGCCGGAGAGCTTTTACGCTAGGATGGCTCGCGGGATTGGTGGTTATTGCGAGTTTCGCGCTGATGATTAAGCACTACCGTGACCCTTTGCCTGGAGAGGGACACAATCGTCTCCCGCGACAGGAAAAAGTGGGTTACTCTACTCGCAGTACAAAACTCAACCCGTGGATCCACATTCCATCGTCGTCGTGAGTTTACACACGCCCAAAGAGAAAGTTTGGGGCGAACTGCTGGATATTAATCCTTCTGGCGTAACGCTGCGCGGCATCGACCTGAATTCGTTCGACCATTTTATCCGGCAGATTAACGAGCCCGACGGCGAACGCATTGGTTTTCCGACGATTTTCTTTCCTATGAACCGCGTCGAGCGCGTTTCTCTGGATGAACCGAGCGGGTCCATCCCTTCGATGAATGAGCTTTTCGCGCGCAAGATCGGCCGCTCGCTAACCGAATACCTCTCGCAATTCGCGTAACAAAATTCTTCAGTTACATTTCGTGTGGCATAATTTCGCGACGCATTTCGCATGACATCGGCTGCCTGAACTGCGCTATCCTGAATTGCAATGAAAGGCCGCATATGGACGGTTCCCAATCAAATCACTTTGCTGCGGCTCGGCTTCCTGCCGTTCTTCCTCATTCTTATTTCCTATGAGCGTTATAAATGGGCTTTGCTGGTGCTTGTTGTCGCGGGGCTATCGGACGGCATCGATGGTTTGCTCGCACGCAGCCTGAATCAGCGGTCGTCTCTTGGGGCTTATCTCGATCCTATCGCGGATAAACTGCTGCTTTCGTCTTCTTTTATTATTTTGGCGTTCAAAAAACAGATCGCGTGGTGGCTGACCATTATCGTATTCAGCCGCGATATTTTGATTCTCGTGGTGGCCGTGGTGATTCTGCTTATTTCTGGGTATCGGCCTTTTCCGCCAAGCATTTTCGGCAAGCTGACAACTGCTTTTCAAATCATCCTGGTGTTCACCATCGTTTTTTCCGCGGCGTATCCGGATTTTCATCTTGCGAAGATCATTCATTTGCTTGTGTATGGCGTGACTTTTTTCAGTATTTTTTCCGCGCTTCATTATTCGTTCAGTACCGCGCGGCACCTCAGCAGTTCTTCTTCGTAGGAAAAACGTTTACACAGAGGTCGCAGAGAACACAGAGGGCACGGAGAAGAGTGTGCACCCGATCAGATCGGCATTGATTTGGGACCGGCCACTGGAATCAACAATTTAGGTTCGGTCAGGGATAGGACTTGTTCTAGGGTGGCGTCCGGGGCTAGTTCGCGCAGGACCAGGCCTTCGGGAGTGACGTCGATGAAGGCAAGTTCGGTGACGATGTGATCCACGACTTCGACCCCGGTGAGCGGGAGCGTGCATTTTTTGAGGATTTTAGGCTTGTTGTCGCGGGTGGCGTGCTCCATGGCGATGAAGACGCGCTTGGCTCCGGCGACAAGGTCCATTGCACCGCCCATGCCTTTGAGCATTTTGCCGGGAATGGCCCAATTCGCGAGAGTTCCCTTTTCGTCGACCTGGAGCGCGCCGAGGACCGTTAGATCGACGTGGCCGCCGCGAATCATGGCGAAAGACTCCGCGGAGGAAAAATACGATGTGCCTGGAAGCTCGGTGACGGTTTCTTTGCCCGCGTTAATGAGATCTGCATCAACTTCGGAATCCAGCGGATACGGGCCGACGCCGAGCATGCCGTTTTCCGATTGCAGAATCACGTCCATGCCTTTGGGCACATAGTTGGCGATCGCCGTTGGCATGCCGATACCGAGATTGACGTAGTAGCCGTCGCGCAGTTCCAGCGCAATCCGCCGTGCAATTCGTTCGCGTTTTTGTTCGTCGGTGAGCGACATTAATCGTCCTTGGAATATTCTGAACTGCCTAAATCGATTCCCAAACTACACGCGAATCCCGGTCTCCACTCTTCAAAAAATAAACCGCAATTTCCTTTACAAGCTCAAAAGGCAAACAGTATCTGGTTGGAATCGGAGTCGGAGTTCCCCCCACTAGAAACTCAGGGGCCTTCACGCCGCTCTGCTCATCGGCCATACACGCTATGGCATAGGGACTAACTTCACCGGTCGACGGAATTGGGAGACTGCCGGGCGCAACCGCCAGCAAGTAGGGAGTATCTCCCGAACTGGCCGAATACTGAAGCGAGCCAAGCTCACGCGCGAGGCAAATATCCAGCGTGAATCCATTTTCGCCTTTGAGCTTTAGACCGAAGGGCTGACGGTGTCGCAGCTGCTCTAAAATTTTGACCACTTCCTCTTCGCTGTCGATCAACACACCATTTAAGGGATTGTCCTTTTCTTGCATATCTAGAAATTCAAGTTTCATTGGATTCCAGGTAGTCGTATTCAGGCTAAGCATTCATTTTCTTGTAGTGCGGCGCTCGATGCGTTTTTCGTAGGCCGGGCCTTGCAGGATCGCATTGACGAAGATGCCGGGCGTGTGGATTTGGTCCGGCGGGAGCTGGCCGAGGTCCACTAGTTCTTCGACTTCGGCGATTACGTGGTCGGCGGCGGTGGCCATCATGGGATTAAAGTTGCGCGCGGTCTTGCGGTAGATCAGATTGCCCCAGCGATCGCCTTTCCAGGCTTTGATAAAGGCAAATTTACCGCGGATGGCGCGCTCCAGGACGTAGGTGCGACCGTCGAAATCGCGGGTTTCTTTGCCTTCGGCAACCATGGTGCCGTAGCCGGTTGGCGTGTAGAACGCGGGAATGCCTGCTCCGCCAGCGCGGAGGCGTTCGGCCAGGGTGCCTTGGGGATTCAGCTCGACTTGCAGCTCGCCGCTCAGGACTAGCTGCTCGAAGAGTTTGTTTTCGCCGACGTACGTGGAAACCATCTTTTTGACTTGGCGATTCTGTAGGAGTACGCCGATGCCAAAATCGTCGATGCCTGCGTTGTTGCTAACGATGGTGAGATTCTTTGTGCCTTTGCGGCGGACGGCGGCGATGAGGATTTCAGGGATGCCGCAGAGGCCGAAGCCGCCCATGAGGATGGTGGCACCATCGGTCAGATTGGCGATGGCGGCGTCGGCGCTGGAGATCCGTTTATCCATAGCAAAGGTCCGCTAGTGTCTTGGAAAAGCGCACAGGCTGAAGCCTGTGCCACTGATGATGCGCTTATCCAAGAGAACTCCTCGGCGAAGGAGGCAGTTTACTGCAAGTACCGGAAAAACGACGTAAAGAAGTGACGATGCAGCGACGTAACGAGCTTTGAAGCGTAGAGGTTGTGAGGGAAACCAGTTAACAATAACCAGCCCCCTCCCCCCTATTTTTGTAAACATTGCTGATAAAGGACTTACCATTCCTGCTGTCTGCTCGGGGGTTGGGCTCGAGGCTCCTCTAGACGGGAAGTGATACCCTCAGATGACAGGCGATAAAAGGTTACCGGCCCTAAAACAAGAACGGCAGCCAGAGGCTGCCGCTTACGAGATTCTTCCTAAGCCAAAAGATACCTCACAAGGCAAGCTCGGACAAGAGCCAAATTGGGCGATGCTCACGGCCGGGCTGAAGAGAAACGTGGGTCGCGGCCCCGGCTGGCTGGGGCGGGCATTGCCTCTGGGTCGACGCCGAGAGCCAAGGCGGCAACATATCCGGAAGAAGGGGAGCTTGGGCTTAGGAGCGACAGGTCTGCCATACCCTGGCTGCCCTGCTGGCCGTTGAAGACGCCATCGTCGTCCAGGGTAGTGCGCTCGATCTCATGATTGGAATAAGGTTTCTGGGTGACGACCGACTTGGAAATCTCCTCGGGGAAGAAGATTTGGCCGGTGTGGGCGATATGACCGCCATGATACCCGCTTCCTTCCGCGTGGCCGCCGATGTGAACCTTTAGGTGGATGTGGTTTGTGCGGCCAGAGTAACAGCCTGGAAAGATCGTAGAGAATTCGACAATTCCTCTGCCGTCAGTGAGTTGAACGCCTCGCAGAAAGACTAATTTGTCTGTTGGCTGGTGTTTTGGCGGGCCGCCCATGCCGAACTCTGGAGGCTGGTTCCTATCGGCACCCGGAGGGGGTGGGGGCATGCCACCTGGGCCGCCAGGACCTCCCTGACCGCCGGGGCCACCCGGTTGAAATGCGGTATAGCCCGAATAGACGCCTAGAGCGTCGCAGTGCCAGATATCGAGGGCGGCATTTTCGATTGGACGGCAAGATCTTACGTCTAGGAGGGTTAGGCGCAATAGCAGAGGAACGCCTGGCTTGCCTTCGGTGATTTCTCTTCTCAGGATTTCATGGTCCACATAATAAGGACCTTCCTCTTGTTCTTGAAGGAGCGTGCACGCTGCTTCAGGGAGGCGTGCGCCCAAGCTAAACGGGAAGGCAAGGAAATGTAGGGTTGCGGCACCGGTCGCGCTAGTTGACAGGAATTTGCGACGTGTCCAACGAGATTTTTTCACCGGTCTCCTTTGAGCATAGTTAGTTTGCACGTATGAATTCCGTTTCTTTGGGCTAAAGGTTCCATGGGAAATCCATCGAGAGGGAGCTCTGATTGGATCTTGGTCGTAAGACGGGCACGGCCCTTCGAAGCTCAGGGTAAACATGCCGTGCCCCTACGGGAGACCGGGAGCGCTTTGGTTGTGGCTTTAATCAGAAATATCGATATTATAGTGGCATTTAATTCATGGTCGAGGGATGGTCCTGATGAAAATGAATGAGTTGGGCCGTTTGCGGAGCAGAGCTCGCGCAACGATTGGATTTGGTGTGCTTGCTGCGTGCGTGGTGGCGATTTTGGGATTGGCGACAACTCTTTATGCCCAGCACCGAATGCCTGGGCAGGCGGTAAAGGAAGATCGGAACCATCCGTGGATGAACGCGAGTCTCTCGCCCGATGAGCGCGCGGCCATGGTTTTGAAGGAATTGACGCTGGACGAGAAGATCGATTTGTTGCACGGAATGGGGATGCCCGGCTGGCCGCGGGAAGTCCAGCACCCCGAGCCTGAGCTTGGAAACGGCGGCGCGGGATTTGTGCTGGGCGTGCCGCGGCTGGGGATTCCGTTTATTCAGATGAGCGATGCGGCCTACGGCGTGAGGAACAGCGCAGATAATGGGAGATATTCGACGGCGATGCCTTCCAACCTCGGAGCGGCGGCAAGTTGGGACCCTGAGGCGGCGTGCGCGTTCGGGACAGTGATCGGGAAGGATCTGCGCGCTCAGGGATATAACATGACGCTGGGCGGTGGAGTGAACATCACACGCGAGCCGAGGAACGGCAGAACGTTTGAATATTTGGGCGAAGATCCGATCCTTGCGGGAACGTTGGTTGGAAATTTGATGAAGTGCGAGCAGGCGCAGCACGTGATTGGCGACATCAAGCACTACGCGGTGAACGATCAGGAAGCGGGGCGTAATGAAGTGGACTCGATCATCAGCAAGCGCGCAATGCGGGAGAGCGATTTGCTGGCGTTTGAGATTGGCGTGGGGATTGCCGATTCTGGGGCGGTGATGTGCTCGTACAACGCGGTGAACGGGGTTTTTGCTTGCGAGAATAAATATTTGCTGACGGATGTTTTGAAGAAGGAGTGGGGATTCAAGGGATTCGTGGTTTCGGACTGGGGCGGAACGCACAGCACAGTGAAGGCCTCGGCGGCGGGTATGGACAACGAGGAGCCGCTTGACGAATTTTTTGGGGCGAAGCTGAAGGCCGCGGTGGAAGCGGGCAAGGTTTCGATGGCAGAGCTCGATGAGCACGTGAGGCGTGTGCTGCGGTCCGAGTTTGCGACCGGAATTGTGGATTTTCCGATGCAGAAGGGCGTGCCGGATGTCGAAGGAAATCTAACGGCAGCGCAAAGGGTTGAGGAACAGAGCGCGGTGCTGCTGAAGAACAACGGAATCCTGCCCCTTGGTGGAAAAGCGGTGCGTTCAATAGCGGTGATTGGCCCTCACGCAAACGAGGGCATGATGTCAGGCGGCGGGTCGGCGCAGGTGGACGCGCCGGGAAGGCCACCAGCAGGATGGCAGGCGCAAGTGTGGTTCCCGCCCTCGCCCATAAAAGTGCTGCAGGCCAAATTCCCGGGGGCAAAAGTGCAGTTTGATTCGGGCGCAGATCCGGCGAGTGCGGCAGCCTTGGCAAAGAATTCGGATGTGGCGATTGTGTTCGCGTACCAATGGGAAAGCGAAGGAATGGATTTGGAGAATTTGTCGTTGCCGGTGAAGCAGGACGAGATTATCGAGGCCGTTGCGGCTGCAAATCCGAAAACGATCGTGGTACTGGAGACGGGGACGGCTGTAACGATGCCATGGGTCGATAAGGTGGGCGCAGTTTTGGAAGCGTGGTATGCGGGCAGCAGGGGCGCCGAAGCCGTCGTAAACATTTTGAGCGGCGATGTCAATCCGAGCGGGAAGCTACCGATGACTTTTCCAAAGAGCGAGGCCGATCTGCCGCACCCGAAGCTGACGCAGCCAGGACCGGGACAGACGGGAGAAGCCGCAGTAATGAAGACCGGGGAACCGAAGCCGACGTTTACGATGCACTACGACGAGGGATTGAAGGTTGGCTACAAGTGGTATGACGCGGAGAAAAAACCGGTGCTCTTTCCGTTCGGGCATGGATTGTCGTACACAACGTTTGCTTATTCCGGGTTGAAAGTTACGCCGGGGAAAGAAACGGCTGTGAGCTTCACAGTGAAGAACACAGGAAAGCGCGATGGAGCGGAGATCGCGGAAGTGTATGCCGCGTTGCCTGCCAGCGCCGACGAGCCGCCGAAGAGATTGGTGGGATGGAACAAGGTGTGGTTGAAAGCGGGAGAGAGCAAGGAAGTTAGCGTGAGCGTGGATGCGAAGTACTTGTCGATCTACGATGAGGCTGCGGATGGGTGGAAATTGGTGCCAGGTGGCTACACGTTTATGGTGGGCGGATCGTCGCAGGAATTGCCGCTGACTGCAAAGACTGACCTGAAATAGCAGAGAAATTTGAGATGCAGGGATTAGCTGGGCCGTGGTGTGCCCGCACGCTGCGGTGTACGGCTCATTGGTGGGCTTGGCTCCATGCCTCTTTCCGCCAGAACGGATAACTAGTGAGGCGAGCGGACGCAAACAAGAACAGCAGACCAAAGACAACGATTCCGGGCACGATGATCCATCGGCCTTCCATGCAATCGACGGCAGCGTCAAGAAATTGGATGAAAACGGTTAGCAAGACCAGAGTGTTTAGGGTTCCCCGAGCACGAACGAGCATCGACACCACAAGCAAAATGGCTAGCGCCGCGTTGCGCGAGAAGAGGTAGCCCGCGTAGATGTGAACGGCGGCATTGATCTCGTCGTGGGGAGAAGCGAGCATCGCGGGATTTAGCAGAGCTATGAGGGCGCCTGCGGCCATGAGAAGAGCGCCTGAGAGCACGATCGTTTGAAGCCACCAAGGAAACGGGTTCGTTGCAGACTGCGGAGCAAGGGAATTTGTTAAAGGGGCTGGGCGGGTGCTTTGAAGTTCGGACATGGCAGCGCTCCATCTGGGCAGCACGATTGAGTGTGGCGTGCCGACTTGCAGATAGTTACGCGAGCGAACGCCGTAAAGTTACCAAGGTGACTCCGCGTTCGCGAGAGAAGCGTGACTTTAACGAAAAACTAAGGCAATTCATGCTAAAACCCGGAGGCAAGAACGCGGTTGGAGCCGGCTGTTGCCAACCGGGAAAGAAGCCTCCTCATGCGCAAGCACGCCTCGGACAAGAATAAAACACTGCTTCCAAACTACTTGGTTTGCCATATTCCACGCCGTTACACGATAGGGGTTTGCGCCGTATTGCTCGCGTGGTGCCCAGCGGGGCGTGCGCAGGCGAACAGTCCAGCATCGGCGGAGGAGGTGAGACAATTGCGCGAGGTCGTGCAGAACCTGTTGACGCGCGTGACGGAATTGGAGAGTGAGTTGAAACAACGGCAGTCTCCTTCGAACCCAGGGACCATGAGTAGTGCGTTAGTTGCAAGCGGTGGACCATCGGACAGCCCAGAAGCGGCGATGGCTTCTCCGGCAAACACGTCAATCACCAGAGGGGAGACGACAACTTCAATGGCGATTGCGCCTGCGCAGAACACTGCTCTGGAAGCGCCTAAGGACCAAATAAACGCCCCCGATCGAGGGATTCTTGACTACTTGCACGGAGCTACACTAAATTTCGCTGTGGATGAATATTATGAGTACAACTTCAACGACCCCGTGGGGCGCGTAAATGCGCTGCGGGCATACGACGTTCTTAGCAACAATATTAGTTTGAATCAGGCGAATTTGGTCTTCGAGCGCGCTCCCGATGTGGACGCGGGGCGACCGTTTGGACTGCGCCTGGACTTGCAATATGGGCAAGCCACCGACACTTTGCAGGGAAATCCCGCGAACGAACCCAGGCCTCCGATCTATCAAAATATTTATCAGGCTTACGGAACGTATGTGCTTCCGATTGGAAATGGTCTGACCGTGGATGTCGGGAAATTTGGGAGCTCGATTGGAATCGAAGGAAACTACACGAAAGACCAGATGAATTATTCGCGGTCTTACTGGTTTGACTATCTGCCGTTCTATCACATGGGCGTGCGCGCCGCTTACAAAGTCAACGATAAGCTGACATTGAACTATTGGTTGGTGAACGGGACGAACCAGGCGGAAGCCACCAACGGATATAAGGACGAATTGTTCGGGTTCACAGCGACGCCGAATAAAAACATCACCTGGAATGTGAACTACTACCTGGGGCAGGAGCATCCTGACCGCGTTGTGGTGTCTTCGAGCGGACCAATACCTGTGCAGCCGGGACTGACATTCCAGGCGATTACGCCAGCGCCGAATGGAAAACTGGACATTTTTGATAGCTACGTGAATTGGCAGGCGGCGCCGAAGTTGACGTTCGCGCTGGAGGGCGATTACGTGATCGAACGCGAGTGGCAGAATACGAATACGGCGCTGGGGCAGTCGTCCTCGCCTTCGCACGTCATTGGCACCGCGGGCTACGCGAAATACCAATTCTCGCCAAAGTTTGCCGTGGCTGGAAGGGCGGAGTATATGTCGGATCGCGGCGGGCTTTTCAGCGGGATTACGCAAGCTTTGAAGGAAACTACCATGAGCTTCGATTACAAAATTTCCGATGGATTTTTAATGCGGTATGAGTGGCGGCGGGATTTTTCGAATCAGCCGTCTTTTTTTACGGATAAGAATGGCGTTTTGAGCAAGGAGCAGCAGACGCTTGGAGTTGGAGTTGTTTGGTGGGTGGGGAGGAAGGAAGGGGCGTGGTAGGCAGAACGACAGGAAACACGGGGGAAAGAGTTGCGCTAGGCTGCGGTTGGTGAAACGGGCACGGCGTGCCGTGCCCCTACAAGGAGCGGAGGAGTTTGTAGAGTTCGTTGGCGGCGTCGAAGTCGGCTTCGAGGTCGCGGGAGGCGAGGCGTTCGCGGAGGTCGTCGAGACGGCGGGCGAAAAGGTCGAGGGCGGCGGAGAGGACTTCTTTGTTGGTTAGGACGATATCGCGCCAGGTGGAGTAGGGGCTGCCGGCCAGGCGGAGAGAGTCGCGGAGGCCGGGGCCGGCTAGTGTGATGGGAAGACCGTTTTCGTCGAGATGGTCGTAGAGGAAGGAGGCGAGGGCTACGGCGGCTAGTTGCGGAAGATGGGAGGCTAGGCCGACGGCGTAGTCGTGTTGCTGGGCGCCGAGCCAGAGGGGGCGGGCGCCGATTTTTTCCAGGATTTTTACGAAGGCGGATACGCGCGGGTCGTGTTGCTCGGACGTGGCGCCGATGAGCGCGTAAGTGTTGTTGCGGAAGAGGTCGGCGTCTGCGTGAGCGACTCCAGAGAGTTCGCGGCCCGCCATCGGATGTCCGCCTAAGAAAAATTGTGTTGCGTCGTCGGCGAAATGATCGACGGCAGATTCGATGACGCGAAGTTTGGTGCTGCAGGCGTCGGTGACGAGACTGTTGGGAGCAGCGAGGCGCGCTACTTCGGGAAGAAGATCGAGCGTGGCGCCGATGGGCAGGGCAATGTAAACGAGATCGGCGTTTTGGAGAGCAGGAGTTAGTTCAGTGGAGAAAGCTGCGTCGATTGCGCCTCGAGATTGTGCATCGGCGACGACGTCGGAACGATCCCAGCCGGTGATGTGGATGCCGGTGGTGTATTTACGGAGAGCTAGTGCGAAAGAGCCGCCGATTAGGCCGGTGCCGAGGATTGTGACGCGGTTAATTAGGTGGGGAGGCATTGGGGCAAGTCGACAGCCGACAGCTTACAGCCGACAGCCAGGAAAAGAGAGAGAAAAAATAAAAGAGAAAAACAAGAAAGGATAACGCAGAGAAGCAGAGCGCGCAGAGGCGGCGTGGAGATTGAAAAGCGGATTCCTCGCTTCGCTCGGAATGACAATTGTTGAGTTGCGGCTCGTGCTGCGTGCGCGGATCGTACGCTTTGTGCGGTGAGAGTCGGCATGAATTACGCCATGCGGCGGCCGATGGCTGGGGCGATGATGCGGAGCTCGGCCATGAGTTTGGTGAAATCTTCAGGGTGGAGGGACTGCGCGCCGTCGGAGAGGGCGTGGTCGGGATCGTTGTGGACTTCGATGAGCAGGCCATCGGCGCCGGCGGCTACTGCGGCGCGGGCCATGGGGGGAACTTTGTCGCGGCGGCCGGTGCCGTGGGAGGGATCGGCAAGCATCGGCAGGTGTGAAAGTTTCTTGATGACCGGGATGGCGGCGATATCGAGTGTGTTGCGCGTGTAAGTTTCGAAGGTGCGGATGCCGCGTTCGCAGAGAATAACGTTGTAATTGCCGCCGGCGAGGATGTATTCGGCGCTCATCAGGAGCTCTTCCATGGTGGCGGACATGCCGCGCTTGAGGAGAACGGGTTTGCGGACTTCGCCGAGGGCGCGGAGAAGAAAATAATTCTGCATGTTTCGCGCGCCGACCTGAAAAATGTCGACGTAGCCGAGCATCATCTGGATTTGCGAAGCGTCCATCACTTCGCTGATGGTGAAGAGGCCGAATTTGTCGGCGGCTTCGCGCATGAGTTTGAGGCCGTCTTCGCCCATACCTTGGAAGGCGTAGGGCGAAGTGCGCGGCTTGAAGGCGCCGGCGCGTAGAATTTTTGCTCCGGCTTTGGCGACGCTTTCCGAGATGGAAAGAATTTGTTCGCGGGATTCGACGGAGCAGGGGCCGGCGGCGGCGACGACTTCATTGCCGCCGATTTTTACGCCGCGGCCTAGATCGACGATGGTGCCTTCGGGCTTGAATTGACGGCTGGCTAACTTGAAGGGCTGCGTGATGCGCATGACTTCGCGCACGCCTTCGAGCAGCTCGAAATCGCGGTGATCGAAATCGCGATGGACACCGACGGCGCCGAGAACGGTGTGCGATTCGCCGGTGGAGCGGTGAACGTTGAAGCCTGAAGCGACCAGGCGATCGATAACGTGCTGGATTTGCGCGTCGCTGGCGCCTTCTTGCATTACGATGACCATGGTTAGTCCTGATTCCCTTTCGATTGCAGCGCTTCCGCGCGGCCAAGATGCAATTTCAAAAGCCAAAGAGCCGGTCTAAAGACCGGCCACTACAAGTGCTTTGACTGGCATGGCAAGTCATTCATTCCCGCCTTTGTTCGGCTTGCCGTCGGGGTGCATGGCGTTGCGTTCGGCGGCACGGGCTTCGTCGATGATGCGTTCGAATAGGCGTCGGATGGCGGCGTTTGTTAGCGGGCCTGGGTTGGCGCGTTCGGCGTTCGCGAGGACTTCGTTTTCGCGGTCCGGTTGATAGAGCGGGATGTTGGCCGCTTGTTTTAGCTTGCCGATTTCCAGGGCGCAGTGCGAGCGTTCGTTCAAGAGTTCGACTAGCTTTTTGTCGATTTCGTCGATGCGGCGGCGCCAGTCGCTGAGGTTCATGACGTGGCCTCGCCTTCGAAGAAAAAGCGGATTCCTCGCTTCGCTCGGAATGACAGATTTGAAGGTGGTGGCCAGTAGGATGGTCGCCTGAAAGATGGTCGCCAACGAAGGCAAGAGGTCATGGGGCTACCTCACGGCGGGAGAGGCCGTGGCGGGCGGCTTCTTTTAGAGAACGGATGCGAGCGGCGAGGGCGGCGGCAGCCGCGTCAATGTTGGCGGCTGTGGGATTCGCGGCTGTGGCGTTTTCGATTTCGGAGACTAGGGCGGAGCCGACGACTGCGGCATCGGCTAACCCTCCAAGGACCGAGACGTGGCCTGGGAGCGAGATGCCGAAACCGACGGCGATGGGAAGCTGCGTGACTTTGCGCGCGCGTCGCAGAAGGGCTGGGAGATCGTCGGGGAGGGCGTCTTTGGCACCGGTCACGCCAGTGCGCGAGATTAGATAGAGGAAACCGGAGGATACGGCGGCGATTTTAGCGAGGCGCTCGTCGGTGGACGTGGGAGCGCCGAGAAAAATCGTGTCGAGATGATGTGTGGCAAGAATGTGGCGATAGTCGTCCGATTCTTCGGGGGTGAGATCGGTGATTAGGACTCCGTCGGCGCCGGCGTTTGCTGCGGCGCTTGCGAATTTTTCCAGGCCCATTTGCAAGACGGGATTGTAATAGCTGAAGAGGACGATGGGGACTTCGCTGGTTTTGCGGATTTCGCGAACGAGATCGATCACTTGGGCGAGGGTCGTGTGCGCTTTGAGGGCGCGCTCGGAGGCGCGTTGGATTGTGGGGCCGTCGGCGAGAGGATCGCTGAAGGGGATGCCTAGTTCGATGACATCGGCGCCGGCTTCGGCGAGGGCGAGGACAAATTTGTGTGTGGCGTCCAGTGTGGGATCGCCGGCGGTGATGTAGGCGACGATGCCGAGTTCGCCGGATTCGCGGAGTGCGGCGAAGCGTCGGGAGATACGAGTCGAGTTGGCAGGAGTAGCAGTCATTTAGGAATCGCAGAAAGATTAGCAGAAATAAGGAGAAAGTCGGGAACGCAGACGCCGGGAGACGCCTGGGCAAGAGCGGGCACGGCATGCCGTGCCCCTACGAGGAAAGAGAATTGCGATCATTTGAAACCGAGGAGGCGGGTATAGGTGTCCATGTCTTTGTCGCCGCGGCCGGAGAGGTTGAGGATGACGAGATCGTCGGGGGAGAGCCGAGGACGACTGCCGTTAGCCGAGGAAACGCGCTCGAGCAGGCCGGCGATGGCGTGGGCGGATTCTAGCGCGGGGATAATGCCTTCGGTGCGCGAGAGGAGGCGCGCGGCTTCGAGAGCGGCGGAATCGGAGACGGCGGCGTATTCGGCGCGGCCTTCGTCGGCTAGCCAGGCGTGTTCAGGGCCGATGGCGGGATAGTCGAGGCCGGCAGAGATGGAATGCGTGGTGGCGATCTGGCCGTCCTCGGTTTGCAAGATGTATGTGTACGTGCCTTGCAGGACGCCGGGGCGCGCGCCGGTGAAGCCTTGATGGGCAGCCAGGCGTGCGGCGTGTTCACCAAGCTGGTTGCCTCGACCGCCGGCTTCAATGCCGACCATTTTCACGGATGGATCGCGCAAAAATTGGTGGAAGAGGCCGATAGCGTTCGAGCCACCGCCGACGCAAGCAAACAGATGCGTGGGTAAGCGTTTTTCGGCAGCGAGAATTTGTTCGCGGGCTTCGCGCCCGATGACGGACTGAAAATCTCGGACCATCGTGGGATAGGGATGCGCGCCGAGAACCGAGCCGAGAAGATAGTGGGTGTTGCGGACGTTGGTGACCCAATCGCGCATGGCCTCGTTGATGGCATCTTTTAACGTGCGGCTGCCCGAATCGACGCCGACAACCTGCGCACCGAGCATGCGCATGCGCGAAACGTTAAGCGCCTGACGGGCCATGTCTTCCGTGCCCATGTAAACGACGCATTCGAGGCCGAGATGGGCGGCGACAGTGGCGGAAGCAACGCCGTGCTGACCCGCGCCGGTTTCCGCAACGATGCGAGGCTTGCCCATCTTTACGGCGAGCAAGCCTTGACCGATGGCGTTATTGATTTTGTGCGCGCCGGTGTGAAGTAAATCTTCGCGTTTGATGTAAATACGAGGGCCGCCGAGATGCGAGGTGAGGCGCGAAGCAAATTGCAGAGGGGTGGGCCGCCCAGCGAAATTTTTCAGTAGATCGGCGAACTCGGCTTGAAAGCGCGCGTCGGTTTTCGCGGCTTCATAGGCGCGCTCAAGCTCGAAGAGCGGGACCATCAGTGTTTCGGGCACGTAGCGCCCGCCGTACGGGCCGAAACGTCCGGGAGCGAATGTGGCAGATTGAAGAGTCGAACTCATGGCGCGGGTTGTCCTGTTTGTGGCGCGTTCAATTGCTCTTCGGCGCGGCGGACTTCGTCGATAAATTCCTTCACCCGAGCGTGATCCTTTTTTCCGGGCTTGGATTCGACTCCGCTGGCAACGTCAACCGCGTACGGGCGCACGCTGCGAATCGCTGCGCCGACATTCTCCGGAGTGAGACCACCTGCCAACATGATACGGTGAGACGCAACAGCGCGCCGAGCGACATTCCAATCGGCGCTTGCGCCAGTGCCGCCAAATTGGCCGGCACGAGTGCCATCCAGCAGGAACGCAAAAGCGTCGTGATATTTGTCGAGCGTCGAGAGCGGAAAATCGGCAGCCACTCGGAACGCTTTGATCACAGGAACGGTGCGCGTCACTTCGGAAACGATCGAGGGAGTCTCGTCGCCGTGAAGCTGCGCCGCATTGAAACGCACAAAAGCGTGAAGCGAATTGATCTCGGATGGCTTGGCGTTCACGAAAAGCCCCACGGCCTGCACACCGGAAGGAAGCTTCCCACGCATGGTGGCGGCTTCGACCGTGGAAACACGGCGCAGGCTTTTCTCGTAAAAATTGAAGCCGAGCATGTCCGCGCCCGCATCGCAAGCGGATTTGGCGTCCGGCCAATTGGTAATGCCGCAAATCTTGACGAGGATCATGACTTGGCTAGACCGGCAGCCCAGGCCGACCCAAAAATGTTGCCAGAGCGGCTGCGGGATCGGGCGAGAGCATGAGACTTTCGCCGATAAGAAAAGCGTCGAAGCCGGCGTTTCGGAGTCTGACGAGATCGTCATGCGTGCGAAGGCCGGATTCGCTGACGGCGATGCAGCTATCTGGAATGCGCTCGATCAGTTCGAACGAGGTTTCGACGCGGAGATCGAGAGTCTTCAGATCGCGATTATTCACGCCGATGATGCGGGCTTCGGCGGCGAGCGCGCGGTCGAGTTCCGCGGCGGTGTGAACTTCCACGAGGGGTTCCATTTTCAATTGACGGCCCAGAGCGATTAGATCGCGAAGGAGTTCGTCACTGAGAGCGGCGACAATCAGCAAGAAACTGTCCGCGTCATTGGCGCGGGTTTCCCAAACCTGCCAGCTATCGAAAATAAAATCCTTGCGAAAGGCAGGAAGCTTCACGGCTTTGCGCGCGTCACGCAGATTCTTCAGCGAGCCGCGAAAGAATTCTCCTTCAGTGAGGACGGAGAGAACGGCCGCGCCAGCCGATTCCAAAGACTGGGCCAACTCGACGGGATGAAAAGGATCGCGGAGAATTCCTTTCGAGGGAGAAGCAGGCTTCAGCTCTGCGATAATGTTCAGGGAATCGCGAGTGAGCGCAGAAGTAAAGTCACGGAGCGGCGTCGCTGCGTTAACGCCATAACGCAGCGCTGTCTCCGGAAGGACGCGTTTGCGGTGGTCCACCTCAAGACGGCGCGCTTGCAGGATGCGGTCAAGGACGGTCCCACTATCAGCTTGGGCGCTTATGGCCATTGCTTTGTATGCTAGAGGCGGAAGGTAGTAGTGTCAATTGGAGAGCGAAAGAAGTCGACAGTTTAGAGTCAAGAGTCAGAAATCGAGATTGAGAGAGACATTGTTTGAATCGAAGCTGCTGAATTCCGGGAGAGGGAATGGGATACCGAGAAGAATATGGAGTATTGCTGGAAGAGCTTGCCCGAGAGGCTGATGCGATCGCGATCCGGTATTTTCGAACCGACGATATTCGCATCGACAAGAAAGACGACGGTTCGGCGGTGACGCAGGCTGACCGCGGCGTGGAAGAGATGGCACGGGCCAAAGTGGCTGCGAGCGGGTTAGTCATGGATGTTTTAGGAGAAGAGATGGGCGGCGAAAATGCCAAGGGGCCGGCTACGACTGGGCGGGCTCGCTTGATTATTGATCCCATCGATGGGACTGAGGAGTTTTCGCGGGGCATCGCGACATTTGGGACGCTCTTGGGAATCGAGCGCGATGGTGAAATTGTTGCAGGGATGGCGAGCGCGCCGGCACTGGGCGTGCGATGGTGGGCATATCGCGGCGAAGGCGCATACCGGAATGGAAAAAGAATCCAGGTTTCGAGGGTGGCGCGATTGAATGCGGGAATGGCGTTTACCGGAGGTACTGGCCCGAACAAGAATCGAGAGAAAATTGAAAAGATGCGGAGACTACTGGATGCCGCGCGGCATGGGCGTTCACTTGGCGGATTTTGGCAGCACATGCTGGTGGCGGAAGGCTCGATAGAGGCGGCACTGGATTTGCATTCGAAGGCATGGGATTTGGCTCCGCTGGCACTTATTGTGGAGGAGGCGGGCGGACAGGCAACGGACGTGAACGGAAAACGCTCGATCTACAGCGGAAATATGGTGAGCACCAACGGAAAGATTCACGATGAGGTACTGGCACTTTTGCAGTGAGGCACAGTCTGCGAAGCAAAACCTTGTGGGGCGAGAATGGATTCGGGAGCAACGATGATCAAAATTAAGCGCGTTTATGAAAAACCGGCGAAAGAAGACGGATGGCGTGTGCTGGTGGATCGATTGTGGCCTCGGGGAATGAAAAAAGAGGCCGCGCACCTGGATGTCTGGATGAAGGACGTGGCTCCGAGTGACGCGTTGCGGAAATGGTTCGGACATAAGCCCGAGAAGTGGAGTGAGTTTCAGAAGAAATATCGGAGTGAACTCGGGAAAAAGAAAGAATTGGTTGCGGAACTGAAGAAAATGGCGAAGGAGCACGGAACGGTGACTCTCCTTTATGGCGCGAAGGACGAGGAACATAACCAAGCCGTAGTGCTGGCCGATGCTTTGAAAGCAAGATGAAGCCGGGTTCGGCGAACCGCTCCGACGGGAGAACTACCATGGACATTAAAGCGCAAGCTGAAAAGGCGGAGAAACTCAGGAAGCTGCATCATGGGCCACGGATTCTGGCGTTGCCAAATGCGTGGGATGTGGTTAGCGCGCGGATTCTAGAGGAAGTAGGCCATCCGGCGATTGCCACTAGCAGTGCTGCCATGGCGTTTTCGCTCGGATATCCTGACGGGCAGCGCATTTCTCGCAGCGAAATGTTGGACGCTGTGGCAAGAATTACGCGGGCGGTGCGCGTTCCGGTTACAGCCGACTTGGAGTCCGGATACGGAAAAACACCAGAAGAAATTGCTGACTTCACGAAAGCAATGATTGCTGCGGGCGCAGTGGGACTCAACTTCGAGGACGTTACGGGAGACGATGAGAGCTCGCATGTGGAGTTGGGGCTGCAGGTGAAGAAAATTCGCGCGATTCGCGAGACTTCAGCCGCGTTGGGCTTGCCACTGGTGATCAACGCGCGAACGGATATTTATTTGATGCCGATTGGTCCGGAGGCCACTCGGTTTGAGAGGACGATTGAGCGGTTGCATGCGTATCGTGAGGCGGGAGCAGATTGCCTGTTCGTGCCGGGCCTGTGCGATGGCGAAATCATCGCAAAACTCGTAAAAACGCTGGGCGCACCCCTGAACATTTTGGCTTCGCAAGGCTGTCCTTCGCTCGATGAGCTTGAAAAAATGGGAGTGGCGCGTGTGAGTGCGGGATCGTCGGCGATGCGAGCGGCGATGGGAGCCTTTCAGCGCGTAGCGAAAGATTGGCTCAAGCATGGCTCTTATCATTCACTGCAGCAGGTCACCGTTCCTTATGCCGAACTGAATCGCATGATGGCTCGCGAAGTCTCCTAGCAACTTTTCTTCAACTACTTACTTTCAACCATGGCCGAGAAAAGCGCGTTGCTCAAAGTTTTGGATGAGGAAATTGTGGTTTGCCGGAAGTGCCCGCGCTTGGTCGAGTACCGTGAAAAAGTGGCGCGCGAGAAGCGGCGGGCGTTTCGCGATTGGACATATTGGGGCAGGCCCGTGCCAGGATTTGGCGATCCGGATGCGACGTTGCTGATTCTGGGGCTTGCGCCTGCGGCCCATGGAGCGAATCGGACGGGGCGCGTTTTTACAGGAGACCGGTCCGGCGATTTTCTTTATGCAGCGCTGTATAAAACTGGTTTCGCCAATCAGCCCACATCGATACAACCTGACGATGGCCTGCAATTGAAGAATACTTACATCGCGGCCACGATTCGCTGCGCGCCTCCCGCAAACAAGCCTCTCCCGTCTGAAATCGCAAATTGCCGAGGTTACTTGGTGCGCGAACTGGAAATTCTGCAGCCACGCGCTGTGCTGGCGCTTGGAAAAATCGCGTGGGATGCCTACCTGGAAATTTTGAAGCAGCGCGGCTTGATTACATCACGAGCAGCGTTTCGCTTTGCCCATGGCGCTGAAGCAGAGCTGCCCGGCGGAGGCGCGCGGCTCTTCGGGGTGTACCACCCAAGCCAACAAAACACACAGACCGGGCGAGTGACGCCTGCCATGTACTCGCAAGTTTTGCGGCGGATTCGCCGATTCCTCTCCAAATAGATTTTCAATGGGATGCTACTGACGCGCTGATGCTTATCGCGGCACTGTCGGCGCTACCATGCAGTGTGGTGGCGCATCTTCCTGACAGGCGGCCGACTTCCCCACAGAGTTTGCTGCACCTCACCTTCAACTGACTGCCTTCTCAGCCACTTACTCAGGCACCGAAAAAAATGGTAACGGCGCTAGGCCTGCATGTTGAATTGGCCGAGAGCAAGTCTTGGAGGCAATCATGCAGGTAAGAAATTCGGGGCGGTTTCCAATGGGGATGGGAATGCTAGCGGCGGGCCTCTGCTTCGGTATGCCAAGCGCTGCACAGGTGACTTCCCAGGATCAGGTTCCTCAACCGTCGGAGGAAAGACCCATTGTTTCCGCTGACAAGATCGGTGCTGCTGATGACCAAGCGGCCAAGGTTGCGGACGGCAAGCGGCACGGGTTGCCGCTAGAGACTTACGGCATCGCGCCTGGGACGAAGTTTCTGGTGTCGCTGGAAGATAATCTGGGCACCAAGGGCACGGCGGAGCGAGCAAAATTCAAAGTGAAAACGCTGGAGCCGTTGGAAGCGGGCAGCGGGATTTACTTGCCATCCGGCGCGGAAATCGAAGGGCACGTGAGTCATGTGGAATCGGCAGGCACGACAGGGCGCGCGAGAATTTGGCTGACCTTCGATGAAATTCATACAAAGTTCGGACGTTTGCCGATCGTGGCGGAAGTTGTAAGCGTTCCTGGCGAACACAGTGTTAAGAATAAGTCCGGTCAAGAGGGGTTGATCGAAGGGCGAAGCAGCACGCAGGAAGACGCGGCACAAGCGGCGGCCGCGGGCGCGGCGCTGGGCGCCGTGAAAGGCGTCAAAGATAAGGACAAAAAGGAAGCCGCGGAGGGCGCGGCGTTGGGAGCAATCACAGCGTATCTGGTGGAGTCAGGACGAGGGCATGAGTTGGATTTGCAGAAGGGCGTGAAGCTGGAGTTGGAACTGGAGCGGGCGCTCTATCTGGTGAAAGAGTAGGAGAACCCATGACCGCCAGATCAAATGGCAAAGATAGGGCACTCGTACTCTGTCTACTCGCCTGCGTGTTTTTGCTTTCGACGCCCTCGGTACATCCACAGTCCAAGAACAACGATCCGAACACAACAAAAGTTGTGCTAAAGATACTGAATGGGAAAACTGGTTTGCCGGTCTGGGCGGAGCTCCCAAATGTGTGGTTGGGCGGAGGCAATTCTCCAATTGACCCTCCCCCTCGGACAAACTTGCGTGGAGAGATTAAACTGGAAATGCCTGATGCGAGTCCACGCGAGCTTCGCTTTCTGCCGAATTGGTATGCCGATTGTCGTTCTTTCGGCGATCAGATCGTGGGGAGCAAGTTGAAATACTCGGTAGACGAAATCCTGGAAAACGGAATCGTCGCAGAAAATGTGTGCGGCAAGAAGCGAGCGAACCCAACTCCAGGGGTGCTCATTCTTTACGTGCGACCGAGGACCTGGCTAGAGATAATTGCACTCTAATTCGCGCAGTTTGGGCTAATCCAATCTCCGGCCGTCGCGCACTCGGATACCGCCTCCTCATCCCGTTCTTCTCGCCAAAAACTATGACTGCTTGGCAAGCGTGGCGTGAGCTTGTTACAGTCGAAGGGTCCAGCCTGCACCAGAAACTGCGAAAATAAGACTTTTTGCGTGGGAGAGGCGTGACTGCATGGGGGATGAGTCGAGAAGTGTGGTGCGCGCGATGGAGCCGCTCGAGCGCAAGGACCGCGTGCTGATTGTCGAGGATGAGGATAACGCGCGCAAAGGCTACGAACAATTGCTCCAACGTTGGGGATTTGATGTGCTTGGTGTGGCGACCGCGGAAGAAGCGCTCGCGAAATTCGGAAGCTATCAACCGGATACATTGATCGCGGACGTCGAGTTGCCTGGAATGAACGGTCTGGATTTGCTCAAACAGCTCGGACCGGAGTTGCTGGACGTACCCGCCGTAATCATCACAGGGAAAGGAAGCGAAGAGCGCGCCGTGGCGGCCATCGAGTCTGGAGCGTTCTGGTACATCGAAAAGCCGCTGAAGGGACCCGTGTTACGAGCTTTGCTCGACCGGGCTCTGAGCAAAGCGCGAGATGCGCGGCAGCTTGTTGTGTTGCAACGTCAATTGCGCGAAGCGGGGCGTTTGGGCGAACTGGTCGGCGCGTCGAAGCCTATGCAAGAAGTGATGCGCATTGTGGAGATGGCAGCCCCAAGTTCGGCGTCCGTGCTGATCACCGGAGAAACTGGTTCTGGAAAAGAGATCGTCGCGCGGACGATCCATAAGCTCTCGCCTCGAGCCAACGGGCCGTTTGTGCCTATCAACTGCTCCGCGATTCCCGAATCATTAATGGAAAGCGAGATTTTCGGCCACGAGCGAGGAGCGTTCACGGGTGCGGCCGAACGGCGCATCGGCTGCTTCGAACTTGCGGATGCCGGCACGCTGCTGCTGGACGAGATCGGTGAGATGCCCGCGCCGACACAAGCGAAACTGCTGCGCGTGCTGGAAGACCGCAAAGTGCGGCGGCTCGGAAGCAAGAGCGAGACGCCGGTGGATGTGCGCGTGCTCGCGGCGACAAACAAAGATCCGGAAAAGGCAGTGTCCAGCGGGGAGTTGCGGCAGGACCTCTACTTCCGGCTGAATGTTTTCCACATCAACCTGCCACCGCTGCGCGAGCATAAGGACGATATTCCGCTACTGGTGGAACACATTCTGCGTGACGTCAATGCCAAGCACGGAAAGCACGTGCGCGGCATCGGCGCCGAAGTGCTGGACATTTTCATGAGCCATACGTGGCCCGGCAACATCCGTGAACTGCGAAATGTTCTCGAGCGCGCCGCGATCATGAGCGATAAAGAACTGATCACCCGGTCCTCCCTTCCAGGAGAATTTGGCAAAACGTCGGCGAAGAGCCCCAGCGATTTGTCGTCGATCAAGTTCCCGGTGGGGACAACGGTGGACGCGATGGAGCGCGAGCTTATTTTGCAGACGCTGAACGCCACGGGAAACAACAAAACACGCGCGGCCGAACTGCTAGCCATCAGTCTCAAGACGCTCCACAATAAGCTGAAAGAATACGGCGGCGAACGCGCCGAGGCAGAGTAGGAACCCGCCATGCAGCTGCGGCTGCGAACAAAACTTACGCTAGCGATGACAGGGCTCGTGCTACTGGTGGTGGCAGCCGTGTCCCTAGTGTATTTTGCGTTGCTCCTTCAGCAGGTTTTAGATCAAAACCAGAAGAGAGCTCAAGATATTGCCAAAAGTATCTTTGACCAAGTGAAAGGTGCGTTGCGCGATGCCGAATCTCAAGGCTGGCGGCCAGAGTCCAACGCGCCGGAAGACATCCGCGACTATGCGGCGTACGCGTTAGGCGCGAGCCAAGGGTTGCAGGCTCAACTACAGGCAGCGGTAGTTGCGTCCTCCATAAATGAAGTCTCCATTACGGATCATCAAGGGAAAGTGCTGGCATCAGCTCCGGACAAATCAATAGTCGAGAAATTCGCTCCGCGCCGGCTGCCGCTGACGCAGCTCACGCAACGCGGTATTTTGCATCAGTTAAAGGTTCTAGCTGGCCCCCCTGGAATTTATGAATACCAATTTCAATTCAGCATTGGCGGTGAGCCCTGTGAAGTGCGCGTTGCGGTCTCATCGGAACTTTTGCTCAGCAACGAGATTCTGCCGATTGTGAGGAAACTCGGCACGATTGTGCTGCTCGCCTTGGTGATCTCCACGATCCTCGCCGCAGTCGTCAGCCGCGCGGCCCTGGCGCCTTTGGCAAGAATTTCCGCACAGTTGGATCGCATATCCGCCGGCCAGTACGACGCGCCCATGCCGGACGGGAAGAGCTTCGTCGGCTTTGTCGGCAGCGGCGACGAACTCGGCCAAGTCAGCCGGAAAATTACGCAAGTCGGCCAGCAGTTGCGCGGCGTGCATGAAATCTTCAGCACGATGCGCGAAAACATGAATTCCGTTATGGCCGGGCTTGAAGACGGCTTGCTGCTTTTTACGCGAGACGCGCGCGCGGTCATGGTCAGCCCGGCTGCAGAGAAATTTCTCGGGGCCCCCGCTGGGCAATTCCTAGGCAGGCGCGTGACCGAAATATTTCCCATTGGGCATCCGTTGCGTGATGCGCTGCACCTCGAGGGCGATGAATTGAGGGAGGTGGCTGCAGAAATCGAGTTGAAGACGACAGAGGGGGACAAGCGCGTTAGCGTCACCGTGCAAGGGATCCAAGAGGATGGGGAACGGATGGGCGCGCTGCTGACGCTGCGCGATCTCGATTCCATCGAGAGCATCAACACACAACTGCAGGTGAGCGAGCGGCTGGCCGCGCTGGGGCGAATCACTGCGGGCGTCGCGCACGAAGTGAAGAACCCCCTCAACTCGATGCGCCTGTGGCTTGAGAATTTGAAGGAGTCCTTGCCGGAAGACTCCGACAGCAGCGCGAAGCAGGCTGTTCAAGTGCTCGACAAGGAGATCGACCGGCTGGATGCCGTCGTGAAACGGTTCCTCGATTTCACGCGGCCGATGGACGTGCGGCTCGAGCCTACCCAGCTTGCGCAATTACTCGGAGAAGTTCTCGAGATAGCGCAGCCTCAAATGCAAAAAGCCAACATTCAAGTGGCCCAGCTTTTGCCGATCGATGTGCCGGAGGTTTATGTCGATCGTGACTTGTTGAAGCAGGCCGTGCTGAATCTGGTGCTGAACGCAGGGGAATCGATGCCCGGCGGCGGGCAATTGCGGCTGGTGCTGAGCCGTCGCGGTGAAATGGCGGAGATTAGTGTGGGCGACACCGGGAAGGGTATTCCTCCCGAGCATCGGCAGAAAATTTTCCAGCTCTTTTTCACGACACGTCCGGGAGGCAGCGGTATCGGACTGGCCAGCACGTTTCGAATCGTGCAGCTTCTTAATGGTTCGATCGACTTTACGACGGAAGTTGGCAAAGGGACGACGTTTCGAATCGAACTGCCACTCGCTGCCTGACGCGGCACATGTAGTCCTCACCGAATGGGCCAGATTCTTCGGTCTAGTCCCGGCATGAACCCAGCACACAGATGCGTTAAGATGACCGCATGAAGAAGTTTGATGTGGCTGTTGCGGGCGGCGGATTGATTGGCGGATCCATTGCGCTTGAGCTTGCCCGAGCCGGGATGCGCGTCGGGTTGTTCGACCGCCAGGAACCGGGGCAGGAAGCATCATGGGCTGGAGCGGGGATTCTCTCGCCTGCGCCGGAAAGTGCGGCCATGGTCTCGCTTGTACCGTTAGGTAAGGCGAGCATGGCGATTTATCCGGAATTCGTGCGCATGGTAGAAGAAATCTCCGGCCAGCACGCCGGCTACCGCCCAAAAGGTACGCTGCAAGCGCTATTTTCGCAGGACGCGCGCGAGGAGCTCAGCACAGTCATTGCGTTGCATCACGGGCTGGGGCTGAGGGCGGAGCCGCTCCGCGCAGAGGATGCTCGCGAATTGGAACCCTCGCTTAGCGAAGACCTGGAAGCGGGCGTGCTGCGCCCAGACGAGGCATCCGTCGACAATCGTGCTCTGACGCAAGCTGTTCTGGAAGCGGCGCGGCGAAGCGGCGTGCAGTTTTTCCCCGCGAGTGGCGCGGAGGCAATTTGGCGCGAAGGCAAACGATGCGTTGGTCTGCATCTGAAAAACGAAAAGATTGAAGCGCAGTGGACCGTCATCGCGGCTGGATGCTTTTCCGCAAACATCGGAGGAGTAGCAGCTTATGCTCCGGTGCTACCCGCAAAAGGCCAAATGATTGCGCTGCGCGCGGACGGCTTGAAAATCGAACGAGTACTTTGGTCGGAGAATATTTATCTGGTTCCGCGAAATGACGGAAGGATTCTTGCCGGAGCAACGGTAGAGTACACCGGCTTCGAAAAAGGGCTGACGGCAGGCGGCCTCGAAAAAGTTCTCGCTGGAGCAATTGAGCTATCGCCCGGTCTCGCAAATGCGCGCGTGAAAGAGACTTGGGCGGGCTTGCGCCCGGACTCGCCGGATCATCTGCCCATCATGGGACCTGCCGACATGGACGGTTTGCTTATCGCGACCGGTCATTTTCGCGGCGGAATTCTATTGACACCAATTACCGCGCGCCTTGTGAGCGAATGGGTAACCCAACAACGTGTGAGCGTGGATTGGGACCGCTTCAGCCCCATGCGCTTTCAGTCCGCTACACCTCAAGGCGCGCGCGCTTAGGATTCCTGAAAATAGATTGCCCGTCACCGATCGGGAAAATCTAACGACCGCGGAAGAGTTCAATATGTTTTTGAGTTCCCGCGGAACGGCGCAGTTTAATGTTGCGAAGCGGGGGGCGGCGTAATGGGCATGGCTCGCCCGGTGTCAAGGTATTGAATCTGATTCTTATCCAAAGTCAGTTCATGTTCCAGCACAACGTCAAGCGCTGAACCGCGTGGAAGCTGCGCCTCCGGACCGCGCGTCAGCAGAACCGCACCGAGTCCTGCGACAGCTCCAATGCCCGAGCCGATACCGAGGCCTTTGGGCCCGTCAGCGATGGCGCCAATCCCCGCGCCTGTCGCGGTCGTTTCGGCGACGGTTTTAACATCTTGCCCCTTGCCTCCCGCGCTCGTGATTTTCCCTTCGGAGTCCATGGTCTCTTTTCCGCCGGTATCCGCGCTGCGCGGCGTTGCATTCAAATCGACGGTGTAGCCATTCGGAAAGATTAGAGTATCCAAGCGCATGCGAAATTCGCCGCGTCCCTTGACCTTGCCCGGCCGCTTGGACTCGATCAGCTCGCCGCGAAGATACGAACCCACAGGGATGATGATGTGATTGTTCTGCGTAATTGGAAAAGAAGTATGGAAATAAACGGAATCGCCGGCCTTGGCGCTTCCGGTGGAGATGCCGTTTTCGAGAACGACAGCCACATGCGTCCCCGCAGGAATCTTGATGAATTCGGATGAAGCGGGAGCTTGCTTAGCAGCGGGCTGGGCCGTCGCTACTGGAGGGGGCGCGGCAGTCTGAGGTCCATCGGCCTGTTGGGCAAATCCAGATTGCGGAAGCGCGATCAGTCCGGCCGCAAGCGGGAGATATAGAATGAACGTTCGGCGACGAAACTCCCTCATAACATCCCTCCATCCTGCATCGTGCGATGCTGCAAGGCGGGTACTGGATGTCTGAGTATATCGCTAGCCCGCCTGCCGCAAGAGCCGAATTTGCCGGTTCGCCTCGGCTGCCCAATGGCGGTCATCTCGTTCTGGTTGACGTCGCGGAGGGAAACTGAGTAGCCTCAGGGCGTCTCGAGATGCCACAAAGAAAGAGGAAGACAGATATGGCGAAGTTGGCGCTGATCTATGGAATGCGGTTGTTGCCCGAGGAAGAACTCGGCGAGGTGAAAGACGCTACAGTTGTTCTGAAAAATGGACGGACGGCGCGCATTTCCATGCACTTGATTTCAGGCAGCAAAGAAGAGATCGAAGCGACGTTCCACGAATCTGTCGCCGCATTTTTTGAACTGTATCCAGAGATTTAGGTATTCAAAAATAGGGACTTGATGCCAGGAGTTTGCGAAAAAATCAGCGATTGCCGAAATTCTCGGGATCGGCGTTGGGGTCGCCGAGATTGTCGTTGATCAGCACCGTGGATTGCCCCGTGAGCTCAAAGCGTTTGCGACATTTGAAACAAGCTACGAGATCATCGAGCCGCACCATGAAGGAAGTCGCCTTGGCAAACTTTCTTCGGTCTTCTTCGCCGGCGCCACGCGGCAGTTCCCTTTTCTTTCGCGAGACCTTCCAGCGTACGGGAAATTCGAATTCTCCGCGGCAGCTGGGGCAGACGAGCTTGATCTTCCTGGTTTCTTCTTTTTCCGTGTAAAACGCGCGTTCGTCCATGGCTATGTGGCGGGTGCACTCACCGCTTCATCGATTGTAACAAATTCCAGGCCGAGGTCACGCCAGCGTGGCAGCCAATGTTCAAGAGCCGCGAGAGTCGGCAAACGATCGGCGTTCAGTTGGCGATGCCCACCATCATGCAGGCAGAGAATGTCTCCTGTGCTGGCTGCGCCATTTGAAGCGGCCCCTGCAGCACGCGACTTCCCTAGATTGCGCTGCGCCCGCTCTGCAATTGGCCCCATACGCGGGATGAGCCATTCGGAAGAGGTGGCCATCCAGTCGCCGGGAATCAGCGTCCACATAACAACGCGCTGGTGCAATTCACGGGCCATGGGAACTACCCAGGGGTTGCGAAAGCCAAACGGTGGGCGGAACCAGCGCGGGGGAGCGCCCGTGGCCGCAACTATCGAATAATTGCAGCAGCGAAGCTCAACCGTGATCTGATCCGGCTTAAGCCAGAAAAGATTGGGATGCGCGTCCGTGTGATTGCCAATGACATGGCCACGCGCGGCGGTCTCCTTTAGCAGATCCGGACACTCGCGGGCGTGCTTTCCGATAACAAAAAAAGTAGCGCGCGCATTGAAGCGATCCAGCAGATCTAGCAGTTTCGGCGTAATCGCGGGATTCGGCCCGTCGTCAAACGTGAGAGCCAGCTTGCGCGGCGAATTTGTGCGGCAAACGGTGGCGCCGAAGAGTTGCGAGCGAGGATAGACTGCTGCGTAGGCGGCGATTCCCGCAGCCGCTGCTGCCAGAGTAGTTGGAGCGGCAATCAGCCAGGGATTCATTGACAACATTCTCGCACTTTAGGACGCACATCACCTATACGAACCTATTGGAGCAGATGTTTCCTTAATGAATAGAAGCGGCAGGCATAATAAAGTCTGCTAGCGATTCTCCGTGGAGGAACATCCTTGCGTTGCAAAGTCTGCGGGATTGACTTCGGCGTCTCTCACGAGTGCTCGGGACTGTCGCCGGGCATGACGCTGGAAGAGGTGGCGCCTCCTCCCTCGGAATTCGCGCCCTTCTACTACATCCGCATGGCTTTCCACATTGTCCGTTGGGATGATATGGCCGTCCGCCGGGCATCGCGAGACCCTAACGCGCTGGTTTATGGGGCCGCTCTTAGCGCGATGAGTGCCGCGATTATATTTCTAGTGACCGCGCTGCCGCGTATGTTGACGCGCGATGGAAAAGCTCCCGAGGCGATCTTCTTGGGTTTGCTGCTAGGGCTCGTATTCGTTTGGGCCTATATGGGCATAATCGCCGTCATCCAGATTGCCCTTTGCCACACCATTGCAAAAGTCTTTTTGGGAGCCAAAGGCACTCTTGTCGGTGTGATGCGCCCGCTATTTCTGGGCTGGTTCGTAAATGTCCTTGTTTTGATTCCGGTCGTCGGCATCTATGCCGCTGGAATCGCCTGGGCCGCAGTCCTAATGCTTGTGTTTGAAGAGGTCGACGGCATCGAGCGCATGCAAGCCTTCCTCATTTCGGCTGGAATCAATGTGGTCTTCCTCGCATTGAATTTCCTGGTCCCGCACTAGGACCTTTCACCCCGGCAGGCCGCGGCGCGACTTTAAGTCGTTGAGCAGGCGTTCGACCTCATTGTCTCGATCGAGGCGCACCAGTTTCTCCCCCATGTCGTCTGTGATCAGCTCGACTTCCGCGGTCGCCACGGCTTCGGTGTGGTGCACGCGGTCTTTCAACCGATCAAACGTGGCGCTCTTTGAGTTGTCGCCAAGCGCAGTCCCTGCGCGCGCTGCTTTGCCCAGCGCCACGCTGCGGCGATGCCGCGCCAGCAGCAAATCGCGCTTGGACTTCGCTTCATCGAGCTTCTGCTCGAGCTTTTGCAGCGCGCCCTTCAGCGCATCGACTTGCGCTTTCTGGTCATCGACTTGTTCGCGGTAGCTCAGCGCCAGCCGCTGCGCCGTGTGGAACCGGTCCAGAGCCGCGCGCGCCAGATCGTCTTGCGCTTTATCGACGGCAATTTCCGCTTTGCGCATCCAGTCCTTCCCCGAATCTTCGTTCTCACGAAGCTTTTTTTCGAGCATGTGTTGGTCGGCGATGGAAACTGCCACCTGCGTTTTGACCTGGAGATATTGATTCTCCATGTCCATCATCACTTGCTTGATCATTTTTTCCGGATCTTCCGCACGATCGATCATATCGTTCAGATTGGCCCGGATTAACGTGCTCACTCTTTCTAAAAGTCCCATGACATTTCTCCTTTCAAACGGCCTAAGAATTCGAAATACGAAACTCGAATCGTGAAACTCGAAATGCGATGCTACACCGCAGAGTGCTAAGGCAAGCGCCGGCTAGCGGAGATGCCCAACCACTACATGCAACAGGCCGGGTATGTGAACGAGACTGAATGCCGCCAATTGCTCCACTATGTAAACCGCTCCAGCTAGTAAATGACGGGCGGCGAAAGTAATCACTACGGCGCAAAAGATCCACAACATCAGTAACTCGTCTTTCCACGACATGGCGGTCCCCCAACCTCCATTTAGCGTCCCCGTGAGCTCGTTCGAGCCCACGGGGACGGAAGTAAACGTTACGCCTTGGACGCTGGCGCTGCTGGTTTCTCCGGCTTCGGCGCCTTATCGCCGATCATTCGTACCTTGCCAAGCAACTCCGACATCTGCATGCCTGAGAGCGCTTCGAAGAGCGCCGGCACTTGCGCGGCAATCTTCGTAATGTCGCCGGTCAGTTTGTAAGCACCGGCTGCGTCACCATTTCCCGTGGAGACGATGGTGACTTTGTCAACTTTGCCGAGGGGCTCGGAGAGTGCCCGCACAATTTCCGGCAGACTGCTGATGAGTTTGTCTACCACGGCGGCCTGGTTGTACTCCTGGAAAGCTTCCGCCTTCACGTTCATGGCCTTGGCTTCTGCTTCGCCTTTCTTGAAGATGATTTCGGCTTCGGCTTCGCCCTGCGCACGGATAGCGGAGGCGCGGCCTTCGGCTTCGCTCATCAAGCGCTGGCGTTCGGCGTTGGCGAGCGTTTCGATGCGCTGGCGTTCGATCTCCGCCGGCTTGAGCACGGTGGCAATCAGTTCACGTTCGCGGCGCGCAATTTCCGCTTCTTGCACTTTCACTTGAGACTCGCGCTCCACTTGCTGTACGCGCACGCCTTCGGTAACGACCTGCTGTTGCATGACGTTGGTCTCGATTTCGTACGCTTTGTCGGCTGTGGCCTGGGCCTTCTTGGTCATTTCCAGGTAGCTGGCTTTTTTGATGTCGAGGTCGCGTTCCGCTTCCGCCTGCTTTGCAAGAGAAGCGGTTTCGGCGGCCACGCGTTCCTGATCGGCTTGCGCTTTCGCAACGGCCGCGGCGCGTGTTGCTTCGGCGCGCTTGATGGCGATGTCCCGGTCGGCTTCGGCGGCGGCTACTTCGGCATCGCGCTTGATCCGCGCGATGTCTGGCCGGCCCATGTTGGTGATGTACTCGTTCTTGTCGCGCACTTCTTTAATCGTGAAGCTCACGACGTCGAGCCCCATCTTGCTCATGTCGGCGGCACACGTGGAACGCATGCGGTCGCCGACCATTTCCGGTTCTTTCACGATTTGTTCGACCGTGAGCTGCCCGATGATTCCGCGGAGATGGCCTTCCATCACCAGCCGGATCAACCCTTCGCGCTGCTCCGGCCGCTTTGTCAGGAACTGCTCCGCTGCGGTTCGAATAGATACAGGGTCCGACTTCACTTTAAGTTGAGCGACCGCCTCGACGGTGACGGCGACGCCCTGGTTGGTGTAAAGACTCTGCTGCGGAGCCACATCAAACGACATCAACTCCAGCGACAGCTCGCGGCACTGTTCGAGCATTGGCAGGATGATCGTGCCGCCATTGGTAATCGTCCGCGGTCCGCGAATGCCGTAAATCACTAACGCTTCGTGCGGTCCCGCCTTCCGCAACATCTTTGCGAACGTCACTAGAATTACGAGGATCACCAGCACCAACAACCCGGCCATGACCCAAACACTCGAAAAATCCAACATAGTGGACCTCCCTTTTTCTCTGACCGGACTGTTTGTACGTGCGTCAGTCCGAGAAATTCGTTTACTCGCCGTCGCTGCGCCTACTTCGTGAACTCTTCCCACCGCTTCACATAGGCGATTCCATCGTCGCAGCGCACGATCACCACTTCCGTGCCTTTGCCCAGACTTGTGCCGTCTTCACTCCGCGCGCCAATGCTCTTGCGCCCGCCGTCCTGTTCGAAGATCACTTCGCCAGTCCCGCGCTCCCGGATGGACATGCTCACGGTCCCCACGGTTCCTTCCACGCGGTAGTCCCAGTCCAGCATTGGCGCGCTTGTCGCCTTTACGAGCCGTGCCATGAACTGAAAAACAAGCAAGCCCGCGAAAAGCCCAGATAGCAACGCAAATACGAGAATGGCCACGGCGACAAAGTGAGAATGCTTCGTCAGGATGTAGCCGACACCGCCAAACCAAGCTAGGAATGCCAGTAACGTAGAAGCGTTGAACCAGGAGACGTGGCCGCCGGACTTCATGGCGACGCTCTTCAAGCCTCCGCCATGACCGTGTCCGTGACTGCCACCTGGCGAGCCACCTGCGTGATGTCCAGCGTGAAACGGCAGGTGAATGCGAAACGGAAGATGGATGTGGACCGCGCCCGCCAGAAACGAAAGAACGCTCAGCGAGAAGCCCACCAGAAAACAGAGCAGATAGAAGTCAGACCAGTTCATAAGACACCCCGAGACGCAGCACCCCGCTGCGTGGACTGGAATCCGAGTCGCGACCCCTGCGGGTCAGTTGTTCAGTGAACTCGCGGGCGGTGGATGTCCACTGCCCTGTTGCTGGCCCGAATGCAAAACTTCTCCGAGACGATCCGCCAAACCCGGCGTGCGAAGAATCTCGGCAAGGAGCAAGAGCGCCCGGCGCGAATCTTCGTTTTCCGCGATCACCAAAAGACCGCGGCGAAGCTCCGGGTCGGCGGCGAACTGTTCCGCGCCGCCGTAGAGCCAGGAATCAATCTTGGCGTCGACGGCGCGGAGGGCGGACTGCAGCTCCGGCGTGTAGCCTTCCGGATCGTCCACCAGAAAACCTGGATAGACCCGGAAGAAACGCGCGAGCAGCGTGCGCGTGCCGTGTGTGAGGTGCGGACGCGTGCCGCTCTCGATTTGCGAGAGATAAGCCTGGCTTAGACCGCGGCCCACTTCGCGCTTCATGGCCTTCGCCAGCTCCTGTTGGGTCATTGGACGGCCGAGGCCACGCAGCGAACCTTCTACGGAGCGGAGCGAACGGAGCTTGTTGCCGAGAGTCATCGAAGAACCCACTTATTGCAATATGCAAATATGATATTACTTTTCGCTATTTGATGTCAAGGACTATAGTTGCCCTGTTTTCAATGACTTATAGGGGTTCAGCAAGAAGTGCACCTTCACGACGAAGGGCGGGTCAAGCCCCGCCCCTACAGCGGAATTTTGGATTCGTCGTGTTTTGTTCGCTTGTTTATTGGGAGTGAGAGACACGCATTCGTTGGAGACGACTGGAATTGCGTTCAAGCGGTGGCGAACGGGCGAGCGATTAATCGGGTTTACGGAGGGACTGCAAATCAATTCCAAGTTGCTGGCACTTCTTATAGAGGTGGCTGCGCTCCAAGCCGAGCGAGCGTGCTACATTTGTCATGTGAAAATTGTGCTTCTTAATTTCTCCGAGAAGGACTTCCTTTTCGAAAGCTTCTGTGCGTTCTGCAAGCGTTCCCGTTGCTCCAGCGCCGGCCATTGCGAAAGACGCGGAACTGACGCCAGAATCATCCGTGGGGAGCACAAGCCGCACATCGGCAGCAGTGACGGAATCTTCCGTAGATAGCAGCACCAAACGTTCAACGACATTGCGCAGTTCGCGGACATTTCCGGGCCAAGAGTAGCGGCGCAATTCCACAATCGCATCCGCGGCAAAAAGCTTCTCTTTCCAACTATTCTGTGCAGCCACTTGCCGCGCAAAGTGCGCCACAAGCTCCGCGAAATCTTCCGGCCGCTCACGTAGAGGCGGCAAAACCAACGGAAAAACATAGATGCGGTGAAATAGATCCCTACGAAAAGCGTTCTGCTTCACCAAGTCCTCGAGGTTTCGATGAGTAGCGACAAGCACGCGGACATTCACCCGAATCGGCTTGTCACCACCAACGCGTTCCACTTCTCCCTCTTCGAGAACGCGCAGCAATTTCGCTTGCATGGACACGGGCATATCGCCAATCTCATCAAGAAACAGCGTGCCACCTTCGGCTTGCTCGAATTTGCCAACGTGCTTTGCCGCCGCGCCCGTAAACGCTCCCTTTTCGTGGCCGAAGAGTTCCGATTCGATCAGTTCCGCGGGAACCGCGGCGCAATTCAGTGTGATGAAGGCATTGTCATGGCGCTGCGACTTTTCATGAATGGCTCGCGCGACCAACTCCTTGCCGGTACCGGTTTCCCCGAGAATGCAGACGCGCGTTTCGCTTGCGGCCACGCGATCGATCTGCGCCAGCAATTTCTTCATCGCCGGACCAGATCCGACCAGCTCGTGCTTTCCCAGCCTGTGGCGCAACTCGCGGTTTTCGTCTTCGAGGCGCGAAAGCCGCAGCGCGTTTTCCACCGTGACGAGCAGCTTGTCCGTCGAGAGAGGCTTCTCAAGGAAATCCAGTGCGCCCAGCTTTGTGGCCTTCACTGCCATCTCGACATTTGCTTGCCCTGAGATAAGGACGATCGGGGTCTTAATGCCGGCGTGTTTCAAGTCTTCAAGCAACTCGATGCCGCTTTTTCCTGGCATGACGACGTCGGAAAGAATCAGGTCGAAGGATTCGGTGCGCAAAAGTTCAAGGGCGCGTGGCGCGTTGTCGCAAACAGTGGCTTCGTGGCCAGCGAGTCGAAAAGCCCTCGACAACGAAGCTAATGTGTTGGGGTCGTCATCGACGAGCAGAAGGTGAGCTTTGCGTGGCAAATAGTGTCCTTTGCAACCGGCGCGCGTCAGTCAGAAGCGGCCGCAGTTAAGCTCTGAGGCGGTTTCTTCTCTACTGCATCTGCTTCTACCGCTTGCGGCGCTGGATGCGCGGATTGTCGCTGCGGCAGTTCGATGCGAAATGTCGTGCCGTGCCCTTCGTCGCTCGAAACGGAGATGGTCCCGTGATGATCGCTGATTACGGACTGAATGATCGCGAGGCCCAGGCCAGTTCCCTGCACCTTCGTCGTGTAATACGGCGTAAACAGCCGTGAACACTCTTCCGGCGTGAGACCTTTTCCTGTATCCGACACTTCGATTCGAACGCTACCTTCATGCTCCGTGGTGCGCATGGTCAGCGTGCCACCGGCAGGCATGGCATCCAGCGCATTGAGAACCAGATTCTGAAATGCGCGGTGCAACAGGTCTGCGTCCGCATCGATTTCAGGCAGCGGCTCGGTAAGAAAATACTCGGGAATGACCGGCGGCTTGCCCACCGCGTTGAATTGCGGTTCGAACAGCCGCACGGCATTGCGCAAAGCTTCATTCACGTTGACGTGCGCAAAGTGCGGCGCGGGCATTTTCGAAAAATCGCTGAAGCGGCCGACAATCGTGTTCAGATTCGCCAGCTCCGCCTTCAAGGTGGCTGTGGACTCGTTAAAAACTTCCAGAAATTGTTTTGCGTCCAACTGCCGCGCCTTCTGCAAATTTTCTACCGTGATTTGCAGCGGGAACAGCGGGTTTCGCAGTTCGTGCGCCAGTCGCCGTGCCAGCTCGCGCCATGCCGCCACTCGTTCGGTCTGAACAAGCTGATCCCGCTGCGCCGCCAGCGTCAGGGTCATCTCGTTGAACGCAGATGCAAGCTGCCCAATCTCGTCGCGCCCGCGCAGATCGATGACGGTATCCCATCGTCCGGAGGCGACTTTGCGCGCGCCCTCGGCCAGCTCCTCGAGCGGCCGCGTGATTCGCGCCGAAACCCACAAACTGATCAGCAGACCGATCAAAATCGCGGCGCCTGCAACAGCCCCAGCAATCTGCAGAATGTGGCGCGTCAACAATACGAGTTCCCTGCGCGAGCTCCCCAGCAAGAGTATGGCAAGAAGTTCGTTGTTGCGTCCCATCAGGGGAATCGCATGAAATGATTCGGCGTCCGCGGCGTTGTCTGTCCAATCTATAGTTCGCACAGTTGGTTTTGGCTGCTTCTGTACCTGTTCGATCAGCGGCTGCAGCCGGTCCGCTTGCTCAAACGACCCGTTCACATCAGTGAGGGCGGCGGCGACAAAGTTAGGCTCAAGATTGCGGTAGAGCAGCGCACGCGTCCCAGCGGGGGGAACCAGTGAAGCAAGGAAATTCTGGTCGAGGCGCCGCCCGCCAATGATATACATGCTCTTGTCGTTGCCCCCGGAGAGCGTGCGGACCACTGTCAACGAAAGTGCTACTCCGTCGGGCAATTCTTCTTTTCGCAGGAAGGGCGCCGAGTCATTCCAGTTCTTATTTGCTATGACCCAATCGTTTTTATAGCCGACGCGCGCGGGATATTGCGCGGAAGAGATCAGCGTCCCATCCCAATTTACAAATTCCACGAAGTCCAGGCCGTGATCCTGCGCCGCTCCGGCGGCGTCGTGGACGTAAAGGGATTGGTCGGGCCTGGCTCCTGCCAAATCGATCGCTACTTTTAAGGTGATTTCGGCGTCGGTGATGTTTTTCACTTGCCGGGCTATCTCATCGCCCCGCTGTGCGTATTCTTTGTTGAACTGCGCGACGAGCGCTTCGCTGCGCTGAGCATCCGACTCTTCGAACGCGGCTTGCGTATAGTGCGTCACGCCATAGGCCACCAGCGAAACCGACGCAAGCACGGTGACCAAAAAAATGAGAAATAATTTTGTACGAAAACTCATGGCTTTGCTCCGGGGGCAGCGGCCCGCGGTTGCGGGGAAGATGGTGCCGCAGTATTTCCCGTATTCGAAGAGCCCGCCGCGACAGGCTCAGGAAGCTCCAGCCAAACCTCGGCAAGATGCCATTCGCCCCAGCGCGCGGGGATCCAGTCGCGCACAGCTGAACCGAGTCCCACGGATTCCGCTTGCACGACAAGCGGCAATACGCGCCGATCTTCCAGAACTCTGCGCTCGCGCGTGTAAAGTTGCTCGTGATCCGTGCTCGTGGCATTCACCTCAGAAGGCTCGCTCAGATTATATGCCGCAAACAGGGAATCGAGCTCGGCACGTGGAGAAAGTGACGAATAGTGCCACGCAAAAAGATACACACCGGAAGGAGGGGCGAAGGTCGCTGGCGGTGCTGCGGTTGTACGCGGCACTGGCTTGGCGATGATTTGCACGGAAATCGCAGCTTGTCGCGCGTTCACGGCGACGCGTTCTCCAAGAAGTTTGGCCAGATCGCTTGAGGGATCGACGCGCAAGCGCAACGGCTCTGTGCCCGCGGCTTCATTTGCGGGAAGCCCTCGGCGCAATTCTTTCGCGCGTTCCAGGTTGGTGTCCACGTTGAAGAGGAAAGCATATCCCGAGAGCCACTGCGGCAAAAGGGCTGCCGCAGGTTCGGCTTGCTTTTGCAGCAACACGCCGGCCATGGTGCTGCGGTCGAGCGAAAGAGCAAGCGCCTCGCGCAGGCGAAGATCGGATGCGGCGGCTTGCGCGTCGTCAAATCGCAGACCGTAAAGCGTGACTGGCTCCGATGTCCACACGCGGAGATTGGATTGTTTTGCGCGGGGCACCAGATCGGGCGCGAGTTCGATCAAGTCCGCTTTGCCCAGTTGCAAATCAAACATAGCCCGAAGCGGCGTCACTCCAAGCGTGACATCGATGCCATCGACAAACGGCCGACCGTACCACGCATCCTCGTTTGCGCGGAAATAGAGATGTGAACTCGCGGGCCGCGAAATAGCACCGTCTACTGTCGCTTCCTTAAAAACAAAAGGTCCAGTGCCCGCAAGCGCGCCGTTCGGCAAGACGCGATAAATAAAGTAGCGGCCGGAAGCGAGCTGCTCGAGAAGGTCAGGCGTCGGCGCCGCCGACTGGATCACAACGACGTTGCCGGACGCAGAAATTTGCTCCGTGGCAGGGAGCAACGGCTGGAGCGCGGCCACGGCATCCGCAACAGTCAATGCCGTTCCGTCAGAAAACTTAATTCCCGGCCGAATCGTAAACTGCCAATGTTTGCTGGAAACATCGTGCGACCACTCCATCGCGAGCACAGGTTGAAACCGCCCGTAATTGTCGAGCGCGACAAGTCGTTCGAACACCAGAGCCGCCAGCCTTTCATTCGTTGCTGAATCGAGCGATCCCACCCGCCATGTCCGCGGATCGAGCGAGATGCTGGCGGCGGATAGCTCAACGCGCAGCGTCCCGCCATAGCGCGGGTTCTCCGCCGCCGGGACCGTTGCGGCGCTCGCGAGTAAAATGCTACCTAGAACAAGAAATCGAAAGTTGATAAGCCTCATACCGGCCTGTCTGAAGATTGCGGTCAACCGCGATAGCCGTCGTATTCGCCACGGCATTCTCTAGCGTTCTGGGTCCTGGAGTGTTCAGAACCGTGATTGGTCCGGGAAATTCCATGGCGGCGGAAATCGATTGTGCACGGCGCTCCTCAATATCCATGGCTTGAATCGCATCCGCCGTGGTCCAGTCTCCCTTGCCGGTTACGAGTAATTGCCAGCCGCTGCCGCACCCGCTGTAGACACTGACGATCTGGCTGCCCCAATTCGAAAAAACGGCCACCGGCACAGGACCCTCTTCGTACAAACGTGCCAATCCATCCTGTCCGATCACAACGCTCTTCGTTTTTCCGTCCGTCTCAATCTGCGCCGCCGAGATCCACGATTCCATTTCTTGGCTTCCCATCCCCGCAAGAGACGCCCCCTTTAGCGTTATAAAAGCATTGGAACCTTCACAGCTCCATCCTTTTGCATCAACAGGGGAAATCCGGCAGAGCTCTCCCGGCAAGTACACAGCGTGCGAATCAACGTCTACGTCGGAAAAAGACCCTCTAGCGGCGCGCTCTGGCGGCCGATGCGTGGGAAGATGCTCGACTCCCGATGGCATCCACTGTTCTCCTCGCCATTCGTAGGAACTAATCTCTTGAACCCCAAGGGCGTAAGCATGCTTGGAATCTTTATCCAAGACGAAGTCGAGAATTGGGCTGTCCTGCGAAAAGAGAAGTTCTTTGTGCAGCGCGATGTGGAACGAAGGTTCAGGTGGCGCCGGGCCTTTCACGAACCCGATAGTGTCCAGAATCGTTTCGGAATTTTCTTTTCGCTGAATCTGCACCACGCCGAGATACTCGGTCGGATTTTGCGTGACGCTGACGACAAGATTCACGGCGGCGTGCGCGTCTACAAACTTCACCCCGCGCCGCTGCAACTCCTCCCGGAACGCCGTTGATACACTTGCAAATTCTGCGCTTCGAAGCGAGGAAAGATTCCGAAATTCCAGCGTCACTGAAGAGCCATGGATGGAGGCCCAAACTTTTCGCGCTAGCAGACGCGCGGATTCCTCGAGAGTATCGGCGTTGGCGACTCTGGGAGCAAAAAGAAAAACAAAGAAAAGAGCAAATCGGAGGAGTTGACGGAAAATACCGATGCCGTGCGAGAGCGGCTGAGATAAATTTTGCTTGGCGCACACAGGCTTGCCGGATGATGATATCACGCCTGCGAACCAGGCTTCGGAACGCCACAGACCTCATGTGTCGTATCCATTTGAAAATTCATCGCCAATGTGGGCGAAAATTGCGAAAAATGCTGGGAGCCGAACGAAACAATTTGCAGCGACGCACGTCCATCTAGGTAGTCGGGTACGTTGGGAAATCTCTGTCCTCAAGGATGACAAGAATGATTCGGATCGCTCCTCGTCTTAACGCATTTCTGCGGCTGGCTGTGGCCGCGACGGCTAGCTTGACCGCCGTGTTGGCGCCGCCAGCCTATGCGCAATCTGCTGTTGCAGCAGATCAAGTGCCCGCGGGCCCCACTCGCCTTCTCAGATTCGCGGACATCTCGAAAGATAAGGTTGTTTTTGCCTACGCCGGCGACCTGTGGATCGCCTCCCGCGAAGGCGGCTCTGCCAGGCGGCTGACATCGCATCCCGGCGATGAGCTCTACCCGAAATTTTCGCCCGACGGCAAATGGATCGCTTTCACCGGCGAATACGACGGCAATCCGGATGTCTACGTCATCCCCGCGGAAGGAGGCGAACCAAAGCGACTCACTTTTCATCCTTCGAACGACATCGTCCTCGGATGGACGCCCGATGGCAAAAACATCCTCTTCCGCTCCGATCGCTTTAGCACTTCTTTGGGCCGCAACACGCGCCTCTTTCTCGTCTCGCCCCAAGGTGGTACACCACACCCATTGCCCATCCCTCGGGGCGACCTGACTTCGTTCTCGCCCGACGGCACCAGGATCGCCTATTTAGAAACTTCACAAGAATTCCGCACCTGGAAGCGCTATCGCGGCGGCTGGAGCCTCCCAATCGCCATCTACGACCTGAAAAAAAATACCTACGAAGAGTTGCCGAAATCCGCTGGCATGGAGATGTTCCCCATGTGGCACGGCAACTCCATCTATTTCATTAGCGACCGCGACGGCGTCATGAATCTCTACAGCTACGACCTCGCTTCCAAACAGACCAAGAAGCTAACCGACTACCAGGAGTTCGACGTTAAGTGGCCCAGCCTCGGCCCGGATGCCATCGTCTACGAAAACGGCGGCCTGCTTTATGAATACAATCTCGACAGCGGTAAAACGCGCAATCTTTCTATCACAGTTCGCGCCGAGGACGTGGAAGCCCGTCCTGAATTTAAGAGCGTCGCTCAAGACATTGGCAGCGCCACAATTTCGCCCTCCGGCGCACGCGCGGTCGTGGAAGCCCGCGGCAACATCTTCACCGTTCCGGCAGAGCATGGCAGCGTCCGTACACTGACGACGGAGCATTCGAGCATTCACGAACTCAGCCCGACGTGGTCCCCTGACGGCAAATGCATCGCTTATCTCTCCGACAAATCCGGCGAATACGAAATCTACACACGCCCGCAAATGGGCGGCGAGGAAACTCGCATCACATCCGACGGGAAGATCTATCGTTATGCCGTCGCATGGTCCCCCGATAGCAAAAAACTGGCTTACTGGGACAAGTCAAATCAACTTTGGTATGTGAGCATCGACGATAAAAAACCGGTGCTTGTCGATACTTCCGACTACGGCCTCATCGCGGATGCTTCCTGGTCTCCCGACAGTCTCTGGCTTGCTTACTCGAGGACCCATCGCCGCGGCGCCAATGACGTTTTTCTTTACTCGCTCTCCACGAAGAAAATCACAGAAGTGTCCGCAGGCTTCTACAACGACAACAATCCCGTTTTCGACGAAAACGGCAAGTATCTGTATTTCACCTCCACGCGCTATTTCTATCCCAGCATTGGCCAGCTCGATCAGCGCTACAACTACTATTCAACCGATGGCGTATTCGCCGTCACTCTCAAGGCCGACGAGCCCTCGCCGTTTAAGCCTCAGAGTGATGAAGAAAAAGTCGCGGACTCTGAAAAAGATAAAAAGAAGGATGACAAGAAGGCTGACACCGCCAAGCCAGGCGATCAAAAGTCTGATGAACAAAAAGAAGACAAGAAAGCCGAACCCGTCAAGCCTATCCAAATCGACCTCGAGGGAATTGCGAATCGGGTAGTGCCTATACCGATTGAGGCTGGAATTCTCAGCAGCCTCGCAGCTCGCAAAGATAAATTTTTCTACATCGCCACACCGCAGGAGTCCCGACAATTTGGCACGCCGGATCAAGGTCCAAAGAACGTGCTTCACGTCTATGACGTCACCAAACGCGAAGACAAAGTCCTTCTCGAGGGGATCGAAAGTTACGACCTCAATAAAGAAGGCACAAAGGTTCTATACAAAGTTGGGCCGCTCCTCGGCATCACCGACGCCGTTCCCGGCCAAGCTAAAATCGGCGCGGGCAAACTCGACTTAAGCGGGCTCCAAGTGAAGATCGATCCCCGCCAGGAATGGCGCCAGATTTACCACGAAGCCTGGCGCACCGAGCGCGATTTTTATTGGGATCCCAATATGACCGGCCATGACTGGAACAAAATCGGCGCGCGTTACGAAGCGCTCCTCCCTTGGGTGGCCCATCGCAGCGACCTCAACTATTTGATCGGCGAGCTCATCGCTGAGCTAAATACTTCGCACACATATGTTGGAGGCGGCGATCAGCCGAAGAAGCCACATGTCAGCGTTGGCATGCTCGGCGCCGATTTCGAGCCGGACGGCGGCTTCTACCGCATCGCGAAAATCTATCCGGGTGAAAATTGGAACGATGATGCGCGCTCGCCGCTAACCGAGCCCGGTATCAAGGTAAAAGCCGGCGATTATTTGATCTCCGTAAACGGCCAGGAAGCCCGCTCGACTCAAGACGTCTATTCCTACTTTCAGGATCTCGCTGGAAAGCTCGTCACGTTGAAAATAAACACTAAGCCCAGCATCGACGGCGCGTGGGACATCACCGTAAAACCGATCGGCAATGAAACTGTCCTTCGCTATGTCGATTGGGTAGAGTCCAACCGCCGCAAAGTTGCGGAAGCCACCGGCGGCCGTGTCGGTTACATGCACGTTCCGGATACCAGCATTCCCGGAATTATTGCCTTCGACAAAGAACTCACTGGGCAGCTGGACAAGGACGGCATGATCGTCGATGAGCGCTTCAACGCCGGTGGCCAGATTCCCGATTTCTACACCGAGAAACTTAAACGTTCGCTGCTGGCCGTTGTCTCGAGCCGCGATGGCAAGGATATTCCCTACCCGCCCGTCGCGATATACGGGCCAAAGGTAATGATCGTCAACGAGCTCTCTGGTTCTGGCGGCGATCTGTTCCCCTGGCTCTTCCGCTTCGAAAAAATCGGTCCCATCGTTGGCACGCGAACCTGGGGTGGCCTGGTTGGTATCAATCGCGGCGCTCCATTGCGCGACGGCGGCTTCATCACCGCCCCAAGCGCAGGATTCTATTCCTGGGAAAACGGCGGCTCATGGGCCGTCGAAAATCACGGCGTGGATCCCGACTTTGTAGTGCCGCAGCGCCCTGATCTAGTCGTCGAAGGACACGACCCGCAACTCGAGAAAGCCATCGCCCTGGCCAACGAAGCCCTCAAAGATTACAAAGGGCTTCCACCGAGACCAAAGTTCCCCGGCTCAAATTAGTACCCGTTGTAGGGGCGGGGCTTGCCCCGCCTGATCGGCACGACGCCAATCGAAATTTACACGCAACACCCGAAACAAAAAACGGCTGGCGATCAGCCGGCCGTTTTTATGTTCGGATGAAAAATAATTCAACCGCTAGCCGAGTGGCCCGGTGCGCGTCGCTGACGAAGGAATAGTCTCCTGGCAGATGGGGCGAAGCGCGGCGGTGCTTGCCTGCATGCTCATGATCTTTCCTCCTTTCCAGCAACGCGTCCCGAGCCACCCGCAGGGGTTTTGGCTAGCGGAACCGGTAGCACAGACTTCAGTCTGTGCAATTTCTACAAGGTGAAATCTCTAAGCGTCCAGTTACGGCTTCTTAGGCGAACGCTTCTGCGCGCTAACCGTCGGAGCTGGCGCCGTACCGTCCGAATCCGCGTCGTCCGATGCCGCGTTATTGTTGCCATTCGTGATCCCCGAAAACGCCGAGTGCATCACGTCATTCGCAAAAAAGTTCTTGCCATCCATAGGCACCATCATGATTTGCAGCTTGTCCGACAGCCGCTCCGCAATAATCTTCTGAATTAGCATCGGATTCTGTTTCAACACGCTCGCTTCGAATTTCATACGCTCAGAATCAGCCGCCGCAGTAACGCGAATCCGGTTGGCTTCCGCTTCGGACAAATTCCTCTGCCGCTCGACCTCAGCCTTGCTGTCGATGATCTTCGCCTGCGCCGCAGCTTCCGCGTTTTGCAGCGTCGACTCCTTGCGTGCCTCGGCCTCCAACTTGGTCTGCTCGATCTGTTTCTGCTTAAGCGGCAAGGTGTACTGCATCGCGTCCGCCTCCGCCTTGGCTTGCAGCACGCGCACCGCTGCTTGTCCTTCCGCTTGCTTCACGTCGCGCGCCTTCTGCGCCTCCGCCTCCAGCTCAGCAATCCGCACTTCCTTCAACTTGATGTCTTGCTCGGTTCCCAGCCGCTCGTTCTCCTGCTCTTTCAGCAACAGCCCTTCGAGCCCTTTCGCATATTCCGCCGGAAGCTGCAAATCGCGCAGCAGCACTTCGCGCACCAGAATCCCGTCGCTCTCCAGCCGCGTCGTAATCGCCGCCGCTGCCTTCGAACGCAACTCTTCCCTCTTCGTCGCGAAAATTTCCTGCGTAATGTAGTTCGGCGCAAGCTGCCGGTAAATTGTCGACACCACCGGCGCAACGACCTCTTCCCCCACCGGCTGCGGCAGATTCGCATGAATCGTATCCAGCCGCCGCGGGTCCAGCCGATATCTCACTGAAACTGCCAAACCAATGTTTAATCCCTCTCGTGCCTGCACGACTAACACTTCGTTCTCCGATTTCGCCGTCGCGCTCGCCACCGTCGAGTACACCTGCTCTCGCGTGTCGTACAACGCCACGCTATCGACGAGCGGAGTGACGAAGTGCACTCCCGGATACAACGTGCCGGGCCGCGCGCCCCAAATCTGGCTGACGCGTACGCCTGCGGACCCGTCCGGAATCACCACGATGCTCAACGCCAGCAAGATGGGCAGCACGCTCGCAATCGCCAGCCGCTGCGCCAGCCCCCAGCGGACCGCTCCGAAAGGGCGGTGTGCCGTTACCCCCGTACTCGTGAGCGTGCCCGCTGTAGCTTCACTTGTCTTATTGCGCTGCAACAGCCGCCGAAGTTGCTCCGAGATAAATATGTCGTAGACCACCAAAGACCCAGCGCTGCCAAACAACCCGACCCCGAGAATCATCAGCAAATACTTCAAAGCCAGCATGGTTTTGCTCCTTCCCTCTTACTCCCGGGCGCTGCGGTGGAGGGTGACCGTCCGCTCCGCCGCTCACGTTGGGCCGGGAAGCCTGCCCGCTGAATCTCAGGCTCTGTCCTCGCTATCGCTCTTTCCAAAAGGGCTCCGACTTCTCCCAACGCTACTGATCTGTAGGGGAGGGGCTTGTTTACCCTGTAGGGGCCGCTCCCGGCACTTGCCACACTCACCGATGCGAAGCGTATGCACGCACCAGCTGCGTCGTCCCAGTAGCAAGTTGCGTCCGCGAATTCACGCGCCGGGCGGTCGCAGGCCGCATCAAAACAAACATCGCCCGCAAGAGCAGGCCGTTAAGCGCAACGGCGGCAGCCGCGGCAAAAAGGGTTGTAAGAACGAGTGTTGCGAAGTGCAGCGTGGCGATCATGGCGTGCCTCCCAGTCCTGCAATGTCCTGCGATAATGGAAATGGCACGCTGAGCGCCAAGCTAAATCCGTTGAAAATACAAGACTTATCTCTGAGGAAAAATAACTACTTTGTGTTGCAGGAAACACGCCGTGGCCACCCAGACGCGTATGCGGTATACCCGTTTGGCCTCGCGAGCAATCAGAGCTATTGTAGTAGTGTTAGAAAAAGGACTGTACGAAAGCACGACAGGAATTAGGACGCGAACCCACCTGGCCATCGTCTACTGACGAGCCAAATCGCTTCCAGAACCCACTCGATATGCCTCAACGCCCAGGAATGCGCATCGGCAAAATCCTCGGGATACCCATCTTTCTTCATTCCACCTGGGTCATCATTTTTGCCGCCATCACCTATTCGCTCAGCATGCAATTTGAGCAGCAGAATCCGGGCTGGACCCCTGCCCAGCAATGGAGCGTAGGCGTTTTCACCAGCATTCTCTTCTTTGCTTCCCTTCTCTTTCATGAACTCGCGCATAGTGTCGTAGCGCAATTCTATAAAATTCGCGTTCTCTCTATAACGCTATTCATTTTCGGCGGAGTCGCCAGCATAGAGCGCGATCCTTCCAAAGCCATCCAGGAATTCAACATCGCCATCGCCGGGCCACTCGCCAGCGGCATTCTCGTTGGAGCCTTCTTCGGCATGTATCTGCTATTTCCATCCAGCCAGACCGTTGCGGCACTTTCGGACTGGCTGTGGAAGACCAACGCAATCCTCGCCATCTTCAATCTTCTTCCCGGCTTTCCACTCGATGGCGGCAGAATTTTTCGGGCCATCATCTGGGGTGCAACCAAGAATTTTTCCAAGGCCACGCGCGTCGCCGGGGCCAGCGGCCGCTTGATTGCCTACGCAATGATCCTTCTCGGTGGTTTCGGCGTTTTCAAGGGTTACCTCGCTCCTGGGCTCTGGAGCGTTTTTATAGGCTTTTTCCTCTTGAATGCCGCACAAGAGAGCGTAGCGCAAGCAGCCATTCGCGAAAACCTTACCGGCCTGCGGGCCGCCGACGTCATGAGCAACGAAGTTCCCACCGTTGGCCGCGCCATTTCCCTGGAAGACTATGGTGCCGAGGTCCTGCGCACCGGCCGTCGCTGCCATCTCGTCATCACCGACGATCGCCTGGTCGGCATGATGAACGTCCACACGCTCAATTCCGTGCCGCGCGACGAATGGGCTCACAACTCCGTCCAGGCGGTAATGATTCCCCGCGATCGTATCCTGTGGGCTACTCCCGACGAACCGCTTCTCGGCCTCCTTGAACGCCTTCTTACTGCCGACATCAACCAAATGCCTATCGTCTCCGGCTCTGACGATGGTGCCGCACATATCATAGGCATGGTCTCGCGCGATTCCATTCTCCGGGTCATGCAGACTCGCTCTGAACTCGGCCCGCTCGCTGTTGGTGCCACAAGCAAGTAGATAGTTCTCGCTCCGAGCCGTGTAGTGAGATTTGCCTCGCAATTCTGGCGCGTCGATTCTTCACCGTATCTTATTAACTTCAAAATCCATCTAAGGTATACGATGGTTGTGGACCAAAGTTCTGCACTCAAGGAGTCGCGAATGGCAAAGAAGAGCAAGTTCAATCAAGTTGCAGCGAAAATCGGCGGCGCGTTAGGCAAAGCGGACCGCAAAGCTCATCAAGTCGTCCGGGCCGGAACGCTTGCCAAGAAGGAGCTTCAAGACATCACGAAACAAGTCGACGCCCTCAAGCGCCAGCTAGCAAAGACCAGCAAGCGTCTCAAACACGCCCTCAGCTAGATTCAAAAAGCCCAGCCAATATCTTAAACAACCAAGAATAGCCGTATGTTTCATGCGTCAGTATTGGCCTGCCCGCGCTCGTTCTGAAGTCGCTGAAACGCCTTTCCGCTTCCTCACGTCCTTCCATTAGTCCCTATTAAGAATGTCTCCCGCATTTGGTTTATAATGCGCCGCCCTTGGGGTAGATAGCCTGAGCACGAATCACCAAAAAAATCGGAGGAAGCGCAGCCATGAAATCGGCGACTGCTAGGAAATCTTTGTCGTTCAGGTATGCGCGTTGGGCCCAATGGGTATTGCCGGCGCTGCTCATTTCTTCAGCGATCTTCGCGTTGAGTCTCGGCGCGCAAACACCTGGCCGTTCGGAAAACGCAGCGCCTACCTCGGCGTCCTCCGATTCCGGCACGGCCACATCCCCGGTGCCGGTCACAACTCCCAACTACGCTCTCGAAGCTCGCTTCCTCCCTGCAAGCGTAAACCAACTCGTCTTCGATCTCTCCGTCACGCCCCACTGGTTTACGCTCTCCGATAAATTCTGGTACAGCTACCGCACAACCGACGGCACGAAATATTGCGTTGTCGATCCCCTAAAGAAATCGAAGACGCTTCTTTGGGATAACGCCAAAGTCGCCGCTACGCTTTCCACTCTCACCAATTTCCCTTATGACGCGCAGCATCTCCCCATCAAGCGTCTGCGACTAGTCGACAAAGACACGCACATGCGCTTCGAAGTGGAAATCCGCAAAGACGGCGTCGTTCCCAATGAGCCCGAGAAAAAAACTCAGGACGATGGCAGCCAGCAAGGCAACGAAAGTGAATTGAAACAAAACGAAGATAAACAAAGCGGCCAGCAGGGTCAGCGTGGGCAGAGTTCTGGCCAGCCAGCGGAACCTCGCGAAGAGACTCGCATTCTAACTTTCGAATACGATCTCGCCAGTGCCAAAATCACGCGCCTCGATAACGTCGAGCCCATGCGCAAAAAACCAATGTGGGCTGCTGTTTCCCCTGACGAAAAAACAGTCGTCTTCGCGCGCGGCCAGAATCTTTTCATGATGGACGCCGACAATTACTCCAAAGCTCTCAAAAAAACCGGTGACACCACTATTGTCGAGACTCAACTCACGACCGACGGCGTCGAAAGATTTGGCTACGCTCGCCGCATCTTGCCGGAACAAGAAGACGAACTTAAAAAAGAAGACAAAGGCGACACCAACAAAGCCGGCATCCGCTCTCCCGCTATCACCATCCACTGGTCAAAGGATTCGAAAAAGTTTGCCGTTGTCCGCGACGACAATCGCAAAGTTCCTGACTTCTGGGTCATTCACTCGCTCGCGAGTCCTCGCCCAATTCTTGAAGCCTACCCGTACCAGCTACCCGGCGAAGACGTCATGCCCGGCTCGCAACTCGAAATTCTCGATGTCGCTTCAAAACAACTCGTCGTCGTGCAGGCTAAAAACTTCCCCGAGCAACAGCTCCGCATCGCCGACGCGCCTCAACTCGAGCGAGACCGCGAAGAGCAGCGCCAGGAACAAGAGGGCACGCAGGAGGGTGGCCAAATGCCCGTCACGCGCGTCAGTCCGCGCTGGATCTCCGACACTTCTGACAAACTCTACTTCACCAGCACCAACCGCGATTTTCGCAAGGTCGACGTCTGCGTTGCCAACACTTCTACGGGCGCATCAAAGCCTCTCATCGAAGAACGTTCCAACGTCTGGCTCAGCGTGAAGCCTCTACGTCTCACCGGCAACGGCCAGGAATTAATCTGGTGGTCTGAACGCGATGGCTGGGGACACTTCTATCTCTTCGATGCCACCGGCAAACTCAAAAACCAAATCACGGGCGGCGAATACGTCACCGATCAAATCATTTCTCTCGATGAAAAATCCCGCGCTCTCTATTTCACCGCTAATGGCCGCGACCGCGGCGAAGACCCCTACTACACGCATCTCTATCGCATCGGCTTGGATGGCGCAGGCCTGCAATCACTTACTCCCGGCAATTTTTCTCACGCTGTTAGCGCACCCGACGACGGCAAATTCTTCGCCGACACCTATTCGCGCGTGGACACCGCCCCAAAATCGACGCTCGTCGATGCGCAGGGTGCACAGCTTCTCGATCTCGAAACCACCGACATCTCTCAACTTCTCGAAGCCGGTTTCAAATTTCCCGAAGTCTTCAAAGTCAAAGCCGAAGACGGCATCACCGATCTCTACGGCATAATCTACAAGCCGTTTGACTTCGATCCCTCTCGCAAATATCCGCTGATCGAGTTCGTCTATCCCGGCCCGCAAGTCGAACAAGTGAACAAAACCTTTTCGCCCAAGAGTCCCAATGTCCCGCTCTCTCAGCTTGGTTTCATCGTCATTGAAGTCGGCGCGCGCGGTGGAAGCCCTCAGCGCGATAAATGGTATGACAGCTATGGCTATGGCAATCTTCGCGACTACGGCCTCGCCGACAAAAAGGTTGCCGCAGAACGCCTCGCCGCCATGCATCCGTATATCGATCTCTCCCGCGTCGGTATGTGGGGCCATTCCGGCGGCGGCTTCATGACTGCCGCCGCTCTCCTTCAATATCCCGATTTCTACAAAGCCGGCTGGTCCGAATCCGGCAACCACGACAACAATGTTTACAACCGCGACTGGAGCGAGAAATACCACGGCGTCCGCGAAGAAATGCAAAAAGACGGCACCGAAAAATTCATCTACGAAATCGATAAAAACTCCGACCTCGCCAAGAATCTAAAAGGCCACCTTATGCTCACCACCGGCGACATGGACGAAAACGTAAGCATGGTCAACACGATGCATCTGGCCAATGCGCTCATCAAAGCTGACAAGCGCTTCGAACTTCAGGTGTATCCCGGCATGCGCCATCCCTATATGCCCATCGTCAGCTACGTCGACATGGCCCGCGGCGATTTCTTCGCCCACTGGCTCCTCGGCTCATCGGATACCCGTGCCGACATCCTCGAGCTCCAAAACCAAAAACAAGCCACCCCCAGCAAAAAATTCAAAGAATAGCCCGTAGCGCCGGCCTTCAGGCCGGCATCCCCCCGTTCGCGATCCAACAGCGCGAGAAACCGCAGTTGGCGCGTCAAAATGATTTTGACTTTGCTTTTCTCCGGGGAGACCTCGCCTCTGTGATTTTTTCAAAAGGTTCAGGCCCAACCTCTTCCTTCCCCGCTCGTCTAATCCCGTGTACACGCAAGAAATCATGGAACTTTTTCGGCAGCTCGGGAGTATAAACAGGAAGAGGTTTGAGGGAGGGGTGTGACCATGACCGAACTCTGGCGCGACATTCGCTACGGCATCCGGCTGCTCTGGAAGAGCCCCGGCTTTACTTCCGTCTCCTTACTTGCCCTGGCTCTGGGCATCGGCGCCACCACCGCCATCTTCAGCCTCCTCTATTCCGTTCTTCTTGCGCCGCTCCCCTACGTCGACAGCGACCGTATTGTGATGGTCTGGTCGCACGACAAAAGCGGCGAGCGCAACGGCACCTCCCCGAGCGACCTCCTCGACTGGCAAAAGCAAGCCACCGTCTTCGACTCCCTCAATGGCTGGACCGGCGAAGGCTTCACCATCTCCACCCCAGATTGGACCGAACAAGTCCAGGCCAGCCGCGTAGCCCCCGGCTGGTTCGACCTCCTCTTCAGCCCCAAGGTCACTCTGGGCCGCCATTTCGTTGCCGACGACACCCGCCCCGGCAACGAGCACGTGGTCATCCTCAACAACAAATTTTGGCGCGACCATTTCGGGAGCGATCCCAGCATTGTCGGCAGAAAGCTCCGCATGAGCGGCGAACTCTATACCGTTCTCGGCGTTGCCGCTCCCAGCCCCTCTGACGTTGGCGATTCTTCCATGAACGTCCCGCTTTCCTTCAAACCCGACGAGATCAAGCGCGAAAATCATTTTCTCCTGGTGATGGGCAAGCTCAAGAGCGGCGTCACTCTCGAAACCGCGAATTCAGAGATGGCCGTCATCGCCAAACAACTCGCGCAAACGTACCCTAAAACAAATGCCGATCTCACGGTGACTGTCGAGCCTCTCAAAGACGACTTTCTCCCCAAGCAAACCCGCCTCGGCCTCTGGCTCATGATGGGCGCCGTCGGCTTCGTTCTCCTGATTGCCTGCGTCAATATCGCGAACCTGCTCCTCGCCTGGGGCACGGCGCGCCAGAAAGAAATCGCAGTGCGCACCTCGCAAGGCGCCACTCGCGCGCGCATCTTCCGCCAATTCCTAATTGAAAGCCTTTCCTTGGCTTTGATGGGCGGGGCATTGGGAACGCTTCTCGCGTTCGCCCTGCTCCGCGGCGTGATGAGCCTCATGCCCCGCAACCAACTCGGCATTCCCTATGAAGCCGACCCACACCTCAATATCCCGGTCTTACTTTTCACGCTCGGCGCAACGCTTCTCAGCGGCGTTCTCTTCGGCTGCTTCCCCGCGTGGCATGCCGCCCGCCAAAACATCAGCGACATGCTGAAAGAAGGCGGCCGCTCCTCTTCCGCAGGCGCCGGCCACAATCGCCTTCGCCGCATTCTCGTCGTCGCCGAGTTCGCCCTCGCCTTAATCCTAGTCGCAGGCGCAGGTCTCATCCTTCGGAGCTTCTGGAATGTCACCCAAGTCGACCTCGGCATTCGCCGCGACCACGTCCTCACCTTTAGCGTCCCCATCCAGCACGAACGCACCTCCAGCGCCGCCCAGGTTCGCTCGATCTACCGGCAACTCGAAGAGCGCATCGCCGCCGTTCCCGGTGTCATGAAAGTCGCAATCGCCCCCGGCCTTCCCACGAACGGCGCCGGCCGGCTTCATTTCACCATCGCCGGTCAGCCGTCCGACGACACCGACAACAACCCCAACAAAGAACCGCAGGCAATGGTTAACATTGTCACTCCCGGCTATTACGAAACGTACGGCATACGCCTCACTCGCGGTCGCTATCTCAACGCGCGCGATCTCGCAGGAGCACCTCGCGTCGCCATGGTCAGTCAAAGCTTTGCACGCCAGTATCTCCCCGGCCTCGACCCACTCACCCAGCGAGTTAAAATCGTCGAGCTTGTCCCCGACAAGAATCCTCCCTTCGGCGACCGCGTCGAATGGCAGATAGTCGGCGTTTTCCACGATGTGCAGTATGAAAGCCATCCCAGCACGACAGGCACCGCTGAAATTGACTTCCCCTTTGACCAGAGCCCCTGGCCCTTCACTACCATCGGCGTCCGCACGAACGGAAATCCCTCTTCTGTCACGTCCGCCATCGCCGCTGCCGTCCGTTCCGTGAATCCCGATTTCCCCATGACGCATGTGCGCACCATGGACCAAGTCATCAGCGAATCCCTCGTCACCGACCGCTTCACCGTACTCGTTTTCGGCACCTTCGCCGTACTCGCGCTCGCCCTCGCCGCGATCGGGATTTATGGCGTTATGACGTTCTCGGTTGCTCAGCGAAATCACGAATTGGGCATTCGCATAGCCCTCGGCGCTGGCAGATCTCAAGTCCTTAGATTAGTGGTAGGCGAAGGCATGTGGGCCGCCTTGATCGGCATGGCCATCGGTTTCCCCGGCGTCTACCTCGTCGGCAAAACCCTGAAAAGCTTCCTCTACAACGTAGGCACCCTCGACGTCCGCGCCCTGACCGGTGTAACCGTCGTCCTCTTAGCCGCAGCCCTGGCCGCCTGCTACATCCCAGCCCGCCGCGCCACCAAAATCGACCCCCTAGTCGCCCTGCGACAAGATTAGCCGTGCCTGCCCCAAATCGAGCTAGGCACTATACGGAACGCGGCCGCAGCATACTTAAGACCATGGCGATCTGCCCGGAATGGTAAATCGCGTGTTGCACGATTCCGTGTAACAACGTCTCGTAGGAATAGTCGCGCCCCGGAACGCGCTTCGCTAGATCCTCGACGGGAAAACTCCGAATCTTTTCTTCGAGAAGATCGCGGCTTTGGTTCCAGCGGGTAACAAGTTCGTTCCAGGGAATCGGCGGCTCGGCCCATTCCTTTTCGGCCTGCCAAGGCGGCATTGGATTGCTGTCGGAGGTATTTCGAATTCTTTCGTTCCAAAGAAGCAAATGTTGAAGCAGCGCCGCAACCGAATGCGCCCCGGGAACTGGTGGCGTCGTCGCAAGCTCCGGCGAAATCCTTGCTAATAGCTCGGCGACCGTAGGTCCGTACCAAGCGCCCTTAATTGTCGCGGCGTGGTAACTATCAGCGATTCGTTGAGTCTCGATCATGTCTAACTCTGAAATCCTTATCCGCCCACGCCCTTGCTGACCCGAAACACGTGCCCGTCCGGATGCCGCACATGCATCTCACGCGCATTCCACGGCATGTCGGTCGGCGGAAAAACAACATCTAACCCGGCGGCCACGCACTCTTTATAAACTTCGTCCACGTCCGCGACCCACAGCGACATCCACACGCCCTTGTCGGCCGTTTCGTCTCCGTCCGGTCCAAATGTGGAATTATTCGTTCCTTTGCCCCGGCTTCCCTGCCCCCCAAGGCAAAGAAAAATCTCGCACTCTCCAGATCCCACAGACCCAAACGTTGGCGGCGTTCCCCAATCCCAGCGCTTCTTCCAACCCCACTTCTCAAACCACGCAAAGCTCGCCCCAATGTCCGACACATTCAAAATTGGTGTTACGTGTTTCGCGTTCATAGCGTCGAAGCATACCACGCTCCCCGATTGCTGTTGGATTGGCAGCCTACCTCGCGAAAACGGTGAGCGGGATGGCTTCTGCCATGGCTTTGTATCCGGCAGGCGAAGGGTGCAGATGATCACCGCAATCGAAGGCCGGCAAAAGTTGGTCGGGATGATTCGGATCGCGAACCACTGCGTCGAAATCGATTACGCCGTCGAAATGGCCAGCAGCGCGAATCCATTGATTGACGGCTTGGCGGTCGGCTTCGCTTGTCGGGCTTGGATGGTAATAGTCTGAGCCTACATAGGGAGTTATGGTGGCGCCTAGGACGCGGAGGTTGTGAGCGTGCGCGCGTTCGATGATTTGGCGGTAGGCGGCGAGAACGCGTTCGACTTGCGCGGCGTGGTCAGCCGGCGGGACTTCGGCGGTTCTTGCCAAGCCACCTAGATCGTTCACACCTTCAAAAACAATGAGCCACCGAACGCCAGCCGGTGCCAGTACATCACGATCAAAACGCGACAGGGCGTTGGGGCCGAGGCCATCGACGAGCAAGTTGTTTCCGCCGATGCCTTGATTGGAAACGCCGATGTTTCGTGTTTGCGGCGAGGATTGGAGTCTGGCTGCAAGGTCATCCGTCCACCGGTCGTTGCCGTTGGTTGTGGCTCCGTGTCCATCGGTGATGGAATCGCCCAGCACGACCACTGCGCCTGCTTCCGGTGGCACCTGGACATCAATTTCCGAAACCTGGAACCAGTGGTCGACGTGCTTAGGCTCGAGAAGAGTTGCCGCGCCGACTGCGTCGCCGTGAACGTAATAGCTGGTTGCCCGCGATCCCGGATGGCTAGTTTCGCGCGACGGCGGAACGTCGAGATGAAACGTTACCGCGATATCGGAAAGCGGCGCGACTTTCCAATTGACGGGATCGGAGACGAATTCCGCGCCCGGCGGGACAACCACGTCGGGTTTGCTGGCGAAGGTCAGCGGCTGATCGCTTGATGGATCGATCGCTGGAGAGGACGTCGAGAGTGGGTGTGCTATGTGGACCGAGGTAAAGCGAAGCGCTTCCGTTCCGAACGCGTTCGATAGGTGAACGCGTAGTGCGGCGCCACCGATCGAGAGGTGAAAGATCTGACGCACGGTGGCATCGCGCAAGTCTTCTAGTGGCAGTTCATTCAAAGGCTCAGGAATCTGTTGAGAGGCGCCCCATGTGGCCACCCAGATTTGTGGAGCGGGCGAAGACGCGAATACCGGCTCGAATAGCACGCGGCCCAAACAAATCAAAACTGCGATCGAGGCGAAGAAACTGAGTGCGCGCTTCATAGAGAAAGGTTTAGCATGGACACCCGAAGCAGCCTAGTTTTTCGAAAACGCCGCAATCATATCACTGGGAGTGTTCACGTGCCCTTCTCGCCTAAATCTTCGCTTGCGTTTACGTGCCTGATTTTAATTTTGAGCACTTCGTCATTTTCAATTGCACAAACTCCCGCGTCGCCGCCGCCGGTGACGTTCACCGCCGATCAGGACCATCAGAACATGATGGATCAACTGCAAATCAAGGCACTGCGGCCGGGCTACAGTGGAAACGATAAGGCACCAAATCACGCGAATTATGATGAGTCACTGGCAAATCCGTATCCGAATTTGCCCGATCCGCTGGTGCTGAACAACGGGCAGAAGGTGACCACCGCTGAGATGTGGTGGAAAGTGCGGCGTCCCGAACTGATCGAAATGTTCTCGAAGTACGTTTACGGGCGAGTGCCCCAAGACGTGCCGAAGGTATCGTGGACTGTGAAAACCGTGGATCACGAGATGGTTGGCTTCACGCCGGTCATCGCGAAGGATTTGATTGGAGAGGTGGACAACTCGGCGTACGCGGCGATTAGCGTGAAGATTCACATGGTTCTGGTGACGCCGGCGAACGCGAAGGGGCCGGTGCCCGTGCTCATTATGTTTGGGCGCGCGGCCTTTCCGAATCCAAACGAGCCTCGCGGCGAGGAGATGGAACGCGTCAACAATGCGTGGAAGGCGCTAATGGTTCAGCAGGATCCCTCGCTTAAAGAGGTGTTCGCGAAGCATCCGGCCTGGGACCCGGTGAAGGAGACGCCATTCACGTTTCCCCAGTTGAATGAAGACGGCGATCTGCCAAACACATGGCAATTAGTTGCCGCGGGCTGGGGTTTCGCGATGTTGGACCCGGCAAGCGTACAAGCCGACGATGGCGCGGGAATCACGCGAGGAATCATCGGCCTGGTGAACAAAGGGCAGCCGCGGAAACCGGAAGACTGGGGTGCACTTCGCGCTTGGGCGTGGGGAGCGGGTCGCGGGCTCGATTATCTGGATACCGACTCTGCTGTCGACTCCAAACACGTCGGCATCGAGGGAGTGTCGCGCTACGGCAAAGCCGCGCTGGTCACGATGGCGTTTGACCAACGATTCGCGGTGGTGTTGGTGGGATCATCAGGCAAAGGGGGAGCAACACTGCTGCGCCGCAACTGGGGCGAAGCGGTTGAGAACCTTACAGGCGGCGAACACTACTGGATGGCCGGCAATTTTATGAAATACGGCGCATCCGAAGCAACATTCGGCAGCATGAGTCCCGGAGATATTCCTGTCGATTCGAACGATCTGATCGCATTGTGCGCGCCGAGGCTTACATTTATTAGTTACGGAATCCCCGAAAAGGGTGATGCCAAGTGGCTCGATCATCAAGGCAGCTTCATGGCGACGGTGGACGCCAGCCGCGTGTTTGCGCTGCTGGGCGCAAAAGGAATCGTGGTGGACCAAGATTATCGCACTGCCAAAATGCCGCCGGTGAATCAGGGGATGCTCGACGGCCAGCTCGCCTGGCGCCAGCATGATGGCGGTCATACTGACGCGCCTAACATGAAGTGGTTCATCGAGTGGGCCAACAAATTCATAGGTCGCCCATCGTCATGATGGCTGGTGGCCGTGCAACGTTTGGGATTATCGAATATCATCGGCGAACCATGAAGAACATGCGGAAATGGATTATCGCATCGCTGCTTATTGCCACTGCCACCTTCGCTCAGCAAACCCACAATCAATATGAGCCGCCGAACGGGGCGGGCGCGGGTCAGAAGTTGTTCGCGCAATTTGCGGGTGACTGGGATGTCGTCAAGACCTTCTTCCCCATCGACGGGAAGCCGCGCGTGACCAAAGGCACGTGCAAGCAGTACATGATTCAGGACGGCAAGTTTCTGCAGTCCGATTTCGTCTTCATCAATGATGACGGAACGAAGACCACTGGCACCGGAATCTCCGGTTTTGATTCCAAAACGAATCGCTTCACCACCGTGTGGTACGACTCGCACCAGACCACCATGTCCATTCGCCAAAGCGACGGCACTTTCGACGGCAAGAATATCGTGCTGTGGACCACGCCCCTCGATACCGAGCATCCTGGGCGCAAGACCGTCGCGCGCGCACACCTTGAGGAAGACGGGCGCGTCCTCCTCCATCGCCATTTCCTGATCAATGAGCGGGGCGAGGAGCGGTTGATGATCGAGTTTCGGATGACCCGGAAGTAGGTGCCTAACTTGTCCAGTTTTTGTTCAGCGGGTGCGGAATAGGCTCGACGAACCCAAAGGGGTGCCCCTAGCGGGGCAGACGGGATATTCTCTGAACTGCTTCTGGAATTATTTTCAACCCTTAAACGCCTGACCACTCAACTTTCGCTTCTTTCTATTCACTACCCACTATTCACTAGCAGGCACCGCGCCCTGACTATCCATCGTGCTGAGAACCCACTTTTGCAACACCGCTCGAGACTCTGGCTTCACTTCACCAAAGACAAGTCCGAGGCCCGAGAGCCTGACATAGAGGACGGACGCCTCGGCCTCGAAATATTCTCCGCCGTAGTTAATCCTCACCAAAACAGGGGATTGAATCTCAAACGACGCAGAAGTTTCGAGGAAACACCCGCGCAAGCTTAGCTCCGTCACGCGTGCAGGGACAAAAACATTAGGCGAGTTTCCAAGAGCGATCTCGGCGCTCGCGGTGAACGCAAATCTCAAACCACGACGTTCTTGGTCCATTGTGCAGGCCTATTCCAGCGAAAGTTTGCGTCGAGTAACTTTTGAAAAATGAAGTGCAACGCCAAGTCTAATTGTCGGTCGTAGCACTTGGAGCGCTTCCGGTGCTCTCCGGAACGTCCGTTTTATCTGTTGTGACTCGGACAGCCTGCATTTGCAGACCCTTATTGGCGTCAAACCGCTGTTTGCGGTCTAGACCCTTAACGAATTCTCTTGCAGCCTTCGCGATTGCGCCTGCAATTGTGGTTGCGTCTACTTTGACGGTTGTTCCTTCCGTTCCCTTGCTCCGGTCTTCATAGCGGATCTTTACGTTGTATGTGTTCATGCTTCTACTTTGCGCCAGGTTTCAAGTATCCGCAAGCCCGACGACGGGATTCAATCTGTCGCCTAAAGTTAAAGATCCGCCATTCACACTGTCGATTAAAGCACCGTCCTCATCTGTGATGACTCATCTTGCCACTCGCTTCAGTCGCGGCTCGGCTCTTCGCCGCGCGTGATTCCATCACGACGCGGATCCCATACCTGGGCCGCAGCGTGATTGACGCGAGCGGTACCACCGGATGCCCGGGGACAAGCCGGAACCGGTACTGCTGCGCAATCGTTGCAAGCGTCAGCGCCGTTTCCATCAACGCGAACGTGTTGCCGATGCACTGGCGCGGTCCACCTCCAAACGGAAAGTAAGCAAATTTTGGATTCCGTTTCAGCAGATCGCCCTCCCATCGCTCGGGACGAAACTCGTCCGGCGCGTCATACCATCGGGCGTCGCGATGCACGGACCACTGCGCAAACGAAACACCCGAGCCTTTGGGTATCGCGTACCCTGCAATTTCGTGGTCCTCGATCGCTGTCCGCGCGGTTCCCCAGGCTGGAGGATAGAGCCGCATCGATTCGGTGATGATGTGACTCGTATAAACGAGCTTTGGCAAATCGTCCAGCGAAGGAGCGCGACCCGCGAGCACTGTTCGCAGCTCAGCATGGAGCTTAGCTTCCACCGCGGGATTCTGCGCGAGCAACCACCAGGTCCACGAGAGCGTATTCGCTGTGGTCTCGTGGCCGGCCAGGAAAAGCGTGATGGCCTCATCGCGAAGCTGTTGATCGGTCATGCGCGAGCCGTCTTCGTCTTGCGCGGCCAGCAGCATGGAGAGAAGGTCGCCTGAATCGCGGCCCGACGCTCGCTTCTCGGCAATCATTCTGTAGAGCACTTTTTCGATTTGCCGGATCGCCCGTTCCAGGCGGAAATTCGTCGGCGTGGGCACCCAGTGCGGAATGAAAATAGTTCTGCGAAAATTCGCGCTAAGTTCGAGCAGGAGCTCCATCGATTTGCCGATGTCCTGGGCGTCGCGTTCGACGTCGGCATCGAACAAAGTTTTGCCGACGATTTGCAGCGTGAGCCGCATCATCTCTGCATGGATGTCGCGCTCTTCCCCATCCTGCCATTCGTGCAACAGCCGCTCGGTGTATTCCACCATCGTAGAGGCATAGTCGGCAATGCGCGCGCGATGAAACGCGGGCTGCGCCAGGCGCCGCTGTCGCAGCCAGAAATCTCCGTCGCTCGTCAGCAAGCCGCGTCCAAAAACACGTTTGTTGGCCAACAGCACGCGGCCTCTTATGAATTTTCGCGGATGATTTACCAGAACGTCTTCAATGTGGTCCGGATGATTGAGCAGAAGGATGCGGAAATTCAGAACGCGGAGGCTGACTAGATCTCCGTACTCGCGCATCAGGCCCGTGAAATATTTCAGTGGATCGCCACTGTTCAGAGGGCCCAGTGACCAGCGCTTTAGCCCGGTGGAAGGACCGGGAGGAAATTTGAGCTTCACCGCAGAGCTCATAAATCCATGCTAAAGGCCGCGCGCAGCCGCGTCAACGCATCACGCACACATTGTTGGCGAAATCTTACGGACGTAGCGCACGCAAACGGTAGGCGCTGCCTTTATACGCTATGGACACGCTCGAGAAGCCAACCGATGTAAGTCGTTCGGACACCGATGAAGGCACCACCGGGACAAACGTGCTTCGGATATGTGCAATGCGGTTCAGCCATCCATCTTGAATCTCAACCGCCAGAAAGACGCCGCCGGGGCGCAGCACGCGAAAGATTTCGGCGAAAGCGCGTTCTTGCAATTCTTGTGATTTCAAATGGTGCAGAACCAACACGGCGATTGCTGCTGAAAATGTTTTTTCTGGAAAAGGCAATGCGGACGCATCGCCCTGCAACACTGCTCCGTTCGTGCTGGGGCTGCGCAACCCAAGAGCGGCGGCAAAAACGTGGCTATACTCGATGCTGGTCACTCGCCCCGCGCGTTTCCGCAACTCCTCCGTTGCCGCGCCCGGCCCAGCCCCAATTTCCAGTACGTGCTCGCCCAGCTCCGTCCCAGACAACATCCACGGAAGCAAATGTTTCCGCGTCATGCTTCGCCAAATGGACGAGGCGCAAAACCAGTTCTCAAACCTATTCATGGGTTCCTGCTGGAAACGCCAGTTTGCCGGGTCTGATTATCGCAGCATTGGACGGATTCGTCGCAACGAAGCGGCGAATTGGTCGGCGTTGTACGAGGAAGGATTTTCGAGTTGGCGGAAAAGCTCGTTAATGGCGGCGCGAACTTCCTCCGCATTGCTGGGCTTCGCGTCTTTGCTGTACGCGATGTACAACGAATCCATGGCCATCGCCGCTTGTTCGGCGGCGCGTTCGTCAGCAAGCGAGATAGTTTCGGCATCATCCGAAATGTGCTGCAACATGCGCAGCACAAGCGCTTGATCGTATGGCATCGCCGCAAGACGATCGGCAAAACGCTGCGCAATCGGCGCAGCAGCGGAAGCTGACGCCGCGACAACATTGCGATCAGGACTCAGCTTGGACATTTCGCCCGAGACTTCAAGCAATCTTCGGTCGAGCTCTTGGGCATTCGCGGAGTCAATTTGTTTCGCGAGCAAACGGAACACAGCATATCGCGAGCTGTTCCATGCAGGATCACCGGGCCGCCGGCCATCAAATCCGTGCTCCTGCCGCCAACTGTCTTCAGCAGGCACGAGCGCATGGTGGCACGCAAAACAGGAGAGCTCTGAGTATTCGGGCCACACATCTTTTTTGTCAAAGCGCTCGCCTTTCGCGCGCCACGTCAGTCTCTCCATTTCGGCGCGAAGCTGCACAGCTTGGCCTGCGCTCCAGTCGCGCACGCCGGCCCACGCCGGATCTTCCACCGGTTTACCGGGGGCGGATTCGCGCGGCGATTTCCAGTGGCGCGGCATTACCGCGGAAAACGAATCTAATTCGAAAAACAGATCGGGATGGCCGGCGGCGATCATTTCATGGTCGACGAATTTTTCTTTTGTACCGAGGTGGCACTCGAGGCATTTTTCCGTGCGATGAATTACGTCGCGCGTGTCGCGCATCCCTAGCGCCACGGATTTTTCGTGCGGCCAGTCGCGCGTTGTGTGGGGGCCTAACCACCCTGAGGCGGGGCCGTGGCAGTTTTCGCAGGAGACGCCTTCGGACAATTCGAATGGGCGGCCGCGCTGCTCCGGCGTTGTGTACAACGCATGGCACGCAAGGCACTTGGGCGATTCTTCGGCTTTTGAATTGAGTTTCAGGATGCGGGCGATGCGTTCGCCGATTTCTCCAGTCAGCGCTTGATATGCGTGGCTATGCTTGTCTTTTACGATCCAGGTTGAATATTCATTTTGCAGAATGCGGCTGCCAGCAACGGGTTTTACGCTGCCGTGGCAGCTTGTGGCGGCGCAGGAGCCGGGGCCAATGTATTTTACGGGCTCGCCGTTCGAATCTGCAGGCTTGGCGGCAGGCGTTGCAGTTGTTTCCACGGGTTTGGAGGCTCCATCGGAGGAAATGGAATTTGTTGGTTCGGCAGAGTCGTTTCTCGCTGCGGCCATTCGAACGGCAAAGGTCAGCGCAAGGAAGAGCGCAGCGCACAGCGTGACGCGCAGCCAATTGGATTGGGGGACGATTTGCATTCGCAATGACGGGCGATTCGTTCGCTCAATTATCGTTTGGAAGGAGCGCCGGACGCGTTGTCTTTTTCGCAGCGTGGCGCGAAAAGGCAACGGGGCTTCTATTTACACCGGTGTGGGGCGCCAGTAGTATGCAGAAGAATCCGTACTACACTTCACGCCGGCGACAGGACCTGACCGGCGCCTTTCAATGCGAGATGCCGCGCCGTGATCTTCGACGACCTGCGAGCTATCCAGCTTCGCTACGGCTTCTTGCCCAAGGCGGAACTCGAAGCATTTTCCCAGCGCTCGCACACTCCCCTCTATCAAATTCACAGTATTGCGAGTTTTTACCCCCATTTTCAGCTTGTGCCGCCTCCCAAAGCGGACGTACGTGTTTGCGCGGACATGAGCTGCCACTTGAATGGGGCTTGCGAATTGCGAGCAGAATTGGAGCAGCGCTTCGCGAAGAGCCCTACTGCGGATGTGCTTATACGCGATGTCTCTTGCCTGGGACGGTGCGATCAGGCACCGGCAGTTTCCATCAATGATGAGATTTTTACGAGCGTGACGGCAACATCGGCGGAAGCGATTGCGCAAAGGGCGATTCTTGGCAAAGAGCTTCCCGAACCGCATCCGGAACACGCCCGAGTGCAGTGCGCGTCCGATCCCTACGGCGATGGAGAAAAATACGGCGTTGTTCGGAGACTGGCTACAACTAAAGATTGGGACGGTGCCCTGGCAGTGCTGAAAGCATCGGAATTGCGCGGGATGGGCGGGGCGGGGTTTCCGACGAGCATGAAATGGAGTTTGGTACGCAAAGAGCCAGGAGCGGAGAAGTATGTCGTTTGCAATGCGGACGAGAGCGAGCCGGGCACGATTAAAGATCGCTTCATTATGACGCACCTGCCGCATCTGGTGATCGAGGGCATGATCGTCGCGGGGCTGGTTACCGGAGCAAAAAAGGGGATTCTTTACATCCGGCACGAGTATCACCTTCAAGAAGAAATTCTTGGAGAGGAATTGCGGCGTTGCTATCACGAAGGATTGCTTGGAAAAAATATCTTGAAGAGCGAGCTGACCTTTGATCTAGAGATTTTCGTCAGTCCGGGTGGTTACATTTGTGGCGAAGAAACCGCCTTGATCGAGGCTATCGAAGGCAAGCGTGCTGAGCCGAGGAACAAACCGCCGTTCCCCGTTCAGGCGGGGCTGTGGCAAAAGCCGACCGTGCTCAATAACGTCGAGACATTTGCGAATGTGCCGCAGATTTTGGCGCGTGGTGTGGAGTGGTACAAAACGCAAGGCGTGGACGGTTCGCGCGGGTTGAAATTTGTGGGCGTGAGCGGGCATGCGGCAAAACCTGGTGTTTTCGAAGTGCCGATGGGAACACCGATGCGCGAAGTGCTGTTTAACTATGCTGGAGGGATTCGCAATGGACGGCAGTTGAAGGCGTTTGCGCCTTCGGGGCCGTCTTCAGGATATTTGCCGGCGTCGATGGTGGACGTACGGCTCGATTTCAAAGCGCTTGCGGATGCGGGATCGATGCTTGGCTCGGGCGCGATCGTGGTTTGCGACGATACGACTTGCATGCTGGACATGGCTTTGAACGCGGTACGATTTTATCGGAATGAGTCATGCGGAAAGTGCGTGCCTTGCCGCGTTGGGTCGCAGAAGATGACGGATTTGTTGGTGAAGTGGACGCACGGCGGAGTGACGGAAAGTCAATACCGGGAAGATTTGGCTTTGGTCGATGAGCTTTGCCAAGCGATGAGTTTGACTTCGATTTGCGGGCTTGGGCAGATTGTGCCGGCACCGGTGTTGTCAGTCTTGAAGCATTTTAGGGAAGAGATTGATGCGCACGTGCTGAAGGGGCAGTGTCCAAGCGGGATTTGTTTTACGACGGCGGCTCGGGCGGGAGAGACGCAGCGAGTGGGGATTCGGCCGTAGCAGCCCGCAAGGGGACAACGTGGGTATTTGAAGTGGGATGTGATATTTAACACAGAGTTCGCAGAGGACACAGAGAAGAGGAAAAGAAAGAGATTGTGAGCACGATTACGCGATTGCCGGAACTTGTGGAGATTACGATTGACGGGCGACCTGTGCGCGTGGCCGCGGGCACTAGTGTGTTTGATGCGGCGCGGATGAATGGGACGTCGATTCCTACGCTTTGCCATTTGCAGAATGAAACGCCGGTGGGGGTTTGCCGGCTTTGTGTGGTGGATACCGGGGCGCGCGTGCTGACGGCTTCGTGTGTGCGTCCTGTTGAGCCGGGCATGAAGGTTGTTACGAATTCCGAGAAGGTTTTTAACGCGCGAAAGACTTTGCTGGAACTCTTGATGGCAGATCATCCTTCTCCGTGCGCGCGGCAGGACAAATCGGGGGATTGCGAACTGGAAACTTGGGCAAAGGCAGCGGGGATCACGCAGCCCCGATTCGCGAAACGGACTGTTTCGCGTGGGATTGATGATTCCTCGCTGGCAATTGCCGTGGATCACGATGCCTGCATTTTGTGCGACCGGTGCATCCGCGGTTGCGACGAGATCAGGAATAATTTTGTGCTGGGGCGAATGGGAAAAGGTTACTCGGCGGGGATCGCTTTCGACTTGAATGCGCCGATGGGAGATTCGACTTGTATTTCGTGCGGGGAATGCATGGTGTCGTGTCCTACCGGCGCTCTGACAAATAAAACGGTGGTAGGAACGTCGATAGCGGGAGGGCTTGATTCCCAGGGATTCGAAGCGGAAGAGCTTTTGCAATTACCAGTGTTCAAAGGCGTTTCGGGAACATTTCTTGAATTGAACCGCGGGGCTATCGTTAAACGACGATTTCATCCCGGAGAGATTGTCTGCCGTGAGGGCGAATTCGGCTCGACGGCTTTTTACATTCTGGAAGGCAAAGCCCGCGTTTCGCTTTCGTCACCGATCGCGCACGTAAAAACACAGGGCGGGGCGAAAGGGCTTTTTAAGAAGCTTACGAGCACGCTCGCGGCTCGGGATACGGATGTCCGCGCGGAGGAGACTCGCGACAGAACGATTCCCATCGACGCGCCCGTGGACCTCGCGTATGGGAATCCAGTAGCAGAACTTGGCCCCGGTGACTTATTCGGTGAGATGACGTGCATGAATTTTTATCCGCGGTCGGCAACGGTGATTGCGGAGACGGATGTCGTGGCGTTCGAGATGCTTCGGAACGTTCTCGACATCATGATGAAAAATAAATCCTTCCGCGCGCAGATTGACCAGAATTATCGCAAGAGGGCGCTGGAAAACCATTTGCGCGGCGTGCCGATGTTTGCGGGTCTTTCTCCGGATTTTATCGAACATTTGAAGGGGAGCGTAGAGCTGCAGCGATTTGCTCCTGGGCAGGTGATCGCGAGGCAAGGCGATGCGGCGGGAAGCTTCTATTTGGTGCGCATCGGGTTCGTGAAGATTTCGGAAACGTATCCTGGCGGCGAGCTAGTGCTCGCATATCTCTCGCGCGGGGATTATTTCGGGGAAATTGGCTTGCTAGGCGGCGGCGTGCGCACGGCGACTTGCACGGCGCTGGACCACGTGGAAGTGGTGCGCATTTCAGGAGACGACTTTCGCGACATGGTAGAACGCTTCCCGAGCGTGCGGCAGGGGCTGGAGGCAGTGGCAGCGGAGCGCGGAGCGCAGAATCAGCAACGGATGCAGACGGTGAAGAGCGTACCCATCGATCAGTTCCTTTCACAGGGTTTGATGGAAGCGCAGAGTTTGCTGATTCTCGATTTGAACAACTGTACGCGCTGCGACGCCTGCGTGAACGCTTGTGCGGACGCGCATGATGGCGTAACGCGGCTGGTGCGAGAGGGTTTGCGTTTCGAACAGTATTTGGTGGCTACTTCTTGCCGGCAATGCCGCGATCCGCTCTGCATGGTGGGATGCCCGGTGGGGGCGATCAGACGGCGAAATTCTCTCGAGGTGATTATTGAGGATTGGTGCATTGGGTGCGGGTTGTGTGCACGGAATTGCCCGTACGGAAATATTAATTTGCATCCATTCGATGTGATGGTGGAAGACCTGGAACGGCCGGGAAGCAAGAAAGCGGTCGTGAAGCAAAAGGCCACTTCGTGTGATTTGTGCACGCACTTGAAGGAGCCGAGCTGTGTTTACGCGTGTCCTCACGATGCGGCGCATCGCGTGGACCCGCGAACATTTTTTTCCGAGATGCTGGGTGGCGGAACGGCGAAGTGAAAGCGCGAGGAATTTTGATTGCGAATTGACAAGACACAAAGAAGTTGGGCGATTGGGTCGCTGATTGGGTTTGCAGTGTTTGCGAGCGCGTATGTGATGGATGCGACGAGCGAGCCAAGCGGACCTCACGGCGGCAGCGTGGTGGGCCTGACTTTTGGCGTGATTGGATTTGGGTTCATGATTTTCGCGGCGCTTCTGGGGGCGCGGAAGCGGGTCCCAACCTGGCGGATTGGGCGGGCGCAAGCCTGGATGCGCGGACACTTGTGGCTGGGGTTGCTTAGTTTGCCAGTAATTTTATTTCATGGAGGATTTCATTTTGGCGGGACGCTGACGAGCGTGCTGATGTGGCTGTTGATTATTACGGTTGCGAGCGGAGTGTTTGGTGCGGCGCTGCAACATTACCTGCCGCGGGTGATGACGACTGATGTGAAGCTGGAAACGATTTACGACGAGATTGGAAATGTTCGGAAACTGCTGCGGGAAGAGGCGGACCGCGGCGTCGAGACGATTTGCGGGCCGTTGGGCTTTGGTAAATCCGAAAAAGAGGAAATGCAACGCGCGGGGGGATTCAGCGCGGCGAGGGCGATGGCTGCGACGAGCAGCGGCGCGGCGGTGGCGGCTGTCGCGGAGACTGTTGTGCTGACCGAAGAGGAGCGCGCGCCCCTGCGGAAATTCTATTTGAGCGAGATGCGGCCGTTTCTTGAGCAGCCGAAGTTGCGGGGATCGCGGCTTGGGGATGCGGACAAGGCGCATGGAACGTTTTCGGGATTACAAACATTAATGCCGCCAGCAGCACAAACAACGCTGCAGGATTTGGAAGATATTTGCGATGAGGCGCGGCAATTGGTGCGCCAGGAACGGCTACATGATTTGTTGCATGGGTGGCTGCTGGTGCATATACCCATTTCGCTGGCCTTGATTTTGCTGGGGGCCGTGCACGCGGTGATGGCGCTTCGCTATTGAAGAAGTGACGAATGGCCAGAACACGAACAACCAAGAAATTGGCGCAGAGGATCGACCTGAATTATTTCAAGAGGCCGACGGCACTGAAGCGCGCGAAGTTTTGGCTGAGCGTCGGGGTGCCTGTGATTGCGCTGGCTTGGATTGGGTGGCACGGATTTGCGCGAGACTCGCGGGTGTATTCGAGCGGGCGGATGACTGAGGCGCATGCGGTGTTGGAGGCGGATTGTGCGGCGTGCCATGTGCAGACTGCGGGAATGTTTTCGGCGGCGGCCAGCGATGCAGCTTGTTTGTCTTGCCACGATGGGCCACTGCATCATGCGGCCGCAACGAAATCAGTTGGTTGCGCGACGTGCCACGCCGAACACCGAGGTCGGGTGAATCTTGTTGCGGCGAGGAATGAGGCCTGCGCGGAGTGCCACGGAGATTTGAAGGCAAACAGCGGAGTGGCGCATTACACAGTGCACATCGAGAGTTTTGAGGATGGGCATCCGGAATTTGGCGCGTTGCGCCCCTTGAATGGAATGGTCACGCACGATCCCGGAACGATCCGAGTGAATCACGCGATTCATATGAAACCGATCCGGCGCGGTCCGAACGGGCCGAATGTGCAACTGGAATGCGGGGATTGTCACCAATCGAGGGGAGCTACAGCGGAATGGAAGTACGCCGACACGAGCTACGCATCAGCCAACGTTAGTTACTCTGAACAGGACGAAGTTCTTCCGCCGAAGATCGGTACGTTGCCGCGTCCGGGGCACGAGAGTGGCTGCGAGTTGATGGCGCCGGTGAAATTTGCGAACTCGTGCGCGGGATGCCATTCGCTGGCGTTTGACGAGCGGTTCAATGAAGGCGTGCCCCACGATAAGCCGGAAGTGGTGCACGTGTTTCTTGTGAAGAAATTCAGCGAGTATATTGCGGCGCATCCTGGGGATTTGCGTGAAATGCGCAACCCGGGGCACGATTTGTCGGGGAAGCCGGTACAACCGGTTGTGCGACCGTATACGCCGAATGAGTGGGTTGGCGCACGAATCAAAGATGCCGAAGAACTATTGTGGCGGAAGACCTGCAAACAGTGTCATGCGCTCGCGGTGGGAGCTGGGCAGAATAATTTGCCGGTTGTCGAACCGGCCCGCACGTCTGTGAAGTGGATGCCACACGCGAAATTCGATCATAATGCGCACCGGGGATTTGCATGCGCGAGTTGTCACGAGAAGGCGCTGAGCAGTACCGAGACGAGCGACGTACTTTTGCCGGGGATTGCGACTTGCAAGACCTGTCACGCTCCGGGTCCGGAGCGCGCGGAATCGCGCTGCTTCGAATGCCACACGTATCATGATTGGTCGAAGCGAAGAGAAGTGAAGCCCACTTTTACACTGCCCGCTCTGGGAACGAACGGGCGTTGATTCGTCGCAGGCTTGGTTACGTTTCCATTCCAAACAATTTGCGCAACCTTAGTAGGGACGCAGCATGCTGCGCCCCTACACAGATATACCTGCTAAATCGAGTGCGTGGGGAACAGTATGCTTCCATATGTGGAGGCGGATTGAATCACGAATAGCTTGAAATCGCAGTGGGAACAAGTGACAGAATGGGTCGAGCGAAAAAGGGCGTCTTAGGAGGTTGCCATGCGGGAAACGAGACGGTGTTTTTTAATGGCACTGGCTGCGGCAGCGGGTTGCTCTGTGGCGGCGGATAGCTCCGTGTTTGGTTTGCAGCGAAAGAATAATCCCTTTCCAACACCGCCTGCGTCCGCGGAAACCCAGAATCCGGCGGAGGCGCAAGCGGACAACTCGAATCCTCAAAACACGAAGAGAGTGGCGCTGCAGCAGAATGAGAAACAGTTTCGTGCCGGGGTCAATCGGTTATATCAACTGGCGGGCGAACTAAAGCAAGAAGTCGACAAGACAGTGACTACAGAAGTTTTTTCCGTGCAGATGTACAAGAAGACGGAGGAAATTGAAAAGGTTGCAAAGCTTTTGAAGGGGAAAGCCAAGGGATAGCAAGAAGTGAGTAGTGGGCAGTGAGTCGTGAGTAGTGGGAGAGACCTTGTAACGTGTAAGTCGGTGAGTTTCATAAAATAAATCGCGATGGGGCTGGATGAACGGGGTAAAGATTCGAATAAGAAAAGCGGTCGCGGCGGAAATTCCGGTGCTGCGGCAGTTGATTGAGGCGTCCGTTCGCGCGTTGCAGACACAGGACTACACGCCAGCACAGATGGAAGGCGCGCTGGAAACGGTGTTTGGCGTGGACAGCAAATTGATCGAGGATGGGACCTATTTTATTGCGGAAGCCAGAGTCGGAGAAGAGCAGTCCATATCGGAGAAAACTAGCCGAGCGAAAAATGCCCGAGCAAGCTGGACGATCGCGGGGTGCGGTGGTTGGAGCAAGCGCAAGACGCTTTATGGCAGCGATCACTGGACGGGACGAGAGGATGCGATGTTAGATCCACAGCGCGATGCGGCGAAGATCAGGGCGTTCTTTATTCATCCGTCATGGGCGCGACGAGGAATCGGCGGCAGGATTCTTGAGGCTTGCGAAATCGCGGCCAGTACGGCTGGTTTTATGAGCTATGAAATGGGCGCGACGTTGACAGGAGCGAAGTTATTCGGGACGAAGGGCTATGTTGCTGTGGAGAATATCCAAGTTCCGCTGAAAGACGGGTTGACGCTTCCTGTGATTCGCATGGCAAAAAGAACGTAGCGGCAAGTTTTCCAGATGGTCGGAAACTTCTCGGACTGACAATCCATTATTTATCGTCAAGAATTGGAGTATAGCCTTTGAGCGGTGCGTGCCTTGAAGCGGGGACGGGCACGGCCCTTCGAGGCTCAGGGTAAACGTGCCGTGCCCCTACGAGACGTTTGCATGCGAATCCCTGTGAAAAATACAATTTAGCTACCCATTAGGAACAAGGGCTTGGCTTCAAAACTCGAAAATTGAGGCCGGAGACGTTCCGTATTGTAGTGTTCCTTGATGTCTACCACCTTTTTGGTCGAAGTGATCGTTTCGATGGGGATGTTACCGTAGCTGCCGTTGTGAAGAACTACCAAGCGGCCATGCACGCCCTTTAAGAGCAACTCAAGGGCGATATTGCCATACGCCATGGGAACGATGGAGTCCACAACGTCGGGGTCCCCGCAGCGCGCCAGATATCCGAGCTTCTGATTAACGACTTCAATGGTCTTGCCCTTATTAAATTTCTTCGAGAGCTCCTTTACTTTCTCCGAGACGATGTCTCCGATACCACCAAGTTTCTTGTGTCCATACGCATCGGCGGCTTCGCCTTCGAAAATCATTTCGCCGCCTTGAAACATCGCGCCTTCGGAAACGAGAACGGTTGAGTAGCGGCTTGGGTTTTTGTTGCGGTCATGCACGAGAAGCTCGGTGAGGCTCTCGATATTGAATTTGTATTCGGGGATGACACAGCGGTTAGCGGCGCCAGCCATGGTGGGAAGCATCGCGGTGTAACCGGCGTAGCGGCCGAACACTTCGATGACCATGAAACGCTCGTGAGAACCAGCTGAAGTGCGCAGGTCATTAACGAGCTGCAAAGTGCGCGTGACACAAGTACTGAAACCGATGCAGTAGTCCGTGCCGGGGACGTCGTTGTCCATAGTCTTGGGGATGGCGATGACCTTGAAACCTTCTTTGTGCAGGCGGACGCCATAGCTCAGCGTGTCGTCGCCGCCGATGGGAATGAGCGTGTCGATGCCTAGCCAAGCGAGATTCTTGAGGACTTCGGAAGTGAGATCGTTTTTCTCTGCGGTGAAATTGTCTTTCAAATGTGCAGGCACGTTGGATTTGCTAACGCGGCCGGGATTCGTGCGCGACGAGTGGAGAAAAGTGCCGCCAGTGCGTGCGGCGCGCTCAACGACTTCCTGCGTGAGAACTAGGAAATTGTCGGAGTTGTCGTAGTCCTTTTCGCGGACCATATCGACAAGGCCGGCCCAGCCGTGCCGGAAGCCGATAACTTGATAGCCCTCATGAAGCGCGCGGATAGTAACGCCACGGATTGCGGGATTGAGACCAGGAACGTCGCCGCCGCCGGTGAGAATGCCGATGACGCCTTTTTTGGTGTTGATGTTTGCCATGAGGCTGAGCCCTTTCCGGGGAGTAGTAAACTAACAATTATCCACGCGCATCAGAAATTTAGAAAGTGTGGATTGAACTAGAAATATGCATTGGCGCGACCAAGCGACGTCGGCTACCCATCAAATTAGGGTTGAATTTGCGTGCCGAGGGCGGTGAGGAGTTTGCTGAGATAGGCGCCGAGGGCGGGCCAACCGGGTGCTGTGATCAGGTTGCCGTCGACAAGCGCATCGGTCATGGGGAGGCTGACGAAGGTGCCACCGCCTAGGGTGACTTCGGGGCCGGTGGCTGGATAGGCGTTGCACTTTTTGCCGTTGAGCACACCAGCCACGGCAAGAACCTGCGGTCCATGGCAGATTGCCGCAAGAGGCTTATTGGTCTTGGCAAAGTGATGGACGATTTCGATGACGCGGGGATTGAGGCGGAGGTACTCCGGCGCGCGCCCGCCTGGGATCATGAGCGCGTCATACGTTTCAGGCTTGACCTCGTCGAAGGTGGCGTTGAGCTGGAAATTGTGGCCGCGCTTTTCGGTGTAGGTCTGATCGCCCTCGAAATCGTGGACCGAAGTGGGGATAAATTCGCCAGCTTTCTTTCCTGGGCAGACCACGTGAATCGTGTGGCCGACCATTTGAAGCGCGTGGAAAGGAATCATCACTTCGAGGACTTCAGCGTAGTCGCCCGCGATCATGAGAATCAGTTTCTTGGACATGAACCCTCCGCGGAGGAATTGTAACCGACGATGAGGAATGCTCAAAACGAGAAGGTGATTCTGAAGAATGACGCAATGAAGGGGACTGAAACAAACGTTGAATAACCTGTATATCGGTGAAACAAAAACTCCCTCGGCCCCGTCTCAAAACGAGACGAAATCTACTAAACCGATTAAACATGAGATGTTTGCGCGGCAGAGTACTACCTTGAACGACAACCGCCATTCCACCGGACATCCATAAGTTTGTGAATCTAAGCGATTTCAAAAAAAGAACGAAGCGGCACGAATTTCCCCGGAGTCTGGCGAGGCAAATGCAATTACAAGCCGGTATTTACTTCGCCGGAAGTTCCGGCTTCAAGGACATGATAGTGACAAAGGCCAAGCGAATACTGGCAGTGTGTTTGCTCGCCGTACTCGGCGTGGGGAGCGGTGTGGCGCTCTCGATACGCGCGCAAGAAGGCGATGCCCCGGGGTCCAAGCGCAAGGTGAGGGTCATGGGCAAGCCGCAGTACCCAGATCTCGCCAGAAAGCTAAATCTTGCTGGCGTCGTCAAAGTCGAGGTGACCATTGGCACCGATGGCAAGGTGAAAAGAACGCACGTCGTGGGTGGGCATCCCGTGCTCGCCACGGAGGCAGAAAGAGCAGCGATGCAAAGTGAATTCGAGCCCGGTCCGAAGGAAACGACCGAGGTGATCGAATTCAAATTCGGCCCGCAGTAAACTCTGGGATTTTCTACGAAAAAAAGGCGGCTGTCTTTTCTAAAGACGGTCGCCTTTATCGTTTCCCTGAGGAATTAATTCGCGTGAACGGAAGAAGCTGCAACAGGCTCCGCTGAATCCTGAATAGTGAGCATGTCAGTGCGCACTTTGTCCCACTCCAGCAAGTTCAGCCCGTAAGAAGTGAATAGCTTGCGGATATGGGCGGAATCCCAACCGAGAACTTTTTCGAGCACCGGAACGAGAACGCTCATTGCATTGTCGCTGAGCACGGTTCGTTTCGCGACGCGCGTGATGAACTTGGCTTCGGAGACAGCGATGGTCAGTCCGTCGTGTTGATTCACATGCATCATCACGGGGATATCGGAGCTGCCGTCGCCCATGTAAATGATGTGGTCATGGCTGATGCTGAGTTCGGCGCGGCGCTCTTCTAGGACAGTGATTTTCCCCCAACCGGCGGAAGCTCGAATGATGGAGTCAACTTCTCCCGTTGACTCGTTGTAGCGGAAACGCGTTCCGAAAATATTCTGCGGCGGGACGATTCCTTCGAGCGCGGACTGAATGATTTCCTGCGGCGCTGCGGAGATCACGTTGAAATGAAACCTATACCCTTCGGCAAGATTGGCCAAAGCGCGTGCAAGAAGGGCGACGTTGTGCTTCAGGCGAATGCGCTTGCCGGTTTCCACCAAATGGTCGCGGCGAACGCGCCGAAAGTCCGGGTCATGCAGAATCAGATAGCTGAGTTCTGCGCCCTGTTGGACGAGGTTCATCTCCGCAAGGCCTTTGACCTTGTCGTGAAACCCGTGAAAGCCGATGAGCTCGGAGAGAGCGACTCCCGAGTCGTTGAAGCTTAAAGTCTGGTCAAAATCGCTCGCCAGTAAGTAGTGCTTAACCATGTCCTAGTACTCCCTCTTGCTTCACTTTTCATCCCCTCGCTCAAAGCGAGACATCTGCTCGCCCTTGGCGAGGTGGACCACCCCAAGTCCGGTGCCAGTACCCCCTACACATACAACCTTAGCGTTTCTCACCGGAGGTGCCCCACGAATTATTTTGATGGGTGCTATGCGTTAAAAGCGTGAACAAATCATTATACCTTGATTAGATGTGCCCTAAGGTTAAAAGATACAAAGGAAAGGAGATGGGCACTTTTTCGGAAGCCAAAAGGGAGCAAAATCCGTGTCTAGAATGAGATACCGCCAGCGAAGGAAAAGTGAAAAAAGTGCTCCGTAACATTAGGGTGTCCGGATCTAGAGGCCGAGGGCTTTCATCCTGGGTTCCTCGTAAATGTCGTCCTCGCCAGGATAGCGGAGGCGGTCTTTGAAGCGGCCGGACTCAGCGGCTAGGGCCCAGACGAGGCTTTCGCCTGCGGGAAGGGTTTTGGGGGCGCTGCGGAAAACATCGTCCTGAAAAGCGAGGGAAGCGTCGATCCATTGCCAACCGGCGGTCTCGAAAGCGGCCATTACGTCGGGGAGGACCAGGGCATTGAGCGTGTTGTAGTGGATGAGCAACGTGTGACGGATGTCTCGGCCGACTACGTCAATGGCGAGCTGGCGGTAGAAAGCGGCGCGATCGAGGAGATGTGCGATCAGGTAGTCGCGATACGGCTTGATGTTGAATTTAGGATCCTTGATCAGGCGATCGGCCATGCGTTGGTTAACGTACCAATCGGAGGCGTCGATCGTGACATGGCCGACGCGATAGCCACTCTCTTTAAGGAGAGTGCGAAAGCGGTCGCGCTTGTCAGCGGTGTCGCCTTCTTTTAGAAACGGGTACCGGAAGAGAAGAGTCTTGTTGTGATAGGGAGCGATGACTTTTTCGTTCTTCAGGAAATCGACGGCGAAGTCGGCGTAGGGAGTGGAGCCGCAATAGTTCAGATGGGAATAGGAGTGATTGCAGATTTGATGGCCGGCCTGGTCCCAGGCGGAGAGGAGTTTGGAGCCGTCGAATTCGTCAACGCGCATGCCGCAGACGAAAAGAGCGGCTTTAATGTTACGGCTGTCGAGCGCCTTCAGGATGCGGGAGTTGGCATCTTGCCATCGGAGATTGGATTCGAGTTTCAGGCGAGGATCGTCCATGGTGATGGCGAGTTGCGGTCGTGGAGCGTTGGCATTGCGTGAAGGCGCGGAGGTTTGGCGCGGTGCGGCGGCGTGAAGTGCGCCCGTGAACAAATGAGCGCAAGAGGCGGCGGAGATCGTCTTGAGCGTTGCGTCGAGAAATTTGCGGCGATTCATGGCATGACCTCAGTAAAGAGAATTGAGCCAGCTGCGAGCGCGTGCGAAAAAGGAAATTGACGATGAAGTCGCGGCAGAGTGTGGCGATTCTTCGGGTTCGTCGGTGACGGAGTAGAACGCGCCGTTGGCAGGGTGCTGATAGAGGCGCTGCATTTCCGCGCGATTGAGGGGACGTGCGCCGCGACGGCCAAAGACGGCGAGTTGGTTGCCGGATTCGTCGACGGCGCGGTCTCGATCGATGCCCTTGGAAATGGCGAGCGCTGGGCCGTTGGTACGCGCGGTGGCCACGAGTTTTGGCGTGGGGCGCGGGCTGAAGCCGGAAAAGTGCGCGGGATCGTCCCAAGGCGAAATGATCTGGAGGACGCGGAGGCCGTTGTAGCCGTCGGCGACAAATGCAAAGACGCTGCCCGCGACCATTCCGATCTTGATGTCATTTGCTTCATGGATCTGACTGTTGGCATTGAAGACCTGGTCCAGACGCGGGGCTTCTGGATTTTCAACATCAAAAATTCCCACTCCGTTTTTCCCCGCGGCGACGTAAGCATAGGTCCGGGCGACGTAAATGTTTCGGGCATCGTCGAGCGCGGCGCGGCCCTTTTCCGTCATTTTTGGATGCGCAAGGTCGGTCACATCCAAGGTCTTTAAGCCGTAGCCATCCACCACAAACGCATAACGGAACTGAACTGCGATCCCGCGCGGATTGTCCAAGTCGGGGGCGCCAATTGTTGCGGTGACGCGAGGCGTGAGCGGATTGTCCAGATCAACCACGACAAGCGATTTGTCGGTGAGGATGTAGGCGTAGGTGCCCGCGATGGCGATACGGTGCGCGCCGGCAAGGATACCGTTCGGATTGAAGGTGAGAGCGCGTTTCAGGAAATTATTGGCGGGATTGCCGTCGAGAAGCGTTCCGACGCCAGGACTTTTCGATCTGAGGTCGGGATTGCCAATGATGACCAGTCCTTCTTCTTTGTCGGCGACGTAAAGAAAACCGTAAAGGAGATGGATGGGTTGCTCTTCGTTTTCGAGGAGTTGCTGGCGAAGCGGGTCGACGCCGAGGGTAGTCGGTGAAGCGACAGCGAGAGCGTTTTTTGTGGGCACGAAGAAGCGTTGGCCAATGGGAGAGACCGGAGCGGTGATCATGCGCTCGGAGAAATCTTTGTTGTCGATGTTGGCGATGTCGTAGACGCGAAGTCCGCCGGAACCGGTAGCCGCGTAGGCGTATTCGCCGCGGGCTTGAATATCGAGGACATTGCCTTCGTGGCTCGCGGCGGTCGAGAGCTCGCGGCGACGGTCGACGAACTTTTTGTAATTGTCGGGATAGGCGATGCGCTGAAGGTCGCTGCCATAGATGGCTTCGGGCTCGTCGTGTTCGGCGACGGCTACGGCCTCAAAACCCTTCTTGCCGGTGGCGACGTAAACGTAGCGGCCCATGAAATTCATGAAGTTCGTACCTTGAAGTAAGAGCTGGGCCATCCAGGCGTTGTTGTCATTGGCGGCTGAGACGTGGCAGTCGCTGCACTGCTTGGTTTCCTTGGCGCGAACGGTGTGCGGAACAAACGTACTGAAGGCTTGGCCGGAAAACCCGGGTGAAGAAACAGTTTGCTGAGTGTAATAGAGCCAGTCGCGGTTCGCATTTTGCGAACTGACTAAGATGGCGCACGAAGATCGCGCGGGAGCGATGCGGTGGCCGGTGACGGTGCCGTCGACGCCGAGCATGTAGATGTCGTCGCGAAGAACTTGAAAATTGTAGCTGGTGTAATTGCGTGTGGTGAGGCCCTCGTTGTGGAGCATGGGCTTCCGCGCATTGGCGGTCATTTGCAGATGGCAGCCGAAGCACGTTGGCGTCCATGACGTGTGGCAGGAGTAGCAAGTCATCGAAGAGTTGGCGTGGGCAAGATGTTCGTCGTCTTGCGGCATTTGCTGCGCGACGGTGCCGTCCGTGGCCATCAACTTGGCGCGAAAAGATTTCATGCTGAAGTGGATGTTGCCGGGAGTGACGGAGTCGGCGGTCTGAACGATCTCCCACTCTTTGTTTTGTTCAGACATTGAGCGTTGAATCACGGCGGCGTCGGCGCGCCATTCGAATCGTCGAAGACCCCAAGGTGTGCGCAGCGTATCGAGATGACGGCCGCCTTCGGGAGCGGCTGGGCCGGACGTGACAAGCGTGGCTTTATTGCGAATCGTGCCGTGGCAATCGATACAGTCGATTTCGACGGCGGCGCGAGGCTCACCGTATATTTTGCCGTTACCGTGGTTGTCCTGCGCGAAGTGGCAGTCGTTGCACTGCATGCCTTTTTCCAGATGGATGTCCGCCAGATGGACGGCTTTTCCGAAGCGGTCGGGATCATCGAAAGAAATTTGTTTGCCGTCTTTGTCGATCCAGTTCCCTTTGCGGTCGTGATTGAAGACGGAGCGAAAAACCCAGCCGTGACCGTGAAAATCGGCGAACTGCGTGGTTTTCAACTTCGCGTTGAATTCCGGGCTACCGAGATTTTCTAGAAATTTTTCATCGCTCCAGAGGCCGCGGGCTGCGGCCGCTTCTGGATTGCGCAAATAGGATTGGTAGCGCTGCTCTTCTGTCGGATTGCGTTGCTGCGGCGGATACATTTTGTCGCCGTCGATTTCGTTGTCCCACCACGTGAGGCCGAAATACGTCGTGAGCATGTTCGTACCGGGATGGATGTGGCAGACCATGCACTGACTCGAAGGAATGGAGCGCGTGAAGACGTGCTTGATGGGATGGCCGGGCTCATTCTTGGAAATAGTCGGGTCCGAAGAAGCGCTGAAACCAGAGTGGCCGTATTGCGCGTAGGTTGCCGAGTGCGAAGGATCACGATCGTTTGCGTAGACGACGTGGCAGGCTGTACAGCCGCTCGCACGATAGTCTCCGGGATGATCGTTGGTTCCGGGCAGTGACATGACGGGATCGACGAGACGCGTTTTCTGCAAACCGAGGAAAACGGGATCGGTGCGGAGTTCCGTCCCAAAGCCGCGGTCGCTTAATTTGTCGTCGGGCTTGCCGGGATCTTCCTCGCGATTGGGGTTCCCCAATTCGGATTTTTTCTGACCGCCGCGTTCGAAGACGCGAAGGACGTTTCCTGGCTGAGAAATTTCCCAGCGGAAAAGCGGATCGAGCTCGGGCAGCACGCCTTTGGTGCGAGTTTCCTCGGTCGTGGGAGGCGGGAAAGTTTTGATGGATTGCGGCTTGCCATCGCGGTCGTAGCTCTCGCCGAAATGGGTGTTTTTTGTGGGATAGCCGCCGTTGTTATAGAGCGCGGCGCCCCACAGGAGGCCGGTGTGCGTCATCATGCTTGTTGAGGAAGCGCGGACTTCTTTCGCGTGACAGCCTGCGGCACCGCAGGTTTCTGGAGCGACTCGCAAATCTCCAGGATTCACAAATTTGATAAATTCGGGCGATTCTTTGAGCCATTTTGTGTAGGTGCGTTCAGGCAGCGCGGAACGGTCTTTGAAACTTGGATCACGCGGCTGGACGTGGGCTTTTTCTTTGGCGGCGTTGTACTCAGCCGATTTTGGCGGCGTGCTCGCGGCGACGGAGATAGAAGAATCGCCTCCGTGGCAATCGGTGCAGCCTAGAAAGACAGTTTTTGTAGGATGCATCGTCGGTTCGTCGGTCGAGGTGTGGCAGGTGATGCAGCCTGCGGATTTACGATCGGCTTCTTGTTGCGACTGGCCACGAACTGGCGGAGCGTCTTGCTTCGCGTGGACCTTTGAAGCTGAATCAGAATAAAAGAACAGGAGAAAAGATAACGCAGAGGCGCAGAGGACGCAGAGATTGCGCAGAGCAGACGGTTTGAATTTGCGCGACGAGGTCATCGGTTGCGTTTCCTCAGAAAGTAAACTTCACGGAGCCGAAAAGCGAGAAGAGTGTGCGGCTCGTGTAGATATCTTTGAACCCGTCGCCGGGCTGCAAGGCGGATGCCCCGCCTGTGAGAATGATGTTTTCGCTCAGCGGCGGGCGGTACGTCACGCCGACGCCGAAGTCTTCGCCGATGCTGTGGCGAATGGGGGATTCGAACAGTATGTATTCGAGGGGCTCGGTACGTTCGAAGCGCAGATAGTTAAAATTCGCGAATCCTTTGAGCTTGGGAGTGATGTCAAAATCAGCGCCTGCGTTTACGAGAAAAATGCCGGGGTTCACGAAATTTGCCTGGCCTTCTTCTTTGCTGGAACGCAGAGATGGAATAAGGCTGCCGTCGGTGGTCAGTTGAACCCCAGAGCCGAGTAGCTGAATGGCTTCGCGATTCCAAAAGCTGAAGATACCGCCCGCGAAATTCGGGAGATCGTCGATAGAGTCGAAACCGCGAGCGCGACCGTCTCGCGGATTGGCGTCACCAGAGGTGTAGAACGTGGAAACGCGATAACGGATCCAGTCGCGATCGTAGGAAAGCTCCACGGCGGCCATCTGCGCGTTCACGGTCACGGATCGACCCGCGACTGGGTTGAAGGTGTCCTCGCCGATGGCCTGATAAAAAGCGTGCGTAAGATTAATGCGGTGAATGTGGCCGCTGCCGAGCCAGCCAAAATAGCCGACACGAATGCCGTGCGCGAGAGGACCACCTCCGGGTCCTTGATTGATAACGTCCCCGATAGGCGCGGGGCGAACGAGAAAGCCGTTGTCGTCGTAGTGAACGCTGGGATCATCTTTATTCCATGCACCAACGAATTCCGTGGTGTAACCGGGGAAGAAAAAATCCTGAAGATAAACATTTCCCATAACGACTTGCTGGTGACGGCGGTTAAAAGTGTTTAGCCCGCTGTTGGTATTTTTTTCGAGCATCTGAAAATAAACGGCGTTGTATTCGATGCGGTCGCTGTTCCAATTGCCGAAGATGCGCAAGCCGGGCTGTTCGTCAACGAATAGGAATCCGCGAAAGTCGGCATTGAATTGCTGAATACCCGCACGCATGGAAATAAAATCGTAATTATTGCTGAGATCGTGGAGTTTCACTTCGACGAACGCTTCCTGGAGGCCTAGGTGGTCGTCGAACCTGTTGGTGCCAGCGAGCACGTTAGGGCTAACGATTCCAAGCTCGCGAACGTCGAGATTATTGAGACTGAGTTCCGGCGTAATGCGAATCCGCCAATCGACTGGTTTGAAGCTTGCGTCGCCGTGGAAAAGATCGAAACTGAAACGCAAGGTCTGGTCGAAGAAGGCTTGCTCACCTCGGCCGAAGAAACCAGAACTGCCAGGCTCGGCTGCGCTCACACCGCTCGGTGAAGGAACACGGCGACCATCGAAAAATGTTTCTGAAGAGGCTGTGAAATTCAAGAAAATCTGCTGGCCAAGAACTTCGGGCCAAATAGGCTCATCGCCTTTGAAGCGATTGCGATTGAAAGGATCATACCAGTGCGGCTGGGTATAGGGATACTCACCCTTCTGATGGTAGCGGCGATAGTCGGGCTGATTGAGGGCCCACCGATTCGGCACTACGTTGTAAATATCGGCGACAGGGGGCAGGTATTCCGGAGCGAGTTCAGCGATGTAATTGGGATCGGAATCCAGGCGCTGCCGAAGTTCGCGATATGTGCCGAGCGCAGGCGATGAACCGGGCGCAACAGCAGGCCCAAGCTCGGGGAGGCGCGGAAGGCGCGAACTTAATTCGGCGCTGCTAATGCCGATCAAAGAAATCTCCAGCGTAGTGACTTCGTTGGCGTTGAGCGCGAGATCAGCAATTACGAAAGGAGCGAACCCCTCAGCTTCGATGCGAAATTCGTAGTGGCCGGGCTGCAGAAGAAGAACGCGAAAAACACCTTCCGCAGACGAGCTGGCATGCACAACCTGACCGCTCTGTAAGTGACGAAGCGTGAGTTGAGCTGCGGCCAAGGGCCGCGTTTCGCTTGTCGAGATGGTTTCGCGTAGGACGCCGTCGACAGCGGTAGTCGTCAAAGCCTGCTGGCGAGGGATGCGCTGCACGGGAACCACCTCAGTGGATTTCTGGACCGTAGCCTGCCCGGCACCTGCGGATTGCTGCACCGACGTGGATTGCTGCGCCCCCGAGGTACCTCCCAGCCCCAAGAAGGCGAGCGATAACCAGAGCCCGGCGCGAGCCGAGCAAGTGACGCGTCGAGAGCTTCGCGAAGAAAGAGCGAGCATACCTTCGGCCTGGGAGAATTTGCGCAAGGAAAAGGGATCGCATTCTAGCTAACAATATCGGCCCGCAGCGGGCAACCCATTTCCGTGAAAGTGGAACACAAGCGATAACAATTCTTACGCGTCGCGCGCATTCACCGATAGGAACTGCGAAGTTTGCGAACGATTGAGGGGTGAGAGGAGGCGTGTTACTAAGGAAGATACCCGTCATGCAAAAGGAACACTCGATTCGGAGGCCGGTCGCGGCACGGCGCGCCCTGGAACAGCGTCAAAAAACGCTGGCGATGGGCATTTTGCTGACGCTGGGGATTGCTGGAGTTCTGGCGCTGTTGTTATTGGGCTGTGGTGGCGGGAGCAGCACTCCAACGCCTCCACCGCCAGTTGCGGCAGTGCAACCGCTGCAAGTCGCCGACGTGCAAAACATTGTGCAAGCCGCGGTGAATTCCGCGAATGTTGATATGGTTGTGGCGGTAGTGGACCGGGCGGGATTTGTGCTCGGCGTGTTTCGCACGCAAAACGCGCCAGCTACCGCGATAGGGAATTTCGGACAGTCGCTCGACGCGAATGATGTGGCTGTAGCGCTGGCGCGAACCGGAGCGTTTTTCAGCAATGATCAGGCGCCGCTATCCTCTCGCACGGTTCGGTTCATCAGCGGGATTCATTTTCCGCCCGGAGTGACGAACGCTCCCCCCGCGGATCTGTATGGCATCGAAAACACGAACCGCGGATGCACGCTGGTGAACACAGTTGCTTTTCAGAGCCAGATCCCTCCATCGCTCGCGCTTGGCGGAGGTTTTGGCCCCGGGGTTCTGACCGGCAAAGCCGATGTGATGGACTCGAATCCCCTGGCCGTGAATCCTGGCGGCGTGCCGATTTTCTATCAGAACGTGGTTGTCGGTGGAATTGGCGTTGTCACGTCTTCGAGCGATCTGAACGTGGCGGAATATGCGGCGTTCGTCGGCTCGACGACGCAGCGCACTGGGCCGTCAACCTCCTTTGGACCGACGCCGGCAACTCCGGGAGTTGTTTTCATCGGAGGAGTCGCGCTTCCTTTCGTAACGCAGACGTCGCTACCATCAGGCGTTTCCGTGGGGCCGATCGCCGGTACCGGATCGTATTTGGTTGCGCCTGCGAATAGTGTGGGACAACCTCCAGACGGCGATCTGATCATGCCCACGGCCGGACCGCTCGGCGGATTAAGCGCCACGGACGTCCAAACCATCTTGAGCAATGCGGAAGCTACTGCGAACACGACACGCGCTGCGATTCGATTGCCGATCGGTTCGCGAGCGCGGATGGCAATTGCGGTTGCCGACCTCGATGGCACAATGATCGGCCTGCGGCGGATGCAGGATTCGACCGTGTTCAGTATTGATGTCGCAGCCAGCAAAGCGCGCAACATGGTGTACTTCAACAGCTCCGCTCGGACTGCGGCAGATTTGAATCAAGTGCCGATGGGCACGGCCGTCACAAACCGCACGATTAGCTTCGGCTCACAACCTTTTTTCCCGCCGGGGATTGACGGTTCGCCTGCCGGGCCATTTTTTAACCTGTATTTGCAGGACGCGGCAAATCCTTGCACGCAGGGAATGCAGGCAGGGCCGGCGAACGTCAACAAAAGCGGAATTGTTTTCTTCCCGGGTAGCGCGGGCTTGTATCGCAATGGCGTGCTCGTAGGCGGACTGGGCGTGAGCGGAGATGGCGTGGACGAGGACGACTACGTCACGAACGGCGGCACAACAGGGTTTGAAGCGCCGACAAATATCCGCGCGGACCAGATTTTTATCAATGGAGTGCGGCTTCCCTACTTCAAATTTCCGCGAAATCCAACCGACTAATTCTTCAAGTAAATTCTGAATCTTAAATCTGCAACTCTACTTGCTCGGACCAGCTGCGTTGGAAGGATCGGGAGAGCTCGCGGTATCTGCGTCGAGAAACCAAGCGTGAGCCGCATCGCCAGGCGCATAGCAGTTGCCGTCCGTGTGATAGCCCGGCGGACAGTGCGCAGTGCGTTCCATTCGGCGGGGAGTCTGTGCGTATTGCCAAAGCGTGGCGTACGGAATTCCACTCGTTGCCGGGGCTGGCGGATTATGCGGAAAGGTGCAGCCGGGCGAAGGCGGACAGAAATCATTGAAAACGAAATAAACGAAATTCGCCGAAGGAGCATGCGCGCGGATGTCGTCGGCGGTTGTGATCGTCGCGCCTGGTTCTTCTTTAAGGGGAATTCCGGAACAGTACGCGCCAGAACGGTACCCCGCTTCTGCGAGCCCGCTGGCCCAAGCACGCAAATAAACGTGATACGTTGCGGGCAGGCGGCCTCCTTCTTCAATGTCGATAAAAATGATCGCTTGCGCTGGAAAGCCTTCACTCTTTGCGACGGAAGCCGCGCTGTGCGCATCGAGAGTTCCTTTCTGCGCGGCTGCCGCCTCACTCTTGAGTTCGCGGCTCAGAGGGCCGCGATATAGAAGCAAGAAACCGAATCCTTGGACACGCAGGAGTTCGCGCTGACCGAGCCAGTTGTTTGTTTTCTCTCCCGGAGGCGGGCTAAGCCAGTAACTACTGAAGGAAAATGTTTTTCGCAAAACCGGAAGTGCATCCTTACCCGGGAAAATGTTGAGATCGAAACCAAGATAGGCGCTCTGTATTTGTTGCTCCTGTGAGTTGGGCTGGGTGCTAGCTTGGCAAGAAAACAGGATCAGCGCGGCAGCGATGGAAGAAATCGACAGGAATGAGAGTCCCGGCTTCATTTTGCTCACGACTTTAAGCATGACAGAACCCGCTCGCAACAACTAGCCTTCGCGGAGTTTATGGCCTGCGAGATTACCGAGGCCATCGTATGCCGCGTATTTATAGGTTTCGCTAAGTGTTGGATAGTTGAAGACTTGCTGGATGAATTCGTCGATGGACTGGTTGTTGTCAAGAGCCATGAGGCCGATGTGGATGAGTTCGGTGGCGCTTTCGCCGATAAGGCTAACGCCAAGAAGCTTGCGATCCGCCCGTGCGAAGATGAGCTTAAGCATTCCGGCGGTGTCTCCGATAATGTGGCCTCGCGCGTTGTTTTCGTAGAGGGCGCGCCCTACGCAATAGTCGATCTTCTTTTCCTTGCAGGACTCTTCGGTTTCACCGGCGGCGGAAATTTCAGGAATGGTGTAAATCCCCATCGGTAGCATGGACGTGACGCGTTGTTTGTACTTGAAGCCGAACGCATGGCAAACGGCGACCCGGCCTTGCTCCATCGACGTGGAAGCGAGCGCGGGAAATCCAATCACATCGCCCGCGGCATAAATATTTTGCATAGAGGTTCGATAGTTTTCGTCGACGGGAATGTAGCCGCGGTCGTTGATGGCGAGGCCGGCTTTTTCGAGAGCGAGACCATCCACTGCTGCACGGCGGCCTGCCGCAAAAAGGGCAGCATCGGTCTCCAGCGTCTTGCCGCTTTTCATCGAAAGCCTTACACCAGTAGACGAATTCTCAACTTTGACGGGGCGCTCGTTGAACAAGAAACGCATGCCGAGCGCAGTCAGGCGGTCGCGGAGACGATCGGATATTTCTCCGTCGAGAAACGGAAGAAGGCGGTCGCGCCCATCGACGAGGGTGACTTCGACTCCCAGCGCGATGAAAATCGAGGCGTATTCGCAGCCGATCACCCCGCCGCCGATAACGGCGAGGCTCTTTGGAATACGGTCCATTTGCAGAAACGTGTCCGAGTCAAAAGTATGGACATTGTCGAAAGCGATCTCCGAAGGACGATGAGGCTTCGAGCCGGTGGCGATGAGAATGACCTCTCCGCGAAGACGGCGGGTTTCGTTTGCGCCAGTCACTGCGACAGTGTGGGCGTCCTCGAACGCCGCCTGGCCGCGAACAAGCTCGATGTGATGCAGTTCGAGATTTTTGAGGATGCGGCGGCGCTCCATTTCGACTACTTCGCGTTCATGGCGCATGAAATCGTGGACGGTTAAATTTTCTTTGAGCGAATAATCGATGCCATAAAGCCCGCGCTGCTTGAGTCCGGAAAAATAGAGCGCGGATTCACGGAGAGTTTTACTGGGGACCGTTCCCGTGTTGACGCAGCTTCCACCCATGTGCTCGGCGCGCTCGATGACAGCGACCCGCTTACCAAAATAGGCGGCTTGCGCGCCCGCTTTTTCTCCCGCGGGTCCGCACCCGATCACAATGAGGTCGAAATTTTCGGTACTCTCCACACAAGCCTCCCACCGCGCGTCCCTGAGCGCACTTCCAAGGACACGGACATCAAGCTGATAAAGCCAGGACGAATCCGCCGAGTCACAGGAAGTGTAGAAGAAGAGCACCGCAAGAGAAGCAAGTTCCTGCCAAGGCTGTGCCGAATCGTGGCTGGGTTCTGGCGTGAAAATGGAGAGACCTGTCTCCGCTACGCCACCCACATTTTTCTGTAAACTATGATTCTAAATGACTTAACAACTTCCCAAGCTGCTTAGAATCAATATGTTACAGGACGGCCTGTAAGTATGGAGAGACCTGTCTCCGCTACGCCACCCACATTTTTCTGTAAACTATGATTCTAAATGACTTAACAACTTCCCAAGCTGCTTAGAATCAATATGTTACAGGACGGCCTGTAAGTATGGAGAGACCTGTCTCCGCTACGCCACCCACATTTTTCTGTAAACTATGATTCTAAATGACTTAACAACTTCCCAAGCTGCTTAGAATCAATATGTTACAGGACGGCCTGTAAGTGTTGATTATAAATGGCTTAGAAATAAACATAATTGTAGCTCGGAATGACTCATTCCTCTGGGGAAAAGCCCCTACCCAACAAGCGCGCCCGAGCTACTCCGCCATAAACAAAAACGCGGCAGAACATCTGCCGCGATGAGAACTCGCAAAAATACCTGTTTAAAGTCTAGCGAAGGGGTACGGTATGTCAAGATGAAAAACACGATGAGCGAGCGTTATGGAGCTACCCGTTGCTGGGAGGAGAAGAGGGCTCCAAAATGGGACTCGAGAGGACTTTTGCTTTCGGCCCAAAATTCCTGGATCGCTATACTATGCCTGCAATGAACATCGCGCTCCGGGGCTGCAGGAGGAAATGGACATGCCGATCGACGATGTCGCCATCAGCTATGACATCAAGTTTGAGAAGGACCATGCCAGCGTGAAGGTCACTTACGACCTCAGCGTTCCCGTTGGCGGGCCCGCGCTCATTGCGGATTTTCAAGTGACTGTTGACGGCACCGACCTAATCAGCGGTTTCCTTCCCGGCCAGACAGCGTTTAACGGCGCGAAATTTCATATTCTCTCTAATCCGAGCAAGGACGCCCCCGTTTCCTTCACGCTATCTTCCAACCAAGGATGGGTTGCGAGCGACGATGACGTACTACGCGGCGAGAAAGATTACGACGGGGCGGAGTTCTCAGACTAGGATTGCGTAAAGCACCGCAAGATTACGCCGATGTATACGAAACGGAAGCCGCGCAAGTAATCCGCCAACCAATCCAAGGATTAAAAAAAGCAGGATTGAAATTTGGTGCCCGGGGGGGACTCGAACCCCCATGAGGTAAAACCCCGGAGGATTTTAAGTCCTCAGCGTCTGCCATTCCGCCACCCGGGCCGGGCAGATACAAAAAATAGCATGTATGGAGTCTGCGCTCAACGCTTAGGCCGTTTGCAAAGCTCGACTGGCAATCGCTGAAGGCATCATGCCGCTCCTTGTGAACGCTTTGTAACTTGATTGACAAGCGTTGGGGGGCGCGGTAGTTTTTCTTTCTCTCCCTGGAAGGCCGTCCGCCTCTAAGGAGGACGAAGCGCAGGCGCGCGGAAGCTCTCAAATGAGCATTGAGCCCGAGCGAACGCGTGCTTTCAATCTGTCGTAAAATCACGTCATCCGTTCTGTAATGCGGTGCATCAAAACCTAACGAGTGGTATGCGGGAGAGCCCTCCCTACCCGCCATAGGAGCCAAAGTGAGTCAGCCGAATCTAGACCTGTTGAGCATCAATACCATACGCACTTTGGCGATCGACGCCGTGCAACAGGCAAATTCCGGCCACCCTGGCGCGCCGATGGGTTTGGCGCCCGTGGCGTATGAGCTGTGGCAGCGGTACTTACAGTATGATCCCGCCGATCCCACGTGGCCCAATCGCGACCGCTTCGTTCTTTCCGCGGGCCATGCTTCCATGCTTCTCTACGCTACGCTGCATCTCTCTGGGGTGAAAGAAGCCACCAAAGACGGCAAAATTCTGGACACGCTGGCCGTTTCGATGGACGAGATCAAGCGTTTCCGTCAACTGGGCAGCAAAACGCCCGGCCACCCTGAATCGCACATCACTACCGGCGTCGAAACTACAACTGGCCCGCTTGGGCAGGGCGCGGGCAATAGCGTTGGAATGGCCATCGCCAGCAAGTGGCTCGCCGCGAATTTCAACAAGCCGGGCTTCGACATTTTTGATTTTAACGTTTACGCGGTATGCGGCGACGGCGACATCATGGAAGGCGTGTGCAGCGAAGCAGCTTCGCTAGCCGGGCATCTGAAGCTCTCAAATCTTTGCTGGGTGTATGACAACAATCGCGTCACGCTGGATGGGCCGGCGGATTGGTCGTTCAACGAAGACGTGGCGACGCGGTTTTTGGGCTATGGATGGAGCATCACGCACGTCGCCGATGCGAATGATTTGGATTCGCTGGGGCGGGCGTTCGCAGTGTTCAAAGCCACGAAGGAGCAGCCGACCCTCATCATTGTGAACAGCCACATCGGGTATGGTTCGCCGCACAGGCAGGATTCGTATGAAGCACATGGAGAACCGCTGGGCGAAGCGGAAGTGAAGCTGGTGAAGAAGAATTACGGCTGGCCGGAAGACGCGAAGTTTCTGGTCCCCGATGGTGTCTACGATCAATTCAAGAACGGCATTGGCAAACGCGGTGCGGAAGCCCATTCCGCATGGAACGCGAAATTCGCGGACTACCAGAAGCAGTTCCCACAGCTCGCCGATCAATTGAACCACATGCAAAGCGGTCAGCTCCCCGACGGATGGGACAAAAATCTCCCATCCTTCCCCGCCGATCCCAAGGGCATGGCCACGCGCGAAAGCTCCGGAAAGACGCTGAATGCTCTCGCGGTGAACATTCCGTGGCTCATCGGCGGCTCCGCCGATTTGGCCAAATCGAACAAGACCAATCTCACATTCGAAGGCGCTGGCGATTTTTTCCCCGACGCCTATCACGGACGCAACATCCACTTCGGCGTGCGCGAACACGCCATGGGCGCAATCGTCAATGGCATGACGCTTTCCAAGCTACGCGCGTTCAGCGCCACCTTTTTCAATTTCAGCGACTACATGCGTCCCAGCATGCGCCTCGGCGCGTTAATGGAAATTCCAGCTCTTTACATTTTCACCCACGATTCCATTGGTGTCGGCGAAGACGGGCCGACGCACGAGCCCGTCGAACAGCTTGCCGCCTTCCGCGCCATGCCCAACATGCTTGTCTTTCGCCCTGGCGACGCCAACGAAGTCGTCGAAGCCTACAAAGTTGCCATTCAGCACACGCACGGGCCCTCGACGCTTGTCTTCAGTCGCCAGGCCATGCCCACGTTTGATCGCACGAAGTACGCTCCCGCCTCCGGAGTCGCTAAAGGGGCTTACGTGCTCGCCGACGCGGCGGGCGGTAAGCCGGACGTCATTTTGCTTGCCAGTGGAAGCGAAGTCGGCCTCTGTGCGGCCGCCTACGAAAAGTTGACCGCCGAAGGCGTAAAAGCGCGCGTGGTCAGCATGCCCAGCTGGGAGCTGTTTGAAAAGCAGGACGCCGCTTACAAAGAAAACGTTTTGCCATCCAGCATAACCGCGCGTGTTTCCGTCGAAATGGAATCCGTTTTCGGATGGGATCGCTACGTCGGCCCCAAAGGCAAGATTATCGGCATGCGTTCGTTCGGAGCATCCGCTCCGCTGAAGGATTTGCTCAAGAAATTCGGGTTTGAGATCGAAAACGTTCTCGCTGCAGTCAAAGAAGTGATGGGAAAGTGAGGCCTGCATGAAAGTTGTGATTGGTTCGGACCACGCAGGTTTTCAACTCAAAAACGCCATGGGCGACTTGCTTCGCTCGATGGGCAATGAGGTCCTCGACATCGGCGCTTTTAATGAAAACCCGAGCGACTATCCCGATTTCGCCGAAGCCGTGGACCGCGCCGTTCTCGATGGCAAAGCCGAGCGTGGCGTCCTCATCTGCGGCAGCGGCGTCGGTGCCAGCGTCGCGGCCAACAAGCTTCCCGGCATTCGCGCGGGAATATGCCATGACACTTATTCGGCGCATCAAGGCGTCGAGCACGACAATATGAATGTGCTTGTGCTCGGATCGCGCGTTGTTGGCATCGCCCTCGCTCAGGATTTGGTGCGGACGTTTATGGGTGCAAAATTTACCAATGAAGAGCGGCATGTACGGCGACTCGGCAAAGTAAAGGCCCTGGAAGCGAAGTACTGCACCGGTTCCTAAGCCCCGGCAGGCATTAGCCAACCCTGGCCAATGTGCATGTGACAGGCACGGCTGCAGCCTCAGGGAGTACAATAGACGTTCAGCTAGTTCTCAAAGCTAGAGGAGAATCATCATGACGACAACAACTACAGTCCCCAATGTCGGTACCGCGCAAGGCGCCAACCCCCTCAAGGCGCTGCTGGCCTTCGGCCAATCCCCCTGGATGGACTACATTCGCAGAGACCTGCTCACCAGCGGCGGACTGAAGAAATATATTGATAACGATGGGCTCCGCGGCATGACTTCCAATCCCGCGATTTTTGAGAAGGCCATCACTGGCAGCGACGTTTACTCGGATATTCTGAATTCGCCGGACGCAAAAAAGCTTGACGCTAAAGGTCTGTTTGAAAAAATCGCTATTCGAGACGTTCAGGACGCTTGCGACATTTTCAAAAGTGTCTACGCCGAGTCTAAACGCCGCGACGGTTATGTCAGTCTCGAAGTCTCTCCGTACCTCGCCAACAATACCCAGGGCACCATCGACGAAGCTCGGCGCCTTTGGAAGTCCGTCGATCGTCCCAATGTGATGATCAAAGTTCCTGCCACTCCCGAAGGCATCCCCGCGATTCGCCAGCTTCTCGAAGACGGTCTCAACATCAACATCACGCTGCTCTTCGCGCAGTCCGCCTACGAGCAAGTCGCCGAGGCTTTTCTTGCCGCGCTCGAGGCTCGCGCCGCCAAAGGACAGGACATCAGCCAGATCGCCAGCGTCGCCAGCTTTTTCGTAAGCCGCATCGATTCTCTGATTGATGGAAAGATCGAAGAAAAGCTTAAAGCCGCCACGGACCCGGCGCAAAAGGCGTTGCTCGAAAGTATTCACGGCAAGATCGCCATCGCCAACGCCAAGCTCACCTACAAGAAGTATCAGGAACTTTTCGGTGGCTCACGTTGGAACGCTCTGGCCGCTAAAGGCGCGCAAACGCAGCGCCTGCTCTGGGCCAGCACCAGCACCAAGAACCCCAAATATCGCGACGTGATTTACGTGGAAGAACTGATTGGCGCCGACACCGTGGACACCATTCCTCCGGCGACTTTCGATGCCTTTCGCGATCACGGAAAACTCCGCAACAGCTTGACGGAAGACCTCAACGCAGCACGCACGACTATGGACAGTCTCGCCAAAGCCGGCCTCTCCATGAAAGAAGCGACAGACAAGCTTCTTCTGGACGGCGTCAAACTGTTCGCGGATGCGTTTAAACAGCTTCTGGACGCAACGGGAAAAAGCGCAGGGGTGAGTGCGTGAGCTTGAATCGCCTGACCTACACACTCCCCGACAAATTCGAAAATGATGTGAACGCCTCGCTTCAAAATTGGAAGAAGAGTGGCAAAGTGAAGCGGCTTTGGCAAAGGGATGCCGCGCTTTGGACCGGCACGGACGAGGACAAGTGGCTCGGCTGGCTGGATATTACTGAACAGCAGATCGAAGACATTGGCAAGCTGAAAGAGATTGCCGCCGATATCAAAGAGGCGGGCTTCAAGTACGCTTTGCTTCTCGGCATGGGCGGCTCCAGCCTTTGTCCCGAAGTTCTTCGCATGACTTTCGGCAAGGCCACTGGCTATCCGGACCTTCACGTGCTGGATTCCACGGATCCGGCGCAGATTAAAGCTCTCGAAGAGAGCGTGGACCTCAGTAGCACCATCTGCATCGTTTCCAGCAAATCCGGCAGCACGCTCGAGCCCAACATATACAAGCAATATTTTTTCGAACGCGTGAAAGCCAAGGTCGGCGAAAAAGAGGTCGGGAACCGCTTTATAGCCATCACCGATCCCGGCTCAAAGATGCAGCGCATCGCCGAGAGAGATAAATTCCGCAAAATCTTCATGGGCATCCCAAGCATCGGGGGACGATACTCGGCGCTTTCTAATTTCGGCATGGTGCCAGCGGCCGTTATGGGCATCGACGTCTCGAAGTTTCTGAAGAACACGCAAAAAATGGTGGAAGCGTGCGGCGCAGATTCGGATACGACCACGAACCCCGGAGTCATCTTGGGAACGATTCTAGGCCTCGCCGCGGATCAGGGCCGGGACAAGATGACGATCATCACTTCGCCGGGAATTTACGATCTTGGCGCTTGGCTCGAGCAGTTGCTAGCCGAATCCACCGGAAAATCCGGCAAGGGCATCATTCCCGTGGATCGCGAACTCCTCGCCAAGCCCGATCTTTACGGCAACGATCGCGTTTTTGCCTATCTGCGCCTCGAATCGGATCCAGACAAGGAACAAGCCGCCGCTGTCGACGCCCTCGCAAAGGCGGGTCACCCAGTCGTCCGCATCGTGTTGCCGGACGTCTACACCCTCGGCCAGGAGTTCTTCCGCTGGGAAATTGCAACGGCGGTGGCCGGCTCTCTCATTGGCATCAATGCCTTCAACCAGCCTGACGTGGAGGCCAGCAAAACAGAAACGCGCAAGTTGACTACTGAATACGAATCCACGGGCAAACTGCCGCCCGAGTCGCCGTTCTTTACCGGCGATGGCGCGAAGCTCTATGCCGATCTGAAAAATGCCGCCGAGCTAAAGGGTGGCGGCACGCTCGCAGGCTTTTTGAAAAAACATCTCGCACGCATTGGCGGAGGGGATTATTTTGCCGTGCTGGGTTACATCACGATGAACGAAGCCCACGAAGAAGCGCTGCAGGCGATTCGCCTGGCCGTGCGCGACAACAAAAAAGTCGCTACTGTCCTTGGATTTGGGCCGCGTTTCCTGCACTCCACAGGACAAGCATACAAAGGCGGACCTAACTCCGGTGTTTTCTTGCAGATTACTTGCGACGACGCTGTGGATATTCTCGTTCCGGGACAGAAATACACGTTTGGCGTGGTGAAATCGGCGCAGGCGCGGGGTGATTTTGCCGTACTCGCAGAGCGCGGGCGGCGCGCGTTGCGTGTTCATCTCGGGAAGGATGTCGCCGCCGGACTGGCGACGTTAACAGACGCGATTCATCAAGCGCTCGCATAAAATAAATTTCGATAGAATTCGGCGAAGCTTTACAAAATTTGCGCACAGGAGCAATTGCAATGCAGCTTGGCATGATCGGACTGGGAAGAATGGGCGCCAACATGGTGCGGCGCTTGCAGAAGAACGGCCACACTTGCGTTGTGTACGACCGGAGCGCGGACTCCGTGAAGCAACTCGCTGGAGAGGGTGCCACGGGGTCGAACTCGCTCGAAGATTTTGTCAAGAAACTCGAAAAGCCTCGCGCCATCTGGCTTATGGTTCCGGCAGCAGTTGTTGATGCCACGCTTCACGAACTCACGAGTAAGCTTGAAGTCGGCGACATTGTCATCGATGGCGGAAATTCCTACTACATCGACGACATTCGCCGCGCGCGTGAACTTTCCGGGCAAGGCATTCATTATTGCGACGTCGGTACGAGCGGCGGCGTCTGGGGCCTTGATCGCGGCTACTGCCAAATGATCGGCGGTGAAAACGACATCGTGAAGCACCTCGATCCCATTTTCAAAACGCTCGCACCGGGCCGCGGGAATGTAGATCGCACCCCCGGTCGCGAGAAAGCCGGCGGAACATCGGAAGAAGGTTATCTCCATTGCGGCCCATCGGGAGCTGGCCATTTCGTCAAGATGGTCCATAACGGAATTGAATACGGCTTGATGGCGGCCTACGCCGAAGGCTTGAATATCCTAAAGCACGCCAACGCTGGAAAAACTCAGCGCGAGGACGACGCTGAAACCACTCCTCTTCGCAATCCTGAACACTATCAGTACGATTTCAATCTCGCGGACATCACCGAAGTCTGGCGCCGCGGCAGTGTGGTGGCCTCCTGGTTGCTTGATCTCACCGCCATCTCTCTTTTGGAACAGCCGACGCTCGAACGCTTCTCAGGCCGCGTCTCGGATTCTGGCGAAGGCCGCTGGACCATTCTCGCGGCGATCGAATCCACCGCTCCTGCGCCAGTCCTCACGGCGTCTCTCTTCGAGCGCTTCACATCGCGCGGCGAAGGGGATTTTGCCTCCAAGGTTCTCTCCGCCATGCGGTTTCAGTTCGGCGGCCACATCGAGAAAAAATCCGGACACTAAACAATTTCGTTTTCTCCGGCCGTCTGGCCGATCGAGACAGGATCAACTAAATGAATGCTACTCAACCCGACTCCGCTCCCGTTGGCTCTCCCTGCGTAATGGTCATTTTCGGGGCGAGCGGCGACCTAACCAAGCGCAAGCTCATCCCCGCTCTCATCAACCTGAAGCAGGAAGGTCTTCTTTCTGAGCAGTTTGCCATTGTCGGTTTCGCCTTCGACCAGATGAACACCGATTCTTTCCGGGCGCTTCTCGACGAAGAGATCAACAAATTCGAAGATCACCCCGTCGATCCAAAGTTATGGCAATGGTTTCTGGACCGCATTTACTACGTTCAGGGTGATTTTAAAGATCCCGCTGCGTACCAGCGTTTGAAAGACCAGATCGTGGAAGCCGATAAAAACCACGGCACACAGGGCAATCTTTTCCACTACCTCGCGGTCTCTTTTGAATTTTTCTCGCTGATCGTTAAAAAGCTCGGTGAAATTGGCCTCACCAAGGAAGAAAACGGCAAGTGGACCCGCGTGATTGTGGAAAAGCCGTTTGGTCACGACCTCCCGTCCGCGCAGCAATTGAACAAAGAACTAAAGCAAATTCTCACTGAAAAGCAGATTTTCCGCATCGACCATTACCTCGGCAAGGAAACCGTCCAGAACCTGATGGTATTTCGCTTCGCCAACAGCATGATCGAACCCTTGTGGAATCGCACCTACATCGATCACGTGCAAATCACCGCAGCCGAATCTGTAGGCGTCGAACACCGCGGCGCTTTTTACGAAACCGCTGGCGCACTCAAGGACATGGTGCCCAACCATCTCTTCCAACTCCTCACGCTCACGGCCATGGAGCCGCCCATCTCCTTCGAAGCTGACGCCGTCCGCGACAAGCAAGCCGAAATCCTGCATGCCTTGCAAGTTCTCACGCCCGAAGATGTCTTGCAGAACGCGGTTCGCGGGCAGTACGGGGAAGGCACGGAAGACGGCCAAAAGGTTCCCGCTTATCGCAACGAGCCAAACGTCGCACCGGATTCGAATACCGAGACTTTTGTTGCTCTAAAACTCAAAATCGACAATTGGCGCTGGGCCGATGTGCCTTTCTATCTGCGCACCGGAAAACGTCTCGCCAAGCGAGTAACGGAAATCGCCATCCAATTTCGCCGGACGCCTTTCATGTTGTTTCGAAAAACCCCCATCAAGGACCCACGCACCAACCGCATGGTGATTCATATCCAGCCCGACGAAGGCATTTCCTGGCGTTTCGCCGCCAAAGTTCCCGGCTCCGTCATGAAGCTCGGCCTCGTCAACATGGATTTCGATTACGCGCGCGATTTTGGCAAGTCGCATAGCACTGGCTATGAACGCCTTCTTTATGACTGCATGATGGGAGACGCCACGCTTTTCCAGCGTGCCGACATGGTAGAAGCCGGCTGGGCTGCCATCGAGCCTGTCATTGACGTCTGGAAAGCGCTCCCCGCTCGTGGTTTCCCAAATTATGCTTCAGGCTCTTGGGGGCCAAAAGAAGCTGACGAACTTATGGCTCGCGATGGCCGCGCATGGCGCAGGATCGGCGAAGAAGAGGAAGACGCGAAGAGTTCAGCGACGGCCACGGAAAATTTAAAGGGCCCTGGAGCTATGACGAAGTAGAGCGAGAACCTTATGGCCGCAGACAACTCCACCACCGAAGTTCGAGTGTTGCCAGACGGCGCGGCCATCGCGGAGCGCTGCGCGCGCAAATTTGTCGAGATTGCGGCAGCCGCAGTTAAAGAAAAGGGTTCATTCCATGTGGCGCTGGCAGGCGGGTCCACGCCTAAAATTCTCTACAGTCTGCTCGTGGAGGATCCCGCTCTCCGTGCGCAAGTGCCTTGGGATAAAATGCATGTGTTTTTCGGCGACGAGCGCCATGTTGGCCCGGACGACCCGCAAAGTAATTTTTGTATGGCCAGGGAAACGATGTTCTCGAAGTCGCCGCTGAAACCGGAGCAAGTCACGCGCATTAAAGGCGAACTCCCGGAAGCGGAAGATGCCGCGAAGGAGTATGACCAAGCCATTCGAACGTATTTCAAGTTGAGTATCGGCCAATTCCCGCGCTTTGACTTGGTGTTGCTCGGTATGGGCAGCGAAGGGCACACGCTCTCGATTTTTCCGGGAACAAAAGCGCTGCGCGAAAATCGCCGCATTGCGGTGCATAATTGGGTAGGCAAAGTCCTGATGGACCGCATCACATTCACCGCCCCGGCCGTCAATAATGCCGCCAACGTCATCTTTATGGTGACGGGCGCGGACAAAGCCCCGGCGCTGACCGCGGTCCTCGAACGATTTTACGAGCCGGATCAGTTGCCGGCTCAGTTGATTCAACCGCTGAACGGCAGTTTGCTTTGGCTGGTGGATACCGCCGCCGGCAGCATGCTCACGCGAGCAATTCGCGAATAACCTAGGAGAGCAATATGGCAACCACGACTAGCACTGGAAACATTGAAACGCTTCTCGGCGCAAAAGCCGAATATTTTCTGGGATACAAGACCCCGAAGATTTCGAAGGACCGGCTACATCTTCCCGGTCCCGATTTTGTCGACCGCATCTACGCCGCATCGAACCGAAATGTCCGAGTGCTTACAAATCTTCAGCGCATCTTTGGCCACGGACGCCTCGCCAACACTGGCTATCTTTCGATTCTTCCCGTTGACCAGGGTATTGAACACTCCGCGGGTGCCAGCTTCGCCAAGAATCCGGACTATTTCGACGCGGAGAACATCGTCAAACTCGCCATCGAAGGCCAATGCAACGCCGTCGCCTCTACCTTCGGAGTTCTTGGCGCGGTCACTCACAAATATGCGCACAAAATTCCCTTCATTGTGAAGCTCAACCACAACGAGCTGCTCACGTTCCCCAACAAATTCGACCAGATTTTTTTCGGCACTGTACAGGAAGCCTGGAACATGGGCGCAGCCGCCGTCGGCGCAACCATTTATTTCGGTTCTGACCAGGCCGATCGGCAAATCGTTGAAGTGAGCCGCGCCTTCGCCGAAGCCCACGAACTCGGCATGGCTACGATCCTGTGGTGCTACCTCCGCAACAATGCCTTCAAGAAGGATAAGGACTATCACCTCTCCGCCGATCTCACCGGCCAGGCCAATCATCTCGGCGTCACCATCCAGGCCGACATCATCAAGCAAAAAATGGCCGAGAATAACGGCGGCTACATGGCCCTCAACATGGGCGACTCCAGCTACGGAAAATTCGACAAACGCATTTACACCGACTTGGCCAGCGATCATCCCATCGACCTCTGCCGCTATCAGGTAGCCAACTGCTTCATGGGCCGCGCCGGCCTCATCAACAGCGGCGGCGCCTCGGGTGCCAACGACTTCGAGGACGCCGTCACCACTGCCGTCATCAATAAACGTGCCGGCGGCACCGGCCTAATCTCCGGTCGCAAAGCCTTCCAGCGTCCGATGAGCGAAGGCGTCCAACTCCTAAATACGATTCAGGACGTCTACCTCAGCCCCGACGTCACAGTGGCCTAAACAAAGACCTGTAAGGGAGGGGCTTGCCCCTCCCTTATCTTTTGCCGGCTCGATTTCCCCTCCCTTTTTTTTCCATATCCCTCTTTCTCTATATCGCTTGACGGCTCAAAAATCGCCAGCCTTCCGAATTTGGTCTATTCTTAGGGAGTGAGCGCGCCACCCGTTCAAAACGTTCTCTCTCCGTCGGCGAACGCCGTCGACGCCCAATCACGTGAGCACTCGAAAAAAATACGCCGCCTCCTTCTAATCTCTTTCACCTGGCTTCTCGCTCTTCTCATCGGCGCAGGCGTCGACGCTCTCTTTTCCCTTCGATACCTCGACCGTGCCTCCCAGGAACTAAGCAAGCGCTTCACCGATCACAATCGCGCCCTCGGCACCATCGTCGTTTCGGTGCGTGTCTATGACGATCAAATCGAGCGCTTCTTGCTTCAGGATCAACTTCAAACGCCCGGTCCCGAAGCAACGGATGTCGCAAATAAAATGGCGGCAGTCCGCGTGGCGCTGCTCAGTTTTCCCGTCGACCGTGATCCCGATGAGCAAGTGCTCCTCGCAGCGATGCAACAGCAGCTTCAGGAAGAAGAAACTTCCTGCGCCACGGCCTTGGCCTGGCGCTCCGATCTGCGCCGACAACGCGCTTATCAGTTTATCGGCCAGCAGCTTATTCCCTGGCGTACCCGCATCTTTGAGCTTTCGTCGCAAGTTTCCTCGCTGAATGAACACAAACTTGCCCTCGAGAATCTTGCCGTCGCCGCGCGCTTCCAAACACTGGAATCACGCCTCATTTGGCTCGTCGCCCTCGGGCTAATCGCGGGAATCCTCATGTCGCTGATTTGCGGCTGGTACATCCTCCGCCTCGAGCGCCAAGCTCGCCAGCGTTATCAAGCGCTCGCCCGCAGCCGCCTGGAACTCGAAGGATTATCCGCGCGCCTCGTTGAAGCCCAGGAAGAAGAGCGCCGCTCCATCTCCCGCGAACTTCACGACGAAGTCGGCCAATCCCTCGGCGCGCTCCTGGTCGAAGTCGGCCAACTGTCGAAGTTAGTTCCGCCCGATGACTCCGTCACGCAAGCCCAAATCGCGCACATAAAATCCGTGGCCGAAACTGCCGTCAAATCCATCCGCGACATCGCTTTGCTCCTCCGCCCGCCCATGCTCGACGACCTCGGCCTCATTCCCGCTCTCGAATGGCAAGCCCGCGAAATTTCGCGGCGCAGCGATATGGAGGTGGAAGTTCACTCGGAAAATGTCTCGGAAGACTTGGGTGATGAAACGAAAGTCACCATCTACCGACTCGTCCAGGAGGCCCTCAACAACGCCGCCACCCACGCCTCCGCGAAAAACGCCAAAGTCACTGTTGCACAAGGGTCGGACAAAATCACAATCGAAGTTACCGATGACGGTCACGGCTTCAATCCTGAACGCCAGCGTGGCATGGGAATCCTGGGCATGGAGGAGCGCGTCCGCCGCCTCGGCGGCGCTCTCACGATCGAATCTGCGCCCGGAAAAGGCGCCACCGTCAAAGCGGAACTGCCGCTCCACCACGCGGATTCACCGCAACCCGTTCATGATTCAGCGATGAACGTACCCTGAGCCAGTCATGAGAAAGATTCGCATCCTCCTCGCCGACGATCACAAGCTCATGCGCAGCGGCCTTCGTCTCCTTGTCGAGCAGCAACCCGATCTCGCGGTGGTCGGCGAAGCCAATGACGGCCGCGAAGCTGTCTCTCTCGCAAAATCCCTCAAGCCCGACGTGATCGTCATGGACATCGGCATGCCCAATCTCAACGGCATCGAAGCCGCCCTTCAAATCACTCAAGCCAATCCGCAAATCTCGGCCGTCATGCTCAGCATGCATTCGGATGAAAGCTACGTTCTGCGCGCTCTGAAAGCCGGCGCAAAAGGCTACTTGCTAAAAGACTCCGCCGAGTCCGACCTCATCAAAGCGGTTCACGCCGTCGCCGACGGCAAATCATTCTTTAGTCCCGCGGTCAGCAAAGTTCTTCTCGACGACTACGTCCGCAAACTCAAACGCAGCGGAGCCGAAGACGCCTACGACTTGCTCACTCCACGCGAACGCGAAATCCTCCAACTCGTCGCCGAAGGCAAATCCAATAAAGACGTAGCTAACCTCCTGAATCTCAGCGTGTACACTGTCGAAACTCATCGCTCGAACATCATGGAAAAGCTCAATTTGCGCGGCATCCCGGAACTGATTCTCTTCGCTGTACGCCGAGGAATTATTTCCTAAGTCCCATCATATGTGCTAGATACAGCATTGTCTCTTTCCCTGTTCCCGCACGCCTCGTTTCCCTCTACCCAATCACAGTTCCCAATATCCCGGCTACCAGGGAGAATCAACCTCCTCCACGAAGGCGTCTGATTAAGTGGCACTGAAGACCGCCGCTACCACCCGACTGGTCGGTTGCTGCGAATCGCATTTGAAACAGGAGAGAAAAATGAATTCAGCGAAATCTCTGCTCAAGTCTAGACCGGCAGTCCTCGGCCTCGGCTTTGTACTGGGTGTGGCAGGCTTGGGCCTGGGCCACGCTACGGAAAAGGCACTATCATCCAATCCCCCTGCCACCTTAAAGCTGGCCGACGCCAACGAAGGGCCGAGCAAAAGTAGCTACGCTCCCCTCGTAAAAGAAATCTTGCCATCCGTCGTCAACGTTTCTTCCTCAAAAGTCGTCCACAACCGCCGCGAATCCGCGGAAGAAATGCCTATGGATCCGATGTTCCGTCAGTTCTTTGGACAGGACGGCGACGGTGGGTCCCGGGCTCCCAAAGATTCTCGAGAGAAGGCGCTTGGCTCAGGCGTAATCGTCAGCCCCGAGGGCTATATCCTCACGAACAATCACGTAATCGATGGCGCCACGGACGTTCGCGTCACGCTCTCCGACAAGCGCGAGTTCCAGGCACGCATCGTCGGCGCTGATCCGAAGACCGACGTCGCGATCCTGAAAATTGACGGCAGGAATTTCTCGCCTATTACCATCGGCGACTCCTCCAAAGTCCAGGTTGGCGACGTCGCCCTGGCTATTGGCAATCCTTTCGGCGTGGGCCAAACCGTCACCAAGGGCATCATCAGCGCCACAGGCCGCGGCGGTCTCGGCATCGAAGCCTACGAAGACTTCCTCCAAACCGACGCCCCAATCAATCCAGGCAATTCCGGCGGCGCGCTCATCAATGACCGCGGCGAACTCGTCGGCATCAACACGGCGATCATCTCCCACGGTTCCGGAGGCAGCCAGGGTATCGGCTTTGCCATTCCGGCGAATCTAGCTCGCCAGGTTATGGACCAGGTCCTGAAGAACGGCCACGTTACCCGCGCTTATCTCGGCATCTATCCGCAGGACGTAACTCCAGCCATGGCCAAAGCCTTCGGCGAGAAGGACTCGCAAGGAATCGTCGTTGGCGACGTCACCCCCAACAGCCCGGCATCGGAAGCGGGCATAAAGACAGGCGACATCATTCTCGAGATCAACGGCAAGCCCGTCACCGACAGCAACCAGCTCCGCATGAGCATCTCCATGATGCAGCCAGGCACTGAACTCAAGCTCAAGACGCTCCGCAACGGCACAGAGCGCGACGCGAACGTAAAGCTGGCCGAAATGCCGACAGAATCTGCCAAGGCCGATTCAAATGACGACCAAGAAGGCGGCAGCAAGGCACTGGAAGGCGTGGAAGTCAGCAACCTGAACTCTCACATCACGCAGGAGCTGAACCTTCCTTCGACCACCAAGGGCGTCGTTGTCACCGACATCGACCCCGCCAGCAAAATGGCTGACTCCGGCCTTCAGAAGGGCGACGTCATCCAGGAAGTCAACCACCAGGCCGTGAGCAACGTTTCTGAGTTCCAGAAAGCAATCAGCCAGAGCGGCAAAGAACCCCTGCTCCTCGTAAATCGCGAAGGCAGAACACTCTTTATCGCTGCTTAGTTAGCTTTCGCTCATAAATCAAGCACCTCGCTTCCGCCGCCGGTGACGGCCAGAAATGGCCGTCACCGGACCAGAAGTGGCGGCCGAAGCAGAAATAACTGAATTCCCACCACATACCACCCTTTGGCTTAGTTCATGCCTGGAAACAAACAAGGAACGACCGCGTACCCTGAAAACAGCTTAGAGAATCAAATAATGGAAGGTTTCAGACGATGAGCAACGAAACGAGCAAGAAAGAGTCCATGACTAGAGTCGAAGAATTCCGCGAGCGCCTCACGCGCGAAGACCTCGAGCGCCGCTGGCAGCTCGAAGCGCTCGACCACCTGTTCACCGAGTCCGAAAACCACCCCGAACGCTTCCACAGCCTCTGGGTCAAGCCGCTTATCACCGCCGGCCTAAGCCTCGAATCCGCGTTAAACCTGGTAGTAGAAGCCTACTTCCGCCCAAATTAATCCGATCTTCAACCTAGAAACCGCAGCAACTCCCGTAGGGGCACGACACGTCGTGCCCGTTTCATGGATGTCGGTCGCCACAACGATCAATCCACTCCTCCTCTCCTCCTCTTCTCCGCGAACTCTGTGCACTCTGCGTCAAAATCCATATTCCACCCCCTTCCTCAACGTCACAGAAAACTCTGTCATAGCCACTAAGTCCCGCAGAATCCGCAGTTACCAAAAATTCGCCCGTAACTCCTTTAGAATTCGCAGTTTCAAGACAAAGGACTTAAAACCCTTTAGAATCCGCAGTTTCAGAAATACAGGGGTGGAGGCACCTATCCCACTCTTTTCCGCAGCCCAGAAACGGGCCTGCAACATCCAAGTGTTACTCTCATCGGCGTTCCATTTTGGAATTGCCCTCTTGGGGCAAAGGAGTGACTCTTGTCAAAACGCTTGGAAGGTAAAGTAGCGGCCATCACCGGCGGAAACCAGGGCATCGGCCTGGGAATCGCGCAGCGGTTCATCCAGGAAGGCGCAGCCGTGGCGATCTGCTACCGCTCGGACGCAGCCGGCTCGGAGCGCGTTGCAGAGAGCCTGCGTGCCGGCGGCGGGCGAGCAGTTGCCATTCAAGCTGACGTCTCGAAGCTCGCCGACGGCCAGCGCTTCATTGCCGAAACGGTCTCGCAGCTCGGCGAACTAGATGTCCTCGTAAACAACGCTGGCGTCGAAAAGCGCGCCGATTTTTGGGACGTAACCGAAGTGGACTACGACTTTGTCCTGAACGTAAATCTCAAGGGTCTGTTTTTCATGACCCAAGCGGCGGTTCGCTACCTGATGCAGGCGAAGCGCCCCGGAAAAATCATCAATATCAGCTCCGTCCACGAAGAGCTTCCCTTCCCGCATTTTTCTTCTTACTGCGCCAGCAAAGGCGGCCTGAAAATGATCACGCGTAATCTCTCGATCGAGCTTGCTCCTCTCAACATCACCATCAACAACATCGCTCCCGGCGCGATCGAAACGCCCATCAACAAAAACCTGTTGAACGATCCAGTAAAGCTGAAGGGTTTATTGGAGAATATTCCGCTGCGCCGGCTAGGAAAACCAGAAGATGTCGCATCCATCGCCGCATTCCTGGCTTCAGACGAGTCCAGCTATGTGACGGGAACGACCTTCGTGGTCGATGGCGGGCTAACCTGGAATTACGAGGAACAGTAGAGTCCCACGAACGGGAAACGCAGACGGCGAGAAAGGCTCGTTTTGTCTACGCCAGCCAGTGCTGCTGACGCGGACCGTCAAACGCGAACGAGCCGCCGCTTCCGCCCTTTGGCCGTCGCAGCCGCGCGCGCGGCTTCCAATAATGCGCTGGCGTTCTCGCGAATGTCGCCTTTGGCAAACACGGCATTGCCGGCTACGAGAATTTCCGCCCCGGCGCGAACGATATTGCCGACTGTATCAAGCGCGACGCCACCATCGATCTCAATGCGAAATTCCAGGCCGCGTGACTCGCGGATGCGCGCGAGAGCTTCCACCTTCTTGAGCGAATTGAGAATGAAATGTTGCGCGCCAAATCCCGGATTTACGGACATGACCAAAACGTGGTGCACAAAATCCAGCACTTCGTCGAGCATGTGCACTGGAGTCGCCGGATTAATAACCACGCCCGGTTTGCATCCGTGCGACTCAATCAGATGCAGCGTCCGGTCCAGGTGAACGCAGGCTTCCTGATGAACAGAAATCCAGTTCGCGCCAGCTTCCGCAAATGTGGGAATAAACTCATCCGGATTTTCGATCATTAAGTGGCAATCAAATGTTGCATCCGGAATCGTTTTGCGGAGGGAAGCAACGACAGGCGGCCCTATAGTGATGTTCGGAACGAAGTGCCCATCCATCACGTCGAGATGCAAAACCGTGCCGCCGCCCGCGAGCGCCGCTTTCGCGTCGGCGCCCAATTGAGCGAAGTTTGCAGACAGAATTGAGGGTGCCAGTTCAATGACGGATGCCACCGCTGCGTTCCTCCCGCTTCCACGAAACTCGATTATACGCGAGAGCCGCCGGTTACCTTTGGAAAATGGATACCCGCGCAAGTCTTGTTGTCGCAGCAAGCATCCTGCGAGAAGTGCTGAAGCGGGGTGCTCAATTTGTGGCAGGAACGATAACGGTTCGGCGCTCGTTGCTACTTTGGCGCGCCAGTTCCAGCAGGCGAATCACGTCGAGCGCCCAATCTGTGCTGACGGCCAACTTGACCTTGCCGAGAATGGCGTCGCGCAAATTGGCATAGAAGTCGCGGTAATCGCAGTTGGCGGAGGTAAGTCGGCGCTGAGTGAGTGCGCCGTTCTCGGAAAGAGTCAGCAGGCCCCAATTTTCTTCCGACTCCGCGCCCCACGCCGTGTCCGTGGGAACGTAACCGCGCCGTAGGTTGCTTTCTTGCGGATCGACGGTTTGCTTGACGAACGCGCCTAGGGTTCCGTGAAGAATAAAACGCGGGCGAGTTGCGGCGGCCAAAATGGAGGAACGCAAATCCACGCGCAGGCCGTGCGGGTAATGAAAAGCGAGGTCGAACGCATCATCCACGATGGCGCCTTCGCGCTCTATGCGAATGTCGGCCGTCAGCGCTTCTGGCATACCAAAGAGAAGAAGCGCGTGATCGATGAGGTGCGGCGCAATGTCAAAAAAGATGCCAGTGCCTGGACCGGAGCGTTCGCGCCAGGCATTCGGCTTGAGCAGCGGGCGAAAACGATCGTAATTTGATTCAAAGTGAACGATGCGTCCAAGCACCCCACTCGCGACGAGCTGCACGATGGCCTGAAAATCGCCGTCGTAACGACGGTTCTGATACACGGTGAGCAGGCGGCCTTGTTTCTTCGCAAACTCGACGAGCGCGATCGCCTCTTCGAGACTTGTCGTGAACGGCTTATCGACGAGCACGTCGCGCTGCGCAGCTAGACACTGCTGGGCGATCGGAAAATGCGAATCGTTGGGCGTAGCTATGACGACGAGGCGAATTTCTTTGATAGCGAGGAGTTCTTCGAGGGTGCGGACGATGCGGACATCGGGATATTGCTCAGCGGCTTCGTTGCCGTTACGCTGCAAAATCGCCGCCAGCCGCAATCCGGGCACGGCGCGAATCACCTGTGCGTGAAACGCGCGGCCGGCAAGTCCAAATCCGATGAGTCCTACCTCAATCATGAAAGCATCCAACAATGGATCACAAAAGCGCCAGTGTAGCGATTAAGGAAGCACGCAAAAGGCGCTTCATACTATCGCATCGTTTAAGCAAGCGACTAGTCTTTGAAAGCAGAAGAAAAAGAATCGTGGATTGGAAATATTATGCGTTGAATTGGACGGATTACATTTTGCGCAGGCGCGAAAAGGCCGCAGAACAACGCCGAGTTGCTCGCGGCGCTGCAGTCCTGCAAAATGGTTGATAACCAGTGACCACGCAAGCCATCGCCATCAACGCAGCAGCTCGCAAGCGCTACCTGCTGGTGCTTCTCTTCGCCGGGTTCGTCCTGACCGGCCTCGAAATCACGCTCACGGGCCCGCTGATGCCACAGTTTATAGCGCGCTGGTCTCTCAACGATTCGCAGGCTGGCCTTTTGTTGGCCGTCGAGTTTTCCGGCTCGCTTGCGGGAGTTTGGTTGTCCAGCCTGATTACGCATTACCTGGGCGCGCGAACTTCTCTCGTTCTTGGTTATCTGATGATCGGCGCGGGCCTTGCGTCGGTCAACACATCTTCAATGACTATCGTCCAGCTCGCTCTGGGGGCTCTGGGAGTTGGTTACGGACTGGTGGTGCCACCGACAAATCTCGCGGTGGCAGAAATTGGTGGTCCGCGAAGCGCTTCGCTTGTGAGCCTGGTTAATTTCGCGTGGGGAGCGGGAGCCGTTTCCTGCTCTCCGTTGGTTTTACTCGCGCTGAAAAACGGACTTCTCCCCACATTTCTTTACTTCTTCGCGGGAGTCGGCGGCCTTTTGGCATTTTCATTTCTCTTTGCGAGATTCCCGGAAGCAAAGCACACGGCGTCTGATTCGTCTGCAAGTGCGCCGGTGATTAGCCCTGGGCTGGCGACGACGCTCACGCTTGCGGCACTGTTTTTCTTGTACGTGGGAGTGGAAGTCAGCCTCGGAAGCTGGGCCGCTGCGTATGCCAAGCGGCTTCCCGGAGGCGGAGAAGGCATTTCCACGCTGGCGCCGATGTTTTTCTATGGCGGACTTTTGTCCGGCCGGGCGTTTGCCCCCTTTGTTCTTGCACGCGTACGTGAATATCGCCTGGTGATTGCGGCGCTGACTATGGTTATCATCGCGAACACGGTTTTCGTGCTCGCCGCTACTCAACAAATCGCTTTTGCCAGCGCAGCTATCGCAGGTCTAGGCTGCGCCGCCGTTTTTCCTATTTACGTTACATGGCTTTCGCGCTGGTACGGAGCAAGAGCGGTGCGTCTCGGCGGGCTTATGTTTTCCATGTCATCGATTGGGTCCGCTGTCGCTCCATGGTTCGTGGGCCTCGTTTCCGCACATGCGGGTGGTTTGCGCGTCGGGTTGCTTGTGCCGCTTTTCTCCGCCGTGGCGATGGTTTTTCTGCTGCTCCTCGTGCGGCGCCAAGCGGCTGCCTGAGGTATCCTCTTTTCGTGCAAACGACCGCGCAGCGCTCGCCGACAACCGGGCTTCTTTTCGGACTGATCATCACGCTCGCCGCCGTGGTCGCGTATTCGTTTTACATTACGGTGCAGCTTTCCGGTTTGCGAAAATTGCAGAGCGAAATGGTCGACCGGAACCGAAGAGATTCTCTGCAGCTTTTGCGCGTGCAGAATGATTTGAATTCAGTGGGACTGGCGATGCGCGACATGCAAGACGCGAGCGAACCATACCCATTGACAGCATGGTCAGCGCAGTTCGAGCGGATGCGTGAAGATCTGGATGCGGCACTGCATCTCGAAGAACAACTGGCCGGTACGAATCGCACGGAAGAGCAGCGAAATTATCTCACCCAGTCTGTTGCGCAATTCTGGGACGCAGTGCATCGCATGTTTGCTCTGGCGGCAACGGGAAAAGAACAAGAAGCGCGTGAGCAAATTCGGCAGACACTGCAGGCTCGGCAGGAATCGCTGAGCACAGCTGTTTCCCGATTGCTGGTGCAAAACAACGAAGGTGAGGAACGCGCGGCGGGACGCATTGCGCAGATTTACGACGGCGTACAACGGCAGCTCTATTTATTTTTGGGAGCGACGCTGATCGCGATCGTGCTGACGAGCTTGTATTTAATTCGCACGAACCGGATTATTTTTGCAAGATTGGCGGCGCTTTCCGAACAGCGCAGTGAGCTGGCGCAAAAACTAATTTCAACCCAGGAATCCACATTGCGGCATATTTCGCGCGAACTGCATGACGAGTTCGGACAGGTTTTGACGGCGATTGGAGCGCTGCTGGGCCGCGCGGGAAACCAGTTGCCGCCCGGCTCAAAAGTGCGGGAAGAAGTGCAGGAAGTGCGCGAGATCGCGCAGACTACGCTGGATAATATTCGCAGCCTCTCGCAGGCGCTGCATCCGGTGCTGCTAGAGGAAGCTGGGCTGGTAAGCACACTGGACTGGTATATTCCGACGGTGGAGAGGCAGACGGGGCTTGCGTTGCACTATGAAAAATCGGGGACAGCGTTTCCGCTCGATGGAGCCACCAGCGTGCACGTTTATCGCGTATTGCAAGAAGCACTGAACAATGTGGGGAGGCATTCGGGGGCGAAGGAAGCGTGGGTGCGGCTGAAGTTCTTGTCCGATGAGTTGGAACTGGAAGTGGAAGACCATGGAAAAGGAATCTCTGCGGAGAAAAACGGGCGGGGGATTGGATTGGTGGCGATGCGCGAACGAGCGGAGATAATCGGCGGCACGCTGGAACTTCTGCAGCCTGCAAGCGGGGGTACGCTGGTTCGTCTGCGAATCGAGCGCCAGAAAGTCGAGACCCATGGGAGCTAAGCTGAGAGTTTTGCTGGTGGACGATCACGCGCTGGTACGCCACGGATTCCGGCGGATTCTGGAAGATGATCTGGAGATCGAAGTGGTGGGCGAAGCGAGCACCGGAGAGGAGGCGGTGCGCTTGGCGGCGAAAGAACGGCCGGCGGTGATTGTGATGGATTGCGCTTTGCCTGGGATGAACGGTTTGGAAGCGACACGAAAAATTCTCGCAGCGCGGCCGGAAACGGCGATATTGATGCTAAGCATGCATTCGGAAGACACGCTGGTGCGGCAAGCGTTGGACGCGGGAGCACGCGGATACATTTTGAAGAACGCGATGGACCTCGATCTTGCTAACGCCATCAAGCGGGTAGCAAAAGGCGAGAAGGTGCTCGATCCTCAGGTGGCGCGTCCAGCTGCGCTGAAGGGCGAGCGCGAAGGGGGCTTGACGCCGCGTGAGCTCGAAGTGCTACAGCGCATCGTCGCAGGAAAATCGAACAAGGAAATCGCAGAAGAGTTGAACCTGAGCGCAAATACGGTGTCGGTGCATCGCGCGAACATTATGGATACGCTTGGTATTCACAAGACGGCGGAGCTTGTGGTTTATGCGATCCGAAATGGTCTGGTGAATCTGCCTTGAGGCGGCGCGATTTTTTAATGAACGCGTGCGCGGCGGGGATTGGTGCAGCGATTTCTCCGGCACAGATATTTGCGCAGACGCGCAGTGATCCTGGTTTTCATCTTACAAATGCAACCGCGGCGGCTGGGATTCAGTTTCAGCACAACAGTGGCGCGTACGGCGGAAAGCTGTTACCGGAGACGCTCGGATCGGGTTGTGCCTTCCTCGACTACGACCGAGATGGCTGGCAAGATATTTTGTTGGTCAACGGGATGGACTGGCCGGGCCACACGCGGCAACGATCGACGCTGAAGCTTTACCGTAACAACCGCAATGGAACGTTTAGCGATGTGACCAAAGCAGCGGGACTCGATATTGAGCTGTATGGAATGGGTGTGGCCGTCGGCGATTACAACAACGACGGTTTTCCTGACATATTCATCAGTTGTGTTGGACAGAGCCGACTTTTTCGCAACACGGGCAAAGGGACCTTTATCGACGTTACCAAAGTGAGCGGTTTGCTGGGTCGGCAAGCATTGAGCACGTCGGCACTGTGGTTCGACTATGATCGCGATGGGCTATTGGATCTTTTTGTTTGCAATTATGTTCGCTGGTCGCCTGAGCAGGATGTTTTTTGCAGTTTGGATGGGACGCACAAATCCTACTGCACGCCGGAGGCGTATCGCGGGGACACCTGCTGGCTCTTTCACAATCGGGGAGACGGAACGTTTGAGGACGTGACCGCTTCGAGCGGAATCTTTGACAGCAGCTCAAGATCGCTGGGCGTGGCCATGTTTGATTTTGACCAAGACGGCTGGCCGGATTTATTGGTGGCGAACGACACGCAGCCGAACAAACTTTACAAAAATTTGCGAAATGGAAAATTCAAAGACGTTGGGGTGGAAGCAGGGATTGCTTTCAGTACGGAAGGAAAAGCCCGGGCTGGCATGGGAGTCGACACGGGGGATTTCGAAAACTCCGGCAAAGCGGGCGTGGCCATCACGAACTTCGATAACGAAATGATCGGTCTATACCATTCCACGGTCGCTGGGCCCGCTGGCACGAGAACTTATGACGATATTGCCGTGGCCTCTGGGCTGGGCGCTGCTACTCGAAGCACACTAGGATTTGGATGTGCTTTTTTTGATGCAAATCTGGACGGCTGGCTGGATCTGGCCGTTGCGAACGGGCACATCGACGAGACGGTGCGGAATATTCGCGGGAATGTGGGCTATGCGCAACCGCCGCAGCTTTTTTTGAATCAGGGCGCTGGAAAATTCCGCGATGTTGCGCGAGAAGTTGGCGGCGGTTTTGACACTCCGATCGTGGGACGCGGGCTTGCCTATGGCGATTTCGATCGCGATGGCGATCTGGACTTGCTGATTACAACGAATAATGGGCCGGCGTATTTATTTCGAAACGATCAGACTGGCGGAAATCGCAGTATCCGTTTTCAGCTTACAGGAACAAAATCGAACCGCGACGCAATTGGAGCCATTGTGCGGATCTTCCCTGAGGGAAACGGCGCGCAGAGCCAATGGAGAATGGTCCATGGAGGGTCTAGCTATTTGTCGCAGTCCGAGCTGCCGGTGACGTTTGGAGTTGGAAAAAGCGAGAAGATTGAGCGGGTGACCATTGAGTGGCCGAGCGGGAGGAATGAGGAGTATAAGAACTTGGCCACTGGCAAAACACACGAACTCATTGAAACTAAAGGAGTTGAAAAATAAGCAGCGTTTCTAATCGTTTTGCATTATTGCTAGTTTATCGGGTGCTCGCTATAAAGAGCACAACAAGCAACTGCTTTCCACCTTACCGAGATTAGGCGACGTGGAGGCACCCCAAAGCACCCGCGGCCGGATGCCAGCACAGCATCCGGCCGCCTTTATTTACGGTGGTGAGTTTGCGAGAATGAACGCTGCCCTCACACTGATTTGTTGCGAAATTTTTTGGAGCTGCCCAAATGACTTGGATCAAGACGGTTCGGATGGAAGAGGACGACAGCGTCAAGAAGGCGATTGAAGAGGAGCGGAAATTTTATCCAGCGGAATATGCGATGCCGGTGCCGACGGTTTTTGCTGGAGTCGAACAGAGCATTGTGGGCTCGCACTCGCTGTTTCCGGACGTGCTTTTTCATGCGTTCAGCACATTCGGGGCTTTGATGTCTCCGGAATTGCCGTTGAAACGGCATCAGCATGAAATGATCGCGACGATGGTTTCGGTGACGAACCGGTGCCACTATTGAATCGAATCTCACGCAGAGTTTCTGCGTAGGGTGACGTTGGATCAAGAGATGGTGGAAGCGCTGAAAAAGGATTACCGGACCGCGCCGATCAGTGAACAGGACCGCACCATGCTGGACTATGTGGTGAAGCTGACGAAGGACGCGACAAAGGTTTGGCCAGAAGATCACGCGAAGCTGCGGGCGGTCGGTTTCGACGACCGCGGGATTTTGCAAATTACGCTGATTGCGTCGTGGTTCAACTACATCAATCGAGTGGCTGATGCGCTGGGTGTGGGGCGCGATGGAAATGCGGTAGCGGAGCAATAAAGTGCCGCCGGACTCGCTGAATTTCGAAAAACCCGCTTAAATTATTGGCCTAGTATTCAGACTGCAGCTGCGCGATTCTTAAAACGCGCGGCGACGCCGCTTTCTTGCAGCCACTTTCCTGTCGAAGTATGCGTTAAATCGTGGCGCAGAAGAGCGCGCAAGTCGGATTCGTCGTCCACGTCCATCTCCAGCCGCTCATTTCGCCGCACGATAATTTTTGCACCGGCTCGCTCTCCCTCGCTGCAGTGTTTGGCAAAACTGTTAGGCCCAAAATGCGAGGGGAAAAGCGCCGGCGGCGCACGAAGAATCGCGTTGGTGCCCGTGCCGTCTCGGGAAGGCACTATGACTGTTGCCGGAGTGGAGCAGTCGATGGCCAGCAGTTCGTCGATGTCACACGGCTGGATAAGGGGAAGATCCAGCGGCAGGCGAAGAAGCGCAGCAATTCCGCGTTCGGCGCAAACACGCGAGGCAAAATCGACCGAGAAACTTTCCGAGACTTGGTGATCCTCGCGCAAGATTTCCCAGCCATATTTTGCGGCGGCTTCCATTGCGGGCTCGTAGTTCGTGATGACAAATATTTTTTCCGCGCGCTGAACTCGGGACACGGCAAGAATCGTGTCTTGCAGCATGGCCCGCGCGAGACTGAAGCGCTCTTCAGGTGTCAGCACTCCCGCCAGGCGCTGCTTAGCGTTTCGCAAATCTTTGATAGGCAAAAGGAGGGCGCGGATTTCCTGGGCGGGGTCCGTGCGCTGCCCGGGTTGCGCTTGCGAGAGTTCTGATCGACCTGTAGTTTCCATCGTAGGACCGTTGCGTTGCGTGATATCGTTTGCTCTCGTCCGTCCTCCGGGTATACGAAAAGAAGTCGCTGAAGCTATCGTATCAGAGCTGATGGTTGAGAGCAGGGGCAGAGACGGACAAGACTGCAACTGCTTCCGTCGGGAGCAACTGGAAAATAAGCGTGGCAAGGAAATGTGTCTATGAGTAGAAAAATTGGGATTTTGGGCGGGACGGGGCCGGAGGGATCGGGGCTAGCGTATCGCTGGGCGCGGGCTGGCGAAGAAATCGTGATCGGTTCACGAGATGTGAAGCGCGCGGAGGAGACAGCGGCGCAACTGCGGGCGCGTATCGGCGGCTCGGCGAAAATTGACGGAGTCGACAACGAGACTGTCGCGTCGCAATGCGACGTGGTGGTGCTGACGGTTCCATTTTCCGGATGTGCGGCGCTTTTGAAACAGTTGAAGAGCGTGTGGAAGCCCGGGACGGTGGTGATCGATACGACGGTGCCACTGGCGGCCATGGTGGGCGGCGCGGCGACGCGCATGATCGGCGTATGGCAAGGGTCGGCGGCCGAACAAACCAAGGAGCTGCTGCCTGCGGGAATTAGCTTGGCGGCAGCGTTTCAGAATCTAGGGGCAGAGCTGCTCGCTAAAGATGAGCCCGTCGACTGCGACATTCTGGTATGCAGCGATGATGAGAATGCCAAAAAGATCGCGTCAGAGTTGGCCGGAAAGATTCCGGGAGCGCGCGCGCTGAATGGCGGAAAACTTGAGAATGCGCGGATTGTCGAATCACTCACAGCGCTGCTGGTGGGGATAAACATTCGATATAAGGTGCATAGCGCTGGAATTCGGTTCACAGGACTGCCGATTACGGGGCAGTGACCCGCCTGCATTTTTTGTGCCCACTTCATTCAGACAGATAGTTTTTGCCTGAGCGGCTTGACCGGCTGCAAACAGAAACAAGATTAAGGGTGCAACACAACGGGCGGGTTCACGCGCACGGGCGGGTGGTGGCCCGTGGAACTTGATCCTGTAAGTTGCAGCAGCATAGCCGGGTCGCCGAAGAAGATCCATGTGCGGCGGACATCGTTGTCCGTCACACCTGTCTTCGCTTGAACGATCGCAGAGGCAATCGACGACGGATTGGTCTTGAGAATCTGAAGCAGCGCCTGGTTCATGGAAGCCTGGGGCGGCTGATTCGTGAATCCGGAGGAAGCCCAGACGGCAACGGCACCGCCGTTGGGCGCGAGGAGCAGGGTTTCCGCGAGGCTGGTCGAGTACACATCCTGGAAGAAGCCGTTCAGACAATCCATGAGCAGATAGACAGACAATTGATCGCCATTTGTAAGCGTGGCTCCAGAAGTATCATCGAGAAAATCAGCGAACGACCATTGTTCGACGGAGCCGTGGCCCGAGTAGTTGACCAGAAGCGGGCCGCTGTTGAGTGCTGTGAATATCTGCTGCGAGACGACGGCGGGATCCATGCCATCCGCAAAAATTTCCGTAGGCTGGAGCGAGGATGGTAGATCCGTCGCGGCAAACTTCGTGGCTGTTGTGAAATCCGCGCCAATGTTTTGATCGGCAACCAATAGAGCCTGCTGGTTGCCAGAGCCGCCGCCCGCAATCCCCTTCTCGTAATTCACAATCTTAGAGACAACCAACGCCGCGTCGGACGCAGTGCGCGCAGGTATGCGGCCCGTAGCGATGGTCTCGAATCCATTTTGCTTGAAGTCGCTGAACCAATCGTCGGAAGCGGTCTTGAACGCGGCCGTTTCGATGATGCGCGTGGGCACAAAGTCGAAATCACCCATGCCGAGATAATTGCGCGGGTCCAAGGAGGCATCGCCGACGAGCAACAAATATTGCGGCTTGAGAGTCCATTGCGACTGGGCATTTTGCAGGAAACTTCGGATGGCGAAGGGGCTGCGTTCGCCAAAGTTAAATGCGTCGAAGACTTCGTCAATGGTCACAACCTGAACGCTCAGGCCGTTGGACTCGTGCAGACTGACAAGCGGGCCGAGCGTGGCCTCGAAATCAGGATGCGTGATGATGACCATCTGGCTGCCAAAGCTACGCGAGGCGAGGGCGGCAGGCTTGTGGAAGGCCAACCCCGATGGCGGTGAAATCTGATCGGCGGAGAAGACGAGAAGAGTGCGTTCGAGTCCAGCCGACGGCAGCAAGCCGAGCGTGACACCGTAGCTCGCGCTTTCCTGACTAACCGTGCCGGAGAGCTGGAAAATGGCGAGAGGGTTGGTGATGTCAAATACCTGGATCTGCTGGTTAGTGAAGCCGGTGATGTGAAGCGTACTGCCCGCAGGGGCCGTGGCTTTGAGCCAATTCGCATCGGCTTCGTACGTGTGCGGATAGTGAAGCGCGATGGATTGTACGACGCTGACGTCATTGTCGCCTTGCAGAGCGGTCAGCGTGACAGTATTGATGCCATCCTGCAGCAAACTGCGGTCGATGGAGAAGGTGTTGGTGACATTGGCGAGATTCGCGAAATCCATTTCGCCGATGGATGCGCCGTTGAAAAACACCGAGACACTGTGTCCTTGTTGATCGGTGGCGCCTTGCAGCGTTACGTCGACAGAAATCGGCATGCTGGAATTTGGATCGGCGTGAGCGACAGTGAGTTGCTGGTCTACCGGCTCGGAAGTGACGGGAGCGCCGAAAAAGTTGTCGTTATTTTCGCCGTTGAGCAGCGTAGCAAAATATGTGGTGCGTTGCTGCAGCACAACGGTGAAGGGGAAGCTTTGCTGCTCGGAAAGCCCGGCGTTCGCCGCCGCAATAGAACTGATGCGCATGCCTGGGCGCGATCCGCGAATGAGCCAATAGACGCGCGTACCTGAGAATGGCGTGTCGATGCCTGTTCCATAGAATTCGATGCTGTCGTTGGGGCCAAGCGGACCAGTTTGGCTGCCCAAGATCAACATGGGCTGCTCAATGCCTTCGGCATAGAGCTGGAGGGTGCGGGCGTCAGAGTTAGGATCAAGGCCGGCGGCGACGAGCTGGGCTTTCGAAACTTGATACCAGCCTTCGCTTTGGGCAGATATTTTTACAGCTGCGTCCCCGTCCAGCGATATGGGAACTTGGCCTGGCGCGGGAGCTGGAATCACGGGCGATGGCCTGGGTAACCCGCGGCGCGGGATAAAAGCAGGCTGAGTGGTTGCGCGATTCAGTTGCGTCAAAAGGAGCGGCTGCGAGACTGCGCCCGCCCGTGGGGCTGCCGACACATCTACGGAAACAGGACCGTGCGGCATGCGCGTGCCGTTCAGGTCAACATCTTCCAGTTCGTAGGTCGATTGCGGCGTGCCGCTGGTGTCAATCCACTGATACGTTTTTGCGGCGTGTTGTGGCCTTCCGCCGCGAATTAGCAACGCCGAACCAGCGATGATCGAAGGATTCAGCCGCAGGCGGCCCGGGCCGTCCAAGCGGTAAACGTTGAAGCCAAGATTGCGAATTTCCTCGCGTGTTTTCCATTCAAGAAGAACGCCGCCGCCCTGGCGAGGCATCGCGCTGAAAGAAGCCAGCTGGACGGCGGTCGGGCTCAAGATGGTTGAAATGGACGAGGAAGAATTGTTCGTCGAGTTCGGATCGGTGGTGGTCGCTGAGACCGTCGCCGTGTTGGTCGATTGCGTCGAAGAACTGAAGGTGTTGGCGGTGGCGTTGATTGTAACGATGACCAGACCACCCACGCTAATCGAGCCGAGATTGCAACTGACCGACGTCGTGGCAACGGTGTAAATGCAAGAGCCCTGCGTGGTAGATACGGAAACATACGAAACTTCAGGGGGAAGCGGATTGTCGCTGACGGTCACTCCTTGCGCCACCGCAGGGCCGTTGTTTGTGACCTGCAATGTGTAGGTCAGGTTTGTACCCTGACTTACGGGCTCCGGAGAAGCAGTCTTCGCTATGGCGACGTCAGCTTCCGTGCCTGAAGCGATATACACTTTCGTTTGAGCCGTGTTATTGGTGCAAATCGGATCGGTCGTCGCCGAGCAGGGAATATTGATATTCGCGGTGTTCACAATGGTAGTGGGAGATGCCGGCGTGCCAGGCGAAACTCCCTGATTCACATTGACGACGAGTGGGAAACTGGCTGTGGCAGTCGCCGCGAACGAGGCAGTGTTCTTGCACGTGATGGTTCCTGTTGCGCCGACAGCGGGGAGAGTTCCGCAATTCCAGCCGGTTGGAACAGTGAGGGAGACGAAAGTCGTGTTGGTGGGAATGGTATCTGTAAAGATGGCGTTATTGGTTGTGGTTGCGGCCGGACCGTTGTTGGTCACGATTTGCGTATAGCTGATGTTGTTGCCATCGGTTACGGGATTGGGCGAAGCCGTACTAGTCACGCTTAGGTCAGACTGGGTAGCAGATGCCACAGTAACGTTCGCAGTCGCATTATTGTTTCCAGTATTCGGATCTTCGACGCCCGAAACAACGCTGGCTGTGTTGGTAATAATTGTTCCATTCGCTGTCCCTGCGGTCACCTTCACCACCACGGTAATCGTCGCAGTATTTCCCGACGGCAGTGCAGGCGCGGTCGTCTCAGAACAATTGATGGTGTTCGGAGTCGTGGTAGTTATGAGGGAGCAAGCCCATCCCGTTGGCCCGGTTGCTGAGACAAAGGTCGTATTTGCCGGCAGATTCTCGGTCACAGTGGTATTGGGGGAAGCCGCCGGACCGTTATTCGTCACGATTTGCGTGTAGGTGATGTTGCTTCCCGCGGCGACCGAGGTCGAAGACGGAGTGTTTGTGATTGCGTCGTCCGCCAGAGTGGACAAAGTAACGGAATTGGTGGCTATAGCCGAGTTGTTCGAGAGAATCGGATCGGACGTTCCAGAAGTTACGTCAGCAACGTCCACAATCTGAGTGCCCCACGAAGTCGAGCCATTAACTTGAACGGCTAGCTTGAAAGTTCCCGCCGCCAACTTCGCCACATCCGGATTGGTGCAAGTGATAGTTCCAGTTCCGTTCACGGCGGGAGTGTTGCATAGCCATCCCGCAGGGAAGGTGAGGGATTGAAACGTCGTGTTGGTGGGTACCTGCTCCGTGAAAACAGCGTTCACGGCATCCAGTGGACCGTTGTTAGTCACTACCTGTGTGTAGGTTATGTTGCTCCCGGCAAGGACCAGGCTGGGCGTGCCCACGTTCGTAACGGCCAGGTCGGCTGATGCGCAGTAGGCGCCTGACTGCGTTCCAGGCGTCTCGGTGATCAGGAGATTCGCGGCGGTTATACCCGCTTGGCCTGGCGTTGCGCCATAAGAGTCTTGAACCGTGTTGGTGTTGCCATTGGCTCCGCCGGTGACACTCACGCTGGCTTGCGATCCGGAGAGAAGAATCACGCCGCCCCCGCCGCCGCCGCCCGGGCCATGGCGCTCGCCAGAAAATGCTCCTGGAGTTTGGAGAGGCCATGCGCTGCCTGCGCTGCCGCCATCGGCACTAACCGTAAGTCCGGTGAGCCCGCCATTATTAGCAAAGAAAATGATTGTGCCGCCCGCTCCGCCTCCGCCAGTGCTGTCGTTGAGCGTGCTGAGCGTGGATTGTCCATTGGAGGTGATCGTTCCAGCGCCCGTTACCGTTCCCGTGTGCACAATAACAATGCCGCCGCCAGCCCCTCCGCTGCTATAAATGCCGGTGCAAGTAGGTGTCGTCCCTCCGGAGCAGCCCGCGTTCAGCGAGGTCGAATTGTTGCTCGCAGACGAAATATAATAAGAGCCATTATTCGTGGTTCCCGCACCACCGCCGCCACCCATCACGATTGCGCTCGTCGTTGCAGGGAACGCAGAACCTCCAAAACCTCCATCGGTGGTGTTCAGCGCAACATAACTGTTCCAGCCGTAACCACCTAGCCCGCCAGCACCGCCGTTGCCGCCAGCGCCGCCGCCTGAGTTGTAATCATTATTGGCGGGGTCTCCGTCCGTACCACCGCCGCCGGCATTGCCCGGCGCTCCGCGCGCAAAGCTTCCGTTAGGCAGGCCTTCCACGGCCGCAGCGCTTACGGCTGCGGTCGTCGTCGTGGTTATCGTCGCCGGAGCTAGGTAGTAGGGAGTGCCCGCTATGCCTTCGCCTTTTGAGGCGTCCGCCGCGTTGGTGGATAGTGTTCTGTAATCGGTGTCCGCGCCTGTTCCACCGGTGAGTATCAATCCGCCGCCGCCGCGAAATCCGAGGCTATCGGCAGCTACCGTTCCGCTCAGAGTAAGTTGAGAGGCAACATCGAGAGCAAGTACGCCTCCCACAGAACCGTTCCAGGCGAGAGGAACGAGACCCGAACTCAGTATGGCCGACGTATATTGGGGAACTCGTACGACCTGATACGTTTGCTGCCCGTTTGTCCCGGCGGTGTATGCAGCGGCCACGTAAGAATTCAAAAGGCCGCCGCCAGACCCGGTGCCCTGGATGGTCAACGTGCCGTTAGCAGCAACCGTACTCTTGGCGGTGACGTATTCAAAAAGCCCAGTGTTTTGCAAATTCGAGGAACCCGTAGCTGGATCGCCAGGGCTCGCGTCTCCGTAGGCACCGGTGTTCGTGGAATTGATCAGGGCATCTTGCATCTGGATGATTAGCAGGAGGTCGCCACTGGCAATCTGCTTGGCCGCGCCTGAGGAAGTGCCCAACGTGATGGTGGTCGCACCGGCCGCGACAGTGCCATTTGCCTTGGGAGGATAGTAAGTATTGACGATTCCCGTCAGGGTGCCGCCCGCACCGTCATTGCCTGGCGTGGCGCAGACTAGAGGCTGTACGACGGTAATCACGGTGGCACTGTTGTTGGCGGAAACGGGATCAGTGGTCGCTGTTTTGACCGTCGCGGTGTTGGAAATAGGGCCGGAGGTCGATGGAGTTGTGACCGTAATGGTGATCGTTCCGATTGCTCCCTGGACCATTGTGCCGGTGAGAGAGCAAGTGATCGCGGTTGTCCCTGTGCAGGCCCATCCGGTCGTGCCGGTGGCTGACAGCAGGGTGGTGCCTGTCGGAATCGTGTCCGTAACCTGCACGGTTGAGGCAGCAGACTGCCCGAGATTTTGGACTTGGATTGTGTAAGCCAAGCTCGAAGATAGGAATACGGGCGTAGGCGATGCAGTCATGAATAATGCCAGATCCGCATCCGCGGCGGGCTCGACAAGTACAGTACTGACACTCGTGTTGTTGTTGGGAACGGGATCGACGGTCTGGGAAGTCACCGTGGCAGAATTCAGAATCGTCGTATCCGCGGCCGTTCCACTAATTACGCTTTCGGTGATGACAATAGGATCGGCGGCAGTGGTGGCGCCGTTTGCCAGCGCCAAGTTGTAGGTACAAATGATTGGGCCTGAGTTGCCCGCTGTCGGCGTGGTGCAGGTCCAGTTTGCGTCTGCCGAGATGCTCTGAAATGTCGTACTGGCTGGCGTCTGCTGATAAATGACCAGCGTACCTGTCGGGACGGCATTTGGGCCCTTGTTCGTTGCGATTTCCGTGTACGTAAAATTGACGCCCGTGTCGACAACGGAAACCGATGGAGCTTGCGACATTGTCAGGTCGGCCTGCGCGGCGGCTGGCGCGGCATTGAACAGCATTCCAAACAGAATCGCCAATCCGAAAAGGAAAGAAGCCGAAGCGAACCGGGCGGTGCGAGCCACCCCAGCCTGGGTGAGCCGATACGCGAAGCTTCGGCAGGCGTGGACGTAGCGCTGCGTTGCTGAAGCGAATGAGTAGGTTTGGCCGTTGCGCTCCACGGCGGTGACTTTTCCGAGGACGCGATTCGTGGGTGCGTCATCTTCCTGGCCGGCGTCAGCGCGCGTCACGATACTGCCAGTGGCTTTATCGGCGACGGTGACACGGTGCACGCGAAAACCGTCTTGGCCACAAGTCAAGGCCACATCGCCGCGACGCAATTCTTCCTGCTTCGCTGGAACGATAGTTACCGCATCTTCATTAAGAATGTTGGGTCGCATGCTTAGGCCGTTCGCTCGGAAGCGTATCTTTACGCCACGATGAAGAAGCTCATCGCAGATAGCGGCGAACTGCCCGGAATTCCGCTTTACGATGGACTTGCGCTCACGCACGGCAGATGGCCTCCACGGCGGATTCATCGGGTACAAAGTTAAAAATAGAGCAAGGAACTTCGCGGGCGACGCGATCGAGAAAATCCAGCGTGAACTGGATGCCCTTCGCGGAATGGTGCGTCACAAAACTGCGTGTAAAGAGTTCAGCTGCCGCTCGGCCTGGTGATAGCGGAATTTGTTGATTGCTATCTCCGTGTGCCAGAAGATAGATACCGGAGAGCGGCGCGGAATCTGGCGAGGCGATACCTGCATCCCCATGCCAGGGCGTGCCGTACATCCAGATTTGGTTATCTTGAGCGCGCAAAATGATGCGGTCGTCGCTCAGAATGCGCACACCGGGGCGATCGATCCATAGGCGAGCGGTCGTGCTTTTCCCGGCGCCGGAATGTCCGAGGAAGAGATGGCCGCGGCCATTTTCGTCGGAAATCCCAACCGCGTGCATTTCCACGCCTTCGCCGCGCGAAAGCCGGTGAATCATCAGTAGTTCGTCGAGCGGATACTCGAGGGGATAGACAGGGCGATCGGTATCAAAGTAGCGGCGGGACAACAACACGCGCCCGGAACGAAATTCGGAATCGAGCCATGCTTCTTTGTACGGAGTCATCCCCAACATCGGTGCGAGAAAGCTGAAGCGATATCCGCTAGGCTCAGCAAAGAGCGACCATAACCCGCCGGAATGAAACAACAGAGTGGAGCTCGGCACTCTGAGTGAGTCGGCCCAAGAGATCTGCAGGTTCACATCACAGGAAACGGCCTCGACTGCGAAAGCAGCAAGTTCCCGTTCCGGAGTCAGAAGGAGAGCACCTTCGGCCTCCAGGCCGAACGTGATTCCGCCGATCCGATACGAAAGCTTGGTCGCGCTCGGGAAGGATGGTCTGTTGAAATCCTTCAATTGCGAAAGCTCCTTTTGTGATGGCGGCATCTGAAGTCTCCGGCCTCTCACGAGCCCGGCGTCCTGCATGCGCCGAGAAGAGAACGGCACGACGTCGCGACCGGTCCGGCCGCACCAGTAACCTTGCAATGGCCGAGCACAGCCTCTTCAGGCCGCAGGCTTACGCGGATGACCTTGGGCGGCTCGTAGGCGCCCTTTGTGTCCTGCTTCAGTGGCTGCACGTCTTGTTCGTCGTTCATGGTCTTTCTTCGTTCATCCGAGCGTCGCAGCGTGGGAGTTGCATCCGCCGCTGCGGCATCCAGTCGTGGGTTGCAGAACATTCAAGACAGGCGAAGTGGGCTTGCCTTGCAGCCAAATCCTTGTGTCTGGTGCGAAACTCTTCAATCGTTCCGCGGCGGCCAACAGGTCTGCGCGGTGCTCGCCGCCTTCGCAGCAATCGCAATCGCCGTGTTCCGGAACTTCATGGCCGAACGCGTAGGCCCGCAAATGGGCTACCTGGCAGAGGAACGAAACGGGAGACTCGGGGTCTCCGTTCTCCAGCTCGCCGTTTGCTGGGCACATGCTGCAAAGAGACTGAATCTGGCAACGGTCGCAAATCGACGGGCGCGTGCGAGGCTGGTTCCGAATCTCGCGGAGCGGTCCTTCCCAGCCTTCCAGGAAACTGCCTTCTCGAATGTTGTAGCCTTGCTGGTGAGAGATCACGCAGATGCTCATCTTTCCGTAAGGATCGATGGCGCAGCCGCCCATGCCTCCTCCGCAGAAATATCTTTGTCCGAGACCCGCTTCGGCCTTCATTGGCGCGCTCAGATCCTGCTCAGCCATGCGCTTGTAGTCTGCTTTGCGTTTCGGCTCGGCAAAATCGAGCTCGACCGCCTGCTCCGGGGAGAGCCGGACGGCAAGCGGGCTCTGCGAGCAATCGATGCGGGGGTTGATCGCGGAATCAAACTTGAATTCGAGGCCAAACTCTTCTTCGGCAAGCCGCTTCATATCGAAAACTTCGTGCCGGTTAATAGTCGTGGGGACCGTCTTGAGCTTGAGGGGGAGTTTTCGCTCGAGCAGAAGACGTATGCCCCTCATGCAGCGGTCATAAGAGCCGGGAATCTGGGTCAGCGCTTCGTAAGTTTCGCGCGTTGCACCGTAGAGAGTAATTTCGATAGCGAAGGGTCGGTATTCAGCGAGGTGGTCGGCGATGCGTTCATTGATCATCGTGCCGTTGGTGAAGAGAGTGATCAGGAAGCCGCGTTTCTTGGCTTCGGTGTAAATCTCAAGAAAATCCTTGCGCGCGAAAATTTCGCCGCCCGTATAGAGCAGCCATAAGCAGCCTGCGTCGACGAGCTCGTCAAGGAGGCGGCAGTGCTCTTCAAACGTGAGCTCCGCAGCGCGGGCTGCGTGGTCGCTCATCGGAAGGTTGTTGTAGCAATGGAGACAGTCGAGGGGACACCGACGAGTGACCTCGATAGACACCTCAAGCGGGGCTCGCTTCCCGAGAAACCGCTCGTGGACCAAACTTGTTAATTCCCCATATCCTGCCGCTTGCATATTTAACGTTCTCTTTCTTGCCGTGAATCTAGTACTCTCAGTACTCGATTGAAATGCGAATAACCCACACTTCAAGCGTCGTGCCTATGTGAAGGCAAGCCGAGAAGGAGGGGACTACTAAACCGTACAAATCAGGCCAATTTCCTGGAGTTCAGCCATATAACTCTGAACGTCTAACATTGCCTGATTCGCATCCACTTCGTATTGCGTGGCAACCCAATTCGCCAATTCCTCTACGGAATGACTATTTTCAAGCAGGCGCCACAAGCTTCTACCAACCGGATTGAAGGTGTAAACGGAATCGAGATCTCCCACACCACGGCAAATGGGTACCACTATCGTTTCACCAGCGACTTCGCGGGAAACGATTGCCGTGTTCCGTGCGTGGCGGACCGGTGTCGTATTTAACGAAGGAGTTAAATACTCAGACCCTGGAAGCTCTGAAAGAGGTCTTGACATGGTTCTAGTGTCCGAAATGGAACAAGGCTTGTCACGTTTTGGGAAGGACAGTGTTCCGTACTAGTACCCTCATAGTACGGGGTGGCTAACGTGTAATACGAGGCAATAAGCCGTTTTCTACCTATGCTTTGGAGTGGTGCCGGAAAGTTTCAGGCCTGAGTATTCGCACTGCCAGCAATCGTTTCATTGGAGGTATGCAATCTTGAACACGAGAGGGGCGCGCACAGGGCGAGCTGCCGTGGAGCTTCGCACTCGGAAACTGCCAGCTCATGCAGCTACGAAACGAACCACACGAGATAAGGATGGAGTTGGTAGCGCTAACGGGATTCGAACCCGTGTTACCGCCGTGAGAGGGCGGTGTCCTAGACCCCTAGACGATAGCGCCGCAGGACTGTGCGTGCGAACAACAAGCTTTCGTGCAGAGCAGCCAGCGCTGCTATTTTCGCATGGTCCACTGGCTTGAGCAAGCAATGGTCTTCAATCTCCCTTGTTCTGAACCGGCTCGGCCAACTAAGCGAACTAAGAAAACTTTTTGAGGCCCAGAGATTCCAGTAAGACGAGGGCGGTAAATTCCGTTCCGTAAATAAGGTACCGGTGCCAGAGCCGGCCGGGCTCACGCGACAAACGAAAAAACCATTCCAAGCCCTGCTCGCGCATCCAGGGAGGAGCTTGTGCGACTCTTCCGGTATGAAAATCAAATGCAGCGCCAACTCCAACCAATACCCGAGCCGCAAGCCGGCCCTTATGCTCGAACATCCAGCGCTCTTGCCTTGGCGCCCCTAGGCCCACCCACACAATATCCGCGCGAGAGCGATTGAGCATGGAACTTACCGCTTCGTCCTCTTGTGGCGTCAACGGCCAAAACGGAGGACAGAATGCGCCGGCAACGCGCAAGCCGGGGAATCGAGCCGCCAGACGGGCAGCGAGGTCTTCCGCGACTCCCGGCGCTCCACCATAAAAGAAATGACGAATGCCTTCCTTGGCCGTCTGTTCGCAGAAGCGAACCATTAATTCGGGACCATAGACGCGCCGCCGCAGCGGATATCCTTTTCGGCGTCCGAGCCACACAAGGGGAAAACCATCGGGAACCACGAGGTCCGCCTTCTCCAGAATCCTCTTGAAGCTCGCGGCATGCTGCGCTTGCATCAAGCTGTGCATGTCCGTGACGGCGATGTAGCGACAGGTGTCCCGTTGCCCGATCCATTCTTGCATCCGCGACACCACATCCGGAATTTGGACCGCGTCCACGCGGACGCCCAGGACTTCAAAAGATGCGGCCTTGTGTCGCAGTGTGTGCGCCATAGGCTCCATTAGCTCAATGATTCCAGACATCCGTAGACGACGAGGTTATTGGGAACAATTCGGAGGACAATCTTCCGCACGGTGGCTTCAGGAAATAAGGTGCGCTTCAGAGCGCCAAAAAAAAGATCGCACTTCTCCGAGCGACATTTGTAGTGGAAAGGAGCAAGCAACTTTCGAATTGCTTCCATCTAGCCGGCCCTTTTTGGGCGTTCCAGGAATGCATGGGCCTCACCAGGAACGAACGCTCTGCTTATGCCGGCAGTTTTGTTACGACACGCAAGTGCGGATTCGTAGGCACACTCCAAGCCATTGAGAGCTGCGCTGGCATTGTATTTCGTTTCGAATTCCATGCGGGCGGACCGACCCATCACTTCCATTTCTTGCGGATGTCTCCACGCCCATTCGACCTTCGCTGCGAGATCGTCTGCGTTACCCGGCGCGAAATGCAGTCCCGTGCTTCCATCGCGGACAATCTCGGCCAGACCTCCGTGGCCGGCTGCGATGACGGGGACTCCACACGCATACGCTTCAGCTATCACCATCGGAAAACCTTCGTAGCAGACGCTGGGGACGACTAGAAATCTTGCTGCCTGTACACGTTCCACTGCTGCCTGTGCGTCAAGCCATCCAGTAAATTGCACGCCCTGGAGACCATGGCGCGCGCAATCAGCCTCGAGCGAAGAACGCAAAGGCCCTTCTCCCACTATTTCCAATGGAATTGCTTCATCCAGCTTCGACCATGCCGCCGGAAGGAGCTGCGGGCCCTTCTCCTGCGACAACCTGCCAACATAGAGCGCGGTGGTCCGGGTGCGGAAACTGGATCCAGGATCGGGAGCGATGAAATTTGGTTTGACGCGGATGTGATTCTCGTCGAAACCTGCGTCGACAAATTTTCTGCGCGCAAATTCTGTGCATACGAGGAAGAGATCGACTTGCTCCGCCCAGGTATTCAACAGTCCGTGGACCGCTAACATGCCTGCCACAGGAGCGCTCGCAAGTCGCGAGCCGTGATAGCAGCCATGCACGATCGAGCGAAGCAATGAATGAGAAACGCATTCCTCGCAAATGCGGCCTTCTCTAAAGAGGTTGCCACCGGGGCAGAAGAGCCGAAAATTGTGGAGTGTCTGCACTACGGGGACGTTTGCGGCGCCGCAAGCATAGTAAGCCGATGGAGAGATAAGTGGAAACGTGTTGTGGAAATGCGCGACGTCGGGCGATTCCCTGGCGAGGATGTCCCGCAAGTCCCGATGGGCTCGTGCCGACCAGGAAGTTCGCCAAGCGAGATGGACCTTCTCTATGAGGGAGTATTCCTGAATCTCATCGTTGTGCCGCATAATTTCGATGACTTCATGCCCGGCTTCGCGTAAAAGTCTCATTTCAGACGTGCAAACGGCGTCTTCGCCGCCCGGTTGTTGATAGAAGTTGTGCGCGACGAGAATTTTCAATGTGCTTCTTTCCCCGAAGAATTCGGTGCGACGCCCAGCTTTTTCTCACCACGGGTGAACTCGCGACAAAGAAAGGTTGCATGCGTCGTCAGCAACTGTGCGTAGAGCCAGTCCGGTATGACGCTCTTCAGCGCTTCTTTAATAAGTGGTTTGATCTTGCGCGCGCTTTTTCTTCCGTGGAACTCAACCTCGCGGCTCAACAAATCCCGGTGCCGCGACAAAATCTCCTGCCCACAATCCTGTTCAAGAAAACTTGTGATTGAGCGAGAGCTCCAGAATTGGACGTGGCCGGCCTCAGCGGCAGAGAGGAACGGCTTGCCCAGAATTTGCGCGCGAATAGTGTTGCTAAGGACTCTTTCGGTCGGGACTTCGATCACCACGTAGTCCGCAACTCGCGCGGCGTCTCGCACAGCACAAATTGGATTTTCCAGGTGCTCGATGACGTGGCTAAGGATCGCAACGGAGAAGGATTTGTCCGGGAACGGCAGCGAATCCGCCGACCCCACATAAGCTTCGTTCAGCAGCGGGCCGCAGGAATGTTTGGCGAACTCGACCGCGGCTGCGGAGATATCCGTGGCGACATATCGGTTCGCAAATTGCAGACTGCCGAGCGCCCGCAGCACAGATCCCGTGCCACATCCAATCTCGAGCGCGGAGGAAACCGGGATTTTCCGGCATACCTCGACAATATTGATGGCCTTTTGCCTGGCACCGGCCTCCCGCCACGCGAGGAACGTCCCGTCGCTGAGAGCGTCTCGATAAGCGGCGTTGTAGTCAGTCCACATTACTTGTCACTTTCTGCTCTGAGGTCATTTCTGAGCAGGAAACCGGAAAACGAGGGTTCACACGCCATGCCTTCTTGCTGTCCGTCCGAGGCAGTATGCGTTAGAGGTGCATTCGCGCCCGCCAGACGCACCATCAGCCGGGTGGCTGGAATAAATCGTGATAGAAGTTTGCCGGGCGCACCACGAGGATCAACCTCCTGAACAAAAGGCCGCGTGTCGAACTCTTCGATTCCGGAAGTTGAGAGAAGGCTTGTCAATTCGGTGCGCGTATAACTCTTGTTGCCCACAAAATTGTCAGGAAGAAATCCCAAACGCCGGAGAGGGTTGTGCCACCAATTATGAAAGTCCACTACGGCGGCTCCCCGTGGCGTGAGAGCGGATTGGATGCTTTGAAGCAGCTTTGCTTCGTGCCATGCCCCGCGAATGAGAGTGTCGAGGCAAATCAGATGATGGACGCTGTTCCAAAATGGCGGCTGAAAATAGTCCGCATGGACAAAAACAATGTTTTCCAGGCGCATTGCGCTCGCCTTCGCGCTGGCGTACGCGAGCGCGTCCATCGACAAGTCGCAATGAAAAACCAAGCGATATTCTTGTGTAGCTCTAAACGTGCAGTGGCCCGCTCCCGCGGAGAGATCGCAAAACACTGAAGCCGCACCGGCTTGCCCGGCTCCAAGAAATTGAAGCACTTCGCGGGTCTGGCGCTCGCGCAGTTGCAACCATTTGCTCGAACGCGCCTCGGGCGCGCCCCATGCCTTGGCGTCAACTAGAATTTCCGTGGGCCGAAAGAATTCGCGAACATAGCCATCTCGATAAGGCGCCAGCTCGCTCTTGTCCGGAAAAATGATCGGCCGCGAAGGAAGAAGTTCTAGAATGTTTTGGGATAGCAGAGGATAGAAACGGTGACATCGTACGCAACGAAGCCCATTGGGGCAAGCAGCCATCCCCGCTCGGTCATCCGGACAGCAAAGAAGTAGCGAGATTTGCTCCAGACTAAATGGCATACGCGCAGAGCTCCGAATTGGTCGCGCCTTTTAATTCTTCTCGCCACTGACACACAGTCATCAAGAACGTTTCAAGGTTTTCCCACTGGCCTTGCTCCTCGATTTCCCACGAATGGCCCCAGAGATGAAACACACCTCCACGCGCCATGGTTTGAAGGAACAATTCCTTCGCAAGCGTGAGCCAATCCCTGGAGAGCAGTAACCCTCCAAACCAAGGCCTCACCGGAGCAGAAAATCTTTTCAGAGCATTCTTGGCATAAGCATAGGGACCGTGAGGAAAGACCTGAATGGTCGTGGGGATAACGTAAAGACCACTGATGCGCCGCGGGATTGCGGTCGAGAGAAGCTCAACAGTCCTGGCGGCTTGATACCCTGCTTCGCGCACAAGCTGTAGTTGGCGATTTCTAAACTTGCCTCCCGGAAAACAAAAGATTCGACAACTTTTCCCAGTCAGTTGCTCGATCCACTCGCGAGATCCTGAAAGCTGGATGCCGGCTTCGTGGTCGGAGAGCCGGTCGATCGCGACGTGCTCCAAGGTGTGAGCGCCAATCTCGAAGGAGTTGCTCAGTTCGCGAATCTGCGAACGGTTCATCACCGGTTTTTGGCTCGAGCGCGGCACATAGAAAGTCCCCGTGAGGCCGCTTTTCGCAAGCAACTCCGCCACGCGCAAATCGAGGGGATGTCCGTCGTCCCAGCTCGTCGTCATCACGAATGTTCGGTTCGTCTCGCTCATGACTTCTTCTCCCAGACCAAGAGACTTCCGACGATTGCCCGGTTCACGGCGCGCTCTGCTCCCTGCGCCACTTGAACGGGCTTCCCTGCCATTTTGGCTGCGCAAGGCACTGCACGATTCCCCTCTTAAAATTTTCGACCATCGCTTCCATCGAATATTTCTCGGCCGAGTTCGCGGCCCCTTCGCGAAGCCGTTGCAGCTCCTTCGGATTCGATAGCAGCTGGGTTACAGCCCGTGCATATGCTGCCAAGTCAGGCGAAATCATCAACCCATTTCGTCCCTCCTCGAAGTACTCCATCTCCGGTCCGTGGATAAATCGCCTGGTTGCGATGAGAGGAAGAGCGGCGGCAAATCCATCGAGGATCGCGAGTCCCACTCTTCCTGGAAGTAAAAACACGTCAGAAATCGCCAGGAGCTGCGATTTCCGTTCGCCAAATTTCGGCCCTACAAAATGAACCCAAGAAAGATGCGTAGCAGCGTGCCTAATCTCCTCCTCGTCCGGACCGCCGCCAACGACAATCAGCTGAAACTCGGGAATGGTCTGCCGAATCTCCTCTCCAGCTTTAATCAGAAAAGGGATGGACTTCACCTTGTGCAGCATGCCCACGAAAATTCCTACCGGAGCCGATGGGCTGATGCCCAGCTCGGCGCGAAGCGCTCTTCTAATGTTCGCACTCAGACTTTTCACGCACATTTGAATGGCTCGGGTATCGACGGAATTTTGCACTGCCGTGATCTTGGCGCGAGATACGCCGCGCTCCTGCAAATAGCGAGCGGTGCCTGACGTGTACGCAAACCACCAGTCAACACAATTCAGCGTTCGCTCCTTGTACCATTCAGAGAAACGAGACCGGTCTGCTTGCCGGTTTTCGCCCAAGCCCCAGAACGCGGTTCTCTTTAGTTTGAACAACGAAAGTGGGATAAGAAAATGATTGAGAATAAATCGGTTGGCTTGATCAACGACGACGAGGTCGGCTAATGCGACTTCGCGGAGGGCGGGCTGAAAGAGCAGCCTTCTCTTCCCAAACCAGTATCCTTTCGTTTTTACGCCATACTCTTGCGGCAAATCGCAATTGTCGTTCTTCCGATCTTCTGCCGAAGACGGAGCGCTATAGACGACTTTGAGTTGCACGTCTTCCTTGCAAAGCGCATTGTTCAAACGCTCGTAGAACGGTTTGCGGTATCGCTTGATCTGCGCTTCGATAATCAGGACTCTCTTCATCGACTCGTTCGGTTCCTCGCAATGCTACTTCCGGCCCGGTAGTTCCACGGGTCAATCAGCTTTTACGAATGTGAAGACTTCCCTTCGCGGACAGACATAAGAAATCCTCATTCCGTAACTTTCAAGTTGCGCGAGGGCTTTCCTGGTTTTGTCCGTTCCTATGGAAGACAGCCGGTGATGAAATTCGACGAGAAGCTGTGCGACCGGTATTTCCTCTCGGACGATTTCTTCAATGACCGCGTACTCGGCGCCTTCGATATCCATCTTGAGAACGTCGATCCGGCTGTGCTCTTGAAGCCGCATCGCGGTGGAAAGCCTAATAACGGGTAAACGCAGAGCCGCCCGCCCATACTCGCGCGCCTGAATCATGGAGTGGGAAACACAGTTTTCTCGCGGCGGAAGATAAAATGTTTCTTCGCCGTCGTGCCCGGCGATCCCCGCGTCATGAGAATGGAATTGCGGCGGCAAGGATTGCGTAGCAAGCCATTTTTTGACTCTGGGAGTAGGATCAAACGCGTCAACCTCGACCCCGAAACGCTCGATAAGTGACAAATCGAAGGAAATGTCCTCGCCAATCCCCAAAGAATAGACAACCGCGTCGCAGCCAATCATCGAACGGTCCAGGCAATAGCCACCGTACTCTGAGCCAAATCTCTCCATACAACGCGTTATCTGCACGCGTGGAGGTGCAAATCTCCACTGAGGATAGAGACGAAGATATTTGTGAAGCTGAGGGCGCAAGTTCATAAGAGATTGCCCTGTTGTAGAAGCATCGCGTGCCGCAGACCGAAGGTAGGAGAGGAGTCGGTGGCTTTGGCTGACGCGTAAGCGATGAGATAGCTGGCAATCCCAGCCCAGAAGAGCAACCAGATCGTCGTCTGCACGGAGTCGATCAACATAGTCGTCGCGCCATAGAGAAAAACATTTGCGCCGATGGATGCGGCAATGGCCACCAGGACACTTCGTTCAAGTCCTTTTACTTCCATGGCGGCGTAGAAAGCCCTGCGGAAGAGCCTTATGAAGAATGAAAAAAACACGAAGGTGGCGGGAAGGCCGAATTGAACAATCGAATATAAACCGAGATTGTGGATCTCTTGCGTCTCTCGCGATTGCAAGTGATAGAGGTCGGTGTATCCGCCAGTCAATAAGAGTTCGGGATGCGCCTTTATCAGAGTAAACGCATCCGAAATCATTTCCTGGCGCCCTTCGAAGGTCCCAAACTGGTCCCAGTCAAATAATCCCTGCGTCAGAAACAGAATTGCGATTGCGCTGGCCAGTACGGTTACCGTCACTACACGTAAAACACCTCGGCGCCGGCTCAGAAAGAGATACACCGTCAGCATCGACGCGGCAAAAACCAGCAAACCGGAGCGGAACATCGTGAACAGCAGGCAAACAAATATGACCACACTCCCCAGGAAGCAAAGTAGGCGTTGGCGCTTAGGGAGGCTTCCGAAGAAAGCTAGCGTGGTCAGGAGGCAGAGCGGCACAGAAAGAAAGCACGCAAACATATTTGCGCCGGTGTAGAGCCCGGTTGGCAAAGTGTTTTGCACGCCGAGAAAATCGCCGAAACCGGAGAGTTTCGCAAAGCTGGTCTTATAAGTCTGCCATTCCGCTTCGTCAGGCCCTGCAAACCAGAGATAATTTCCGGTGGTGTATTGCGCAATTCCGAGAATGGCGTTGGCCACTGCGAAGACACATCCGAGTTTGATGAGTGTGTGAATTTGCTTCTTGTCGACACCCGCCTGCAAGAAGACCAAAAGAAAGAGGAACGGCAGCATCAGGTCTCGATAGACACTGGCGGCATGCGTCGTGTTGGACTCCAACAAAATAGCGGGAAAGGCCAGAATAGCCAGCAATAGAATGAGAGTTCGTTCGGGATAAATTTTCTCTAGCGGTCCAATCTGTTTCCCCTCCCACGCATGTACCAGGGAAACGAGCAGCACAACGAAGAGAGACGCTTCCGAGAGATCGAAGCTGAAACTACTCAAGCGAAGGCGATATTCAAAACTCAAAAGCAACGGCAAAAGGTAGATAAGGCGAGCGGGGCTGGCCGCAACCCAAAACAGAACTGCGCCAAATACGATGATAAAAATTGGAATCGCCAGTAACATGACTCAGGTCACCAGCATTCCGGCGATCTGCATGCCCCGGAGACGCCAATCCCACTCCTGGACCATGACCTTGCGCGCGATTTCGCCCAGGAAGAGGCGCCGCTCCGGTGCGTGGAACAACGCCACGATCTCTGCGGCAAACTCTTCACCCGCATAACCCGCCAGCACGCCTACATCGCTCTTTCGAAAGAGCGCCTCCACTTCTCCGACGGGATTTGTCACTGTGGCTCGGCCTGCCGTCAAGAAATCTAAAATCTTAGTAGGCCATCGCGCGCGGTCATTCAGGCTGTCTTCCAAAGGGCAGATGCAAACATCTGCGCATCCCAGAACCCAGGGATAATCTTCATCGCTTACCCAACCCATCCGGCTGATGCGGTGATCGATTGCCAGTTGCTCCGCCAATTCCCATGCAGGGCGCGCAACGTTTCCAACCAGCAAGAAAACAGACTTAGGCGCTTGCCGGAGGACTTCGCCAAAAATCCGTATCTCGCGGCACATATCTCCATTGCTGACTGCAACGACTATCGGCGCATCCTCCGGCAGCTGGAACCGCTCGCGTGCCTCTCTCTTGCTCAGCGGCACGATATACTCCGTTGCCGCGCCATTAGGGATGTGCGCCAATCTCTCCCTGGGGATGCCGATTGCGAGCGCGCGCTCTTGAAGCACTTTAGACGTCACGCTCACCCTCGACGCCCGGAAGCGAATCTTCTCTTCCAAGTACGAATCGATGCGGTGCGCAATCTTCCACCCGCGGAACCAGTTCGAGCTGCCGCCGAACCAGTCGCACCAGTCCGAATAAAACGCATAGTGTTTTCGCCGCTGTGTGAAATACACCGGCCAGGAAACGTTGGGCTGATATTCAAATCCGAAGACAGCGTCATAGTGGCTGGTTTCCAGTTCGCGCGTTCGGCCCCAGATGTCGAGCGGACCCCAGCCCGTCCCGGGCAAGAAGCCGTTGCCCCATGCCGGCCCCTCCATCAACCGTATCCATGGCCCCACGCCATGCGGCTCGCTGAATTCGCCGATCCAGTCGCGCTTGTAGGAAATCGCAGGACGGAAACGTGAAGTGCGAGATACCGTCGCCAGCGTAACTTTGTGCTCCGCGCGCGCCAGTTCCCTGCAAAAATAAAATGCGCGGAGATATGTACCCACTCCCTTCTCGGTAAAATTCAAAGCCAGAATCCGCATCGAAGACACTCCTGCATCAGGGAGCCGTTCGCGTAAACGGTTTGACTCCCCTGAGTTTTTTTTCAACCTGCACTTTTCTGATACCTGCCGCTGCTCCCGCCAGGCCTGCCGCTGTTTTCCTCTTACGCTCGAGCGCTACGTTCAGAAGAGCGAGAGGTTCTTCGATGAAATGCCGTTGCAGCTTTTTTTCTTGCCAGTCGCGAATCTCTTCCTGCAAACCCCGAGAAGCGTACACCCGCCGGACTCGCTTCGGTAGTTCTTGCAGATCGCCGCACAGCGCCTCGGAATGGCATAGCAGCCGGTGATACGGCTTGTCTTGCTCTCCGAAACAGATGCACCCCAACGACACTGCATCCGCCAAACCTTGTCCGGCACCGCTCCCTCTTCCCAGACACAAGTAATATTTTTGGCGACCCAGTTCGCGCAGAAACTCGGCGGCATCGCCCCAGCGCGGCGGATCTTCTCCGTGATAAAGCCCCATGGAAAACGAACGGAACGCGACCGGAAGGTGCAATGCTTCTTCAGCCGCTGGGCCGCTCTTTTCGTGGCTTCCATGGAGTTCCCGTTGGTTTCACCGCATAAAAGCGACAGTGTCCGCCAATCCGCCCAAACGCCTTCCTCTGGTTCGAGAGGCGCAAACAATGCGCGCAGAGTTTTTGGATCGCGAATATAGGGAAACGAAATGGCCTGCGGAAGCCCGTCGATCGAACCGGAAGCGTCCATCATATGCGCGAGGAACAAGTCGGCGTTCCTCATCGGTCGGCGAAGAGACGCGCGATACCTCCGATCCCAGTGCTCGACGACAAAGTACGCGAACAGTGTGCGCGAGTTGCGAGGAAAATCAAGAATCGGATCGTTGGTGATGACCAAGTCGTACGAATCGTAAGGAATGTCCCCTGGGGCGATTACGTTTTGCGTGTACTTTCGCACAATGTCCGCATTGCCCGGCTGCTTCAGCACCGAGTCGTATGTGTAGTCCGTCCTAACCTGCTGAGGAATGACGTACCAGTCCGCTTCGAGCAGGGTAGTCATCTCCCAGTGCAATGGCCGGCTGGGCCAAATCCGAAACAAAGCCTCGGGCGACGTTTCTTCCCATCGAATACTCGACCACGGACCAAAGGTGTCCAACACCTGCTTGACGATCGCGACCCTCATGCCTTCTCCGCGTTCGGGAATATTTCGCTGTAACGTGGGTGCGATCTCTTTACCGCCGCCACCATTGCGTCAAAACTCTCGCCAGGTGCCCTGGGGCGGAGATTGCCCGATTCCGGATCTAAAATAAAAAGTTCATACCCGAACTCTTCCAGCTGCCACATCAGTTCGACAGGATGGTAGTGAAATCCCGCGGTGCACCAGCTATAGCCCTCATAGAGAATCACCGGAGCGTCTGGCCGTTCGAGAAGCTTTCGGCCACCGCGAAATACCTGTAATTCCGCTCCTTCCACATCCACCTTCATCACGTCGACACGCGCAATATTTTCTCGCTCCACAAAATCATCCAGCGTAACCGTCTGCACCAACTCGCGGCCAACAACTTCCGCGTCGCTATAGCTGGGGTCTTCGAGCGAGTTGAGAGCATCCTTCAACTCTGCATTGACGTACAGAATGGCTTGGCCGTTTTGGTCGCTTAAAGCCACACGGACGGTGCGCACCATAGCGAGTTCATTCTTCAAAAGATTTTTTTCCAGGATCGCTAAAGTCGATGGACACGGCTCGAACGCGTACACAGCAGAAAGCCGACCTAAGTATTTTTGTCCTGCGGCCACGCTAAACAGTCCAATATTGGCGCCGACGTCGAAAAACGTCATTCCAGGCTGGAGCACTCGTAAAATGAATTCTAGTCGGCGTGTTCGAAACGCAGGCCTGACCATGTATGAAACGCTATTGTGCCTTCCGGGACAATTTGAAACCTGACGAGGCCAGCACTTACTTGAATCGCACGTTTCTCGTCACGAGATTGCGCGCCTTGAATGCCAGCGCCAAGCCATCCCGATACCACAAAAATAATCTCCCTGAAATACGTTTCCTGATTTTTCGCAGTATTTTTAGTGGAGTTAAAAAAAACCATACATTCTTCGCCACTTTGCCAGCGGAGCGCCGACAAACACGGGTAGTTCAATCACCTGCATAGGCGCTCCTTTTGAAAAGCGGTTTCGAGGCACGAACATCCCACAGAAAATAGAAACCACACGCCAAGAGGAGCAGAGCCGCGGCTGCGATGGAGGCTTCCAGGCCGGCCCGCGCATCGAGCGACGCCGTGCAGCGGCTGCCGGCGACGGCCAGCGCCCATATCCGGCCGCAAAGCCGCAAGTCCGCAGGTCGAATGGTAGCGGGTAGTAGCGCCTGCCAAGTGCAGTCATCAGACAAATGCTTGCGGCCAGGGCGGCTGGCCAGGAAATTGCCGCTCCCAACGCGCCGAGCCGAGGCACCAGGAAATAGTTCAGAACAATGCAGGTCGCCGCACCCGCGGTTCCCAAGGGGCCCAGCCACTTCGTCTTGTACTTGAGATAGATGGGAAGGCTGCTCCAGTATTCCAGCAAACGGAATACAACCGGTAAAAGCAGCCATGGCAAAAGACTTTGCACTCCCACGTAGGCGCGCCCGGCAAAAATGCGAATCAGGAACGGCCCGAACAAGATGGTCATCGCGGAAAGGAGAGTGCCCACCAGAAGCGCATAGCCCATGATCTTGGTGTAGGTGATCGCCGCGTTCGGACGGTGAGCGATGGGAAACACGGCGCCCGCCCAGGCGTTTCCAAACGGCTGCAGAAAACCCATCGAAAGAATGTTCGTGATTTTGATTCCCACCGTGTAACGGCCCACTTCGGCAAGGCTTTGAAATCGCGCGAGGAAATACCGCCCGGAAGCATCCAGCAACAAAGCCATCAACGCGCTCCAAACGAGTGGGAACCCGTAGCGCAGCATGGGACCGAGCAACTCCTTGCGAACGCGGAGTTGCATTCGCGGCACGCAAAATACGAGAAGAATGAGCACACACGCTCCGTCGCCCGCCAGCCAGCAACGCAGGACGCCTCGCACGCCTTCGCCGTGCAGCGCTACGAACCAATACCCGGCTGCCACCAAAACCATCAAACGTGTAATGGCTGACAAAACGTACGCCACAGGCCGTTGTGCTGCTTGCAGGCTGCTGAGGAAGATGCCCTGTATGTTCCGAAACAAAACCAGTGGAACAAAAATCCAGGCCGTTCGCCCATTCCCGCCGATCCATTCCTGCCGAGCGGCCCGCTCATCACTGCTGTGAGAATCGCACCGCCAATCGCAGCTGCCACCAGTCCTGCGGC
>CAVUCM010000023.1:0-513184 GCA_963740015.1 uncultured Acidobacteriota bacterium | reverse complement strand
CGCCTCGTGGCTATGTAGATGGCCGGACGCGCTACTTCATGCCGCCGACTTCGTCCCAGATCTTGTGCCCGTAAGTTTCCTTGAGCAAGATGCTTCCCAAGACGAGCGTGATACTGGCCACAATCATGGGGTAGTAGAGACCGGCATAAATGTTGCCGGTAGCCGCGCATACAGATAGACCGATGAGCGGCACCAAGCCTCCAAAGACGCCGTTGCCTATGTGGTAGGGCAATGAGAGAGACGTGTAGCGAATCTTGGCCGGGAAGGCCTCCACGAGATATGCAGCAATGGGTCCGTAGATCATGCAAACGTAAATCACCTGGATAAACACCAGGAGCACGAGCAACGGGACGTTTGGACTAGGCGCTTCCTTCGCCGCCACCAGCGCTCCGTTGGCGTCGGTGGTCATGGGCGTCAAGCCAATCGCGCCGGTTACCTTGTTCTTCGTCGATTTCACCGTGACGATATTGTTTCCCGCCGCCACGGTCATCGCTTTGTAGATCGGAATATACGTCACGACCGCGAGCAAACAGGCCAGCATCATGAGCCATTTACGGCCGAACTTATCGGAAAGATAACCGAAGAGCGTAAAGAAAGGCATGGCGCAGAGGAGAGCGATGGCCACGATGATGTTGGAAGTTTTGCCATTTACCTTGAGCACGGTCTGGAGATAGAAGAGCGCGTAGAATTGGCCGGTGTACCAGACAACGCCTTGTCCGGCAGTGGCGCCAAAGAGAGAAATTAGCACGCGTTTGAGATTTTCCCATTTTCCAAAGGCGTCTGTGAGCGGCTGCGTGGAAGTCATGCCCGCGCTTTTGATTTGAGCGAAGATCGGAGATTCTTTCATCTTCAATCGAATGTAGAGGGAGACGGTGACTAGAACGATGGAGATGAGGAAGGGAATGCGCCAGCCCCAGGCCTTGAAGTCGTCGGGAGACAGGAGCTGCTGCGTCACGAGAATGACGATCAGCGAGACGAAAAGGCCGAGAGTCGCCGTGATTTGAATGAAGCTGGTGTAGAAGCCGCGCTTGCCGTCAGGGACGTGTTCCGCGACATACACAGTTGCGCCACCGTATTCGCCGCCAAGCGCCAGGCCTTGCAGGACGCGGATGAGGAGAAGAGCAATCGGCGCGAACCAGCCGGCAGTAGCGAATGTAGGAAGAAAACCGATGAGGGCTGTTGCGCCGCCCATAATCGTGAGGGTGACGATGAACGCGTATTTGCGACCGACAAGGTCACCGATGCGTCCAAAAAAGAGCGCGCCAAAAGGGCGAACGAGGAAGCCGACGGCAAACGTCGAGAGATACGCGATGAGTGCGATCGTGTCGTTGCCGGCGGGATAAAATTTAGGGGAGAGAACGGCGGCGAGGCTGCCAAAGATGTAAAAGTCATACCACTCGATCATCGTTCCAACTGCGGAGGCGAGAATTACCTTCGGAATACTGTCGCTTCCAGCTCCGCCCGCTCCGATTACATTTGCCTGACTGGCCATGCTTCCTCCTGTTGAAGCGCGGTCCGCACGATACCTGTTGTTAGGGCGCACACGAACGCCCGTCCCAGCGGCCGCAAAACACACTTTTACCTGAGTTGTGATTCCTTCCTCTTGAATACCCCCTGTGGCCCGCTAAGGGTGCGAGCCAGGTATCCAGTGGCAGAAGGTTGATAAATCGCACCGTTCATATACGGCCCGGCGCGCGTTGTCAAGAAATGACTTATACGCGACGGAGGGTGCCACAGTTCTTTCTGCGGCTTGGCGGAATAGAAGAGGGACGCGAGGATCTCGTGCTGGAGTGGGGAGCGGGAATCGTGATAAAAGGTTGGCTTGAACTTACACAACGCCATATTCCTATTTTTCGCTGGGGCGATTGGTGGAGCGATTAACGCTGTCGCCGGCGGCGGCAGCTTTGTGGCGTTTCCGGCGCTTTTGTTTACAGGCGTGCCGCCGGTACCGGCTAACGCTACCAACACGCTGGCGCTTTGGGTGGGAACGACGGCGAGCGGCGGCGCTTACCGGATGAAGCTGAACATTCCGCGGCGCGTGATGATTCCGCTGATCGTTACGAGCGTGATTGGCGGGTTGGCTGGCGCGATTCTCTTGATCAAGACGCCGGCGCAGACGTTCTTGAAAGTTTTACCGTGGCTTTTGCTTGGAGCGACGCTGTTGTTTGCGTTTGGCAAACACCTTACGGGACGGATTTCAGCGGGGATCTCACACGATTCGAACAATGCCGCGGTCGCGGGCGCGTCCATTTTTGAGTTGCTGGTCGCTGTGTACGGTGGATATTTTGGCGGCGGGATCGGGATTATGAATCTGGCGATGCTCGCTGCGATGGGCATGACGGACATTCACGCGATGAATAAACTGAAGGTGTTGCTGGGCGGCGTGATCAACGGAGTGGCAGCAGTAACGTTTATCATCACGCGGGCGATATTTTGGCCGCAGGCGCTGGTGATGACCGCGGGGTCGTTAATTGGAGGGTTTTCCAGCGCGCACTATGCACAGAAATTGCCGCAGTCGTGGATTCGCGCGTTTGTGATTTTGGTGGGAGCGGCGATGACCATTTATTTCTTTGTTCGCGGATACCGGTGAGGGCTCTTGAGATAGAGATGGGAATGAGAGGCGAGCGATGAAGACGAATTACGCGGCCGTATTTGTTTCGGCCCTGGCGTATTGGATACTCGGGGCTTTGTGGTATGCGGCCTTGTTTGCTAAACCGTGGATGGCATTGGAACAGATGACCGCGGACAAGGCGCAAGGCTTGAATCCAATTCTGCCTTACATCATTACGTTTGTTTTGAATCTGCTGATTGCGTTTGTTTTGGCGCAGATTTGCATTTGGAGAAGTGCCAATACGGCGGCGCGCGGGGCGGCGCTGGGGATACTTTTGTGGATTGGATTTGTGGGGCCGGTGACATTCACTACGTATATGTACGAGATGCGGCCGATGCAGTTGTTTGCGATCAATGAGTTTTATCCACTGGTTGGGTTTTGTTTGATGGGGGCGATTCTGGGGGCGTGGAGCAGGAAAGCTGCGTAACAAGAACGCGGCGGGAATTTTTGTGAGTGTTGCGCGAACCCAAGGCGGGCACGGCATGCCGTGCCCCTACAACGGCTTGCCGCGGATCGAGGCATCGACTAGTTGGATGGTGTGGACTACTGGAACTGGATGGCCTTGGCGGGCTAGCGAGGATTGAAGTTGGAGTAGGCAGCCGGGATTGCCGGTGGCTACAACCTCGGCGTTAAGCGGAGCGATTAATTGGGCTTTGCGATCACCGAGCGTGTTGGCAGCGTCGGGCTGAACGAGATTGTAAATGCCCGCGGAGCCGCAGCAGATGGCGGCTTCTGGAATTTCGGCGAGTTCGAGGCCGGGAATATTTGCCAGCAATTGGCGGGGTTGCGAGCGGACGCCTTGGGCATGCTGAAGGTGGCAGGAGTCGTGGAACGCTACTCGCATCCGCAGGGGATTTCTTGTGGCGCGTGGCGGCAGCTCGGTGAGAACTTCGGTGATGTCCTTGCATTTTGCAGCGAAGGCTTTGGCTCGATCGGCGTAGTTCGGATCGTCGCGAAGCAAATGGCCGTATTCTTTTACATTGGAACCGCAGCCCGCGGAGTTGGTGACGATGGTGTCGACATTGGCGCGCTCGAATGCGTCGATCGTTTTTCTGGCGAGCGCCAGAGCTCCTGTCTCTTCGCCTGCATGAACCATTAGCGCGCCGCAACACGGTTGATCTTTCGGCGCCACGACTTCACATCCTTCGGCGACCAGGACTCTCGCGGTCGCTGCGTTCACTTCGGGAAAGAACTCGCGTTGTACACAGCCTAGAAGGAGGCCGACGCGGCGGCGTTGCGTGCCTTGCGCTGGCGTGACTTCGGGGACGCGCTCGTTTGGTCCGAGCTTAGGCATCAGCGATTCCATGGATTGCAGGCGCTTTGGAAAAAGCTTCAGGATACCGACGCCACGAACAAGCGATTGCAGACCAGACTTTTGGTAGGCCAGCAGCGGCCAGCGCAACAGGCGCAGACGGTCCGGCCGCGTGAAAACTGCGAAGAGAAAACGGCGATGAAGTTTCTCCATGAAAGAGCGTGGATGATGGCGTTCGATTTGCGCGCGAGTGGCTTCGATGAGTTTTCCGTAGTCGACGCCGGAGGGGCAGGCGGTCATGCAGGCCATGCAGCCGAGGCAGGAGTCGAAGTGGCTGACCCACTGTGGATTCATACTCGCGTTGCCCTCGCTGGCGAGTTTCATCAGGTAGATGCGGCCGCGCGGAGAATCCATTTCTTCGTTCCAGAGGACGTACGTGGGACAGACCGGCAAGCAGAAACCGCAGTGGACGCAGTTTTCGATAATTTGTTTGGAAGGCGGATGGTGCGCGTCGAAGGCACTTGGCAAAGGATTGGTTTCGGGAACGGTAGTCATGAAAGAACGCTGCTCATTGTCACTCGTGAACATAACTGAATGGCGGTGTTGCTGGCAAACAGCGATTGCGGGGAGAAAGAGGAAGAAAAGAAAGAGAAAAGATAACTCAGAGAACACAGAGTCGCGCAGAGGAGGAAAATCATTTGGCCGGCGGCGAAGCGGTTTGGCGGAGATCTTCGATGTCTTTAAGGATTGTGACGACGAGCGACTCGACGATGGCTTGGCCTTTTTCGCGTGTGGCTAGAGTTGGATCGCCCCAAGCGCCTGTCGGTGAATAAGTGCCTTTTCCTTGTGGGTCACGAGTTAGGCCTCCTGGCTGATTGGGGCTGAGATCGCGAGCGGCTTTATTCATTCGGACGGATTCGGGGGCGATGTAGAGCATCATCGAGGTTTCGATTTCGTCGGCGTGGGTACCGCCGGACTGGCGGAGTTTTTTTTCGATGGGATCGTCTTTGGTGAGGTCGGTGTAGCGGAGGACGATGCCGTCCTTTGCGAGATCGGCAGTGGCTTGTGCGAGAGGCCTGAGCGTGGAGATACCCGTGTTGAGGATGTAGAAGCGGCGCGGGCCGTAGTGCGCGAGGGAATGGATGATATCGGTGATCATGGCGCGCGCGGTGTCTATGCTGAGCGAAGTGGAACCAGGGTATTCGAGAAAGGCGGGATAGAAACTGTAGTTGATGGTGGGAGCGATGACAGTATTTTGCGGTATGGCGGCGAGAACGCGCTTTTTGAGGTATTCGGCCATGAGGAAATCGTTGTTGAGCTGGAGATGTCGGCCGTGCTCTTTGGATTCCGCGCCGAGGGCGATGACGACGACGGTGTCGGAAGTGAGAATGTGTTCGGCTTCGTCCCACGAGAGAGTTTCGAGGAGAACGGCAGGATTGTTGTGCTCGACGGGCGGCGGCGTGACAGGGGGCGATTGAGCTGAAGACAGAATTCCGACAGCCAGCAGAAACAAATAGCAAGCAACCCAGCGCAGCGCGAATTTTTCAAGATGCTTCGAAGCAAGTACGGAAGTCATGAGTGCACCTCGTCAGCGTTGCCTAAAGGGGCGCAATGAATTGCGCCCCTACAAGCCTCGGTTGAAAATTATCGCGCGATGGGGCCAGTCTGGATTCCGGTGTTGAGGTCATATACGGCGCCGATGGTTCCCACGAGGCAGGTTTGGCGAGTGAGACCGAGAAGTTCGCGGAGGCGGTAGACGCTTTCGATTCCGGTACAGTGCGCGCCTAGAATGCGCGCGGTTTGGTATTCCTTCAATTTCGAGGCGGTCCAGGCGAGTTGTTGGTCGGTGGCGGCGAACAGATGGAAGCCTCCGATAGCGGCGTCCACCGGAGCTGGACGCAGAAAACCGCGGGCGTACTGGAGTGTATTGATGACGCCGGAATGGCCGCATCCGGAGAGCAAGACCAGGCCACGCGAAGTGTTGAAGACGAGAGATTGATCGTCGGGAACGGTGTCTTCCACCCATGCGGTTCCGGTGTTGACCTCGGTGCCCGCCGGATAATTTTTTTCGGGGTAGATGCGTGGAACGGGGCCGCTGAGCCAGATGCCGGGAAAAATCTCTTCGGGCTTGTCGTGGATGACGAAGACGCCGCCGGTGGCTTCGTAGTCCTTTTTCATTTGGATCATGGGATTGGGATTGTGGCCGCGGCGTTCGAGGAAAATGCCTTGTGCAACGTGGACGCGGGAGAGCGCTTTAGGGTTTGATTTGGAAAATTCGCGGCGCAGCGTCATGAGGCCGGTAGTGTGGTCGTCATGAAAGTGGCTGAGGATTACGTCTTGAACGTCGCTAAGATCGATTTTCAGTTCACGCGCATTCTCAAGAACGGTGTTGGGGTGAGCACCCGTGTCGAAAAGGATTTTGTGACCATCGGCTTCGACCAGTGCGGCAAAACCCCATTCGCCGATACCATCGTCGGCGAGCATGGTCGAGAGAATTGTGATTTTGAGTGTGCGTACCTCGGGGTGAGAATCGGCGTTGGCAGATTGCGCGGCAATGCGGCTTGAAGCAGGCATCAACAAAATAGCAATCAGAGGAAAAACAAAACGGAATGCTTTCATGGACGAATGCTCCTTGATCAAATGCCTCCCACAAAGCGGGCGGCATTCAGCGTGTTTTTTGGATCGAATTGTTTTTTTACAGCGCGCATGAGTGGAAGAGCATCGCCGGGTGTGCCCCAGGCGTCAATGCTCTGCATATCCGCGGGATGATGAAACGCGGCGAGCGAGCCGCCCGCGTGTTCGAGGTCGAAGCGAAGATCGGAAAGCGCAGCATGGAGATTTTCTGGCGGGGCTTCCAATCGCAGCCAGCCGATGCCAGTGGCTTGCATCGTTAATGTGCAGTGCGCGCTGCGAGAGCTTGCCGTGCGTTGTACGGTCTCGACGGTACGCGCGATCGAGGCTGGGAGCGTGATGATTTTTGCCACGGCCACTTGGGTGGAATTCGCAGAGTTCCATAGTTCTTGCGACGTTGCCCAGACTGTGGATGCTGCCTCGATCGATGTCGCGGGACGAGCAAGTTCTCGCAACTGGGTTTCCTGCGCGGCGATTCCTGCTTCGGTGCCCTCGAAGAGAATGTCCACGATCGCCTCGGCATCTTGCGCGATCCGCGCTTGGAGAGCGGTGTGGGCCAGTTTGGAATCTAGGATGGTGAGGACGAGGCGTTGCATCTCTTCGAGATTGCAGCCGGTGATGGAAAGCGTCTTCGCGTTTCGCGGGAGCGGATGGAGACGGAACACGGCGCGCGCGATGACCGCGAGCGTGCCGAAAGCACCAGTGACGAGTTTGGGGAGATCGTAGCCGGCGACATTCTTTACGACTTTGCCGCCGCTGGAAGCGAGTGTGCCATCGGGAAGCGCGAGGGTCACGCCGATAATCAGGTCTCGGAGCGCGCCGAAGCGAAGACGTAGCGAGCCGCTGTCATTTGTCGAGAGCACGCCGCCGATGGTTGCTTGCGCGGGCCAGAGAGGATCGAGGGCGAGGCGCTGGCCGTGTTGAGCGAGCGCGTTTTGCAATTTTTGGATGGTGCAACCGGCTTCGACGCTAACGGTGAGATCAGCCCAGGCGTGCTCGATGATCTTGTCGAGGCGCGCGGTGGAAAGAATGACATCGGCGCGAGCGGGCGAATTGCCCCAGGAAAGTTTTGTGCCGCCTCCGCGAGGGATGACGACGAGGTTCGCGTCATTTGCGAGACGCAGGACTGCGGCGAGTTGTTGTTCATTGACGGGTTCGAGAACAAGCCGCGGTTGTGCGCCGCAAACTGAGTCAGCCGCGGTGCCCGCGCGTAGCGAATCGGGCGCCAGAATCGCGCGGAATTCGTGTTCGATATCGAGCGGAGTCGTAGGCATTTGCGAGACTCAGTACATTACAACAGTGGCGCGCCGTCAAGATATCCTCTGGGAACACGCGCCGGGCAGCACCGGCAAAAGCGGGCGAGCCGGAAATAAGGAACGGGCTGGTTTTCACTTGGCGAACTCAGGCGATTGCTTTGGCTCGAAGGCCCCAGAGTACAAACAGCGACGAAGCAATGATCGCTATGCCAACACTGACGAACCCAACCGTCACAAGCGTTTCCTGCCACGATTGTCCATGATGGCCTACACCTGTAATTGGGGAAAGTGCGGCAGTACCAAAGGCTGCCGCAAGCGTCGTTGCGAGCCAATTTACATAGGTGCCGTAAAGCGCGGTCCAATAGGCGATAGCCTTTAGCCGGGGCGACAGCCGCACTTCGTTCCAGGCTGCTCCAAGCGCAAGCAGGAAGATACCGTTCATAACACCTTCCAGGTGCGCAGCAAGTCCCATGCGTACGTTCGCGAAATGCTGCTCGGCGAAGCCAGTTAGGAGCCCGATTAAAAACAAAAACATGCCATGCCACATCAGTTGCCGGTTGGTGTGTTCCATTTCTATGCTCTTTTCATGCAGCGATTGGCAGATAGTTGCGAACGGCCAAAAATGCGGATTGCGAGTGAGGAGAATCTAGCTTCTGTCTTTCCGTTTAGCAACGATTTCTTGGAACGAGTGGCAGTTCTCTGAGCGGCAGGTTCGTCGCAGATTATCCGCACAGCTGAGCACACAAATCGTAACTCAACGAGCTCCTCTAACGTCTATCCAAGTAGGGCCTCAATGATTCAAATCAGCGAAGCGTTTCAACAGAGAGCCGCCGGTTCTTGGTCGGACGGAGGATTCTGATGTTCATTAACGCACGTCTTGGCGTTTTCTTTCTCGTCCCTATGTTTTGTGTGATGACAGTCTCAGCCCAAGAATCAACCGCGCCAGCGCAGCCCGACAATAGCGCGATGTTTCTTGACGTTGTCGTGACTGCAAAGTCCGGGCCGCCAGTCAGCGGTCTTCAACAAGAAGACTTCACTGTGCTGGATAATAAAGTCCCTCAGACCATTCTGACGTTTGACGCAGTGCGTGGCCGCGAGGCGCCTATCGAGGTGGTGCTCGTGATCGACGACGTGAACACCGGTCTTGCGAACATCGCCTACGAACGTTCGGAGATCGACAAATTTCTAAAGGCCGATGCGGGGCACCTCGTCCATCCGATGGCTCTCGCGTTCCTTACGGATGACGGGATCAAGGTTCAAGAAGAATTCTCGAGTGATGGCAACGCACTCAGCGCCGCGCTGGCTCAGTACAACCTCGGCTTACATACGATTCGTCGCGCGGGGGGAATCTATAGCGACGTCGAGCGCCTGCAGATATCCATGAAGGCTCTGTTTGAGCTCGGGTCACGCGAGGCGGCCCGGCCAGGACGCAAGATTATTCTGTGGATTTCGCCAGGCTGGCCGACCCTCTCTGGCCCAGGCGTGGCGGAACAGATGGACGCAAAGCAAGAGCAAGGGATCTTCAACAACGTGGTGAAGCTCTCGACTATGTTTCGGCAAGGCCAGGTCACCCTTTACAGCATCGATCCGCTAGGCAGCGCCGACTTCGGCGGGCGCGCCTTCCGATGGGAGGCCTACACCAAAGGGCTCACCAAACCTAGCCAGGCGGAATGGGGCAACTTAGCTTTGCAGGTGATTGCGACCCAGAGCGGCGGGCTGGCTCTTACCAACAGCAATGATATTACGGGATCCATGAAAGAGTGCCTCGCGGACACGCAGGCTTATTACGAAATCTCGTTCGCTTTACCTCTGGACCAGAAGCGAGACGAGTATCACCACATAGAGGTTCATCTTACCGATAAAAAGCTGACGGCGCGCACTAGTCAGGGTTATTACGCGCTGCCATCGGCACACTGACGCGCGGTTTCTTAGCGTGCTTTGATTCTATTGGTTCTCTCGCCCGAGAAACGAACAGTCCGGCGAATACGGTTAGTTTTTTTGGGGAGGCTCGAGGAGCGGAGGGGTGAGATCGGGATGATCTCGCAAATACTGCTCGATGGGCTCGCTGCGCATCACGACTCGGAATCCGCGGCGCGAATTCACATCGATGGTTTTCTGTACGTCCAAATCGTCGTAGGCGATGACCTGTTCGACGGATTTCGTACCGCTCTCATCAAGCATGGTGAAATGTATCTGGTCGTCGATGAACCAGTAGTCGTTCACATTGTAGACAGTGCCGTCCGTCAGACGGAGCTGCACTAGCGGCTGTCCGTACAGGCTATAAATGTAAACAGGACTCGCATAGGTGAGGGGCGGGGCGAGATAGTGTTCGGTAATAGGTGCAGAAGACAAGAAATCGCCGCAGCCGGAATACCAGCCCCAGATCGGGCCGCAGTAGAGCCACCAAGAAGAGTTGAAAGCTTGCCAGGACCAGAGAAATGGCGCGGGATTGAAGAAAGGTTGGCGGAAAATGAAAAAGGGGCGTCCCTGAAGCCCGGTCGGGGGGCGGAAGAAAATTGCGCGTGAAGCTGGTGGGGAGACTACGTGCGGTACGCCTATACGGCCGCCAGTTCTGAACTGTCCGCCGCCAGGGTGACCGACGTGTTGGGCTAGAGCAAGCGGAGGCTGAAACCAAGAGCAAGCCAGCGCGCAGACAGCAACCATCAAGATTTTTGTGGCAATGGAAACGCGGACAACGAGCGGCATAGGGTTACCCTCCTTGCAGCATGGAAACAGGACTGCGAGGAACGCGCGGGTGCGCTTGCGTGAGTTTAATACTTTGGGGCGTGGAATGCATCATGGGGCTGCGACGCTGTGGCAAGAGGAAGGTTTGAAATCATGCTGAACAAAAAATTCAGGGCCAAATTACAGAAAAGCAAAGCTAAAGGTGGGTGGACATACGTGGTCTGGCCCGGATCGGTCAAGTTTTTTGGAACTCGTGGTTTGGTGAAGGTCAGGGGCAAGATCGATGGTCATCCATTTCGGAGTTCGTTTATGGCGATGGGCGATGGGACACATAAGCTGCCTGTAAGGGCCGACATACGTACAGCGATAGGGAAAGACGTGGGCGATCCCGTGACCGTGATTTTGGAAGAGCGGATTGGTAAAAACTCGTGAGAGCGCAGCGAGGGTAGGAGCGAAGCGCTTAGAGTTGAAACGACAGGGAACACCAAGCACGTGAGCTTTATAGGCGACGTGGGCGATTTGCTTGCTTAAGGATACTTACCAAGTTTCGATGCGGAGTCCGTCCACCTGTCCGAAGTGATCGTCACGCGTAGCTAAGGGCAAGCCGTATTGCATTGCGCATGCGGCAATCCAAATGTCGTTCTCTGGAATAGGCCGACCCTTCAAACGCAAGTGATCCTTAATCTGGCCATAGCGCCTAGCTGTTTCCGCATCGCAGTTCAAGACTGAAACCGAAGAGGCGAACTCTTCAATCCTAGCTTGGTTAGCAGTCGCATGGGCTGATTTCCAGGCGCCGTAGTGAAGCTCGCCTAAGACGGTGCTGGAGACAAAGAGCTCGGATTGGGAGACGTGTTGAGTAACTGCTTTCTGCCCCGCGAAAAAAGCGATGATGATGTTTGTATCGAGAAGGATTCTACCAGGCATTCGGGTCGATCTTTTCGCAGCCTTCCTGGATGGCACTCGACATGGCGTCGAGATCGGCCGGATCGATAGAACCGGGAAAGCGCATGAGGCTCTGTCCCGGCGTTCCGGTGGGTTCGGTCAGCCGACGAGCGAAATCAAGGACTTTTCGTTGGTGAGGAGCGTCCAAGCGGTCCACTTGCTCGATAATTTCGTCTTTGACGGTCTTTGTCACAATGAAATCAATGTAGGTAAGGACATCTTTAATGTCAAGAGCGACATCCTGACCCTACTGATCAGGAAGAGAATGCTGGCGTTTGTCGCGTAGTCGCGAAAGGCAGTTATCTTGGACTTCCATGATGGCGTGAAGCGCCGCAATTTTATTGAATTCAGTTTCGCTCGGTGGAGGGACGTCGGGCTCCAGAAGAAAATCACAGAGCACCTCCAGGGCAAGGCCGAGTTCCCGATTTTCGAGGAACTCATCGAAAAGTGCGCAAAACGTTTCGCCTTTGCCTCCGCTTGAAAAAATAGGACGCAACGTTTCCAACCGTGTGCGCAAATCCGCCCCGCGCGATTGCCGGTCTTTCCAGTTGAAAGACATCAGAAGCGGTCGGCGGCGCCGGAGAATTCTGACGGATGCGGCTTATATTCGCCGGGTTTTTCGCCGCAGAGGCGTGGCGTGGGAAAAACTTTGGTGGGATTGCTCAGATTGAGCGGGTCGAAGGCGCAGCGGACTCTTTGCATGGTGGCTAGGTCGGGCTCGGCGAACATTTTGGACATGGCGTATTTCTTGTCCTGGCCTACGCCGTGTTCGCCGGTGATGGAGCCGCCGGCGGCGATGCAGAGGTCGAGGATTTTGGCGGAGAGAGTTTCGGCGGCGTGTTGCTGGCCGGGGATGCGGGCGTCGTAGAGGACGAGCGGATGGAGGTTGCCGTCGCCGGCGTGGAAGACGTTGGCGACGCGGATGCCTGCTGCGGCGCTGAGGCGCGAGATTTCGCTCATGACTTTCGGGAGGGCGGTGCGGGGGATGACGCCGTCTTGCACGATGTAGTTGGGGGAGATGCGGCCCATGGCGGCGAAGGCGGCTTTGCGCCCTTTCCAGACGAGCGCGCGCTCGGCGTCGGATTGCGCGACGCGAATTTCGGACGCGGCGTGGGCGCGACAGATTTCGTTGACGTGAGCCATGAGGGAGGCGACTTCGGCAATGGGGCCGTCGAGCTCGACGAGGAGAAGCGCGCCGCACATCGGATAGTTGGCGTGGACGGCGGCTTCGGCGGCTTGGATGGCGAGTGTGTCCATCATTTCGATGGCGGCGGGGAGCATGCCCGCGGCGATGATGCTGCTGACGGCTGCGCCGGCTTCGTTGGTATCGGGAAAAGCGGCGAGAAGCGTTTGCACGCACTCGGGGCGCTTGACGATGCGGAGAATCATTTTTGTAGCGATGCCGAGAGTGCCTTCGGACCCAACGAAAACGCCGAGGAGATCGTAGCCGGGCGCGTCGAGAGTTTTTCCGCCGAGGTGGACGAGGGTGCCGTCGGGGAGGACAACTTCGAGGCCGAGGACGTGCGTGGTGGTGAAGCCGTATTTCAGGCAGTGGGCGCCGCCGGAGTTTTCGGCGACGTTGCCGCCGATGCTGCAGATGGATTGCGAGGAGGGGTCGGGGGCGTAGAAATAGTTATGCGCGGCGACGCGGTTCGTGACGTCGAGATTGATGACGCCGGGCTCGACGACGACGCGAGCGTTGGGGAGATCGACTTCGAGGATGCGGTTCATGCGGGCGAGACTGATGACGATGCCGTTCTCGACGGGAAGCGCGCCGCCGCTTAGGCCGGTGCCTGAGCCGCGGGCTACGAAGGGAATTTTTTCGCGGTGGCAGAGGCGGAGGATGGCTTGGACTTCGGCGGCGGAAGAGGGGAGAAGGACGGCTTGAGGCATGGTGCGGAAATTGGTCAGGGCGTCGGAGTCGTAGGTGTGGAGTTCTTCGGGGGAAGTGATGACAGCGCCAGGGCCGGTGATGGCGCGGAGCTCGGTGAGGAGGGAGGAGTTCATGGGTGGACGCTCAGGGAAGGATATTACGAGAAAGCAGCGAGTGGTGGGTAGTGTGTAGTGAACAGGGCAGTAGGGGGCAGGCCCCGTGCCCGGTTTTTTTGGAAATGTTCATTCTAAAGAGTTTTAAGTCCTGTGTTTTGGAACTGTTCATTGTAGAGGGGTTGCGGGCGAATTTTTCGCAAGTGCGGATGCTAAAGCGGTTAGGAGAAAAACAGTTGAAAGTTGAATTCTTAAAGTTGAAGGAAGAGGGAATGCGATCCGAGTTCCTTGCCGACGCTTGGGGATGTCCCCACCCCCTGTGCTTTTTGTAAGCGTTGCTGATAAAGGACTTAGGCTTGACGCGGCGTCAAGAGCACCAATATTCGGAGAGCCAAACACAGAGACGCAGAGTACACAGAGTTCAGAAACGGAGGCGGAGGCAATCAGGCCAGGATCCTTCGCCGCGCTCAGGATGACAGACCGGGCCCAGGGACGGGCGCTGGCTGATCGGTCACTTCGGCCAAGCTCAGTGCCAGCAGGGTAAACCCTTCGTTTCTCAGGGTAAACGTAAGGGATAGGATTAGCAGCGATCACAAGAAATGATAGCACGATAGTTACCGATTTTCAATAGTTTTTATGGATTACTGAGTTGGTATTCGAATGGAGCTGGTGCAAGTTGAAGGAATTGAAGGGGTTGGGCGAAGGCTAACTTAGTTGATACGGCTGTGGAAATCTGTGGAAGAATTCAAAAACTAGAAAACGTCCCGTCTGTCCCCGTCTCCCCATGAAAAGTGGCCACTACCTTTTGTCGTACACAAGTGTGCCTTTGTCAGCTGGCCGATCTAGATTCCACCACGAGTCAGCTATAGTTCTCCCATTCTTGCTCAACTCAAGGGAGCCTTGATTGAAAACTTTGCCATGGCGCTTCGTCACCATAAGAAACTCGCGACTTCCAGCAGGCTGCACAGCACAGGTGGTTTCCTCAGGAGCGCGGGGCCCGCGAACGGCCGCCTCGACTCCGTCGAGCGGTGCGTCGATGTGCTGGCCCGCGCTCGGATAGTCGATGTGCAAAGCTTGATGGTCGAGTCTAAGGGTCATGTCAGCATGCTGCTGAAGGTAGTTCGCATCTCGCCACTGGCCTGCAAAATCATTGGCCCCAGACAATCGGGAAAAGATGATCTGAGATGTAATAACGGACCCATTCGGCCGAAACTCGTTCATCGTCGTCGTAAAAACCTTCCGGTCCGTCGAAAGCTCATCATGAGTAACCCTCGTCTTTACCCCATTTTCTTTTAGGGTCATGTCTAACACTGTATCGCCGCTCTTTACGCAGACTAGCGTGCGGTTGTTCCCTATCTGTCGATCCTTTCCATCGCAGCGAAGAGTGTGACTCGAATTTTCATCAAAGCGATACTCACCATCCGTCGAAATCGAAATGGTCAAAACCTGGCCTTGAAAGCTGCTTTTAGTCGGGTTCAATCTCCATGTGCCGTTCCAGTCTGGCGAGGGCGCCCGGCACCCCTGTGTGGCGGCGAACGCGCAGAAAACGATCGAACCGAACCATACTCTCCTCATTGTTTTTGCCCTCGGCGCAGACAAAACCGGAATGATACTGCGAATGTTCGGATCCCGCATACCTGGGAAAGCAGGGGACAGACGGAACGTTTTCCTAACGTGCGTTGACCGTTGCGCGAACTCGCCCACAGTTTCAGGCAAAATGATTCGGAAAATTGAGGGTTGGAACGGCTATCTGGGAGATTGAACGGAGATTGGGGGGCGAAAAGAAAGGCAAAAACCACAGACGCAACCTCGGCGTCTGAGCCACGCGGCGATTTTCACTTTGGGCAGGTTCATGACGGCGCGTGCACCAGTGAAGTCAATTTCGGATGTAGATTTCAGACCATGGCTCGACGACTTGAAAACCGTTCAAAGTGCCAGTGAACTGGGGAAAATCCACGTCACTGCGAATTTTAAGAGTCTTTGTATCCGGGGATAGTTCCCAGCGTTCTCTCGTGTGCATTTGCACAGCAGGGCCATTTGCCTGCGGACGCGTTGTAACAAATGTGTCCAAGATCAGATACTTGGACTTGAATTGCGCTTTACATGTACCAGTCGGCCCGCCCGGACTTACGTATGGTCCCTCGCTGCCATCGAGAGGAAACTTGTTTACGTTCTGATGCCCTTCCCCGATCCTTGTGACCTCAATTGCGGCTGGTGTCTGAATTACTCGTAGAGTCCAGACCTCGCCTTTTTGTACCTGGGGATCTTTCGTCTTCTCTTTCAATGTATATAGGCCGGAAAAATCTCGTTTGTCGGTGGCCAGCGCAGTTGAGATCAGTCCAAGCAGCACAGCCAGTAAGAGACAGAAAATTGGAGAGGCGATCTTCTTAACCATCGCTAGCCCTCGAGGGGCGAGAGGATATCACAACTCCCAATCAAGGATTGCCTTTCATAACGTCTTGACCGGAGATAGGCCTATCACCGGCCCTTTGCAAATTGCGAAAAGAGGCAAAACGTGTTGTGCCACTATTTGGCGAAGTCAAAAGCAAGAGGGCACGATGTATCGTGCCCCTACGGGGAACGACAAAATGCGGAATGGCATTCAAGGATTGAGGATAGGCTGCTGAGAATGAATTGGAGGAAGACGCAGGTAAAGCACGACGATTATGCCGATGAAGGAGGCGAGAGCGGCGGAAGGCCAGAAGATGAATGGTTTGTAACCAACACAGAGCGCTTATGGAATTTTTGTTTAATTTGTTTAGAAAGATGCATCACTCAGCGGCGCGGCGCATCCAAACTCCATGGACGGGTACATTCGCTCGCTTCGCGATTGTTTTCAGAGTTGAGATTTTCCAAAATTTTAGAATTGAGATTTTGTGGGAGGCATTATGGCAACTTCAAAAGTGGCAATAGCACCAATGAAAGCGGCACAGATTTCCAAGGCGGGAGGCGATTTCGAAATTGTTGAGCGTGAGATTCCCAAGCCGGGTGCGGGGCACGTGCTTATCAAGGTGTTGGCTTGCGGTGTGTGCCACAGCGACGTGCTGACGAAAGAAGGTTTGTGGCCGGGCATCCAGTTTCCGCGCGTTCCGGGTCATGAAGTTGCGGGCGTCATTGAAGAACTCGGCGAAGGTGTCTCTGGTTGGACGAAGGGTCAGCGCGCTGGCGTTGGTTGGCATGGAGGCCACGATGGCACGTGTCTCCAATGCCGTCGCGGAGATTTTGGCAATTGCGTGAACATGAAAATCGCAGGCATCAGCTATGACGGCGGCTACCAGCAGTACATGGTGGCTCCGGTGGAGGCATTGACGGCTATACCGGACAGTCTGAGCGACACGGAAGCGGGGCCGCTGCTCTGCGCGGGAATAACGACTTACAACGCGCTGCGGCACAGCGGCGCGATGCCTGGTGATCTTGTTGCGGTGCAGGGGATCGGAGGCCTAGGGCATCTTGGGATTCAATTCGCGAGCAAGTTTGGGTACAAGGTTGCGGCCATCGGACGCGGGCCGGAAAACGAGACGCTTGCAAAAAAACTGGGAGCGAACATTTACATCGACAGCAAAACGACAAACGCCGCAGAGGCTTTGCTAAAGATGGGCGGAGCGCAGGTGATTCTGGCCACGGCTCCGAGCTCGAAAGCCATGTCGGAGTTGTTTAACGGACTTGGGCCAAACGGCAAGCTCATGGTGATTGGAGCAGCGTTTGAACCGATTGAGGTTTCGCCGGTACAGCTGATCAATGGAAGCCGAGCGATTCAAGGCTGGGCTTCGGGGACGCCGGCAGACGCGGAGGACACGTTGCGCTTCGCCGAACTGAGCGGCGTGCGCGCCATGGTTGAAACGTATCCGCTCGAAAAAGCGGGCGAAGCTTACGCGCGCATGATGAGCGGCAACGCACAGCTCCGCGTCGTTCTGACGATCTAGAGTCGGCGAGAGAACACTGTCCCACAATAATTCGCTGTAGGGAGCTAAACGATGCGTTTGTTCGGCTCGCCCAGTTGGGCTGGGTGCTTGCAGGTTTCCGGAATGGTGCTGACGCTTTCCGTGACGCTTGCATCATTTCCGTTGCTGGCCCAAGCCCAACGAAAGGAACCTTCAATGGCATACCCGACTTCTTTCCGCACGATACAGATAGATGGGCTTTCTATCTTTTACAGAGAAGCTGGTCCGAAAGATGCGCCGACGCTTCTCCTGTTGCACGGATTGCCCTCATCGTCGCGGATGTTCGGGCCTCTGTTCGACCGGCTTGCTGATCGGTATCACCTCATCGCGCCCGACTATCCGGGATTCGGACACAGCGACTGGCCGGACCCAAAAAAGTTTGCCTATACGTTCGATCACATCGCCGAGATCATGAATCACTTTACGGAGGCGCTTGGGCTCACGCACTACACGCTTTACATGCAGGATTACGGAGGCCCCGTTGGTTTTCGCATGGCGCTAGCGCATCCGGAACGGGTCGAGGCTCTCATCGTGCAGGACGCGGTGGCGCACGACACAGGGCTGGGGGCGAATTGGAAAACGCGGCGGGCTTATTGGGCGGATCGAGCCGCGAACGAAAGCGCGCTGCGCGTAAATCTGCTATCGCTAGCCACGACGCGGGCGCGGCATGTGGGGGACGATCCCAACGTGGAACGTCATGACCCGGATTTGTGGATCGATGAATTTTACTTTATCAACCAGCCCGGCCAAGTTGATATTCAGAGTGACCTTTTCTACGACTACCGCACGAATGTCGAGAACTATCCCAAATGGCAGGCATGGATGCGCGCGAAGCAGCCGCGCCTGCTGGTTATATGGGGCAAGTATGAGTCGTCGTTCGATCCTTCGGAGCCGGAGGCTTATCGCCGAGACGTGCCGAAGGCCGAAGTGCATATTGTCGATGGTGGGCATTTCGCCTTGGACACCGCTGCGGATGAGATCGCCGCGTTGGTACGAGGTTTTGTTGGCTCTTCACGTTGAGAATGCCCGACACTGGACTTCGAGAGCGAATTATTTTTCCAACAATTTCAGCCATTTGGTGATCACTGCGCCGAGAGTTTTCTTTTTAGACTGCACATCCTTCGGGCTGTAAAACATCGCCAGTCTTCTTCCATCCGCATAGTCGCCTTCGAGCAGGCCGGAGGTGTCTTTGACTTTGGCTCCGCTGGGGAAGACGAGGCGGATGCAGTCTTTTTTGTAGAGATTTAAAACGACGAGATAGCGGCGGTATTCCTTGGGATCGGTGGGTTTCATTTTTCCGGCGTAGAAGAAAGTGGGGGCGTTCCATTTGATTTCTTCGCCGATTTCTTTGTTGGTGCTGAGGATGATTTTGCGGAGGTCGGCGACTACGTTTGCGAGTGGGTGTTTGAGTTTGGCCATGTAGGCGTCGACTTTTTCGGGTTCGGAGGGTTTGGTGGTTGGGTCTTTTGTTTTTGGCATGATGCGTGGCCTCCGTCGGGTTTGGTTGGGATCATGTTGCTGCCAAGATATCTCATTTTTCGGGGTTCGGCTGACAACGGGAGGGGCAAGCCCCTCCCCTACAAAGAGCGATAAGACGGGCACGGCATGCCGTGCCCCTACGATGGAGGATCGAGGATGGGCGCAGCATGCTGCGCCACTACAACGGGAGAATGCAAGAGGGACGCGATGAATCGCGCCCCTACAAAGGCAAGAGGTTGGATTAGTGGATGAAGTTTAGGCCGTTGGGGATTAGGTGGGGGAAGACGTAGGCGTACAACATCACTATCACGCCTACTATGCTGGCCAGGGCAACCGAATGCCAGAAGACGAAGCGGAAGATGGAGCCTTCTTGGCCGACTTGGTTGGTGGCGGCGGTGGCGATACAGATGGATTGGGCGTCGATCATTTTGCCCATGACGCCGCCGGCGGAGTTGGTGGCGCACATGAGGATGGGGCTGAGGTTGAGCTGCTGGGCGGTGATCTTTTGCAGGCCTCCGAAGAGGACGTTGGAGGATGTGTCGCTGCCGGTGAGAGCGACACCGAGCCAACCGATGAAAGCGCCGAAGAAGGGGAAGAACCAGCCGGTACGCGTGAAGGCCAGGCCGAGGACGGCGTCCATGCCGGAGTAGCGCGTGACATAGCCGAGGCCGAGCATGCAGGTCATGGCGACGATGGCGAAACGCAGGCGGAAAAGCGTGCCGCCGAAGATTTTTAGGATTTTGCCGAGGCCGAGGCCGAGGATGACGCCGGAAACGAGTGCGGCGAGGAAGCAGGCTGTGCCGGTGGCGGTGAGCCAGTTGAAATCGAAGCGGGCTGCTTCGGCGGCGGGTTTGGCGACGACGGGAGGAGTGCGAAACACTTTGTTGTGGAGCGCGGGCCAGTCCCAGCCAGCGGGGCCAGGGCGATTTTTGCCGTCGGGCATCTTGACGGTGAATGCGGGCGTGGTGGCTTTGTTCATGGCGAGCTTGATGCTGGGCAGGCCCCACGCGAGAACAAATAGCGAGAGAATCGCGAAGGGGAGCCACGCTTTGGCGATTTGGCCGGCGGAGTAACGCGTGCCGGCGAGGGAGCGTTGACGGATTTTCCATTCGTCCCCAAGAGTGTCGTTGACGGAGGCCTCCACCGCGGCGGCGCCTTTGGTGGCGTCGGCGTCACGCTCTTCGGGGAAACGCCAGATACGCTTGGGCTTCCAGAAGCGGAGGAAGATCATCGTAGCGATTAGAGAGACCACGCCTGCGGCGATGTCTACCAGATTGCTGTCCATGAAGTTGGCCCAGAAGAATTGAGTGCCAGCGAAAGAGAGGCCGACGACGAGGATGGCGGGAAGGACTTCGACAGTTTCGGACCAACTGACCATGGCGCGAACTAGCCAGAAGGGCACGATTACTGCGGTGATTGGTAAGATGCGGCCGATCATGGCGCTGAGATCGCTTTCGTTGAGGGCGGTGACGGAGGCGAGGGCGTGGACGGGCGTGCCGATTGCGCCCCAGGCGACGGGTGCGGTGTTGGCGATGAGGTTGAGAGCGGCGGCGTGAAAGGGTTTGAAGCCGAGGCCGATCATGAACGCGCCAGCGATGGCGACCGGCGCGCCGAATCCAGCGCAGCCTTCGATGAAGGCGCCGAAACAGAAAGCGACGAGGAGAAGTTGGAGGCGGCGGTCTGGTGTGATGGCGGCGACGGATTGCTTCATGATTTCAAATTGGCCGGTTTCGACGGAGATGTCGTAGAGAAAGACGGCCGCGATAACGATCCAGACGATTTTGAGGAGGCCGTAGGCGGAGCCGTAGAGAAAGCTGCTGAAGGCCATTTGCGCGGGCATGTGGAAGACGAGAATGGCGCAGAGAATGGCGGTGGCCGCGCCGGCGACGGCGCATAGGTGGGCGCGGACTTTAAATCCGGCGAGCAGGCCGAGAAGAACGACTACGGGTAGGGCGGCGACGAGTGTGGAGAGCCACCAATGGCCGAGGGGATCATAGATTTGATTCCAAGTCACAGTTGGGCCTCCAGAACGAACCGAAATTCCAGTTTGATGGTCATGAACTCCGCCGAACGCTTTACGGGAGGCTTGCCGATAATCGCCGATGCCGCCCGGACTGGAAAGCGAGCATTTCGGGTGATGAGTTACGCTGTTGGCACTCTATTGTCAAGAGATAAGTCGGCGCGCGCGAACGGGCGAGTGTGAACAAATATTCACAGAAGCTTGGCGTCTGTCCGGGCAGCGGTTCCATCGACGCAGTGTTAGTCCGGAGGTAGAGCTTCATAGACCACGCTGCTGGCGGGAACTATACTCTGTGCATGGGTTCGGAGAAAGATCTGCTCGGTCCGCTGCAGAAATACTGGGGTTACGACGCGTTTCGTCCTTTGCAGGAAAATATTGTGAAGAGTTTGTTGGGGGGACGGGACACGTGCGTGGTGATGCCCACCGGCGGAGGTAAATCACTTTGCTACCAATTGCCTGCAGCAATTTTGCAGGACAAAACGGTGATCGTGGTGTCGCCGCTGATTGCGTTGATGCAGGACCAGGTGGCGCAGCTCACGCAAATGGGAATTCCATCGGCTCTGTTGAATAGCACGCTTGCTGGAGACGAACAGTCGCGTGTGCAACGCAAGGCGATCGAGGGGGCGTACCGGCTTTTGTATCTTTCGCCGGAACGGCTGGCGCGGGAGGACACGGTTGGGTGGTTGCGGCGCGTGCCGATTTCTTTTTTTGCGATTGATGAAGCGCATTGCATCTCGGAGTGGGGACACGAGTTCCGGCCGGAATACCGGCAGCTGAGTTCGCTACGGAAGCATTTTGGGGAGTTGCCGATTGCGGCGTTTACGGCGAGCGCTACGCGGCAGGTGCGGCACGACATTATTGCGCAGCTTGCGCTGCGCGCGCCCGATAAATATATCGCGAGCTTCCACCGGCCGAATTTGAATTACATCGTAAAAGAGTGCGTGGGCAAAACGCAGGATGAGCTTTTGATCCGAGCGATGAGGAAGTATGCCGATAGCAATGTGATTGTGTATGCGCCGACGATTGCGCGGGTTGAGGAGACTGTGGATTTCTTGGGGGAGCAGGGAATCTCCGCGATCGGCTATCACGGCAAGATGGATAGCGACACGCGGAGGCAGAATCAAGAACGCTGGATGTCGGATGAGGTGCGCGTTTTAGTGGGGACGGTTGCGTTTGGGTTGGGGATCAATAAGGCGGCGGTGCGCGCGGTGATTCATTTGTCGCTGCCGAAATCGATCGAGCAGTATTACCAGGAAGCAGGGCGAGCGGGGCGGGACGGGGAATCGGCGGATTGTATTTTGCTTTGGCAGAAGCGCGATGTGGGATTGCTGACGTACTTCGTGCAGCAGTTGAGCGATCCTGCGGAGAAACAGCGAGCCTGGCAGCGGTATCACGAGATTCGTGATTTCGTGGAGGGGCAGACTTGCCGGCATCATCAGATTTGTTCGCACTTCGGCGAGAACCGGAAATGGAATTCTTGCGGCGCTTGCGATGCGTGCGTTGGGGAGCCGGACTGGCTGGGCGCGGCTTCAACGGCGAAAAAGGCGAAGAAACGAAAGGCTGCTTCTGCGGCGGCCGGCGCGGGTAGAGTGACTGCTTTTCCGGCGAAGGAAAGTCGACGAGAGCCTACAAACATTCCTTTGGCAGATGTCCGCAGGAGCAGCGCCGCTGCAGGGATCGATCCCGAGTTGCGCGAATTTCTTCGCGAGTGGCGCAGAACAGCGGCGAGAGAACGCGGGACTGCGGCTTACATCGTGATGCATGACACTTCGCTCGACGAGCTTTGCCGAGTGCGGCCTCGTTCGCTGAGCGAGCTTCGAGGAGTTTCTGGATTCGGCGACAAGAAGACAGAACTCTATGGGCAGGGAATCCTGGATGCATTGAAGGAGTTTGGCCGCGGCGTGCGAGCGGCGCAGGTGGAAGAGAAAAAGCCGAAGCCGGTGGAAGAGACAAAGCAATTGCTGACGGAGGGGCGGACGCTTGAAGAGATTGCGCAGACGCGCGGGCGACCTGATTGTCGGGCTGATGGAACGCGGAGAAGTGGAGTTTCAGCCAAGCTGGGTGGATGCTGATAAGCGAGCGCAGATCGAAAAGGCTTGTGCGCTTCTGGGATTCGAACGTATCAAACCGTTGAAGGAAGCCCTGCCGCCCGAAATTACTTATGAAGAGATTAGGCTTGTTGCGGCGCACTTACGCCTTGAGAAAGAGAATGAATCTCAACCGCTACCTAGCGGCGCTTGCGAAAACTGAAATAAACTAACCTCGTCAGATACAGAGTGGTGCGAGTTGCTGGGAAAAGCGGCAGCAGAGCTGCCGCACTCCACAGAGTTATAAGGCTGAGGAGACGGACGTGCCGGCGGCGGCGAAGACTGTATCCATTTCCGCTTGCGCGAAGGACAGGAAAGATTGCACTACCACCGGGTCGAATTGCGTGCCGCTGCATTGAATGAGGCGGCGGACGGCTTCTTCGTGTGGGAGACCTTTGCGATAGGGGCGGGAAGATACCATGGCGTCGAAGGCATCGATGACCGTAACGATGCGAGAGACGATCGGAATTTCTGTTTCCTTTAAGCCTGCTGGATAGCCTTTGCCATCGAATGATTCGTGGTGGTGAAGAATGTCGAGCGCGGCGCGTTCGAAACCTGGGAGCATGCGCAAAACTGCCCAGCCGTATTCTGGATGTTTCTTCATCAGGGCGTATTCTTCGTCTTCGAGTTTTCCCGGCTTTTTCAGAATAGCATCCGGAATTCCGACTTTGCCGATGTCGTGAAGAAGAGCTGCGACTTCGAGATTCTGCAGTTCTGCTTCGTCGAGGCCGAGTTCCTGGCCGACGCGCATGCCCCATTCCGCCAATCGAGTGCTGTGCACGCCGGTGTTGAGATCCTTCAGATCGAGAAGCTGGTTGAAAGCGCAAATAACTGAGGTGCGAAGGGCAGAGACTTGTTCTTCGACTTGCTTGATGCGGAGGGATTCCGGTGTCCACAGAGGATTTGAGGACATGGTGAACACCGGAATCCGCTCGGTTGACATGCTGAACACTTATTGTCCGCTCGAACTGTTCAGCCACGCGGAGATGGCTTGATACACGTCTAGGCGGCCATGGTTGAGGTTAGGGGTGAGTTGGATGGCATGAGAAAACGCGCTAGCCGCGTTTGACTGGTTGAGGGAAGGCTTTGCGCTTAGGAGCAAATCAGCTGAGCCCGCTACGAGCGGAGAGCTGAAGGAGGTTCCAGAAGCGCTGGCGTACGTGCCGCCAGGGTAAGTGCTGATGACGTACTCGCCCGGGGCAGCGATCCAGACGTCGATGTCGCCGTAGTTGGAGAAGGTGGAGAGAGTGTCGGAATTCGATGTGGAGGCGATTCCCATCACACTGGAGTTAAGCGCGGCGGGATAGACGGGGGCGCTGGTGCTCCCATTGCCGGCGGCAGCGACGAGGACGACGCCGGACTGGTTGGCATAAGAGATTGCCGAAGACAGCGCAGCCGATGGCGTGGACACGTCAAAGCTCATGTTCACGATGTTGGCGTTGTTCTGGACGGCGTAGTAAAGGGCAGCGACAATGTTGGAAACATAGCCCGTACCGTTTGCACTAAACGCTTTCAGGGGAAGAATTTGCGCTTTTGGTGCGACCAAGTGAACGAGACCGGTGGTCATCGTGCCGTGGCCGAAGTCAGAGTAAGATCCGCCGTCCAGAATCGCTGCCGAAGACTGATCGAGAATCGCGGCGCTGGATTGCTGAACGATGACTGGCTGTTCGGTTTGCGAGCCGGTGCTGAGGTTTCCGGCCTGAAGTTGAGGGACATCGAGCCATTCGGAGGCGCCCGGTTGATTGCGGGTAAAGTCATAGCCAGGAAGAAGGACGGGGTAGAGTACCGGGTGGTTTACGTCCACTCCCGTATCTATGACTGCCACGATGCCGGAGCCGGCGACGTTAAAACCATTTTGGGCATCGACTAGGCGAATGATTTGCGTTGCGGGCTGGGCGACATAGCCGTGGATGGTCACGGTCCCGTAGTAGTTCACCGGAGTGAGGTCATAGAGACCGGCGGGGATAGTGGTAATCGGCTTCTGAGGGAGAGATAGAAGCTGGTCGGCTTCGACGCTCTCGATCCCAAGCAAAGATTCCAAAAGGTTGCCGACGAAACCGAGAAGATTAGTGATCAGATTTTGGGAGGAGGTCACAAGATAGGTGTGACCTAGATTGCCGTCCAAGGCGCCTTGGACCTGGCAGTTCGCGGAGAGGCAGAGCTTCAGGACTGAGCCGAGGCCTCCCGACGTGCGGACGATGTAACGGTTCTGTGCGTTTGCTGGTGTCGCTCCGAGGGAGAAGAGAGCAATTAGAATCACGAAGATACATAGTTTACGTTTCATAGTTATGTTTAGTCCCTTTCGGGTCTCCTGCTTCCGAACCAGCCGCACATCCGCGCAAAGGGTTACCCGCTAAGTCTTGCGGAATCTTCCTTTTGAGCAAATAGTACGGGTGGTTTCGAGGTGCCAATCAAAAGCTACAAGGGATTTTGGTACTTCCGTACCAAAATGGGACTCCCTTGTAAAAGGTGTGCCGGCGGCCAGGCTCATGGCTTGCCTCCGGGCAAATTGCCCAAGGCGTTTCGCAAAGAAATGACAATTGGCCGATCGCCATCGCCGGGTATGGAAAGCTCCAGATCGCCAGAGTTTTCGATCTCGCCGGAGAACTCGCCAAACTGATTCGTCGGAGCCAAGACGGTGTTTCCGCGCCGATTTGAGAGCGTGACTTGAATGTCTCGGCCAATGATGCCGGGATGGCTAAGATCGAGAAGCTGGCCAGTGATGACCAGGCGATTGCTGCCGGGCTTGGGCTCAATCTGAATATCGATTTGGTACGGGTCGGCTCTATAAAGCATTTGCCTTGTTCCTATTACCACCGAGCGGGCGCCTGCAACGGCGGGCTGCAGAAAGCTGTCGAAGAGCACTTCGATCAAGCCCGGAGATTGCTGTTTTGCCTGTGCCATGCCCGCCGTGGCGAAGGCTGCTTTGGCCATTCGCACCGTATCCGCTGAAGGTTGATAGCTGGTTTCCGCAGCCGCCGTTTTGCTGACCTTTTGCCATAGTGAAACTGTCTCCGTGCAGCGGTTACAACCGGTTGCGAGGTGCTTTTGCATCGCTTCGCGCTGATTACTTGCGATTACTTGGTTCACGAAATCGACCCACTCTTCTGTCGAAAAGTGCTTCATCTCTTTCCCCCTAATATCTTTCTCTGCCTATCCGCTCCCCAGCGGTAGCAAGGATTCAACAGCTCCCATTGCATAAGGGAGGTGAGTACGGCTAAAAATATAGGCTGTAAGAATTTAGTTAAGTCTTTTATTTACAGCTAGTTGACCGACAAGCACGAAAGGAGCCCAGAAATAGGGGTGGGGATTCTTCTCGCGGAGCTGCTTCATGGCGGATTGGAGGGAAAGCGCCATATTGCCGGTCTCCATGTATCCCTTATAGAAGGATTGCATGAGTTCGGCGGTGCTTTGGTCGTGGACATCCCAGAGGGAGAGTAGGAGGGAAGATGCCCCCGCGCAGAAGAGGCCGCGCTGAAGGCCCAGAAGCTCATCGCCAGCGGCCACGAGGTTCATACCGGTCGCGCAACCGCTGAGCGTGACATGGCGGGTCGAGAGACGCATCTGGTAGAGATCGTAGAGGTTAAGGTAGCCGTCCCCGAGGCGGATGCCGGAGAACATGGGATTGTCCTGGCGGTAGGTACCGTGCGTGGCGATGTGGAGGAGAGCGCTTTGCGAGCCTCTGGTCTTGAGGACTTCGGTGGTAGCCTGGTCGCCGAGGTGGAGATCCGAGTTTGGAAGGATCGCGGCTACGGACTGGACTTCATCGAGGATTTGGGGGGCGCGCTCGTCGGGGATGCCCATGACTAAAGAGGCGGTCATTTCGCTGGGCAGTTTTTCCTGGCAGAGGGCAAATACGGTGGCGCTCGGGGCATAGGAAATGGTGTAAGTGTCGCAGAGGTAGGTGTCGCCATTTTTGAGGGCGTGGAAGGGTAGGAAGTGAAGCGGGCCGTGGGGGACGAAGATGAGGTGCTTCGCTTGAAGATGCTGGCGGAAGGGCGCGATCAGCTCGGCATAAAGAGCTTCGAGATGGCTTTGTGTGGCTTGAAGGAGGGGTTGCTCGAAGCGTTGTGTGTAAGTGGCGCCCATGCGGAATTTTGAGAGTTGGAAGCGGAGAAGGTGGAGGAAATGGACGACGCGGGAGAAAACAGTAATAGGAGTGATATCGATGGAGTTTCGAGTGACGACGGCGGCGACCAGGCGATCTCCCGTTGAGTAGTATTCGATGAGCGCGGCATCGGCGGGGATGGCGGCTTGCAGCTTTTCGAGAGAAAAATCCGCGGGAGCTTCGAGAGTGGCGTTTTCGCGTTCGTGGGCGGGCAATTCGCGCAGGGTACGCAGAAACTCGATTTCGTGCGAGAGGGCTTTTTCCTGGAGTTGCTGGAGGCGTTTGGCGGAGGTGTCCTCGGGGCGCAGTTGTTCGAGTTCGATGCGATGGTAATACCAATTTAATTCTTCACGGAGATCGCGAATTCTGCGGACGAGTTCGCTTTGACCCGCATCGCCGAGTGGCAGGCTTTGGCCGCTTTGGAAAATCATTTCGGTCATGCTGCGTGATTTCGCGGCTTCGATGCAGGAGAAGGCTTCGGCGGTCGATGTATCGCCGCCATCGCCGCTTAGATGCAAATCAACAAGGGCTTCATAGACCTGCAAGCGATTTTTTACGAAGGAAATTTTCAGTTCTTCAGCGTGCAGGCGGCTGCGCAGTGCTTCCAAGGATTTGCGGGCATCTTGATAGGCCGCGAAAGCCGTGGGACGGTCGCCGCGTGTTTGTGCGAGCTGGCCACGAAGGAAGTGTGTTTGGTAAGCGAGGACGGGAGCTTGAAGGCCGGAGATTTTGGCGATGGCAGCATCCGTTTCCGCCCGTGCGGAAGGAAATTCTCCCATCTGCAGTGCAATACGTGCCAGCAGAAGATGAGCAAGAGCCGCTTTGCCGGGAAGAGCCGATTTATCGAAGAAACTCGCAGCGCCTGTGCAGAGGCGGCGAGCTTCAAAGTAACGGCCTTCGTGGAAGAGAAGGAGGCCCTGATAAAGGTCAAGGAGCCAGGGCCAGACGAGATTTTTTTCAGTGGCGAACATGGCGCGAGCTTTTGTGAAGCGTTCGAGTGCGTGGACGGTTTTTCCCTGCTGGCCATATGCGATGGCTTCATTAGCGAGTGTCTTCGCGGCTTCGTAGCCCATGCCGAGTTTTTCGAAACGAAGGAAACCCTCGTGGGCCATTTCGCGGGCTTCTTCACTGAGATTGAGCTCGAGATAAATTTCCGAGAGATCGAGGTGGCAGAGGGCAAGATGATAGGCGTCGCCGGTTATTTCGCACGCGCGGCGTGTGGCGAAGAGCATTTCAATCGCGCGGCTGTATTCACCACGGAAATAGTAGAGATAGGCAATGTTGTAATCGGCCTGATCGCGAAGGAGAGGCATGTCGTAGCGGATGCAGAGTTCTCGGGATCTGCGATAGCAATCGAGAGACCTGGGAAAATCATTCAGGCTGATGAGGCACATGGCCATGTTGTGGAGGGTGATGGCTGCGCGCTCCCAATCTTCGTATTGCGAGAGCGTTTTGTAAGCACTCTCATAGTGGAGCATGGCTTCTTCGAAGCGGTCCTGGCGATGGAAGATGTTGCCAACGTTGTTGTCGAGGTTAGCGATGCGCCTGGTTTCGCCAATACGGATGAAAATCTCTCGCGCTTTTTCGGAGGATTTAAAAGCGCGGTCGTACTCGCCGAGCAGAATGAGCGGCTGGATGGAGCTGCTGAGCGTGCGGGCGGCTTCTTTCAAGTTACCCAGAGATTCGTACATTTCGATAGCTTGTTCGTGATGTTCGACGGCGGCGCGATTGTCTCCGCAGGCGTAGAGAGCGTTGGCTTTGGCGCGTGTGCCGAGGGCGAGGTCTTCTTTGTGGCGCAGCTTCCGGCCGATTAGGACGGCGGCTTCGGCAAGGTGCAGAGCTTCCTTAGTGTCGACGCGGATTTTTTCGACGACTAAATCGGCAAGTTGCTTTACGACCTCGCTGCGGATTAGCGCTTTGTGTCGCGTCAGAAATTTGCTGCGGTCGGGATCTTTATCGATGCGGGCCAATTGCGAAAGAAGCTCTTCCCGGGTGATTTTTTTGATGGCGGCGGGCATCAGTCAAATCCCAAGTCGCCGAGATGTTTGCGAAGGCGATCCATGCATTTTTGGCGCGTGAAGCCGATGGAGCCGACAGCCAGGCCTAGATCCGCGGCGATTTCGGTGTAAGGGCGCGCGGGAGTTTCGAAGAAAAGAAGTTCGACAAGGCGGCGGCATTGCGGCGACAAGGCAGCCATGGCTTCGCGAAGCATCTGTTCTTCCTGGGTTTGCTGCACAAGAGTTTCGGCGATGGCGGGAGTTTTGGGTTCCGGAAGGTCCGCATCTCCGTCGCGGCTGACCAGGCGCTCTTGCTGTTTCTTGTAACGAAAGCATTGGTGGTGAGCGACCTGCATGAGCCATTTTGGAAGGGCGCGCGGTTCGCGCAGTTCGGGGAGGCGATTCAGGAGCTCGACGCAAGTGGCTTGAAAAACGTCGGCGGCTTCGTGGGGTGGCAATCGGTATTTGACGGGGATGGAATAAATGAGCGCTTTGTACTTTTCGATGAGAAGAGACCATGCTTCTTCGTTGCCGGAGAGGCATTCCTTCACAAGACGTTCATCGCTCCAAAGCGGGGGAGCTTTCTTCGCTACCTTCGTTTTGGTGATTATTGGCGTCATCTGGCGGCATTCTCCGCGCCGTTGCGAAGATAGAGTTGCTCGACATTCCAGAGCACGTAAGGTTCTAGAACGGCTGGATGGATGTTGCCGATGGAATTTTTTGCGCCGACCAAGATGTCGGGGCTCGCGAGAAAGATCATGGGTTGATTCTCGGCGAGAATTTCCTGGACGCGGTCGTAGAGTTTTTTGCGCTGCCCGTAGCCGGGCGTTGCAAGCTGCTGCTCCATGAGGCGGTCGATCTCGGCTTCCCAGGGTGTAGATGGATGGGATTGCGAGGGATTCCAGAGATGCGTGCCGCCGCTTGAAAGCCAGACGTTGAGATCGGAATTGGGATCGGCGTCGAAACTGGCGAGACCGAGGATGCAGGCGTCGTATTCTTTGGTTTGCGTGACGCGATCGATGAGAGAGCGAAATTCGAGCGGTACCACCTGAACATGCATGCCGAGTTGCTTCAGATCGTCCTGGAGGAGGGCGGCCATTTTGGTGCGGTCGGCGTTTGAAGAGCTCGTTAGGATGGAAAACTCGACGGGCTTGCCGTCCGGGTCTAGGAGTGTGAGTTCGCCGTTAGATGCCGTTGACCAGGAAAAACCGGCATCCTTCAAGAGGGCGCGGGCGTGCTCCAGCGAACGAGATGGATGCGGGATGGAGGAATTTACCCAACGACGGTTTCCTGGTGTGACGGGACCCCAAAGCGCGGCGCCGCGGCCTTGATAGACAAGGCGAACTATGGCATCACGGTCGACGGCGGCGGATATCGCCTGGCGAAATCTTACGTCGCGAAACCATTTTTGCTTTCGCGTGAAGTCGACGGAGGATTTTTCGCCGAGGCTGTTCAGATTGAAGAAGAGAAAATTGTATTCGAGGCCGGGGCCGGCATCGGCCATGGTGAAGTTGCGCTGCTGGCGTGAGAGAACTGAGAAATTGTCCGCGCTGAGGCGAGTGATGATGTCCGTTTCGCCCGATTGGAATCGTAGAACTTGGGCATCCGCGCTTGGGACGAAGAGAAAAATGAGTTCATCGAGATACGGGAGACGATTGCCATTCGCATCGGTCTTCCAATAGTAAGGATTACGCTCCAGAACTAGTTTTTGGCCGGCGACGAATTCTTTGAGGCGAAAAGGCCCGAGGCCGGCCCATTCGTTTGGCGGCGTGGAAGGCGTCCAGAGTTGACCGAGCTTTCCTTCTTGATAGGGTTTTTCGAGGAGATGGCGCGGCAAAATGGCCCAGCCGTCGAAGAGTCTCTCCTCGACGCCGTAGGGTTTGGCAAATTGGAAAACGAGAGTTTGTGGGTCGATCTTGCGGACGGTGATGGGTTTTCCGCCAACAATCAGCAGGTCGCGCTGGGTGGCGTGGACATTTTCATCGAGGTAGACGCGGTAGGTGAAGAGAACATCGTCAGCATCGAGAGGATGCCCGTCCGAGAAACGCAAGCCTTGGCGCAGAGTGAGCGTGTATTGAAGTCCGTCCGCTGAGATTTTCCAGGATTTTGCTAGGGCGGGTTCGGTGAGTTGGGTTGCACGGTTGATATGGACGAGGTCGGCCTGCATTGCGCCGATGACTTCTCGAGAGGGAGTGTCCGCGGCGATTAGCGGATTCAGAGTTTTCGGCTCCGAGCGCAGAGAGATGACAAGACGTCCGCCCGAGCGGCCAATTTCTCCAGGCAAAGTTAGCAATTCCTCCTTCGCATTTGCTTGCTGCGGTTGTGGGAGGCATTTGGCGGGTGGCGCAAAAGTTGAGACGCAGGCCAGGAGGAGGCTCACGGAGAAGCGGCACCGCTGTGAGGAGGAGCGTAGTTTTCTCACGATGGGTTCCAACCACTCTGTTCTTCTATCTTGTACGGGCTGGTGCGCTGCTGCAATGCACTCGCGAGACCGAGATATCCGAGGAAGAACGGCACTATTGCCAGGGCGGGCAAGTACATCCACCAGTAGGAGACCAGGACGCTGTATTGCTGGAGGGATGCCAAGAGATTGCCCCAACTTGACATTGGCTCGGGGACGCCTAGGCCGAGGAAAGATAGCGTCATTTCGGCGAGTACGAATTGAGGTACAAGGATGACGGCTTGCGTGAGCAAGACGCTCGCGGTTTCCGGCAGGATGTGGCGGCGGAGCAAATAAATATCGGAGCCGCCGAAGCCACGCGCTGCGCGGACGAAATCACGTTCCTTAACGCTTAGGACTACCCCACGAACCAGACGGGCGGGGCGCGCCCAGCCGACCATACCGATGACGGCCACGACTAGGAGGAATGCTTGGATTGGACTGACCGCGAGAGGCAAAAACGCGCGTAGGGCGAAGAGTAGATAGAGCCACGGCAGCGCCAGGAAAAGCTCGGCGACACGCATCAGGAGTTCGTCTCGCCAGCCGCCGAAGTAGCCTGCCGCCATGCCGATTAACGCGCCGAGAAAAAGAGTGACTCCCGCGCCTAGAAGGCCAGCGAGCAGAGAGACTTGTCCGCCGTAGAGAATGCGCGAGAGTTGATCGCGGCCGTAGGCGTCGCTGCCGAGGAGATAGATTCGTGCATCTGTGGAACCGAAGAGGTGCAAGCGGGATGGGACTAAGCCGAGAAGACGGTAGGCAGCGCCGCGGGTGAAAAAGCGCAGAGGAACGGCGCTCGTTGTATCCTCTTCGTATTGGTCAAATGAACCTGTTCGCAAGCGAAGCGGGTGGAAAAACGGGCGCAGATGAAAGTGGTTTTGCGCATCCATAAGGTGAACGCGCATGGGAGGAAGATACGGGTGCTCGCGGTCCTGTTCGACGGGATTATAAGGTGCAAAAAATCCCGCGCCCACTACTATGCAATGAAGCACGACGAGAACGACGAGCCATTTCGTGAGTTTGAGGCGCTGACTCATTTTGTGCTCGCTGCGGTGCGGATGCGAGGATCGGTCCAGTAGAGCAGTACATCCGCGAAAAGATTTCCGGCGACCAGGAAGACCATCGATAGAAGAACGCCGCCAATCACCACGTAGAGATCACGCGCCAAAATCGATTCGAGAAGAAGCGGGCCGAGGCCGGGCCAGCTCATGACGACTTCCACGAGCAAAGAACCGCTCAAGAGAGTGCCGAGGCTAAATCCGAAAAGGGAAACCAGGGGATTTGCGGCGGCGCGAAGCGCGTAGCCATAGAGAAGTTTGCGATGGGGAATGCCATGGCCGAGGGCCGCTCGAAGAAACGGAGCATCGAAAACTTCGGCTACCGAAGCGCGAACGTGACGCACGAGCATCGGCAGAGCTGCGAGGACTAACGCGAGCACCGGGAGAGCCATGTGCAAAGCGAGGTCGCGGAGCTTATGCAGCGGAGAGAATTCTTCATAGCCGACGGAGACAAGGCCTCCCGTTGGAAACCAGCCAGTGCGAACCGCCAAGATCAATAAGCCGAGAGCAAGGACCAGGTCTGGGATCACGAGGAGTGTTGCTGTGGTCCACGAAACGACGCGGTCGGGGGCGCGGCCGAATCTGTCTGCGCTCCACACGCCGATGGGAAGGGCCAAGAGCCAGGCGAGCAGCGTGGCGGTCACAGTGAGCAGAAGAGTGTTTCGCGCGCGCACCCAGAGAAGCGGCACGACAGGGCTGTTGTAGGCAAAGGAAAAGCCTAGTTCACCGTGGGCGACGGCATTCAGCCAGTGGGCATAGCGGACGGGGAGTGGGCGATCGAGTTGATATTGTGCGCGCAGAGCGGCGACGGTTTCTGGAGAGATCTGCGGATTCAGGCGCATTTCGTCAAAATAATTTCCCGGCGTAAGAGCAGAAAATAGAAATGTGAGCAAAGAAACACCGAAGAGGAGAAAAACGGCGTGGAGCGTTCTGCGAAGGAAGTAGCGCATCAAGCGTGCACCAGTACGCTGGGCGTTTCGATGAAGCTGGGCGTAGCCGCAAGCAGGGAACGGGTGACTTCGTGGCTTGGCGACGACAGAATCTTTTTGGCGGGGCCTGATTCGACAATGCGGCCGCGCTCCATAACGGCGATCTCATCGGCCAGGTGGGCGGCCATAGCAAAATCGTGGGTGATAAAGAGATAGGTCAAGCCGAGAGAGGATTGCAGCTCGAGCAGAAGATTGGAAATTTGGGCTTGGACCGAGCAATCGAGTGCGGAGAGAGCTTCATCGAGGATGATGAGTTTTGGCTCGAGCGCGAGGGCGCGGGCAATGGCGAGGCGTTGTTTTTGTCCACCGCTGAGCTCGTGAGGTCTTCGTCCTGCCATCTTGCGCGGGATGGCGACATGATCAAGAAGTTGTAATGCTCTGACGACGCGGTCCGGTTTGGTGAAGCGCCGTTGCACTAGAAAGGGTTCGCTGACGATTTCGAGGGCAGTCCACCGCGGGTTGAGCGAGCTGGCGGGGTCTTGAAATACGAGTTGTATTTGCGGGCGGAACAGGCGTTGCTGATTTTCACCGAGTGCCGTGACATCGATTCCTTCAAACCAAATGCTTCCCGATGTCGGAGGTTCAAGGCAGGCAATGCACTGTGCGAGCGTGCTTTTGCCAGAGCCAGATTCGCCGACGAGGGCCAAAGTTTCCCCCGAGCGAATGGACAAGGACACTCCATCGACCGCGGCTAGCTTGTCCTTCGAACGGGCAGAGCGCCCGGCCGCGTAGTGCTTCACGAGATTTTCGACCTTCAAAAGTGGCTGCATGTCACGGTTCCTGGATCTAGATCAACCGGCAAATTTGAAGCAGGAAACTTCATGCAGCTCGTTCACTGCGGCTGCAGAGGGCTCGTCGCTTTTGCAAACTTCCATTCTTTCCGTACACCTGGGCTCGAATTGGCAACCGTTTTCACGCGACGACAGGTCTGGTGGTTCTCCCTGAATGACGTGCAGCCCTGTTTTGCGGGCGCTTTGGGCCGCGGCAAAATTTGAAGGCAGGCATTGTAGCAATGCCGCGGTGTAGGGATGTTGAGGCGAAGAGAGCACTTGCGCTGTGGGACCAATTTCGGCGACGCGTCCTGCGTAGAGGACAAGGATGCGATCCGCGAGGCCGGCGAGTAGAGCGGGATTGTGGGTGATGAGAATCATGGCCACGCAAAGCTTCTGCTGGAGAGTTCGAAAGAGTTGGAGGATTTCCTGTTGGGTCGTGGGGTCGAGCGACGCAGTCGGTTCATCTGCAACTATGAGGGAAGGCCCGCAGGCGATGGCTTGAGCGATGAGCACTCGCTGGCGTTGGCCTCCGCTCAATTCGTGAGGATAAGAGCGGGAAATGCGTTCGGCGTCTTTGGGAAACACCGAGGCTAGAATGTGGCTGGTTTTTTGGCGTAACGTGCGTCGATCCAAAGTTTCGTGCGCGGCCAGAACGTCGCTGACCTGTTGGCCTACCTGGAGTGTTGGATGCAGAGACGAGGAAGGTTCTTGAGAGATCAGGCCGATGCGTCCGCCGCGAATTTTCCGCAGATCCTGCGGAGAAACTTCCAGGAGGTTCTTTCCTTCGAAAAGCACTGAACCCTTTTGAATTTTTCCGTTGGATGGCAGAAGACGGAGGAGAGCAGAGGCGAGCGTGCTCTTGCCAGAGCCGGATTCGCCTAGCACGCCGAGAATTTCTCCAGGGGCGAGGTCAAAATTGACGCCTGCGAGGGCATGGCAGACTTCGCCCGTGCGGGCGGAGTACGAGACATGGAGATTTTTGACTTCAAGAAGCGGCGTCATTTCTTGGACCAGGAGCGGGCACTTCCCGCCCATTATTTATGGTCCGTTAAGGCAGTGAGGGGGACAAGACGCACGTAAATCTCCGCGCAGGAAGGTTATTGACGAGTAGGAACTTACTGTCCTTTGGTACAGGAGGGCGTCGTCGGCTGTGAAACTCGTATTAAAGCGAGGCTACTCGGCGGTGTAGGTGATTTCGAGCCGATGAATCAGGAAGCAGGATAGGACAAGAATTGCGACGGTAAGACAGAGCAATCCGAAGACGGCGACGAAGGGAGAGACAGGTTCGGCGACGATGGTAAAGATGGCCATGGGACCTTCAATGGGCAGTTTGACGGGGCAGAGATGCTTCAGATAGAAAGTGACGCTTAAATGTTGGGCCCAAGAAGGAAAAATTGGAGCAATCGTTTCCCAGCCCAGCAGCATGGCGCCGGGGATGATCGGATTCTTGAAGAGAAGACTGAGAGCGAGAAACACGGCGCCGTAGCCGAGGCAAGCGAGAGCCGTTGCCAGCATATAGGCGCCCAGCTGGCCGAGACCCGGCCCGTCAAAGACATAAGATCTGCCTTCGGCACCAAAGCGCGCGTAGATAAGGCAGAAGCAGGCAATCACGGCAGCCTCGAAGAGCGCGATGGAAATAATCGCGCCGGCGAGAAATTTTCCAACCACCAGGACTTCTTTTCTTACCGGAACCAGGAATTGATAGTGAAGAGTGCGTTGAACCATTTCGCCGCGGAAGAGCCAGGTAAAAATACCCATGCAGGCGAAGAAGATTCCCAGGCGGAAATAATAGACCTGAATAATACTGGCGAGGACAAACGTATCGTCTTCGATTGAGGATGACTCGGTATGGTACCTGCTGAAGATGAGATGGGCGGTAAGGAATAACGCCGGTATCCAAGCGAGCAAATGAAAACCAATTCTCCTGCGAGTGAAGAGGTTTCGGCGAACTTCATTGCGCACGAGGATAGAGATCTGGCTGGCGAAGAGCCGCCAAGGTTGTTCTTTGAAAGTGCTTTGGGCGCGGGCTACCGATTGCTGGAGGCTCATGTCGGGCTGCCATCCGATCCGATGAGATATTGATAGATCGAATTCACGTCGTCGTCGGCGGGGGCGACGGCGTCGACTTCGACCAAGCCAGCGGAAACAATTTTGTTGAGCAGTAGGGAGAACTGCTCGGCATCGCGCGTGCGAACCAGAACGCTTTGGCCGTCACTCAGAATTTTGGCTTCGACGACATGATCGAGTTCGAAGGCGGCGGACGCGAGCTTAGCTGGATCCGAACAGCGGACCAGGATTTGCATAGGATGATCGCGGACTTCGCGGCGCACCTCTTTGATTTGGCCTTCGGCGACGACGTAGCCGCTACTCATGAGCACGACGCGGTCGGAGATTCGATCGACTTCTTCCAAAATGTGGCTGGAGATGATGACGTGCATGCCTTGCTTGGCTATGGCTTCAAAGAGCGCGATGGATTCGGCGCGCGCCATGGGATCGAGGCCGTTGAGCGGCTCGTCGAGAACGAGAACGGAGGGATGATGCGCGATGGCTTGAGCCAGGCGAATGCGCTGGCGCATTCCTTTGCTATAGCCGGCTACTTTGCGGCGGGCGACTTGGGCCATGCCGGCGCGCTCGAGGGCTTCGTTTGTGAGTTTAGTGGCTTGATCGTGGCCGAAACCGTGAAGGCGCAGCGGCCAATAAATAAAATCGTAACCATTTGTGCCGGGAGGGAAGGAATCGAACTGCGTGCAATAACCTACTTGGCGGAAGAACTCGATGGGTTGCTGGGGTGTGAGGCCAAGAACGTAAATCGCGCCGTGGGACGGCTTGATCAAGCCGGTCAATAAATTCATCAGCGTGGTTTTGCCCGAACCATTCGGGCCGACTAGGCTGGTGATGCCTGGTTCGAGAGAGAAATTCACTTTGTTGACGCCGAGAACTTCTCCGTAAAACTTGGAGACGTTGTCGAAGACAATTTGGCGGGTGTCGGGCGTCATCCGCGTACCGTCTCACGTGCGCGCAAACGAGTATTAAGAATGAGAAGCGCAAACAAACAGACAAAAATCAGGGAGGCCCAAGCGGCTGAGACCGGAATTTCGTCCCAACCGCGGCCGAGCATTCCCGTTCGCTCGCGAAATCCCGCTGCAATGATGAGCCGGTGAAGATCCCAGAAGTTAAGCAGCGTGCCCCATCGGCTACCCATGATGGCGTTGAACATTGCGCCGAGGCCCGCAGGAACGAAAAAGGCGATGAAGATCACGCCCGTCGCCACAATGCGCAGCTTTACCCAAGCAGAGACGGCGAGGGAAATGAGGGAAAGCATCAAGATCCAAATCGCGGAGCACATAACAATGGGGACGATCATCCACAGGTGCGGCCAGATCCATCCGTCTTTCGCCAGCCCAGCCTGCAAACCGAATAAGAGCAAGCAGGGAATCCAAGTGATAGCGGAGAGGAGCAGGCCGAGAACGGAGAGTTTACCCAGAACATAGTCGGCGCGGCTGAACGGGCGGCTGAGAAAAAGCGGAAGGGCGCCGTTGGTCAGATCTCCAGAGATGAGGACCGGGCCAACCCAGCAGTTCAAGAGAAAAGCTGCCTGCGTCTGCGCCATGACCATGAGGATGAAATATTCACTGTCCACTTTGAAAAGATCATTGCCGCGCACCTGCATGAATAATTGAACGGTCTTGTTGTTGGCGACGAAGATGTAGCCTGCAAAGAACAGGCAGGGAATGAAGCAGAGAATCAGAAGAATAACGAAGAAGCGGGATTTGAACAGATCGGCGAAAGCAAAGCGGGTTAGGACGAAAAAGCGTGACCACTCGCGAGTCAGCGCGCCGGTGTAGGAGTTGTATCGGCGCTTATAGACGGCCATCGGGCGCTCCCGTTTGTTCCATGGCGTTTAGGAAGATGTCTTCGAGCGAATCGCGGCGATGATTCATGCGGCGAATCTGGACGCCGCGGTCCGCGGCGACTCTGAAGACTTCGCGGATTTCGACACTGTCCGGCATGACCACTTTGATTCGTCCGCTGGTGAAAACCGCGCACTCGCAGCCAAGGCCTTCGAGCGCGGTGGTGAAGGTAGCTTCGGCACCGATGGTTTCCAGTTCGAGAAACTTACGGTTGGCTTGCCGCTCTTCGACGAGATTGCAGATAGAAGCGATTTGCCCGTTGCGGAGGATCAACACTTCGTCGCAGGTTTCCTCCACGTCGCGCAGAAGGTGCGAAGAGAGCAGCAGGCAGATGTCACTGGCTTCGCGGATTTCGCGAATGAGTTCGATCAATCTTTTTCGCGCTGGCGGATCCATGCCGTTGGTTGGTTCGTCCAAAATGAGAACTTTGGGGCCGTGCGCAATTGCTTGCGCTAACTTCGCCAGCTGCTTCATGCCGAGAGAATACGTCCCCACCGGTCGATAACGCGCCTCGCCGAGACCGACATAGACGAAAGCTTCGTGGGCACGCTCCATCGCTTGTTCGGAAGGAAGGCCGGAAATTTCGGCCATGTAGCGAACGAAACGGACACCCGACATTTTGGATATGAAAGCGTCGTTCTCGGGCATATAGCCGACTAAAGAGCGAAGCGCTTTGCCGTTGGTGTGGGAATCAAGTCCGAGTACGCGGGCACTGCCTTTGGATGGAATATGAAAACCAAGCAAAGTATTAATGAGCGTGGACTTGCCTGCACCGTTTGGTCCGAGGAGTCCAATGGCGCGACTCTTCAGAACGCCGGTGATCCCATGAAGTATGGTTCGGCCACCGAGTTGAACTTCGAGCCCGTTGAGCTCAATCGTTGGAGTGGTCATCTAGAAGTCAGTACGGATTAGCCTATCGTGAAGTTCCATGATCCGACAAGCCCAGCAAATGAAGCAGCGTTGGAAAGGCTGGATTCAAGTCAAGAAGCTTGCCGCTGCTCGCCACTTCAATGCGATCGCTCTCTCCGTATGCGCACATCACGCTTGGTTTGGCGTCAGCTGCGAGTTGCTGAAGCATCGCTAGTTGCCCGGAATTGAGCTGGGAAGCGAGCGGTTTCAAAATCGGGCTGAGATTTTGATAGAGCATCGCTGAAAAATTTGCCTGGTTGTCGCTGGGCAGAAGTGCGCGGAACGAAGCGGAGTGAGCCAACGATGTGCCATTCGCGTGTGTTTCTATGGCGGCGATTAACAGCGCACGAGAGGGCGCCACGATCATGTACCCATCGGCAAAGGTGTAGTCATACTCGGATGTAACGGTCGCGAGTCCCGGAGATTGGGATTGGATCGTGTAGAACGTTCGTCCACTGACCTGCGCTTGATTGAGCGTCATGCCGGGCTGATTCGATTTTTGCGCTTCCCGGTTAGCTGCTTGAACCAGTTTTTCGATGGCAAGCTGGAGAGCGCCCGACTGGTTGACTTCGATAACGGCTTTCCATGAAGGCGTGGGAAGAACCGGACCATCGAGAGCAATCGTCATCTCTCCGCCGAGCGCGCTGGCAAGGTCGTCACGAATATTCAGACCAAGTTCTGTATTCAGCTGAGCCAGGCCTTTGCTGAAGTTGGCATCCGCGGCGCCGAACGTGCTGAACACATCATCGAGCATGAGCGCCGGTTGCTTTCCAACGAAAGAGACCGCAGCACCCGCATTGGCGGAAACATAGTCCAGCGAGCCCACGGGAGCGGGAGCCGCAAGCCAGGAAGCCATGCCGCGCCGCTGGCCATTAAATTCCAGAGTAATGCGGTTGTCTGCAGGGCTGGAGCCCTGGCCGCGAGTGGCGATCAAATACTTAATGTCGTTGAAGCCGCTATTCTGAAGCACATTCGACTCATGTTGCTGGGTATGTGAAGAGTTCAGAATCTGGCCAACATTTGCAGCGACCAGAGTTTCTGTACCCTGGCTGTAAATATTCAGGATTCGTTGCCCGAAGTCGGTAGCTGCAAATTGAGTGGCTCCCGCGTCGAGTTGCGCGCTCATTTGCTGAATGGTAGCAGCGTCGCCGCCGACAACGAGCATGTTCTGCCTGACAAGCATGATCATTCCGCGCTCACCAGTCGCAAGCGAGGAGAGCGACTGAGGATCCACAACGCGCAGATCGGACTTCCCTTGCGTGCTGGACAAAGTGGCAGCCAGGTGACTCTGCAAATAATTTTCCAGCCCAGGTTGTTTCACTTCAGCCAGTAGGATGGGGCCGTGTTGGTTGGTGCTGGAGACGCCCTCGACCGTAATCACCACTTCGTCGCCCAAGTACTGGCTTATGGCTTGAATTTGCCCGATCAACTCTTCGGGAGTCGGATGCTGATTGGAGTTGCCGCTCTTGTTCCACCAGTCTTGCAGAACTTTGCTCTGCGAAAGCTGCTGCTGGAAGATTTGATTGGCTTGCTGGAGCGCGTCTCCAAGATTGGGAATGCCGATATAAAGGATAGTGTCAGGCGCCAGCAAGGGAAGGATTTTGCTTTCGTACCGAGGACCGGGCGTCGGGATGGCTTCTAGTTTTTCGCGAAGCGTTGAGAATTCTGCGAGCAGAGCCAGTTCATGATTGAGATCGTTGCTCCACCCGATTTCCTGGCTGACGGGGACAAGGCCGACGCTTGAGGTGGTGGCCACTTGGTCGCCCGAGTGCAAAATGGATTCCAGCCCAGAATGCTTGACGTGGACTTCTCCCTCAATGACGGAGACACGCGAGCCTTTTGTGCCGGAGTTCACGGAAAAGACCGTGCCGGTGACGGCTACAATGCAATCCGGTGCGCTGACGTACAAGTGGCCTGTCTTACGATGCGCGGCTTGGACGATGATGCTGCCTTGATCGAGATGGATGGTGGTGTTGCGACGGTCCGCGCTGACGGCTAATTCCGCGCGCTGATTCATTTCCACTTTGGAGCCGTCGAAGAGCCTGACTGTGGCGTGGGAATCCGCGGCTGTGCGAATGAATTCACCCTGGGAGATTTCGTCGCCCATTTTAAGGGTGTGCTCGCCAGTCGGGCCAACGCGGTACGCTACCCCAGCGATAGAATCGATGCGCGCGCGACTGCCAGGAGGACCATCGATGTACCATGTGCGCCCAACCCAAACCAGTGCAACCAGCACGGCCAATGAAGCGGCCGCGAAGGTCAAAGTGGAAAAGCTCCACTGGAAACCGCGCGAAGTTGGTTCCATGCGCCAGCTAACATTTGACTTAGCATCTACCGCGCGGCCGTGAGCATAGGAACGGCAGGAAACGCATTCCTTTAAATGGTGTTCCACGATCAGCGCGCGAGCCTCGGGCAGTTCCTGCTGATGAAAAGCGGGCAGGAGAGCGCGAATATCGGCGCAGCCACGGATCGGCTGCAGCGCACTTGTTGCGGCGTCTTCGCCCAGGCCAGCTTGGAGCTTTTGCCACACGTGCTCGGCGGACGCGGAGAGAGTCTTGGCGTCGGGCTGTTCGGCACGAAGCTCGAAGATCGCTTGATCCAGAGGATCGTTTTGCTTCGATCGAAAAAAATTCATGATGCACCTTTTCTAAGTCCACGAAGGCTCTTCTTGAGTCGCGCGCGAGTTCGATGGAGTGTGACGGCAACAACCGCCTGCGATGTGTTCATTAGCTCGGCGATTTCAGGGTTGTCCAGGCCTTCGATATAGCGCAGGGTGAACATCTCGGCAGTGCGGGGACTAAGCTTGGCGAGTTCCTGGCGAAGCCAATTCTTGATTTCCATCGAGGAATGCGCTCGTTCCGGAGAGAGACTAGGATTGAAATGCAGTTCGTCTGCTGCTTCCACTGGCACGACTTCGCGATGGCCTCTAGACCGAATTAGATCCAAAGCGGCATTCACGGCTGACCTGTGCAAATAACCCTGTAGGTTGGAGATACGGCTATGGTCGACTGTGCCGCGGGCCAAGCGGAGGAAGACGGACTGAGCCACGTCCTCGGCGTCGGCCATGCTGCCGGTTACGCGGTAAGCGGCTTTGAGGACACAGGCCTGGTGTGCCCGAAAGACCACCTCAAGCTCTGCGGCTGCTTGCGTCACCATAATGTTTTCTATCGCGGCAGCCAAGTATCCCTCCTCGGCCCTTCTACAACCTAAGACGCGATAGCTAGGAAATTCTTAACACAGAATTGGGAATGGGAGGCAATTTGCTTGGGCGAGGACACGGAGGTTGTACACCGCAGGTTATTCGGCCCTTTTCACACCGAAAATTAAGAAGGCCACCCGTGGAACTTCCAAGGGTGGCCTAAGTCTCGATTTGCCGGCCTGCAACGGTCCTACCGATTTTTAGAATGCGCTTTGGAGGAAGATTCGGAACCGCCTTGAGCGCGAGTGATGCCGCAGCTTTCGCAGGGCCTTGGCTTCGATTTGGCGGATACGTTCACGGGTAACGGCGAACGACTGGCCCACTTGCTCCAGCGTTAATTCGTTACCGTCTTCCAGCCCGAAGCGCATCTTGATGATTCTTTCCTCGCGCGGTGTAAGCGTCTTCAGCACAGAGGCCAGATGTTCCTTTAAGTTGAGGTGGATGGCCGCATCCGATGGGGAGACGACGCCCTTGTCCTCGACAAAGTCGCCGAGATGAGACTCTTCGTCTTCTCCGATGGGCGTCTCGAAAGACATGGGCTGCTGCGCGATCTTCTTCGTTTTGCTGACCGCGTCCACGGAAAGATCCATGCGCCTTGCGAGTTCCTCGGTAGTAGGTTCGCGTCCGAGTTCTTGGACAAGTTGCCGGCTGGTGCGGGCTTGCTTGTTGATCGTTTCGATCATGTGAACGGGCACGCGGATGGTGCGCGCTTGGTCGGCGATAGCGCGGGTGATGCCCTGGCGAATCCACCAAGTCGCGTAGGTGGAGAATTTGTAACCGCGGCGCCATTCGAATTTGTCGGCACCCTTCATGAGTCCGATGTTGCCTTCTTGGATCAAATCAAGGAACTGCATGCCGCGATTAGTATATTTCTTGGCAATGGAGACGACGAGGCGAAGGTTTGCCTCGGTGAGCTCGGTTTTGGCCTGCTCTGTTTCCGTCTCGCCAAGCCGAATGGCCGTGAGCGCGCGTCTCAGCGAGTCCAAACCAACTTCGCACGATTCCTCGATGTTCCTTCGTTCCGTGCGGCGCGCGCGCAACTCATCGCGAGCTCCGTTTGCGCTTTCGGAGCGGGAAGAGTTTGCGCGGCGTTCGAGCCGGGCAATCTCGCGTTCGAGTGTATGAAGCCGCTCGGCTGTGATACGCAGCGTATCAATCAGGCGCCGCTTCTCGGCGTCGCTGAATTCAATAGAGCGGACTAGAAGCGAAATGGCAATGCGCGTCCGGGCCAGACGGCGTCGCGCGCGCAGATACGCCAGTTTTTCGGATTTTCCGGTGTTCTCCAGCTTGAGGGCCTGCTTTCGTCCAAGCTGGTAGAGCTTCTCAACCTGATGGATGATCCGCAGAGTCTGTCGCAGCTTTTCTTCGACCTTTTCGTCGGTAAGTTCTTCTTCCTGGATGTGGATGATTCTCTTGATGGAAAGAGCGCCTTTGCGAAGCTCCGCGCCGACGGAAATTAGCTCCTTGGCGACGATTGGCGAGCGCGATACGGTCTTCAGCACTCGCAACTTGCCGCGTTCCATGCGCTTGGCGAGAACGATCTCCGTTTCGCGCGTTAAGAGAGGCACCACGCCCATCTCGCGCAAGTAGGTGCTGACAGGGTCGGTGCTCTTCTGCACGGAATGCACGGGCCGCTCGATTTCGGTTTCTTCTTCGTGGATCGCGTCGTTTCTCGGGCCGAGTTCGACTCGTTGCGTGACTTCGAGCGTGGTATGCGCAGCTTTGGCGGCTGCGATATCTTCGTAAATGTCGGTGCCATCGCGTTCGAACGTGGAAAAGAGATTGTCGATCTCTTCCGCGGTGTGTTCTTCCGCGGAGAGCAGATCGTTCACTTCTTCGTTAAGCACGTAGCCTCGGCTCTTGCCGAGGTTGATGAGGTTGCCGACCAGATCTTGTTTTTCCTGAATGAGCGGAGCCAAGCGTTTTCCCCCTGTATGGTATCGCCCGATACTGCTGTCCAGCCTGCACACCACAACATGGCCAAGGAATATAGCCGAGGAGCATTTGTGGCAAACGAGAAGGCGGGAGCCGAATTGCAATTCTGGCGGTAGATTCGCCGCGGTGACCGTCATGACAACCACATTCGTCCCGACGCGCTCGGGTGACGGTACCTTTATTCTGGAATTTGTTCTCTCACAGTATACGCTACTTTCGCCATTTTTCGGGCCAAATCCGGCGCCACTTCGACCGCTCGGCTAACTTCTGTACCTGCATGGATTTACCCTGAATGGCGCCCGGAAGACGGGTTAATTTCCCAGATCCGAGAGTGCGTTCGAGATTATATTGCCCTTAACTTTTTCGCCACAATTTTTGGAACTTCCAGCGCCGGGATTACACAAGTATTACAGAAGCCAGACAGCACGCGTGCTACGTTTGGATTCATGAGCATCCTAGGCCACGACAAAACATTTTCTCAACCCATCAACTGGACCACATCCTTTTTCATGTTTGCATTTCATGTCGGCGCGGTCGCCGCATTGTTCTTTTTTACGTGGAAGGCGCTGGCGCTGGCGGTTGTTCTTTGGTGGATCGCCGGAAGCCTGGGCATCGGCATGAGCTACCACCGTTTGCTCACGCATCGCGGCTACAAGACGCCAAAATGGATGGAGTATTTTCTGACCGTCTGCGGGACGCTGGCACTCGAAGGCGGACCGATCGCCTGGGTGGCCACGCACCGGGTCCACCACCAGAATACGGACAAAGAGGGTGACCCGCACTCGCCACAGGATGGCGGCTTGTGGGCGCATATGGGTTGGATCATGACGGGGCAGGCCATGCACAACAGCGTTAACGAACTTAAGGCTTATGTTCCCGATCTGCGAAAAGACAAGTTTCATGTTTGGATCACCAAGTGGCATTGGGTGCCACTTACCGTGCTTGGCATAGCACTCTTTGCGATCGGTGGTTGGCCGTTTCTCTTGTGGGGAATATTCGTGCGAACCGTGTTCGGCCTGCACTCGACATGGCTGGTGAATTCTGCGACGCACATGTGGGGTTCGCGGCGATTTCTTACGGACGATACTTCCAAAAACAGCCTTTGGGTTGCATTGCTTACTTTCGGCGAAGGATGGCACAACAATCATCACGCGGTTCCGCAGTCGGCGCGCCACGGGATTGTCTGGTATGAAATCGATCTGAACTGGTATGGAATCCGCGCGTTACAAGCGGTGGGCCTTGCGTGGGACGTCAAGCGCCACAAGCTTGCGCCGGCGCCGCATGGCGAAGAGGGGCACTCCGCGATCAATCCGGAAGTTGCCCCGGCAGTTTCTTCCATGGTGGTATCCAGCGGCGATTGAGCCATTCTTCGGGATCCGGGCGAGATTCGTTCTCGTGATCATGGCACCCAGGGGTTTTCTTTACTGTCCCGCCGATATGGCAATCGCTCGCCCTGGCGTAAACTAAGACGTCATGCGCATCACGCGCCGCACCAAAGCCATCGCATTCTTCATCGCGCTCGGGGCTTGTCTCGTTGCCCTGACGATCGTCCTGAATGTCAGTTGGATCATCTTTCACTGGCGGCAAGTTGTTCCGCTCGTCCTCGGCATCATTTTCTTCGGTGTGCTCATCGCGGGGCTGGTCGTTAACACAATCTTTCTTGTCCGCGAGATTCGGCGAAATGAGCAGCAAGACAGCTTCCTCAATGCCGTCACGCATGAACTAAAAACGCCGATTGCTTCCATCCGACTGTACCTAGAAACATTAACAAGTCGGAACCTGGATGAAGCCAAGCGGCGCGAATTTTATCGCATTATGCTCGACGATACCGATCGCCTGCTTGGGACGGTAGAACAAGTATTGAAGGCCGGCGAAGTCCGCCATGCCAGCGCGCGAAAAAACTGGCAGGAAGTGCAATTCGCCGAGATTGTGCGCGAAGGCTTGGAGCTCGCACGTTTGCGCCAAAATCTTTCTCCAGAGGTACTGAGTTTTGGCACGGCGCCGTCGGATGAAATTGTGGTGTTGGGGAACCCCGAAGAATTTCGCACCGCCGTATTCAATCTGCTCGACAATGCCATCAAATATTCCGGTGAGAAGAAAGATATCGTGGTCGATTTGGTCACGCCCAATATCGACACGGTCCTGCTGCGTGTACATGATCGCGGCATCGGCATCCCGCGGAACGAGATGAAACGAATCTTCAAACGCTTTTATCGCGCGTCGAATTCAAAGACGGACAAAGTGAAGGGAACTGGGCTGGGTCTTTTTATCGTGCGCTCGATCGCCCGCCGCTATGGCGGCGACGCCTTTGCTGAAAGCGCTGGCGAAGGGCAGGGGAGCACCTTCACCATTCGCCTTCCGAGGGTTTATCAGGCATGAGCCGTATCCTCATCGTCGAAGATGAAGCGCACCTCGCTGAGGGGCTTCGCTTCAATCTTGAAGCGGAGGGCCATAGCGTACAGATTACGGACACTGGCGAGGGCGCATTGAAGCGGCTGTTGAAGGATCGTGAAATCTTCGATGCTCTCGTGCTCGACGTCATGCTTCCCGGTAAGGATGGATTTTTGGTCGCGCACGAGTTGCGAAAAGCACAAAATTACACTCCGCTTCTCATGCTTACTGCTCGCGGCCGCCCGGAAGATGTTCTTAAGGGATTTGAATCTGGGGCGGATGACTATTTACCGAAACCTTTTGACCTCGCCATTTTGATGGCCCGTGTCGAGAGTCTATTGCGCCGGAAAAACTGGCAGAGTTCAGGCAATTCCATATCCCCACAAGGCACGCCGCCAACCGCCAACGCACCTTTGCCTGGGATTTTTCGTTTTGATAACAAAGTCGTAGACTTCCAGAATCAACAACTGCGCGTAGGCGACCAGATTATTCCTCTGACGATGATGGAATCCGATCTGTTCCGCTGCCTGATCAACAACGGTGGCCGTTCGGTCTCTCGCAAACAACTGCTGCAGGAGGTCTGGAATTTGCACGAAGACACCGACACGCGAGCCATCGATAACTTCATCGTGCGTTTGCGCCGGTATATTGAGCGGGAGCCTGGTAAGCCTCGTTACCTGCTTACCGTTCGAGGCATAGGCTACCGGTTCGTACCAAACCCCAGCGCCAAGAATTCAAAGTAGTAGTTCGAAATCCAATGCCGACGGTGTTCTTCAGAAGCGGTAATTCAGTTCGCTGTAGCCGAGCGCGCCGTTGGAATTAGTTGGGTAGATTTTTTTGATGACGTCGCCACCGACCGCGTACCCGAAGTAAAGGCCGAACGAGACGCCGTGCTTCCACTTGTAGTCGGCGCTGATGTCATAGAGAGTCGCGAGAGACGTGTCGCCATTCGACATCCTTCCATTGAAACCGAAAGTCCACGGCTGAAACGCACCGCCGCCTGTGTACCACAAGTCATTTTTGTTGCTTAGCCAGAGCCCGTGTACATCGCTGCGGATCGTGAGTTTCTCAGTCGGTCGCAGCATTACTTCACCGAAGAGATCCGTATTGTTCATGGAGTTGAAGAACGGAAAGCGGGCGTAGAGGCGCGGAGTGGGAAGAATGGCGAAGAAGGTGCCGTGGGTGTTGTCCGAGGGATTTCCATCGCCACTGGAATAGTAGTAGCCGCCGCGAAACCACGGATGTACGCGCTCCCAAAATGTCGGCTGCCAACCGCCCTCGATGGCGCCTGCGCCAGACCGCTGGGTCTGTTCTCCCCAACTGCCGTTCTGAAGAGCACCCCAGCCGAGTAGGTCAAATGTCCCGACGGAGGTCGGCGCGGAGAGAATGAAGTGCCCCCCGTACGTGCCGATATTGATGCCACCGAGGTCGGTGGCTTTGGCGGCCGCTGGACGGTTGTCTGTTTTCACCAGGGGGCGGTCGTCGTTGTAATAAATTCCAAAGATTCGCCACTCGGCATGAGCGCTTCCGATTTCTGTTTGGCGAGTTAGTGCCACATAGGTGACCGGCGTCTTCACCCACCCCCAACCGTCGACCTGAAACACACCGCGCGTCGGTATCACGCTAAGGGCTGTGAATGTCCACGGACCGTTAGAATAGAGGTACTGCAGTCCGTCAAAACTTCGCATGACGTCGGAAAAACCGAAGTTTCCTAGAAAACGCTGATCGATGCGGTCCGTTTTCAGCGATGCTAATGTTGGATCCTTCGGCGTTACCTCGCTGCCGTCGGTGAACTCCATGCGCCCCATTCGCAAACTGGAGTGCTCTCCCTTCACACGGAAAAATGCCTGCTTCGGGAAAATAAACGCGGCGTTTTGGCTGTTGTCATTCGCGGCGTAATAAGATCCGCCGAGGCCGTATTGGCCCAGGGGAGCCGGATGGACCGCGTGGTCCGGGAGGCCAAGGAGAATAGGTGCTTCAAACTCGATGTTCCAGTCATAGTGTTCGTGCTTTTGCGAAAATCCAAAACGCACCACCGTTCCGGAGTAGCCGTACAAGTTGTTGCCGCTCGGCGGTTCGAACCAATTCCAGACCTCGTATCTTTCGCGGATGCTGCCGGAAAAGGTCACGCCTCCGAGTTGGATCGGCTGCGGGTCGGGCTCCTGCGCCGAGGTTACAATCCCGACAAACAGAAGCATCAAACAGACGAGTAAGCTTTTCACGGAGTCTCCTGTGCAGAATCAGCCGCAAATTCGCTCGAAGACAAGCGAACCGGTGCATTTCCTCGACGTGACAAATCCCAATGGCCTCGCGGGTGTAGTTCTCCGAAGCGCAAACGAAAAAGTAGCGTGATTGTAGTTCGCAGAAATTCGAGCGCAATAATTGAAAAATACTAGGCGGGGCACGAAGGAGGACAACGACAAGTCCGATTGGAAAAAACAATCCCGTCAGACCAAGCACCGCAAGGTCTGGCGGGACGCAATCAAGTCACTGGCTTGAGTTGGGCTTCAGAAGTGGGAGGCGAAGATTTACTTGAGCTTTGCCAAAATCTTCTTTTGATTCTGCACGATCGTGTTCAACGTGGCCTGATTCTTCAAAATGGACGCCTGGTTTTTCTTGATCGTTTCCTGATTTGTCTTGATAGCACTCTGGTTCGCCAGAATCGATTTCTGATTTTGCAAAATATGCTTCTGGTTTGCGATTACATCATTCTCAGACATTCTCGATGTTCCTCATTTCTGAAATAGTCGTTCGTGTGTCACGAGTGATTGTAAGATATGCGAGGAGCGCGTTCATTCTCGTTTGTCGCCCTGTTAGGGTCAATAGTGTTTATGCAATGGCAAAAAAAGGCCGCCGCCGGTCTCCGGCCCGTAGGCGGGGCCCTAATATGAATATACTATTGATGGTCCAGTGGCCGTATGGGAGCATCCGTCATCGGGGAAGAGCTAGGCGTTTAATTCCTGCTAAATCTTGAATTTTGGAGGATAGCGGCATGGCGGTTTCCACTCCTGCGATTAGCAGCGCACACATCCCGGCAGCTACAGGGGCCAGCCTTTACGACAAGCTAAACTCGACATGGCACGAGCGCGCTCTTCAAGTGTTTATGGCGATCGTTCTGGCACACTGGGGCGAGCATCTTGTGCAGGCGTATCAGATCTATGTGATGGGATGGCCCAGACCCATGGCCAATGGCATTTTGGGGCTTTGGTATCCTTGGCTAATTAAGTCGGAAGTGCTCCACTATGGCTATGCGCTGGTGATGCTGATCGGCATTTGGGTTTTGCGCAAAGGCTTTACGGGGACGGGACGCAAGTGGTGGACTGTGGCTCTGGTCATTCAATTCTGGCATCACATCGAGCACCTGCTGCTGATTATCCAGGCGACGACGCACCATAATTTCTGGGGCAAGCCAGTCCCGTGCAGCGTTCTCCAGTTGTTCTTCCCGCGCGTGGAACTCCACCTCTTCTACAACACTATCGTGTTCATCCCCATGGTCATCGGCATGTACTACCATATGTTCCCGCGCGAGGGAGAGGAAGGCTTGTCCGTTTGCACTTGTGAGTGGAATAAAGCGGAGAAGAGCGCGGAAGCCTCCGCGGCCTAGCGCTTATTTTTCGTTGTTTGGCGGCGATACTTTCGACCGCGAAGTAGAGATCCGAGACATTCGGGCGATTTGAGCTCGTTGGCCACCCCATCCTCCAATCCGGCAATCTTGTCCGTTGAGGCGCCGCGCTTCGATTTGCTCCGTGTTCCTCTTCTTGGTGGTTTTCTGCGCTGGCGGCATTCGCGCACCTTCTTGCAAATTCCCATTTTCCTTGTGGCTGTGGTCATGATTCTTCACGGATTGCTCGGTCCGACACTGGCGCCCAAGAATCTCGCAACTGTTCTCACGTGGATACACTTCCGTGGCGCATTAGTCTTGGTGCTGCTTTGTGCCGGCAACTTTTTTTGTCTCGCGTGTCCGTTTATGCTCGTACGCAACGCAGCGCGGCGGCTGTTTCGTCCTCGCTTCAACTGGCCAAGGGTGTTGCGGAACAAATGGATTTCGGTGGCTCTGTTCGTCGCCATTTTGTTCACCTATGAGCTTTTCAGCCTGTGGTCATCTCCCTGGTGGACGGCTTCGCTAGCCCTCGCATATTTTGTTGCGGTCCTGTTGATCGACGGGCTGTTCAAGCATGCTTCCTTCTGCAAGTTCGTTTGTCCGATTGGTCAGTTTAATTTTATTGCCACGACCCTTTCCCCGCTAGAGGTTCAAGTTCGAGATCACCGTGTTTGCGATCGCTGTGCGACTAAGGATTGCATCCGCGGACGACGTGCGATGGTGAGTGAGCCGAGTTCGGCGGCAGTTCGACCGGATTCGCACGCCCCTCAAAATACGTCTGGCCTCGTGATTCTGCAGCGTGGCTGCGAACTGGCCCTCTTCCAGCCACGTAAAGTCGGCAACATGGATTGCACGTTCTGCCTCGATTGCGTGCATGCCTGCCCGCATGACAATGTCGGTGTAACAAGCCGCTTGCCGGCGGCGGAGTTGATGATCGATCCGATTCGTTCGGGCATAGGCTATTTCTCGCGCCGCAAGGATATTGCCGCACTGGCGATTGTGTTCAGTTTTGGAGCGCTTCTCAACGCGTTCAGCATGGTCAGTCCGGTTTACGCGCTTGAAGCACGGATGCAGAGGCTACTTTCCGTCAGCAATCGAGCTCCGGTGTTGGCAATTGTTTTTGTGGTGTTTCTCGTCGTCCAGCCGGCGATCTTGCTCGGCGGAGCTTCTTGGCTGACGCGCGCGTTGGGAGGCAGCAAATTGGCGCTTGTTCCGCTTGCTGTGCGCTACAGTTACGCGCTCGTTCCCCTAGGATTTGGAATGTGGTTGGCTCACTACGGTTTCCATTTCTTCACTGGAATTCTTACTATCGTGCCAGTTACCCAGGCGGCGTTTACCAATCTCGGCATACATTTTGTTGGCGCGCCGCTTTGGACGTGGACGGGTTTGCCAACGCGCTTTGTGCAGCCGATCGAAATAGGGTTTTTGTTCCTGGGATTTGCAGGTTCGCTTCTTGTGGTGTACCAACTGGCCGAAGAGGATTGCCCTATTAAGCCGATGCGCGCTTTTATTCCTTGGGCGGTCGTTTGTTCATTGGTAGTTTTCGCATCGGTCTGGCTTATGTTTCAGCCTATGGAAATGCGCGCAATGATAATGGGTGGCTGATGGAGCGCATAAGGCAAAGGATGAGGCGAATAGGGAGTTATCGAGCGTCGCGCGCGCTGCTTGCTTGTCTACAGATGGGCTTGCTCACGATGTTGTGCGCTCCGAATGCCGCCGCGCACAACGGGCCGCCATTTCCGATCATCACAGACCAGCGCGTCGGACCGTACGTAATTTCTCTGTGGACTCACCCGGACCTTGGCATCGGCACGTTTTTCGTCATGGTGGATCCTGTGCCAGGTGGAACGGTCCCGAAAGACTTGAAGATTCAGATTGGTGTACAACCTGCGAGCGGCAGGCTCGCCGAAGTTGTTTACTCCGCATGGCTCCTCAATTTGCGCGGACAGGTGGAATACAAAGCCGAGGTTCAGTTTGACCAGCAAGAGAACTGGAAAGTCCGCCTGATTCTTGCAAGTTCTGCTGGAGGAGGCGAAGCAATCTCGCAGGTTGTGCCGACTCCTGCAGGATTTGGCAGATGGGATCTGCTGCTCTATCTCTTGCCGTTTTTGGGCGTTGGGTTTTTGTGGGCAAGCGCGATCACAAAGCGTCGCCGGCTAAAAAAGTTGCGGATGCAGCAGGTCTCGTGAGGTTTTGCGGTTACGCTTTCTGCGTGAGAGACTGAAGGGCAAATAAACGTCCTATAGTTTTGCGCGCTGCTTCCAAGGGGATAAATGCAGCAAACCAGAGCCACACTTTCTACTGTGATGGTGCGCATGGCGTCAGTACCCGCGCCCGTCTCAGCATGTCTGTCTATGCGTCACGTCAGGAGTGTGTTTCTTTGCTGCGCGGTCAGCATTGGTTTGTATGCATGTGGCTCGGGGACGAAGCTCCCCCAGAAAACTTCGAAGGAATATGCGGAGGCGGTTTCCGCGTTCTACATCGGACTCGGCGCTCTGCAGGTCGGCGATGATGTCCACGCTGAGAATAAACTTTCTGAACTTACCACTCTCGTGCCCGGCGAGCCGGCTGGCTGGGCAAATTGGGGCGTGCTGGCGCTCCGCCAACGCAAATTGGATGTCGCCGCGCAACGGATCGAGCGTGCACGCGCCCTTGCTCCTGACAATGACCAGATTTACCAACTGCTTGGACTTTTGGAAAGCAGTCGCGGAAATTCTGCAAACGCCATCACGGACTGGCGCAAAGCCATTGAACTCAATCCACGGAATTATCGCGCCGCCTATCAACTGGCCGAGGAAGTCGAACGTCAGTCGGACGCCAACAGCGACGCAGAATATCAACGATTGATTCAAAAGATTTTGGCGGCTCAGCCGGAAAATCTGGCCGCGCAACTCGAGCTCGCTCGCGTTGCTGCCAAGAACGGGGACACCGCGACACTAAAGTCGATGCTGGCGCAAATCAGCTCGCGTTCTGCGAATTGGCCAGCAGAGGTCAAAGCACAATTATCGGCCGTGCAAGTTGCTGCCGATGGACCGAATCCGCGCACTGCCGCGACGCGAACAACGTTTTTGCGCAATACGCTCATGCGCGTTCCAGAATTTCGCGAGAGCCTGGCCGTTCTGAAAGCGCCGCCAGGCGAAGAAGCCGAACCCTTCACTCATTTCTTGCGCTTGGAGACGCCGGATTTTACTCCCGCGCCTGCGGACACTGCACTTGCGTTTGACTTAAAGCCGGTTCCGAATGGAGATGCCGCTCCGTGGACTTGGATTGGCGCAGTTGCGCTTGGCAGTGCGGGAGCGCCGGTTGTCACGCTGGCGAACGGCCGGGAAGTGCGCCTGTCGACTGGAGCGACATTTCCGTTCCCAGGTGGTTCGTCAGGTATCGCGCCTCTCCCTGAGGGTATCTTGCAGATCGATTTTAATTACGATTTCAAAACGGATCTGGTTCTTGCCGGTGCAGGCGGTGTGCGTCTGATGCGGCAAGATGCTCCCGATAAATTCACCGACGTCACCGCAATCGCTAAGCTGCCGAAGAGCGTTACAAACGCGTCCTACGCGGGGGCTTGGGCTGTAGACATCGAAGCCGACGGCGATCTGGACATTGTTCTCGGAAAGAAAGATGGTGTTCCACAGGTCTTGCGAAACAATGGCGACGACACTTTCAGTGTGATCCAACCCTTTCCCGGCATATCGGGAGTGCGAGCGTTCGCATGGGCGGATTTCGACTCGGACGGCAATGCCGACGCAGCAATTATCGATGGGGCTGGGCGTCTTCACATTTTTCACAACGAGCGCCAAGGGCAATTCCGGGAAGTCGCGCTTCCGGCAAGTTTGGCGACGGTGAAAGCGATCGGCGTTGCTGATACGGACAATGATGGCGTTCTCGATCTGCTTGCCGTTGAGGCGAGTGGTGCCATCGTTAGCGTATCCTTCACCGAAAAGAACGGGTGGAGCGTTACGCCCCTCGTGCAAGTTCCAAATCCCGCAACGAACTTGGCTGGCGAGGTCCGGCTGGAAGTGGCCGATCTCGACAATAACGGCGCACTGGATCTGATCCTCAGTCAGATTGCGGCGCCTGCGGGACAAGTTGCTACAACTCCGCTGATTTGGCTCGGGGACGCGACTTCTAAATTTACGCTTCTAGCTGGCGTGCAAGGTTCCAACACCATTTGGGATATCGCGGACCTGAGCTCAAACGGACGCCTCGATCTCCTCGGCTTCGATGCGACTGGCAAGCCGGTGCAAGGCGTGAACCACGGTTCGAAGAACTATCACTGGCAGGTGGTTCGGCCCCATGCGAAACAGGCTGTTGGCGATCAGCGCATCAATCCATTTGGTGTCGGCGGAGAGATTGAAATTAGATCGGGGCTACTCGTTCAAAAGCAACCCATCAACGGGCCTCAGCTTCACTTCGGTCTTGGCAACCAGACGAGCGCGGAAGTAGTGCGTGTGGTTTGGCCGAACGGCACCGTGCGCGCGGAATTTGGAGTGAAGGCGGATCAGGAAGTTGTGACCGAACAACGGTTGAAAGCGTCCTGTCCATTTCTTTTCGCCTGGAACGGCACGAAGATGGACTTCATCAAGGACGCTGTGCCGTGGGGTTCGGCGATTGGGCTACGCATTAACACGCTAGGTTCAGCGAAGATCGCTGCTACCGGCGAGTGGTACAAAATCCGCCGCGATCAACTGGTTCCTCATGACGGATACTACGACCTTCGCATCACGGCGGAGCTTTGGGAGGTCTACTACTACGATCGTATTGCGTTGATGACTGTGGACCATCCAGTTGGCACTGAAATCTATGTCGACGAGCGATTTGTGATTCCACCCGCGAAACTTGGTTTCACTACGGTAGCCACTCCACACAAGATTGCCCGCGCTACCGACGACAACGGTAAGGACGTCACGGACATAGTGAGCACGTTGGACGGTCGAGCGCTCGCTTCTTTCGGCCACGGCCAGTATCAGGGAATCACGCGCGACCATTATGTTGAGATCGATCTCGGCGACGACGCGCCAAAGAGCGGTCCGCTCTATTTGATCGCGCAAGGCTCCATCCACGACACCGAATCGTCTCTCAACGTCGCCATTACGCAAGGTAATCGCTGGCATGCCAAAGGGATGAGCGTCGAGGTTCCCGATGGCCGCGGCGGATGGTTCGCAGCGCAATCGGATCTCGGGTTTCCGGCGGGCCGCAAAAAGACCGTCCTTTTCAACCTCACGAATATTTTCCGGCCGGGAACTCCACGGCGCGTGCGTTTGCGGACAAATCTGGAAATCTATTGGGATTGCATCGAGTGGGCGCAAGGCGATCCGGACGCGCAAGTGAAAACACAGACGCTGGATGCTGAAGCCGCGGACTTGCATTATCGCGGATACTCGACAATCGATACTCCCGACCCAGGCGCGCCCGCACCTGAGGTCCCGGACTATTATCAGATTCTGGGCTCGAAGCAGCGTTGGCGCGATTTGATCGGCTACTACACACGATACGGCGATGTGCGCGAACTGCTGCGTCAGGTTGACGATCGCTACGTGATCGTCAATTCTGGTGACGAGATGTCTCTGCGTTTTGCCGAGCAACCGCCACCACCGGCCGGCTGGCTCCGCGATTTTATCGTTGTAGGTGACGGCTGGATCAAGGATGGCGATTTCAACTCGACCTTCTCAAAGACCGTTTTGCCTCTGCCATATCACGCAAAGAACGAATACGTCGAGCGTCCCGGCCGTCTGGAAGACGAATACGTTTACCGCCAGCATCCGGAAGATTGGGAGAACTACCACACGCGCTACGTCACGCCAGACGTATTTCAAAATTCCCTCAGGAGCGCGCCGCCCAAGTGAAGCAAGGTATTGCAGCAAGAATCGTTCTGGCAATCGTCTTCGCGGGCCTGGTGTTCTCCCCCCTATTCATCAAGCGCTACGCAGCGCGTCATGATGAAACGAAAACAAAGCTGGATCTTCAGACGGCGCTATCTCGCCATGGTTTCTATTTGCAGGAGGTTTCGCGCGCAGCAGGAGTGGATTTTGTTCATCAAGCGCCCACGCTTGATCCCCGATTGAACCACATCATGCCGCAGGTCGCTTCAATGGGCGCATCTGTTTCTATCGTCGATTTTGATCATGATGGATGGCCTGACATTTATGTAACGAACAGCAAAGAAGGCGCGAAGAACGCGCTCTATCACAATTTGCACGACGGCACGTTTAAGGACGTTGCGGAAGAAATGGGCATTGCGGACGTGAATGGCCCAGGCACTGGTGTCTCCATGGGTGCGGTGTGGGGCGATTACGACAACGACGGATATGAAGACCTCTTGTTGATCAAATGGGGCAAGCCGGAATTATTTCACAACGATGCGGGACACGGTTTTACGCGAGTGACGGATCAAGTTGGACTGCCGCCATGGATCAACGCGAACACCGCGCTGTGGTTCGACTACGACGGCGATGGCCTGCTTGATTTGTTCATTGGCGGCTACTATTCCGAAGACGTCGATCTCTGGCATCTCGCCTCCACCAAAATGATGCCGGACAGTTTCGAATATGCGAAAAACGGCGGGCGCAAATATCTTTTTCACAATCTCGGAAACGGCAAGTTCGAAGAAGTCAGCGAGAAAGTTGGCATTGATAGCCGCCGGTGGGCCTTGGCTTCTGCCGCGGCCGACCTTCGAGGTACGGGCCATCCCGATCTTTTCGTAGCGAACGACTACGGAGTCTCCGAACTCTATTTCAACGACGGAAAGCGCTTTCACGAAGTCGGCCAACAAACGGGCGTTGGATTTGCTCCGAAGAGCGGGATGAACGCGAGCTTTGGCGATATTCTCAACCAAGGCCGCTACGCCGTTTACGTATCGAACATTTCGGAAGAGGGCGTGCTCATCCAGGGAAACAATTTGTGGGTGGCGAAAGAGAGCACCAGCGGCGACAAGCTGCAGTATGAAAACCTCGCGCGAGATTTTGGCGTGGAAATCGGCGGCTGGAGCTTCGGCGCGCAATTCGGGGACTTAAATAACGATGGCACACTTGATTTGTATCTGACCAATGGCTATGTCTCACTCGATCACAATCGCAGCTACTGGTACGATTTTTCCAAAATCGCCGGCGGGCACAGCGCCATCATCAACGACGCCAAGAATTGGCCGGCGATGGACGGGCGCAGCTTGTCCGGCTATCAAACGAAGCATGTCTGGCTCAACGATGGCAGCGGAAAGTTTGTAGACGTGGCACAAGCAGTCGGCGTCACGGACACGTATGACGGACGCGCCGTTGCTTTTGCAGACTTATGGAATCAAGGCGTGCTCGACGTCATCGTTGCAAATGAGCGGGGGCCTTTGCTCATCTACAAAAACACGGTGATTCCTGAGAACAAGTGGATCGAGTTTGAGCTCGAAGGAACCAAGAGCAATCGAAGCGCGATCGGTGCGCAGGTGACGGTGTATTGGAACGGCCAGCAGCAGGTGCAAGAAGTTTCGGGAGGCAGCGGGTTCGCCGCCCAAAACCAGCGCCGCCTGCACTTCGGGTTGGGCAAGTTTCCGCAAATTCAAAAGGCTGTGATTCGCTGGCCCTCTGGCAAAATCCAAACCATCGACAGCCCGACTCCCAACGAGAATCACGTGGTCAAGGAACCTTCATGAGCCAGCAGAGCATTGCAATGGCACCCCAACCGGTTCAACCCTTCCAGTGGAAGAGGTTTTTCAGCATTGAGAATCGTTATCTCGCGCCGATGTTCATCACCTGCATTCTCGTCGTGGGCCAAATATCGTTCGGAATGTTGGAGAGCTATAAGAAAACCGGGCTCGCCATCGTAGCGAGCCTGCTTACGGAATTGATTCTTGGCCGGATTTTTGTAGGCAAGTGGCCGATCCTCGCCAGTGCCTACATTAGCGGAATCAGCGTCGGCATTCTCGTCCGGTCGCCGGCGTACTGGCCCTACGTGGTTTGTGCGATCGTCTCGATCATGTCAAAGTACGTTCTTCGCGTGAATGGCCGCCACATCTGGAATCCTTCGAACTTCAGCATTTCGGTTTTGCTGTTTTTGGCACCCGAAACGGTGGCAGCTTTAAGCATTCAATGGGGTAACTATCTGCTGCCCATGCTGGTGATATGGATTCTTGGTTCAATCATCATCGCCCGGCTGCATCGTTTTCACATCACGGGGACCTACGTCGCATGCTTCATCGTTTTTGCTTTCCTGCGCAGCTATATCACGGGCAGCCCTTGGCAGTCCGAAATCGCTCCGTTGACCGGTCCGATGTATCAGCTTTTTATCTTTTTCATGATTACTGACCCAAAAACCACGGTGAGGTCGAAGTTCTGGCAATGCATCGTTGTCGCGATGGTTGCGCTTGTCGAAATGATTCTTCGTTTGTCGCACGTGGTCTATGCGCCTTTCTACGCTTTGTTTCTTGTCGGACCTGCGGCGCTGTTGATTGAAATGTGGTTCGATTCGCGGCGAACCGTCCCTGTACGCGTGGCCGCATGAAGCGGAAATTCTTGGCTAGAAGGTTTTGGGAAAGGAAGCTGCAACAGAGGTTGCTTCTCTTGCTCGCAACATCATTTATAGTTGTCGGCTGCAAGCCTAAGCCAACAGCTAATGCCGAATCGAGTTCGCCAGCGACATCTTCTCCATCCCCAGCATCGTCTTCCCCTTCGCCTGTGCAACCTTCACCTGTTCAACCTTCGGCAGAAGTTATTCCAAAAGTGAATTCCGAACTTGCGAGACCCTCCGGTCCGATCGAATTCGTGGATGTCACCGCGCAAGCAGGCATTCATTTCAAACACAACAGCGGCGCATTCGGCAAAAAATACTTGCCGGAAACGATGGGAAGCGGCTTGTGCTTTATTGACTATGACAACGACGGCTGGCAGGACATTTTCCTTGTAAATTCGATGGACTGGCCGGAGCACAAGACCAGCAAGTCTTTTCCTGCTTTGTACCACAACAATCACGACGGAACGTTTACCGATGTGACGAGAGAGGCCGGCCTTGCCATTGAAACATATGGTATGGGCTGCGCTGTCGGCGACTACGACAACGACGGGTTCGATGACCTCTATCTGACGACAGTTGGCTCCAACCACCTCTTTCACAATCTCGGTAACGGCAAGTTCTCTGACGTTACTGCGAAAGCGGGTGTGGCCAGTCCCGGATTTTCTGCAAGTGCTGTGTGGTTCGACTATGACAACGATGGCAAGCTCGATCTATTCGTGACGCACTATATCGAGTGGTCCGTTGAAAAGGATCAATACTGCACGCTCGACAACAAAAATAAATCCTACTGCACGCCTCAAACGTATAGAGGCGAGAGTTCTCGTCTCTATCACAACAAAGGCAACGGAGTCTTCGAAGACGTCACGAAGCAAGCCGGGCTGCTTGATCCAACCAGCAAAGCCCTGGGCGTCGCGCTCCTCGATTACGACAACGATGGCTGGATGGACCTTTTCGTTTCGAATGACACCGAGCCCAACAAGCTCTACCACAACAATCACGACGGAACATTCACAGACGTAGGCGTGACAGTCGGAGTTGCCTTTAGCGACTCGGGCCGCGTGCGCGCCGGTATGGGCGCGGATGCTGCCGACTTCGACGGTTCCGGCTTTCCGAGCCTTGTGATTGGCAATTTCACAAATGAGAGTATCTCGCTTTATAAGAACGACGGCTCCGGTTTGTTCACCGACGAATCGCCGCGATCCGGCATTGCACAGATGACGACGCAGTCACTCACCTTCGGTTGTTTTTTCATGGACTACGATTTGGACGGACTTCTCGACATCCTCGCGGCAAATGGCCACGTTTCTGACGACATCGCCGTCGTTCAACCGACGTCGAAGTACGCGCAACCGGCCGGAATCTACCGGAACATCGGAAATAGAAAATTTGAAGACGTTTCGGCAAAGTTGGGACGTGCGATCCAGAAGCCTGTGGTTGCTCGTGGCATGGCGTATGCCGATTTTGATAACGATGGTGACCTGGACCTCGTGATTACCGCCAACAATGGTCCGGCTCGACTTCTCCGAAATGACAACGCGAATCAAAACGACGTCTTGCGAGTGAAACTTATCGGGACCAAGTCGAATCGGGATGCCATTGGCGCGAAGGTCACGCTAACCACGAGTACTGGCGTCTTGGCACGAATGGTGAAGGGTGGATCGAGCTACCTGTCCCAGAGCGAACTGCCGCTAACTTTTGGCTTGGGGAAGCCAGGAAGCAACAGAATTGTTCGCATGCAAATTGTTTGGCCAAGCGGCCGTAAGGATTCGATAGTGGACCTGAAGCCGAATCAATTCGTCACGATTCAGGAAGGGAAGGGAATTATATCCGCTACTCCAATCCACTTCGTGACAGGAACAACGAAGACAATTGCTTCTACGGCGCAATAAACTCGACGAACTAATCTGAGATTTCCTTCAAGAATTGCCGGGGCGCCCGGATTTGAATCGAGCTTCCCCTGCACCGTTAAGACTTGCCCAAAGAACCACCACAGACCGAGGCCCCGCCCGATACGTGTGGTCAGAAATCGGAGGTGCTTCTTGCCAAGGCACGATGTCCTGGGGCGCCTCGAGAAAAGTATCGATCCAGCGCCTCCACGAACCTCCCGCGCTCTTCTCTGGCCGCGGCAACTCAAACTCGAGAGGCTCCCAATAAGCATTGAAGATGAAATAGATGAGCAGGCCTTCCCCTTTTAGCTCGGCATTGAACGCAACGCTGTGCGATCGATCGCTCCAGTCAGGTTGATAGAGTTTCGTGCCATGCCAGTTTTTGGTCGCCCCGCAAATCAGTTGAGTCAAAGTCATCCGTTGGCGCTCAGGGCCGGCATCTCGCAACAGTCGCCTCGCGACGAGTAATTTCACAAACCGATGCACATCCGCGTGCTTCGTGACCAGCGACCAATCGAACCAATTCGTTTCGTCGTCATGACAGTAGGCATTGTTATTGCCATGTTGCGTTCGCCGAACTTCGTCGCCCATCGTGAACATCGGCAAACCAAGCGAAAGCGTGGTGACGGTGAAAAAATTCTTCATCTGACGGTTCCGGAGTCTTTCGATTGCAGGATTATTGGAAGGACCCTCGATACCACAGTTCCAACTTCGATTATCATCTCCTCCGTCGCGGTTGTTTTCGCCGTTGGCCTCGTTGTGTTTCTCGTTGTAAGAGACCAGGTCGTTGAGTGTGAATCCGTCATGACATGTTACGAAGTTCACGCTCTGTTCCGCTTCGCGCTCCTTGTGGCGATAGATCTCGTGGCTGCCAAGCAATCGGTCTGCGAAGTGCCGCAACGAACCAGGGTCGCCGCGAAAGAAACTCCGTATGTCATCACGAAATCGTCCGTTCCATTCCTTCCAGCTGTCTCCGACGAAACTGCCTACCTGGTACAGTCCGGCGGCGTCCCAAGCTTCAGCGATCATCTTCGTCCCGGCAAGATCTGGATCCGATTCAATATCCAAGAGGACGGGGGGATTAGGCATGACGTGGCCGCTGGAATCGCGCGCGAGGATCGAAGCGAGATCAAAACGGAAACCATCCACGTGCATCTCTTTCACCCAATAGCGGATGCTATCCAGGATCATGCGGCGAACGATGGGATGATTGGTATTGAGCGTGTTTCCAGTTCCGCTGTAGTTTGCATAGCGCGAGCGGTCCTTTTCTAGGACGTAGTAAGCATTGTTATCGAGGCCACGAAAACTGAGCGTTGGTCCAGAATGATCGCCCTCGGCTGTGTGATTGAAAACAACGTCTAGGATTACCTCGATTCCCGCTCGATGCAAAGCCTTGACCATGTCGCGAAACTCGTCCACAGGCCCCAGAGAATCTTGTCGAGAGCTGTACGCTTGATGCGGTGCAAAGAACGAAATTGGGGCGTAACCCCAGTAGTTAACCCGACCCGGCGGGCAATCCTGGGGATCAAATTGAAATACGGGAAGAAGTTCGATAGCTGAAATGCCTAGGTCCTTGAGGTACGGGATCTTCTCGATGAGTCCACGAAAAGTTCCGCGTGTCTCAGCTGAGACGCCCGAGCTCGGATGTTGCGTGAATCCTTTAACGTGTAACTCGTACACGATCGACTGGGAGGATGGCAGGTGAAGTGGTGTGTCGCCTTCCCAGTTGTAAGAGTGTGAATCTACAATCACGCTCTTCATTGCCGTCGCGCAGTTATCGCCTTTTTCTTGGGCTGCCTTACGAGAGTAGTTTTTAGGTGCTACAACCCCACGACCATATGGGTCGAGCAAGAGTTTGGCAGCGTCAAACCGAATCCCTTTGATGGGATCGAACGGCCCATGAACCCGATATCCATAGAGTTGCCCAGCCTGCACACCTGGAATGAAAACATGCCAATAGTGGTGAGTACGGTTGACCGACGGATCCAAAGGGATCACGCGTGCAGGGCGCGCGTCGGCCTCCTGGTCGAAAAACAGCAATTCGACACCCGAAGCATCGCGTGAGTACAAACTGAAATTCACGCCGCCGCTGCCGACTGTTGCACCGAGAGGCGCGCTTCGCCCTATTTCCCGGGCAGGAACCGCAACCCCCTGATGGATTTGTTGCGCGCTACTGCTGGCGGTGGCCGCCTCAAATATGGCCATATGTTTGATTGGTTTTACGCCCACTGCCAGCTCCGTGGCGTTTGTGTAGTGGCAGGGACGTGCCATGCCTGCTTCTTCGCGAGCGCTCAAACTCTAACCAAGTTTTCATTTCTGCTGCACGATGTTCTCCCTCACCGGGATACAGCTGGGAGATAGTGGCTCCATACTACCCCTGTTCAAAACGCGTATCGCACCGACAGCGTGACCGTATTGCCCCGGAAATTTCTCGGGACAAACAAGTCCTGATACGATCCGTTGGAATCCTCGTGGTATCCGTAAAAATTCCACAAAGCTTTTCCTGTCCAGTTCTTCGCAAAATGGTAGGCAATCGAACCATACGGCTCGTACCACGTCGAGTTCAGTGGACCAGATGGCTGTGTGGCGATTGTACTCAGCGGATTCAGATTGACCTCCGATCCGGTCGCCGCTGATATATTGGCCCCCAAATCCAAACTGAGGCGATGCAAGGGAGTCCACTGAAAATCGATGAATCCTGTGTTCACGTTGCTGGTGTATGGTGCAAACTCTTGAAAAAGGCTGGAAATTCCAGGGCAGGGTGGCAACCCCGGCTGCGCGGCGCTACTTGTGAAACAGAGATTAATCTGAGAATAGATGTTGTTGTAGTTGTAGCCAAGCTGCGCGGAGAAATTTTCCGTCGGCGTAAATGACGCAGATACGCCGGCGTTCTGGTTGCGTTCCTCCCCGTTCACCGTAGCCTCAGAGTTCTGGCCGTACGAGCCACGAAAATAGCCACTGAGATTCAGCCAGGCTGCCGCTTTGTACTGTGCGCGAATGCGGAACTGCTGTGCATCCCGTGGGCTGATGCGTGTAAACGTATTATCGGCGCTAGTGATGTCCGCATCGAAATTCAGACTGAACTTTGGTGAAGGCTTCATCCAAAAGCCAAACACAGCCGAGTTGTAGTTGATATCTGTCACGCCCGGGAGGCCGAAGGGTTGAATGGGCGCCTGGTAGGAAACCGATCCGTCGGAATTCAGCGTGCAACCGGTAGGCAGTGCGCCGTTGGCCAGCGCGCAGTTGCCACGTTCCGCGGTGTCAGGGAAATAAACGGCGTTTTGTGTGTTGTAGAAATTGTCCGCAATCACCCGGTGCTCGTACCGGTACCCAAAATATGCCCCGGCTTTTCGCGTGATCTGCACCTGCGCTTCAATCAAGTTGCTTGTGGTCTGCTGCTTTAGAAAGTTGCTGTCCAGGTTTACCAGAACGTCGGGATCGGATTTGCTGTTGTGGGTTGGTACGCCGGCCAGGGCATTCACGGGCGAGGGGCAGTTCCCCGGAAGTGTCGCGGTTGAGGTAAAGGAGTTTGGCGCAACGAGGAGGGTATTGCTGAAAAAGGAGCAGTTTGTAGCTGTAAACTGCGCCGGTTCCTGCCAATTGCCGTAATGAAATTCATCCACAAGGCTGAATATTGGCGTGATCTGCCAGGTAGCGCCCAAATCCGCGTACGAAGTCACATGCCTGCCCTGCGTTGGTCCGAACTGCTCGTAATTCGAAAGAAGACTTTTGCTTTCCAGACCCGAAAAGCTTTGATTGTAGTTGAATATATTCATGTCGCCGCCGGTGTAACTGAACTTACCGGTGAGCTGCAGAGCGGAGATGGGCTTGGATTGAAAACTGATCTGCTCAGTGGGTGCATTCAACCGCGTCTGCGAGTGCGACTGATAGCTGTAGTACGCGTTGCAATTGGAGCTGGCCAGGCCATTGGCTTGAAATGCGGGGCTGCACGGCGGGCCATTCCAGGAGACGCCCAGATCGACAGGGGGTAATCCCGTGCCGACGCTGAACTGCTGGTTCTGGTCTGTCGCTCCAGGATCAGTTTTGTAGTAACTCCAGATTTGGTCATAACTGATAGTGGTGTGTGGGAGGAAACGGAAGTCCACACCAAGGCGGAATTGGCTCAACGTCGTGGAAATGTTTTCAAAGAGGAACTGCTCCGTGCCCTGGTGGATCGTGGTGAACGCCGGACCATTATTGGTGTTGAGGTCGTAGCCGGCGCGGAAACGGATTTTAGATTGGGGCAGAAAAGTTACATTGTAGTTCTGCATGTTCCGTCGTGTGTCGAAGTAGTGCGGCGACATTGCAATCACCGGAGTTCCGACTACATTCGCTGGGGCATTCACGACAGGGTTAAAGTTAGGCGGTACATTGGCGATAGGAGTCGCCGGATTGAACGGATTTGCCAGAAGCGAGTAGTCCCACAGATTTTCGTCGTGCCGAAACATCCCGTTAAACGAGTACCACTTGTTCTTGCTGACTCGAAGCACAGTGACAACGTTTGGGTCACCCCCGTATCCGGAATTGCTGAAAAAGAAACGGTCAAAAAACGTTCCACGATTGTCCAGAGAGCGCATTTCCATCGTGAAATTCAGGAGTCGCGGCCCATCCTGAAGGTTGACCATCGTATTGTAAGTTTGTAAGTTACCGGTGATATCTGTAAATCGATAGCCAAATTCGATGGCTTGCTTGATATTGTAATTGCCTTGATCGATGCCTATTTGTTCGTCGGTTTGTTGCGCCCCACACATCAGCGTGAATGGGCCGCTCAGAATCAGGACCGCCAGCACAATACGTGAAAATCCCGCAGCGCCAAATTCAAGCTTTCTCCGGGAGTTTGCGCTCTTCATCGTATTTCTCCAGCTCACGGCGTGAAGAACACGTTACTTGTGTTCGATCCGTGGATGGCAACGTGGCACAGTGTGCAGGACTGATATTTCTGCGATTGATTATGAAAACTCGGTGTTCCGGGCGGGCCGTCCGCGTCTGCCGGCAGTGAGTGGCATCCGAGGCACAATAGATTGACTTGGTTTTGCTGCAGCAAGCGCTGATTCGTCGAGCCGTGCGGCGTGTGACAAGCGACGCAGCCCTCGAGCAATGCCTGGTGATGGTAGACGAACGGTCCTTGTTTTTCGGTGTGGCAATTAAGACAGACCGCGTCGCCTGATGCGTTGGTCCGCAATTGCTTCGGTCGGAAGCCGCCATGCGGGTTGTGGCAATCGTTGCATTGCATCAGCCCTTCATTTACCCGATGGTGGAACGGCCGCCCGAACTGTACCCGCACATCCTGGTGGCAGCCGTAGCACAATTGCGGCGTCTTTTGTTTCATCAGGAATTGGTTTTCCTTGGCTTTGTGTGGAGAGTGGCAATCAATGCATGCGACGCCGTTGGCCAGGTGCATGGAGCGGTCGTAGTTCCCATGCTCTTCGGTGTACTGGTGGCAGCGCAGGCAGCGCGCGCTAGTCTGTTGCGGTGTGGCGTCCTTAAAGGTGAAGATTTTGGATTTGTCACCTCCGCCGTCCACGTGCTCTTTCCCCGGGCCATGACAAGCCTCGCAGCCATGCCACTCCACGCCTTTTTGCGCGTCGAGCTTCCCGTCCATGGTGGTTGCGAAGTGGGCCGTAGTGGCGAAATTCGTATAGATCGCCTCGTGGCAGGCCTTGCAGGTGTCGGAACCCACGTAGAGGTCGGGATCCGTCGGCGCAGCATATGCTTTGGTCTGGTCAGAGGGCTTGGTCTGTTGTTTGGTCTGGTTTGAAGGCTTCGTCTGGTCGGAGGGTTTGGTCTCTTGCGCGGCATTCTTTTGGCCGCCAGACTGAGCAAAAGGAACCACCAACGTCGGAATCAGCACCGCCAGAAGATATGAAATGGGGAGCCGCTGCCAAAACTTCATAGAACCCCGCTGGCCATCAGTGGACAGATACCTGCGTCCAAGCGAATCAGGTTGCAGTACCCTCTCTCAAAGGCCACGACAACCGCGAGAGCTAGGCACCTCGCGAACTGTGGGAACCCGCCTCCAAGGCCGGTCAAGCTGACCCTTGAAGGGAACGGCGAGTTTTTGAAAAACTTCTCCACCAGTGGAAATAGGCTAAAAATCTTCCGAGGGCAACTAGGGGTTTCCCTAGTTGCCCTCGGGCAGGATGGAGGTGTTCATTTATGGAGTCGTACTGCTGTGCGCAAAGTAGTTTGCCTCGTTATGCAGTTCTCATTGTGAGTTTTCAAGGTTAGCTTCACTCGGACGACGGCTTGTAGATGGGCCCCTCATCTCCATTCGCAGGCTTAACCGAAACCGATTACAAGGAGGAATAGGAAAGTCATGACCACGAAATATCGAATGGCCGGAGTACCAATCGCTTTATTCCTTGCGGGCGCATTTCTTCTCAGCACGCACGCTAAGGCCGATACAGCCGCGGCGGAAGCAACATATAAATCGAAATGTGCGGGTTGTCACGGGGCGGACGGCAAAGGTAAGGATGCTTTGAAGACTCAGGATTTTGCTTCGTCGGCAGTACAGGGCATGAGCGATGCAGAACTCACTTCAGTCATCACCGATGGAAAAGGCAAGATGCCTGGGTATGCCAAAAGCCTAAAGCCGGATCAGATTAAGGATTTGGTGGCTTACATTCGATCCTTTAAGAAATAATTCTGAACTTGGGCAGGCGGTGGCACGGCGTTTAACCTCATGCCTGGAAAGGATGCGGACCGATGCTCCATGCTACAACTCTGATCTTAAGTCTGATCCTTTTTAGCATTGTGGTAATAGGCGTACTTATCGCTCGCCCGGCAATCACTGATTCGCGAGGCGGAAAGATACTCGCCTTTGTCGCCATGTTTTGTTTGCCTATTTTTTGCGGGTTGCTGGGCGTTTCCAGAGAAATGGGGCGTTCCAAAAGTACAGCTTTCTGCCTGTCTTGTCACACCATGGAAGACTATGGAAAAAGTCTTTATGTGGACGACCCTACCCATATTCCCGCATCTCATTTCCAAAATCATCGCGTTCCGCCCGATGAAGCCTGCTATTCCTGCCATACCAGCTACGCCATGTTTGGCGGGCTAAAAGTGAAATTGTATGGATTGAAACACGTTGCCATCTATTATCTCGGCACTCCACCCGCGCCCGAAAACATCAAGCTGTACGAACCTTATAACAATCGAGAATGTCTGCATTGCCATCTCGGTGCAAAGTCCTTCGAGGAAGGCGCGACGCACAACGCCGACCCCGCTACCCTGCCGGCAATCAAATCCAATCAACTTTCCTGTATCTCAAGTGGCTGCCATGACATAGCGCACGATCTGGCGCACTTGAAAGACGCTAAGTTTTGGAAAGCAGGCACGTGATGCTGACTGTGAATCAGCTTGAGAAACGCCGGCAGGTTGCCGGTATCTTCATAGTGCTCGGCCTCGTGATTGAAGCGCTGTGTTTGATTTGGTCGACGCCAATTGCGTTCGTCATCTTTGTGGCGATCGGCGGTCTTTTAATGCTTGTGGGAATCGTCCTTTTTCTATCTTCCCTTGTCTCTAATCTCAAGGCCCAAGTCTGAGCAGATTGAGTTTGTTGCACCCGTAGCCGCGAGAGTTTACATCGATAGATTCTTCAATGAATCGGTAACAGGAAACTTTAAGGTTCCGTCCTTGGTTTCCCTCTGTGAACTTGCTCGTCCGCCGCGCCTTCCCAAAAAACGTACTGACACCAAGATTTTTTCTCCCTTTTTGCCTTCTCGATGTTCCTCATATAAATCATAAGCGGACTACTCAGTGGACTCTAGCTGGGAGTGTCACATACCAGGCTCGAATCTTGCGCGGTTCTATCTCACCGCTTTGATTTTCAGGGAGATGGTCTCGAAAACTGGGTCTCGTCGACCGGAACATTGTGCTGCACATCGTCAATCTGAATTGTGGAACTGCTCGTTGGCTCCGATATGGTGATTCGGAAGGGCACCTGCACGCCGCTGACATCGCGATAATCCGAGTAATCGATTTGCTGGGGATCGAGGCCGAGTGCGGACTCTTTGTAGCGCACCACCCGCACCAGCTGGCTCGACTGCGCGTCGAAATAGAACTTGGCTGGCGGCTGGCCTTCTCGCACGCACGATAACACATAACTTTCGCGCTCGCCGATCTTCTCTGGATATTCGACGCGTAATTCGGAGTAATACTGTGGAATGTGCAATGGAAATTGAAGGTCCGCATCCAACCTCGCAGCGTCAAGATCTGCTCCGTGCAGATCGCTTGCGGGGCGCCCCGGAGCGCTGAACCAGCCTGCGTGGCCGTCAAAAATAGTAACGCCGTCGCCATGTGGATAGTGACGGACCACGGCCTGTTTGTTCGGCGCCATCGTGAAGATTTCGATGCTCGTGGATTGGCCGCGGAAGTTCTCGCTGCCCTTTGCTTTCCGGCTCTTGACGTTCTCGATCGCCGTGGCGCCGCCGACAGCGGTGATGTAATTTTCAAGCAACTGAGACGCCGTCGGCAAATTTGTCGGAAGCTTCTGCGTTTCGGATTTCCGGACGCTGCCGCTCGCGCGCATTTCGCCGTCGACAATCGGCGTGTCAACGGGGTTACTCGCACCGCGATGGCAGGAGTAGCAGGTCACCTCACGCTGGCCTTCGAAGCTATTCTTGTTGATGGCGAACATCATTTGCATCATTTCGCGCGCGGTTCGCTTGGGCTTCTTATCATCTTTCTCGAAATGGTCTTCGACATGGCAGAAGCTGCATTCGACTCCCAGCGACGAGGAGATAAATTCCATCGAAGGAATCACTTGGTCGGCCGGAACGCCTTTGATCAGTCGAATATTCTTGAAGACGTCTTCGGCCTTTTTCTGTGTGGTTCCTGCGGAGGGATTCTGAGCCGCTTGGCGCCCATCGGGCGCTTCGTTCATTGCTGCTTTGATTCTGCCGGAGAGCTCAGCGGCTTCCGCGGTCTCTCCTTGTTTTTGATAGAGGTCAATCAGCGTGCTTGCAGCGGGTAGATAAAGCGGATCAAGGGTGACAGCGCGTTCCAAATGGGCGATCGCGGCCTGCGCGTCTCCCTCCTGGATATAAGGCGAAGCAGCGCCAGCTTCCGTGACCGGCGAATTGGGATCCAACTGCAGGGCGCGTTCGAGGGCCAATTTCGCATCGGATGTTTGTTTTCCTACGAGCAGGGCTTCGCCAATCCATTTGAAAAAGTCGCTGTCATTTGTGAATTGCCGCTGCACTTCCGTAAGCGAGCGGTAGCCCTGGATGATGAAGGCCGACGAATGGCGTTGCATGCCGACGTCGATGTAAGCGATACCGAGATTCCTTTTTTGTAGCTCGGGCGGCGGTTCTCTCCAGGCGGCGATGCCGGCATCCGTGGAAAGTTCGGCCTGCACTGTCTCTGGGCGGCGCTGAATCCGGTGATCGGTAAAAACCGTGTGCCCCCCGTCTTGCGCATTCCGGCGCGGCATGTGGCAGCTCAGGCAGTCCGTGTCACGGCCGGGATGGGCAGCGGGGAAGTTTGCTGTGTGGCAAGTGAGGCATCGTGCGCGGTAATACTGCACGGGCTGTTGTGGCTTGTCGTGCGGATCGTGACAGGTGCCGCACCACAGGCGGCCGTCACTGTTGCGTGCACAGGCGCTCAGGGCAAGTTGCTCGACATGACTGATCACTTTGAAACTGCCAGCTGACGCACCTGGCGGCAGGGCATTGCGGTAGATCGTAAATGTATCCTCCAGCCGCTGCCCAGGTATGAAATCGCTGAGTTTTTTTCCGGGATTGGGGACCCGCGCAACTCCGAACAAGTGACATTGCTCGCAGACGCTATCGCGCGCAGCCGGCTCAAGCTTCGCCGGATTAACGATCGTGCCCGCTCGCGGATCGGCGAGGTGCCTTTCCACAGGCCCGTGGCATCGTTCGCAGTTGATCGACTCCGCGGCGAAAATCGGGGGCCGATATTGATTAAGAGTGCCCGATATGTGAAGTGCGGTTCCCGAATGGCAGAGGACACATTCTTCGCTGACGGGCCGAGTGAAGTCCGGATCGGGCACATTTTCGTAGCCAGGGGCCAAGTCATAGGATTTGCGGTTGGTGTAGAAAGCCACGGGCGATTGGAACAGATGCCCGCCGATGTCCACGAGATAACCGCTGGCATGGTTTCCGGAGCCAACGACGTAGTCGACGCGATAGTCGCTGCTGTCGCTGCCATTTTCCCAATGTTGCCAGTACCCCGTCGGCGAAGAACGCATGGTGATCTTGGAGCCATGCGCGCTCACAGTGCCGTCAGGCTCCTGACCGGCGCGCCGCAGCGAATGGGCCATAGCCGATCGAGCGTAGCCCTCGACCTCGGCAGGGTGGCAGAACATGCAACGATTCGCGCCCGTGGGCGTGCGCGGCAACGACTGCGTGAGAGCCGCCGGGTCCTGTGTGGGCGCGGCGTTGCTCTGGGATTGGCCTTGCCCGAAGGTATCTTTGCTGAGAAGAATTAGAAAGACAGAAAGGCCTAGAGCGAGAATTTGCGCCGTTAGCGTGAGATGTGATCGCCGGGCCATTCGGCGGGCCTTAGCGCGGGGAGAAAAAGCGTTTCACTCTTTGCCTTCCGGCGCGGGCTGCGAGAGGCGTTTCGGTGTCGAACGCGATTTGATTTGGTTGTTGTTGGGAGGAAAAGTTGTCGAGTTGCGAAGAATCAACTGGGTCTTGAGCACAAATTCCGTTCCGTTTGGCGCGGGAGCTTCTCGCTTCACTTCTTTAAGCAGAGCGTTGAACGCCAGTGTTGCCAATTCCGCCTGCGACATTTGAATCGTCGTCAGCGGCGGAATCATAAAGTCCGCTAGCCTCGTGTCGTCGAATCCAATAATAGATAATTCATGAGGCACGCTAATTCCCAGATCGAACGCTTGCCTCATCACCCCGATGGCGGTCATGTCGTTCGAGCACATCAGAGCCGTGGGCTGTTCCCGGAGCTTCGAGAGCTCTTGCAGAGCAAGCTTTCCGCCTTCCAGTCTGTGATCTCCCTCGACGATAAATTCCGGCCTCACTTGCAGGCCAATCTCCCGCATCGAAGCTTCGAACGCGTCTCTCCGGGCGACTGCCGAGCGCAGGCGAAGCGGTCCCGTTACAAAACCGATGCGTTCATGCCGCATCGCGGCCAGATGCTGCACGGCCTGGCGGATTCCGTGCGCATAATCGACGCGGATATTGCTGACGCGTGGTGCCTTCGGACCCACGTCAACGAAAACGAGCGGTAGATTTCGAAATCGCAGGTGTTCCAGGAGCTCGTCTTCCAATCCGAACGTAAGAATCGCGACGCCATCCACGCGTCCCTCGATCATTCTGCGGACCGCGAGTTCCATTCGTTTGGGATCGTGAACCGTGGAGGTGAGAAGGATTTCGTAGTTCTGTTCGACGGCCAGCGTCTCGAACGTCTGAACGATTTCGGGGAAGAAGGGATTAGTGATTTCAGAAACGATCAACCCGAACACGCGGCTGCGTCCGGAGACCAGTGCCCGGGCTTGGCGATTGGGGTAGTATCCAAGCTCGGCGATGGCCTTCCAAACGCGTTTTGCCAATTGTGCATCGACTGTCGCGACTTGGTTGACTGTACGTGATACAGTTGCCGTCGATACCCTTGCTCGCCTGGCGACATCCCGAATGTCCACGAGTCCTCTTTTGCCCTCAGCAAAGGTGGTCAGTTACAGTATACGCTATCCCAAATATGTGACAACCGCTGTCCTAGCTGTGTGAGCCTTGCGTGCGAACTTATAACGAAGATCCAGCCTTGTTCCCACAGTGCGGTCGAAGTAAAAGTGGTGTTTCAGGAGGGCGGCCGGTCGCACAACATGACTCCCAAGCCTCTTGCAAAGCTGGCACCATCGTGGTAAACGTTTACTTAACTTGCCCGGCAATTTTGATGCTCTCAGGTGCTTCTAGGGGACGATTCATGAACAGATTTCCCATTATTCTTTTCGTCTCTTTCCATTTGTCATTGTTCACCATCCCCTCTTTTGCGGCGGGAGCACAGCACAAGATGCAGGTTTCGGATTTTGGCAAGACGAGTGACGGCACCCCCGTCTCTCGGTTCGTTCTGACCAACAAGCAAGGGGTCGAGGCCGTCGTCATCACCTACGGGGCAACTCTCGTTTCGCTAAAAGTACCCGATCGTGCCGGCAAATCCGCGGACGTGGTACTTGGATACGATACCGTGGAAGACTATGAGCAGGGCAAATCCTACTTTGGGGGCACCATCGGTCGGTACGGAAATCGAATCGCGCGCGGCGAGTTTACGCTGGGCGGAACGGTATTTCATCTTCCGAAAAACGATGGGCCAAACAGTTTGCATGGAGGCACCGTCGGATTTAACAAAAGAATTTGGACGGGCGTGGATCGTTCGCGCGCGGATGCCGAAGTCCTTGAGCTGAGCTACACGAGCGCCGATGGCGAAGAGGGCTACCCCGGCACCGTGAAGGTAAAGGTCACCTACACGCTGCCAGCGGAAACCAACGAATTGCGCATCGACTATACCGCGACGACCGACAAAGAGACGGTCATCAATTTAACGAATCACAGTTATTTCAATTTGTCCGGCGACACCAGCAAAGAGATTGTGGATCATCAGTTGCTCCTTCGCGCGCCGCAATATACGCCTGTTGACGCGACGCTGATTCCTACTGGAGAATTGCGCGCGGTTCGTGGCACGCCGTTTGATTTCACGAAGCCGACTGCAATCGGGGCGCGTATCAATCAGGACGACGAGCAATTAAAGTTCGGGAAAGGCTACGACCACAACTGGGTCCTGCAAAGAACGCCAAAAGCTGGATTGCAACTTGCCGTAGAAGTTTTTGAGCCGACGAGCGGACGAGTTCTGGAAGTGCTCACAACAGAACCGGGTATTCAGTTTTACAGCGGCAACTTTTTGGACGGCACGGCCGAGGGGAAGGGCGGCCAACTGTATGCCCATCGAACGGGCCTTTGCCTCGAGACGCAACATTTCCCGGATTCGCCGAACCATCCAAGTTTTCCAACCACGGTCTTGAAGCCGGGCGAAGCGTACCGAACGTCGACAGTTTTGCGGTTTTCGACGCGGAAATAAAGGAACGGAATAGAGTCGAGGGCGAATGCGGTTAGCGAAACTACGAGAACAAGTCCTGGAAGCCAATCTGGACTTGGTCCGCAGAGGTTTGGTGCTTTCCACTTTCGGCAACGCCAGCGGCGTCGCGCGGAAAGAAGGTTTGATCGTCATCAAGCCGAGCGGCGTTCCTTACGACCGCATGAAACCCAGCGATCTTGTCGTGACGGATTTGCATGGCAAGGTGGTCGAAGGGAAGCTGCGGCCGTCGTCGGATCTTCCCACGCACGCAGCGTTGTACCGGGCGTTTCCGGCCATTGGGGGAATCGCGCACACGCATTCGGAGTATGCGACCGCATGGGCGCAAGCACGCAAATCGATTCCGTGCTTTGGCACCACGCACGCGGATTATTTTCATGGCGCGATTCCACTGACCGAAGTAATGACGGACGAGGAAATTGCCGGCGAGTACGAAGCAAATACAGGAGCGGTAATTATCCGCGCCTTCAAAGGACTGGATCCTCTCGCGATACCCGCGGTGCTCGTGGCCAACCACGGACCGTTCGCGTGGGGCGCGAATCCTCATGAGGCGGCGGAGAACGCCTGGATGCTGGAGGCCGCTGCGCGCATGGCGTATTTGACCGTGACAGTAAACGCGGATGCGGGCGCGCTCGGCAAGCCGCTTCACGACCGCCATTTTCTGAGAAAGCACGGCAAGAAGGCTTACTATGGGCAACTCAAGAAGAAAGAATGATTCTGGAGCGCGCCGTGATTTGCCGGTTAAACGCTTTACTCGACGCCATTGCGGAAACCTGGCGACGAGCTGCTAATTAGATTGTTTCGCGCCAATCATTTGGAGAGAAAGCGGACCAAGGGACCATGGCCAACAAAAGAAAGATGACGATGGGAGTGATTGTAGGGAACCGGGGATTTTTTCCGGCTCATCTCGCGAAGACCGGGCGGGAAGAGATGACGCGCGTCCTGCAAAAGGCGGGCATCGATGTGGTGGTCCTCGGTCCGGAGCAGAGCAAGCACGGAGCGGTTGAGACCTATGAAGAAGCAAAGCGCTGCGCCGAGTTGTTCAAATCGAAAGGCGATGCGATCGACGGCGTGATTGTGACGCTGCCGAATTTCGGAGATGAGCGCGCGATCGCGGACAGTCTGCGATTGGCGCGTTTGGATGTGCCTGTTCTGGTGCAGGCCACGCCGGACACACAGTCAAAGATGACCATCACGGACCGGCGCGACAGTTTTTGCGGGAAGATGTCGGCCTGCAACAATTTGACGCAGTATGGCATTCCTTATTCGTTGACCACGCTGCATACCGAAACACCGGATTCGCCGGAGTTTGCGAAAGACCTCGAGTGGTTCGCTGGAGTTTGCCGCGTGGTGCGCGGGCTGCACAATCTGCGCATTGGCGCCCTGGGTGCGCGGCCGACGGCATTCAATACGGTGCGGTACAGCGAGAAACTGCTGGAGCGTAGCGGCATTTCGGTCGAGACACTGGATCTTTCCGAAGTGATTGGACGCATCGAGCGGATGAAGGATACCGACGAAGCGGCGGTGCAGAAGCTGCAGGCCATCGAAAAGTATGTTTCGACGGCGAATATTCCGCGGGCCGCGTTGATGAAGATGGCCAAGCTGGGAGTGGTGATCGATCAGTGGATGAAATCCACGGACCTGCAGATCAGCGCTGTGCAATGCTGGACTTCACTGGAAGAAAATCTCGGCGTCGTGCCTTGCACGGTGATGAGCATGATGAGCGAGTCGCTGCTTTCGAGCGCTTGCGAAGTGGACGTGTGCGGCGTGCTCGGCATGCACGCTTTGCAACTGGCTTCGGAAACGCCGAGCGCGCTGCTCGATTGGAATAACAATTACGGAAACGATCCCAACAAGGCGGTGTGCTTCCATTGCAGCAATTTGCCGAAGCATTTCTTCAAAGACGTCAAAATGGATTACCAGGCAATCATCGCGGGCACTGTAGGAAAAGAAAATACGTTTGGAACGTGCGTAGGGCAGGTAAAGTCGGGAGCAATGTGTTTCGCCCGTTTTTCGACAGACGATTTTTCCGGAAAAATTCGCGGTTATACCGGCAGCGGCAGATTCACGGACGACCCGCTCAAAACGTTTGGTGGTGCCGGAGTGGTTGAGATTCCAGGTTTACAAAAATTGCTGCGGTACATCTGCGAAAACGGTTTCGAGCATCACGTGGCGGCGAATTTTTCGTCGGTGGCTCCCGCGGTGCATGAGGCCACTACGCGTTATCTCGGGTGGGATATGTATGCCCACGCGGGCTAGCGGTTTATTTGAACCGATTTTTTGTGCGGAACGAGTGCAAATTCCATGGCCATTGTGGCTGGCGTTGATTTCGGAACTCTAAGCGTTCGCGTTTCCATTGTGGATAGCGACCGAGGCCTGCTCGCGACCGCGCTCGCGGAGTATCCGCTGCACCGCAAACGCGAAGACCCGGAATACGCGACGCAGTCGCACGACGACCAGATGCGTGCGCTGGCGACCGCTACACGCGAGGCGGTGCGAAAGGCGGGCATTGACGGCGATCAAGTGCAAGCGCTGGCAATGGACACCACCGGTTCTTCGGTCATTCCCGTTGGAAAAAATCTTGAGCCGCTTGACGAATATTATCTTTGGTGCGATCACCGTGCCAAAGGAGAAGCCGCTGAGATCACGGAGGCTGCGCATCGCGAAGGACTTGCGGCGATCCAGTGGTGCGGCGGAGTGTATTCGTCCGAGTGGGGCTTCTCGAAGCTGCTTCATTGGCTGCGCCACAATCCAGAAAAACGTGCACAGTTTGTTTCCGCGTTCGAGCATTGCGACATGGCGGCGGCTACGCTTTGCGGCATCACCGATGCGCGAAACGTAAAGCGCAGCGTCTGCGCGATGGGACATAAGTGGTTGTGGAACGCAGATTTGGGTGGCCTGCCTTCGGAAGAGTTTCTCGTCAAAGTCGATCCTTTGTTTGCGGGCGTTCGAGAAAAACTTCAGGGTGAATATGTTACGTCGGACCACATTGCCGGAAGACTTTCCGTCGCTTGGGCGGAAAAGCTTGGACTGAAAGCAGGCATTCCTGTTCCCGTCGGGGCATTCGATGCGCATTGGGACGCGATCGGAGCGGGCTGCCGGACAGATGACATGGTTAATGTCGTCGGCACTTCGACTTGCATCATTGGCATCACGCCGTCAGTCAACCTGGTTCCCGGTGTTTGCGGAGTGGTGCAGGGAAGCGTGCATCCGCTCCGTACTGGAATTGAAGCTGGCCTTTCCGCGGTGGGAGATATTTTCAACGCCATTGCCACTCGCGCCGGAACCGATGTCCCGACGTTGAGTAACGGGTTGAAGAAGTACCAGCCAGGGCAGACCGGTTTGCTACGGATGACTTGGGACAATGGGGACCGCACCGTTTTGGTGAACCCGAATCTGCGCGGGATGACGCTTGGCTGGAATTTGCAGAGCACCGCGCAGGACGAACTTTTTGCGGCGATCGAAGGCACTGCGTTCCATACGCGAATCATTTTGGATCGCATGTCGGAACATGGCGTGAACATCAAGCGCGTGATCAACGCGGGCGGCATTCCACAAAAAAATAACGAGCTCAATCAGATCTACGCGAACGTACTGGGGCGGCCTGTGCTCGTTCCGAGCAAAAGTGTGACGAGTCTAGGTTCCGCGATATTCGCGTTTCTTGCTGCCGGAACGTTTAAGACCGTGGAAGAGGCGCAGGATAAGATATGTCCAGGGCATACAGTGTTTACGCCCGAGCCGTCAGCTCAAAAGATCTACAATTCGTTATACCCCCTATATCACCGGATCTACTTTGCGTTTGGCCAGCCGGGCATCGGGAAATTCGGCGACGTCCTGCCGACATTGATTTCCGTCGCCGAGAGGGCGAACGCGCACGGCTGACAGTGTTCTACCCCCACCCGGGGGTCTCCGCAAGCTATGAAGTAAACCCATGAAACAAGTGGGCTTGCGGGAATTCCTGCGTGTTCGCACAGGACCACGAGAAAAGCTAAACAACTCCCCGACCGCAAGCAGAGGCGGCAAACAAAGGACTTATATGCGTTCGCCGAGATTGTGCCAAACGGGCCCTGAAGTCGCTCCATAGTGGTTAGACGGCTTGGGCGGCGACAGAAACGAAAAACGCCGACCAAAGTCGGCGGATGGGATGAGAAGTAGAGTTGTACTTAACTATAGAGGTAACATAAATAGGGAATTTGTCAAGAGAAATTTGACCCAGATCAATCCCCTTTGACGGGAAGAAGTGCACGTTTCTGATTCATCCAGCGACGGCAGCGGGGAAGCGCCAGTAGACGCAGTAGCGCTGGTTGAATAGGCGATAGAAGGGACTGAGAGTGACGTCTTCAGAACGGCCCGCACTCACGGTGTGAAACGTGAGCGGTTTGTCTTTCAGGCTGACAGGTTGAATCCATTTTTCGATGGCGTTGCGGTCGCCGGCGAGTTCGGGCACGGCGATGGCAGGAAAACCGCCGTGCAGGATTTTATCTTCGGAATAAATGCGCTTGGGATCCAGATTCTCAGTGCCCAGTTCGCCGGCGAGCACCAGCGGACCGTACATAATCGCTGCTAGTTTTGGGTCATCAGGAATTGCCTGCAAATGCAAGCGCATGGGTAGCTTCACTTCTACGTAGTCACCATTCTTCCAGGTGCGGTCGATTTTCGCGTAGCTCGAGGGCGTCAGCTCTTCGCTTGGCTGCCGAGGCTTGCCATTGATCGCGACGCTGGCGTTTTCTGCCCAATAGGGGATGCGCACGTTCAGGCTAAAGTGGGCGGGCGATTTCGCCTGGATGATCAGGCGAGTCCCTGCTTCCCCGGGGAAACGCGTTTCCTGACGGATGGTGACGCCTTTTTCCTTCCAATTCACTTCGGAAGCAAAGAACAAGTTGACCCAGAGCGACGGATTCTGCTCGTCATGCCCACTATGAAAGTAGAAACCTTCGCCTAGCTTCGAGAAATTTTCCAGGCCCGTGCCGGAGCAACAGAAGAAGCCCTCGTGCGGCACAAAGTGAACTTTCCACTGGCCGGGCTGCATTCCGAGAAAATAAAGCGGCGAGCCTTCTGATGGGTTGGGCGTGGCGAGGATGTGGTTCAGGAAAGCGCGTTCGTAATAGTCGGCGTATTGCGGCTCGGCGTGCCAAGAGAACAGATGGCTGGTCAGCTTGAGCATGTTATAGGTGTTGCAGGTTTCCTGTGTGAGGTCGGTGAGCTCGGAGGCGAGCACGTCCGGTGGCGTGCGGAAATGTTCGCTTACGCTGTTGCCGCCGGTGACGTAGCTGCGGTGCAGCACGACCTGCTGCCAGAAAAATTGCGCGGCGTCGCGGTAATACGGGTCGCCGGTCAGCTCAAATTCGCGCGCGGCGCCGATGAATTTCGGAACCTGAGTGTTGGCGTGGAGGCCCGTGAGTGTGTCGCGGCCCTGCGCGGCAGGATCCATCACGACGTGATGGTCGAAGCGTTTCGCGACTTCGAGATAGCGGGGATTCCTGGTGACGGCGGAGAGGTTAGCCAGGACTTCGTTCATGCCGCCGAATTCGGTTTGCAGAGTACGCTGCATCTGTTCTTCGGGGATGCGGCCGGTGCGCCAGTCCGTCCATGCGGCCATGCGTTGGAGCACCAGAAGCGCCTGCGGATTTTGCCAACTCTCGTAAACATCGAGTAGACCAGCCATGATTTTATGGAGCGCATACCAGACCACCGCGGCGGGCCGGCCCGCTTCCAGATCGTCGAAGCCCGATTCGTGGAACGCGGAAAGGTAGCCCTTGTCGCCGAGCTGCGCCTGACATTTTGCGAGTTCCGTTACCATGGCGTCGGCTTTGGCCTTGATGCGGACGTCTCCGGTGGAGGCGTACATCTGGGCGCAGGCAGAAAGAAAATGGCCGACGTAATGGCCACGCCAGCCGTTGGTGGGAGACTCGCGGTTGTAGAGCGGCTCAGCGGACGATAGTAGGTTTGCGTTGACGCGGAAATTGTGCAGCAGGCGGTCAGAATCAAGTGCCAACATATATTGTAGGGTTTGGCTGCGCATGCGGAGGAGGTCGGGGTCGAGAATTTTTACATCTTCGAGGCGAAATGGAACGGCTGCGGGGCTCGGAAGCGAATGAGTGTCTGGCAAGCCATCAACGGCCGTATGCAACGGGAGGTGGGCTGCGGCCACTTCTGTAGCCGCAAGCGCCGTGCCGCCATAAAGCACGCGGCGCAGGAAGTCACGTCGGATCATAAAAGAATCCTTTCGCTGAAGCAGCAGGAGTCTGGATGATTGGCCCGACTTTTTGCGGAGGATAGGTCTTGAGGAGCGGCCGTAGCCGAGCCATTAGGTGCGCCACGTTAGGGGCTGAAGGAGCGTGAGCGGAGAATGAGAAAAGTGATTGCATGCATCTGCCGCAATGATTTATGGTGCAAAGCGTGTAAACGTTTGCTCCAGAGCGGACTTTAGCACACAGTTCGGGGGGAGGCCAGTATGTCGAATCAATCGAAATTGACGCGGCGGGAATTTGTGGGGGCGGCGGTATCTGCGGCGGCGATTAGCGCGGTGCCTGCGCGCGGATTGTTCGGGGCGTCCCGGCGCGGCGGTGTAAGTGCGGCCAGTGCTGATTGGAAAGACGAGGGCGTGCTTTTTGTCGACAAGTCGCCATACGCGAAGCTGCACAATATTCCCGTGCACGCGGTGACCATTACTGCGGGATTTTGGGGAGCGCGGCGCGAGACGAACGTCGAGAAGAGTATCCCGTCGATGGAGAAATTGCTTGAGAGCAACGGACGAATGAACAATTTCCTGCGGCTCGCGGGCAAGAGCGATGCGGCGCAGCACGGGCCGGTTTATTCGGACTCGGACGTTTATAAGTGGACCGAGGCCGTGGGGTTTGCGCTGCAGTCCGGAGATCGTCCTGCTTTGCGCGCGCAGACAGACGCGATCATCAAGGAAGTTGTCGCGGTGCAGGAGCCGAGCGGGTATTTGAACACGTACTACGTCGGCGACAAGGCGAAGGATCGCATGCTGCCCGAAGTGCAGCGGTGGGGCCACGAGCTCTACAACCTCGGGCACATGATTCAGGGAGCGATTGCGTATTATCGCGCGACAGGCGACCGGACGTTGCTGGACGCGGGGATTAAGTTCGTTGACGGTTATTTGTTGCCGAATTTTGGTCCGGGCTCCGACAAGAAGCCTCTTCTTTCCGGCCATCCGGAAATGGAATTAGCGCTGATCGAGCTTTATCGCACAACGGGAGAGAAGAAGTATCTCGATCTGGCGGGCTATCTTCTTCAAGGCGATGAGCGAATCAAGCTGCCGCCGCGCGGGTATGTTTATCATTTTTGTGGGATCCCGTTCACGACGCGGACGCACCTTGAGGGGCACGCGGTGCGCGCGATGTACGCCTGCTGCGGCGCGACGGACTACTACTTGGAAACCGGCGATGCATCTTATTTGAAGACGCTGAACGTGCTTTGGGAGGACTTGGTGTCCTCGCAGATGTACGTGACGGGAGGAGTGGGGGCTCGCAGCGAGGGCGAGGCGTTTGGCGATTCGTACGAGCTGCCGAATTTCACAGCGTACGGCGAGAGTTGCGCGGCGATTGGGAACATGATGTGGAACTGGCGAATGCTGGCGGCGACTGGCGAAGCGAAATACGCGGATGTGATTGAGCGCGCTTTGTATAACGGCATCAATTCGGGCATGTCGCTGGACGGGACGATGTATTGCTACCGCAATCCGCTGGGATTTGATCCGTCGGGCGGAGACCATATTCGCAATCCGTGGTACGACACGACGTGCTGCCCGCCGAATCTGGAGCGGACGTTTGCTTCGTTGCCGGGATATTTTTACAGCACGAGCAAAGACGGGCTGTACGTGCACCTGTATGACAATTCGCAATTGGATTGGCATTTGGAGGATGGGACCGGGTTGAAGGTGGCGCAGAAGACGAACTTTCCGTGGGATGGCGCGACGGAGATTACGGTGACGCCAGCCAAGCCGACGGAGTTCACTTTTTATCTTCGCGTGCCGGGATGGTCGGACGGCACGCAGGTTTCGGTGAATGGCAAGGCTGTTTCGGGTGCGGCGCCTGGGCAGTATCTGGCGTTGCGGCGACAGTGGGCGGCCGGCGACGTGATCAGTGTGAAATTTGGAATGACGCCAAAGGTGATTGAGGCGAATCCGCGCGTGGTGGATGACTACGGGCGTGTGGCGGTACAGCGTGGGCCGCTGGTTTATTGTTTGGAGCAACTGGATCAGCCTGATGGAGTGCAGTTGTTTGATGTGTCTTTGGACGTGGGGCCGAGGGGCGGCGCGGCGTTTCACGAGGAAGTTCGCAAGGATTTGCTTGGCGGGATCGTGGTGTTGAAACATGTTGGCGCGGTTAGCGAGAAGGCCAGTTCGCAGGATGCACTCTATCGTTCTTACAGTACGGAGGCTGCCAAAGGACGGCAGGTGGAGTTAAGTTTTGTGCCTTACTACGCTTGGGCGAATCGTGCGGGAACGCCGATGCAGGTTTGGACGCCTGTGGTGAAGGCGTAGGAAATTTAGGCGCACCCTACGGCGATTGGTTATCGGCGCTGAGCAGGCCAGAGGGAGGGGCCCTTCGAAGCTCCCTTCGTTCCTCAGGGCAAGCAGGGCAAACGAGCCGCTCCCCTACAAGTGCGGTTAAGATTTTACGGTGTGATAGAGACGATAAGGCTCGTCGCCGACGGCGCCAAATGGTTTGAAAGTGATTTTCCCGGCGTCACCTTGGACCAGCCAGTTTTCGGAAGACGCAGAAGCGGCGGACGCGGCTAACAATTGAGCGCGCGAAAAGCTTGCAGGTAGATTTCCTACGCCAAAGAGTGCGAGCGGGCCACGGCGAACCGCGACGATCTGTGGGTTTTCTGGATCGACGGCTTGCAGGCTGAGAGACATTCCGATTTCATACTCGACGCGATCGCCTGTTTTCCAGGTACGCGATAGCTCGAAGAATTTTCCTGCGACGACATCCCCTTCCACTTTTTTGCCGTTGATGGAAATGCGCGTTTTTGCGTCCGCCCATGCAGGAACGCGCAGATAGACGGTGAATTTTTCGGGGCTCGCCATTTCCAATTCAAGTTGCGTGGTGTTCGCGGTGGGGTAGCTGGTTTTTTGCGTCAGGGTGCATTTCGTGCCGCCTTGCATCCAGGTGACGCTAGAGGGCAGGAAGAGGTTGACGTAAACGCCTTCTTTGGACGGGTAGTACGAGCTGATGCCGTAGTCGGCGGCGAGTTGCGGGAACGTGCCGGAACAGCAGGGCCATTTGTCCTTGTAATAGACTTTTGTGGCGGCGTCAGAATTGTAATCGGAATAATAGAAGCTGGTGCCGTCGGGAAGAATGGGTTTGGCACCAGCAACGGTGTTGTAGAGAACCTGTTCCATGCTGTCGCCGTAACGCGAGTCGCGCGTCACGCGCAGCAAATAGCGAGTGATCTTGAATTGTCCGTAGGCGCCGCACGGGGTTTCGAAACTGGAACGGGTCTTGCCAAGGCTCGCGCCGAGCAGTCCCTTCCCAGGTACAACAAACGCTTCGTCCGGTCCCCATCCGCCGGTCGCGTAGCTCTGCTCCTGAACCATGCGAAGGCCATTCGTTGCGGCGCGGAGATATTTTTCGTCGCCGAGGACCAAGTAGGCTTGCATGGCGGAGCTGAACGTATTGACGTGACTGTAGGCGTGTTTGCCGGGAAGGGCGTTTTGATTTGCCGAGAGCGCATCGTAATACTCATGATAGATAAAGCGCTCGGCCAAATCCCGGTAGCGCTTATCGCCGCTTCGTTGATAGGCAAGGAAGAAATTCTCGGGCAGCGTATAGGTTTCGTCCCAGGTGTAGGCGATGGTTTTGTGCGGCCGCGCTTCCTGTTCCGCGCGGCTCAAAGCCTTTTCTGGCAGGTGCGGCAAAACGGCGTCTGTGGCTCGCTTCAGCACATCCAGAGCGTTCGGATCCGCGGCGAATTCGTGGGCATCGATTAGGCCACAGCACGTTTTGTCGAAGGTGTAGGCGGGGAGGCGATAGTCGACATAGAACTTTCCGGCAGGCTCGACCGTTTCGCCAAAAGCGCGTACAAGGCGGTACACTTTTTCTTGCGTGGGCTTGGAGCCGGTGACGGCGTAGGCGCGAGCGAGACCCGAAAGATATTGGCCGAAGGAATGGCCGGCGATGAACGCGTGAAAATTGTCCTTCTCGTTAAAATCGTCCCCATCGTCGTACCAGCCTCCCATGTCGGGGCCCGGTGCCGGCATTCCCTCGCGTTTTCGAAAGGGTTTGAGCAGGCCATCTTCATCGAGATTTAGGAACAACTTGTGGTTTTGGTCGAATTGAGTGCGGAAGGGGCCGTCCAGCAGTTGCACTTGCGAATAGCCGAAAATCGAAAGTTGGGGCGTGATGGCTACCGTTGCCGATGGGCGGGGCCACGCGGGAAGAGAACGTGCGGCAAGTAAGCCGGCCGTAGAAACAGCGGCGGATTTGAGGAATTGGCGTCGGGTCTTATTTCGCATCGCGAAACCTCCGGAGATCGCTTAACGTACAGCCTCCGCGGATTTCGGGAGGTGCGCTTGGGAGACACGGCCGAGCGCGAAAATCCAAGTAAGCGTTATCTCGAATTACCTATGTATAGCGCGCCTGAGGCTCGGCGTCAAACACTAGCTGTCATCGATTTCCCGGATGAAGTATCCTGTGTTCGAACAGATGATGCGTTTTCCTGAACTGTCGAATGTCGTCCGCGGAATTCTTGGGCTCGCCGTTCTTCTCATTGCTTGCCATTCTGCAGCCTTTTCTCAGAGTTCTGAGAGCCAGATTGAGCCGATCACGTCGGCTCTGCGCGCCAGAGACTATGACAGAGCAGTAGAGTTGAGCCGCGCAGCGCTCAAAATATCGCCTAACAATGTGCAATTGTGGACGCTGCAAGGCATCGCTTTCGCAAGCAAGGGAGACAACAAAGACGCGCTGACGGCGTTTCAACAGGCGCTGAAAATTTCTCCAAACACGATTGCGGCACTTGCCGGGGCGGCGCAGATTGAGTATCAGGCGGGGAACCCGGCGGCTGTGCCGCTGCTGAATCATTTGCTCCAATTGCGACCAGAAGAGCCGACGGCGCACGCCATGCTGGCCGTGTTGGAATATCGAAAGGGAAACTGTGCTGCGGCGGTTTCGCATTTTGCGAAAGCTGGCGAACTGCTCGATTCTCAGGTCGACGCTTTGCACGCATACGCCACCTGCCTCGTGAAGCTCAAGCGGATGGATGAGGCGATAACAACTTTTCAGAGAGCTTTAGCGCTTCGGCCTGAGGACCCGCGCGAACGTCTCGTTCTCGCGTCTATTCAGCTTATGGCGAAGAAGCCGCAGGACGCACTTGCCACGCTGCAACCGCTGTTGCAGGCCAAGGATGTGAATGCGGACACGCTGCAGCTCGCTTCGACAGCCTACGAAGATGCGGGTGACACTCCCCAGGCGGTGAGCACGTTGCGGCAGGCTCTTTTGCTGGCGCCGCGGAACGTCAGCTTGTATTTGGATTTTGCCAATATTTGTTTTACACACGAGTCTTTTCAGGTGGGAATTGATGTGATCACCGAGGGGCTGTCGTTGCAGCCAAAATCAGACGACCTTTACGTCGCGCGAGGGGTTCTATACGTGCAGTTGGCGCAGTACGACAAGGCCGAGGCTGACTTTGAGCAGGCTTACGAATTGAACCCCAACCAGTCTTTGAGCACCGCGGCGCAGGGTCTGGCGGCTGTGCAGGCGAATGATCTCGATCACGCGCTCGAGTCAGTGCAGACAAAACTAGCCCGGAAGCCCAACGACCCGCTGCTGCTTTACTTGCAAGCGGATGTTCTTTCGCAAGAAGGTGCGGAGCCCGGGACGCCGGAGTTTAAGCTGGCGATGCAGTCGGCGAAGAGGGCAGTGGCGTTGCAGCCAACGCTTCCTGCGGCTCGCGGGGTGCTGGCAAAACTATACATGCAAACCGGACAGTACCCGGAAGCGATTGAGCAGTGCCGAAAAGCGCTGGCCATCGATCCTAAAGATCAAACCGCGGTGTACCGACTGATTCAGGCGTTGCGCAAGACCGGCGACAAAAAAGAGATCCCGGAGCTGCTTCAGCGATTGGCGCAGCTGCGGGAACAGGCGACCAAAGAAGAAAAAGAGCACTACCGATACAAACTCTTTGAAGAGGACACAGCAACGAAACAGCCTTAAGCGGAGCGACTATTTGTTGTGTTGGGATTGCGTTTGTTTAGGCTGCAAGACGCGGCTGGCCGGCGCCGGTAGTGGTTGATCGTTGGAATCTGGCACAGCACTTTCAAAAGAAGGAATTTCATCTGAATGATCTATACGCGCCGCGCATTTATGGGACTTTCTCTCGGATCGGCGATGGCCATGACTGCCGAGCGATTGCTTGGACAAGGCGTGGCGGCGCACCAGGCTAAACCTCTCGCCAGGCAAGCCCCGTCCGGGCGGCCGTTCAATGCGCATTTTGTGGACATAGGGGGAGCCGCCGGGCTGCATGCGCCGACGATCTATGGTGGCGTAGAGAGCAAGAAGTACATTTTGGAATCCACCGGATGCGGCTGCGCGTTCATTGATTACGACAATGACGGTTGGATGGACATTTTTTTGTTGTGCGGCACGCGGCTCGAAGGCGCTCCGGCAGAGGCGACGAACCGCCTGTATAAAAACAATCGTGACGGGACATTCACGGACGTTACGGAAAAGGCGGGTTTGCATGCCGTCGGCTGGGCTTGCGGCGTTTGCATCGGGGACTACAACAACGACGGCTTTGAAGATATTTTTTGCACCTATTTCGGGCAAAACATTCTTTACCGCAACAATGGCGATGGCACGTTTACGGACGTAACGAAAGCCGCCGGGTTGTTGAATGAGCAGCCGCGGTGGGGCGCCGGATGCAGTTTTCTCGATTACAACCGCGACGGGCACCTCGACTTGTTTGTCTCGAATTATATTCGTTTTTCCATTGAACATGCGCCCGTCCCTGGAGCGAACACTAACTGCAACTGGAAGGGAGTTCCCGTAGAGTGCGGACCGCGCGGGTTGCCGACAGGACGGCACTCGCTGTACAGAAACAACGGCGATGGGACATTCACCGACGTCAGCCAGCAGGCAGGCATTGCGCAGGCGACGAATTGCTACGGCATGACGGCGGTGGCGGCCGATTTGGACGAAGACGGGTGGCCCGATATCTATGTGGCCTGCGATTCGACTCCCAGTTTGCTTTTTATGAACAACCATGACGGAACGTTTCGCGAAGAAGGGGTGCTGCGGGGGGTAGCGCTCAGCGACGATGGGGAAGAACAGGCGGGAATGGGCATTGGCATTGGCGATTACGACCTCGACGGGCACTTGGATCTCTTCAAGACGCACTTCGCGGACGACGCCAACGTGCTCTACCACAACGACGGGAAGGGGAATTTCGACGATGTAACCCGAACGTCTCGCGTTGGAGTGGAGACAAGGTATATCTGCTGGGGTGCGGGAATGGTGGACCTCGACAATGATGGGCATCCGGATTTGTTTATGGTCACAGGTAACGTTTACCCGGAAGTCGAACGTACCCTACCTCAATACGCAAACAAGACCCCGCGGGCGGTCTTTCGCAATCTGGGAAATAACACGTTCGAAGAGCTGGTCGAAGCCGCAGGCCCAGGCGTCGCCGAGGCACACTCCAGCCGCGGATGCGCGTTCGGGGATTTCGACAATGATGGCGACATCGACATGCTCATCGTTAATTTGAATGAGAAGCCGTCTCTGCTGCGCAACGATCTCCAAGGGAAACAGAACTGGATAAAGGTCAAACTCGAGGGCGTTAAGTCCAATCGAAGTGCGATAGGAGCGCGTGTTCTGGCCCATTATGGCGGGAAAACGCAGGCTCAATGCGTTTTGAGTCAATCCAGTTTCTATTCTTGCAACGATCCCCGGCTGCACTTTGGCCTCGGAAACAACTCCGTAGTAAGCCTCGATGTGCACTGGCCCAACGGGCTTGTAGAGTCCTACAAACACCTTCCCATCAATCAGCTTGTCACCCTGCGAGAAGGGACCGGACAAGTGGCAAACCGCGGCTGGTCGAAGGTCTAACGCCGATGGTGAAAAACGCGGGATACGTTTCCCGGCCCTGTCTAGTACAAAACTACTAGAAAATGCTTGACAGCCGAATTCAGGTGGCATATAAATTTCGGTAATCGAGAAAACGTTTACAGTGAAATTGTTCTGTGAATGTTTGCTCTCCATTTTTGGGGGTGAGGCAAATGCAACCGAGATCGTTCGTGGGAAAGTCCGTCCGAGTGCTCATAGGCATTCTGATAACGGCTGGTTCGACGTGGGCTCAGTACAACGCAAATATTCAAGGGAACGTGACAGATCCGAGCGGCGCAGCGGTGACTCAAGCAAAGGTTCAGCTTGAGAACGTGGCAACACACGTTTCGGCGACCACCACGACGAACGCCGAGGGTGTCTACCGATTTCTCAGCTTGGCCCCCGGGTCCTACAAAATTTCAGTAGATGCAACGGGCTTTTCCAAAGCTGAAACGATTGTCACCCTGGAGACGAATCAGAACCTGAGCGTTCCCATTGCGGTAAAGGTTGGAGTAACGACCGAGACTGTGACAGTCAGCGCGGAAAATCCGCTTGTAAACACAACCGAGACGCGCAATGAACAGACTCTCCAAACGCAAGAGTTGTCGACAATACCACTTGCGGCCCGCAATATGCTTTCGCTGACCACCATCGCCCCGGGCGTCACAGGACTGGGGCTTGCGGGTGGTCCAGGCGTCGCTTCGGGGACTCCAGGATCTAACGCCGGCAACTTCTCTACGGAAGAAGCAGTTGACGTCAGCGCTAACGGTCAAGGAACCGTTGCGAATATGTGGATCATTGACGGTCTGGATGTCACGAGCAGCGTTAGACAAGGAGTATTGAATCTCACGCCCAACCCCGACGACATTCAAGAAGTGAGCAATCAGGTCAACACCTATTCCAGCGAATACGGGCGTGGGAGTGGCCTCCAGAACGCCATGACCACGAAATCCGGTTCGGATCAATTCCACGGTTTGGCGAGCGACTATTTCAATTATCAATCGATGTATGCCAAGTATTCTCTACCTGGCTCCGATCATCCGTATAATCCGTTCCACAGCAACAACCTATCCGGAACGGTTGGCGGCCCGATTATTCCCCATCACCAGTTTTTCTTCTTTTTCGGGATAGAAGCACTACGTTCTTCTGCTTCTACCGGAAACAATGTCATCACTTTCCCGGATCCGGCCTTCGCAGCTTTTGCTCAAGCGAATAATCCAGGCACATTCGGAACAACAATTCTGAATACTTACGTTCCTACTCACGTAGTCGGCGTTGCCGTATCGAAAACGGCCAATGACATTTTCCCCGGAACTTGTGGGACTGTGACAACGGAGAACTTGCCTTGCTCGACACCCATGATTGACAGCGGAATATTCAATTCCGCAAATATTATCAACGGGACGCAATATTTCGTTCGCGTGGACAAATATTTCGGCAAGGATCGTATTTACGGCAGCTTCTTTCGTACCGTGCAGTCAAATCCTGCGCCGAATGTCATACCTCAGTTCTCTACCACGAATAACTACTGGCAGCGCGCCTTGCAGGTGAATTGGACACATGATTTCAGTCCAACAACACTCAACGAAGCAATTTTTGCCCAAAATCGCATCGAGGGCAAAAATGGCGAGACTGGTGACTTCACCATCCCTGGAATTGGCGTTACCGGGCAAAGCGTCGGGTATGGTGTAGGGTTCGCGCAAGGCGATTTCATTCAACACAACTACCACTGGCGCGACGTTTTGACGCATGTTCGCGGCGCTCACGTCATAAAAGTAGGTTACGAAGGGTTATACGGCGATGACGTCGAGCCTTTCCAGGGGCCATGGTCTCACCCCTCCTTTAGCTTTAACAATTTGTTATCGCTGGCTCAAGATGCACCGCTTACGGAGAGCGGCGTCATGTACAACCCCTTAACCGGCGTTCAGCAACTTTGGAGCTGGGACGCTGCTTCCAAGACTTGGGGTCTTTTTGCCGAGGACACTTGGAAAGCGCGACGCAATCTGACTTTGACGTTTGGCTTTCGCTTCGACGATCAAGGGAACCCATATTCCAAGTCACCCACAACGGTTTTTGGCAACTTCTACCTCGGCGCAGGTTCAACGTTCCAGGACCAGGTTGCCGCTGGCGTTGCCAAACCGACGCACAATGCGTTGGCCAGTACGCCTAAGGCTTATACGCCGCGGATCGGCGCTGCGTGGGATATCACCGGAAGGGGAGACTGGCTCGTACGCGGCGGATTCGGGATGTTTTCCAATTGGCTTACGCCCGCCAACATTCAGGAGGAGTTCCGAGGCAACCCACCGGGGCTAATCAATCCTACCTTTTTCGCAGCAAATGCGCCGGGGAACCAACCTGTGTTCGTCCAAGGTACCACCAGCACGCCACCGTTTGGGTTCGTATTCCCGCAACTCGCTGGCACCACCTTGTGTCCTGTGGCTCCCTGTCTTGACGCAGCTGGGGGAATCGTAGGAGCAGGCCTAGGCATCGGTGGAATCGACCCCAACATTGTTTCGCCTACCGCCTATATCTGGTCGGGTACTTTGGAACATGGGGTTGGTAGCCACTTTGTTGCTTCAGCACTGTACACCGGATCGCACACCTCAAACCTTGTTGGAAACGGCAACGCGGGCGGTTTGGTCTCCTATGGTGTTGACATCAACGAATTACCGGGAGCGCTGATAGGGTTGCCCCTCGGCTCTGCACCACCGCGGCCCAATCCGAGTTTTGGCCAAATCGCTTATACACAGAACAATCGGTACGCCAACTATGAAGCCGTGACATTTGATCTCAAGGCTCGGGCAAGCCGAGGGTTCTTTGATGTTTCCTACACGCGCTCTTCTTCCAAAGATGACGCGAGCAGACAACCTACGCCGGAGAATCCTACGGCATATTACGGACCTTCGCCATGGGACGCTCCCAACCGCTTTTCCGCGAGCTTCAACTATGAGCAGCCGGGTCTGAACGGCGGCCAAGGCTTCGTGGGGCACTTGACTAGCGGGTGGGGCGTAAGCGGGACCAGTATTTACCAGACTGGTTATCCGTTCACGGTGTTTACGTCCGCGGCCTACAACGGCGCAAACTACGTTGCGGGCGCTGATGCGCAAACTACCCAGACTGGGGACTACCTTGCCAACGGTGACAACTTCAGCTTCCCGAACGTCACCAGCTATCAGCAGGGAAACTCAGCGAGCGCTTACACTACAGGTGTCTTCACGGCCGGGCAATTTACGGTACCTACCGCAGGCACGAACGGAAACGAGAGGTTTAATGCGTTCCGAAATCCGTCGTTTATACAGACGGATATGAGCATTTACAAGAACACGCACATAACCGAGCGCCTGGTATTTCAATTCCGTTTTGAGTTTTACAACCTGTTCAACCATGCCAACTTCCAGAATATTCAGGGCGACATATCGCAGGGAAACTTTGGCCAAGTGACCGCCCAGACTCTGCCAAGATGGTGGCAATTGGGAGGCAAGCTCTACTTCTAACCCGATTCAGGGATTATGACATCCGGGACCGTCGCTCCACACCCCGAGCGGCGGTCCCTTGGGCCCTTGGTTCGGGCCTAACTGTCCGGCGCGCTTTTGAAACTTCGCAAGTTACCTATGTGAGCTTGTCGGCTTTGCAGAATAGAGGTGGGGCTGAGAAGCCCCGCCTGTTTTTTTGTGGCTGCATGCTCTCGGTAGGCGAAGCATCAGGCACAGCGCGAATGAAAAGTTGCCTTGTACGTTCGGTGCTTTGGCCCCTGTGACCGCCTGTAGCAGGGCAACGTTCCGATTTATCGCGCTCGCTCTCTGCTGCACCCTGGTCCTTCTCGCTAATTTCGCGGCTGCAAGAATCCTATCGGCCGCCTATCCTCAAGAAAAAGAAAAGAAGCCACATGCGTTGCGATGGGATCCTCCTCGCGCGGATGCTCCGATCCGGTCTTTGTCCGCGATGCCGCCCTGCATGCTTCCCGATGTGCTGAAAATGGCCGGTGACCAGGCAGTGGAATTAATCGATCACCTTCAGAACTTCATCGCTCGCGAGCAGATTCGTTACGAGCAAATACCTAGTGTGAGTATGTCGGGCCCGACCGGTATCACCGGCATTGGGCCGATTCCCGGACAACCGGAAAACATGTCGTTCACCGGAAAGTTTGATTACATTGTTGACTTCGGAAAAAGATCCGAACCGCTCCACGTTCGCGAGCATCGAACACCGCTTAAAGGCACCGCTAACGCGAACCTCGACGCCATTGTCGGCAAAGGACTGCCGGTTCTGGCTCTGATTTTTCACCCCTCGATGCAAGGCGACTATGAAATGCGTTGCGAGGGTTCTGCTCCGTGGAACGATCAACCGGCCTGGGTTGTTTATTTTACTCAGAAAAAAGGGAAGCGTCCCCGCACGGTGACGATGGAGACGGCTTCGGAGCTTGCGCCGCACGACCCGAACGCAAGAGAGATCCGGCCGTTAAGGCTCAAGGGCCGCGCGTGGATCGCCGCGAGCTCCGGACAAGTCGTGCATCTCGAAACGAATTTGCTGGAGAAGCTTCCCTTGATTGAGCTTGAGGAGAGTGCGTTTTCGGTGGACTACGCTCCCGTGAAATTTCGAGCGCAGAATGTCGAGGCGTGGTTACCGCAGTTCGCGATAGGTTACACGGACTACGCCGGGCGCCGGATGATCGTCGAGCACACTTTTTCTGATTTCCAGCTCTTTTCGGTCCAAACGCAGGACGTCATTCAAAAGCCAAAGGAACCCTGATCGCTGGCGCCGTCTAGTTCAGATGAATGTTGAGCGCCACCACGGATGCGGGCGGAAACTCAACGACGAGAGTACCTCCGCTCATGCTCAACGGTTTTGTTTGAGGAACAACCACCTCTCGTTGCTCGAACGTATTGTGCGCGTGGATGTCCGCGTTGCTCAAAAAGCGCATGCCGGCTTCCTTGACGGTTGCACCACGCAGCGCTACTTCCACCAGGCGAGGCTCGCTGGTGCTCGGATTGACGGCGGTGATTGTCAGGTTCTTGTCGCGCACCGATGAGGAACCTTTCAATCCCCAGTAAGACGCGGATTGTCCATCGCGATCATAGCGTACGTTTGGCGCTGAGAATACTGCGCGCAACGCCTCTCCGCCTTGATGGCTCGAGTACAAATCGAAGACGTGGCCGACCGGCGTGATAACGAACTTATCTTCGTGTGCGAGATAGAGGCTGTTGAGGCAGTTGATGAGCTGCGCGCAGTTTGCCATCGCCACTTTTTCTGGATTGCGGTTGAAGATGTCCAGTGTCATACCGCTGAACACGGCGTCGCGCAGCGTGGGCATTTGCTCGAGCTGGTCGTCGGGAGTGGCCTCGCTTCCGGGGCGGTACCAGGGGCCCCATTCATCTACCACCAGCTTCACGCGATGCTGATGGTCAAATTCACTGAGGACCTGCCAGTGGCCGGTGATCAGGCCTTCCATTCGCTCGCCTTCGCGAAGCAGTTCGTACCAGTCCACGGCATCAAATTTTAAGGCTTCGCCTTTGCCGGCGACCCAATCCTGTGTTTTGCCTCGGCTTAGGTTCCAGGCGTAATGATGCAAAGCCATTCCGTAGATGCGGCGTAATTCGCCGGGGCCTTTGCGCAACACTTCGGTTAAGAATTCGCGCGTCCAGCTCCAATCGTCCGTATTCGGCCCTGAGGCGATCAGATTCAAGTTGTCGCCGTACGTTGGCAGCCATGTGGAATAGCGCCGGAATTCCACAGCGTATTCCTGAGGAGTGAACTCGCCGCCGCAGCCCCAGGATTCGTTGCCTACGCCCCAATACTTCACACGAAACGGATCGGGATAGCCTGCGGCGGCGCGGGCATCCGCAAGCGTAGTGCTTCCCGCCGGCGAATTGCAGTATTCCACCCACTGCTGAAATGTAGAGGCTGGCAGGCTCCTGACGTTTGCGGCTAGATAAGGTTCCGCGCCGATCAGCTTGCAGAAGTGTACAAACTCGTTTGTACCGACGGCGTTGGGATCGTAGCGGTGGTTCGCCGGCGCCTTCTCGGATTCGCCCATGGCCCAGAAGTTCGTGCGCCGCGGGCGCTTCTCGGCGGGACCAATTCCATCGCGCCAGTCGTAGCTGTCCGCAAAACAACCTCCTGGAAAGCGAATCACTGTGGCTTTGATCTTGCGCATGTGCTCGATGAGGCTTTTTCGAAGACCGTCGATATTCGCTACAGGGGCTTTTTCGCCGAGCCAGATACCGTCATAGAGCACGCCGCTGAGATTTTCCACAAAGTGACCGTAAATATTTGGAGAAATCGTGCCAAGCGGTTCATCGAAAAGAACTTCTATGCGCGAGTCCGCCGCGCGTGAGCCGGCCGCGGACGCCCAGCCGCGCTTTGGCGCCAATAAGAGTCCAGCTGCTCCGATCGCTCCCTGTTGCAAGAAATCACGCCGATTTATCATCGCGGTCTCCTCTGTGGTTACGGCTTCATGTCTTCTGTCGAGATTTTCAGATAAAAATTATGTGGCCGTGAGCATTGGGCAAGAGAACGTTCAGCTACCGTTTCTCATTCGCCGCATCGCCATCTAGCGCGGCGTGTGGCCAGCCGCCCGTCCATGTGAGTGTCGAAATTTGCAGAGAGGGAACCCCGGTCTTCGCGTCGTAAGCGTGGTAGACGATGATGTCCCCGTCTTTTTGGAGCAAGATCGATTCGCCGCCGGGACCAAGCCATTTCTGATTTGCGCTGAGCAGTGGCCGCGCGGCCCCTTCGCTCATCTTTTTTCCACCGGCATCCAGATAGGGTCCTGTGACTTCGCGCGAGCGTCCCACCATGGTTTGATAGCTGCTCTTCGTTCCGCGGCAGCACAGGTCGAACGACACAAAGAGATAGTAGTAGTCGCCGTGGTGAACAATAAAGGGCGCTTCGATGGCCTGGTAGTCGGGCGGCAACCCCGGTTTCGGCGGATCGAAATGCTCGGGCTTGCTGCGCGTGGCTAGCGAGTAGATCTTTGTATCCTCAGTGGAAAGTTTGCCCGTCTTTCGATCGAGCTTCCGCATTTTGATGCCGCTCCAGAAGCTGCCGAACGACAGCCAAGCTTGGCCCTTTTCGTCGAGGATCAGATTTGGATCGATCGCATTGAAGTCATCCTCGGCGCGCGATTGCAGAACCAGGCCTTCATCCATCCAACGATAGTCAGGGCTTTGCGGATTCAGCGTCCTGTTCGTCAGGAGAGCGATCCCGGAAGTGTTTACTCCGAATGCGGAATACGCGTAGTAGAGATGAAACTTTCCGTCAAAGAAAGAAATGTCCGGCGCCCAAAGCTCTTTCGTTTTCGGGCTGAGCTGTTTGATCCATGCCGGAATCTCAGAAAAGACATATCCACATGCTTTCCAGTGGGTTAAATCTTTCGAGCAACGAATGGGGAATTGATCGGGCGTTTTCGAATCTGGCGGAGTTGTTGTGAACAAGTACCAAGTGTTCCCCCCTTTGATGATCGAGGGATCGTGGGCCCCTATGATGTCGCCTTTCACATGGAATGCGCGGGGCTCGTCGGCAGCTCTGGGCCTTGGGCCAAATAACAGGGAGAGCAGAGCTGCTGCGATGCACGCGAACAGGTAGCGACTCCCGGAATGAAAATGAATCATGAAGTAATTCCCTCGAGTGCCATAGATATACACTGAGCAAACGTTTACTTCAACATGAGAGTTGGTGTCTCGTGCGGTGCTATCCCGCTCCAGTAGGTTGAAAGCGTGAAGTCTTCTCTGCCTGGTCAGCTCGCTAAAAGGGCACCTTGAGCGGACTTCCGTCGAAGATCACGGAACGGATTTGTTGCTCCAACTTTACGTCCAACTTCCTACGTGTTGGAGGCAGCATTCGCGATCCCGTTGCGAGCCGCAGAATCAGCGTGTGGTTCGCATCGTGCCAGTCCATTTGGATTCCCATCCACTCGCCCTTGCGATAGTTGAAGGAGTTGCCGTCATCTTCGTAAAGCAAAAAGGAAGCGTCACCGCCCGGATAGATCGAGATGGAAAGGGGCTGGTCTACTTTTTCGCTTGTGAACTGTTTCACGGGTCCAAGAGGAAGTATCGCCCCGGCGCGAACATACAGGGGCATCGTTTCGAGGTCCACATTACGTCTGATTTCGCGGCCGCCTTCGAGGCGTTCCTGCGTCCAGAAGTCGTACCACCCGCCCGCAGGCAAATAGACTTGTCGGGTCTCCGCGCCCTTCTCCACGACCGGCGCCACAAGCACATTCTTCCCCCACAAGTATTCGTCGCCGCACGCAACGGCTTTCGGATCATCCGGATACTCCAGCCAAAGTGCGCGCATGATGGGCATTCCGGTTGTGGCACATTCGTGCACGGCGCTGTAGAGATAGGGAAGCATGCAGTAGCGCAGCTCGAGGTACTTGCGGCAAATAATCTCGACTTGTTCATTGTGCAGCTGGCTGGAATCTGGAATCGCGGCGCCATTGTAGTTGTTGATTTCGATTGGGCCGGGGTCGCCGGTATCCCAACCCCACGGCAGCCGCAGCTTCCAAGCGCGTCCGTGACTGCGGAACAGCGGGCAAAAAGCTCCGAACTGAAACCAGCGCAGATAAAGCTCGGCGGTGAATTCTTTTGTAGGTACGAAGCCGCCAATGTCTGTGCCCCAGTAGGGAATTCCCGTCAGAGCTGTGTTGATCGCGATGGGGATATGAACCTTGAGCGTTTCCCAAGTGGAATAGACGTCTCCCGACCACAGGAAAGAGCCATAGCGCTGCATGCCTGCATAACCGTTGCGGTGCAGCGCGTAGGGACGCTCATTCGGTCGGTCGAGTTGCGGGCCTTCCCAGTACATGCGATTGCGAACCAATCGTGAAGCGATGTCCAGCGGATCGCCTTCGTCGGGCCACCAGCCATCAACTCCAAGCGCGAAATCCTTACGATGCGCATCCCAATGGCAGCTCGCCAGTTCCTCGTCGAAGCGCGGCAATTCGCACGCGTCATGGACGGTGCCACGTAGTTTGTCGGACAGGATCACGGCGTGAAGCGCTACCCGGAAATTATCCTTGTGGAGCTCATCGAGGATTTCTTTCGGGTCAGGGAATACGCGCGAATTCCACACAAAGGATCCGTTTTCCGTGTTCCAACCGGAGGGACAGAATCCGGTTCCCAAATAAATCAACGTGTCGCAAGGGAGTTTTTTCTCGCGAAATGTTTTGGCTTCCGCCAGCACTTCTTCACGGCTGGCTAGCGTGCGATGCGATTGCTGATAACCGAAGCTCCATAGCGGCGGCTTCTCCGCGTGTCCCGTAAGCCGAGCGTACTCAGCCATGATTGTCGCGGGATTGCGCGACGCGACGAAGAAAATATCGAGCGGTAGAGCGGTTTGCGGACTGGTCGGCAGGAATTTGCTCTGCGTTCCCGTGAAGTCAAACGTGCCGAAGGGCTGATGAAAAAACATCGCCCAGCCGCTCGTGCCGATAAGCCACGGAATTGGCACGCGGCCTCCGTGCGTCGCGAGTTGATAGCCGCCTTGACCACTTTTCATAAGGTCGGTTGAGCCGCGACGGTCGAACTGTGGCCCGCCTTCTCCGAGGCCGAGCAGCGGCGAGTCTCCCGTCAAAAACGACACGACGCCGGTTTCTTCGTCGATCGAGAGCTGCTGGATCGTTTGTCCTTCAAGGGTCGTGATCGTGAACTTGAGCGGCTTGGAGGAAAACAACACTTTCATATTCCCGCATTGGATCGTTTTTGTTTGGACATCGCCGCGAATCTCCGCGGCAGCAACGCCCCACGATGTCTTCACGAGCGAGCCATCGGATCCAACGCTGGTCGTGAGGCCACGGTTGACGGGAAGAATGCTAATCCGAATGGTGTGATCACTTACGGACGTAAGTTGAACTTCGCAGTCTTCTCCAGTGACTCGGAGACTAACCCTCGCCAAAACCTCGGCGGGCGCCAGTAGCATCCCCATGGAAACTCCAGCCAGTTGCGTCAATAATTCGCGGCGGTTCCGCTTCCTGGTCATTCGGTTCGCCCCTCTGGGTACCACACCACGTACAAAAACGGTCTTTCGAACTACAGCCTAAACGTCACATGAGATCCGCAGTACCGCAATACCGGGGTACAAGCAAACGTTTACTATGTAGGGCCCACGATACGGCCTTCCGTTCTCATTTCGCAAGTCTTCTCTGAAGCTTACGGTATCGCGTGCCAAATTTACCTGAACATGGCAGGTCGCAAATGTGGAGATTCTGAAAGCTCGCGGAGAGCGGACTATAAACTTGGGGACTGGAAGCGACGATGGATGGTTCAGATCCAATACGGCTTACGCCGCAGGCCCTATCCAGACCTTTCACGACACAAAGAGCATTATGCACATGACAGTCAGGTCGTCTTGGATTTCTCTGGGGCTGCAAGGAATTCGCCGTGTTCCATTCCTCTTTCGAGAAGAATCAGCCGACCGCCGTAGAACCACACCCTTCCTCTTCTATTTTTGCTGCGCTTCGCCGAAAGACGAATAAGCCGACGTTAGGTGTTATTGGTTCTCGCGGTTGTGCGTCATTTGAAAAACCTGTATTCGCTTTCATCAGAACGCTCTCCAGGCGCATTGGTATTCTCTAAAAGCCAACGCCTTCCGCTCGCGGCGGTCAATCTCGAGAAAAAGGCAGTACGAATAGCGTGGAAAAGAAATGGTCTGCAACGAATCGATTGGCATACTCTCCGTGGCACGCACGGTACATTGTTGCATTCACAGAAAACTCCTTTGAAAATTGCGCAAGCCCAGCTTGGGCATTCACATATGGCGACAACATGGGAGATCTATACTCACGCCAGTAAGAGTGCTCAAAGAGATGCTGCGAATCCGCTTGAGGAGCGATTGTTCTCAAATAGGAGAATCGTGGAAATACGGTGCAGGGAAAACCTCAACTGCGTTAGTGAGTTAGTGGTCGGGGCGCCCGGATTTGAACCGGGGGCCTCCTGCGCCCAAGGCAGGCGCGCTACCAGGCTGCGCTACGCCCCGACATGAAGTGCTTCCTTCATTCTAAAACACTTTCCAACTTTACTCCTAGTCAGTGTAATTATTTTCAGCTCGACTGCCAAGACTGCGTCGAATGTTACAACCGAATGGCGCGCATCCGAGCATACAGCGGCATCTCATCAGCCTGCCGGAGGGAGTTGTGCAGCCTGCTGGCCAACGAATGGCGCGATGCACGTAGCCAGTTGTCGACATAGAGGCATAAACTCTTTGACTCCTTCTGTTTGCTCATGAATACTTGAGCTCCCTTCCAGAATATTGTCCCAGAGCTGTCCGTCCTCTCTCTCCGCTCATGGGAACCACAAGCCAGGATAGTCATTACGTGCAAGCTCACTGCCCTTTGTGGCATTCGAGCCTGCCACCGTCAACTGACTTTCGGGCAAGGGAACGATGAATATAAAAAACTGTCCAATTTGCGCCAGAGCTATCAGCGCTTCACTATTTCAGCAGAGAAGCAGCCAGACTTCTTTTTGGCATGCGGCGGGCGAACGAACTCCTCAAGGAGGCCGGGAATGCAACTGAGGTCAACGCGGAGAGGCAGGCAAGAGGCAACGAGAATCCTTATTGCCGACGATGATTCGATCACGCGGCGCCTGTTGCAAAAAACGCTCGAGCGCGCAGGATATGACGTTGTGGCTGTCGAGAACGGGCATAAGGCATTGGAAGTTCTTTCCAGTCAAATTGGCCCGCGGCTGGCGCTTTTAGATTGGCTGATGCCAGGACTCAACGGGCCTGAAGTCTGCCGGGAGATACGCAGGCATTCCGAGTATCCCTACATCTACATAATTCTACTCACCGCGAAATCTTCCAAGGTGGACGTCGTGGCCGGTCTTGAAGCCGGAGCCGATGACTATATTACGAAGCCCTGCGATGCGGAGGAACTGAAGGCGCGCTTGCGCTCGGGCGAGCGCATTTTGAAACTGGAAGACAAACTGACCTACGATGCGCTCCACGATCCGCTAACGCAGTTGCCCAACCGCTCCTTCTTTCTCGAACGCTTGACCCTGTGTGTCAGCTGGGGAATGCTTCACCCGGATTATAAATTTGCGGTGTTATCTGTCGATATGGATCGCTTCAAAGTTGTGAATGACAGCTTGGGGATATCGGCAGGCGACTGGCTTCTGGTGCAAATTGCGGATCGGTTGCTCGGCTCTATCCGGCGAGATGATGCGATTTTGCGTACAGCGGAAACGGGCGGGATGGCTGGTCAATTGGAGGAAGTCGGCATACTAGCGCGGCTGGGAGGCGACAAGTTCACGATCTTGCTGGATAACATCAGGAACGCCAGCGAAGGAATTCGAGTAGCGGAACGAATTCAACAAAATATACAAGCGCCCTTTGATATCGGTGGGCAAATGGTGTTCACAACTGCGAGCGTTGGCATTGCTTTTAGCGGAACCGGCTATAGCGCGGCGGAGGACATGCTAGGCGACGCAAATACCGCAATGGCCCGCGCCAAGACACTGGGTAAGGCCCGCTACGAAATGTGTGACCCCTCCATGCACGCCACCGCTGCGGGCCGTTTCCGCCTGGAAACCGACCTTCGCCAGGCGACAGAACGTCAGGAATTTCGCGTCCACTACCAACCGATTGTTTCTTTGCTCGATTTTCATATCACCGGCTTCGAAGCTCTGGTTCGCTGGCAGCGGCCGGAATTTGGATTGGTGATGCCTGGCGGATTCATCTCCGCCGCGGAGGATACCGGCCTGATCTTGTGGATCGGTAATTGGATCTTGCATGAAGCCAGCCGCCAGCTGTCCGCCTGGAACTTGCAATTCCACGGCACGCAACCCTTTACCATGGCCGTAAATATCTCTGCCAAGCAATTTGCACAAGCCGATCTAGTAACCCAAATCGGCCATATCCTGGGCGAAACCGGCCTTGCACCTGAAAACTTGAGATTGGAACTTACAGAAAGTGTGACCATGCGCGATGAAGAGCGCACGACTCGCATTCTCAGCGAACTGAGAAAGCTGGGCGTGCGGCTGTGCATCGATGATTTCGGAACTGGATATTCGTCTCTGAGTTACCTGCGCCGTTTCGCGCTGGATATATTGAAAATCGACCGCTCCTTCGTTTCCGACATGCTGAACAATAGCGAAAGCCTGGAAATCGTAAAAACCATTTTGAGCCTTGGAAGCAACCTGGGAATGAAGGTCATTGCGGAGGGCGTGGAGACACCCGAGCAGGCAAGCCAACTGAGATCGCTCGGCTGCGAGTTCGCCCAAGGATATTTCTTTTCCAAGCCGCTTGATTCAGCGGCTGTCGGGCGAGCTCTGGTGGGTTGCGAGGCAAACGCCTACACGCTTCCCCAGGAATCTTTTAGGCATCTCGTTAGCCCTGTGAGGTGAAGGGAAGATCAGCCAAGCCCTTGGAAACCTTCCCGCAAACCGAGCTTGACCCTGCTTCGGGCTGTAATAAACTAAAATCCCTTCGAAATAAACCGGCGCGGCTACAGGCTGCCCTCTTACAGCCCTCGGGATCGCGTCCGGAATAGATTCTCCTTTTCCAACTTGGTGTGCGATGAAGACGAAGTCTCCATTGAGTCGCAAGCTGCAACTCGCGTTCGGGTCCGCCATTTTGGCGCTGCTCGTCGTGGGTGCGATCTCCTATCGAGGCCTGGTCGAGTCCAGGGAAAGTGATCTATGGGTGCGGCACACACGCGAGGTCCTTGAAAACCTGCAGAATTTACTCGCGGCAATGCAGACCGTGGAATCGAATGCTCGCGGGTATCTATTGACTGACGACGAATCCTTTCTCGACGTCTATCGCGCCTGCAAAGCAAGGACGGAGACAGAGCAGGTAATCGTGCGCAACTTGACGGCGGATAACGCCAATCAGCAGCGCAGGCTTGATGCTCTCGCAATACTTGCCGCTCGGAAGTTCCAACTCGCGGAGAAGGTCCTCGGCTTGCGGGGATCCACCGGCCTGGAGGCCGCCGAGGACGCTATCCAACTAGGGGCCGGCAAACAGATTATGGATGACTTTCAAAATCTGATTGGCCAAATGCAGGACGAAGAACTGCGATTGTTGCGACTGCGCGAGGCGGACTCCACGCGGCGTTTGGACCAGGCCAAGGGAATTCTAATCCTGGGAACGTTCCTGGGTTTGTTGGTTGCTAGTGGCGCCGGCTGGAGCGCCCACCGAGACAGCTACGCACGCGGGTTTGCGGAGCAAGCCCTCAGAGACAGCGAAGAAAAATATAGAACGCTGATTCACGGCGTCCAGGACTACGCCATATTGATGCTCGGTCCGCAAGGGGAGATTCGCAGTTGGAATCCTGGCGCGGAACGAATGACAGGATGCAAATTTGAAGAGGTCTCCGGCCAAAACTATTCCCGATTTTTCTCTCCCGAAGACGTCAAACTCGGCCGGCCAGAAGAGCTTCTTCGGATGGCCGCCGCCAGCGGCTTGTTCGAAGAACAAGGCATGCGTATGCGGAAGAACGGCGCGCGCTTTCTCGTGCGAACCACCTACACCGCGTCGCGCGACCTGACGGGAAAGCTGCTCGGGTTTTCTGTAGTCAGCCGCGATCTTAGCCAGGGCGCAGAGTCGGACGCGAAATACCGCGGGCTTTTGGAGGCTGCGCCGGATGCCATGGTTGTGGTGAATCAGGGCGGCGAGATCGTGCTGTTGAATGTACAGGCGGAGAAACAGTTCGGGTACAGCCGCGACGAACTCCTCGGGCAGGAGGTAAAGAACATCATTCCGGAGGGCTTTGCTGAACGACTGATTGCGGACGGAACGCGGAGCGCGGCAGACGCGCTCGCGCAGCAAATCGGCACGGGGATCGAGCTCATTGCACTGCGGAAGAACGGAACGGAGTTTCCTATCGAGATCATGCTGAGTCCTTTGGAAAGTGCCGAGGGCACTCTGGTGACCGCAGCAATTCGCGACATCACTACGCGTCGAGACGCAGAAAAGCATTTGGCGCAGATGGAAGGTAGATACCGTGGTCTGCTGGAGGCAGCTCCTGATGCCATGGTGGTAGTGAACCAGGGCGGAGAGATTGTGCTGCTGAACGTGCAGGCAGAGAAGCAGTTCGGCTACAGCCGAGACGAACTCGTCGGGCAGAAAGTGAAAAACATCATTCCGCAAGGTTTCGCGGAACGATTAATTGCCGACGGAACACGAAGCGCCGCGGACGCGCTGGCGCAGCAGATTGGCACGGGAATTGAGCTTATTGCACTGCGGAAGAACGGAACCGAGTTTCCCATCGAGATTATGTTGAGTCCGCTAGAAAGCGCCGAGGGAACGCTGGTAACGGCGGCAATTCGAGATATTAGCGTGCGCAGAGCTGCCGAAAAGCATCTGGCGCAGATGGAAGGCAGATACCGAGGGCTGTTGGAAGCGGCACCAGATGCCATGGTGGTGGTCAACCAGGGCGGGGAGATCGTGCTTTTGAACGTGCAAGCGGAAAAACAGTTTGGATACAGCCGCGATGAACTCGTCGGGCAAAAGGTGAAGAACATCATTCCGGAAGGCTTCGCGGAACGGCTGATAGCCGATGGAACGCGAACGGCGGCAGAGGCGCTGGCTCAGCAAATTGGTACGGGGATCGAGCTAATTGCACGGCGGAGGGACGGAACTGAGTTTCCGATCGAGATCATGCTGAGTCCTCTGGAGAGCGCCGAAGGGACGCTGGTGACGGCAGCGATCCGCGACATCAGTGTGCGCAGGGCGGCGGAGAAGCATCTTGCCCAGATGGAAGGCAGATACCGAGGGCTGTTGGAAGCGGCACCAGATGCCATGGTGGTGGTCAACCAAAACGGGGAAATCGTCCTCCTAAACGTGCAAGCGGAAAAACAGTTTGGATACAGCCGCGATGAACTCGTAGGGCAGAAAGTGAAGAACATCATTCCGGAAGGCTTCGCGGAGCGGCTGATAGCGGACGGAACCCGAAGCGCTGCGGAAGCTCTGGCGCAACAGATTGGAACAGGGATCGAGCTCATTGCCCGTCGCAAGAATAGAAGCGAATTTCCCATCGAGATCATGCTGAGTCCGCTGGAAAGCGCTGAGGGCACGCTCGTGACGGCCGCGATCCGCGACATCAGTGTGCGCAGGGCAGCGGAGAAGCATCTGGCGCAGATGGAAGGCAGATACCGCGGACTGTTGGAAGCGGCGCCGGATGCCATGGTAGTGGTCAACCAGGGCGGGGAAATCGTTCTCTTGAATGTTCAGGCCGAAAAACAGTTTGGATACAGCCGCGATGAACTGATCGGGCAGAAGGTGAAGAACATCATTCCTGAAGGATTCGCCGAACGTCTGGTCGCGGACGCTCTCCGTTCCGTGGAGGACGCGCTGGCACAGCAGATTGGCACAGGGATTGAGCTTACCGGGCGGCGCAGGGATAGCACCGAATTTCCGATCGAACTCATGCTGAGCCCTTTGGAAAGCGCCGAAGGCATCCTGGTGACGGCCGCGGTCCGCGACATTACCACCCGCAAAAAGGCCGAAGCTAATCTTCTTAACAAGGTCGAGGAACTGAACCGCTCGAATGAGGAACTGGGGCAGTTCGCCTACATTGCCTCGCACGATTTGCAGGAGCCTCTGCGAATGGTGGCCAGTTACACGCAACTCCTCTCAAGACGGTACAAGGGAAAGCTGGACTCCGATGCCGACGAGTTTATTGCTTTCGCTGTGGACGGAGCCAGCCGCATGCAGCGCCTAATCCAGGATCTGCTCGCTTACTCCCGCGTTGGCACAAAAGGAAGGGACCTGGTCGAAATCTCCAGTGAAGAAGCGCTGGAACAGGCACTCATAAACCTGCGCGGCGCCATTGAAGACAAAGGCGCGGTGGTGACACACGATCCTCTTCCGAGTGTCGTAGCAGATGACATGCAGCTTGTTCAACTATTTCAAAACCTCGTCGGCAATGCCATCAAGTACCAGAGTTCCGGGATTCCCAAAGTCCACATCTCTGTCACCAAAAATGGCGGTAAGAAATGGACATTTTCGGTGAAGGACAACGGGCTGGGAATCGACCCGCAATACTTTGAAAAGATTTTTGGAATGTTTCAGCGGCTACATAAACGGGAAGAGTTCGCCGGCACCGGCATCGGACTGGCCATCTGCAAAAAGATCGTCGAGCGCCATGGAGGCAGCATTTCGGTCGAGTCAGAGCCCGGGCACGGTTCCACGTTTCGATTTGCCCTGGCCGGCGGCGAGAGGTATTGATGAAATTGATCGGAGGAGACGGTATGCCCATAGAAGTTCTGCTGGTCGAAGACAGTCCCGGCGATGTCCGGTTGACGAAGGAAGCCTTTCGCGAGGCCAATCCCTCCATTCATATGCACGTGGCTTCCGACGGCGTGGAGGCCATGGCCTTTCTGAAGCGGGAAGGTGTTCACGCTCGTGCTCCCCGTCCGGAGCTCATCTTGCTGGATTTGAACCTCCCCAAAATGGATGGCCGCGAAGTACTGGCTCTAATCAAGGAAGACCCCGACTTGAAAACGATCCCGACTGTGATCCTCACCACATCCGAGGCGGAAGCGGACATTGTGAAAAGCTACCAACTCCAGGCGAACTGCTACCTCAGTAAGCCAGTGCAGCTGGATGCTTTTGAGGCCCTGGTGAAGAGCATTAATGATTTCTGGCTGACCAAAGTCAAGTTGCCTCAGCAGAGGCAAAGTGGATGAGCTCAAAATGGATCAAAATACTTCTTCTGGTCGAAGACAATCTTGGAGATGCCCGATTGCTGCGCGAGATGTTCAATGAAGAGGGCGCCCACCAAACCGAAATGACCCATGCGCAGTGCATGAAAGACGCCGAGAGGCACCTCGCAGAGCGGGAAGTTGACCTTATCTTGCTCGACCTCGGTTTGCCGGACGCGGAAGGAGTAACAGCGGTGCGTCGGGTTCGCGCCGCCGCGCCGCGCGTACCTCTGGTCGTTCTCACAGGGAGGGACGATGAGTCGCTCGCTGCACAGGCTCTGCAGGAAGGCGCCCAAGACTACCTCATTAAAGGTCAGATCGATTCACGCGGCTTGCTTCGAGCCCTCCGCTATGCCATTGAGCGCAAGACCATGGAGGAAGCCTTGTTCGTGGAAAAGGAGCGCGCGCAGGTCACGCTCAACTCCATCGGCGACGCCGTTGTTTGCACCGATATCTCAGGAAACATCACGTTCCTAAATTTCGTCGCGGAAAAGATGACCGGCTGGTCGTGGCAAGAGGCGGCTGGCCGGCCCATGGCGGAAGTGTTTCAAATTTTAGACGCGATGAGCCGCGAATCCACTCCGCATCCGATGAGCCTGGCAGTAAGTGTGGACCGAACCGTGCGTTTGCCATCGAATTGTATCCTCGTTCGTCGTGATGGATTTGAAACGCCGATCGAAGACTCCATTGCACCCATCCATGACCGGGAAGGGAAGGCCACTGGAGCGGTCATCGTTTTCCGTGACGTAAGTGCAGCGCGAGCCATGGCCGCGCAGATGACCCATTCGGCTCAGCACGATTTTCTAACCGGGTTGCCCAACCGCATGCTTCTGAACGACCGCGTGAGCCAGGCCATCGTTTTGGCTCCGCGCCACTCGAAAAAAGTCGCCGTACTCTTTTTGGATCTGGACGGCTTCAAACACATCAACGATTCCCTTGGGCATCCCACTGGCGACAAACTGCTTCAATCCATTGCAAAACGCCTCGTGGCTTGCGTACGCAGTTCGGACACAGTGAGCCGGCAAGGAGGCGATGAATTTGTTGTCCTACTCTCCGAAATGGAACAAGCCGAAGATGCGGCTATTTCGGCGCTCAGAGTTCTCCAGGCGGTAGCAGAGGCTCACACCATTGACCATCACGATCTTCACGTCACCGCGAGCATTGGCCTGAGCGTCTTCCCAGACGATGGCAAGGACGCGGAAACGCTCATCAAGAATGCGGACACCGCGATGTACCAGGCCAAGGAGAATGGCCGGCAGAGCTATCAGTTTTTCAGGCCAGCTATGACCGTCCGAGCCGTTGAGCGCCAATCGATCGAGGAAAATCTTCGCCGAGCTCTCGAGCGGCGGGAATTCACGCTGCACTACCAGCCAAAGATCAGGCTAAGGACCGGAGAGATCACCGGAGCGGAGGCGTTGTTACGCTGGACCCATCCGGTTCGAGGCTCTGTCTCTCCCGCACAATTCATCCCGGTTGCAGAAGATTGCGGTCTGATCCTTCCGATTGGCCAGTGGGTCCTCCGCGAAGCATGCAAACAAGCCCGAGCATGGTTGGACGCCGGCCTTCCACTGGGAACGATGGCCGTGAACATCTCTTCGATGGAGTTCCGGGACGACAATTTTCTTGAAAGCGTCTTCACCATTCTCAGCGAGACTGGCCTGGATCCCAGAGCATTGGAGCTTGAGCTGACCGAAAGCGTGCTGATGAAGCGGGCCGAATCTGCTACGTCCGTCCTCAAAACGCTAAGAGCAAGAGGCGTTCAGATTGCCGTCGATGATTTTGGTACGGGTTACTCCAGCTTGAGCTATCTCAGAAAGTTCCCGATCGATGCGCTCAAGATCGACCAGTCGTTTGTCCGGCAGATCACCTCCGCTCCTGACGATTCGACCATCGTGACGGCAGTAATCAGCATGGGCCGAAGCATGAAGCTCCGGGTCGTTGCAGAGGGCGTGGAAACGAGGGAAGAGCTGGCTTTTCTTCAGACTCATCAGTGCGACGAGGCGCAAGGCTTCTATTTCAGCCGGCCGGTCCTTCCGCATCAATTCGCCATGTTGCTTAAAACCGGGATCCCCGAGCAGGCCGTTGTCGTCCATCGATGAGTATTCGCCTCGCCGACGGAATAGCGAGAACTTGCGCTGGCGCGAGTGATCTTCGCGGGCTTGATACTGTTGCAATTGAGCCATATCCAACTCTGGAAGTTGGATGATGGAACTGCTCAACAAAACGATATATGGTCAGCCGCCTCCCTCGCCCGTTGAGCCTGTCGAAAAACGCAGCTGTCCTCGTTATCCATTTTCCCCCGCCGTCGAAGCGTTCGATATTCTGGCGGATATTCGAATTAAGGGGCGCCTTGCCGATATAAGTAGAAATGGCTGTTACGTCGATACCATCAACCCATTTGCAAAAGACGCACCCGTCACGCTCACCATCTCAAGAGACAACCAATCCTTCAAGACTCAGGCAAAGGTCGTCTATTCAAAGATGGGTATGGGTATGGGCCTCTTGTTCACAACCGCTGAACCCGATCAACTTCGCGTGCTGGGTTCCTGGCTGAACGAGTTGAGCGGCGGGAAAGTGGATGGAGAAGAACAGTCGAACCTCTTTCTGCAACCTGAACTCGCAAAGGGCTCAGATTCCGATGTGCGAAAAATCGTTAGCGAACTGATCGCTCTCCTGAACGGCAAGAACCTTCTTAATGATTCCGAGGCCATGGCCCTGTTGCGGAAGCTTGCCAAGTAATTGCTTTTGGACGCTTCATGCGCCACGATGAATGCCCGAAAGCAACTTTCGCGCGAAGGAGTCCAAACCGCAGGCGAAAAAACCATGAGCGCACCCGAAGGAAACTCCCAAGCCAACTCCCAAGCCAACTCCCAAGCCAACTTCTGGAGCAAAGCCAAGGCAAATGACATGCCAGTGGGACATCTGATCGGTTTCGAAACCATGGAAGCCGCCGATGGTCGTGCCGTTGTGACTTTGACAGCGGGATCGCAGCACACTAACCCCATGGGTACACTCCATGGCGGAATCCTGTGCGACATTGCTGACGCCGCCATGGGAATCGCATTTGCCAGCACACTCGCCTCCGACGAATCTTTCACCACTATTGAACTCAAAATTAATTTCTTCCGCCCAGTCTGGAAGGCCACCCTAAAGGCCGAGGGCAAAGTGGTGCGCAGGGGAAGCACTGTCGGATATGTCGAGTGCGAAATCTCCGACGAAAATGGCAAGCTGGTCGCAAAGGCAGCCTCGACTTGCCTTGTTTTGAGAGGCGAACGCGCAAAAGGGCGTTGAACCGAGTCTGGTCTCGGGTCGAGTAACAGGTCTCGGGCCGTCGGGCTCTAGGGAGAGATACCCTTTTTGCGGTACACTTTGCGCTCTTGAAGCTGGACGACTTGTCGAACATGGCAACCAGGTTGAAACTCACCAGACCATCGAGCAGTTTTGCGACATCGACTCGTCCCGCTAAATGGACTAGATTCAGCAAAACCGCCGGGGCGGCCATTTTGTTCCTGCTGTTTACCTTGGCCGGCTGCCAGCGATCTTCCCAGGAGCCGGTAACAGTTACGTTTCTGGATGTGGAGTGGGATACCTCCACTCTAAACCCGGGATTAGGGCATGAGTTACAGGACTTCACAAAAAAAACGGGGATCCAAATCAATCGCCTTCCTCGTCCTGACGGCTCACTTAATCAACTCGCTCTGTGGCGCGAACTGCTCCAGAAAGGTGCCTCCGCTCCTGACGTAGTCAGCATTGACGTGATCTGGTCCGGCATACTGAATCCATACCTCATGGATCTAAAGCCTTACTTTGCCGAGCAGATTTCCTCACAAAATCCGGTGGTGCTCGCGAGCTACACCGTGGGCGACAAGTTGGTGGCTATACCGCACCACGCCTATATTAGTGTTTTGTATTATCGTCCGAATCTTCTGCGAAAGTATGGTTATCGGGAGCCGCCCAAAACCTGGGATGAGCTTGAGAAGATGGCCACTCGCATTCAAGCAGGTGAAAGGGCCAAAGGCGAGAAAGACTTTTGGGGCTACGTGTGGCAAGGTGGCGTCACCGAAGATCTGACCTGTAGCGGCTTGGAATGGCAGATCAGCGATGCTGGCGGGCGCATCATCGAGAACGACCGGACAATTAGCGTGAATAATTCACAAGTGATTCGCTCGTGGCAGCGAGCCGCGCGATGGGTGGGTTCCATTTCGCCGCCTGGGGTGACTGCCTACGGATTGTGGGACGCCCAGAATCTTTGGGGCTCAGGAAATGCCGCGTTCCTTCGCGGTTGGCAATCCGACTATAGCGTGATCACTGGCGGCTGGCCTTTTGTTGAGTCGTCTTCCCCTGGTTCCACGAGCAATTCCCCCCAGTTTGGGATAACCAGTGTTCCAGGCGGCGCAGCTGGGCGCGCAAGCACCTTGGGTGGCAACGGATTGGCGATTTCCCGAACCTCAGCACACCCTCGCGAAGCGCTCGAGCTAATCCGATTTCTTCTAGAAGGAGATGCCCGGCTCACGAGTGGGAAGGAACAATCCGTGGCCCCTGAGGGCGTTGAGTTCTATGAACTTCCTGCGATGTTAGATCCTTATCCCCTGCTTGCAAAATCTAGGCAACATGGGGCCGGCCTGGTTGCGCGCCCTTCCGTAGTTTCTGGTGAGAAATACGAACAGGTCAGTAGGGCGTACATCGGTGCAGTACGGTCCGTCTTGACCGGCGAAAAGATACCGTCTGTAGCCGCAGCGGACTTGGAGAAACAATTGGTTGGAATAACGGGATTCAGCCCGGGACCGCCCTCCAAGCTGAATTAATGGTCCCGCGAACAGAGGTCTCTGAGAGCTTCGATTGTCTTTTCATATATCTCGGCTTCCAGTCCATGCTCTAGTGATCTCGGCCAATCGTAGTCGAGCCAGGCAATAGGGAGTCAACTGTGGTCGCGAAACTTGCAGGATGGACGAAACGAGTTGCCAAGAAATCGTTTCGCCTCCATCGTCTCAACATCGGTCCACGTTTGACGCTATGCTTTGTCTTCATCATCCTGGTCATGTTGTTGGCAAACGCGGTGTTGCTCTGGCAGTTCCATCAAGCTCGCGTTCAAGCGGACCATCTAAACGGCGTCGACCAAGAGTTGATTGTAGTGCTGCAAGCTCATACCAATCTCATGTTGTTTTATGAGCGGCTGGATGCGCTCGCCCATTCCGAAAATATTAGCGAACTCGTGACCGAAGCGGAACGTCTTCGTAACGACCTCCTTGAGGACGGCCAGCGCACCAGAAATGCCCTCAATAGTTTGCCGCCGGACCTAAAGCTGGACCCGACGCTGCTGCCTGCCCTTGAGGCAATTCAGGACGAACTGCCGGCCGAGCTCGGGTCCATCACCGATTTAGCCAAAACGAGGGACTGGCAGGCAGTTCGCTTGCGCCTTGCTAACCAGGTTCGTCCACTGGAATCCAGAAGTTCAGCACTCGTTAAAAACATTGCTCAACAAGTCGCGGATCAGCAGACGGAAGCGGTCTTGCAAGTTGCGCGCTTACAGAGTCGTATTCTTTGGATTGTCCCTCTGTCTGCCGTTTTCACACTTCTCATCGCAGCTTTTCTGGGTTTGGCCATTACCCGCAGTATCACCGGACCACTCAGGTCGCTTGTCGAAGGATCGAAGGCTTTGGCCCGCGGCGAGTTTCATCATCAGGTTTCGGTAATCGGCGACGACGAGATTGCCCAACTCGGTCAAGTCTTCAACGCTACGGCGACGAGACTGCATACTCTCTATGAGACTTTGCAGAGTAGCGAGGCTTATCTCGAAGAAGCCCAGAGGCTTACACATACAGGGAGTTGGGTCTGGAAGGTAGCGGGAGGGGACGCATTACATCTCTCCGATGAGTGGTATCGCATCTATGAGTTCGATCCAGAAAAAGGTATGCCGGGTTGGGATGAACGGCTCCAACGCCTTCATCCTGAAGATCGCGGCAGGTGGCACAAGGTAGTCGACCGAGCCATCCGCGAAAAGTCGGAATACGACATTGAATTCCGAATAGTCCTGCCGAATGCCGCTGTCAAATACATCCACACCGTCGGCCATCCGGTCTTGAATGCAACCGGGGAATTGGTGCAATTCGTGGGAAGCTCGACGGACATTACCGAGCGTGTGCGCGCGGACCAAACTCTGCGTCGGAGCGAAGGATATTTAGCGGAAGCCCAGAGATTGAGCAGGAGCGGCAGTTGGGCGTGGAATGTACGGACTCGTGCTCTCTTCTGGTCGCAAGAACACTATCGCATCTATGAATATGACCCTGAGAAAACAAACCTCACCTGGTCGCACATTCTGGAAAGGGTCCATCCGGAAGATCGGGCAGGAGTCCAGCGGAGAGCGGAAATGGAGTCCACACAGAACGAGATCGTGGATTCCGGTGGAGACTACCGAATTGTACTTCCCGACGGAAGGATCAAGCACCTTCACTCTATCGCTCATCCCGTGATGAATGAGCTGGGTGAAATCACCGAAGTTGTCGGCACTACCATGGACGTCACAGAGCAATACGAAGCGAGAGTAGCTCTGGAGTCTGCTTTTGAACAAATAAAGGAGCTAAGAGATCAGCTCTATAAGGAGAACATTGCCCTCCGCGAAGAAGTCGACAAGGTCTCCATGTTCGAAGAGATTGTCGGCTCCTCGGAACCTCTCCGCCGAGTTCTTGTACAAGTGGCCAAAGTGGCGGCGACCGATTCGACTGTCCTCATTCTCGGCGAGACAGGGACTGGCAAAGAAATGATTGCTCGGGCCATCCATAGGCGGTCCAAGCGTGCAAACCGCGCCTTTATCCGTGTGAACTGCGCCGCGATTCCTCCCGCTCTGATTGCCTCCGAACTCTTCGGCCACGAGAAAGGCGCCTTCACAGGGGCTTCCCAACGGCATCTCGGACGCTTTGAGCTGGCTGATGGAGGTACGATCTTTCTCGATGAAATCGGGGAACTGCCTGCCGAAACCCAGAGTGCCCTTCTTCGGGTGCTCCAGGAACGCGAATTTGAAAGAGTGGGGGGAAGCCAGTCCGTATCCGTCGACACAAGGGTGCTATCCGCCACAAACCGCGATTTGAATACGGCCGTCACTGCCGGCACTTTCCGACAGGATCTTTTCTACAGACTGAACGTTTTCCCCATCCAGCTACCCTCGCTTCGCGAGCGCGCGGACGATATCCCCCTGCTGGTGGAGTACTTGATTGAGCGATACGCGAAAAAGGCGGGAAAAAAGCTCCGCAATATCGATAAGAAGACCCTTCAATTGTTTCAAGACTACAACTGGCCTGGCAATATACGGGAACTCCAAAACGTGGTTGAGCGGGCTGTGGTCTTGTCCGATAGCGAGACATTTTCTGTTGACGAGACATGGCTAAAGCGTGAGCCGTCCCACCAATCGTTGAGGCTTGATCCTCTTTCTAAAGGACTTGGGCGCTTGGACGAGACAAAAGAAAAGGAAATGATTGAAGCGGCCTTAGCTCAAACCGCAGGCCGGGTTTCGGGTCCCGCTGGCGCAGCTGCCTTGCTCGGTGTCCCGCGGCAGACACTCGAGTCCAAAATCGCTAGTTTGGGAATCAACAAGCATAGATTCAAGTCGGTCTAATTTCCCCGCAGGATTACCTCATATATTCAACGAACTGGTCGAATAAGCGTTCCATTTTGTGTTTCCTATTCGAGTCGCCCGACTTCAGAGTTTCGCTCTTGGTCCCGCCCATGGTGCAAGGATCCCGCCTGAAACCTTCAGCAAAACTGCCGAAAATCAGCAAATGCCCATTTCGGGCATAAATAAATGACCAACAATTATTTGTTTTCAGTCACTTAAGCGGGGCCAGCGAATTGCACCTTGTGTTTGCGTTGAAGGGGCGGCATGACGCTAAGAATTGAAAGAAGTTCAGGAGCCGGGAAAACGATTCTTCGAGTCAGTGGACGAATCAGTTTGGAGTATCTTGCGGATTTGAAGTCGCAGACAGAAGGTCTGGGACCTGGAACTGTAATAGACCTTGAGCACGTAACGCTAGTCGACGTGGAAGGTGTGGGTTTCCTAAGCGAATGTGAGGTAAAGGGAATCGAGTTGGCGCACTGCTCACCGTATATCCGCGAGTGGATCACGAGAGAACGACAAAGATAGCGAAATACTGGGGGGGGATATGGCTTGTCAACGTGTGGCTGTTTGTACAGAAGAGAATCTGGTAATGGAAGGTCTCGCGCTCAGGGATGAGTGCGAGCGGTTGGATGAAAAACGTTTGGTTGCGGCCGCCAAATACGGGGAAAGCGTGGCTTTCGATGTGTTGTGTGAACGGCTGACGCCCAGGATTCTCAGGTCTTTGCTGCGGATCACCAAAAACCGCGAAGACGCAGAAGATGCTCTCCAGGATTCGCTCTTGAGCGCTTTCATTCACATCTCGGAATTTGACGGGAGGTCGGCCTTTTCCACTTGGCTGACTCGCATAGCCATCAATTCGGCCTTGATGATTCTGCGAAAAAAGCGCACCTCTCGTGAAATTTCACTGGATAATTCCGCCGATTCCGAAGAGAAGTCGCCGTCCTGGGAAATGCCAGATCACGCGCCCAACCCAGAGAAACGCTTCGCACAGAGCGAGCGGGAAAACATTCTTCATGGCGCGATCAGCGCTTTGCGGCCAACTGTTCGCAAGGTGATCGAGCTGCAACAACTGCAAGAGCATTCTATGAAGGAAACGGCTGCGATGATTGGCATCTCTGTTCCGGCAGCGAAAGCGCGTCTGTTTCATGCAAAAGTCGCTCTGCGCAAGGCGCCAAGGCTGAAATGCATCAGGTACGCCCGTACCAAACACTTCAATCTACCCTTCATCGTTCGTTCGACACGGGCAAACAGCCGGCGAGCAATGAGCGCGGTCTGACTCTCGAACAAAGCTCGGTAACTGAACGGATGCTTGACCTCGGCACAGGCCGCAGAATACGCAAATGAAATAGCAACAGAAATTCAGAAAAGTGAGAGATCCAATGAAGGCTATACAACCTGTTAGTAAAGCATTTCAGTCTCTCTGCATCGTTCTGCTCCTGCTGACTTGCTGCACGCTCTCGGCGCAGAATAAAGACCAACGCATACGGAATATTGTTCTGGTTCACGGCGCGTGGGCAGATGGTTCTGGCTGGAAAGGCGTGTACGACATTCTTGTGAAGGACGGCTACAACGTCAGCATCGTTCAAGAGCCGGAGACGTCTTTTAAGGAAGATGTCGCGGCCACGAAGCGCATCCTCGCCCTGCAAGATGGTCCATGCATTCTAGTCGCGCACAGCTACGGTGGAGCAGTAATCACGGAAGCCGGCACGGATCCATCTGTCGCCGGATTGGTGTACATCGCGGCCCACATGCCGGATGCGGGCGAGAACGAGGCTGACGACGGAAAGCGTTTTCCAAGCGACCTCAGCAAGTCGACGGCGATAAGGAAAACCGCGGACGGATTCACATACCTCGATCCCGCGCAGTTTCATGAGTACTTCGCAGCCGACCTGTCTGCTGAGCAAGCCGCTTTCATGTCGCGCTCTCAGGTCCTCAACTTTGCTGACAATTTCAAAGGAGTCATCACCACGGCTGCGTGGAGAAGCAAACCAAGCTGGATGCTGGTCGCCGGAGCAGACAGAACCATCAATCCAGAACTCGAGCGCTGGTATGCCGCACGAGCCAAAAGCCACGTTGTTGAAGTCGCAGGCGCCAGCCATTCGGTCTACGTCTCCAGGCCGAAAGAAGTTGCATCTTTGATCGAAGACGCGGCGTCTCACTCGCGGTAGAAGAGAAAACAGGACACAACTGGCCTAGATGAAACAGAGCGCTGCGCATAGTTTTTCTGTGATGCCCATAGGTACTTGTAGAAGTTTATGAAACGCCGATTGTTCCGTAAATATTTTCCGTGTTCTCCAGGAGGTTGGCATGGTCCCGGCGCCAGACAAAGGAATGCAGCATCTCGGCAGTCCCTACTCGGTTCCAGAAACTCTTAAGCGCATTGAATCCTTGTTGCAGGAAAAAGGTTTGACGATATTTTGCCGCATCGATCATAGCGGCGAGGCCGAGAAAGCAGGCTTGAAGATGCATCCCACGCAGCTGATTCTTTTCGGCAGTCCGAAGGGTGGTACGCCTGTGATGGTTGCTTCTCCCACGGTCGCCATTGATCTTCCGCTGAAGGCTCTGATCTGGGAAGACGCTGGCGGCAAAGTGTGGGTCTCCTATAACAACCCCGAGTATCTCCAGCAACGGCACAATGTTCCCGCCGATCTGATAAAAAATATCAGCGGCGCCGGCCAGCTTCTTCAATTGGCGCTAGAATAAGTGAGTTTTGGGGCACGCGGGCTATTTCAAGAGAATTTATGCCTGAAAAATTAGTGAAGGACTCCGGGCTTTCAACCAGCAGCAACCCCAACCTTGCCCGCGATCATCTCGCCAATGAACGCACGTTTCTCGCTTGGATCCGCACCGGGATTGCTGTCGTTGTCTTCGGTTTTGCGATTGGCCGTTTTGCTATCGCTATCCGACAATGGATGCAGCTGGAGGGCCAAGGGCATGTTGTGCCAACAGCCGGTCTTTCGGTGTGGTTCGGCATGGCGGCGATCATTGCCGGAGTACTTGTTTGTTTGATGGGATTAATTCGCTATCGCAAGACTCGCGAACAAATTGACGCCGGAAACTTCCAGCCAGCGGGCTTTATCATCGATCTCGTCGGAATCGTAACCGCGCTCTTTGGTTTGGCTCTCGCCGCATATCTAGTTTACATCGACCTTCACTTCTAGCGTTCTCTCCTGTAATGCTCCGAATAATAATTCCATCATGCGCGACATTGTAGCGGCGGGGCTTGATCGGCCCGGGATAGACTAAAGCCGACAGATCAGCAATTCTCTCTCATACACCATTTCTTTCGGCAAATGATCGTGCAGTCCAATGAACAGCTCTTCATGCTCAATCACTTCTCTGCGCCAGGCATCGCGGTCAAATTTTTGTAGCTCTTCAAACTTCTCTTTGGAAAGATCCATGCCTTTCCATTCCATGTCTTCGTAGCGCGGCATCCATCCGATGGGAGTCTCGCGGGCCAAAGCACGGCCTTTCGTGCGATCAACAATCCATTTCAGAACGCGCATGTTTTCCGAAAATCCCGGCCACATGAATTGTCCGTCTCCATCCTTGCGAAACCAGTTCACATGAAAAATTCTTGGCGTTAGCGTCAGTGATCTCTGCATTTTGATCCAATGCCGGAAGTAGTCGCCCATGTGATAGCCGCAGAAGGGAAGCATAGCCATCGGGTCGCGGCGCACTTTTCCAACCGCACCGGCTGCAGCCGCGGTGGTTTCCGATCCCATCGTTGCTCCTATATACACGCCAGAGCTCCAATTGAAAGCCTGGAAAACGAGCGGCATCGTCGTTGCTCTTCGTCCGCCGAAAATAATCGCGCTGATAGGGACGCCGCTGGGATCTTCCCAAGCCGGATCGATCGTCGGACATTGTGAAGCTGGTGCCGTGAACCGCGCGTTGGGATGCGATGCTTTTGCCCCGGTTTCCTTCGCAATTTCCGGAGTCCACTTCTGCCCCTTCCAGTCGAGGCATTCTGCCGGAGGCGTGTCCGTCATACCCTCCCACCAGACGCCACCGTCCGGAGTAAGCGCGACGTTTGTGAAAATGGAATTTTTCGCAAGCGTGGCCATCGCGTTCCGATTCGTTTTTACGGAAGTGCCGGGCGCCACTCCGAAGAATCCCGCCTCCGGGTTGATCGCGCGTAGCAGACCGCGTTCATCCGGGCGAATCCACGCAATGTCATCGCCGACTGTCCAAACTTTCCATCCGTCAAATCCCTTGGGAGGGATGAGCATCGCGAAATTTGTTTTTCCGCAGGCGCTCGGAAAAGCGGCAGCCACATACGTTTTTTCGCCAGCCGGATTTTCCACGCCAAGAATCAGCATGTGCTCCGCCATCCAGCCTTCGTCGCGCGCAATGTTAGAGGCAATTCGTAACCCGAAACACTTTTTACCGAGCAGTGCGTTTCCGCCGTAACCCGAGCCGTAAGACCAAATCTCACGCGTCTCCGGGAAATGCACGATGTATTTTTCTTTGTTGCACGGCCACGGCACATCTTTCTGGCCTTCATTCAGCGGCGCGCCGACCGAATGCATGCACGGAACTACACGTGGAATCCCCGTATCGATCTGTTTAAACACAGGCAATCCAATGCGCGCCATGATGCGCATATTGACGACCACATAAGGTGAGTCTGTCAGTTGCACACCGATTTGCGACATTTGTGAGCCGAATGGCCCCATGCTGTACGGCAGCACGTACATCGTGCGCCCGCGCATCACACCGTTGAAAAGACCCTTCAGCTTCTTCCGCATCTCGTACGGATTTTCCCAATTGTTTGTCGGGCCTGCGTTGTCTTTCGAGAGCGAACAAATGAAGGTTCGATCCTCGACGCGCGCAACATCATCCGCATCGGAACGTGCGTAATAACATCCTGGCCACAGTTTTTCGTTGAGCTTGATCAGGGTCCCTGCCGCAACCATCTGGCTTCGCAAAAGTTCGATTTCTTCTTCCGAGCCATCGATCCAATGGATCGCCGCTGGTTTTGCGAGCTCTGCCATCTTCCCCACCCAGCGCAACAAGTGCTCGTTCTTGCTGAGTGGTACTGCGGGATTACGGCCGTGCATGCGTGTGGTGTCCTTTGCCACTGCTTCCTGCATGATAATAAATAATCTCCACTATTAACTTTACTAGGTGTGTCGATGAAAGGGAACTGAGGCCCCAGTCTTGGACGGCTTCCGTGCGCAGGTTTTAGATGGCTGTTGCCGGCTCGCTCGCAGCCATCGAATCGCGCTGCAAGAAATAATTGATTGCTGGTGTAAACACAAGGGACAAAACCATGGAGCTCAAGAGGCCGCCAATCACGGTAATCGCAAGCGGCTGCAACATTTGCGATCCTGCGCCGATGGCCAATGCCAACGGCAACATCCCAGCGATGGTGGCCAGCGCGGTCATGGCAATAGGCCGAAGCCGGCGGCGCCCCGCCTGAAGCATCGCCTCTGCGGAAGAAAAACCCAGACTGCGAAAACCCTGCTCTGCGTCGAGAAGCAGAATACCGTTTTTCGCGACGATGCCGACGACCATGATCATTCCCATAAATGACGCAACATTAAAATTCGTGCGCGTCACGAGCAGGGCCAAAAACCCACCGAAGGTAGAGAGTAACGCTGATGCAAGAATTGCTACCGGGGCGGAGAATGTGCGGAACTCGAAAAGTAGCACGACAAATAGAAGTGCGAGCGCTAGGAAAAGCACCATCAGCAAATCGCGGAAAGACTTCTGTTGCTCCTGATACTGGCCTCCATATTCGACGCGGATCGACGCGGGCAAGTGAAGATCCGCAACCACCTTTTGTACTTCCGCAATTCCTTTCCCCAGGCCAATATTTTCAAGTCGAGCTGTCACTTCGACTAATCTCTGAAGGTTTTCTCTCTTAATTTCTGTTTCGCCCGGATCCATTGTGACTGTTGCAAGCGAGCCGAGCGTAGCTGTGCGGTTGGTGGAGCTGACGAGCAAGGTGTTGGTCATCTGCTCCAGCGACGTACGGATGCGCTCGGGAAATCGCACGCGGATGGGATAGGCTCGATCGTTCAAAATGACTGGTGTCGTGGCCGGTTCGCCCTCCAGGAGTGCTGCGGCATCGGTGTTGATTTCCTCGGCCGAAAATCCGGATCGTGCCGCGGTCGCCGGATCAATTTGAAAGGTAATCGCCGGACCGCTAATCGTATTTTCGATGCCATCGAGGACGTCGACGACACCATGAATATTTCCGATGGCGTCAGCTACTTCGGGTGCGGATTTAAGCAGCAACTTCGCATCTTGCGAATACATCTTAATGACCACAGGCTCGGGCTCGTTCGAGAGGTCTCCGATCATATCCTGGAGGACCTGCACAAACTCGACGTCCGCAGCAGGTTCGCTTTCCTTAATTTGCGCGCGGATATCGTCCATGACTTCATTGATGTCACGCTTGCGGTCGCGCTTCAGACGCACCGTGAAGTCCCCGCGATTTGCTTCCGTGACTGCAGCCAACCCCAATTGAAGCCCAGTGCGGCGCGATGTATTTTCCACTTCTGGCGTATCGCGGAGAATCTTTTCAATGCGCTGAAGGATGCGGTCCGATTCGGCTAAGGAACTTCCCGGTGGAGTGAAGTAGTCAAGAATAAATCCTCCCTCATCCATTTCCGGCAATAGATCCGTTTCCAGCACCATGTAGCACACACCTGCGAGAACAACGATAGCCGCAGAGCTGGCGATCAGCAGGATGGGGCGACGGATCACTCTCTTCATGCAACGCTCGTAGAAATTCACGATTCGGCCGAAGAGGCCGCTGATATGCGCTTCCTCTGCAACCATGAGAGCGCCGATGTCCTGCGATTGCGAAGCCCGTTCAGCGGACGGTGACAAATCTGTCGTCGCACTCTTTCTGCGGACAAAATACTGGCTTAGGGTCGGTGTCCACGCCAGAGCGAGCACCAATGAGCAGAGCAAGGAAACCGTCATCGTGATGGCAAGGGCACGGAAAAAACTTCCAGTGACTCCCGTGATGGACACCAAAGGCAGAAATACAACAATCGGCGTGATGGTGGAACCAACCAGTGGGATAGTGATTTCGCGAAGCGCGCTTTGGATGGCTTGTGCGCGCCCTTCACCTGCATCGCGATGCAGCACGATATTTTCAAGCACGACGATGGCATCGTCTATCACCAAGCCAACCGCGGCCGCCAGCCCGCCTAGCGTCATCAGATTGAAGCTTTGGCCGGTGAACCTCAGCACGATAAATGTGAGCAGCAAAGTAGCAGGAATCACCAAGCCTGCGACAAGGGACGTTCCCCAATCGCGCAAAAACAAAACTAGAATTGCAGAGGAAAGAATGAGACCCAGAAGCACCGCGTCGCGGACGCTGGCGATCGAGTCGTGCACGATCGTCGACTGATCGTAAAAGGGTTCGAGGTGTACACCCGGTGGCAGGGTCGCGGCGAGCTCTTGGATCTGCGCGTGGACTTCATCGGCAACCGCAAGCGTATTGCTTTCCGGCTGGCGATTGATGCTTAGCAGAACAGCGGACTTCCCGTTAGCCGTAACAATCGTGTAAACCGGCCCGACGGATGGCCCCACCGTTGCGACGTCTTCAATGCGCACAGGTACACCTGCCGGGGTGTTCTTGACGACGATTTTGCCAATCTGTTCTGGCGTGCGCACTTGGCCACTCACGAGGCCAAGTACGAGTTGATGATCGTGTTCGAGCAAGCCCGGCGAATCGATCACGTTGGTTCGTCGAATAGCCTCGAGCAATTCGGTGACGGTAACGCCCGTCGAAAGCAGTCGCGCCGGATCCGGCGACACTTGAAACTCCGGCACTCGCCCTCCCTGGATCAAGACGGAAGCGACGCCATCCAAGCGGTTGATGCGCGGCTTGATGTCATACGTCGCGATTTCCCAGAGCTTGTCTTGCGAAATCGCTTCAGACGTAAGGCTGTACCCAAGAATCGGAAAGCTCGCGAATGTCAGCCGGTGCGTTTCGAGCTTAGCCGACGGCGGTAGTTCACCTTGCAACCGCGCAACGACAGCGTCCACCCGCTGAAGCGTCAGGACCATGTCGCTCTTCCAGTCGAAAAAAAGGTCAACCTCCGCCGATCCTCGGCTCGTGGTGGATAAAACTCTCTGCAATCCAGGAACACTGTTCACAGCTTCTTCGATGGGACGCGTGATCGTTACCAGCATCTGATCGATCGGCGTAACGCCGTTGTCGACGCCGATGACGACTCGCGGAAAATCTGTGTTGGGAAACACCGAGACGGGAATGGTGAATGCCAAATATGCCCCGACTAGCGCGAGGCTGATGGCCAGAAATAAAATCGGCCGCGAAAGACGCTCAAACCAAGGCGCCATTCTTGCGGCGGGCACACTCGAACCGGAATCCGCTTCCAGGGCCATCTCGCTTAGTCCTTAGCCTTTTCAACGGGCTTTTTTTTGTCGCCGCCCCTTGCGTCGGACTCATCGGCGGAGCCGGTGGCTTTCTCTGCTGGCGCTGGTGCTTCCACCTTAATTAGTGTGTTGTCCGGCAGCGCATAGCCGCCGGAAGTGATCACGGCCTCGCCTTCTTTGATCCCGCTGAGAATTTGAACTTCCGTCGTGCTTTTTATGCCAGTCTCGACCGCTTTGACGTGAGCCTTTTCGTCGGCGCCGGTAACCACAACAAAGCTCGTCCCATCCGCATTTTTGTAAACTGCTGAGGCTGGGACGGCGAGGGCATCCTTCGCAGTCGCTGCCGCGATTTGCACCTGCACCGTCATTCCAGGTTTGAGCGCAGATCCAGGCTTGGCTGTTTCGACCCACACTTCGATGGTCGTGCTTCCTGGATCGACTGCTGGACTCACTAAGCTCACGCGGCCTTTCACTTTTTCGTCCAACCCGGGAAGCTGCATCTCAGCCGCGTCGCCTACTTTTAGTGCAACGGCCTCCGACTGCGCGATGTGCGCTTTTGCGATTAGCTTCGAAAGATCCATCACTGTGAGCAGCGGCTGATTTGCCGCCGCGAGTTCGCCAGGATACTGAGGCCGCTCCGTCACTACGCCATCGATGGGACTCTTAATCTCTGAATAGCTCAGCAGCGCTTGCGCGCCGAGAAACTTTCCTTTGGCCGCCGCGAGCTGGCCGTTTGCGGATTTCAGCGCTTGCTCTCTTCCAATTTTATGCAAGTCGTCGAGCTGCTTCTGAGCCTGTTCATACTGACTGCGCGCCTGCATCAGGGACACCTGCGCAGAATCAAAGTCTCGCCGCGGGATTCCTCCCTGATCGAAAAGTTCCTTGCGGCTGTTGTAGATCTGCTGTTGCGCATCCAAAGCGCTTTTCGCCGCAGCCGTGTCCAGCTCCGCTTTTTGAATCTGCTCGGGCAGGCTCGCACCGGTGGTAGTGGCGTAACCAGCTTCCGCTTGCTCGAATTCCCCCTTACTCTGCTCGGCGGCCGCCGAGAGATCTGCATTCTCCAGTATCGCGAGCAATTGTCCCTTGCGAACGCGACTGCCTCGTTGCACAAGAAACGACTTAATCGTTGACGTGATCTTTGGAGTGAGAACCGCCTGCTGTAATGGGAATACTACGGCGTCCGCCGAGATTACTTGCGAAATTGTGGTTCGATGCGCCGCAGTCGTTTGCACCGAAACGACTGGGTCTTTCACTTTCTCTTCTGGGCGGCATCCAAGTGCTACGCATGTGAGCACACACAATGCGATGTAAAGGAAAGGACTCCGCAGTCCCCCGCGTAATGAGTCGGCCCTCATGGCGTCGTCAAAGCTCCCGTCAGAGTCTGCAGATTGGCCAGAGCCACACGATAACGCACAGCCCCATCCTGATAACTGGTATTCGCCTGCGCGAACGAATTCTGTGCGTCCACCACTTCCAGCACGGTCGTTTCTCCTCCCTTGTAGCGAAGAGTTGCCAGCCGCAGGCTTTCGGAAGCCAGGTCCGCAGATCGCTGCAAGTCCTCCAGTTCATTCAAAGCTGTTTCTGCTTCGCCGTATAACGTCCGCATCTCGGCGAGCAGCTTACGCTGCGCTAGCGAAAGTTCGCGTTGTGCCTGGGCATGCCGCAACTCGGCTTGCTTCACCTTGCTTTGTGTTGCGCCCCAGTTCCAAATCGGAATGTTCAATGTTACGGAAGCCGAAGAGCCGAGATTATGGATCCTTTGGTTGTCGATCACGCTGTTCGTTGAAAACTGAGCTGAATCGATTCCGTAGAAATAGTCGAGCGTCAGTGCAGGCAAGTAGCCTGCTTTCGCACCCGAGACGCTATACCTTGCTTCTTGAACTCCTGCCAGCGCCGCGCGTAATTCTGGGTTGTCCCGAGCGCCCTGTTCTTTGATTTCTTCCAGAGTCGGCAACGGAACGTTCGCATGGAGGTCGTCGCCAACTTCAAAGTTCTCATTGAAATCTGGGAAAATGAGCGCGGCCAAATCCAGTTTGGCTCTCAGAAGCTCGAGTTGGGCTTCCTGCAACTGCCGTCGCCTGTCACGCATTTGCAATTCAGCACGAATCACATCGGAATGCGCCACCTCACCACCTTTTTCAAGTTGTCCCGTTAACTTGAAAAATTCTTCCCCTTGCGAAACGCCTCCCTGGGCAATTTCCATCTTGCTCTGTGCGGCCGAGACTCGGAAATAGTCCTGCACGACCGTCACAACAAGGCCTCGCGATGCAATCTCTGCCTGCGCCCGCGCAATGGCTGCGGCAGCTTCTGTGCGTTTGTAGCTCGCCACCCCAGCAAGGTCGATCGCTTCATGAACGTTTCCCTGACTTACGTACTCGTGCACAGCGTTGTTCGCAATATAACGAACGCCGCCCGCGCCATTGCCCTGCGTATATAGAACTTCATTGTTGTAAGCGACCGTCGGCAGCAATGTATCGCGCGCCTGCTTGCGGTCTTCAGACGCTATGGCAGCATCCGTCGCCGCCGCTTGAAATTCGACGCTGTTTGTCTGCGCTCGAGCAAGCGCGTCCTGTAGGGTCAAGCGCAATGGTGAGGCCGCCTCAGCGGCTAACTGCGAACTCTTCGGCGAAGAAATAGACGCGTTTACTTTTGGCGCAGGATTATCGGGTTGCTGGCTCGCGCCAGGTAAGGAGAACAAAGTAAGCGCCGCGAGCGCAAAAACTGTAGACCGATACCAGCAATACGGGATGTTCACAGACGTTCTCTCGAGCGGCCGTAAGTCTTCACGTTCCGCTAAAGTGAATGTAGCGACATCGAGATAAACATACGATTAATCCGTCTCCGTAAGCGCAATACCAGGCCCCGGCAAATACACTGCGAAGTGACTTCCCGCCGCATCGGAGCGGACTAGTTCCAGCCGGCCGTGGTGCGCCTCAGCAATCCAGAGAGCGATCGAAAGCCCCAATCCTGCTCCGCCTTCGCGTCCGGATCGAGATCGCGCAAGATCAGCCCGAAAGAACCGCTCGAAAATGCGAGAGTGCAGATCAGGCGGTATCCCCGGTCCCGTGTCGGTGATGTGAATCTCGAAGCCCGCAGTTACGGCGCGACATGCAATATCGACCCGCCCCCCCTCCGTCGCGTACTTGATCGCGTTATCCAGAAGGTTGAGGATCATCCGACGGAGAAGAGCCTGATCGCCGCGAATCAAGCATTCTGCGGAAGCATCGACGCTCAATTCAATGTTTTTCTCGCGAGCCAGGGTCCTCGCCGAATGCGCGCAGTCCGCCACCACCTCTTCCAGATATATATTCTCTGGCGAGAGAAGATATTGCCCGGAGTCCGCTCGGGTCAGAGTGAAAAGGTCTTCCACGATTTTTATTAACCGTGAAGTTTCCTCGTGCAGAATCCCCAGCGATTCCAGATAGTCTTCCGCTTTTCGTCCGTGCTGCGAAATCGCAACCTCGGCCTCGCCGCGCAAAATCGCGAGCGGAGTCCGAAGCTCGTGAGAGGCATCCGCGATGAACCGTCGTTGGCGCTCAAACGATTGGTCGAGCCGATCCAGCAGATCGTTGAAGGTAGTGGCCAACTGTCCGAGTTCATCGTTGGCATTCAGCACCGGAAGCCTCTCGTGCAGATTGATTGCACCGATGCGTCGAGCATGTTCGCCCATCGCGACAACGGGAGCCAAACTCTTTCTCGCCAGGAAATACCCGCCCGTCCCTGCCAGGATCAGACCCACAAGAATCATCCACATGAATGTCAGCCGAATCGTTTCCAGCATTTCATTCTGCGCATGCAGCGAATGAAGAACGATCAAAAGGTAGGGCTGGCTATTGGCCTTAAACTGACGTGAATAGACCCTGAATCGAGAGTGTTCTCCCCGAATTGTTTCCCACCCCGCAGCCTTGCTCTCTCCGATTCTTGCGAAATGCTGAAAGTCGCTGGATGCGACCGAGCGCTTCACACCATCTTCAGATTGCGCGGAGGAAGAAATGACATCAGTTGAGGTAGCAATGATCCCTCCGCCCGGATCCAGAACGATGAAGGCATCGCTATTCGATCGATGTTCCACCATGGACTGTTTCGCCGCCGATAAAATTGCCGAACCGTCACCGCCGGGAGCATCGCCCAACTCAGCCTGAAGAGTGACCAGAAACGAATCCGCTAATACCGCCAAGTCTGAATCCGTCCGCTGCATCGACGTCTTTCGAACGATCAGGTAGGTCGTCACAGATACCACGACCAATACCACAGCAAGGACCGCCGAATACCACACCGTCAGGCGAACTCGAACGGAATCAAGCATGTTTCTTGCGGTCGGCTGCATTCGTCTTGCCTTGCGCCCCTGCTGATGGCGCGCGGCTCCCGCTGTCCGCATCTTCGCCGGTTTTCAGGATATAACCAGCACCCCGCCGAGTTTGCAAAAGCCCCGAGCTTCCATCTGGATCGATCTTCCGGCGAAGACGGTTGATATAAACCTCGATTAAGTTTGAAAATGGATCGAAACTTTCATCCCAGACGTGCTCGGCAATATCAGTTCTGCTCACCACTCTTCCTGCATTCCGCGCCAGGTATTCCAACAGCGCATATTCCTTGTGCGTCAGTGAAATCGCATGTCCGGCGTGCGTTGCGCTTTGCGCTGCTGTATCTAGCTCGAGATCTCCAACACTCAGTCGCGGTGGATGCAGTTCCGACGAACGCCGGAGCAGCGCGCGCAGCCGCGCCAATAACTCGCGAAATTCGAATGGTTTGGTCAGGTAATCATCCGCTCCGCGATCGAGCCCGCTGACTCTATCCTCAACGGCGTCCCGGGCGGTAAGCATCAGGATGGGCATTCGGCGGCCAGACTTCCGGAGCCTGCGGCAAACTTCGAATCCGTCGGGCGCGGGAATCATGACGTCCAGAATGATCAGGTCATACTCATTGATATCCGCTTGATAGAGTGCATCTTCGCCCGTGGCCGCGGTGTCGACTGCGTAAGCCTGCTCGCGCAGTCCTTTGACTACAAAACGGCGCACGCCCGGATCGTCTTCGACGAGCAAAATCCGCATGGCTGCATAATACGTGAAAGCTCAGCCCGAAGTGCAGTCATAGCAATTTGCGTCCACGTGGAGCTCGTTTCTGATTTGGTGGGCGCGAATCGGTGAAACATCAGGTGCGCCATTGTGAGTGAGGTTCTGTCTAGATCGTTTTGTCTTTCGAATAGCAGATTTTCTCGAGGTTGCATTCTATGCATTTCGGTTTCCGTGCCTGGCAAACACGTCGCCCGTGCCAGATAATCTGGTGTGAAAACTGAATCCACTTTTCTTTCGGAATCACCTTCATCAAATCCTGTTCGATTTTCTTCGGGTCTTGATTTCGCGACAAATCTAGCCGGTTGGATATGCGTATCACGTGCGTATCCACAACGATTCCGTTCGCAATCCCAAACGCCGTACCTAGCACTACGTTCGCTGTCTTTCGCGCCGCTCCCGGCAGTGTCAGCATCTCTTCCATCGTGCGCGGCACTTGTCCGCCAAAATTCTCGATGATTGCTTTGCTCGCTCCCATGATCGATTTGGTCTTGTTCCGGAAAAACCCCGTCGGCCGGATCTCTTGCTCCAGCTCGCTGGGATTCGCATACGCGAATGCTTCCGGCGTCGTATACTTTTTGTACAGCGTTTGAGCTACCTGATTCACCCGGACATCCGTACACTGCGCCGATAAAATAGTAGAAATCAGCAGTTGAAACGCGCTCTCGTGCTTCAATTCGCAAATCGCTGCCGGATACGCCTCATCCAGTTTCGCCAGGATCGCAGCGACACGTTTCGGATCCGTTCCTGCCGCCGCTGTCTTTTTCGCGGCGACCACCCTCTTTGCAGATTGCCCAGACCTCGCGGCGCTCGCTTTCTTACCCTCTGATGTTTTCTGCTTCTTTATCTTTTTCATCGGCATGACGCGCAAGAATATCACATACGGTGGGACAGACATTCCTGTCTGTCGGCCCTTTGGTTAGTCCTACCGCCGTCTTTGTAGTGACGCAGCGCGCTGCGCCACTACAAAGAACCCAATCCCGTAAGCAGCTTCCGAAACGCCTTGCCGCGATGACTGCACAAATTCTTCTCTTCCGGTAAAAGTTCCGCGAACGTTTTTCTAAAAGTAGGGAAGTAAAACACAGGATCATATCCAAAGCCGCCGCTCCCTCGCGGTGATTCCAAAATCTCGCCGTCCACGCGAGCCGTCACAATCCCGATCGCCCGACCTTTCTCCGCTAAAGCAATCGCACAAACGAAATACGCCGCTCGCTCCACCCCTGCTTTTCCGCGAAGTTCTCCGAGCAATTTCGCAACTCTTTCCGCATCGGTAGCATTTGGCCCCGCGTAACGCGCGGAGTGCACGCCCGGCGCTCCACCAAGTGCCGGAACCACAAGCCCGGAATCGTCTGCAAACACGAGTCGGTCTGCAAGCTGTGAACAATGAAGTACTTTTCCCAAAGCGTTTTCAGCAAACGTGGGCGCGTCCTCATCAAAGGACGGCAGGGAATCGAATGCTGGCAACAACTCGATCTGCACGCGCGCTTCAGGAGAGCTGTTCGCTCCCGGCGCACTCGTCTGCGCCAAAGCACGATACTCCCCAAGTTTTCCAGGATTGGATGAAGCCAGAAATAACTTAACGTGAGCGCGCACTGAATTTAACCGGCAGCACCGCGCGCTGGTCTTCCGTCAATCGGCGAATTCCAGCCGCAGCTAACGCCAGAAGATCTTGCATTTCGCTCCCGCTAAACGGCCGGCCTTCCGCTGTAGCCTGAATCTCGACGAAGTGTCCGCTGCCCGTCATCACCACATTCATATCCACTTCCGCGCGCGAATCCTCTTCATAAGCCAGATCCAGAAGCGCGCGGTCATCCACAATTCCCACGCTCGTCGCGGCCACCGTATCAATCAACGGCGAACTCTTCAAAATCCCCGCCGCCACCAGTCGTTCGAACGCCAGCGCCAGCGCCACAAACGCCCCGGTAATCGAAGCCGTCCGCGTTCCACCGTCCGCTTGAATCACGTCGCAATCGATCCACACCGTACGCTCACCGAGCGCCTCTTGGTCCGTCACCGCGCGCAGCGACCTTCCAATCAACCGTTGAATTTCCAACGTGCGCCCGGACTGTTTGCCCCGCGTCGCCTCGCGCTGAGTTCTTTCTTCAGTCGCCCGCGGCAACATCCCGTATTCGCTCGTCACCCAGCCTTTGCCCGTGCCTTTCATAAATCCCGGCACGCCATCGTCCACCGAAGCCGTGCAAATCACGCGCGTACTGCCAATCTCAATCAACACGCTTCCTTCCGCCGTCGAAATAAAATCCGGCGTCATTTTTAACGGACGCATCTGGTCCGGACCGCGGCCATCAACTCGCACTCTTCCTCCTGCTGTCATCACTCTAGTAAAAAGATCTCCTATGATTTCTACACAGGCGGCGTCAGTTTGACGGTGCCTTTATCGGGTGTCAATGTTCAAGCGCCCTTGGGCGAACTCGGTTTCGTCGTCGGGGCGGCTGCTGGAACCGGTTTCTCGGTTGCGGGAGTCGCCGGTTTCTCTCCGCTTGGAGGTGCTGTTGGCGCAACAACGGGTGTCGCCATGAAAGGTGCCGCCAGCGTGCCTCTCGTATTAACCAAAAAAGTTCCGGTCAGGTCCAAGTGCCCCGCAAGCGTTTCCATTTCCTGCCCATGAATCAAAATTTTCAGCCGTTGCACGCGCGGCACATTCGCTTCCAGCGTGCGCGTAAGCGAGTCCACAGCCAGTTGCTCGCTCTGAATTCCTGAAGGAGTCGCAGTCGCCAGCGCCTCGGAAAAATCCGCAATTGCCGTCCCGTTCGGCAACATATAGAACGCGAGAAGCACTGCATCCGGTGGCAGTGTGCGCAGTTCCGCATCCACAGGCCCTGCCAACAGTGTGTTCAACACTTGTTTCGAGCGTAGAACTGGATCATCCGAAAGCGGCAACTCCACCGTCGAGTCCACCAGAGCTCCATCTCCATTTCCCGAAGCCCAAAACAATTTCGCTTTCACCCGGGGCTCGCCCGGATTTATCGGAACCGCTTGCGTTAACTCTCTTCGCGCCTGCTCCGCCGTCTGTTGCTGCAACTTCGCCGCCGCTTGCAATCGCCGCCGCAGAATCGGAAAGTAAAACACTCCCACAATCACGGCCACGCAGAGCACGCCCACCACCCATTTGATCCAGCGGCTCGTCATGGAGTGCCTCCCGAAATGGCTGGCACCACATAGGAAGGCCTAAATGACGCAACTCCCGTCGCGATCGCGTCCGCGACACCCGGTGCCATGCGATCCAGGTCCGCGCGGTTCTCCACCACGACGCTCGATATTTCCACGGCAATCGCCGGCGCAGCTGTAGTTCGCAACTGCCTTACCGCCGCAGTTTGCGCAGTGCTCGGTGATCCCTTAAAGCGCTGCGCCAGCAACGCCTGCACCAGATCGCCCAATTTTCTGCTCAACCCCTGAAATGGAGTTTGCGCTCGGTCCCACGGAATCAATCCGCCCGCATTCGTCGTCACTGGCAAATCCGAATTGACGTATACGCGCGCCGTTCCCGGCAGCCCCGTCGAAGCAATATGCAGCGTAACGAACACCGCCCCGCTCTGCGCATTAGCAATCGCCGAACGATCGTCGAACGAAGGATCTTCGTTTCCTTGGCGTGTCTGCAGCACTTGAAATCCTTGCGCTTCCAGCGCCCGTCGCACCTGTGCCGCAAAGTCCAACACGATTTCGCTCTCGCGAATCCCACCCGTTCCTCGCGCGCCAAGATCCGTTCCGCCGTGAGCCGGATCGAGCACCACGACGTTCAATCCCGCACGTGATGGTGCTGGTGGAACAGCTTGTTGAACTCCTTCAGGAGTTGCTGGCGCGGGGGTTGTTGGCGATGCTTGAGGTGCGCCCGACTGTGCTGCAGGAGCAGTTGGCGCCGTTTGCGATGGCGCTGCGGAAGAAAAACTCAGCACCACAACACCCAAAACAAGCGAGAAAAAAAACGCGCCGATTCGAAAACCGTTCCGACTCCAGCCGCTCCCATTTATTCGAACAATATTTGCCACGTCGAGCAGCATACCAAATCTCTTCGCCATTCCGCGCTGCTCGAATGTATCCCTCTACTAAAAAGGGACGGCCACTCGGGCCGTCCCTTCAACTATTGCGATTACGACCTTGATTCGGCCGATTGCCAAGCCATTCTTATGAATCGGACCTCTCCAAAGTCCCGCCCCGTTACCCTTGTGGCTGGGCTTGCGGCGGCTGTTGCTGCTGTTGCTCTGGGCGGGATGCGCGCAACGCACGAACATTGGCCTTCATCTGCTGCCGCTGTTCAGGCGTCAAGAGTTTCACCATCTGCGTGCGAGCACCGTGCCGCAGCTGATGAGTCTTTGCCGCCTTCTGATCCGCCGTCAGCGATTCGTCCTTGTTCACGGCATCCAATTGCGCTTTCGTGGATTCGTGAATTTTCTTCATCGCCGCTTTTTGATCATCGGTCAGGTTCAGTCCTTGCATCGCACCATGCATGCGTCCTTCGTGCTGCGCTGGCGCGGCAGGTGCCGCTTGGCTCTGATCTTGCGCCGGAGGCTGTGAACCGCTTTGTGCGCGGCTGATTCCCGGCGCAAAAGTCAGCGCCAGAAATCCGGCGGCAACCGCAATTTGCTTCGTAACGCTATTCCCACTCATGGAGGGTCCTCATTCTGGGCTGGCGTTCTGTCTTCTTACCTTCATATAACCCGCCTTCCGCCGAAATGTCGCGCCCGTGCCGTTCAATGATTCTGAAGCTCATTTCCTGAACTTCAGCTCCGAATTTGTAGGCGCACCCCTTTAGGGGTGCATCTTTTCCTCCCCCAATTTCAATCCTTGCAAATGCGCCTTCTCCAACAAGGAATTCACGCGCGCCACGTCATTCGTCTGGATCACTTCCCAACGCGCCAATGTAGCCCTCCCCGCCGCTTCCCACTTCTCACTAGCCGCCGTAGCATCCGTCGAAGGCGCCACATCCGCGCTCTCAACAATCCCCATCAGCGTGCCCATCGCAGCGGACACTTGTCGCAGCGTAGTCAGCTCATTTCCCGGGATAGCGAAACCAAAACCTCCGAAGCCCCCGCCCGCTCCAGAGCCTGCCACTGCGCTAACTTTCTTCTCCAAATCGGCCAGCGCCGCGCCAAGCTCCGCGTTCCCCGCAGCTTCTTTGCCCCGCGCAGCGATCTGCTTTTGCAAATCGTCTGAAAGCGTGACAGCCGCGGAAAACTCTCCAACGCTAGCCGCTAATCTGGAAGCCAGCCGGAACTGCCGCTCCAAATCGGCAGGGCTAGTCTTGACGCGCGGATCCATCTTGATCTCTAACGGCGCAGAGATCGTCCTCCCCGCCGCGGTTAGCTTCACGGTATATCGACCAGGAACCGCAATCGGTCCTCCTCCCCCACGCCGAGACCTCCGCCGCGCTCCCGCGAATGCATATCGCAAATCCCAAACAAACCGGTGCGCCCCCGCTTCAGCGTAGAGCGGCTCCGCGTCATGCACCCAGTACATAGGAATGTCCAACTCATCCGGATTCGTCTTCGGTATCTCGTCGGTGCTCGCAAATCGCCGCACGAGTTTCCCTGCCGCATCAAAAATTTCCAGTTGCACTGCTTCCGTCTGCTTCTCCCTCAAGTAGTAGTCCAGTACCGCTCCCGCCGGCGGATTCTCCGCCTGCGGCTCATCAAGCGGTATTGGAGTGCCCTGATCCGCGCCAGGCCGCACGCGATACGCGGTCTGGGGCTGGAACAGCCACGCATCTGCACTCGCCACCTTTGCTTTCCACTGCCGCAGTGGCGTCACGTCATCCAACACCCAGAACGACCGCCCGAACGTAGCGATCACCAGGTCATCGTCATGCACCACCAAATCGCGGACCGAAGTCGTCGGCAAATTAAATTGCAGCGGCGCCCAGTTGTCACCATCATCAAAAGAAACGTAGACGCCTTTTTCTGTGCAGGCATACAGCAACCCAGCAACCTTTGGATCCTCCCGCACGCAATTCAAAAAGCTTCCTTCCGGAATCCCGTTCGAAACGCGCTGCCATGTCTTCCCGAAATCTTTCGTACGGTAGAGATAAGCCTGCAAATCTTCCAGCCGGTGGCGATCCACTGCCGCGTACGCCTTGCCTGCGTCAAAACGCGAAGCCACAACATGCGTCACCTTGCTCCACGGCGTCAGCTCTTTCGGCGTAACGTCATTCCATGTTTTTCCTTCGTCGCGCGTCAGATGCACCAGCCCGTCATCCGTCCCGACCCAAATCACGCCGGTCACTTTGGGCGAAGGCGCAATCGTATAAATCACTCCATGCCTTTTCCCCGGCGGGATATCCGCGGCCGTCGCCGCGTCCAAATTCGCCGGAACGCCCGGATCTTCGCGCGTCAAATCAGGGCTGATCTTCTGCCACGAATTTCCCCCATCCGCTGTTCGAAACAAAACCTGCGCACTGAAATACAGCACGTGCGGCTCAATCTCCGAAAACACCAGCGGCAAAGTCCAGGTCCGCCGATAATCGTCGGGATACATCAGCGTCGGCGGTATCTGCTGCACTTCCTCATTGTGAAAATCCTGACGTACCACAGATCCGCCGTAAATAATTCCGGGATTTACTGGATCGGGGGCGACGTAGTCGCTCTCCCCACCTGCTTCCATCGGCCGCCAATCTTGAGCATTCAGCGCGCGCGAATTGCTGCGGCTAGGTGTTGCGCCAGCTCCGCTGTCTTGCTGCGCTCCGTATACCCAGTAGGGGAATCGGTTGTCGGTCGCCACGTGATAAAACTGCCCAGTTGGCTGGTTGTACCACGAGCTCCAAGTCTCTCCACCATTCCGCGTTACGATCACGCCTTGATCGCATCCCAGTACCATGCGCTGCGGATTGTCGGGATCAATCCAAAGCTGGTGATAATCGTCTCCGCCAGGAGCGCCCTTAACAGCCGTGAACGTTTTTCCTCCATCGCGCGAACGGTACATCGAGGTATTCGGCACATACACAGTGTCCGGATCCAGAGAATCGACGCTCACTTCGCAGAAATACCAGCCGCGTCCCCAAATTCGCACATCTTTCGAAACGCGCGCCCAATTTTCTCCGCCATCATCGGAGCGATACATCCCGCCTTCTTTCGCATCCGCGATCAAATAAATCCGCTCCGGATTGCTTCGTGCAAACGCAATTCCCATCCGCCCCAGCTCTTCCGAGGGCAAACCGTGCCCCGTCAAAAGCTCCCAATGCTCTCCGCCATCCTTCGAACGATAAAGCCCCGTTCCTGGCCCTTTCGACGGGGGATAAACGCTCCACGGCGGCCTCCGCGTCTGCAGTAAAGCCGCGTAGAGAATCCGCGAATTCCCCGGCTTCATCGCCAAGTCAATCGCGCCGGTGTTCTCGTCCTTGAAAAGAATCTGCTGCCAAGTCTTCCCGCCATCGTTCGAACGAAATACGCCGCGCTCCTTGTTCGGCCCGTACGCATGCCCCAGTGCCGCCACAAACACTTTCTCCGGATCGTCCGGGTCCACTATGATCCGTGCAATCTGCCGCGAATCTTCCAGACCAATGTGCGCCCAAGTTTTGCCGGCGTCCGTCGATTTGTACATTCCGTTCCCATACGAAATGCTCGAGCGCATGTCCGCTTCGCCCGACCCCACGTAAATCACATTCGCGTTCGAAGGCGCCACGGCAATCGCCCCAATCGAACCAACCGGCTCCGCATCAAATATCGGATTCCAAGTCCGCCCCGCATCGTTCGTTTTCCAAACGCCGCCATTCACCGACCCGAAATAATAAACGTCCGGCTGCCCACGCACACCCGTCACCGCCAGCGACCGTCCCGCGCGAAACGGCCCAATCGACCGCCACTTCATCTCTCCGAAGAATTTTTGGTCGAATTTCTGCGCCGCCTGCGGCAAAGCCGCAGCCGTCGCGTGCACAAATCGAGCCGCACCAGCAACTAGCAGGAGTAGTAGGAAAAGCCGCAAATTTTTCACGGTTTAATCTCCGAATGGAAAGTGAATTTTGGAATGAACTGTGGAGTATACCAGTAGCGCGCATGCCGCGCGGCAGCTTAGTCGCCAATCACCGCATTCGGCGTAGCAACGGGAGCGATCACCGACCGCCGCAGTGGCTTTGTCGCCAGATAGAGGACGAATCCCGCGGCGATAATAATTCCGCCAAACGCCAGCCCGTTGATGCCCAAGACGGTTTCGCTTTCGCTCTCGACCATTGCCAGGCTCATCAGCAAAAGCGGAAAGATCCCGCAGGAAATTGCGCCAACCAACCCTCCGGGCACTTTGAATTCCCGCTTCAACTCTGGCTCGCGAATTCGTAGAACCACTAGCGTCACGAACTCCAGCATTAAGCTCGCGCCATAAAGCATAATGTCCAGAGTCACGAGCTTCTTGAATCCCAAACCCAGACACAGTGCCCAGCACGAAGCGCAAACAAGAATCGCCACCCATGGCGTTTGCGATTTCGCGGTCGTCTTGGCAAACACCTTCGGCAGCATTCCGTCCCGCGCCATCGCCAGCGGAAGCCTCGAATAGCTCATCACCAGCGCGTTGAACATCCCAAACGCGCTCATCATTCCGCCAATCACAATCAAAAAGCGCAGCCACTCGAAACCCAGAATCTTTCCGCCCATCAATCCCGCGATCGTCGCCCAAGATCCATCGGCGCCAAATGTCGCAGCCGGAATCCCCGTAAAGTAAACCGCCAAGAAAGGCAGAATATAAGTCAACGAAACAAGAACCACTGCCGCGATCATCGCTTTCGGATATGTCCTCTGCGGCCTCTCCACTTCTTGCGCAATCGTCGATGCGTTGTCCCAACCCATGTAATTCCACATCGCCACAAGCACGCCGCCCAACAACCCCAGGCCAGTCGCTTCCGCAGCTCCGTGACCACCGCCGCTAGCGAAAGCTCCAACCTTAAACGGTGCCATCACGACAATGATTGCAAACGGCGCTGATAGAAAGAAGAACAGCCACAGCGAAGTGATTCCTACAACGCGAATTCCTAGCAGATTGAGAATCGCGCAAGTCACCACCACAAATAATCCAGCCATCACCGCATGGCTTCCCGACCCAAACCACGGCGACATCTGCTTCAAATAAAACACAAACAGCGTCGGGTAGATCGCCATGTCAAAGATGCTCGCCGCCAAAGAGAGCCAAGCCTCTTGAAAGCCCCAGAAATTTCCCAACCCGCGCCGCACCCAGGCGTAGTAACCGCCCTCGGCAGGCAGCGAACTCGAAAGCTCCCCGATCATGAACGCCGTCGGCAAGCACCATAAAACCGGCAAGAACAACAAAATCAAAATCCCATGCCCGTAACCCGCGCCATGAACAATCTCTTCTGTCCCATAGGTCCCACCCGACACCATGAAAAACGTCGCCGCCACAAGCGGCCAGAGCGTCAGCTTTGCGACCCTTTTTTTCGCGGTTGAAATTGCAGTGGAAGGAATCTGGGCAGGAAGGGATAAAGAACTCAATTTTTACTCTCGTCCTCCTTAGCGATTCTCACTCGCGCGCTGGGTAAAGTGAGTTCGCATTCGAAGAATACAAGGTTCGTCCCTGCATGCAACAAAAAAATGCATCTCGCCGAATATTTTTTCATCTCGCAAACTGTCCCTTTGCACAGGTCCCGGCGCATCTCAAGCCAGCTCCCTGCTTGACCTCCACAGCTCGGCCCCGGCCTGACGCCTGTGTTAAACTCCGCCCTTTGGTTTCGCACTCATTTCCGTCTCAGGAGTCGTCTGCATGAAGTTTTGCTCAGCCAGCCAGTCTTTGCGCCTCTGTGTACTCTGTGTCTCTGCGTTTAGCTATTCTTTTTCCACGTCTGCCCAAGCTCCCACGCCCCGCCCCATCACCATCGACGACTACTTCCAAATCCAGACCGTCCACGAACCCCAACTCAGCCCCGACGCCCAATGGGTCGCCTACACAGTCGACAAATCCTCTTTGAAGACTGACAAAAACGAATCACGCATCTGGATGATCTCCGCGTCAGGCGGCGAGCCGCTAGCCATGACCGCCGAAGGCGTCTCCTCGTCCCACCCGCGCTGGAGTCCCGACGGCAAATTACTGGCCTTCCTCTCCGAACGTAAAGGAGGCCAGACCCAAGTATGGCTTTTGAATCGCCAAGGCGGCGAAGCCCAGCAACTCACCGACACGCCTCAAGATGTCGAAGATTTTGCATGGGCCCCCGATGGACTCCGCATGGTCCTCGTCCTCAAAGACCCGACTCCCGAAGAACTCGACGCTGCCAAAGAGAAGTCCCGCGCCGCTCAATCCTCAACTGCCTCTGATTCCGACTCCGATGACAAAAAGCCCAAATCCAAAAGGCCCTGGGTCATCGACCGCCTCCAATTTAAAGTCGACGAAATCGGCTACCTCGACCGCCGCCGCACCCACCTCCACGTCTTCGACATCTCTAAAAAATCCCTAACCCAAGTCACTAGCGGTGACTTCGACGATTCCGAACCCGCCTGGTCCCCCGACAGCAAATTCCTCGCCTTCACCAGTAACCGCTCTGCGGGCGACCCCGATCTCAACTACAACACGGACATCTGGGTTGTTCCAACCGACGTCAACAACCCAAACAACAGCACCCCTCTCACCCAGGTCACCACAAATCCCGGCATCGACATGTCCCCCGCGTGGTCCCCCGACGGCAAGTCCATCGCCTATGTCACCATGGTCGATCCCAAACTCTTCGACTATGCCACCCACCACCTCGCCATCTCTCCTGCCACCGGTGGTCCGGCTAAAGTCCTCACCCTCTCCCTCGACCGCATGGTCACCAATCCTCATTTCTCTTCCGACGGCAAATTCATCTATTTCGTCGCTGACAACGACGGCGCTCTAGCTCTCAAGACGATTCATCTCGAATCCGGCGGAATCGCTGACGCAGCCGCGGTCCCTAACATGACCTCCGCGCAGTACTCCGGCACTCGCACCGTCAACGGCTACTCTGTCAGCTCCGGCCCTGTAAATTCCGTCGTCGCTCAAATCGCCACCATCGACCGCCCCGACGAGCTTTTCATAATCGAGGGCAACCAGTACAAGCAACTCACCCACGTCAATGACGCACTCTTCGCTCAGCTCAAGCTCTCCCACGGCGAATACGTCCACTTCAAAAGTAAAGACGGCACCCCAGTCTCCGGCTTCCTCTACAAGCCGCTCAATTACACTTCTGGCCAAAAATATCCCACTCTCCTCATCCCCCACGGCGGTCCCGTATGGGCCTATTACGCCGAATTTTCCCATCAAGCCCAGCTTTACGCTGCCAACGGCTATGCCGTCCTCTTCCCCAACCCTCGCGGCTCCTCCGGCTATGGCCAGAACTACGCTAAAGCCATCTTCGCCGACTGGGGCAACAAAGACTTCCAGGACGACATGGCCATGGTTGACTACGCCATCGAGCAGGGAATCGCCGACCCCGACAAACTCGGCGTAGGCGGCTGGTCCTACGGCGGCATTTCCACCGATTTCATCATCACGCAAACCACCCGCTTCAAAGCTGCCATCTCCGGCGCTGGCGCCGCCGAATTCTCCAGCCTCTATGGCCACGACCAATACCAAAAAGACTATGAAACCGAGCTTGGCCTCCCATGGGAAAACCAAGCCGCCTGGGCGAAAGTTTCGCCGTTCCGCAACGTCGCCAAAGTCACCACCCCCACTCTCTTCATGGGCGGCAACATCGACTGGAACGTCCCCATCCTCGGCGGCGAACAAATGTACCAAGCCCTAAAACGCCTCGGCCGCACCACCGAGCTAGTTGTCTACCCCGACGAATACCACGAGTTCAGCCTCCCCTCCCACATCAAGGACCGCCTCGAACGCGACCTAGCCTGGTACGCCCACTTCGTCAAAGCCGACGGCACTCCGGCCCGCCCCGCCGAGCCTTCTACCAAATCGACCAACTGAACTATTGTTGCGTCTTTAGGTTTATTTCTATTCGGAGTGTACTCGGCCGATTAAAATCTGCTTTTCCAATAGCCCGGTCGGCGAGAGCCATGGGCCACAGCCAAGATCAGAACGGATCCATCCACTTCTCGATAAATCACCAAGAACGGAAAACAGGGGAGTTTGAGCTTACGTGTGCCGCGCGAAGAAAGCGGCCAGCGATGAGGCGCCTCGAGAATTCTGTCGATCGCCTCATTGAGTTCAGCGACGAAATTTGTTGCGGCCAAACGGCTGCGTTCACGATACCAGCGCGTAGCGGAGATCGCCTCTTCGATGGCGGCAGGATGAAATGAGAATGATGTTGCACTCATTCAAGTGCGGACGAGATGCGCCGACGAGCATCTTCAAGCGCAACGGGTTTGACGGAGCCGGAATCAATGTCCGCCATGCGGCGGACGACTTCTTCGTCCCAAGCTGCTACAACAGATTCATCTTGCGTGTCTTCCAGACTCTCGATGAGAGAGCCTGCAAGGTCGGCGCGTTCTGACACCGGTAGCGAGAGCGCTTTTTTCAAGAGCTCGGCGGCCTCCTTGGTCATGCCTCTATTTTACTCCCAAAGAGTGTGATTGATACATTCAATCCCCTCAACTGCCGTTTGATGCTCATCTTCGACCATTCCCTGTAAATGTCTTTACTCTCTCGCCAACAATATGCTACCTTTTTCCGTGCTTTCACTGGCAATCTGTCGATCTCCTTTTACAACCGCCTCTCGCCTTCCTGTTCATTTGGTTTCTACACCTATAGAGTTTCAGGCACCCAAATCGTTCCCGTTTTTTCCACAGCCAGTAAACATACAACACGCAGAAATGCCTGCAACTTCATTCGCTTCATGGACTTACTTCATACTTCCTGTCACCACGGGGGTGGGGGTCAGAACCATCTCAAATCGTGGCTCAAGGCACAAAATGCAACGCCTTCTTCGCCCGCATGGAGCAAAGTCGTATACAATCTGCGCGCCATAAACCCGGTCTGGAACTGGCGGGGCGGAATTGGGATCGATGGAATAGTAGGGGAGGCTATCGTGAAATCTTCGAGGCGCGAACTTCTAATAACCGGCAGCGGGGCGCTGGCGGCGGTCGCATTGGGATTGGGCAAACCGTCGCGGCTACTGGCCAATCCGTTGGGCAAGCCCATTGGATTGGAACTTTATACCGTTGGCGCCGACCTGGATAAGGACTACGACGGAACGCTCCGGCAAATCGCGGCGATTGGATACAAAGAAGTCGAAACGGGCGTTTCGCCAAAGCACAAGGCGACCGACGTTAAGAAGTCATTGCAAGACGCCGGTTTGCAATGCAAGTCATTGCACATGAGTTTTGGCGGAATGGAAGAGGCCATTCCTTATGCAAAGGAAATTGGCGCAAAGTATGTGATCTCATCCGTGACCCTTCCTAAAGTTCCCGAACCGGGCAAATTCGACCCCAAGACGTTTATGGCGCAACTCTCCGCGTTGACATTAGACGACTTCAAAAAAATCGCGGCGCGTTGCAATGAAATGGGAGAACAGGCGAAGAAAGCCGGCTTGCAGTTCGGATATCACAATCACAATTTTGAGTTCAAGCCTCTGGACGGCGGCGAAATCGGCTACGACGTGATTTTGCGCGAAACGGATCCGTCGCTCGTAAAATTCGAGCTCGACTGCGGCTGGATGGTTGCAGCGGGCCACGATCCGGTGACCTATCTGACGAAATATCCAAAGCGCTACCGGTTGTTGCATATCAAGGATTTTCACCCAACGGCCAGCCCATCCACAGGACTAGACGAAAGTGTGCGTCCAAAGCCGGCGGAGCTAGGCCGCGGGCATATTGATTACGTACCGATTTTCGCCGCCGCGAAAAAAACCGAAGTGGAACTGTATTACGTCGAGCAAGAACCGCCGTTCACAACGACTCCCGCCATGGAAGCGATCAAGATCGATTATGATTATTTGCATGCGATGGCGTAGTCTCCTGTAGACGAAAACTGTACGCGAGGAGTTTTCATGAAGCGACGCGAAATGTTACGAGCAAGTGTTCTCGCTGGTGCGGCGGCGGCATTGCGCCCTGCGCTTGCTAACGCTCAGAGTGCGTCCCAGACTGCGCAACCATCCGAGTTGACTCCCGCGCAAAGCGGTGTTGACGCCTCGAAGGAATTTGAGGGACCTGGATGGAAGCCGCTTTTTTTGGATGAGCATCAGAACGAAACGCTGATCATCCTCAGTGACTTGATCATCCCCGCGACGGACACTCCCGGCGCGAAGGATGCATTGGTGAATCGCTATATTGATCTTGTGCTGGCTGCCGAGACGCCCGAGACGCAACGAGCGTTCTTGAACTCGCTCGGCTATCTGGACGGCGAAAGCATAAAGCGTTACAAAGCGGCGTTTCGCTACCTCTCAGCCGACGATCAAGATCTTTTGTTGCACGCGCTGGCGTATCCGCGCATCGGTGGCGGGTGGGCGGGCGATACAGGTACCGTGGCCGATCCGGGGCACGCTCATTTTGAAGCGCTGAAGGATCGCATTATGACTGCCTACTACAGCTCGCAGATTGGCGAGAAAGAACTGGGGTGGGACGGGGCATTTGCACACGGTCCTTATCAAGGTTGTGAACATCCGGAGGGGGATCACAAGTGAGCGGGACTCATAAAATGGCTGGCATGGCGCAAGACCCTTTGCAGCAAACGTACGACGTTATCGTTGTGGGATCCGGCGCCACTGGCGGTTGGGCCGCGAAACAATGTGCCGAGGCGGGGCTGAAAGTGGCGTTGCTCGAAGCGGGGCGTGCGGTCACTCCGAAAGAATTTACGGAGCACATGCCGGCGTACAAGCTGAAATATCGCGATCATTCGCCGGAGATTGTGCGCACGCGGCCCATCCAAAAGCAGTGCTACGCGTGTATGGAGTACAACTACGAGTGGTTTGTAAACGACCTCGAGAATCCGTACAGCACGCCGTCGGGCAAACCATTCACATGGCAACGGCTGCGCATTCTCGGCGGGCGCTCGCTGGTTTGGGGACGGCAGAGTTATCGGATGAGCGACAACGATTTTAAAGCGGCGAGCCGCGACGGCTACGGCGACGACTGGCCGATCAGCTATGCCGAGCTCTCGCCCTATTACGACACCGTAGAGAAATACGTAGGTATCAGCGGCGCGCTAGAGGGCAATGAAATGCTCCCCGACGGGCAGTTTCTCCCGCCCATGAAAATGAGCTGCGGAGAAATTCAGCTCCGGGAACGCGTCAAAGCGAAGTTCGGGCACACCGTGACAATCGGGCGAACGGCAATTCTGACGCAAAATCACAATGGCCGCCTTCAGTGCCACTATTGCGGACCGTGCGAACGCGGCTGCAGCACGTTTTCTTACTTCAGCAGTCCGTTTACGACCGTCAAAGACGCGATTGCTTCCGGCAACTGTACGCTTATCACCAACGCGGTGGTGAGCCATGTGGATATGTCCACCGAGGCCAACAAAGCGCGCGGTGTGACTTATGTGGATCGCTTGACTCGCCAGGTGAAAGAAGTCCGCGGGAAATCGGTGATCCTTTGCGCGCAGGCTTTGGAATCGGCGCGCATTTTGCTGAACTCGTCGACACGGGAATATCCGAACGGGCTCGCGAATTCGAGCGGAGCGCTGGGACACTATTTGATGGATCACGTCGTCGGAGGAGGAGCTTCGGGGCGATTGCCAAATTTCAACCCCCTTCCCAATGCAAATGAGCCGGCGCGGCCTAACGGAATTTACGTGCCGCGCTTCCGAAATACGCCATCGAGCAAGAAACAATCCAAGTTCATCCGCGGCTATGGTTATCAAGGCGGGGCCGGGCCGGGATTCAATTTCAGCGCGGAAGGGTACGGAGCGTCGCTGAAAAAGGCTGTAAAAGAAGGCTACTACGAGGCTGGCTTCGGAGCTTTCGGCGAATCGCTGGCTCGTTGGGACAATTACATCGAGATCGATAAGGATCTAAAAGATGCCTGGGGCATTCCAGCGTTGCATATCAACATGTCGCATGGCGACAACGAAGCCGCTCTGATGCAGGATGCCGGCGCCTCAGCTGCCGAAATGCTGGAAGCGGCCGGCGCGAAAGACATCCGCGTGCAGGCCAATGTCGAAATGCCGGGAATGGCCATCCACGAACTGGGGACTGCTCGCATGGGGAACGACCCCAAGAAGTCTGTTCTCAATGCATTCAATCAGGCGCACGACGTGAAAAACCTATTTGTGATGGATGGCGCGAGTTTCGTGTCGTCGGCATGCCAGAACCCAACGCTCACCATGATGGCCATCACAGTTCGCGCATGCGATCACATGATTGAGCGTTTCCGCAAAAATGAAATCTAAAGCAAACTCTCTCCGCGACCCTTCTGATTTGTGCGCGGATCGCCGGGCAGAGATCACGGGCTCCGTGAAACGTATTTACAGCCGCTGCCGTCACACACATGCAAGCGGCACCGTGTGGCGGCTCAGGTAAGAATCAGACAGTCGAATTTCAAAACGGAGGAAGATTGTGCGTAAGCATGCAAGCGTGGTGGCAGTTCTTGCCTTAGTCCTGGCGGTTGTCCCGATCGGAGCGCAAGCCCCGGGCGTCAGCCAAGCTGATTTGGCTGCGATTCATCAAATCAGGGAAGAGGGCTTTGGCACTTCAACTTCCAAAGTCATGGAAATCATCAGCTACCTGAGCGATGTCCACGGCCCGCGCCTCACCAACTCTCCGAATATCAAGGAAGCCGCCAAATGGACCACCGATACGATGAACGAGTGGAAACTCGCCAACGTCCATCTCGAACCGTGGGGCCCGTTCGGTCGCGGCTGGTCCAACGAGCGCACTAACGTTCAGGTCATCGCCCCGCATCCGTTTCCGCTCATCGCTTACTCGAAAGCTTGGACGCCCGGCACCAATGGTTCGGTCACTGCCGATGCGGTCTTCGCGCCGATCACCAAAGAAGAAGACTTCGCCAAGTTCAAAGGCCAGCTCAAAGGCAAATTCGTCCTTACCGCGGCAATTCCAGAAAGTCCCGAGCGATTCGATCCGCAGACTCACCGCTATACCGACGCCGAGCTTGCCGATCTCGCAACGCAGCCAGTCCCCGCGGCTCAAGCAGGCCAGGAAGACCGCATTGCGCAGTTCCGCGCCACACGGGAATTTCAACTCAAAGTCCAGAAATTCCTGATCGATGAAGGCGCTGCCGCTTGGATCGAACCTTCCCGCAGCGATGACGGTACCGTCTTCGTCCAACAAGGCGGCGGTCGCGACAAAGAGAAAGATCCCCCCGCTCCCTGCCGCGTCGCGGTAGCCAACGAAAACTATGGCCGCATCGTTCGCACGCTCGAGAAAAAGGTCCCCGTCACGATGCTCGTCGATATCGAGAATAAGTTCTACGACGATGACCTGAATTCTTTCAACATCATCGGCGAAATCCCCGGCTCCGATAAAGCCAAGGCCGACGAAATCGTCATGCTAGGCGGCCACTTCGACTCCTGGCAATCCGGCACAGGCGCTACCGATAACGGCGCCGGTTCTGCGGTGATGCTGGAAGCCATGCGCATCCTCAAAGCGACCGGCGTCAAGATGCGCCGCACCGTCCGCGTCGGCCTCTGGACTGGTGAAGAGCAAGGTCTCCTCGGCTCGCGCGCCTACATGAAGCAACATTTCGGCGATCCCAATGTCGAAGATCCCGCCACCCACCTCATCAAGATACTTCCCGAGCAGTCTAAGCTCGACGCCTACTACAACATCGACAACGGCACCGGCAAAATCCGCGGCGTCTATCTGCAGGGCAACGAAATGGTCGCTCCGATCTTTAACGCCTGGATGGTTCCGTTTCACGATCTTGGCATGACCACTCTGACCATCCGCAACACTGGCGGCACAGATCACCTTGCCTACGACAGCGTCGGCCTCCCGGGCTTTCAGTTCATCCAAGACCCGATGGACTACGACACACGCACTCACCACTCCAACATGGACGTTTACGAACGCATCCAGGAGGCCGACATGAAGCAAATGGCGGTGATCGTCGCGAGCTTCGTCTACCTAACCGCCAACCGCGACGAAATGTTGCCACGCAAACCGCTGCCAAAGGCGCAACCCGTCCGCCAGTTCCCATGAGTTCCACGAAAAGCGCGCCCTGCTGGCGCGCACTCAACTCTGTAGGGGCCGCCCTTGGGCGGCCCTCTACGTTTATGCTCGCAACATTTTCGATCTCCGCCTAATCACTATGCGGCGTGACTTTTAACCCTCTTCGTCGTCTTATCCCTGTGAGGGATTACTATGACCAATCTCTGGCGCGACCTTCGCCACGCCTTTCGACTTCTACGGCTGAGTCCCGGTTTTACAATCGTTGCGGTCCTAACCCTCGCGCTAGGTATCGGCGCCAACACTGCCATCTTCCAACTTATTGATTCCATACGCCTTCGCACCATTCCCGTCAAAAATCCTCAAGAGCTTGGCACTGTCCGCATCGCCGACCGCCACTGGGGCTCTGGCAATTTTTCGGGCCAATATTCCCAGCTCACTTTCCCGATGTGGGAAGAGATTCGCAAGCGCCAGGAGGGTTTCGCCGAAATCGCTGCCTGGGGCGGCCAGGGATTTAACCTCGCGAATGGCGGGGAAGTCCGCAACGCCAAGGGTCTTCGCGTCACCGGCGAATTCTTTCGCGTGCTTGGCATTCAGCCGTTTCTCGGGCGGTTGCTAGGTCCTGAAGACGACCAGCCAGGCTGTCCCGTATCTGGCGCAAACATTAGCTACGCCTTCTGGCAGAGAAATTTTGCCGGAGACCCTTCGGTCATTGGCAAACGCCTGAGCCTCGACGGCAATTCCTTCGAAGTTCTCGGCGTCACGCCACCTGGTTTCAACGGCATTTCCGTGGGTGATACTTTTGATGTAGCGGTGCCCGTCTGCGTCGAACCGATACTCAATCCACGTGACAACCGCCTTCCGACGCGGCACGCGTGGTGGCTTGCATCCATCGGACGGCTGAAACCCGGATGGACCATTCAGCGCGCAAACGCGCAAATGAATGCTGTAACTCCTCAAATCCTGCAAGAAACGATTCCACCCAACTACGATGCCGACGGTGCGAAGCACTATCTCGAATACAAACTTGGCGCTTTTTCGGCGGCCACGGGATTCTCAGAATTGCGCGAGGATTCCGAAACCTCGCTATGGCTGCTGCTTGGAATTTCCGGATTGGTTCTGCTCATCGCTTGTGCGAACTTGGCCAACTTGATGCTCGCGCGTGCCGGAGCTCGCGAACGTCAAATCACAATTCGCCGCGCACTGGGAGCGTCGCGTTGGCGCATGATTCGTGAACTGCTATCCGAAAGCTTGCTGCTCGCTGTTGGTGGGGCGGTTTGCGGATTGTTCCTGGCGTTTGCCGTGAGCCGACTCCTCGTTACGTTCATCAGTACCGCCGATAATCAAATCTTTCTGGATTTGGGAATGGATTGGCGCGTGCTCGCGTTCACGACAACTCTCGCGGTGCTGACCACGATTTCGTTTGGGTTGGCTCCCGCGATCCGCGCAACACGCGCCGAGCCGGCCACGTTGCTTCAGTCCGGCAGCCGAGGATCGACGGGCGGCAAGGAGCGCTTCAGCCTGCGCCGTATTCTCGTTGTTTCGCAGGTTGCACTTTCGGTCGTGCTTTTGATGGGCGCTCTCCTTTTCGTCCGGAGTTTGCGTAATTTGACCACGCTCAATGCCGGGTTCCAACAAAGCGGCATGCTGGACGTTGCTGTCGATTTCGAGCGTTTGCATATTCCCGATGAACGGAACATCGAATACAAACGCGACATCGTAAAGCGCGTGCAAGCGCTGCCGGGCGTCGAGTCTGCCGCGGACGCGCAAATGGTGCCCTTCGGGGGCAATACCTCGAATGACGAGGTCTTGATAGAGGGTTCTGACGTCGAGAAAGGCGTTTCATGGATCAACAATCTTAGCCCGGGCTATTTTCAGACGATCGGTACGCCGCTGCTCGCTGGCCGCGATTTCAACGATCAGGATACCGCCACGTCCGTCAAAGTAGCCATCGTCAACGAAGCGTTCGTGCGCAAGATTCTTGATGGGACGGCCAATCCTCTTGGCAAGCGGTTTCGCATCCATGAGCCTCCTGGAAAGCCGCGTCCGCTTTATGAAATTGTCGGTGTCGCCAAAGACAGCAAATGGCGGGACATGCACGAGGAATTTCTGCCGTTCATGTATTTTCCAGCGGCGCAGGAGGAGAAACCCGGCCCCAACGACCAGATATTGGTGCGCTCTTCACTTCCTTTAACGAGCCTGATTGCTTCGCTTAAAGAAACGATCGGCGGCATGAATCCTGGCATCGACCTCGATTTCAAGGTCCTAAAGACCAGCATTCACGAATCACTTCTGCAAGATCAACTGATGGCTACGCTTTCCGGATTCTTTGGATTTTTGGCGGCGTTGCTGGCCGCGATCGGATTGTACGGCGTGATTTCGTACATGGTGGTGCAGCGCACCAAAGAAATCGGCATTCGCATGGCCATCGGCGCGGAGCGCGTCGATGTTTTGAAGCTAATTCTTAACGAAGCGACTTTGCTCACCGTGACAGGACTCGTGATCGGCGCCGGCTTGGCCTTAGGCGCCGCACAGGCGGCCAAATCACTGCTCTTCGGTTTAAAGCCGCGCGATCCGATCACGCTTGTCGCGGCGGTGGTGGTCCTCAGCGCCGTAGCCGCCTTCGCCAGTTTCTTGCCGGCGTATCGCGCCTCTAAACTCGATCCGCTGATCGCGCTGCGTTACGAGTAGGAAACATCTCGTTACGTGGGCACTGAAAAATCCACTTCAATCGGCTCGATCAACGGCATCAACCACACCAACAATTTCTGATGGACGGGGTGTGCGCCGTACGCCTCGCACGCCGCCTTATCCGCGAACTTCATCACTCCGCCCAACTCATAACCTTGCCCACGCGGCGAATCATTCCGTCCCACCCACGATTCCAGCACTTCGGGAATTTCGCTCTTCAGTTTGCGTATCTCCAAAACAATTTGCTCTTTCTGTTCCTCAGTCACTCCCGCCTTAAATCGAAACGTAAACATGTGTATGTACATCGGATCATTCACCTCGTTTGGTACAAAGCGTGCAATTCTGATTCCGATTCGCAAACCGGCATTGCGCACTCTTAACTCACTTCTCGTAAACAGTGCTTCGGTGTCCGATGGCAACTACTAACACCCTCAGTTGCATGTCCCGCAGTTCACAGATAATGCGATAGTCGCGCACTCGATAACGCCACAACCCGAACTTGCTGTGCCTTAGCGGTTTGCCAAGCGCGCGAGGCTCCTCAGCGTTCGCAATTCGTTTCTCCAAATAGTCCAAGATTTCCCGTTGTATTTGGCGGTCGAGCTTTTTGAGGTCGGCGAGCGCACCCTCATCGTATTCAATCGTCCAAGCCAAGCTCGCTCCGAACTTGCGCGCTCGTGTAAGTCCTGCCGCGCTTTTCAAGGCGCGCTTCGGCTAGGTAGCGGTCTTCGAGGTCTTCGAGATTTTCTTCAATTAGCTTGCTGGCATAAAAAGTTCTTGTTCTTCCAGTTTCCTTGGCGAGCCGGGACAACCGTTTTTCAATTCCGGGCTTCAATCGAATGGAAAGCACGTTCCACGCTCCTACTTGGCATACAGATACTACACGTATTATATGTCATACAAATTGTCGGATCAAATTCTTGTACGCTCTGCTACACTTCGCCAGGTTTTATCTCAGAATTCCAGTCGGAGGAATTTTCGGCATGAAAATGATTCGCCGTTTTGCCTTTGCTTTATTCGTCCTTGCGCTCTCGTTGTGCGCGCGGATTGCGGACTCGGCTCCGCAGCAGGCTCGCACGCCCGGCACTACCCGCAACATCACGATTGACGATTACTTCCGGATTCGCGATGTCGGCCAGCCCGAGCTGAGTCCAGATGGCCAATGGGTGGCGTATACCGTGCGCACCAAGATGCTCAAGGAAGATAAGAACGAAACGCGGATTTGGATGGTCTCGGCGCACGGAGGCGATCCGCTCCCCATGACCGCCGAAGGTATCTCTTCCGGCCATCCGCGGTGGAGTCCTGACGGCAAATATCTGGCGTTCACTTCCTCGCGCAATAACGGCAAGAGCCAAGTATGGCTTCTCAATCGTGTCGGCGGCGAAGCTGTTCGGCTTACGGAGATCGCTCAAGGTGTCGGCGACTTTGAGTGGTCGCCGGATAGCACGCGCCTCGTTTTGGTCCTCCAAGATCCCAAACCGGAAGATGCGGATGCGGAGAAAGATAAAGACAAGCCAGCTCCGGCCAAGCCTAAAACGCAGCCTCCGTATGTGATTGACCGGCTTCAGTTCAAGGAAGACACAATCGGTTATCTCGACAATCGACGCAGTCACCTCTACGTTTTCAACATTGAGAAGAAATCTGTAACGCAAATCACTTCGGGCAATTTTGACGACGAACAACCGGCATGGTCTCCTGATGGGAAGCAGCTCGCCTTTACCAGCAACCGCACCATGCCCGATCCCGACGCTTCGCGCGATACCAATATCTGGGTCGTTGCTGCGGACAACGCCGATAAAGGCGCACATCTCACACAGATCACCACAAATCCTGGCGCTGATACTCAGCCCGCATGGTCTCCCGATGGCAAATGGATCACGTACGTCACGATGCTTGACCCGCACCTCTTCTGGTACGCCACGCAACATCTCGCGATCGCTCCTTCGAGCGGTGGTGAGCCAAAGGTGCTTACGACATCATTTGACCGCAACGTGCGCCGCCCGCGTTTTTCCGCCGACGGCAGTTTCATCTATTTCATTGCGGTGGATGATGGTGCGCAGAATCTTTGTCGAATCCCAGTCGGTGGCGGAGAAATCGCTCGGCCTATCGGCGGGCGTGTCACTGTTGCGTCCTATTCGCTGGGCAAGGATGGAGCTATTGCGGCGCAAGTCGGCACAACCGATCGCCCCGACGAGATTTTTCTACAAAACGGCAGCGATCTTACTCGTTTGACCAAGACCAACGATGCGCTCATTTCTCAATTGCGGCTGGCCAAGGTCGAATATGTGCATTTCAAGAGTAAGGATGGAACCGCCGTCGCGGGATATCTCTACAACCCAGTCGATTTCGACGCGACGAAAAAAGTTCCCACGCTGCTGAATCCTCATGGAGGTCCGGTGGGCGAATATGAGGCCTCCTTTTACCATCTCGCCCAACTCTATGCTGCAAACGGTTACGCCGTTCTCCTGCCAAATCCGCGTGGCTCTTCCGGCTACGGCGAGAAATTCTGTGCGGCCATTTACGCGGACTGGGGCAACAAGGACTTTCAAGACGACATGGCGATGGTTGACTATGCCATCGCTCAAGGCATTGCGGATCCCGACAAGCTCGGCGTCGGCGGTTGGTCCTACGGAGGCATTTCCACCGACTTCATCATTGGCCAGACCACCCAGTTCAAAGCCGCTATTTCCGGCGCGGGCGTCGCGCTGATCACCAGCTTCTACGGGCATGACCACTACCAGCGCGATTACGAAACAGAACTCGGCTACCCGTGGGAACATCAAGCCCTCTGGGACAAAATTTCGCCGTTCTACCGGGTTAAGAACATCACGACGCCGACGCTTTTTATGGGCGGCGAAATCGATTCGAACGTGCCGATTCTCGGAAGCGAGCAGATGTACCAAGCCATGAAGGCGCTTGGGCGCACCACCGAACTCGTCGTGTACCCCGGCGAATATCACGGTTTCACGGTGCCGTCGCATATCAAGGACCGGCTAGAGCGGTACCTCGCCTGGTATGCGCACTATGTGAAAGGCGACGCAACGCCGGCTACGCCTGCGCCACAATCGGCTCCGGTAGTAAAAGCGGCAGGAGGCAGAGCGGAAGATAGCCCAGAAGAGTGATTGGAGGCTGGAAGAACTGTGTCTTAAATGTGAGGCACGCAATAGCGAGAGACCCTGGCCGCAAACCGGGAATAATTAAGGCCGGAAATCGTGATGTACGAGGCGCAAGAGCATGGTCCGGCCTTCTTCCTCGCTTAGCGTGCCCTTGCGCATTAAAGCGACGATAAGGTCGTTCAAAACATAGCCAGGTTCTCTTGCAGAACCGCCATTGGCTGGACCTGTCGGGTGTTCCTGAATCACAGACAGCTCGCACGGGGCCGAACCGCTCAATTCTCCAAGCCATTTTTCCAGCACGCTCATTTGCTGCGGGTCAATGAAGGTGAATGCCAGACCCATGCCCATTCCCATTTTTGAATACACGACGGTTGCTTCGGCCTCGAAGCAGACTTTTTCTTTCGTGATGCGCAGCTTCACGCCTGTTTTCATCGGGAAAGGGCTGAAAGTATCCAGATAACAACCACCTTTTCCTAAATCACTCGTGCGGGCGCTCATTCGCAAGCGGTGCTGCGAATCGAGGGCCTCCGCCGTCGCCGTAAATTGATAACGAGGGTGAGCGCGCTGCGTTGCAGACGGTGCAGCAACGGCGCAGTTTCCGGTTTTTTGGCGTTCTTCGGGCATAGCTGGGCATCACTTTCCGAGCGTATATGCCAAGAGGGAGGTCTGACGGAGGGAGGAGCCAAACCAGCACTACGGTGCTACATCTAGGAACAGTTTATCGCGGCTAAGGCCACATAAAGAATAATCCTAGGAACGGCTTGCTCTAGATGCAACGTATAGGTAGGAACAGCTGCAATTCGGAGCCGCGGCTCAGAATTTTTCTCTGACATCCACGCTTTGAAACCCGGATGCCTCGTAGCGCGTGGTGAGCTTGCCTTCGTGCAAACTGACGACGGTGAATCCTTCGGTGAAGCCCATGTGCGAGCCATGCCACCAGTTGCCGCAAACGGCGCCCCCTGTGATGAATTTTGTGTTTTTGTATTCGACGGTTTCGTTGACGTGGAGGTGGCCCTGGAGGACGGCGATGAGGTTGTGGCCTTCGAAGGTCTTCAAGACTTGTGGGGTGTTTGCTACGGTGAGCGTGCTGTATTTGGCTGGGGGGCGAGTAGGATCAGCGCCGAAGGTGGAGAAGGCGGATACGAGGGGAACGTGAACGACGCCGATGACAGGCGCGGTGGCGGGCGTGTTTTGGAGGTCGGCGGCGAGCCAGCTCATTTGTTTGTCGTCGATGCGCGCTTCCCACAAACGGTCCTCGGTTGGCTGGATCGAATCGAGCACGATAAAGTGATAACCCTTGTGATCGAATGAATAGTACGTTTTGCCGATGTGGTCTTCATACATTTTCTTGGCGTATGCAGGATCGCTCGTAGGCACTCCACTCTTTTCGATGATGCCGAAGGGATCGTGATTTCCTATGGCGTGGTGGACGGGCATTTGGAGCGATTGTTCGGTCTTTTTGTAGAGATCAAATACCGTGTTAGCGCGATCGGCGCCGACAGATGTCGCGTCATAGACGTGGTCGCCGCCCATAATGGCGAAGTCCGGTTTGAGCGCGGCGATTTTCTTGAAACACAGGTCGCAGCCATGCGCCGCATCGAGCTCCGGCTCGATGTGCGTGTCCGTGAAGAAAACAAAATCGAAGGAACCTGGAGTTTGCGTGTCTGCGGCCAAATCGAACGCGGTCGGGCCCGCGAAGGCCGCCGCCGCGCCTGTCACTGCCGCTGTTTTCAAAAACTTTCTTCGATCGAGAATCATGCGATGCTCCAGGGCCCAAAATTTGCCAGCGACCGAAATCTTATCACTGGTTCTGTTTGGCCGCGTCCCGTTTTGTTCTGTCTGTCAGCAAACGCCATTTAGCAACGCAGTTGCCGATCTTCCTAACGCGCGTTATGCTCACTCGCCATTAGGAGGCTTCATGTTTCGCACATTTCGATTTTCGCTCGTGGCAGCCGGCGTGCTATTGGCGCTTCCCGTTTTAACTTTTGCGCAGCGCGCATCATTTACCGTGGGCACGGCCACGGCGGCTGTGGGGCAAAAAGCGAATGGCTATATCGAAGTACCGGCAGGAATGGACGCCGCGACGAACATTCCGGTCGTGGTGGTCAATGGAGCGAAACCCGGGCCTGTCCTTGCGCTTGTTACGGGCGCGCACGGCACGGAATATGTCTCGATCATCGCCGTCGAAAAATTAATCGGCGAACTGGATCCCGCGCAACTTTCCGGAACGGTCATTCTCGTACCGCTCGTGAATGTACTTTCATTCGAACAAAAAGTTCCGCATGTGAATCCCATCGACAATAAAAGCATGAATCGGTTTTATCCCGGAAAAATGGATGGCACGCAAACGGACCGAGCTTTGTTCATGATCACCAAGGAAGTCGTGGACCACTGCGACTATTTAATCGACTACCACGGCGGCGACTTGGACGAAAGCCTGCGCCCGTACGCGTACTGGGGAGCTGTGGGCAAGGAAGCGCAGGACCGCGTTTCGAAACAGATGGTGCTCGCGTTTGGGCTGGATCACATTATTATCTGGAGCGAGCGTCCCACCGATCCAACTGCCACTCGATATTTGGACAACACCGCTTCGGTTCGCGGCAAGCCATCCATCGTTGTGGAAGCGGGGCACGCAGGCACGGTCGAAACAGATGACGTGGCGCTGCTCGTGAACGGCACGCTCAGCACGATGCGCTATTTGAAAATGATTCCGGGCGAGCCGCACTTTGTCGAAAATCCGGTCTGGCTCGGGAAAGTCGTGGACGTTATTTCCGACGGCCCTGGTATTTGGTATCCGCTGGTCAAGCGCGGGACGTACGTTCAAGAAGGTATGAAGATCGGCTATGTGACAGATTATTTCGGCAAAGTGATTCTAGATGCGCGCGCGCCAGCCGCGGGCGTGATTCTTCATGTGAACGCGGTTCCTTCGTTGAAAAAAGGAGACAACATCGCCGACATCGGCGTTGTGGCTGCGAAAGCGCCATAACTCTATTGCTCGTGCGGAATAGAGTCCAAGGTCTTGTCAGCGAGACCGCACTAGATGCCCGCGAGAATCTTTCTTGCGAGCGGCACCACATCGTCGGTTGAGCAGGGGCACATCTGGTACATGATGCGAATCAGCTTGTCGTCTTTGCGTATCAGCATCATGGACCCACCGATGTCGATTGCATCGTCTCCCAATCCAGGAATGGAAACCATGCCTCCTTCTAGACGGCCAAACGTCATGCGCATCAAGCTTATCTGCGCTCTAGCACCGCCATTAGTCACACCGAACACGAAGACTGGCGCTTCGCCGGGATGTTTCGAAGCAGCGCCGTTTTGTTCAGAGTTCATGCTTTGAAAGAGCGGCTTCGCCATCGACTCAAATTGCTGTCGCTGGGCTTCTGTGGTGCCCTCTTTGTGGAGCAGGGAACCATGCTTGACGACGAGATCAGAAATCTGCGCTTGGACATTATAGACGCATCCGGGGTCGCTTCCTTCGGCTGGCTCGGCGCGCACGATTTCCATCTTTGCGGCTTGGCCGACGTCGGCTTTGGAGAGCAGGCTGCACGGATCGATGCCGACGAGCGCCGGCCCGCGAGTTGCGTTTGACGCGCTAGAGATATCATCAAGTCCGACGTCGTGTATTCCTTGCTTTACGCGATGCGCCACATACCAGATACCCGCAACTCCGATGGCACCGAAAATAAAAATCACAACAAGGAAGATCAAAAGAACCTTGACAAGGGTATTGCCCGATTTGGCGGGAGCACCCGCAGTTGCTTGCGATGCGGGAGAGGGTGCTGGCGGTGTCGGTTGAGGAGCGGCATAAGGGCGCTGCACGGGAGGCGCATTAGAAGCGGACGGTGGAGGCGCCGCTGAGGAACGAACCGGCGGACCGGAAGCAGGCGTGCCGCAACCGTCACAGAAAGCTTGTCCATCCGCCAACGGCCTACCACAATTCCTGCAAAAACCAGCCATTTTTCCTCCGAGGAGCCTTTGCATCCGAGTGCAGTGCTATGTTCCTTGCATCGTGCCAGAACCATGCTGCACGGGCAAGCGCGGTCTGACGTTTTGATCCACCGGGGCTGTACTATGCGCGGGTGGCCGCGAATGGAGAAGCAAGCAGAGAGTCTAGCGGAGCGGCCGCCACAACGAAAAGCAGCGTCCTGAGAGTTCAACAGGTAGAATGGTCGCGCCCAGAATGATTCACTTGGAGAGACACATGGCCTCAGACTATTTGTTGAAAACCGAACCATCCGTATATTCGTTTGCCGATCTGCAAAAAGACGGCGTCACGGTGTGGGACGGCGTAACGAGTCCTGCCGGAGTGAAAAACTTGAGAGAAATGCCTGCAGGCGCGCGTCTAGTCATCTACGAAACAGCTAACCGCAGGAGCGCTGTCGGAACCGCAACAGTGATTTCCGTGGATCCGTCTGATCCGAAAGTACCCATCGTCAAAATCAAAGCAGGCAAACCGATCGCGAAACCATGGACATTGGCGCAAGTGAAAGCAGACAAACTGTTCGCCTGTTCTCCGCTGGTTCGTGAAGGAAGACTTTCGGTCGTTCCCCTCACCAAAGCTCAATACGCGGCTTTAACGGGCAGCTGATTATTCCAACCTAGCGAGGTGGTTCTAATGCGGAGCTTTCTTCTTCTTTGTGTCTTGTGCGTTCTGGCGGATGGGAATATCTGCGCGCAGCAGCCGCCGGAAATTCGGTATACGTCTGTTCCTGATTTTCTGAAATTGCCACCTGACATTTATCTGGGAGAAGTGGCCGGGGTAGCTGTCAATTCGAAAGGGCACATTTTTGTTTTTTCGCGAGGGAACACTACAGGTCCGGCGTATGCGGCGAGCGGGGCGCAACTGCTGGAGTTTGATGCCAGCGGAAAATTTGTGAGGGAGATTGGGCACAATCTTTACGCGTGGTCGTATGCGCACGCGGTGAAGGTCGATCCTCAGGACAATATTTGGGTCACAGACAAAGGGTCGGACATGGTGATCAAGTTCAATCCCGAGGGTCGAGTGGTGATGGTGTTTGGGCGGAAACAGGAAGCTTCCGATGAAGGAACTGGCCCATTGAAACATGTGAAGCCGCCACTGCCTCCTGTAGACGGGATGTTCCGGCAAGTAACCGATGTGGCATGGAACGCCGCGGGGGACACGTTTATCAGCGACGGATATATCAATTCGCGCGTGGCGAAGGTCGATAAAGACGGCAACTGGGTGAAGTCCTGGGGCGAGCCGGGCGACCAGCCGGGGCAGTTCAATGTGCCGCACAGTATTGCTGTGGATGCGGCGGGAAATGTTTATGTTGCAGATCGCGGGAATCGGCGCATTCAGGTGTTTGATGGCGATGGAAAATTTCTGCGGCAGATGACCATCGATGTGCCAGCCCCGCCGGATGCGCGTGCGGCGATCGGCAACAAGCCTACTGGGACAACGGGCACAATGTCGCCCGGCGCACCTTGGACGGTTTGCATTACGCCCGGTCCGAGGCAAGTGCTTTACACCTCCGACGCGTTTCCGGGACGGATTTACAAACTTAGCCTCGATGGGAAAGTGCTTGGCATGTTTGGCAAAGCAGGCAAACAGCTCGGGCAATTCGGATGGATCCACGAAATCGCTTGTCCATCGGAAAACGAATTGTACGTGAGCGAGATTCTGAATTGGCGTGTGCAGAAGTTAATTCTCGAGCCGAGTCACTGACGAACGCGCCCATTCCGAGCATTAGTGACGGGAGTGCTCAGTTCCTCACGGCGCCGCAAGCCGGGCAGGAGCATCGAGAACTGACCATCAACAACGGAGCACCGCAAAATGGACAGACGGTGTCTGCGGCTGGCTGAACCGTTGCGAGCTTCGACTGTAAAGAAGGTTCTTTTTCTGTACGGAAAAGATGCACGAGGGTGAGGAACGCCCCAATCGGGGTAACTACTCGAAGCGCCCAAATTAAGGCCACATCGTCTGACTCGACTGGCACGAACCAGAATACAGCCGAGAAAATCAGGAGGATAAACAAGCCCACCCACTTAAACCCTCGCCTCGTCCTGGTGGAGACATGCGGAACGCGGCCACAGGTTGTGCATACCCAGCGTTTCCAAAATCCTACCGGTAGAATCGGAATCCAAAAAATGTGGCCCGCATTGAACGTACGGATCTGTACTGCGCGCCGCTGTTTTCCACACGACAGGCAGTAGTCGTTGCAAAATGCTACAGGCTTCGGCTTCCAGCGGTAGACACCGTAAACGATAAGCACGGGCGAGCCTCCGTCACCAGTGAAGAGTGCCCGGAATATTACACCAACTAAGCGGTCACATCTTCAGCGAGGGCGCGGAGTCACTTTGGTTTGGGTTTGGTTGCGGCGGGGGCGCGCAAGTTGGCGTCGAAAAAATCGTCGACGCGGTGCCAGGCATCGAGCAGGACACGCTCTCGCGTGAAGTAGTGAAACTCGCCAGGATAGATCATGAAGGAGACTAAGTCGCCTTTGTGTTTCTTCAGAGCTTCGTCCATCAGCCAGACCGATTCGAGGAAGGGAACATTCTCGTCGGCGGTGCCGTGGAGCACTAGCAGAGGCCGTTCGAGGCGGTCGATGTGCGAGATTGGCGAGGCATTGGCATACACTTGCGGATTCTGTTCGGGCGTGCCGATGCGGCTGGCGGTCCAATCGCCGTGATAGGGATCGGAGTAATACATCGCGTAATCGACGACGCCAGCGACGTCCACACCTGCGCGGAAAAGTTTGGGCTGATCGGTCATGGCAATAAGCGTGAAGAAGCCGCCGTAGCTTAGGCCCCACACGCCGATGCGGTCTGCATCCACGTAGGGAAGAGTTTTTAGATAGTTCGCGCCCATCCACGCGTCCTTTGCATCCTTGCCGCCGACGTCCATGTAAACGCCGGTACGCCAATCGCGGCCGTAGCCGATGCTGCCGCGATAATCGGGAGCAAAAACGACATAACCTTTCTGAAGAAAATACTGGTGGATGCTGTAGTAGACGGCGTAATTCCTCTGGACGTGCCAGCCGTCATAATTCTGATTTACGCCGTCGCCATGAATCCACATGATCGCGGGATGCTTGACGTTTTTATTGATGTTTTTTGGCACAAAAAGCCAGCCTGGGACTTGCTGACCGTCGGGTCCGGGAAAGTGGACGAATTGCGGCTCGACGAATTGGGAGCGGTCCATGCCGGCGGGCATGGAGTCGGTGAGGCGCGCGGGCGCCGGCGCGCCGGGATTGCTGCCGACGGTGTAAAGGTCGGCGCTGTTCTGCGCGTCGGTGTGTTGGAAGACGAGGCGGCCGTCGCCTTCGGACCAGCGTGGCTCGATATTTGTACCTGGCGTCGCGGGAATGTACGTGACTTCGGCATGCGCAGGATCATCACCGATTTTTGCGATGCCGAGGACGCGATCGCCTGGACCATCCTCGGTGTTGGCGTCGAAAGCGATGCGCGTGCTGTCGTGTGACCACGCTGGACGCCACGCTTCAAACTTGCCTTTGGTGATCTGAACGGCATCGCCTCCGGATGCGGGCATGACATAGAGATGGTCCCAGCCGTCTTCATCGCTCAAGAAGGCGATCCACTTGCCGTTTGGCGAAGGCCACGGTTGCGCGCCCGCTTCGCCCCAGTCGGGGATGCTCCAGAATTTTTCTTCGTGGACTTCGTGGATGATTTTCGTGTTGCCCGTGGCAGCGTCGGCAAGATAGATGAAATAGTTCTTGAAGTCAGTGGACTGGCCGTCGAAGACAAGATGTGCGTTGTCGACCCAGGCCAATCCGCCGTACTCGCCGGGCTTAGCGATAGGGACAGGTTTCGCGTCCGCGAGCTTGATTGCATAGATCTGGCCGGGGACATATTCGGAAACGCGGTAAACGAGTTTGGCGCCCGAATAAGAGGGTGATTCATCGTGATGAATGATTTTCGAGCCGGCGACATAAGCAATGGACAAACCGTCGGGAGACCAGAGAATGCCGCCGATGCTCACGTCGTCATGCGCGGTGGTAGCTTCAGTGCCATCGGTGAGCCAGCGGATGATCAGATCGCTTGAGCGCGGCGCGCCTTCCTTTGCAGCGGGATTGCTGCGAACGAAAGCAACGCGCTTTCCATCAGGCGAGAGGACATAACCGCTGCCCGGATCCGACTTGCTCCAGACAGGCTTAGGAGCGCTGCCGGACGCCGCCACCTGCCACAGATCGCCCTCATGCGGAAAATACACGAGATCGCCATCTTCGCTCCAAAAAGCGCCGTCGATTTGGCCCTGGGGGAAGGAAGTGAGCGGCTTCGGCGTGCCGCTGCCGTCGGCGTTAGCGGTGTAAAGATTGGCGACGCCCGCGCGGTCCCAGACAAACGCGACGAGCTTGCCATCAGGTGACCAGATCGGTTCCGACGGATGCTTGATGTCGATCAGCTGTTCGATAGTGAGTTTCGGCTTTTGAGCGGCAGTTTGCGCAACCGCGCTGCTCGCGCTTGCCAGCAGAATCAGTGCGATGTTGACTGCGTGAATCCGATTGCGCATTGTGCCCCCTGAAGAGCGGACAAAGAGACTTAAGACCCTGAAACCAGACTGGCGGGTGGAGTGAAAGTATCACTCCACCCGCCGAGTTGGAAAGAACGATCGACTAATCCGGCTGCGAATGCGGTTCTCGCTAAAAAGTAAAACGCAGACCGAAGCGAGTCACGAACGGGTTGATAGCGAGCGACGGCTTCAGAAAAAAGCCTCCACTCGGAGGAGTGTACTGAGTGACCTCCGAGATGGTCGTTTGGGAGTTCGTCAAGTTGAAGAAATCGACGATCGGTGTGAGATGCCAGCGTTCATTGAAGACAAACTCGCGGGAGATGCGCAGGTTGAGCTGGTTGACGCTGGGCAGGCGCTGGATTCCCGCGGGCTGCAAGATGACGTTCTCCGCAATGTTGACACCTTGTCCGTCCGGCACGTTGAAGGTTTCGGTCGGCTGGATCGGGAAACCGGTGTAATGCTGGAAGTTGACGCTGGTACCGAATTTCCACGGCAGCTCGTAGGTGCTATCCACTTTAAATACGTACGTGGAGTCGAGATTCAGATAGTTGTTCTGCCGATTGATGCCGTCGTTGGGATCGTTGAAATTGTCAGCGGTGGCTTCGTCAGAGAAGCCGCGTCCGTACGTGCCCTTCTGGCTCTGGATCGTGAAGCCGCCGAGGATTTGCCACTTGTTGGACAAGCGTTTGACGGCGGTGAACTCGACCGCGTTATACGAGTTAGTGTCGAGCTGCGAAATGTTCGTCACCAAATTGTTGAACGCTCCATATTTATTGGGGTCCGTGGGCTGAAAACTAAAGAGAGTCATCGGCACGTTGGTGATGGGGTTGATGATCGGGTTGCCGCCCAGCGCGGTGATCGGCACATAGTCGGATGGCTGAACTGCGGCGTTCTCAGTCCCGAAGAGGTTTTTCTTGGTCCGGTAGTAGTACGTTGCCCCGACACGGAGGTCCCGCCACAACTGTTTTTCGTAGCCCACGCTGATTTCCTCAGAATACGGGCGGCTCATGTTGTGGTTGATCTGCGCCCCGCCAGAGGATGCGACGGGTGTCGCGCCGGCAGGGAGCCATTCGTTGAGCTGCGGGATTTTGTCTCCGTTGGTGTCAATCCATGGAAACGTTAGCGAGATTAAGCCATTTGGATTGGAAGTCTCCGCGAGCCCGGTGCCCTGTAATATGTAGTAAATGCCATAGCCGAAACGGACAACAGAATCACCCTTACCGGTGGGATCCCATGCCACTCCGATGCGCGGCGAGACGTTGTTCCAGTCCACCAGGTTGCCCGAGGCAGGGAACGTGTGATCGGCCTGGAAGAGTTGAGGAAACGTAAGGTTCGCGTCCGTTGTTTGTTGAGGATAGTAGGTGGTGAAGCGATCGTAGCGCAACCCAAGGTTCAGCGTGAGACGGCGTTTAATCGTCCAAGTATCCTGAACGAAGAAGCTGGTATCGCGAAAATAGTTCTTCTGCGTCGTCGGAGTGTTATACGCCACAACTTGGAAAGGCTGAGAGAAGACAGGCTGGGTCGAAGGGTCGCTGTTGAAGATCGCGTTGATCCCTTGGTTTACATTGTAGATGTAAGAGTTGTAATTCTTTCCCCATTCGAAGCCAAATTGGAGATTGTGGCTGCCATGCCAATTTCCTTTGTACCACGAGCCGCTGGCGGACCATTTGAGGACCCATGCCGGGTTTTGAAATTGATAGGGTGCTGCGCCACTCTCGGTGGAGTACCCAATGTCTTGCAGGTTGAGACCAGTCGAGTTGGCTTGATAGCTAAGGGGGAAGACGATTTTGTTCCAGCCAACCCGAAAATCGAGCAAGAGGTTATTCGTAATCTGGCTGGTCCACAGTCCTTGCAAGATGTAGGCTGGTTCAATCTGTTTCCAACTGGCGTCCTGAGTAACAAACTGATAGGCCGTGTCCCGGCGGAAGAAGCGATTCTGCTCGTTGTAGAGCCAGATGAAGCTGAATTTGTTCTTTGCGTTGATCTGCCAGTCGCTGCGCAGGTCGGTGTTGGTCTGGTGATTGACGTCCACCACGGGATTGCCAGCCTGGTCGGTTACCGCGAGAATGCGTTGCCGCAGATCGTACCGGCGATAGGAACCGAATATCCACCATTTGTCTTTTATAATTGGCCCGCCGAGACTTGCTGAAGTGTCCAGCGTCATGTCGAAAGGCGAGCCCGTCGGCACCGGAGATCCCTGGAACAGGGGCTCCTTTACACCGGCTTGGGTACCGGCGGTTAAGTAGTAAGCGGCAGCCTGGCCATGCAACTCGTTCGAGCCAGACTTGGTGACCATATTCATGTAGATCCCGCCAATGGGAACGGAAGCAGGCGCATTATCCGCAACCACTTGAAACTCATCGAAGGAGTCATGATTGGTATAGAACTGTGTATAGCCGCCACTCGAACCCGGCCAGTTCAGGTCCAAACCGTTATAGCTGTAGATCTGCTCCGCTTGAGTACTCCCGTGTATCTGCATAGCTGATTGCTGATAGCTATTGTCACCTGCCACATCGAATGTGCTGGAAGTGACTCCTGGCATCTGGGCGACCGTGGACCAGGGGTCGCGGCCGCTCGGAATATCCTGAAGCAGCGTTTGATCGAAGGTCGTCGAGGTCTGAACGTTTTGCAGGTCAACCACCGTCTCGCCTTGCACTTGGACTGTCTGGGTAATCTCTCCGACTTGCAGCTTGGGGTTCACGGTCGCGGTGAATCCCGCGGTGAGGACGACACCAGTTTGTTCGAAAGTGCGGAAACCGGTCGCCGTGACAGTGACGTCATAGGTGCCCGGAGGCAGCAAGTCAAAAAGGTAGTCTCCTTCGGACCCCGTAGTCATGGTGCGCGGGGACATTAAGGAAGTGCCCTTGACCGTCACCTTGGCGTTAGGTACTGCCGATCCGGAAGAGTCGGTTATAACTCCCGTGATTTTCCCGGTTACGGCAACTTGAGCGGAAATCGTTGCTGGCAAAAGGCAAACTAAAGCGAGTATAAAAACCATTCGATTTTTCATTGCGCCCCCTCAATTCATGCATCGAGCAGATCGCCTTGGATAGGTAGATGCTTCCTCTCCAGAACGGCACCTGCGTCCGACCACAAGACGCGATCTGTGCTGGTTGAGATGGATTATTTACAGAATACCCGTCGAGTCAATTGAAGAATCTGAATTCACCCCATCCAATGGATTGCACCCCGTTACCTTTTTAGACGCCGTTGGTGGCGATTTATTCAAGTTGGACGAAAAAAAACTGTCCTTCCCGTCGCGAACGGGCCTTTGGTCGTGAAGGCGTGGGTCGGCGCGACTAAAGGGAAGCTGGTGGCGAGACGCTTTGACTACGCAGCCCTAGTTAGCAGGCAGGCGGTTCACGATAAAATCCGAGATGCGGCTGGCCGCTGGCGGATCGAGATTCGACAGCACCACGATCACGTAACCACTCTGCGGAAAGATTTGAAGGTCGCCGTTCATACCTGGGGCACCGCCGCCATGGCCAAAGTGGCGCAAGGTGCCAGCGCCGATATCCATGAAACCAAATGCGTATTTCTCGCCTCGGGGCGTATCGACTTTCCCGGTGGTGAGCAGTTCGGTGTTTTGCGCGTTCAACAATTTATGATTGGTGAGAGCGTTCGCGAAGCGCAGAAAGTCTTCGACCGTGCAATAGCCGCCGCCAGCGGAGGTTCCGCGATACGGGAGCGTATCCGTGTTGGGCTGAAGTTTGTTGCCATCGCCTTGCGTGTAGCCAACGGAGCGGTCTGGAACGTTTTGGTCTTCAGGAAAAGAGCCGGTGGATGCCATTCCTGCCAGCTTATAGATGTTTTCGCTCACGTAGTCGTAATAGCTTTTCCCGCTGACGCGTTCGACGATCACGCCGAGCATCAAAAATCCATAATTGCTGTACTCCCAGCGGCTGCCTGGTTCAAATTCCGGTGCGCGCTCGCCATAGAGCTTTATGTAGTCCTGCAGCGTTTTTAGTTCCAGGCGACGCGCGTCGAATTGTGGGCCAAAAAAATCTCCCGTGCCGCCGGTGTGAGTCAGCAGCTGCTGGATGGTGACTTTCGTGGCGATATCCTTGTTGGGATAGTCGGTGAGGTATTTGCCCACAGGATCGCTGAGCGAGATTTTTCCGGCTTGCACGAGCTGCAGAATCGAGACGGCGGTGAACATTTTGTTCATCGAGCCGATGCGGAATTTGGTGTTGAGCGTATTGGGGGTTTTCTTTTCGCGCTCGGCCATGCCGTAGGCGCCAGTGAAGATCGGTTTGCCGTCGTTGGCCAGGAGCACGGCGCCCGAGAACTTATCGGCCGCGGAATCCTTTTCGAGCTTTGCGCGCAGAGCCGTGATCAACTCGCTCTGGTTTAAGCGCGGGAGCGCGAATTCCGGAGGGCGTCCAATGGCCCGTATGTCGAGGTGCGTAACGTGGTAAGGCGCTGAGGCCTCCACGTCCAGAGTGAATCTGGCGAATTGATCCGAATCGCGTTCCTGTACCAGCCCTGTGAGCTTCGTTGGACTCGATTCCTCGATTTTCCTGACGTCGAATCCGCCGGTCTGCTGGCGGAAGCCCAACATGCCCTCGACTTTGTGTTCTTCGGGCTTGTCGAAGTGACTTCGGAACTTTTCGAGTTCGGCCTTATCGCCACTGTTGAAGGCAACGAGCCAAGCAGCGAATTGCTCGCCCGGAGGAGTTTTAGGGATTTCGAGGGTGGAGGACTGCGCTTGAATCGTTCTGACCGGACGCACGGAGAGCCAAACTGCGGCAATTGTGAGCACTGTCAGAACGAACTTGCCGATTGCGCGTGAACGACTGACCATAATTTTCGACCGCCCCCGAACTTGGAACCCGCTTCTTGGTTGCGAAGTCTACAGCTATAGACGGCGTTGATGGGAAAGAGTTTAGGGCGTGCAAGATGTGGGAGTATTTGACCATGGTCAGACCACAGTCTGACTATGGTTTGACTATGGTCAAGATTGCGTATACGGTTTAGGCAGGGGCCCCAAGACATGGAAGAGATAGCCATTTCGAAGTTTAAGGCGACTTGTTTGGCAGTTTTAGAGCGCGTGCGCAAGACCGGTCAGCCAATCCTGGTAACCCGCTTCGGCCAAGCCATCGCTGAGATCAATCCTCCGGGAGGGACCAAGCGCATCATCCGCATGGGAGGTGGCATCGGAACCATAGAAATTTTGGGTGATATCGTGGGACCTACCGGTGACATCTCGGAATGGGAGGCAGCTCAAGATCCTGAGCCGGAGTCCGAGCTGGAGAAAAAGCCCAAGTGAGGCTTCTGCTCGATACACACATCTGGCTCTGGTATTACACCTCGCCAGAGAAGCTGACTTCCGAGGTAGCGCGGGAGTTGGCCAATCCGGCGAACGACCGGTTCCTCTCTCCAGTCAGTATTTGGGAAACAATAATCCTTCTCGAGAAAAGACGTGTCAATCTTCGGCAGGATTTCGGCGAATGGTTCAAGCAGTCCGTGGCGGACATGGAACTTCTAGAGGCGCCTTTGCACTGGAGGGTGGCGCAAGAGTTGCGGTTGACGATGCTGAGCCACCGCGATCCGGCTGACAGGTTTCTGGTCGCGACCGCAAAGGTCTATGATCTGACACTTGTCACCGCAGACGAGTCGTTAATGTCCGTGCAAGGGCTAAGTGTTTTGCCCAATCGCTAGTTGCCAGCCAGCAATACTCCCTTTTGCAAAGGTTTTTCGAAAAACGCGTTTATTGACACGTACGCGTCGGAGGAAACTCCCAATGTCGCTGTGAGCTCCAGCCTTACTTGGCTGCGCCGCCTTGCAGCTCCGTAAGCGCAGCCAGGACTTCCTCGCTGTGCTGCTGCGGTTTGACGTCGAGAAAGACTTTGCGCACAACGCCGTCTGGATCGATCAGGAACGTGTGGCGTGCAGAGACCTTGGCGACACCAAAATTCATCACCGAGTCGTACTCCGTGGAAACTTCGGTTTTTGTGTCCGCGAGCAGCTTAAAGCTCAGCCCTTCTTTGGTGCAGAACTTCTGGTGGGAATCCTCATCCTGCACGCTGACACCGACAATCACCGCATGCTTCTGCTCATATTGAGCCAGGTCACGCTGGAAGTTGTGGGCTTCCACGGTGCAACCGCTCGTAAAATCTTTCGGGTAGAAATAGAGCACCACCCACTTACCCTTGAAATCATGCAGGCTAACCGGCTTGGACTCCTGTGAATTCAGCGTAAAGTCCGGCGCAGGCGTCCCAACGGCAGGCGCTTTGCCATCCGCGCGCAATCCGCGGATCCCCAGGCCCAGACCCAATCCTGCCAATAACAGCACTCCAACCGCAATTTTTGTCATTTTCATGTTCATGGTCTTCCCCTCCGCCTTATACCTGCGTTGAACCGGTTCTATTCCAAGAAGGACTGTAGCTTCCCAAGGATTACGACGAGTGATGAGGCCGGATAGGGTACATCATACCGCCCTGTCAATAGACGCGCTAGTTCGGATGGGTGAATCGCCCGAAGCCTATCCGCATCTGCAGCGTATTTATCCCGGGGTTCAGGTTGGCAAGCGATGCATTCGAAATGTGCATGAAACGAAGCTCCGCGTTGAAATTATATTTGCTACGCAGAAAGTGCAAACCAAGCGCGCCACTCGTAGTGAAATTTACACGCGAAGTGCCGGCAGGCACATTATCATTCGTGAAAAGTGTGCCGCCTCCGAGTTCGAAGTAGGGAACAATCTTGCGAGGCTTTGTGAAATTCCATTTCAGCGCGAAGGGATTCAGCCCGAAGCCATAAGCGTTGTCATATTTCTGGATCACCAAGAAGACGGGAACTACATCCACCGCGAATTCGAATTGGCCGCGCAAAAAGCCTGGGCCGACCGGTCCGGTCAAAATCCAGCCATATCGTAAACCCACGTTCCAGACTCCAGTGGTCGCGGTACTCCCATTCAGTCCATGGCCGCCGCCGGTCCATATTTGCAGATCATGCCCGCCATCCACTGGGCCGGCCTGGGCCTTCGAGGCTGGAACGCAGAGAATGGCTGCGAATAGAAAGCTTGCGAACAAACTTGTCAACGAAAGTCGTGTCACCGAGAGTTCCCCCGATTTTTCGATTCGGTTCCTCAAGACTTGGATGCACGGAAGATACAGAAAAACGGACGCAAATGCGACTGGCTTTTTCGTTACTTCAAGTAGGTTCGCACAATGTGAATGACGTCGGCGGCTGCTTCTTCCGAAGATTTCGAATTGCGAGGCATGTGGTTTCGGATGTGGTCTTCCATCAGCTCGCCCATGAGGCTATTGATCGCACCGCGGGCTGCGGCCAGGCGTTGCAGCGCTTCGGCGCACGGCTCGTCTTCGTTGAGTGCGCGAAGCACGCTTTCGAGCTGGCCAATGACTTTCTTGGTGCGGGTGACGAGATCGAGCTTTTCGCGAGAGGTATGCGACATTTGGCTTGTATACCCTATGGGGGTATGGTATCAAGGTTTCGGCCCACGCTGCAATGGCTCTTATGCACAGTAGTGCAAAGCCTTAGCGCACTTCAACTGATTCATTTTGGCTTCATCGCGCGCCCGGCGTTCATCAGCCAGTAATGGTCGGCCTTTTATTCTGCCGTATTTGTTGCTTGAGCTGGGCGGCAACCTACAGAAGCCGAGGCCAAGGACCTAGGATAGAGATGCGACGATTCGCCCCACAATTAGCCGTTCTTGCCTGCAGCTGGCTGATGGCGTTTGCGTCTGCCGCGGCCGCGCAAGATTTAGTCCTGTCCGAGCAGGATTCTCCGGATGACGCCACATCTCCCCCAACTTCCGATCCTCTTCCAATCATGTTTCCTCATCAGCAGTGGAGCCGGTTCTGGCTGTCAGGGCAAGCGAATATTATTTCTCAGTGGCACCCGACGTTCACTTCGCCGTATCAAGGTCCCCACAGTCTGAGTCCCGAGGCCCAGGATGCCACCTCGCATGTGTTTACGCTTTACACTGGGCTGCGCCTTAGCGCGACAACAGAACTGCTTTGCGATGTTCAAGAAACGGGCGGCCATGGGATTGGCGAAGCTCTGGGACTTGCGGGATTCACGAACCTTGACGTTGTGCGCAATCCCTCGCTGAGCCACGCGCCTTACATTGCGCGGCTGATGATTCATCACATCATTCCTCTGGGGCACGTGAAACAGCCCGCGGAGCAGAATCCCTATTCTCTTTTTCGCGAACTCCCCGAGCGCCGCATCGAGGTGCGCTTCGGCAAATTCAGCTTGGCCGATTTCTTCGACGTCAATTCCTTGGGGAGCGACTCCAATTTTCAGTTCATGAATTGGACCGTCGACAATGCTGGAACCTATGACTATGCGGCGGACACTCGTGGATACACTTACGGCGCGATGTTTGAATATCACGATCATTGGGGAACAGTACGGTTTGCGGAAGCGCTGATGCCAAAAGTAGCCAATGGAATTAATCTGGACGCAGACTTGGCCCGCGCCCGGGCGGAAAACATCGAATTCGAATTTCACAGGAAAACCATACGAGGTCAAACAGGCATACTCCGCCTTCTCTCCTACGTAAATCACGCGAACATGGGCGTCTACCAGCAGGCCATCAACAATTTTCTCGCAGGCCTAACGCCGGAGCCAGAAATCACCGACCACCCGCTTCAAACCACCATTAAATATGGCTTCAGCGGCAATTTCGAGCAGCCTTTAAACGACTGGCTCGGCCTATTTGGACGCTGGGGATGGAACGAAGGGCAACACGAATCCTATGCCTACACAGAAGTCGATCAAACGGATCAGATTGGCGCGGCTTTCAAAGGCGCGCTCTGGCATCGCAAGTGGGACCGCGCCGGCGTTGTTTTCGTCTCCAACGGAATCTCGCACGACCACGCAGAATATTTGGCTCTGGGCGGAGATGGTTTTTTGCTAGGTGACGGCCGCTTGAACTACGGCCGGGAAAACATTGTGGAAACCTATTACACGCTTCATGCCTGGCGTGGAATCTACCCGTCTATTGGGTTGCAGCACATCAACAATCCCGGTTACAACCGCGACCGGGGGCCTGTGCTGGTGCCGACGCTGCGCTTGCATGTGGAGTTTTAGCCGCCCGCGAGGCAGTGAGATGACTTCATAAAGCGACGAACCTGGGATGAAACAACTCGCCAGTCCTCACCGTGGAAACAAACGCGCCGCATTGTCATACAAAATCTTGCGCTTCGTCTCGGCACCAATCGGTAGCGCGTGAAACTTCTCAATATTACCCTTGATTTCCGGCACTCCCGGCCCCGGCCAATCCGTGCCCCACAATACTTTGTCCGCGATATCCTCGATTCGCGGAAAATATTCCATCAATTTCTGTGGAGGAATCCCCGAAATATCCATGTACATATTCTTATGCCGTCGGACCAGAAAAAATGCTTCGTTCATCCACAGCGGCCTTCCGCCGTGTGCCAGAATCACCACTAGATTAGGGTAATCGATGCTCACGTCGTCGCATAACATCGGCTGCGCATGTAAATTTCTCGCGCCCGGGAAAATCGAGGTTCCCGTGTGAATCATCACCGGCATTCCGTTCGCCTGCGCTCGCTCATAAACCGCTGCCAAATCGGTGTTTCCGTTCATATACGAATTCGGCGTAAGCACCTGGTGGGATGGATGCAATTTGATCGCACGAATTCCAATTTTCGCCATGCGATCGACTTCGGCGCCCGCATCGGGAACCGTCCCCGGCAGCACGCCGCCAAACGCGATCAAACGATCGGGCGCGGCGCTGCAGTATTTAGCGCTCCAATCGTTCACCTCTGGCGTGAACCCGATAATCTTCGGCGCGACATAATTAATGAGGCCCGCCCGCTCGATCCCCAGGCTATCAAGGTGCACGAGAAACGCCTTCGGATCATCGCAGTATCGCATTACATCCGCATAATCTTTCCGCCCGCGCTTCGTCAATTCCATCGCGGAAGAATTCATCATGTGATACGGCATGATGTGAATGTGGATATCGATGATTGGCTGCACTCGTCTTCTCGTCGCTCGAACGCTCTCCGCGAACCTCTGTGTACTCTGCGTCTCTGCGTTATCTTTGCTCTTCTCTTTCCTCTGCTCTTTTCTTTCTGTTGGCTGTTAGCTGCGAGCTGCCAGCATCTTCAGTTGAATCGCACATACTCAAAATCCAAAGGCTTGCTGTTGATTCCTCGTAGCGGCGGCGCGATCCAGTTCGCGAATTTTCCTGGTTCGACGACGCGCCCCGTCATCAACGATTGCACAAACTTTTCGTCCGCTGGGCTTGGCAGCCATTCGTGCTCGCGTTTCTTCCAGGCCTCTGCCGTCAACACGTCGCCGTTCACGCTAATGTGATGTCCGGCAAAATTGCCTATCGCGCGATGAAATCCCTTGTGGGGAAGCGTCAGCTTAAAGGGAATTCCCGCCTCATCGATCACGCGCTGCCAGCGTGCCACGCCATCCGCAATCTCCTCGATGTAATCGTCGCGCAGCCGTTCGTTCAAAGCCGTCAGCGCCGGAACATCTTTCCGGACGATCTTGTCTCCAATCACCTCGTACACCGGATATTCCGCTTCGCTCAGCACGTGATCGTCCTCAAGCTTTGTTTCGCGAAAACGTCCCTTAAGTCCGTTGGTAAAATAATTTGCCGCGTTCGAAGAAACATCCGAGCCATAAAGGTCAAGCGTCACGCTGTAGTGAAAGTTTAGGTACCGCTGAATCGTCTGCAAATCAATCACGCCGAGCGCCCGCACCTGCGCCGGATCCTCCAATTTATTCTCCTTCATCACTTCGCAAGTGCGCTTGATAATCCGCGTAATGCCTGTTTCTCCGACGAACATGTGGTGCGCTTCCTCAGTCAGCATGAACCGGCAAGTTCGCGAAAGTGGATCAAACCCTGATTCTGCCAGTGCGCAAAGTTGAAACTTGCCATCGCGGTCCGTAAAAAACGTAAACATGTAAAACGCCAGCCAATCAGGCGTCGGTTCGTTGAAAGCCCCAAGAATTCGCGGATTGTCCGCATCGCCAGAACGTCGCGCGAGCAAAGCCTCCGCCTCTTCACGTCCATCGCGTCCAAAATAGCGGTGCAGCAAATAGACCATCGCCCACAAATGCCGCCCTTCTTCCACATTCACCTGAAAAATATTCCGCAGGTCATACATCGAAGGGCAGGACGACCCAAGCAGCCGCTGCTGCTCCACCGATGCCGGCTCAGTATCACCCTGCGTCACAATCACACGCCGCAAAGTCGAGCGGTATTCCCCCGGCACTTCCTGCCATGCCGGCGAGCCCTTGTGAATTCCGAAATTCACTTCGCGTTTTTCATCGCGCGGCTGCAGAAAAATTCCCCAGCGGTATTCCGGCATCTTTACATAATCAAACTGCGCCCACCCATCCGGTTCCACGCTGATTGCCGTCCGCAAATAAACTTCATAGTTGTGGCTCTCGTTCGGCCCCATGTCGTACCACCACCCCATGTACGCAGGTTGCCAGTGCTCCAGCGCCCGCTGCAATCCGCGGTCTCGTCCCAAATCCACGTTGTTCGGAATTTTCTCGGTGTAATCAATCATGGCCTTCTCCTCCGCGAATCCTTTGTAGGGGCGCAGCATGCTGCGCCCCAGCTTGCCCGGGCGTAGTGTTTAAGTCGCCTGCTCTCCACCTGTGCTGGGAAATGAAGGCTAGACTCTTTCCCAATTGAACTTCACCGGAGCTCCTGTTCCGTAAACTTTCAGCGCCCCGTTCGTCCCCACCGCATTCGGCCGAATAAAAATCCAATTTTGCCAAGCCGACAACCTCCCAAAAACTCGTGTCTCGAGAGTCTCGTTAATCCCAAACCGCAAGTTCGCCTCCAACCCCGTCAACGCATCCGGCGAAAGCGCAGCACGCGATTCCAAAGCCTGCCGAATTTCATCCTCCCAATCCAAATCATCCGGCGCCGCCGTAACAAGCCCCGCGTCCATCGCGTCGTGCACCATCAGCGTTTTGCCTACTAACCCATGCAATTTCTCAATCTGCGCTGAATCCTGATAAAACCTTGCCGCCATTCGCGAAAGACCATTCACCATCGGCAGCGCCCCAAAGTTCATCCGCGAGAGAACAACATTCGCAACATTCTCGCGGTCCTGCGAATCGCGCATGTAAATCCGGTCCGCCGCCAGCGCAAGTTCAAACAGCGTCCCGGCAAAGCACGAACCCGGCTCGACAATTGCGTACAACGACCGTGAAGAAACATCGATCCGCGCAAACGTCCGCCGCATCATCCCCAGAACTTCCCGCACAAACCAATTGTCTTGGTGATTCAAAAGAAATTCGTCGGCGGCCAGCACCGCTGCGGGATTTCCCACCGCCTTCAAAATCCACAAACCTAAATCGAGCTCGTTCGTCCGCAACGTCAAAATTGCATCATCCAACTCCCGCGCCATCTGCAGCGGCCACCAACTCGCCCCCGCCGCCACTGCACTCTCCGTTGTGTAAGCTGGCACAGCCTCCAGCGCTCGAACCGTCAAAGTTACCGTCCGCGCCTCGCGATTCACCTGCGCGTCCACAAATTCATAATGGACGCCAGCCTCATCCACCGTCCGCTTCACTTGCGTCAGCTCCACGCCCTTCGCATCTGAAGGGCGATCGCTCAACTCCGCCAGCTTCAACGCGCGCTGCTTCACATGTTCCGCAAACTGTTGCGGCTTCACCACCTCATCCACGAGCCGCCAGTCCTTCGCGCGCTCTCCACGCACCCCATCCGGATTTGTACAAAACATATCCGCATAGTCTCGCCGCACTTTTCGCTTATCAGTCACGCGCGTCAAACCGCCGGTCCCCGGCAAAACGCCAAGCAGCGGCAACTCCGGCAAACTCACCGCCGACGACCGGTCATCCACCAAAATAATCTCGTCGCAAGCCAATGCCAGCTCGTAACCGCCCCCCGCCGTAGTTCCATTGCATCCCGCGATGAATTTCAATCCAGAGTGCGCGCTCGAATCCTCAATCCCGTTCCGCGTTTCGTTGGTGAACTTGCAAAAGTTCACTTTCCACGCATGCGATGAAAGCCCCAACATATAAATGTTCGCGCCTGAACAAAAAATCCGGTTCTTCGCGCTCGTGATAATCACCGACCGAATCTCCGGATGCTCAAACCGTATCCGTTGCAGCGCGTCATGCAGCTCGATGTCCACGCCCAGATCGTACGAATTCAATTTCAGCTTGTAACCTGGCCGCAGTCCGCCGTCTTCCGCCACGTCCATCGTCAGCGTCGCCACTGTCCCATCGAAACTGAGCTTCCAATGCTTGTATTTACCAGGCTCCGTCCGGTAATCCGGCGGTTCCACTTTTGCCTGCGATTGTTCTGTCGCTGCAACGTCCACGGAATCCTCCTACGCCTCGTTCTGTTTTTCGCTCGCCTGCAATGCGGCCTTCAATTTCGCAAAACTCTCGTCCACAGAACTCCCGGAAGTGTCCAGGTACATGTCAGCTTTCCGGTAGAGCGGTTCGCGCGCTTCAAGAATCCGCCGCAAATCGTCCATCGCCTGATTGCCGCCCGCAATCGGCCGCAAGTCGCCTTGCGCGATCACGCGCGCCATGTGCTCCTCAGGCCGCGCCTTGATCCATACCGTGTAACAATTCGAAAGCAGATATTCGTAAGTCTCTTTTTCCGAGACGATGCCTCCACCGACGGAAAGTATCGCCCGCTCCTGCTCATGCAGCACGCGTTCCAGTGAGCGTCGCTCAATGGCGCGATAACCCGTCTGCCCATACAGCGAAAAGATTTCTCCGAGCGGCATGCCCGTATCTTTTTCAATCTCGCCGTCAAGTTCGATGAACGGAATATTCATTTCCTGGCCGAGCCGCAATCCCAGCGTCGACTTGCCGGCGCCGCGCAACCCGATCAGCGCCACCCGTTTACGTCGAGCCGCATCTTCCTCGCCAAACTCGCGCAGCAAACGAGCCATTGCGTCTTCGACTCGATGCGCGGGAAGCCTTTCAAGGAAGCGCTGGATCAAAACTTTTTCATGCCGCGTTTCCATTTCTGCCGCAAACAAATCCGCAAGGGAAACATGGAGCGCTGCGGCAATCCGCCGCAGGAGGACGATCGAAACATTTCCTTCGCCGGTCTCAAGCTGCGCCAAATGCCGTTCCGAAACGTCCGCCTCGCGCGCCATCATTTTGCGCGTCAGCCCGCGTCGGTTGCGCAATTCCCGAACACGTTTCCCGAGCAACTGAAGAAAACCGTCGTTTGTCCGTGCGCTAACGCAGGGAGTGGCGGCGTCTTTCGAATGGACGTTAGTCTGCACGGCGGTAAATAAGGATAGCGCAACTGGCGCCTGCAGTATATCGCATGTAGTCGTTCGAAGGTCAAGATGAAACGTGTCTGCAGCGATAAGCTTTCGGCCATTCTACGCCATTCCTGTAGTGTTTTGTAAAAAACTGCATCTAATGGAGTTAGCGCTTTTCGAAGGGTGGTTCCCGCTCTTAAGACTAGAAATGCCGTGCAGAAGATGCACTATCATGCCGATGCCGTGGTATCATCTCCCGATTTCACGTTCGTATACTCCTCGATTTCGAGCAGGCATGGGAATTGTGCGAAGATGCGAACCTGGATTGCGACCAAACGGGAGGCGTGCAAATGAAGCTGCCGAACTATGTATCCGGCCAATGGAAAGAAGGCACTGGCGAAGGAGAGCCTCTCGTCGACCCCGTCACCGAAGAAGAATTAGCACGAATCTCCTCACAAGGCATCGACGTGAAAGCAGCTCTCGAGTTTGCCCGTTCAAACGGCGGTCCGGCCCTTCGAGCGCTCACCTATCGCCAGCGCGCAGACTTGCTCGGCAAAATTGCCGAAACGCTTTCCGCAAATCGCGACGAATATTTTCGAATCTCACTGCTCAATTTAGGCGCGAACCAAGCCGATGCCTCGTTCGACGTCGATGGCGCAATTTACACCATGAAATATTACGCCAAGATCGGTCAAGCACTCGCCGACGGGAAAATCCTGAAAGAAGGTGCTCCGGTTTCTATTTCCAAGACCGGCGTCTTTGTCGGCCAGCATTTTTTGTTGGCGACAAAAGGCGTGGCGGTTTTTATCAACGCGTTTAATTTTCCCGCGTGGGGCGTGTGCGAAAAAGCGGCGCCCGCGCTGCTCTCTGGCGTTCCTATTGTGATCAAGCCGGCTTCGCCGACGGCGTGGCTCGCCCACCGGATCGTCGAAGATATCGTGAAGGCAAATATTCTGCCACCGGGTGCGATCTCAATCTTATGCGGCTCGGCGCGCGATATTCTCGACCACGTCGGCGAAAACGACATCGTTTCGTTCACTGGCTCGGCGGACACCGCCGCGCGAATTCGTTCGAATCCAAATGTCCTGCGCCGCTCCGTTCGCGTGAACATCGAAGCCGACAGCATTAACTCCACGATTCTCGGACTGGACGCTGGTCCAGGGACAGATTTATTCGATCTCCTCGTCAAAGAAGTTGTGCGTGAAATGACCCTGAAAGCTGGACAGAAGTGCACGGCAATACGCCGCGTACTCGCTCCGCGGCAACACATGAAAGCGCTTGGCGAGGCGATTGTTGCGCGCTTGAGTTCCATGAAAGTGGGCAATCCGCGAAACGCAGAAGTGAGGGTCGGGCCGGTGGTCAACAAGGCGCAACAAAAGGCCTGTCTGGAAGGGCTAAGGCAGTTGAAGGAGGAATGCGCGGTTCTCTTCGGTGGTGATGAAAAGTTTCAGCCCATCGATGCCGATGCGCAACAATCTGCCTTTGTGCAGCCGACGCTGCTTTCCTGTGAAAAAGGGCTCGATGCAAAATATGTAAATGATATTGAAGTGTTCGGCCCAGTCGCGACACTCGTAGCCTATGACGGAGTAGAGGATCTCATCGCTATCGCGCGACGCGGCCTCGGCTCTCTCGTCGCTTCGATTTTCGCCAACGATCCTGCCTTCGTTCAAAATGTCGTGCTCGGCATCGGCGATTTGCACGGCCGCATCATGATGGTCGATTCCAGCGTCGGCACTCAGTTCACCGGCCATGGCAATGTTGCGCCGAGTTGTTTGCATGGAGGTCCTGGAAGAGCGGGCGGAGGCGAGGAACTTGCCGGGTTGCGCGCGTTGCTGCTCTATCACCGGCGTTTTGTTATTCAAGGGCCGACCGCATGCACGGCGGAACTAGCAGGTTTGGCTGCCGATACGAACCTCTTCTATTCGTAAAAGTTTCTTCCCAGAAATCGTCACGCCAACATTTCTGCTCGTTACGAAGTATTCTTGCTCTGCGGGTCTTGCAGTTCACGGAGCTTGAAGCGTTGTAATTTCCCCGTAGCCGTCTTGGGAATCTCAGATAAAAATTCAATCCAATGAGGCCGCTTGTAGCCGCCAATTTTTTGACCCACCAGTTCCTGAAGTTCATGGATCAAAAGTTCACTCGGCGCAAACTCCGCATTCAACACCACATAAGCCGCCGCTTTGGTGAGGCCATCTTGATCTTTGCGCGCAACTACCGCGGCCTCGTGCACCGCGGGATGCGTGATCAACGCGCTCTCAACTTCCGCGGGGCTCAACCAAAGGCCGTGGACTTTAAAAACATCGTTGGAGCGCCCCGCGTACCAAAAATATCCCTCTTCATCCTGGAAGTATTTGTCCCCGGTCCGAAACCAGTCGCCCACAAAAGTCTCTTTGGTTTTTTCGTGTTTGTTCCAGTAGCCGCAACAAGTCGAGTCGCCTTTGATCAGGAGATCGCCAATCTCGCTATTGGCGACGGCGTTTCCTTGTTCGTCGACGATTCGAGCTTCATAGCCAGGAATAATTTGCCCGCTCGATCCCGGCTTTGCGTCGCCGGGTCGGTTGGCGATGACCACATGCAAAGTTTCCGTGGAACCGAGCGAATCGAGAATTTCCACGCCGAAACGCTCTTTGAATCGATGAAACAGTGGCGCTGGAAGCGATTCGCCGGCGGAAATCGCTTGGCGGACGCTCGAAAGATCGAACTCTTTGCCATCTTCCCGCTGATGCGCAAGAAGCGCTGCAAAATTTGTGGGCACGGAAAAGAAAAGCGTCGGGCGGTATCGCTCGATGTCCCCGTAAATCGTGGTTGGAACGGGTCGCGCGGGAGAAAGTATCGTTGTGGCGCCGCAGCCGAGAGGGAAGTAGCCAGCGTTGCCCAGTCCGTAGGCAAAAAACAATCGTGCAACGCTAAAGCAGCGGTCGCTCTCCTTCATTCTTAAAATGCCCTTGGCGTACAGTTCGCAGCACACAACCATGTCGTGATGGAGATGCACGCAGCCTTTGGAAGCGCCCGTGCTCCCAGAGGAGTACAGCCAAAAAGCTGGCTCGTCTTTGCTCGTCTGCGCCGCTTGCAATTCTGGAGACGCGGAAGCCATCAGACTCTGCAAAGAGTGATGAATCTGCGAACGCGAACCTTGCGATTTACGATCCTGCTCTACTTCACTTACGACTATCTCTTGCAAGAAGTGCAGTTTTTCTTTCGGGATCGATTGCAAATGTGGCAGCAGCGGCTCGCTGACCACAGCGACCCGCGCGCGGCAATCGTTGAGAATATATTCGTAATCCTGCGGTTTCGCTTGCGTGTTAACAGGAACGGCGACAGCCCCAATCTTGATCGCTCCGAAAAACGAGTAGAGAAATTCCGGCGTGTCGTAAAGCAAAAGAAGAACGCGTTCTTCCCGTCGTACGCCAAGAGCGAGCAGGGTATTCCCGACGCGGTTCGTATTTTCCAGTAGTTGCTGGTAAGTGACTCGCTCGTCGCCGCACTCGATCGCGACCTTCGCGCCGCGCCCTTCCTGGACATTGCGATCCACGAAGTGCGCCGCGACATTGAACTTTTCCGGCAAAGTGATCAAGAGCTCGGCCGCCTTCTGCTTGTGCTTGCGGAGAGCTCGGAGATTCGCCCACGCAAACGGCGAATCATAGCACAGGCAAAATTGCTGTTGGTGATGGCTGGTTTTCTCTCTTCAGGCGAATTGGAGGCGTTTGAGTTTGATGTGGCTGGTGCGGAGGTGAGCGAGGTCGTAGTGGGCTTGTTGAGTGAGCCAGGATTCGGCGCTACCACCGAAGACTTTGGCTAGGCGGACGGCCATTTCGGGAGAGATGCCGCGTTTCCCATTGACCAATTCCGAGAGAGTGGTGCGAGTGACCCCAAGGGCAGAAGCGGCTTCGGTGATCGTCAAGCCCAAAGGCTCAATGCACTGGCGCATTACGAAGCCGCCAGGGTGGGGTGGATTTTTCATTGGCATGGTTCGTTCTCCCTCTACGTAATTTGTCTCAATCGCGGTCCTTCAGTGGTAGTCAAGATAGTCGGGATCAAGCGCGTCGCCATCGACGAAGCGAAAAATGACTCGCCAATTAGCGCGGACAGTCACCGCCCAATCCCTTCAGCTCGCCCTTAAGCGGATGGAGGCGGAATCCGGGCAGGTCCATATCCGTGACGGAATTCGAAGCGTCCAGGCGCACAAGAATGTCGCGCAATTTTTCGGCGTGCTGATTTACAACACCGCGATGGTCGTCCTCTTCATAAAGGCGTTTGAGGCCCTTGTGGCGGATTGACCGAATCACATCACAGCGTAATGCGTTACGTAACGCACGTCAAGACTTAATGCCACTGAAATAACACAATAATGCGCTGCCCTTGCCATGGGTGCGGTGTAGAATCACGCGACCATGGCGGAATTGAGATTAGGCACGAGTGCTTTTACGGCAAATGGCTGGGACGGGACGTTTTACCCGAAGCGCATTGCCGCGCGGGAGCAGCTTTCTTTCTACGCGACCCAGTTTGACACAGTAGAGCTGGACAACACCTTTTACAGGACGCCGTCGATATCGACGGTGAAGGGATGGTACGCGAAGACCCCACCGGGATTTGTATTTGCGGCGAAGGTGCCTCAGGTGATTACGCATGAAAAGATGCTGGTGGATTGTGAAGAAGACTTGAAACGTTTTCTGGGGACGATGGATGAACTGCGGGAAAAGCTCGGACCTCTTCTTTTTCAGTTCGGATATTTCAATAAGTCGAAATTCAAGAACGGGTCGGAGTTTTTGGCGCGACTGAAGCCATTCTTGGAAAAATTGCCGAGCGGTTATAAATTTGCCCTGGAGATACGCAACAAATATTGGCTGGACGCACGCTTTGTCGAAACTTTGCGCGAGCATGGCGTGGGCTTGGCGCTAATCGATCAAAGCTGGATGCCGAGACCGTGGGAAATCAAAGGAAATCTTGATTTGATCACGGCGGATTTTACCTATGTCCGCTGGCTCGGCGACCGCAAGGCAATTGAAGAGCAGACAACCAGTTGGGACAAGACGGTCGTAGATCGCACGAGTGAGCTAAAAGAGTGGGTGGACGTGCTCATGAAGTTTTTCTTTCGGAATATCAAGATCTTTGCATTTGCGAATAATCACTACGCGGGCCACGCGCCAACTACGGTTAGGCAGTTCGAGCAGTTGCTTGCGGAGCGCAAGTCCGGGTAGTCGGGTAGGCGAAAAGGCTGGCCCCGAATATCTGCCACGATCTCGCAATCAGCTTTCTGTGGTGTGCTGATGCGTCCGACTGTCGTACAATGCAGGCAACGCAAGCGTTTCACCCCAGACGCGCATCGAGGATGAGGGTACAGGGTAGCTCGGCACGGGGCCAAGATTTGATCGTGCCAACTTCAATGCGAAACTGAGGTGAACGTCATGAAACTCCAGATTTCCCGTCTTTCTGCACTCTTCATGATTCTGCTGTTGTTGCCAGTGCCGGACTGGGCCACTTGCGGCGGCGGTGGGGGCGGCGGAATGGGAGGGATGCGCAGCGGCGGCGCGTCTGGTTCTCCCGGTATGGGAAGCGAGCAGGTCTACCAAGTTCCCTGGAAAATTCTCAAACCGGAAGAAGCTCTCGCTCCCGGCGGACTCGTGGTGTATTGGTTCCCGTCCTCTGTCCAAGAATTTCAGAAATCAAGCTTGCGCAATTCGCGAAGCCTCTCTCTCTATGCTACCGAGTGCGTCACGATGGGCGTCGCGGACGCTAGCACTCCATTGGGCCAAAAATTTCTAAGTGGAGACAAACTTCCGGTGATTGTGCTGGCCAAAACCGATGGCACCGTGATCAACAAGCTTCAGAACAACAACGGATTCCTGAAAGTCGATGCAGTCGAAAAGCTCGTTGAATCCGAAATGAAGCAGCGCGAAGAGAACGTTAAGAACGAGCTCAAAGCGGCCAAGGAAAAAGCCAAATCGGGTGACAAAGACGGTGCCATCCCTTTGTACAAATCTGTGCTCGATGAGAAATGTCTTTTTCCAAGCAAAGCGAAAGACGCCGCGAAAGAGCTGAAAAAGCTCGGAGTCGATGTGACAGTAAAGCTCTTTGACGCGCCAGTCATGAATCCAGTACAGAGCGCCAAAATTGAAGCCGTCATGGAGCGCGGCCTCGCGGCCGAGATGAATGATAAGTACGAAGAAGCCGAGCGTCTCTATAGCGAAGCGCGCCGCATGGATCCCGCCGATCCCGCCCCTCTTCGTTATCTCGGGGAACTCTATCGACATCACCTCGGCGATTGGGATAAGGCGCGCGTAACGTTCCAAGCCATTCTCGATATGCCCGCTGATCCGTTGTCACGCGCGGTGGCTCTGCATGGTATCGGCAAAATGACCATCCACGAAGGCGACTTCCTTGCTGGCCTTCACTTTATGGAAGAGTCCGTGCGTGAATATCCCTTGGCGCTGGCGTATCGCAATTTGGCGGTCTACTGGAACTCCGAAGGCGACATCGCCAAAGCGGACTACTACACGCGCGAAGCCACGAAACTCGATCCCACCGATCCCTACAATCTCATTTTCGCCGCGGCTTTCCTCGCCGGCAACGGCCATGGCGATGAAGCGCTGAAAATCGCCCAGGAAAATGAAGCGATGCTGCCCGCCTCGTACAACCTCGCTGCCATTTACGCGCAGCTCGGCCAAAAGCAAAAGGCGCTTGACCTGCTCAAACGACATTTTTATGAGTACGAACGCTACGAAGCCGTGCGCTCGAAGGAAATGATGGAAGCTCGCGTCGACGCCGTTTTTGCATCGCTCCGCGAAGACCCGCAATTCATCGCGCTAACCGGCGCCGCTGACGGAAAGCTTCCTATTCCGCAAAATAAGAAAATGCCCACCGTCGCCCCTGCAAAAATGTAAGCGGCCGCGCGTAAGCGTTACGGACGAATTCTAATTGACCGTTCCTACCTAATCGTTCGGTTGAAGGCCAGCCGTGCGCGATTTCTTTACTTAGCTGGCCGGGCGCTCGGAGCGCTCTTTATAACAGGCACATCTTCCCCGAGAGCGGTAGCCAACGAAATCAAATGGTCCTGTTCGTCCTTCAGAATCTCGCGGATTAATTCGGCCATTGCGTATTCGCCCAGACTTTCGCACTGCGGAATCCGCTCGCGGTAACGCCGAATTGTGGCCATCTCGTTTTCAAGATCAAAGCGAAGCATTTCTTTAGCTTTTTCTGATGTTCTCACTGGCTTGGGACTGACGGTAGGCATGCCCCCAAGGTAATCGATCTGTTGCGAAATAATCAGCGCGTGGCTTAGCTCCTCGCCCGCGTGTTTCTCGAGCTCTCCCGCAATATTCATGTACTCAGCGCCTTTCAAAACTTGCGAGTAGATGACGTAAGATATGATGGCTTGGTATTCGCCCGCAAGATCTTCATTCAGCAGCTCGACCAGATCTTCACGCGAGATTGGACCTGTGGCATGAACCTTGCTTTCTTCTTTTTCAGTTTTCAAGTCTATACTCCTTCAATCCTTAGATGCGATTAGACTCTGACAAGTTCGCGGGTATTTGTTATTCGCGGTTCAGCGTAAGCGAGATGAGCAGAAGTGCGGTTATGATGTAGTCTCAACCAGCGGACACGATTGAGAAAGTAGCGAAGACATTGGTTTGAAGTGATTCCTGGCTGCAAAGGAGAACACGCGGTGATCATCAGAGTATTCGAAGAAAAGCCGGCCCTAGGATCAGCTGCGGCTGAGCAAGCGGGTGTTGCTCTACGCCAGGCCATTCTCGATCGCGGGCAGGCGCGCATCGTGGCTGCAACCGGAGCTTCGCAGTTGGAGTTTTTGGATGCGCTGACCCGGCGTGAAGATATTGATTGGCAGCGCGTCGAAATGTTTCATCTCGATGAATACATCGGACTGCCCATCACTCACCCAGCCAGCTTTCGCAATTACCTGCTCAAGAATTTCATTCACAAAACGGGGATCGCGAAGTATCACCTGCTCAATGGCGACAGCGACGCTGATGCGCGCGAAGCCGTGCTGCGGATTGGCGAGAGCCTGGCCGCAGCGCCGATTGATATTGCGTTTGTGGGTATCGGGGAGAACGGGCACCTCGCTTTTAACGATCCTCCGGCGGATTTCGAGACCGATGAGCCGTATCTGATCGTCGATCTTGACGAAGCTTGCCGGCGCCAACAAGTGGGCGAGGGTTGGTTCGCGGATATCTCAAAAGTTCCGCGGCAGGCGATTTCCATGTCCGTGCGGCAGACCCTGAAAGCGCGAGAGATTCTTGCTGTCGTGCCGGATGCGCGGAAGGCGCCGGCCGTGAAGCTTTGTTTCGAGGGAGAGATCGGCCCGATGGCGCCCGCTTCAGCCCTGCGCTCGCATGCGAATGCGACGATTTATCTTGATGAACAGTCAGCCTCTCAGCTGAGCGCGGCGACGCTTCGTGCGTTTGCGGCTAAAGTGTAACCTCTGATTACAAAGTGGAAATGCGGGTTGCGTAAAGAAATTGGGAGGGTCGAAGAAATTCGACCCTACCGTTGACGCTGCAGTTCCGATACTTTCGATCGCTCTGTGTATTGCGGCGTCAGAAGCGAACTACGGCGCTCAGCGAAACACGCGTGCAGTCGGCCGTGCCTCCGGAACTGTGCAGACCGACATAATCGAGTTGCGGGCGCAGCGCGAGGTGGGGCAGAACGCTAAAATCCACGCCGCCACCAACGCTATACGCGAAGTTGGTATTGGAGCCGCCGCCGTTGCCAACCGTTATATGCCCGGCACCTGCCAGGAACTGAAAAAACGGAGTGATCTTCGTAGGGTTGTGCAGAATGATTCGCGGGCCGAAAAGAAATGTGTACGTGTTCAACGAAACGCCTCCGGGGGAGGCGTAGTAGCCGCCAAAGTCTCCAACGATGCCCAGAAAAGGGATAGGTTTATAGGCGATTGACCCGCTAAGACCATTCTGGCTGAGGTCTGCGCCGCCTCCCAAGTGAAAATAGGAGTAGCCAATGGAAGCGTCGGCGGAGGACTGGGCGCGCGACGGCACTGCGAACAGGAACAGCACGAAGCTGACTAAGAGCAGCCGTTTCATAGATATAGAGTCCTTTCGAAGGTCAATGAGAGTTGAAAAACAAAGCCCCAATGGTCCGGTTTGGGCAGGGTAGGGAGCCGCCCCAAGGCTTATCTATTTTGATGCAATTTGGGAGCGTTGGGCCGAGGAAGACGGGGGGGTTCCAGGGGCGCAATAGCAGGGGGAACGCCCGCGTCAGAGTCAGCCGGCCACCGGGGCGGGTGCGCAGGCGGTTTTTGCATCGAGCGTTTTCATTAAATCCAGGATCATGTGCGCGACGCACTGATCGCCGGTCGCCGTATTGATCATCGCGTGGTATGCGGTGCGGTCGGGCCAGTCGACGCCAAAATATTTCTGGATGAACTCCACACGTTCGTGATCGACGCTGTCTACGCGTTCCTCTGCTTCCTTTTGCGTTTTGCCGCGCGCTATAAGACGTCGTACTTTATCTTCCCTGGAAGCGTAGAGAAAGACGCGGAGCGTGTCCTGGCGGTTCCTGAGGAAATGCTGCGAGCCCCTTCCTACGATGACGCAATTACCGGTTTTCGCGGCGTGTTGAACGACACGCTCGGTAATCTTCAAAATACTTTCGCTGTCGACGACGTTCAGCTTGTGCGCATTCAGGCTTCCTTCGTAACTCCCGCGCAGAAAGGATTTAAAAAGCCGATAGTAGAGTGGATCGGTGCGTTCCTCGCGAACCTGGACGATGTCCTTGGGGCAATGTGCCAGCCTGGCGATCTCCTCCGTCAGGTCCTGATCCCACAGCTTCCAGCCCAATTGCTTGGCAAGCAGTTGCGAGATTTCGCCGCCGCCGCTTCCATATTCCCGTTCAACCGTAAGTATTCTGATCATCTCGGTCCCTTGAACCCGCTCGCATTCAAATAGAATCCTACTGCAAATGAGCACATTTCGCTTATTCTGCCAAAACTCTGCCGCCGCCTGGATCATTCTTCTTCAGAAGAAATGCGAGGAAGAACATGATCCCAGAGATCACACATAGAACCATAAAGATGTCGATGTAGGCCAAGGTCGTGGCCTGCGCTTGCAATCCCTGGTAAATCGTGGCGACGGCCCGCGCGTAAGCTTCATGCGCGCCAATACCCGAATGCGCCAAATGCTGGGCAAGGCCATTTGCCGAATTCTGAAAATTGGGATTGTCGGGCCGCGCGTATTCCACCAGCCGGGCTTGATGGAGCTGCGCGCGGCGCGCAACCAGCGTGGTAACCATCGAGGTTCCTACGCTGCTCCCTATATTGCGCATGAAGTTGGCGATCCCGGCGACGGCGTTGTTTTTTTCCGGTGCAATACCGATGTAGGCGACCAGCGTAATCGGAGTGAATAGGAATCCCAAACCAATGACCTGAGCGATGCGCAGCAAAGTGGCGGCCTTGAAGCTGATCTGCAGGTCGATGCGCTGCGTGGAGTAGTACATGGCGACCGACAAGGCCAGCCAGCCGAAGGCAATCAGATAGCGCGCCTGGATCTTCGTCGTCAGTTGACCCACGATGGGCGTTTGAAAAAGTAAGACGAGTCCTCCGGCGGAAAGCGCAAAGCCGGCGAGTTGCGAAGTGTAGCCGACAAGGGTTTGCAGGAATTGTGGCATCAGGACCAGGCTGCTGAACAACAAGAGGCCCAGGGCGAACAACATCAGGCTGGCACTCGCGAAGTTGAAACTCTTGAACATGTGGACGTCGATGATCGGTGCTTTATGATGCCACTCCCAGATCACCAGGGAGATGAGGCAGACGGCGGCGACAATGATGAGCGTCGTGATGAACCGCGAGCCGAACCAATCGTCTTCCTGGCCCTTGTCGAGCAAGATCTGCAGCGCGCCGATGCCGAGAGCTAGCAGGGCGATGCCGATGTAGTCCAGCTTGATGCCAGCGGACTTGAGCCGCGCTATATAGGGCGGATCTTCAACGACACGGCGCACCAGAAACCAGGTGATAATCCCGACCGGGATGTTAATAAAGAAAATCCAACGCCAGGAATAGTTAAACGTGATCCAGCCGCCCAGGGTTGGACCGATTGTGGGCGCCGTGATCGCGGTAATGCCGTACAGGGCAAAGGCCAAGCCGCGCTGATGAGGCGGAAAAGTGTCGGCGAGGATGGCTTGAGCCATTGGCTGAAGTCCCCCGCCGCCCGCGCCTTGCAGCACACGGAAGAAAAGCAGAAACCCGAGACTCGGCGCGAAGCCGCAAAGCAGGGAACTCACCGTAAAGATCGCCAAGCAGGACATGAAAAAACGCTTTCGTCCGAAGGTGTTCGCGAACCAACCACTGATCGGGAGAATGATGGCGTTTGATACGAGATAAGACGTGAGGACCCACGTGCTCTGGTCGTTGCTCGCGGCCAGATTGCCGGCCATGTAGGGCAAGGCTACGTTGGCGATGCTGGTGTCTAGAACTTCCATGAACGCCGCCAGCGCTACCACAACGGCAATCAGCCAGGGATTGAATTTGGGCTTCCAGACATCCTGGTCGAAGGTGATAGCGGCGGTGCTCATTGGAGGTAAACGTCGGGCACGACGTTCATGCCCGGCCGAAGCTGGCGCTCACGATTTTCTCCCGGCTCGAGAACGATTTTTACAGGTATCCTCTGGACAATTTTCACGTAATTGCCGGTAGCGTTTTCCGGTGGCAGCAAACTGAAGAGCGGGCCCGTTGCTCCCGCAATGCTGTCCACGTGTCCTTTCAGAGTTCGCCCACTGGAATCGATATGAATATCCGCTTTCTGGCCCACACGCATATGCCTGAGCTGCGTTTCTTTGAAATTGGCGGTGATCCACACTTCGTCGAGAGGCACGACAGTGAGCAATTGCTGCCCGGCTTGAACATTCAGCCCGACGACGACTGATTTGTTCACTTCACCAGAGACCGGCGCGACAATTTTGGTGTATCCGAGGTTCAGCTGGGCCTGTTCGAGCAACGCGCGCTTTTCCTCGACGTCCGCAATGGCGGCGCGCGCGCGAGCCTTCGACGACGACACCTGTTGCGGTCCAGTCTCGGCGTATTGATGATTGGCCTCCGCTTGCACCTGGCGGCTCTGCGCTTGCTCAATGAATTGCTGCGCAGCGGACTCATTGGCGAGCGCCGCCGCCACAGCAGCGGTGCTGGATTTGGCCACGGCCACCGCCTGATCGTAAACCTGCTCGGCGACTTCTTTCTTGTCCACCAATAATTTGTAGCGTTTCAGATCGTCTTGCACCTTCACGTCGTTGGCGCGAGCTTCCTCCACTTGTGCTTGCGCGGCCCCTAACTGCCTCTGCGCGGCAATAATTCCGGCGTTAGTGTTTGTGATGTCAGACGCTGTGGACTTCAGTTGGCTCGAACTGTTCACCGAAGTGATTGGCACAGTGATATTCAGCGATTGAGCCGTCGCCTCGGCGTTGCCCAGATTGGCTTGCGCCTGCGCTACTGCAACCTCGTAATCTTTCGGGTCGATCTCGACCAGAACGGTGCCTTTCTCAACCCATTGGTTGTCGTCGACGTTGACCTTCACCACATAGCCGGAAACTCGTGCGCTGACCGGGTACAGATGGACATCCGCCTGTGCGTCGTCCGTCGACTCATAGCTGCTGAGATAGCGCCACAAAAACACGCCCCCGACAAGTACCACCAAGACGACAATCAAAATCACAATGTTTCTTCGGGTTTTGGCGTTTTTGCGTGCCGGGGGCGTATATCTACTGCCCGTCAGTGGCGACGGGTCGGCTGGGGATTCTTTGTCTGCTTCACTCACCGAGCGCGGTGGATTCTCGTCCGCCATGTTCATTGTCCTTTGAAATATTCTTTGACGCCCTGCTCCGCGAGTCCAAGAGCCCGGGCCATGGAGATTTTTGCAAAATTATAGCTGTAAAGACTCGAAATGTACTGTTCGTGCGCGCTCGCGACCGCCTCTTGCGATTGCACCACTTCCACTGTATCGGTGACGCCCGCACTGAAACGATCGCGCGATTGGAGCAAAGTCTCCTCCGCCAAATCGATGTTGCTGCGCGCCACGTTCACCAGCTCCGCCGACGATTGTAGATTCAGTAGCGCCGTGCGAATGTCAGAATCGATTTGCGCGCGCAAATTGTCCAGCCGCTCGCGGGTCTGTTGGAGCCGCGCATCGGCCTGTAAAATGTCACCGTGAACGCTGTTTCCCGTAAAGATTGGAATCGAAAGCGTTCCGCGTACATCGAAAACTTGCGTTGCAGTGGAAGGATGAGACCCTGCCGTGCCAACGTCTGCGTTGAAGGCAAGCGACGGAAGATATCCGGCGACAGCAGCTTTCCGGGAGAATTCAGCTGCGCGCACATCGGTCATGGCCGCCAGGTAATCGGAACGCGCACCGTAGGCGCGTTTCAGGGCCTCTTCTATAGTGATGCTGTTGAAGGGCTGGTAGGGCGACTTATCCGTGAATTCAACTTCCTGCCCGGGAGCCAAGCCGATCACGCGAGCCACGGTCAGCTTTTGGATCGCAAGGTTGTTTTTCGCCTGAATTAACTGCTGCTGGCGAGTCTGGAGTTCGACCTTTGCGCGCAGCCCATCGATGGCCGGCGAAGTGCCGGCATTCACCTGGTCGTTCGCCTGATCGAACAGCGCCTGCGCCGTCTTCACCTGCGCTTCCGCCGTTTCGATGCGCGCTTCGTCGGCGATGGCTTGCAAGTACGTGTAACCGACGGCCAGCACCACGAGATCACGCGCGTCTTTGAACGAATATTCGGCGGATTTCAAACTCTGACTGGCGGAGCGCGCGGCGTTGATGGATTTCCAATCAAACAGAGATTGGGTGACCGATATGCGCGCGTCAAAATAGGAAAAGGGGCCATCAGCTGGCGGTATCGCGTTACCGCCAAGACTTGTAATGCCAAGCTCAGCTAGATTGATTTTCGAGTCCGACACATAAGGCGACGCTGTCAGGTGCGGCAGCAGAGCGCTCAATTGCTCCCATCGCTGGCCGCGTGCCGAACCAATTTCTGCACTCGATAGGAGCGCCCCGAGATTTTGCTTCAAGCCGCGGTCGATGGCATCTTGCAAGGAAAGCGATAGGACTCCCGGAACCAGCTTCGCTGGCACGCTGCCAGCGAATGGACTCACTCCTTGTGTTCCGGGTATAGCTTGGCCTGGCGTGCTCGAACTTTGTGGCGTGTCGGTTTGCGCGAGGGTCGTTGCTGCTCCGCATAAAAAGCCCGCGGCCAAAAGAAATGCGCGGCTAGGTCCGTAGCTGAGCTTCAAGGCAGCCTCCCTGTCCTCGCATTTAGGTAAACGGCGTTGCGGGGGAAAACATCCTAGTCCGGCTCGCAGTCTCGAGCAACACGCAATTTCCCAGTTCACCTTCGATGCATTGAGGAGCAAGAGGGAGACAATTTTCTCTTCGGACTATCGCTGCGCGGTGCTCGCAGGGGCAAGGAGAAATACCAGTTCAGAACGCTATCGCACAGCTGAGACGCTGACGCATGTCGAACGCTACCAACTGTTCTGGTTTTGTTTGTCATATTCTTGCGGAAGAAATTTTCTCGCAGAAAAAATTGGGCAGATAAATAACTGCGCTAATGCTCGACGCATTGCAATGCAGTAACGAACTGTTGGAAAGCCGAAGAATTTTTACGCGAAGAATGAATCGCGAAAGAATGGTGGAGGCGGGGGGAGTCGAACCCCCGTCCGAAAAGCGCTACGACACGAAGCCTACATGCTTATCTCAATTCGGTGTGCGACCCGGCCCTTGCGGGCTGATCGCGCGTTCGCCGGCGGCGCTTGGAATGAGCAAGATGCGCAACCAACTAGTCCGATGGTTCTCGCCCGAGCCTTACGGACCGAAAGGCTAAGGCCAGCTCACAGTGTGACGCCTCTGACCGGGCCCATGAGCGAAGCCCGGGGAAGCGTGCGCTTAATTAATTAAGCAGCAAGTGCCAAGTTGTTGTTGGCATTTCTAGTTTCCACCAAGTTACGGGCAGGTGGGTCCCGGCATGCCTTCGGGCCGCGACAGCTTCCGTCGAAACCGAGTCGCCCCCTAAGTACGAGACTATTTTAGCATTTTTGGCGAATGGGCGTTGTGTAGCCTCCTGGGAGTGGAGCTGGGTGCTGACGGTTGACCCTTCGTCTCGGCGCTCTGGGCGAGCAATCGACCCTTCGAGGCTCAGGGCAAGCAGTTGAAAGTCGAAAGCCGAGACGGAATAAAGATAACGCAGAGACGCAGAGTGCGCTGAGGTTGCGCAGAGAAGAGTGGCGGATCTACCTCCCCACCCGGGGGGCCTATGGAAGTCATGAAGTAAACGTCTGATGAGATTGGAGTTGCGGGGATTCCTGTGTGTCACGCAGAGACATGAGGCCCCTCGCCCACGGTTCGGGGCAGAGGGGACCCCCACCCACCTGTTTTTGCAAGAATATGATTCGATGGGGGTTAAGGGATGGGGGTATGCGAAAGATGTGATTCCATGGGAGTTAGGGAAAAAACGGTTGAAAGCTGACCCTCGGACTAAGCGCCCTTCGAGGCTCCGTTCGGGGCTCACGGCAAGCATGGTAAACAGGGCAGGAAGTTGAGAGTTGAGGACGGGGTGATTGCGATTGGAGTTCTTTGCCCACCCTTGGGAAGTACCCCCACCCTTGGTGTTTTTTGTAAGAGTGGCAGACAAAGGACTTATGCTTGACGCGGCGTCAAGAGTATCAACATTCGGAGAGCTAAACGCAGAGACACAGAGTTCACAGAGGTCAGAGGAAGAAGGAATGGGTACGGATTTTGCGGGAAGGGTCGGGCGTGCCCTTCGAGGCTCAGGGTAAAGGCGGAACATGGAGCATAGTAGCAGTAGTAGTTACCGATTGCCAATAGTATTCTGGATTATTGAGTTGGTATTAGAACGGGGCTGGTGGAAGTCGAAGGAATTTAAGGGGCTCGGTGGGGGCTTACTAACATGATATGGCTGTGGAGATGCGTGGAAAAGTCAAAAGCCCCGCACGTAGAACCGACGTGCGGGGCACCCAGGTTCGTTCCAGAATTTTACGTCCGGGCCACCCGTCCTTTGTTTTCAACAAGTTCCCGTATAGGAACCGTGCGGCGCTCTACAGCGCCGGAGATTTTGTAAGTCTCTGATTTCTTGCTGGTTCCTATACAGCAACCAAAGTTGCTGTGCAGCACCCTTCTAGGGGTGACGTGTCACCCCCATCCCGGTGCCGCAGGCACCGCGCTTCCCGGCGCTCTGCGGCGCTCGGCCTTAACCGGCAGGAACAGGGGCTACCCCCCACTTTCTCCCGTTCTCTAGAATGCCCCACCGTCGTCCCAGGAAAATTCGACACCCCCACCCGCCAGATACAAGCAGGAGTTCCAGTCGTCGAGGAAAAAAAGATATGGAGTGGAGTTCGGAGGGAGAACTGCCAACAGGCGATCGACTGCTGCGTCCTTTCCAACTTTCACCAAATTACCGGTGGCATTGATAGGTCTACCATTCGGAACGAAATGGTAGCGAGGATCGGGAGGTTCAATGAAGAACAGATAAGGCGACAGGACCCGTAGCGTTCCGGGGCGGTAGCGCTCAGGATCAAGATCACCGGGCATACTGGCATGCAGGTTCATGCCTATTACGATGGAACGGTTTACGAAATCCATGCTCATCGTTCGGATCTCGGCGTCGTGAAATCCGTTTGGTAATTTTTCTTCTAGTTCTTCAAATGTCATTTCGCACCGGTTGTAAATTGTTTGATTCCGAGTAGCTTCGTAAGCTTGTGAGCCCACCTGTAAGCTGATCCCGGATCATTGACATGGACTACGTGTCCTTACCAAACTGGAACAAGATTTCTTGGCGGAAACACTCTAGAACCCTCGCTAACAATGACATAGACGATAATCGCAGTCACGATGGCAGCTTTAACGGCTGTGCTTTTGATCTTGTCCCCAGGTTCGTAGTGCCATTTTTCCTTTTCGCCGCCGGGCACCCAGTGCCAGTGATCATGCTTGTCCCAATAGCTTTTTCCATTCGGATCGCCCTTATGCCAGTCCACTTTGTCACCGTCAGGATTGACGTACCGTTTGTCACCACTTTTGCCGCCTGGATCGTGCTGCGGATCAGGCTTCCAGTCAGGGCCTAGTTTATCCGGACTGTCTGGCAGTGGCTTCTTTGGATCCCATGAAGGCGGTTTGTCCGGGGCCGGTGGTTGATTCGCTTGGGTTTGATTCTGGTTCGTCTCTTGCGCCAACTCACAGAAACGAACGCCCCTGTTTCTCACCTCCTTTTCGCTGAGGATCAGTGTACGATTCGCAACTGATGGACGTATCCACGGGAGACAAGTCTTTCACTGGAATCGTAAATCTAGGTTGCTTCTCAATCTGTTTGATAGCCGACGCCAGGTGCTCCTGCGTCCACGCACCACCAATTGGGAAGGCATTTTTTACTGGAAGATCGAGCCACGTTCCGTAGAAAAATCCGCTGTCAAGGGGAACGAGGATCGACGTGTCCCCCTCCTTCGGCGGAGGCATTATTTCCTCAATGGTGTGTAGCGGAACACGCTTGCCCTGTGCATCGCGAACTTGCAGTTCGAGGCCGCTTCCGATTCCGCAACAGAAGATCCTTCTGTCCACGTAGACCGTCGCATCACTGGTGTTTTGAAGCGAGACATCCAACTTCACTGTGTCCGCGAGCGAGTACTTCTCGTGGTCCGTTCGGATGACGACAGCGACAGGCCGAGCTGCGCTGGAAGTCTCAGCCCATTGTGAGACTGCGAAGGCTCCGATGCCCAGCATGAGAAACAGTAGTCCGGGCTTTACCATTGCGGCCTTTCTATTTGCCGGTTACATGCACCTCGATTTTGTTAGACCAGACCGGTGGTTTCTCTCGGCTCCAGAAGTCCGGGCCCTGGCCAAACTCGCGTGGCACCGGGCTTATGTACTCAACCTGAATGAAGTAGGTTCCGGGCTTCTCCACAAGCTCGCTCAGATGTTCAACCCTGGTTCTACCCAGATAATGATTCGGACTCAGCACAACAAACGAGTTCCGATCCTCCAGGGTTGACGGGACAACCATGTCATCGTCCAGCGCCTTCGCCGGGACCTCCCTGTTGGACGTATCGGTGATGCGCAGCACCAGGCCCCCCGCGTGTCCCCACAGAAGTTCACCGAAAACGGTCAGTGGCGATTTGCCCGCGTTCGTAACGCGAACGTCCAAACGGATGTCGCTGGCCAGCGAGTAATCTGTTTTGTCAGAGGTTAGGGTTGCGGTAAGCACCGGTTCCTCGTTCTTCGCTGATTGCGCCGTAGATAAGGCAGACACGACTAAGAAGAAACCAAACACGAGCATCGCTGCTCTCACTCTTGAGAGAAGTACCGACGATTTCATTTTCTGTCCTCCTGATCCTTTTTCCAAAGCTGCCGACACGTCGGCCCTCACCTCTACGGAGGCGTGTTGATGTACTGCTGGAGTTGTGACGGATTCTGAATCAGCCCTTGCAGGTATTTCGTCTCGGTCGCACTCAGCCCAAACGTCGTTCCCACTCGCAACTGAAACTGCATTGCCTTCACTTCCGCAGGTATGCCTCGACTGGCTCCAATGCCTCCTGAGTTGTAGAGGGCAACGTGCTCACTGTCGTGGCCTACAGCTGAAGCAAGCCAAGCGGTGCTGGACTTGGACACGTAGTCCTGAGTCAGTGTGAGCTTCCCTGTGCTTTCCTGCACATACGAGCGTGCTGCCGTTCCGCTCACGTCAATGGCTTTGATGCCTTGTAGGGTTGCTTTTTCTTGGTCTGACAGTTTGGACCACTTTGAGTTTATGAGGCCAACGGCTCCTCCCACTTTGCTCTGAGCTGCCGCCAAGTCCTTCGCACTGAAGTTCTTGTCATACGTGATGGTGGGGTTGAACTGATTTTGCACCTGCGAAGCGGAGGCGTTGTTACCGCAGCCGGAGGCGGTGGTGCCACTCGCACCTGCCCCGCTCGAAGCACACGTTTGAACGCCCGCGCCCGAATTCCCGTAACTGGCCTGGTCAGTGTGGCCGTCGAGGTCGGCGGAGGTTTCGGGGTCATCGGAGACCATGGCATAGAGATTGAGGGTTTGCGGGTTGGTGAGATTGGCGTAAGGGACGGCGACGGGGACGGAGGACCAGTCGGAGCTGAGCCAGCGGCCAAAGCGCTCGCTGTAGTAGCGGGCGCCGAATTCGTCGTTCCCGGTTTCGGTGTCGCGTTCCTTACCCTCGAATTTGTAATTCTGCAAGCAGGTATTGGTGTAGGGATGTTCGCCGCCGTAGGGATCGAAATCGGCGTCGTAGCAGACGGTGCCGTTGTTCGCGGTCATGACGCGGGCGCAAGAAGAGCGAGTGACAGTAAACTACACACAAACATAAGGGGCCGAGGAAGGGACATGGTTCCTCCGGTTTTTTTCAGTCCACGGACCGTTCGGGTCGTAACCGGTGAGCGCGTGGGTAATGTTTTTTTAAACCGCCCGCCGGTCGATTGGTAGGTTGGCCGAAGTTTTTACTAGAGAGGGTAATTGTTTGTCAAGAGACTTTGTGGATGATAGCTTGCGACTAAGATTTGCGGGAGCGTAGTGTGGGGCTCGAGCGACGCGTGCGAGCACTTACGATGGGTCTGTCACCTGCGGGGCAGGGTTTTCCGTCGTGGCCGACTAGCAAGTGTTTAACGACGGCGTCGATGGTTTTGTTCTTTACGCGATTCAGTTCGGCGTCTTCCTGAAAGGACACGTCTCTCGACCTGCGAATTCTCTTCAATTCGCGGAGAGTGCGGGTTGCCTCGCGTTTCAAAGCGTCGAGTTCTGTGCACATGATCTTAGGCAGGGTGGGATAACGATTTTAAATTCGCCGGCGCGGCAGCACAAGTATTTTTCGGCATGGCGGGAAGAGTACGGGTGTGGGATCGATACTCGGGGAATGCAGAGGGAATTGTGATTGGTGATTCGTGACTTGTGCACACTTTGCTTGTAATGGCGCAGCATGCTGCGCCACTACAAAGTCTCGATCGATTTTATGGATGAAGACTGGTAAGAGCACTTAGGAGCTGGAAGCACACAAGAACACCGGAAAAAGTCAAAAGCAAAGTCAAAAGCCCCACACGTCGAACCGACGTATGGGGCTCCTGAAATCACAAGTATCCCTACAAAACTATATCGCCTCGGAAGGCTATTGGACTGTAACCGTGATGGTTACGGGAGTTGGGTTAGTCACGGTGGCTGAGCCTGCGGGGGAGACTACGCCCGTCGGGGTGGCGGTGACGATGTAGGTGCGTGCGGCTTGCGTATGCGGCTGAGGCTGAGGGCTTGAGGAACCGCAGCCGATGAGAAGGCCAGTTGCGCCGATAGCGACCAGTAGCAAAGGCAATAGGCTGAGCGCGCGCTTCCTGCGGAAGCTAAAAGGCAGGCCTAGCAGAATTGCGCAGAATAACACTGAGCTGCCGCGATTCCAGGGAGCCGCGAGAGTGTGGTTCGCGGCGCTTGCGGTGGCGGTGATGGTCACAGTAGAAGTACCCGTGCCTCCTGATGTGAGCGTTACCGGGGTAGCGGTGGCGGTTACGTTTGCCGCCGTGCCATCCGTCGAAGTGACGGCCAGGGCAAAGGAAACTGTGCCTGCATAGTTGGTGGAGTTCAGCGTGAGCGTCGCCGGGGCGGTGCCCCCGGGAGCCATGGAAACCGCGGACGTTGTGGCCGCGAGGGTGTAAGCCTCAGTGGGCAGAGGGCTGGTGCCGCTCAGCGCGATGGTCTGGGAAGTGGGGTTCGCGTTATCGGCAAGGACGATGCTGCCGCTGACGGTGCCTCCAGTCGTCGGAATGAACTCGATGCCCAGGACGCAGCTGGTCGCGGGGCTGAGACTCACGCCTGTCAAGCTGCATGAGGTGTCGGAGCCTCCGAGCGAATAGTTACCTGTGGCGCTGATAGCGGTGATGGTCAAGGGCGCGTCGCCGAGATTCATCACAGTGACATCTTGGGCGGGGCTAGTCGCGCCCATCGTGGTATTCGGAAAGCTCACGGAAGGCGCATCGGCAACATCGACTTCGCGAATAACGGAGTTCTGTGAGTCGGCGATGTAGAGATTGCCGTTGTTGTCGAGCAAGACGCCGAAGGGAGAATTCAGTTGTGCGGCGCTGGCGGGACCGCCATTGCCGGTGCCGCCAGCAGTGGCGGTGCCAACGATGGTGGAGATCTTCCCGTCAGCAATATTGAACTTTCGAATGACCTGGCTTGTGGTGTCCGAGATATAGAGATCGCCGGCAGGATCTACTTTCACGCCAAAGGGATTATCCAGGAGAGCGCTGGTAGCAAGGCCGCCGTCGCCGGAGTTGCCAGCGCTGCCGGGAGTGCCCGCGAGTGTTGAGATGACCTCCGGAGTTGTGCCGCTCAGGAGAGTCTTGCGAATGATGTGATTGCCGGTGTCAGCAACGTAGATGAAGTTGGCGGCGTCCATATCCATACCGGTGGGGCCGTTCAGTTCGGCGGTAGTGCTCATCACGCCGGTGGTGCTGGTGTCGCCGTTGTAACCTGCTACGCCGTTTCCGACCTGGGTGATGGTGTTATAGGTGACGCGGATGACGGTGCGAACGCGATTGTTAAGCTTATCGGCGACGTGCAGGTTTTGCGCGTGGCAGAAGACGATGTCAACTGGAGTGTTCATTACCATTTGATTGCCGGGGCAGCCGTCACCAACGGAGTTTGTGGCCGCGGCGCAGACCGCCGGGGGAGTGCCGCCAGCTGGATAAAACTGTCCCGCATAGGTGGAAATATTCCCGTGGTTATCGACCATGCGAACGACGTTGTTGTTGGTGTCTGCGATGTAGATAAATCCGGCTCCATCGATGATAACCGCCATGGGGCCATTTAGTTGAGCGCTGGTGGCAGGTCCGCCATCACCGGAGAATCCGGCGGTGCCGGTGCCCGCGACCGTGGTGATGACTCCCGCGGTATTGACCTCATAAACTTTATTGGCTTTCGGATCGGCGATGTAGTGATTGCCAAATCCATCGACGGTGATGCTTGTGGGGCCGAGCAGTTGCGCGCTGGTGGCGGGACCACCGACGCCCCCAGTGCCACCGCCTGCGAACGTGGAGATGATAGCTGGGCCAAAGGCGGTCATGGGTCCGCTGCCTGCGCCGTCCAACGACACGACCAACAATACGTTGCCGCTTGAGTCGTAGGCGGCGATCATGCCTTGGCGCCTGCCGGGGACGGTGGGCTGGAACAGCACTTCGACTGTGCATTTACCGGCCGTTAGGGTAGGGCAGGTGGTGCCTGAGGCAACCGAAACGAAGTCGAGATTGGGTGCTCCGAGAGTCAAAACGGAGACGCTTCCGAGAGTCGTGCCCGAGGAAACGGTGAGCGTAAAAACCTGCGTTGCGGCTGGAGCAGCGAAGATCTCGCCATTAGGCGACGAAGTGACCTGCGCCGACAATCGCGGGGCTATCAACAAAAGGCAGGCCGAGAGACTTAATAGAATTGAGAGGCGAACTGCAAATACAAAACGGCTGTATGGGCCTGGGACATTATTGAGCATTTGGAAGACTCCTTCGTTCCAACTTCGGGGACTTTGCGCGAGTTAGTGTTAATCAGGTAAGGGAACGTCTCCATACAGGGCATGCCTTAGATTTCTAGGTGTATTGCCTTAGTTCCGGAATGGAGAGCGCCTTCAAATGCGTTCGAGAAGCAGTGGGGTAGGGGCGGCTAAGCAACGATTAGGCACATAGGTACTGCTAGGTGGTTGACTAGCCATGGCTTGCCTTCCAAAATCACAAAACGGGGTATATCGTCTGTCTTGAGCAGGCGAAAAGACCTGCAGGGATCTTTTTGTTGAAGACGGAGACCTTAGAAACCAGGAATGCCACAAGAGCCTACTGCCGTGGAACAAGCCGTATCGCGCGCTTTGCGTGAGAACCTCGAACGGATTCAGCGAAATGCCGACGAGCTTCACCAAGCCGTTGGCGATATCGTTGCCTCTTGCGCTAGTACGAAGCCGACCAATGCGCTGCCGTCGATGTTGCGTGCGCAGACTTCGGCGGCGTCGTTGTCAGCGGCGCTGGAAGTATTGTCGCGATTCGTAACGATGTCGGTGCAGCCTGGGCAGCGCTCTCCGCTGGAAGCCCAAATCTCGCATTTAATCAGTACGGCTGGGGCCGAGCCTGCAGCGGAGCCAGTGCGTCCGCATCCTGCGGTGCCCACGCCGATGGCGCAGGCGCCCGTTCAATCGACTGCGCAAGCTTCTGTCCATGCGCCGCCGCGTGTTGAGCCGCCCGTTGCTCCTGTTGCTGCATCACATATAGAACCGGCGCATATCGAACCGGAACCCTTGATCGAACTGGAGACCGAGGCGGAAGCAATCGACTTGATCGAGCCTGAGGCTCCGGCAGTTTCCACGGAAGCAGAGTTCGGAAGCGATTTTGACGTCAACCAGTTAACGCCGGAAGAACAAGAATTGCACAGGCGGGCAAATCGGGTGGCGAAAGTTTCGATGCAAGATATTAAGATGCTTAGACCAGAGCAAGTTCGGCTCGGGCGCGAGAAAAAGGATCTTTGCATTCGATTGAAAGACGACATTGAAAAAGCTCATCGAGAATACGACCGGCGTTTCAAACCCATCATGGACCACCCAGTGGATTACTTTTATCGCTGGGCGGTGGAAATACTTGCGGAGGGCGATCCTCACGCTCTCGGCGACTATCCGTACGCCACGCCCGCGCGACATCGCTAAGATCGCAGCCAGAAATTCTGTTGCGGCAGGTTCATGGGCCACGGCGGCGCGAAGCGTTTGCGCCGTGCTGCTGGTGCTAATGCTATTCGCCGGCGGTGCGTCGGAACTTCTTGCGCAGTCTTCGCAAAAGAAAAAGAAAAAAATAAAAAAACCGCCGGCAGTCCCATGCCGTGTGGGATGCAAACCCGATACAGCCATTCAGGGGCTTGTGGCTGGGGACACTCCGGAAGATCAGGCGCTTCGAAAAGAACTCTCGGGACTGGCGCGCGAAGTTCATAACGCAGCGCCCGGGGCCTACAACAATCTTTCCGCGTTTGCGGCGAAAAATGCACCGAACGTTTGGGGGGCGCGTGCTGCACTTGCGCTCGGCTTCGAAGATCAATCGCAGGGGCACGCGCAGCAAGCTTTAGCATGGTTCACCAAAGCAAGCGCTGACACACTTCTGCGCGAGTACGTCCTTTATTGGACGGCGCAGGCGAAGCGTGCTCTGGGCCGCTCGAATGAAGCGTTAGCTGATTTGGAGACGGTGCAGCACGACTATCCAAATACGGCGATGAAGGAGCAATTGCTCTTGAGCCTTGCGCCGTTGGCCGTCGAACAGGGTCGTGCGCAGGATGCCATTGATGCGTTGAATTCTTATCCGGCGACGGGAAGCAAGTCCACGTTGTTGATCGAGAGAGCTCAGGCTTACCAGTCGCTGCATCAGCTTCCGCGAGCCGCCAAGGACTACCAGACGATTTTCTACAAGTACTCCCAGAGCGACGAGGCGAAAGCGGCGGACGCCGCGCTGAAGAAAATTTTGCACGAGATGGGCAAGGAATATCCCTACCCCGGCGTGGAACTACAGCAGCAGCGGGCGCAGGCGTTCTATGACGCTCATAAATGGAAAGAGGCGCGAGCGGAATTTGAGAAGCTTTTGGGAATGCTCAACGATCCACAAAATCCCAATCGCCAACTGGCCGAGCTTCGCGTTGCGCAAGCGAAGGTGCAACAGAAGGGTTCGGCGAAACTTGTGGCGGCATTGAAGACGCCGGATGCCGAAGTCGATGCGGAGCGCCTTTATGTGCTCTCACAATTTTATCGGAGCGAGAAAAAGTACGACGAAATGTTCGCGACCCTCACCGAGCTTACGCAGAAATATCCGCTGAGCAAATGGAATGAAGAGGGCTTCATGGCGGCGGGGAACTATTATTGGGTAGGCCTTGACCGCACCAAGGCCGCCAGCTACTACCAACGCGTCGTGGACTCTTTCCCGAGTGGTAGAAATGCATTCAATGCAGAGTGGCGCGCGGCGTGGGTGACTTATCTCAACCGGCAGCCCGAGGCGGAAGATAAGATCAAGAATTTCCTGGTGAAATATCCGGCATCGGCCAACACATCCGACGCGGTCTATTGGCTCGGCCGCATTGCCGAGCGCAACGGAAAAATAGCCGAGGCGCGGAGTTACTACAGGAAGGATGTTGATCGTTTTCCGCAGACCTACTTTGCGCATGCCGCGGCGGCGCGGCTAAGCAAGCTGGAACCCGCCGAAGGAGATTCGCCGGAGATACTGGACAAAATTCCGCCGCCCCCGCCTCTGCGGTCTTTTGATGAACCGATTCCTGCTGCTGCGGCCGACCGCTGGGCGCGCGCGCAAGCGTTGCGCACGATTGCGTTCGATGCCAGCGCCGAACTGGAGCTGAAGAACGCATATTTCGCCACTTCGTCGCCGCGATTTTTGTACGAGGCTGCGCAAGTTGCCTTCGACCAGGGCCATTTTGCCGCGGGCATGGCTTACGGGCGCATCATCGTTCCCAATTTCGATGCGCGCAAAATCGACGATTTGCCGGTGAACGTTTGGAAAGTGCTTTATCCGCTCCCTTATGAGGCAGTGATTCGCCGCGAGGCAGCGAAGAATAATTTTGATCCTTTGCTCGCAGCAGGGCTGATGCGTCAGGAGTCGACGTTCCAGGCCGATGCACTTTCTCCTACGAACGCGATTGGGCTGATGCAGGTTGAGCCTAAGACGGGAAAACTTCTTGCCAAGCAGCTTCGCGTGAGCTTTTCGACGAAGAAACTTTTTGAGCCTGACTACAACATCCGGCTCGGCATGCTGTACATTTCCAATTTAGTGCGATTAACCGGAGCGCCTGAATATGCGCTGGCGGCGTTTGACGCTGGCGAAGACCGCATCGCCCTCTGGAAGTCCGAGCGCAACTACGACGAAATTCCCGAGCTTGTCGAGTCCATTCCTTTCACCGAAACCCGCGATTACGTGCAAATCGTCTTGCGCAATTCCGAAGTCTACCGGATGATTTACGGTCAGTCGGGCGCGCCGTCTTCTTCGGCGGCTGGCCAGGCTGATAAGCTTTCGCCGGACGATGTGCGTGCGGCTCAATTGCACTGACAGTCTTTTGCTCAGACAATCTCTCGTGTGGCAGGTTAAATGAATCCCTCTGAATCCGGCATGGCGCAGGCAGCGCGCCGAATGCTTTCCGCTAAAGCAGAACAATTCACCGAATCTGTGATTCGTGAGATGACACGGTTGGCCATGAAGCACGGCGCCGTCAATCTTTCGCAGGGTTTTCCCGACTTTGCTGCACCGGCGGAAATCAAGGAAGCGGCGCGGCAAGCCATCGCCGACGACATCAACCAATACGCGATAACCTGGGGCGCGAAGCCGCTGCGCGACGCCATCGTCGAGAAATTTGAACGGACACAGGGTGTACGCGTCGATCCAGAACGAGAGATTACGATTTGCTGTGGCTCGACGGAAGCGATGATGTCCACGATGCTCGCCATCATTAATCCTGGCGATGAGATCGTAGTATTTGAGCCGTTCTATGAAAATTATGGCCCGGACGCGATTTTGAGTGGAGCCAAGCCCCGCTTCGTGAAGATGCGGCCTCCGGAAAACGAAAAGTCTGTCTGGACTTTTGATGAGAAAGAGTTGGCGGCGGCATTCGGCCCACACACCAAGGCGATTATTCTAAATACGCCCAACAACCCCACCGGAAAAGTCTTCACACGAGCCGAACTCGAATTTATTCGCGACCTCTGCGTCCGATGGAACGCGTTCTGCATCACTGATGAAATCTACGAACACATTCTTTACGACGGCACAGAGCACATCTCCATGGCGCGCATCGACGGCATGCGCGACCGCACCATCGTGATCAACGGCATGTCCAAGACTTACAGCGTGACAGGCTGGCGCGTCGGCTGGGCCATCGCTCCGCCCGAGCCAACCGCCGCAATCCGCAAGGTCCACGACTTTCTTACGGTTGGCGCAGCAGCGCCCTTGCAGCAGGCTGGCGCTATCGCTTTGAAATCGCCGCAGTCCTACTACGACAAGCTTGCAACAGACTACACGGTGCGGCGCGAGCGCTTGCTCAAAATTCTCACGGCTGCCGGGTTCACGGTGTACAAGCCGCTCGGCGCGTATTACATCATGACTGACATCTCGCGCTTCGATTTTCCTGCTGAACAATACCCAGCGGGCTCGCGAGACGTCTCATTCGCCAAATTTCTAGTTGAAAAAATCGGCGTCGCAGTCGTCCCTGGCTCCAGTTTCTACAATGATGCCCAAGACGGGGCGTCACAGGTCCGCTTCACCTTTTGCAAAAAGGAGACCACGCTCGCCGCCGCGGAGGAAAGGCTAGCTAGACTAGCTGCGCACGGCGCTCGATGATGATTGGCTGCTGTAAAAACGCAGATCTAACCTCCTGCGCCTGCAAGAAGTTTTATTTACGATTGCGTTGCACAGGAGTAATATTTGGAGTGTTTATAGGGGCTTCTAAAGGAATACGACATGAAATACACGGTTGTCCTACAGCGCGAGAATGACGGAGGCTACGTGGCCACCGTGCCCGCTCTCCCCGGCTGCGTTTCTCAAGGGGACACGCGCGAGGAAGCGCTCAAGAATATCGAAGAGGCAATGGAGCTCTATCTAGAGGACGTCAAAGCTGCCGGAGAACCTATACCCACCGAGGATGGTCGAGAATACGTTGAAGTTACAGCAGCCGTTTAATGACAAAGCTGCCTACCGATCTTTCCGGGCGCGATCTCATCAAGGCATTACAAAGGATTGGCTTCGTAATCCAGAGGCAACGAGGGAGCCACGTTATCCTTCGACGAGAGTCTCCGTTCGCCCGCGTGAGCGTACCGAATCATAAGACCCTGCGTCCGGGCACTCTCCGTACCATTCTTCAAGAAGCCCAACTGACTGTCGAGAAATTACTGGAAATTCTCTGAAGTCCAGCCCTCACTCACGAGACAGCTCAGATACTTCTAAATTCTATGTAAATCTCGGAAATACAACAGAATACAGAGTTTTATGGGGTAGGGAACTGACGGTCGGTTGCCCTGTGGTGGTTAGCCCCCTACCCCGCGAGTGGTCTTAGCTATATAGACGAGGGCAGCGCGATTTTAGTTTCCTGATTGTCCAAAAATATTTCTAGAATCCATCAGGCTTACAAATCAACGGTATCCAGGTACCTGGCCACTGCGGCCTTCCATTTGAACTTGTCCTCAATGGCAGCTTGCAAAGCTTGAGCAGCCTGCGGTTCGCCGTGGGTCAAATAGGTCTGCTCCGGAGGGGCGGGCAGAGCGCTCAGCCATCGCAACAGTTCGCTTTTCCCGGCGTGCGCGGACAACTGTCCCATTTCCACGATTTCTGCGTGGACAGGAATCTGCTGCCCAAAGATATTCAACATTTTCGCGCCTTCTTGCAAGGCGCGTCCGCGCGTTCCCTGCGCCTGAAAGCCACCCAGGATCACAGCATTTCGCGCATCTGGCAGCCGCCGAGCCAGGTGGTGCAAAACGCGGCCTCCCGCGGCCATTCCGCTCGCGGAGACGATGATGCATGGTGTCTTGACGTTATTGATGGCCTTGGATTCTTCAACCGACCGCGTCAGGTGAAAATGATGGACGTCCAGCGGGTCGCCCTTGCCGCCGCTCTCCTCGCGCGTATATTCCAGATCGTGGTCATCCTTATATTTCAAGTAAAGATCCGTGGCGCTCAACGCCATGGGACTGTCTACGTATACCGGAAGCTGCGGAATGCGCTGCTGATCCTCGAGCTGGCGCAAGTAGTACATAAACGTTTGCGTGCGCCCGATAGCGAACGCCGGTATCACGATCGATCCGCCGCGTTGCGAAACCCGGTTTACGATCCCAGCCAGCAACTCTGCTGGGTCGCCCGGCGCGTGCTCGCGGTCGCCATAGGTGGACTCGCAAAGTAGCACGTCCGCGTTCGATGCCGGTGTTATTGGGTCATTCAAAATCGGCTGGTCATATCGGCCGATGTCCCCTGAAAACACCACCACGATCTTCTTTCCGTTTTCCGTGATGACTAATTCCAGGCTGGTCGAGCCCAGGATGTGCCCAGCATCAAACGCCGTGAAATGAAACTCCGGACTTATATCGAATGCCCCGGTGCGCGGCACGGGTTTTAATAGCCTCAGCGCAGGATCGACATCGTCCGTCACATAAAGCGGCTCGCGGATTTCGTGATTGTTATATTTGTTCGTCTTTGCGTGAAGGGCCTCTTCTTCCTGAAGGTGGGCCGAATCCTTCAGGAGAAGCCCGGTGAGATCAATCGTCGCGGGATTTGCGAAGATCGGGCCGCGATAACCATCCTTTACGAGCACCGGTAGCCAGCCAGTGTGATCCAAGTGCGCATGGGTCAGCACCACGAAGTCGATCGTCTTAGGATCAACCGGCAATGGCTTGTAGTTTCGTTCGCTGAGTTCCTGGGAACCCTGAAAAATGCCGCAATCGACGAGGAGCTTCTTGCCTGCAGCCTCCACGAGATATTTCGATCCGGTGACCGTGCCTGCCGCGCCAAGAAAGGTGAGCTTTGCCATAGGCCTGCCATTCTAGACGATATCGGAGAATATTTAGTTTCAGACCGTGTGTTAAAGCGGGTTGTTGCGTCCAATCCATACAACATTGGTGCAATAGCAATTTCGCGGTCCGGATTTCCTCTTTGGTTGACTTGCTGGCGTTGGCAGACAATACTTTCTGCCCAGTGGATTCGATCTGAAAACAGGCAGGACCTATGGCCGCCTGGTAAGCTCCATATCTCCAAGTTGGAAGCAAATTGCCTGAACTCCCCTCCATGATCGGGACCGTGGTATCGCACTACCGAATCCTCCGCACGCTGGGAGGAGGCGGCATGGGCGTCGTCTACGAAGCGGAAGACATCAACCTCGGCCGTCACGTCGCGTTGAAGTTCCTGCCTGAAGCCCTCGCAAAGAGTCCTCAAGCCCTGGAGCGGTTCCAGCGGGAAGCCCGTGCGGCTTCGGCTCTCAATCATGGCAACATCTGCACGATTCACGAGATCGCCGCTCACGACGGGCAGCCCTTCCTCGTTATGGAGCTTTTAGAAGGCCACACGCTGAAGCATGAAATTGGCGGGAAGCCTGTGCCGATCGACAGGTTGGTCGAGCTCGCGCTTCAAATGGCCGATGCTCTCGACGCGGCTCATCAGAAGGGAATCATCCATCGCGACCTGAAGCCTTCGAATCTTTTCGTCACAAATCGAGGACAGGCCAAGATTTTGGATTTCGGTCTCGCAAAAGTTACAGGTGTTATGCCTCTCGGCGATGCAACGGCAACTCGTTCGTTGGAGAGAGTGAAAACGGTTTCAGAAGAACATCTGACGAGCCCCGGAACGGCGCTGGGTACAGTGTCTTACATGTCTCCCGAGCAGGTTCTCGGAAAGCCGCTCGACCCTCGCACCGATCTTTTTTCCTTTGGCGTTGTGCTCTATGAAATGGCTACAGGAGCGCTCCCGTTCCGCGGAGATTCCACGGCAGCGATTTACGACTCGATACTGCATGTCGTGCCGGTAGCGCCCGTGCGATTGAATCCCGAGGTGCCGCCAGAGCTGGAACGCATTATTAACAAGGCATTAGAAAAAGATCGAGACCTGCGCTACCAGTCAGCCGGAGAGTTGCAAGCAGATTTGAAGCGACTGAGGCGCGATAGCAGTTCCGGCAGAACCGGCATCGCGCTGCCGCAAACTGCTGCGCCGTCCTTTGGAGCGATGCGTACGCTCGCGATAGTTTTCGTGGTGTTGGCCATCGCTGTTGGCGCCTTTTTCGGCTGGAAACGCCTTAATGCAAAAAGTGACCTCGATCGCCTGCCGCTGGTTACAAATGGCCGTATCTCCCGCCTTACATCGAACGGCAATGTGACGGCCTCGGCGGTCTCTGCCGACGGCCGATACGTTGCGTATGTAGTCCGTGACGGCGGGCAAGAAAGCTTGTGGGTTCGTCAAACCGCTGCCTCCAGCGCGCAGCAACTGATCCCACCGGCCCCGCAGGCATATATAACCTCGCCCCTATTTTCTGCCGATGGAAATTTCATCTATTTTTCGAAAGCTCCCACGGACAAATCGCGTGATCTGCAACTGTTCGTCATTCCCGTGCTCGGGGGAACCCCTCGCAAGCTCATGGAACATTTATCAACCAGTTTCACGCTCTCTCCCGATGGGACGAAAATTGCGTTTTTCTCCTTGGGTTGCGGAGAGCCGGAACTATGCCTCGCGACAATAAACTCGGACGGAACTGGCCGCACGGACCTGATGAAATGGAACTCGCCACACTATGCACCGGCGTGGTCGCCTGATGGAAAGCGCATTGCGTTTGACGCACTGGTCGACGAGGATCCGCAAGGCCTGCGCGCCCACCTGCAGGCCCTCGATCTTGCCACCAAGAAGGTGCAGAATCTGCCCACTCGTTGGAGAGTGATTCGAAATATGCTTTGGACCCGGGACGGAAAGGGCCTGCTTCTCACCGCTCAGGAGCGCGCGGGAGATCCTACGCAAATCTGGTACGTATCTTATCCAGACGGAGCAATACAGCGCGTGACTAACGATCTAGAGGACTACGACACCGCGAGCCTGGCTTTCGATACGGACACAATTGTCGCTGTGCAAACCGACGTCAACGCTAGCATTTGGGTCGCTCCCAGCGATCATCCCGATGACATTAAACAAGTGACGCAGGGGCGAAACGACGGCTTGCATGGGCTGGACTTTGCCACTCCTCAAAGGATTGTTTTTTCCTCGAATGATTCCGGGAACTGGGATCTCTCCGCCGTGGATTTGGCGGGCGGCGCTGCCCAGGTTATTGCGGGCCCGCCGCAGTATCACAGCGCTCCCGTGATTTGTGATTCCGGCCGCTCTGTCGTGTTCGTGTCGAACACGGGCGGGAATCATATATGGAAGACCGACGCAGACGGAACGAATGTCGTGCAGTTGACCCATGGCATCGGTGAAGTCTACCCGGTTTGTCCGCGGGAGGGTCGATGGGTAGCGTACGTTAGCGAGGATGAATCTCTCGCTGGCGGCAATTTGCGCAAAGTATCTCTCGACGGCGGCCCGGACTCCCCCGTGATTTCCACCAGCGTGGTCGGCATCAATCTCGCCCCGGATGGAAAGCACATCTTGTTCGCGGTCCTAAGTCAGGTGGGCAACAAACTCAGCGTTGGTCAGGCTACTTTGGACGGCTCTGTCCCCATCGCTTATTTGGATCCTTCGCCCGGCTTGGGAAAGCTGCGTGATGGGCGCTGGTTCCCAGGTCAGCAGGCCTTGGCCTATGTAGATGCACGCTCCGGAGCGCCTAATGTTTGGACCTATCCGCTGAACGGCAAGCCACCTGTGCAGCTCACGCATTTCAATTCAGGACGCATCTTTGGAATTTCTTTGTCGGCCGATGGAAGCAAGATCGCCCTCTCGCGCGGCTCCATCAACAGCGACGTCGTTCTCTTCACCCGCAATCGGTAACCCTCCGCGAATCCCTTGTAGGGGCGCAGCATGCTGCGCCCCAGCCGGCCCGGGCGCATTGATCAAAGCTCGAAAGTAAATGGCCGAAGTTGTTGTTTGCAACCTTTCTAAGGCAAATAAAGCCGAAAAACGAAAACGGAGCGAATCGAAATTCGCTCCGTTCATTAGTTGATGCGGACGAGCCAGCAGCTTGCCTATACGCTCGCGCGAGCTCAATCCGCCGCGCTGGCCTGCTTCTTCGCAATGATCGTATCGATGTTCAGCCCCAACCCCTTCGCGACGCCGCCTCCGTAAGCGGGATCCGCTTTGTAGAAGTGCTGAATCTGCAGCTCCTGAATTCGCTGCGGCACGCCATTGCCGAGGCTGCGAGACGATATTGTCAATCAGCCGCTGCTTGGCATCCGCCGGCATCAGGCGGAACAAATTTCCCGGTTGAGAATAGTAATCGGCATCGCTGCGATGATCGTGCCTCGCCACTGTGCCGCTTACCATCTTCGGCCGCTCTGTGTAATCGCGCATCTTGAGTCGGCCCGCCAAAACTGTTCGGCTCGTAATTTGGTGCCGCGCCGCCATTGCCATCGAAACGCATCGCGCCATCCTTGTTATAGGTATGGAACGGGCACTGCGGCTTATTCACCGGCAGGGAATCGTAATTCACGCCAAGACGGTACCGGTGCGCGTCGGGATAGGAAATCAGCCGCGCCTGCAACATTTTGTCCGGAGAAAAACCCATGCCGGGTACGACGTTTCGCGGCTCGAACGCCGCTTGCTCGACTTCCGCAAAATAATTCTCCGGATTGCGATTGAGTTCGAGTTCGCCGACTTCATGCAGCGGATAGTCTTTGTGCGGCCACACCTTTGTGAGATCGAACGGATTGATGTGATACGTTTCCGCATCTTTTTCCGGCATGATCTGCACGCTCACGCGCCACTTCGGAAAATTCCCATTCTTGATGGCGTGGAAAAGGTCGCGCTGCGAATAGTCCGGATCAGCGCCTTCCAGCGCGCCAGCTTGCTCGCGAAAGAAATTCTTGATGCCTTGCTTGGTCTTGAAATGCCACTTCACGTAGAAGAGCTCGTTCTTGGCGTTGATCAAGCTGAACGTGTGGCTGCTGAAGCCGTCCATGTGACGGTAGCCGTCTGGGGTTCCGCGATCGGAGAAGAGAATCGTCACTTGGTGCAGCGATTCCGGGGACAGAGACCAGAAATCCCACATCATCGTGGGCGACTTCAGGTTCGTCTCCGGATCGCGCTTCTGCGTGTGAATAAAGTCGCCGAACTTCAGCGGGTCGCGGATGAAAAAGACGGGCGTGTTGTTCCCCGTCATATCCCAATTTCCTTCTTCGGTATAAAACTTCAGCGCAAAGCCTCGCGGGTCGCGCGCGGTATCCGCTGATCCCTTTTCTCCGCCCACCGTGGAAAAACGAATAAACGTCGGCGTCTTCTTGCCCACGGAATTAAACAGCTTCGCCGTCGTGTACTTGGTGATCTCCTCGCTGGTGCAGACAAAATGCCCGTGCGCGCCAGAACCTTTCGCGTGCACCACGCGCTCCGGAATGCGCTCCCGATTGAAGTGCGCCATTTTTTCGAACAGCAGAAAATCTTCAAATACGACCGGACCGCGCGGCCCAACCGTGAGCGAATTCTGATTGTCGCCCACCGGCCGGCCTGCATCCGTCGTCATTATCTTTTTTTCTTCCGCCATGATTCCTCCTCAGTTCGCTTGCAGAATCGGCCTCTCAAGGCAGAAATCTGCGCGCTTCAAGGAGGGTAGGCGCGCGGCTGCTATACTTCCAATATATAGTTCGGATACGATGGATAGGCATAGCCTATGGAGCTTCATCAACTTCGTTACTTCTGCGCCGTTGCGGAAGCTGGCTCTTTCAGCCGCGCCGCCGAGCAGTCTCACGTGTCGCAGCCTTCGCTTTCGCAGCAAATCATGAAACTCGAAGATGAACTTGGCGCTCGCCTCTTTGACCGGCTCGGCCGTTCCGTGCGTCTCACGGAAACCGGGCAGACTTTTCTCCCGCGGGCCCGCGCTGTCCTCCGCGAACTCGAAGCGGCGCGGGGCGACGTCGTCGAGCAAAAGGATTCCATCGGCGGCTCCGTCACGATCGGCGTGATCCCAACCGTTGCGCCCTACTTTCTTCCGCCAGCGCCTCACGCGTTTTTCGCGAAAATATCCGCAAGTCCAGCTCACGGTGGTCGAAGAAATCACGCCGGCCCTTCTCGAGCTCTTGCGCGCCAGCAAAGCCGATCTCGCGATTCTCGCCCTGCCTATCCGCGGCCACGAATTCGAAACATTCCCTCTGCTCACGGAACCCCTCTTTGCCGCGCTGCCGCGAGACCACAAATTTGCCAAGCGGCGCTCGCTCTCTCTCAAAGACCTGCGCACCCAGCCTTTTTTGCTTCTGCGCGACGGCCACTGCTTCCGCGATACCGCCGTCGCGGCGTGCGACCGCGCACGTCTTCATCCGCAAATTATTTTTGAAAGCGGCCAGTTCAGCAGCCTACTCAGCATGGTGGGAGCCGGCATGGGCGTTTCCATCGTTCCGGAAATGGCCATCGACAAAAAATCGCGATGCCGGTTTGTGCGCCTGGACGATCCCGCCGCAGTCCGTACCATCGGCGCCGTCACGCTTCGCGGGCGCTCTCTATCCCGCGCGCACCACGCGTTTCTCTCTCACTTGCGCGCCTCGGCCTCTGCTGGCTGATCGTATGGAGTGCGGCAGCTCTGCTGCCGCCTTTATTATTGGCCTGCACGACTCAACATATAGCGAGTCTCAATAGCGCAGCCTCAGCGTTTTTCGACAGAAATCGTCATGTCGTGAAAATTCAAGGTCAATACTGCCTTGTAGAACAACTCCAACCCCACGGTCGCGTCGAACAAGCCATCCGGTTCGTGCACGTCCGCAGTAGGGAAGTACACCAGCGGCGCAGGGCCGCTCAAGGTCAAGCCGCGAAAAGTTTCCTTCTCCGCCGGAGCTTCTTTCATCTTCACGCCGCCATCCGTGAAAGGAAAATCCCGCGACTTATCGGTCTTCGCCGCCGCGCCAAGCTGCAGTTTCTCAATCGAAGCCGTATAGACCAGCAGCGTCCCGCTATACATCGTGTCCACCTGCGCGGACACCTTCTTTCCATTAATTTCAAATCCGTCCGCCACTACGATGGGCGGTCCCCCATTTCCGAACTTGATCAGCGAAATTTTGTCGCAGGCTCCCGTGCATTCAGCGGGCGAGGTCAACACTTCCGAAATGCGGACCTTACGCCCCACGAAATCGATTTGCAGGATGCGATCTTTAAAAGCGGTATACGCCAGTGTTCCATCCACGTGCGGCATTTGTTTTTGCGAGATCATATCCGTGAGGACCATCGCCAAAGTCCCCACATTCGTAAGCTTTACGCTCCCTACGCTGATAGAGGGAATCTCTGTCTTGTACATGCCCGGAGGTGCACCGGCAGGCAACGACCCTGTCGGCTTCAATCCAGCCGCTTCGGCGTAGGGCGTGTCCAGAACAGAATCCACGTTTCCGGTATCAATTCCCATTTTCAGGTTAGGGCCGGTACCTATTTTTGCCTCGATACACGGCATACCATCGCAATCGAGCAACGGGACCTCGGTCGCAAATTTCTTTCCGCCTGTGGTCTGTGCGTGCGCTTGGGTCACGTGGAATGCTGCAAACACAGCGAAACAAAGAATGGGCAATAATTTTCGGAGCATGGGCATGAGCGGTCCTCGCGAGCGAGAATCTAGATTTATAGTCACTTGAGATTTATAGTCACTTGAAATGTAGCGAAAACCAAGCAGGTTTTTTTGGTGGAGCCGATGGGATTCGAACCCACGACCTTCCCGGTGTCACCGGGACGCGCTCACCAGGCGTTCAATCATGATCTTATCTTTCCAAGATTTAAGTTGCCGCTCCCGCCGAACAGCTTCTGAACGGGTTAGGAAAGGTTCCTGATATATCAGCTTCCATGGACCCCGGTTTTTCAGCGCTTTGGAATAGTTGGCATTGTGATAGGACAAGCGCTCTTCAAGGTTTTGCGTTTGGCCTATGTAGAAGCGGTCTGTCGATTCACTCCGGAGGATATAAACAAAGAACGGCATAAGAACACACGATAAAACTTGGTGGAGCCGATGGGATTCGAACCCACGACCTCCTCGATGCCATCGAGGCGCGCTCCCAACTGCGCCACGGCCCCACCGGGGTTTACTTCAAAAGTTTATCACACCCCGCCGGGAACCTGGCGGCCTCTTGTGCATCACACTATTCGCAACTCGGTTTCCGCATCTTTCTGGACGTGCTGGACGTGAAGCAACCCCGGCGTTATTCTGAAGCTCCTAGGTTTCAGGCTACCGCCCAGCTGGAAAGGAATTGGGAAGAAATGCAGCCAATCGTTCGAGAACCGATCAAGAAATTCTCCGCACCGGCCGTGTTAACGCTCGCGATGGTTTCAGTCTCGCTCTTCGCGTCGCTGCCGCTTGCGGCCCAGCAGACCGGCCCGCTGCCGCCGCCTCCGTCCTACTCCGCGCCTACGCCCACGCCGTTGCCCCAACCGCGTATCTCACACGAAAACTCGACTGCGCCGCACCAGACGACCACAGAGTCTCCTCTTTCGACCGATCCGCCCAAAATCCCCACCGATCAGATTATTCAAAAGTTCGCCGAACGCGAGCTCGAGTTCAAAAAAGAGCGCGACAATTACACTTACACCCAGACTTTCGTGATTCAAACCATCGACGAATATTCGGGACGTCCCGACGGCGAGTATCGCATGACCAGCGACATCGTTTTCACTCCCGCCGGCAAGCGCACGGAACATGTCACCGACGCTCCGGCTCCGTCGCTCCAGCGTATCCAGATGTCGCAACAGGATTTCGACGACCTCGAGCACGTGCAGCCGTTCGTGCTCACCTCCGACGAAGTGCAGAAGTACGACGTAAAATACGCAGGTCAGCAGCAACTCGATGAAATCAATGCCTACGTTTTCGACGTTGCGCCAAAGAAATTGGAAAAAAATCAGCGCTATTTCCAAGGCCGCATCTGGGTCGACCAAAAAGATTTCGGCATCGTCAAAACCGACGGCAAAGCGGTCCCCGACATAAAAAAACACGGCCAGGAGAACGTGTTCCCGCGTTTCGAAACATTCCGTGAAAATATCGAAGGCAATTACTGGTTTCCGACCTACACGCACTCCGAGGACACCCTGCAATTCAGCAGCGGCGGCGTTCGCATTCGCATGACGGTTCGTTACGAGAATTACAAGCGGTTCGGGTCCACCATCAAGATTGGCCCGGCCACCGAGGCCCCGAAGGAAAAACAGTAGCTGTTGCCTGAAAATGGGAAGCCGCGCCGCGTGTCGCGCGTCTCTTATTTATTCAACCTAGTGTGAGGAATTGTCCGCTTGAGCCTAGCCCGGACCATCGTCAAACGCAGTCTGATTGCGCTCGGCGTAGCAGTCGCGATCGTCTATGTCGGCGATTTTGCCTCTGTGCGTATGCGCATGACTCACGCGACACCAAACGACCCTTACGAAACCATAACTTCGCTGCGCATTCTGGCCATTGGCGAAAAGGGCGGCAAGACTGAATATGACGTCGATCCAGTTCAGCCCCAGCAAACCGGCGTGTGCGTCCATGCGCTGTTTCCGCACAACGGCGATCTTCCGTGCTGGTATCTCAAGAAAAAATTCGCCCAACCGATTCCTATGACGATTTTCCCTTTCGTAAGAAGCGCAAATTGACCGCCAAGTCGTGGCATGCAGCAGTTTCTTCACCCCATCCTTATTCTCGGATTTTAGTTGCTTGCGACCCGCAAACTGGTTTCGCAACTTGGCAGTCTTGTCGGATTGCAATAACATAGTTCTTAGTTCCAAATAGGTATTTTTCTTGGTGTCTTCAACGGAGGCTCGTCACGAGCCATTTCTTTCGTGCGAAGTGGAGAGCGATGCGCCCAGGTTACAGAGTTCGTCTTGCAGTGTCCCTCTTTGCGGGCACTGCCATGTTCCTAATGGCCCTGCCAGTCCTCGCGCATGCCATCCTGTTGGAATCGAGCCCGTCCATCAACACCTCCGTCGTCGGCCCCAGCATCCCCATTAAGCTGCGCTTCAACGTTCGCATCGACGCCACTCGTTCGCGTCTTACGCTTGTCTCGCCCGACGCTTCCACACAATTGCTGGCGATCAGCAAAGACGCACCCGCGGACATTCTGGCCTCGCAAGCCCAAGGGTTAATCCCGGGCGAATATCGCATCCGCTGGCAAGTCCTTGCTTCCGACGGCCACATCACCCGCGGCGAAATTCCGTTTAAAGTTACGCAGCCCTGAGATTACTTCTTGGCCCGTCTACTCCAAATCTTCGGCTTCCTCTCCGTCCTTTTCCGCGGCGGCACGCTGACTTTCGGGTCGCTCACTATCGGCGGCATCGTCTTTCTAAATTTCGTGGCGCGCAGCGCAAACTCGCCATCCGAAGCAGTCAACAAAGTCTGTCTTCGCTGGATTCGACGCGCCGCCATTGCGCTAGCCGTCATGCAAATGGCCTACATTCTTGCTAGCAGTTTGATCCTGATGCAGTCCGCCGACATGACCATGGGCGACGTCAGCGGCGCCAATTTCGTCCTGGCCGGCATTCTCGCCATCGCTTCGGCCATAACAATCGCGGTTCTCGTTGGTGTTCAGTCTCCGAAAATCTACGCAGTCATGCTCGCACCCGCCGCTCTCATCCTCGTCTCTTCGATGATGACCAGCCACGCCATGGCTCGTCTCGACTACCGTTTTCCGCTCGCCGTCGTCACGGCGCTCCATCAAGGCGCCACGGCCACGTGGCTCGGCGGCCTCTTCTATCTTCTAATCGCCATCCCACGCTCTCCGGATAATCAGTTCGCTCGTAAACTCATCTCGCGTTTTTCAAAACTTGCACTGATCAGCGTCGCAGTCCTCGCCGCCGCGGGATTCACGCTGAGTCTCGCCTACGTCGGCTCCATCCCAGCCATCTACGGGACGTCCTACGGCATCATGGTCGCCACAAAAGTCATCCTATTCGGCACGCTCCTACTCCTCGGCGCCCTCAATTTTCAAATCGCCCGTTCACCCTCCGCCGGCTCGGTCATCGCCAGCCTGAAGCGCTTTGGCGAAGCCGAACTCGGCATCGGCATCACCGTCATTCTCACCGCCGCTTCGCTGACCTCTCTTCCGCCTGCCATCGATCTGAAAAATGATCGCGTCTCGCGCCAGGAAATTGCCGCTCGTCTCGCGCCACAAATCCCGCGCCTGGCAAGCCCCGCCGTCCAGGATCTCCCCGAAGACGTTTACGCCGCAGAGGTGACGGCATTTAACGGAGGCACGCTTTCGTCCGCTTCGTTCGTTCCCGGCCAAGCCGGAACGCGCCCCAACACCCCCGCGGAAAAATCCTGGTCAGAGTACAACCATCACTGGGCAGGGCTGATCGTTCTGGCCATCGGGCTCCTCGCTTTTCTCGCGCAGACAAAGCATTTCCCCTGGGCCCGAAACTGGCCGTTACTCTTTCTCGGTCTCTCACTTTTTCTTTTCTTGCGAAGCGATCCCGAGACGTGGCCGCTCGGCCCCAACGGTTTTTGGGTTACTCTCCAAGATCCGGAAGTCCTGCTTCACCGGATTTTTTCGTTGCTGGTCATTGGCTTGGCGATTTTTGAATGGCGCGTGCAAACTGGCCGCGTCACGTCCGAAGGCGCTCGCCTAATTTTCCCGGCGCTCGTTGCCGTAGCCAGCGCTCTGCTTCTCACTCACTCGCACAGTCTCGGCAACATAAAAGAAGAAGTCCTAGCCGAGCTAAGCCACGCACCCTTGGCAATCTTGGGAGTCGTAGCCGGCTGGTCTCGCTGGCTAGAGCTTCGCCTCCCCGCCGAAAATAAAGTGCGCGACAGAATGGCTTGGCTCTGGCCCAGCTGCCTGGTCCTGATCGGCCTTCTTCTCTTGAATTACCGCGAAATCTAACCTAAATCCCGTAGGGGCATGGCACGCCGTGCCCGTCATCTCTTTACGTTTCTTTACGTTGTTGCTTCCCCAACTCGCCGAATTCAACGCGCCTCTTCCGTCCGAAACTCGCCCTCCCACCGCGACACCACCACGCACGCCAAACAATTCCCCAGCACATTCACCGCAGTCCGCCCCATATCCATCAACTGATCGATCCCAAACAACAAAAACAAAGGCTCAGTCGGCAAATGAAACGAAGTCGCCGTAGCCAAAACAATCACCAGCGACGCCCGCGCCACGCCAGCCGTCCCTTTGCTGCTGATCAGCAAAGTCAGCATCATCACGGTCTGTTGCCCAATCGTCAGATGAATCCCCGCCGCCTGCGCCACAAAAATAAGCGCCAGCGCCTGATACAAACTCGATCCTCCCAAATTAAAGCTGTAACCAGTAGGCAGCACAAACGCCACTGTTTCGCGCGGCACCCCAAACGCCTCCATCTCTTCCATCGCGCGTGGCAAAGCCGCTTCAGAACTCGCCGTAGCAAACGCAATCGTCACCGGCTCGGTAACCGCTCGCAAAAACTCCTTCAGCGGCGTCTTCACCAGCAAAGCAATCGGCAACAAAACGCCCACAATAAAAACAATCAGCGCCACATACATCGTCGCCAGCAACTTCAAAAGCGGCAAAAGCACGCCCAGCCCCAAATGCCCAACGGTGTAGGCAATCGCCCCAAATACTCCGATCGGCGCCGCGTACATCACCAGATTCGTAAATTTGAACATCGTCTCCGAAAGGCTCTCCGCAAATGCCAGCATCGGCCGCCGCTTCGGCTCCGGCACCAAAGCCAGCGCCATCGCAAACAAAATGCTGAAGACCACCACTTGCAAAACCTGCCCCTCAGCCACGGACTTCGCAATGTTCTCCGGAAAAATATCGGTAATAAGCTGCGCCGCCGTGTGCGGCACAGCATTCAACGGCGCGGCCCCTGCCACTGGCGGCAGATGCACACCCTCGCCCGCGCGGCTGATATTGATAGCCGCAAATCCAATCACCAGCGTAATCACCGAAACAATCTCAAAATAAACGAGCGACTTGATCCCCAGCCGCCCCACTTTCTTCAAATCCGCGTGTCCCGCAATCCCCACCACTAGCGTGCCAAATAAAAGCGGCGCAATAATCACCTTGATCAGCCGCAAAAAAATCGTCCCCAAAAACTGCACCTTCTCCGCCGCGGTCGGCCAGTCGTGCCCCAGCTCCGCCCCCGCCGCCAACCCCACCAAAATCCATGCCGTCAGTGAGCGCCTCGCCCCCGCATACCCAGCAAGCAAAGCAATCGCGGCCCACCGCAAAATCACCGGCACCAGCGCAGGCAGCGACACCACCTCCCAGGTATCCATCAGCGACGCGGCAATCGCCACAGTCGCAGCAACAATTAGCGCCCACAAAAGTTTGTTCTTTCATCGTCCCCAACTCAACTCTCTCATTGGCCGCGAACGGTATGCTGGATGCGCTACCCTGTCAATCCCCATCCATCGATGGTGGTCGGTCAGTTTTCGCTTGGCGCGTTTTTCAAGCATTGCGGCGCGATGGTATGCTCCAGTTCACTTGAGTTTGTCATCCGAGGACCAATATGTACGGACTGAAGAAAGATCTCGATTTAAGTTTTCTTGGCGGTCTACAAGTCGAACAGATCGCCATTGGCGTCTACCAGATCATCTTTGGCTTCGATGAAGATGTAAGGATTTCAGCCTACAGCCAATTTAATTATTTTGATGGGCGAGAGGAATGGGCTTGGAACCCCGAGCCGGGTGCAGTGCAGATTGCAGCCCGAACGTTGTCCCTGTTAGGTGCCACTATTGAAAGCTTTGAAGGGCGCGAGAATGGAACGTTGTCCGTCGTGTTCTCGAACGGGCAACGCCTGATTTTTCTCGATAACCGCAAAGAATTCGAGTCATATGACATTAGTCGTCCCGGCGAGACAATCGTGGTCTAGCGCGCCGGATAGCCTCAGCTTCGTTTTTTCAACCTGGGTCTTGGGGTTGCGTTGTGCGGTAGCCCGATGCCGCTGACGCCGATTTCGCGACCACGGGCGTAGTGAAATAATTGGGCTACACCGGCGTCTATATCATTAAGAAAGCCCGATGCCTTACTCACCCATACTGCTCATCCACATCTGCGCTGGCACCGTTGGCCTGTTCTCCGGCGCCGCCGCCATCGTCTTCCGCAAAGGCTCTCCCCGCCACGTGCTAGCTGGAAGAGCTTTTCGTGGCGATGCTCACAATGGCAGTCGGCGCAACCTACCTGGCCATCGTGAAACATCAACCAAGTAACATCGGCGGCGGCATCCTGACGTTCTATCTGATCGGCACAGCCTGGCTGACCGCCAGGCGCAAAGACGGCGAAACCAGCCGTCTCGATTGGATCCTGCTTCTGATTCCGCTAACGCTCGGCATCCTCACCTGGATGAGCGGCATAAAAATCGTCCATAGCGGAGCGAGTTCGCAAGACGGCGTCCCCGTCGGAATGAATTTCTTCATGGGATCGATCATGCTGTTGGCTGCCGCCGGAGACCTTCGCATGCTCGTGCGCGGCGGCCTCTTCGGAGCAAAGCGCATCGCGCGTCATCTCTGGCGCATGTGCTTCGGCCTGTTCATTGCCTCAGGCTCTTTTTTCTTCGGACCCTCGAACCGCCCGCTCAGATTGCTCTCAAGGGTTGGCCTCGGCCAACATCTCCCCGCCGCGCTTTTCAGTACGGGCTTATACCTAATCCTCACCCTGCTTCCGCTGATCCTGCTGATCTTCTGGCTACTCCGCGTCCGTTTCTCAAGCGCATACAATCGAAAGCCAATACAGCTAGCTTCTGCTAGTTCTGACGACTAAGTGGGACAGACTTCCGTCTGTCCTCACGTTGGAGGGCGTTCAAATGCCAGAATAGGCCGTGTTTTGGAACAACCCGGAAGCGTTTCAGGGTCTCGGTTGCTCGCGGAGCGGCGGGGTCCTGGCGGCAAGCCTCCCGTTTCTACAAGGCGCACCCGCGGTGCTAAAACGAACCACGCCTGGCATGTCCGCACAAAACTCGCGCTGACCCACGGTTCTTACCTCGAATGGTGATCCCTGGGACGCATAACCAACCGAAGCGTTCTTCCCCGTACCGGTGCTGCTAAACGTCTCGCTGCCCCTCGTATCGGCAGCGACGTATCCTCGGCCCAAAGCCGTGCCTGAGCCCGGGAACCCGCGGTTCCAACTCGTATACGGAACCGGAATTGCCGCCATTACTAAGATCAGCAGGATCGCAGCAACGCTCAGTATCTCAAGGGATGAGAAACTTCCTCGTTTCTTTCTTCCAATTTGGTCAGTCATCTTTTGTCCGCTCTGCAAGCGCTCACAACAATTTGGGCCAAGTTTGTTGGTGAAGGTTGGTTGACCCTGAGCTATTCCAACGATATTGCCATTCGCTTGGGGGACCTGCGACGAGCATCACGGCCCGTCGTGCCTGGGAGACTACTGACCGGAAGGACAGGGCCGCGAGGGAGAGAGACTCACTTGTAGAATCAGCCCAAGCTGCTTGTCCATAAACTCTGTGTCATTTGTGTGGATTGTCCGAGGTGTCGCACTGAGAGAGAGCAAAACTATCCGCGTATTCCAGCTGATCGAAGCATGCGACCACGCACTGGCTACGCGCTCCTCTTACGGGAGCTCGCGCACTGGCACTCCCGCGAACTTCGACAACTCCTTCGCATCGAATTGGAACCCGCTGAGATGGATCGTCCCCGTGGGTTTCATGTAGGGGCGCAGTTCGACGAGAATGTTCTTCAGCCATGGCGGCACTGGTGCCCCTACGCGGGGTCGAGCCGGAGTTGGCTGGCGGCCTGAGCTCGGCTGGAGCCGAATAACGGAATTCATAATTCTTACATTGGTCAGGCTATAGCGCGGTGGCTTTGTCACCACAATCTCGCCGACCGATGGCGTGGACGACTCCTTGCCCGAGCTGCCGCCGGTCGGCGACGACACACTTCTCGCCACGCCAAATTGAAAGGAATCAATTTCGATCCAATCCGATTCACCCGTATTTGCCACTGCACCGGAAAACGAACCGTATTTAATGTAAATGGGCATGCTCAATTCCTTCCCCATTACGCTGTGGCGGAAGCTTTCCGTTTAGGCTAAGGCTCAAGCTCCCGTCCCGGCCAATATACATCGAACCCACCACGCTCCGAAGCGCATAATCGAGCAAGGCCATCACCCGAAGTGCCTCACGATACCGGGCCAAACGGACGAAGGAGAATAACGATTTCTCCGGTTTTCGAAGTCGACCGGCGTCTAGGCGTCCCGCCCCTGCTTCGTAACAACTCGCATGTTCCACCGTAAATCGACTAAAGTATTTCTGAAATTCTATGGCCCCGGAAACCACATGAACCTCACTCGCGTAATTATCGCCACTCTCTGCGTCGCCTCTTCACTCATTTTTCAATGCACCTCCCAAGCAGGCCCTCCAAAGGCTGTTCTCTATAAAGTGGGCGTAATGCACCGCCAATTCGCTCCGCCAGAACCTTATGATTGGCGCGGCGCAAAGACTCATGCTCTCATCACCGATATCTGGTATCCCGCAGACCCCGCCGCCGTCGAGCAAGTGCAATGGATCGGCTCTGCCGATAACCCATTCGGCAAAGCTGGAAAAGCCGCACCGGACGCTCATCTCATCGCAACCCCAGAAAAATTCCCGCTGATTCTTCTCTCTCATGGCATCGGCGGCTCCTCGACCATGATGGCGTGGTTCGGCTCCGCTCTCGCATCCCACGGCTTCATCGCCGCCGCCGTAAATCATCCCGGCAATAACGCGCTCGAAGACTACACAATCCCCGGCGCTATTCTCTGGGGACAGCGTGCCCACGATCTAAGCGCCCTCCTGGATCAAATGCTCGCCGACTCCACTTTCGGCCCGCACATCGACCCCAAGCGCATCGGCGCAGCCGGCTTTTCCCTCGGCGGTCTCACAGTGATTGAAATCGCCGGCGGCATCGCCGAGCTTTCTCGTTTCCAGGACTTTTGCAAGTCTCCCAAAGCCGATGGCATGTGCCATGACACGCTCGAGTATCCCGGCCTTCTCGCCAAAGCTACCGAGTTAGCTAAGTCCGATCCCACGATCCAATCCGCACTAGAAGAAAACTCCAAATCTCACCGCGACCCACGCATTCGCGCCATTTTCGCCATGGCTCCCGCGATCGGCCCAGCGTTCTCGCCTGAATCTCTAGCAAAAATCACAATCCCGACCCAAATTGTCGCCGGCTCCGTAGACACAGTCGTTCCCATCGAAACCAGCGCCAAGTTTTTCGCCGCTAAAATTCCCGGCGCGCAGCTATCCATTCTTCAAGCCGTTGGCCATTACACGTTCCTCGCTACCTGCGCCGAACTCGGCGACCGCACCAAGCCGCAGCTCTGCATCGACCAAGCCGGCATCCTCCGTGACGAAATCCACGCGCAAACCGCCACCATGGCCGCCAAATTTTTCGACGCCAATTTGAAGTGAAGTGAACTGCCTCAGCTCTGAAGTGATGTGGACTGCTCCGGCGGTAACACTCTGTAGGGGTGGGGCTTGTTTACCCTGTAAGGGCCCCACCCACGCTCACAAAAGGAAGTCCTTGTATTTGCAAAAGCCAAAAATGAATTGTGCAGAACCAAAAGGCAGGTGCCTTCCAAAATGGAAAGGTCTACATCAGCTCGGCAGCAACGACCTTCTCTTCGGAACGCCCTTCTCGCGGTAAAGGTCGCGGTCGGCCGCGCCCAAAATTTCGTTAACGGTCTCCCCATCGCCCGGATACGCGGCTGTCCCGATGCTCACAGAGATTTTCGGCTCTTCGCCATCTTCCGCCAACCGCTTGGAAATCCTCTGCGCCACCAGCCGCGCCGCCTCGGCATCCGTCTCCGGCAAAATCAGCACAAACTCGTCTCCGCCGTACCGCGCCGCCGTATCCATCTCGCGCGAATACAGCCGCAACATATCGGCCAGCCGGCACAACGCCCGGCTTCCCACGATATGCCCAAACGCATCATTAATTTTTTTCAGCCCATCCAAGTCCAGCAGCAAAACCACAAACGGTCGCTCGTTTCTGCTAAACCTCTTGATCTCCGTTTCCAGCGCTTCCACCATCTGCCGGTAGTTCGCCAGCCCCGTCAACGGATCGCTCACCGCCAAATTCCGCACGCGCTCCTCAGCGTGCTTATGTTCGGTAACTTCCGCAGCCAGAGCCAGCGTCGTAATGGCCATGATTCCCATGAAGGCCTGCATCAACAGCAGCGACGTATTCTGCGATTCCCGTGCGAACGGGCCATACCCATGCAAAGTGCCCCACACCGCTATCATCGAAAGCGCGCAGAGCGCCGTCGCCGCCTTCCGCCGGCCGAACCTAAACGCAGCCCAGATCAGAAAGGGAATACAAAGATATTCCAGTGGATAATTCTTCAGCTCGGAGTGAAACGGTTTGCCAAAAACGACCCAGCCCGTGGCAAAGAGTCCCAAAAATAGAAAAGCCAGCTCCGTAATTTGCTCACGAGTCCATCTGAGGCTAGGATTCTCCCACCAGAGCAACAGCAGCGGCGTCACTGTCACCGCGCCAACTGCGTCACCGAGCCACCAGGTACACCAGATCGACCCAAACGCTTCCCAATTAGCAAACCCCGCCGCCGCAAGCGTCGCCACTCCAAATGTCGCGCTCACCGCCGTCGCAATCATTCCCGCGAAGAGCGCAAACTTGAATATGTCCTGAGCCCGCTCAAAAGCATCTTTACCGCGCGCGAACCGGTTGACCAGATAGCATCCCGCCAACCCCTCCAAGGTATTTCCCGCTGCAATCGCGATCGACGTCGCTACGGTACCCGCCGTCGTCAAGTTAACCAGAAACGCCCCAATCAAAATCCCTGGCCAAACTCTGTACCCAAACACCAGCAACGCCGCCACCGCAATCCCCGTGCATGGCCAAACCGCCGTAGCGCTCGCTTGCACGTACGCCAGTTGCAGCCCCAGTTTCCCCGCGACGAAATACACGACGGCCAGGCCCGCCACCGCCGCCGCTTTTTTCATCGCATCCGACCGCGTCATTTCGTATTCTCCGCCTCGCCCGTATCCATCCGGGGGAGGGAACCAAGCACCGCGCATACACACTAAGAGCTTCCCGTTTTGGGCCCATCCTTCAGCCCGAAACGTTTCACTCTACTACCGCAATCCTCTATTTTACTAAAGGTTTCACGCCAGTGGGGACCTAACCGAACCGACCTTTTCCACTTAATCAATCCCTCAGATTTGCCGCTCCCGCCGCCCTAAAGGGCCTTTCCGTAACGTCTCCAACTCCGCAGCTCACCCCGGATGCTCGCCCTCTGGAGGCTTATGCGAGAGCTGCTCTCGCCCTTCCAGCCAGGCCGCCAAGTACCCGCGCCCCATTCCATGAAGTGTCTGAAACAATATCCCAGCCATTCCCTCCGAGCTCGTCCAAGCCACTTGCCCCTTCCCGCTAAGATCCACGCCAAGAGCAAGTTCCAGCGCAAACTCGACCACCGTCCATTGTTTTAGCCCTCCCACCGCCCGAACCGCCATCCCGCCTTCGCTGAGATTAATGACGCGCCCGCGCTGTTCACCCTCGCCATCCTTTAGCGTTACAGACAGGTTGACCGCATGGCGGAAATAGCGCCGCCTCTCCCGCAGCATGATGTCTTTCGCAATGGTGATGTGCAGTGCCACACCGTCCGCGCTCAGAGGCGTGCGCAGCACAAAGTTGGCTCCCGCATTCAATGTGGCCGTAGTCTCCGCCGCATTCGCGACGCAGGCGAAAATCGCTGCTTTGCCATTGGAGGCCCCCTTGCGGATCGCTTCAATCAACTCCAGCGTCCCCGAAACCTGCATATCCACAAACACGCCGTCAATCTTCTTTCGCTCTAAATAATCCCGCGCCGCCTCCGCCGTTGGCACCAGACTGAATTTGGCCCCGTACTTCTTCATGCCTCCGGAAACCGCGGTCAGCGTCGCATAGTCGTTCGACACCAGTAGGAATTCGAGCTCTGTCAGTGTGGACATAGTGGCAGCAACTCCCGGTTCGCGCGCGAAGGTCTTCTGAATTGGTCGTAACAGATGCTAACTCTATTTCTATCTTCGAAGGCAATCCGTTGTCGAGACTTTCCGCGCCATCGCCGTTCAATTCAGCAATGATTTACAGCGTCAATCATGCAGCCAGTTAACAGCCACTCCCGCTCCTTCCAAACAAGCCGTGACACAAGATTCCGTTCGTCCCTGATTTCTACCTGCATTCGCACCGCCTGCTAAGGTAATTCACTGATCGCAAGGCCGCCACTTCCGCGGTAAGGTCAAATGTCTAGCCTGAAGGAGGTCGAATGGCGAAATACGGCAAAGCGGCGGGCGAAAGCGTCAAGAAAGCCATGCACAAAGAAAAGCGCGGCAAGCTCAAATCAGGGAAAGGCGGCAAAGGCGGCGTAGTGAAAAGCCGTAAGCAAGCCATCGCCATCGGCCTGTCGGAAGCCCGCAAAAAGGGCGCTAAAGTCCCAAAGAAAAAATCAAGTTGAGCTCCGTCTCTCAATTTGAGAACTACAAAAGCTACCCAACTCTGCATTTAAGATTTCATTTCAGGTGCCGCAAGTATTCTTGGTCAGAAATTCCGAGGCCCGGTCACCAACTATGAAAGCCGCCAAACATCATCCGCCCACGGCTCTGGAAGAATCTCCGGTCATCAGCACGCGCGCGGAGGAAAAGAAGGTCGAAGACCGTCGCGCCATCGGGCCGAACATTGTCTATGAAACCATCCGCCGTGAGGGCGAAGAAGAATTCACGCGTACTTCTGCGGCGCTCGCCTGGTCCGGACTAGCAGCAGGACTATCGATGGGTTTTTCCCTGGTCGCGGAGGCGCTACTCGCCGCGCACCTGCCGCATGCTTCCTGGACCCCATTGATTTCCAAGCTCGGCTATAGCGTCGGTTTTCTGATTGTCGGTCTCGGCCGCCAGCAGCTTTTCACCGAGACAACGCTCACCGTAATTATTCCGCTCCTATCCAAGCAAACATTGGCCAAGATCGTTGGCGTCTTAAGGATATGGTCTGTAATCCTGGCCGCGAACCTCGTCGGAACTTTTCTATTCGCTTTGTGCATAGGGCGAGTTGTGATTTTCAATCCCACAATCCGTCAGGCATTTGCGGATGTAAGCCAGGAAGGGCTTGGCGCCAGCTTCGGCACCGCTATGGTGCGCGCGATTTTCGCGGGTTGGCTGATCGCTCTAATGGTGTGGCTGCTGCCAGGCGCTGATTCCTCCCGCGTCAGCATCATCATTATCTTGACGTACTTGATCGGCCTCGGCGGATTCAACCACACCATTGCAGGATCAGTGAAGATGTTCTATCTAGTGGTAACCGGCGGCGAAACTTTTGGCGCCTATCTCACCCAGTTTCTTGCTCCCACCCTGCTTGGAAATATTATTGGCGGCGTCTCTCTCGTCGCATTTCTCGGCCATGCCCAGGTAGCCGCCGGCAAAGAAAACTCTTAGTTAAGGGAAAACAAACCACATCTGTGTCACGGCGTTGACCGGGCACATGGCACAAATTCGACGACGCCATTGCGCTCAACCCGCTAAAGCGGACGCTACGGGGCAACTCAGTGGCATCCAGGACGCGCACGCCTGTCAGGGCCCGACGGCGATGTGGCCCACCGGATTTCGCCACGCACGCAAGCCCGCCCGCTGAAGCACGGATACTGCCCGATCGGCGAACTCCGCCTCGATCGAATGCGCGATCTCGTGATAGATCGGGAGCGCCCGCGCCGCATCGATCGGGTCCGGAGGCTCGGCAACACATCCGTTCTCATCCCGAACAGCCATCCTGTTTTCTGCCAACAGAGCGTCCAACCGGGCATCGTAATCGCGCAGGAACTCCCGATCAGACCGCAGAATTCTCAACAGTTCCGCGAGCCGCCAGGTCTCACGCTCGCCATCGTGTAGGGCAAACCACACCGAATGACGGACCATTTCCACGCCGAACGCAAATTCCTTCTCCACTAACCGGCCGCCCTCGCAGCGGTACACTGAATAGTGAGCATTTAGCGACCCGGAGTCGTCCCGGCCGCAAACGAACAGTCCCCCCGGCCGCAGAACCTGCGCCACCCATTCTTCCGCTTCGCGTCGAAAAGCCGCGTCGTAGTAAATGAGCACGTTGAAACTGCGCACGACACCCGCTCCCGGCAAGCCGCTAGATCCAAATCCCCCTTGAACGAATTTGAGATTGGATCGCTCATAGGCACCCAAAGGATGGCGGATCAGACGCCTCCCGCCTTGTTCCGCACTGGAAAGTATCCCCTCATCGGGCGGAAGGTTAGGCAGCAATTGGGCGAATGCCTGCGAAAAATGCTGCATCGTGGCGTCGCGATCGGAGTACAGGCGGAGAAATTCTTCCGGGCGGCCAGCTTGAAAATACCGCACTCTTCCCGTCTGGTCGAGACATGCATAGTTCTCGCGTTCGTCGTAAAGGAGATATTGTTCAAACGTGGGATCTATGCCAACGATTCGCCACTCTGGAAACGCGTCCGCCGCTTCAATGGAAGTCTGTGGAGGAAATCCGCATCCCACGTCCAAAAGGACCGTTCCTGGCTCGAAGTTCGCCCATTCATTCGAGCGCAAATAGGCATCGATTTTCGTATGACGTCCCGGAAGCGTGAAGGGCGGCACGATTCCTCCCCATACGCCAGGCAAAATGCCCGGCGCGATCGCTGTGAAGAAGCGCGCCACGAAGGGTGAAAAATCGCGCGGATCGAACTTCGAAATCTCCATGAGCCGAAATGCACGCTCCACGAAATCGCGAACTTCCGGCCGCTGCTGTTCTGCCTTCCGGAGCACTTGAAGTGCGGCTTCAGACGGGCGCCCGCCCAGGTAGCGGTCGCACAATTCTTCTGCGGTCCATCGCTCTCGCTCCGGAGTTCCAGTTGCACCAGATGCTTGCATCGAAGTCCCCCATGTTCTTGTCGATTGCATCGCCTCATCTGCCCGAGCGTTTCGCAACGTCACCCGCAGTTTGCCCTTGCCGCGGTGGGCGGGGACACCGGATCACGAAGCTCGCGGGTGACGGAAAAGCAAGCTGGGTACCGCTCGATAAGAACGAAGGCGTTGTCAAGAGACACGTTTTCACCGCAATGCTTTCCAGCACCGCTTGGATCTCAGAGAGGTGGAGGACCGAAGCTCTGAAACTCTCACGGTGAATCAGCTTTCGGCGGCCCTTACGAACAGATCGTTCCGCCAACCATCGATACGGCCTAAACAGCGACCATGATTCTTCTATCCGAACCCCGACTTGCATCGGGGCGAGAGCGCCCAATCAATCCTTCGGTCTAGCTTGCGCTGACCAGCGGCACCCGCGAGCTGCTCTCGACACGAACGACCCCTGGATACCCGGTATTGGTGCGCAGCATCCAGTAGAGTCGAATCGCCAATTTCCTCGCCGCCGCCACCTTGGCCACTCCTTTCGCTTTGTTGTGGCAGCGATGCAAATATTCATTCCGAAATCCAGGGTCGTATCGCACAGCGTTCTGCGCCGCCTCCACCAGCAGCATTCTCATGAACCAGTTTCCCTGTTTGCTGATAGAGCCAAACCGCTGATGCCCACCAGAACTGTACTCCCGCGGAATCAGCCCCAGATAACTCGCTACTTGTTTCCCGCGCTGAAATCGCGAGACATCTCCCATCGTCAACACAAACGCCATCGACGTGATCGGCCCCACTCCTGGCTGCGTCATCAGCAACCGTGCTTTTTCATTCTTCTCTGCGACTTCCACTACGGCTTGGTCGAGCAGGTCAATCTGCGCACTCAACATCTCTCTTACCCTGAACAGGTCTTCTCGACGCCGGCTCGTCCATGGCTTCAGCGGTAACTCGCGGAGCACCTTCTCGCCCGCTTTGCTCCACAGTCTCCGCTTCTTCGTGATCCCCTGATTCATCGCCAGGTGCTGAAGTTCGTTTTTCACCTGCGCTCGTATCCGCACCAGCTTGTAACGATGAATCAATAGCTGCCGCAAATCTTTTTCTTCACCTGATGGTGTCCAGATTCGCGGAAACCGTCCCTCCAGCAGCAACTTCAGAATCAGCGCAGCGTCTCGCCGGTCGTGTTTCTGTGCGCGCACGTCGCAGGCACGAATCTTTGCTGCGTCCCCGGTCCACAGGTCGTGCCCCGCTGCCGTGGTCATCTCCACAAACCATTGGCAGTTCCCAGTCGACTCCATTCCAATCAGAGCAGCCCCAGACAATCCACGGTAATACTTCTCCGCTTCGCCCGACGCGTGCTCCAACTTTCTTTCTCCCGTCTCCCCCGTCGCCGTGTCTACCCAACAAATCTGTTGCCAGCTGGGGTGATAATCACATCCTATAATCATCATCGAAGGCTCCTTCCTACCGAATGCTTCGGTCCTCCAAACAGAAGCATACTCGGCTACGAACGGAGCCTTCGTTCTTATCCAATCAATCCACTGCGCTTTTCAAGAGTGCGGGTTTTGATTTTGAGACAGCTGCTTCCCTTACTTCAACGGGTTAATCACGCGGACATCGCCGTAATTTTGCCCGTCGGCCAAGTCTTCTGAGTAGAGCACTTCGGCTCCGCAACTTCCGGCCGCGTGCACGATGAGCGCATCCCAGAACGAAATGTTGTATCGCCCCTCGAGATCCAGAGCCTTCAGCACCGATTCCGTCGTGTTCACCACGATTTCCCAGGTGGCATAGTCCTCGATCACCTTGCGGGTGCCATCGGCCGACAGTGGGCGAGCCACCTTACGTTGGAGACTGACGCAAAGCTCCTGAAGCACTTGTGTGCTTAACACTCCACTTTCACTCTCCCACAATCTTTGCACCAGTGCTCTCGCACGTTCGTACTTCGCGCCCTGCTTCAGGTCGTGCGCGTACACCAGAATGTTGGTGTCCACAAAATATTTATCGCTCATGCAGCTCGTCCCGTGAAGCTGGCCGCGTCCAGCCCAAATCCATTCCCACGCGAAGCCGCGCCAGCGCCCGCTTTCGCGCTCGATCGTATCCCGCGCGCTCCCGCACCAGCTCCTCCAGCTTGTCGGCTAGCATCCGGCTGATCGAACTCCCTTGCTCCGCCGCCAGAATCCGAGCCTGCTTCAAAAGCTCCGCATCCAGCTTTAACGTTACGTTCGTCTTCATTTTTATCCGCCGTTAGCACAGTATTATGTGCAGCACAATTCTACGTGCTACCCCGGTCCGCGTCAACCGCCTCAGTCCCATCAGCTGCTAGCTGCTGCCCGTAAGCTGTAAGCTGTGATCCGTCGGCTTTCAACTCCAGACGTGGCTGGGTGCCCTACACGCCGGTTTTACGTGTGGGGTTTTGACTATCCACATTGTCCCTGTAGGTGCCGGGCTTCAGCCCGGCCTTTTTCTCTTCGCCCATGTAGTGGCGGACCTTTAGGTCCGTTCTCTTCAACTGCGCTCGCCGCCAATCCCTCAATGGACCGTTCTGCTCCCAAGTCCCGCAGAATCCACACTTACGAAGGCAATAATATAGATAACTAACTAAGTGCATCCGCATAAACTATTTCCTAGGAAAACGAAAATGATTCCGCGTGCCGCATGGTATCTCGTAGCAAAAGCGGAACGGGCAAAGCTCCACCTTGACGCTTTCAATGGGCATGTGTCCGCTTACATGAAAAACCCTCACACCGTCGTTACCAAGTACGACGCGGAGAATCGACGCTACATCAAAAGGTTTGAAATGGAAGCCTTTCAGTCCGTCATGGGAATGGAACTCGGAGAATTCCTGTACTGTCTCAGGTCCGGTCTCGATCAGATGGCGTGGCAACTAGCTTCACCCGGAGCTAGGCAAGCTTCCCCGAAAGACATTTACTTCCCCATTCCCGAGGATCTCAGCAACCGGGACAAAAGACGGTCCTACGCCAGAGCCTTGAGGCGATTCCCCAACGGTGTCAGACGAGAGATTAACGCTATTCAGTCGCACAAGGGAGCAGACCCGCCGGAGACTCATCCTCTCTGGCAATTGAATAAACTCTGCAATCTCGACAAGCACAAGTTTTTCCCCTTCCATTCCAGGGGAATTAATCCGTTCGTCCCCAACGTTCCCGGAGCGAGGATCGAACATTTCGACAAAGAAGACGCATTTGAGGTGAGCGTACCCGAAAAGTACAAAGACAACATCGATCTCCAGCCAACATTGCCCGAGCCGATAGAGATCGGCGAATGGAATTCCGATTGGAGACTCCCCGTCTCCAGACTCAGCGATATACACAGCTTCATAACTTGTAGAGTCATTCCTCGATTTGTACCGTTCAATCTCGCGGACGTACCCGTCGAACCGTTGCGGGTGTACAAAACTACTCCAATCTATTCCTAATTGACTTTGTGGGCCGGGTGCCGCATCCCTTGTGGTTTTCAAGGGTGCGGGTTTTGCGCTTTCCGCCCAACTCCGTTCCTTGCGCACTCCCACAACACCCACTAAACAAACCACTTGTAGTTTACACTTGACAACTAGTACCAATATGTTATAGTTGTTTTGCAGATCGGGCCGGACTCGGTCCGTCCTCCTGCAAGCCATGCGCCTCCGCCGCGCAGTCCCTAAAATGCTGGCAAGATCTTCAGTTCCATCCGGGTTACCACTTAATAAAAACCGCGCTCTCTTAACGCGTTCAGAATCAACACTTCCACAAACATTGATTCCACTCGACTTTATCTCCTTTAACAGCAACGTTTACAGAAAACCAGGGGAGGGTCACTCCGTATCAGCCCAAAAGTTTGTCAATTCTTCATTAGCCGTCTGCCGTTCCTGCGCGCACGCACGAATCCCCGCAACCCGAATCCCCTCTATGCTTTACTTCATAACTCGCGGACACCCCGGGGGGTGGGGTATCTCCCTAGTGGGACAGCCAACCTCTTCGCCATCGCGTGCGTCTCGCGCGATGAATCTTGGCTGTCCTTTCTCGCAGTGTCCCGAGTATCCACCGGTCCCGAATCACCAGCCGCGGAACACGGGTCACAGAGTACGAGTCACGGAACACGGGCCACGTCCCCATGGTCCGCCGGTACCGTTGCGCTGTAATGCGCAAAGTGCCAGAATCGCAGGTGTTAGTGCTTGTTCGCCGCCAGGAAACTTATCCGCTCACAGCGGTGTCTAATGTACTGAGAGCGGACATCGGGTCGGCAATGCCTGAACGCCGTCCCGATAGCAAGTCGATCCCAAAACGCAACGAGGGGATCGCACTCGCAAGAAGGCCTGGGTCCAACGTTCTAAAGTGGCATTCTAACGTGGACCTAACAGCAGGGTGGTCCGGGTAGCCTCCAGCAACCGGGCCGGAAAGGCCGGCAGTGTCCGAATGGGTCAGCGCCCTTTCTTGGGGCCGCGATGAAGCCGAACTCGTCTCTGAGCTGCAAGCCGGCTCGGAAATGGCATTCGACTGGCTGGTCACCCATTACCACGCCCCGGTCTATAACCTGATTTTGAGCATGCTCGGCGACACTTCCGACGCCGCCGACGGTTCGCAGGAAGTTTTCTTGAAAGCCTTTCGCGGTATCCGCAAGTTCCGGCAGGGCAGCTCTTTGAAGACCTGGCTCTACCGCATCGCCATTCGGGAAGCGCTTAATCACAAGCGCTGGTTCAAGCGCCATCTGCAAAAAAATGTTTCGATCGACGCCGAGCCCGAAGAAGGCCATGCCGCCATTGAAATTGAAGATCTCGGCGCTACACCTTTTGAGCAGTTAGCCTCGCGCGAAATTCAGATCGCCGTGCACCACGCGCTCCAAGAGGTTCCCGATGTGTTTCGCACGGCCGTGATTCTGCGCGACCTCGAAGGACTCAGCTACGACGAAGTAGCCGAAGTCCTCGAATGCAGCGTTGGCACCGTGAAGTCACGCATTCTTCGTGGACGCCGCGCTCTCCGGCAAGTTCTTGAGCCGCTTCTTCGCGAGCATGAACCGCACATCGCTTCGCACAGCGTGGTTCACGTTAGCGCTCAGATTGCCGGCGCCAGCTCAGTGGTCGAGCCGCAGCCATCGCCATTCGGCGATGCGTATACTGCCGCGCGCCGCCTCAAAGATTCTTCGCAAGAGCAAAGTGATTCCCTGCGTGCGAGTGCAGCGGGGGAGGGGCTTTCATGAAGTGCAATACGGTACGCACAAAACTGGCGGGCTACCTCGACGACGCCCTCACGGGCACCACGTCGGCCGCCGAGCGGATGCAAATTGGCGAGCACTTGAATGGCTGCACGGTTTGCCGCGCCGAATTGGAAACTTTTCGCAAGCTGTCCGTGCTGCTTTCGCGCATGCCTAGAAATGTACCGCCGGCCGATCTGGCTGTTCGCATTAAAGTGGCCGCCGCGCAGTCGCAGCATTCCCAGAATTGGTCCAGCCGTCTTCGCAAGATGCGCGACCGCGCCGAAGTTCTTCTCGACAACGTTTTTCGTCCGCTCACGGTTCCCGCCACCGGTGGCGTTTTTTCCGCCATTGTGGTGTTCGTATTCGTGCTGCAATTGATGGCGCCGGGTGCCACTTTGCAAGCTGTTCCCAACGATGTTCCGCTCGATATCCTTCGTCCCGCGGAGTTGGTTTCCATTTCGGATTATCCGCAAGCTTGGGGATCCGAACAGCACGAGGTCGAGCTCTCTCTTCCGCAAGGCCTCCAGGTCTATGTCACTGTCGACGATCGCGGCCAGATGTTGGACTATGAAATTCTTTCTGGTCCCGCGAGCCCGGCGTTGCGCCATCAACTCGACGAGATTCTTCTTTTCTCTCGTTTCCGCCCGATGCTGAGTTTTGGCCGGCCCACCTCCGGCGGCCATGTCATTCTAAACTTCAGCTCCGTCCACGTTCGCGGCTAGCTCTCCATGAAAATTTTTCGTTTCCTCAGAACCGCTAGCGCGGTCACAGCACTCTGTCTTTTCTTTTTTCTTTCCGCCGCCCATTCTCAAGATCACTCGCAGAATCGTCCTCCGCGTCCAACTTCATCAATCTCGTCGCATCCCTCATTGGACGAGAAACTTCTTCTCGATGCGACTAATCGCGAACGAGCTGCAGCCGGACTGCAATCTCTTAAATGGGATGACGCCTTGGCAGCCGCCGCACGCGAGCACAACCAACTCATGGTGAGGGAAAATGCGCTCTCGCATCAGTTCCCAGGTGAACCTTCGCTGGAGCAACGCACCGCCCAGGCTGGCGCAAAATACGCCATGGTTGCGGAAAACGTCGCCGTCGGTCCCAATCCGGAAGAAATTCACGACGGATGGATGCACTCACCGGGGCATCGCAGGAACATTCTCAACGCCGAGCTCACGGCTATTGGCATCGCTGTGACGAGAGGAACTAACGGACTCTTCGCCGTACAGGACTTTTCGCGGCAAGTCGCGAATTTGAGTTTGCGGCAGCAGGAAGAAAAAGTAGCTTCACTGCTGAGAGCCACTGAATTGCTCGCGGTGGATGTAAATGAGGATGCGCGCAAAACGTGCGGTATGGACCAGGGTTATGCAGGTACCGCCGTGTTGTACGTAGTTCGGTTTGAGGTGACGGAACTCAACAAACTTCCCGACGAACTTTTACAGAAGATCAGGAGTCGTAAGTATCACAAGGGGGCTGTGGGAGCATGTCAGGGAGGCGATGCCGGCGGTTTTACTCGATACCGTATCGCCGTGCTGCTTTATTGAAATCAAGAGCAACGCTAATCGCGGATTGGGCAAATCGCCTGTGCTTTGCACTTGGGGCGACTGGCGAGGAAAAGAGGCAATGTGAAATATTTGTTGTTTCTGCGAGAAAGTCGAAATACACTATGCCAATGAATCGCGGCACCCACTCGTATTGGTTTCGATTTTGGTACCCACCCATCTAAAATGCGAGGGGCGATTCTGTAATTAGAAACAACGCAAAAAGTTTCGACCCACTCGCAAAGAGTGGGTTTTTTGTTTTTGGGGCGAAGAATTTCAGAGAAGTCTTACAAAGTGGAGTTAGGAAAAAACGGACGTGAGAGGAAGAAGCCATGATTATTTCAATGAAGATGCATGCGACGCGTCAGGAGATCGATGAAGTGCGCAACCAAGTGGCACATTTCGGCTATAAGGTGCATTCGATCGAGGGAGAAGAGCGCGTGGTGATCGGCGTTGTGGGAGTGGGAGACGTGACGGCGTGCATGGAGTCGGTCGAATCCATGCCGCAGGTAGAGAAAGTTGTGCGGATCTCCGCGCCGTACAAATTCGTGAGCAAGCAGTTCCGCGCAGGGAAAACGCGCGTGCGCGTGAACGGCACGGAAATTGGCGGGGACGAATTTGTGGTAATGGCGGGGCCGTGTTCGGTGGAATCCGAAGCGCAGATCATGCGCGCTGCGGAGGGGGTGGCTGCGGCGGGGGCGAAGATTCTGCGCGGCGGTGCGTTCAAGCCGCGGACTTCGCCGTACGATTTTCAGGGCATGGAGGAAGAAGGGTTGAAATTATTGCAGAAAGCGAAAAAGGCCACGGGACTGGCAATTATCACGGAGGTGATGAGCGACCGCGACGTGGAATTGATCGCGCAGTACGCAGACATCATGCAAGTAGGCGCGCGCAACATGCAGAATTTCGTGCTACTCAAGGCGCTTGGAAAATGCGGGCGGCCGGTGCTCTTGAAGCGTGGGATGAGCGGGACGATCAAGGAGCTGCTGATGTCGGCTGAGTATATCGTGGCGCACGGAAATTCCGACGTGATTCTGTGCGAGCGAGGCATTCGCACGTTTGAAACAGAAACGCGCAATACCTGCGATATTGCGGCGATTCCCGCACTGAATGAACTGACGCATCTCCCTGTAATTCTGGATCCGAGCCATGCAACTGGGAAGCGCAGCCTGGTTCCCGCTGTTTCACGCGCTGCTGTTGCAATTGGCGCCGATGGCTTGATCGTCGAGGTGCACCCCGCGCCCGAAAAAGCCATCAGCGACGGCGCGCAGTCCCTTGACATCCCGCAATTCCAAAAAATGATGAAGGAATTGGAGCCATACATTGCTCTGTGGAAGGCGTCGAGGCCGAAGGAAGCGGCTGCGACTGCGGTCTGAGACGCAGTGAGGTAATGACGTAAGGAAACGCCGGAAGGAAGAAAAAGATAACGCAGAGACGCAGAGTCCACAGAGCCAGCGCAGAGAAATCGAAGCCAGCTTGAGGTCAGCTATTTTCCGAAGGAGCGCATAAGTTTTTTGTTCGAGCCCAAATCGGGTAGGCCAGAGCTGAATTCTCCCAAGCCACGGACAGCGCGTTCGAGGATTTCGTGGATGTAGGTTTGGTAGGGCTTCGATTCCTTAGCGGCGAGGCGACGAAGCTTGTCAAGGACCCGCGGAGCGATGCGGATGGCGATCAAATGTTTGGCGTTGCCGGTAACAGGGCGGCCTACGCGGCGGGCGTGCCGGAGCTGTTCGTCAGTGGCCTCGGGGATATCGGAGAGGTCCAACTGGCGATTCGGCAAAGGCTTACGCGAGATGAGGTCGAGGGTAACTGAGCAGAACTTTCCTTGACCAATGATCCTTCGCTTCTTTCGCTTGGTTTTTTCTTTGTTTGCGCCGCGCATGTCTCATTGTAATACATCGTTACGCGGGGTGAGAGTTGGCCCGGTGGAACGACCGGTTGTGATGAGTCCCGGTGCGAAGAGTTCTTCGCTGATGGGTCTTTGTCCATCTTTCGTTTCTTGGTAGACTCGCATCAGAGAGTAAATCCATGGCCTCCAGTGTCATCGTAAAGAATCCGGAGATTCTAGGCGGAGTGCCCGTGTTTGCGGGGACACGAGTGCCGTTTCAAGCGCTGTTGGACTACATCGAAGGTGGTCAGACGCTTGATGAATTCCTCGACCACTTTCCGACCGTAACTCGCGAGGTGGCTATCGCCGCGCTCGAAGAGGCTAAAGCGCTTGTCTTCGCGCAACTCAAGTGAAGCTTTTGCTGGATGAATGTGTTCCGCGGCCCCTCAAAGGCAGTTTCATATCTCAAGGACATTGTTGCCTAACAGTTCCCGAAGCTGGTTTTGCCGGCAAGACGAACGGAGAACTCTTGCGGTTGGCGCAGAACCGGTTCGACGTCTTTATCACGCTTGATAAAGGAATACCCCACCAGCAAAACCTGGTAGATCTGAGGATCGCGGTCTTAGTCATTCGAGCGAAAACGAATCAAATGATCGATGCGCTGCCGCATGTAGCTGAGTGTTTGACTGCGCTGCATAGAATCAAACCCGGAGAGGTTCGATACGTTGGTGCGTGAGGTGTATTTGCAAATCCAACCGGAATTGATATCCATACGAAAGGCGCATGAGTTTCTTGCGCAATATTTTGGGGCGACGCGGTTGATTGAGGCGCCGTATTTGAGTGCGAAGACAGGGAAGCGTGTTTATTTGAAGTTGGAGGCGGAGCTGCCGACCGGGTCGTTCAAGGTGCGGGGGGCTTTGTGGGCTTTGGCGGCGCGGTTGAAGCGGGAGCCGGGGAGAGCGCAAGAGCAGGGGCAGGAGGGCACGATGAATCGTGCCCCTACAGGGGACGGATTCGAGAAGGTTCGGGAAGTGATTGCGTCGAGCACGGGGAATCACGGGGCGGCGGTGGCGTGGGCGGCGAAGCTGCTGGGAATAAAGGCGCGGATATTTTTGCCGATGGGGTGCAATCCAGTGAAACGCGCCCGGATTGCTTCATTGGGAGCGGAGATCGTGGAGTGCGGCGGGACGGATTTGGCGGCGGCGTTTGAGTTGGCGAACGAATATGCGAAGCGGCCTGGCGTTTATTTCTTGAATGATGCTGCCGATTTGAATTTGCCGGCGGGGCCGGGGACGATTGGTTGCGAGATTCTCGAGCAACTACCAACGACTGACACGATTGTGGTGCCTATGGGCGATACAGCCTTGATTCGCGGTGTTGCGGCGGCGGTGAAACAGATTGCTCCGCGCGTGAAGATCATCGGCGTACAGGCGGAGCGCGCGCCGGCTTATTACAGGTCGTGGAAGGAAGATCGGGTGGTTGGGACGGAGACTTGCGACACGATTGCGGATGGGTTGGCTACGCGGACGCCGAATGTGGCGAACGTGCACGACGTGAAGAGGCTTGTGGACGACGTCGTGCTGGTTAGCGAGGACGCGATGTTGCGGGCGATTGAGGTTTTGCTTGTCGAGGAGCATGTTTTGGCCGAGCCTGCTGGTGCGGCTAGTACAGCGGCGCTGCTCGCTGGCAGCGCGGAATTTGGCGACAACGTTGTGCTGGTTGTGAGCGGAGCGAATATTTCGCGGGATGTTTTGCGGCGGACGATGGGGCTGTTTAAAGGTCAGAGAAAATAATTAGAAAAAGAAAAGACCAAGGAGAAGAAGGAGTTTTTACACAGAGGGCGCGGAGGACACAGAGTTCACGGAGAAGAGCCTCCAGGATTCCAGCGCTTAGGGTTTTGCAGAGAGACTTGCCGAAGCGGCGTGGCGGAGGCCGAGGACGCGCATCAGGGTGGCTTGTAGTTTGAGGAGTTCTTGTTCACGTTCGTGCTCTACTTTTGTGCGGTCGCTCAGGGCTTCCTTCAGCAAAATCAGATTGCGGCGAAATTCCATTTGAGCCAAGACGAGGCGGCTCAAAGCTTTCAGGGACTCTTTTTGTTCGGGCTCCAACTCGCGGGGAGTCTGATCGACGACGCAGAGCGTGCCGAGCGCGTAGCCGTCTTCGTTGATGAGCGGGGCTCCGGCGTAGAAACGGATGTGCGGGTCGGAAACGACGAGCGGATTATCGCGGAAGCGGTCGTCCTTGAGTGCGTCAGGAACCACGAAAACATCGGATTGCAAAATGGCGTGAGAGCAGAAGGCGACTTCGCGCGAGGTTTCCGTTGCGTCGAGGCCGATGCGTGATTTAAACCATTGCCGGTCGTCGTCGATTAAAGAGATAAGCGCGATGGGGGTTTTGCAGATGAAGGAGGCGAGCTGCGTTAAGTCGTCGAACGATTCTTCAGGGTCGGTGTCGAGCAGGCCATAACGTTCCAGGGCAGCGAGGCGAGCTGTTTCGTTGGCTGGCTTGGCGATGACGGGCATGGTGAGCTCCGGGACTAGTGACCGGCCGGGCGAAGGCTTCTCGGCGGCGGCCATCATACTCCAAGAGCGGGTAACTTGCCTCCTCTTGCTGACTCTTATTCCTGCTTCACGGATTCGCCCAACTTTAAGACCAAAACCTGGCCGTTGGAGTGGAAGCTGCCGCCCGTAGCCGTCCTGGCCTCCTGCATCGGATCCTTCGGTAGAACATAAGTGACTTCCGCGACTAGACCGGTGGAGATGAGTGTTTTTTCGACGTAATCGCGTTCGAGGTCGATATTGGGATCGATTTTGTGCGTTAGGCCTTTGTTGCGCTGATCTTTTTCAAAGCCGACATCGTGCGTGGCGGCGCCGACCCAGAGCGTTCGACCGTCTACAACGAACGGCCCCTTCCATATACGCAGGTGATTGCGTGAGGCGACGATTGCAATAGGTTCCGCATGCGCCCAGCCGTAGTCTTGTTGGCGACCGAAGAGATAGAGCGGGCTCATCGGCATGGTGAGATAGGATTCCTTGGACATGCTTGCCAGGAAGCCGTTGAGAACGGTTTCTTTGACGTTGGCGTCGACCTTGACCCAGCCGGCGCTGGTGAAGACTTTTTCCATGGCTTCTTTGGAGCCGATGATAAGGAAATTGACCATATCGCCGGGATCGCCAGCTTTATCGGCGACGCGGCGCGGGATTTCCGCGAATAGGTCATTGTTGACGCCGCGCATGGAGGGCACAGCTTTGGCGGTGTAGAGTACGGCGTTCGAGTCGGCAGGATAAATCTCGATGCGAACTGAATACGTACCATCGCCCGCGTCGCTGCTGAGTTGATTGATGCCGATCGAGAGACGGCCCGATAGAGGCGAGACGAGGTCGCGCTTGGCGCCGATGAGAAACGGTTGTGAAGTTTCTTTATCTCCGATGCGGCCGATGACCGCGCCGCGGCCAGCTTCGTTGAAGGGCAGATTACGCAGAAGATCTTTGAAGCCGCGAGCGATTCCGGCGGGAGTTGTATCGGTTTGTTGATCGGCGTAGCGAAGGAATCCAGTCGCAGTGGCGACCACGTGTTCACCGGCTTGCACGTCGATACCGGTGTCAACCCAAGAGGAGTCGCCAGTAAGCTGTACTTCTTGCGACATGCGCAGCTTGCCGGACGGCGCAGACGCGGACGTGGCAGCGGAGTTCTGTGCAGAGAAAGTAGCCGCCGAATGTTGCGCTTGCGGCGCGGCATCTTCAGCAGCAAGGTGTGCGTCCAGAGAAAAAGGCAAGATTCCGGGAAGAGCGCAAACCACCAAGAAAAAACCAGCTCTTTTTGTGAGTAGGGAACTCATGGGGTCGAGCCATCCCGCGGCGGGTATGAACGCATCCTCACTGTTACCAGATGCCTGCCAGTGTGGCAAGAGTTGGATGGCAGGCTGATTAGGCGAGCGGCTGATTCCTTGACGGATGGGAAGGGCGCTTGTAAATTGAAAAGATGCTGCAGGGTTGCCACAGGAGAGTGTGCGCCCCAGGGAATTTTGGCGGAGAAGTTGAAAGACAGACCGAGTGCCTGTCCCGCCTGAGAAATTGAATAAGCGGTTCAGAGAGTATCCAGCTCGAGCGAGAACTGCGGCAGAGTTCATGAGAAAACAACTTCAACGACGAATGATGGGCGGATTGTGCGCAGTGGCAGTGTTTGCGTTAGGGCCGCTGGTCGCGAGCGGACAGGTGCCGCTGCCCCCGGCGCCGCTACGAACGGCGCCAGTCACCAACGTTACAGTGGACGGCAGCGAGGCCATGTTCACGACCATGTGCGCGCTTCTGGCCGCTGGATTCGAAGCGAATGTGAGCGCGGAGAACTGGCATCCGCTGCGCGCGCGGCTCCGTGAACAGATGCAGCATCAGCAAGGCCCGGCGGTGGACGCGGTGAGGGAGTTCTACAAGGGCCATGTGCTGCGCGATTCGGGAGCGACACTTTCGCGCTACATTTGGTTTGGGCTGCTTTCCGGGCCCGCGCCAAACTTCGAGATAACCCTTAAGCGAGACGACCAGCCGCTGGAAGTGCTGGCACTCGAGGGCTTCAGCGAAATCCTCTCGAACTATTACAAAGAGCAAAAAATTGGACAGCTCTGGAGGGGATTGCAGCCCGTATATAACGGAGAAATCGAGAAGGTCCACGATCCCGTGTCGCAAATCGTTTTTGTGACCACAGGTTATCTGCGGCAGGCCCAGGATAGTTCGACGAGCAGGACGTTCACGATTATTCTGGAGCCGCTGGTCGGGCGCATCACGAACGTTAGGAACTCCGGCGAGCATTACTCGATCGTACTAAGCGGTTCGGATGACATTCCGACGGATATCGTGAGGCACGCCTTTCTGCATTTTTTGCTCGATCCGCTTCCGCAGCAATACCCGCACGTGCTGGCGGTCAAGCGACCGCTGTTTGAGAAGGCAGCCGCGGCGCCCAGGCTGGCACCGGACCTGAAAGATGATTATGAAGCTTTTTTTGCCGAGTGTCTGGTACGGGCAGTGGAACTAAAGCTGAAGAAGTTGTCGCCTGGCGAAAGAGAAGCGGCGATGGACCGCGATGACGAGGAAGGTTATGTGCTCGTGAGGCCCCTTTTTAGTGGGCTGACAAAATACGAAGCTGCCGAGCCGTCTATGGCGATTTATTTTCAGGACCTGGTGCGAGGCATCAATTTAGCCACAGAAGCCAAGCGTATTGACGGCATCAAATTTACATATGCGGATCGGGCTCCGAAGGAGGGCGACCCTGCCAGCGAAGCGGTGACGCGGCACAAGCTGGCTCAGCCAACGACGGTGCCGAACGATGTGGATGCGATCGCGGAGCTGACAGATGGCGAGCGGCGAATCGCGGAGAAAAATCCGCAAGCGGCGGCAGTATCCTTCCAAAAGGTTTTGGCGAAATACCCGGACCAAATCCGTGCATGGTACGGCCTGGGATTGGTAGCGTTGTTGGAGCATGATGGGCCTCGCGCGAAAGAGGTATTCGGCCGGCTGACGACGGGAGCGCATGCAGCGACGCAGGACCCCATGGTAATGACCTGGTCGCATGTTTATCTCGCGCGGATTTATGATGATGAAGGGCAACAAGGACTCGCCAAAAGCGAGTTTCAAGCGGCGCTCGCCGTGCCGGGAGCACCAGAGCAAGCGAAGCAAGCGGCGCAAAGGGGACTCGAAGCCGTGAACCTTGAGAAACCGGCCGAGCGGCCTTAGAGTTAGGAACGGCAGACGATAGCGCTTAGGAAGAACGAGACGGTGAAAATCGAGCCTGCGGGCTCGATCGACGACTTGAAGAAGCAAACAGGAGGCGGGAAATGAAGGGGACGTGGCAGAAGTGGATGGGAGCAGGGGCTTTTGCAGGATCGCTGTTACTTGGATGCGCTGGGGCAGCTGCACAGAGTGGCAGCGGACAGAGTGGCCAAAGTGGGCAGAGCGCGCCGCCTGCGCAGCAGCCAGCCGATAAAGACAAGGCAAACACGCTGACGCTGGACACACCGGCGCCCCCCGTGAATGCGGAAGAGGATGCTGCGTTCAAAGCGTTCAATGCCATACCTCTGACGGATGGCGCCAAGAAAATTCAGGCCGCCGAAGCGTTTCTACTGAAATACCCGCAGAGCCGCTACAACGCAGCGGTGTATTCGAACCTCGTGAAACTCTATGTGGCGGGGAATGATATCCAAAAGATGCAGGATGCCGGCGAGAAAGCCATTGCTCTCGCTCCAACCGATGTGCAGACCTTGGCGATTCTTGGCCAGACGCTTCCGCGAGCGTGGAATGCGAACATGCCTAACGCCGCTGTGCAATTGGATAAGGCGGAAAAGTACTCCAAGTCTGCGATTGAGCTCACTCCCACGATTCCGAAGCCCGATGGAATGACCGACGAGCAATTCACTTTTGCCAAGAATCAGACGCTGGCGATGGCCCATAGCGGGTTGGGACTTGTGTATTTCCGCCGTGGCAAGTATGACGAGGCTATTCCCGAGTTTGAGGCATCCACGAAAGTGGATCCGAATCCGGAGGCCGACCCGGTGACCTTCTACGTCCTGGCGATTTCGAACGAGAAGACTTCGCATTTTGACGCAGCCGTGGCGGCGTTCATCAAGTGCGCCACTGTACCCGGTAGCTTACAGCCGACGTGCAAGAGCGGCGCCGAAGAGGCCAAGAAACTGGGCTCCACGCAGTTGAGCGCACCGAAATAAACACCGTTTGCGCTTGGCGCACTGCTCAAAGACATGACACAAAGTGACGCAAGGCAACTCGAGGAGCGTCTTGGTTATCGGTTCAAGAAGCCGGAACTCCTCGAGCGCGCTTTGACGCATAGCTCCGCGGTTCCGGAATTGCGTGCAGAGCGCACGGAAGAATCGGCGGAAATGGCCGCCATCCGGGATAATGAAAGGCTGGAATTCCTCGGAGACGCTGTTCTGGAGTTGCTCGCGAGAGAATATCTGCTCGAGTCGTTTCCAGAATGGAGTGAGGGCCAGCTTTCCAAAAGCCGGGCGCGGCTGGTGAATGCGCATTCTTTGCACGATACGGCGAGCCGGGTAAGGCTTGGCGAGCATTTACGGCTGGGACGTGGCGAAGAAAAGACCGGTGGACGAGAAAAGCCGGCGCTCCTGGCGGATGCTTTCGAAGCGGTCGTCGCTGCGGTTTATATGGACGCGGGGCTTGGGCCCACGCGGGAGATGCTTAAGCGGCTGCTCTTCGAACAAGCGCTTGAAGCGCGCGGCGAGCGAATCTCGGACTCGGACCGCAAGTCCGCGCTGCAGGAATTTTTGCAAGGGCACGGAAAGCCCACCGCTGAATACCGGCTGTCGGGCGAAAGCGGCCCGGATCATCAGAAAATTTTCCAGGTGGAAGTCTGGATTGACGGTGAGCGCATGGCCCGCGGCGAAGGCAGCACAAAAAAAGAAGCCGAACAGCGAGCGGCGCAGATCGCGATGGAATTGCTGGAGCGAAAGTGACATGCGAACGGATCGGAAAGGCTGAGAGCAAATGGCGGAAGAGACTGCGCTAAAGGTCGAAGAGCCAGTGGATCTGGTTGCGCCGGCCGCGCCAAAAAAAGAGGAACCGCATGAGGATCCCACGACGATTTCCGAATATCTGGAATCGTTGCTGGTGACGGTGCTCCTGGCGCTGTTCGGGACCAGCTTTGTAGTTCAAGCGTTCAAAATTCCGTCGGCATCCATGGAAGGGACGCTGCTGATTGGCGACCATCTGCTCGTCAACAAATTCATTTTCGGCGGCAGCGGAGCCTGGTATGAAAAAGTGCTTCCGTACCGGCCGCTGGAGCGTGGCGACATCATCGTGTTCAAGTACCCCTATGCGGACCACCAGCATTTTGTGAAACGAGTGATTGGTTTGCCGGGTGACCGCTTGAAGATGGTGGATCAGCAAATGTTCGTCAATGGAAAGCCGCTGAACGAGCCGTACGTCGTTCACGACCACGATCAACTGGCGAATTACGATCCTTTCAACACTTCGTTTCCGCCTCGCCGGGATCAGATGATTTCGCAGCAAGTAGTGACGGAATCCGGCTGGCGGGAAACGTTGCGCAGCTATGTGCAAGGCGACGAAATCGTCGTACCGCCCGGAAAATTATTTGCCATGGGCGACAATCGGGATCACAGCTCGGACAGTCGTTATTGGGGATTCGTGGATCGCAGCGCGATCATGGGGCGGCCTTTTCTGATTTATTGGTCGGTGGACGCCACAAGCAACGATTACACGCAGACCACTTTTCTCCAGCGGCTGGTGGGAGTGTTCGACACGCTCGCGCACCTTCCCTCTCGTACGCGCTGGAGCCGCATGCTGCATACGGTGCATTGAACTTCTCAGTTTTTCTATAGCGGATTTCTTTGAAGAGTTTTCTGGAAAGCCCGTTCTAAGAACAATGTCAGGGCCGGGCGGAGTCCTTCTTACAGTAGCTTTTCATTTGCAGGCCAGTCTGCGAAACTTCCGGACAAGATGAAAATCCCCCGCAAGTGGTGGAAGCTGGCTCTTACGATTGTGGCGCTGCTCGTAGCCATGCAGATTGGTGTGTCTCTGCTCGTCCGCACGCACCGCATGCACGCGTACTTGACCACGCAATTGGAGAGAGCGTTTGGACGGCCGGTCGAGGTCAGGCAGTTCGCGGTGCAATTGCTTCCCACCCCCCGGCTGGATGCCGAACAAGTTTCCGTTGGCGAAGACCCAGCGTTCGGCAATGAATATTTTTTGCGCGCCGAAAACTTGTCCGCGGGACTCCGCTGGACCGGATTACTGCGCGGCCATTTTGAATTCGGCACACTTTCGCTGAGCCGGCCGAGCCTGATCCTCGTGCGCAACAACCAGGGAAGATGGAACCTGGAGCGGTGGCTGCCCCCGGCGAAAGCCGCGGCGGGAGCAAGCGCGCGCGTTTACGGGCCGCCATCAGCGATCGCACCCGTCAACCACCTGCTGAAAATCGACTTCGACGAAGGCCGCGTCAATTTCAAGAATGTGGACGACAAGCTGCCCTTTGCGCTGACCGGTGTCTCTGGAAGCGTGGAGCAGGTAGCGGCGGGACGCTGGCAGCTTCGCCTCGAAGCGCAGCCCTGGCGCAGCGGCGTGGCGTTGCAATCGGCGGGAACGGTGAAGGTGCAGGGAGACGTCGCGGGAACCTCGGCGCGATTGCAGCCGGCGCAAATCACAGTGCACTGGGAGGAAGTCTCGCTGGCGGACCTGTTCCGTCTGCTGCGTGGGCGCGATTACGGCATGCGCGGCGTATTTACGTTGGACGGAACGCTCAAGAGCGGCACCGCCGACAGCGGCTCGATCGCCGAAATGCCTGCCGGAGATTGGATTTTTTCCGCGGAAGCCCGGGCGACGCAAATTCATCGCTGGGATTTGATCCAACGAAGTGACAATCCGCGCCTAAGACTTGGCGTCAAAGGTCATTGGAACGTTGCCGCGGGAAGCGTGCGCGCAGAAGAAGTGACTATCGAAGGGCCGCGTTCGAATTTGCGAGGAGCGGCAAATTATGTGACCGGTCCGGCACCCGCCTTCGAGGTGCAACTCGATTCTTCAGGGATTCAGGCAACGGATTTGCTGGCATGGTACAGAGCGTTTCATCCAGGTGTAGACGATGGAGTTTCGGCTGAGCAGTTCTTCACAGGCGCGATGACGCTGCGCGGTTGGCCGTTGGAGATCGGCGAGGCTGCCTTCTCGAGCAACGGCGGCGTCGTGACAGTGCCGGGCCTGAAAGCTCCCTTGCGGATTGGGCCGGTGCGTATTGGGCGTGAGCGAAATCTGCTGGTTTCAGAACCGATTCGCATTGCTCTCGGAGGCGCGGCTCGCGATGTCTTTGCGCCCAAGAAGCGGCGCATGGCGACGCTGATGGAAAACGCCGCGGACATTACGCTCACTCAAGATCTGGGCTCGCACACGGGCAGCATCAGTATGGAAGGGCACGTGCAAAAAGTCGAAGACGTGCTAAAGGCTGCGTCGGCTTTCGGGCGACCTGTAAATCACGGATGGGAGCTGACAGGAGAGGCGCTCGCGGTGATGCGATGGGATTGGCAGACACCCTTCAGCAGTCGCTGGAATGGCAGAATTCTGTTTAATAAGGCGACGCTCGCAGTCGCGGGTCTGAACCAGCCTCTCGCCGTGCAAGAAAGCACGGTGAATTGGAAAGACGGAGTGCGCTCCGTAGACTTGGCCAAAGTTGAGGGATTCGGCGGCACATGGTCAGGCTCCATCAGGGAAAAAAGTATTACCGATGGCGAGGACCGCCCGAAATGGAATTTTAGTTTGGCCACAGATCGCATGAATGCCGCCGAGCTGGACCGCTGGGTCGGGCCGCGCGCGCGGCCAAACTGGTTGCGGAGGCTATTGCCGTCGCTGCTTGGTGGATCATCACCAAGTCCGGCCGCGAGTGAATTGGTTCGCCAGATGTATGCCGATGGGGAGATAAACATCGGGGAATTGACGGTGGAAAAGTTAAAACTTGCGAATGTGCACGCGGAGGGGGCCTTGCACGACCTCCAACTCGAAGTGCGCACAGCGGATGCGCAATGGGCTGGCGGCACGGTGCATGCGCAAGTGCAGGCGAAGTTTGCACCATTGCCGAAATACGATGTCATCGCAAAACTCGATCGCGTGAATCTCGCAGAAATTCCCGCACCCGGGCGATTCACGGAGCGCCTTGCGGGATTGGCGTCAGGAACGGTGCATATCGAAACGGCGGGCATTGGGCGCGACGAACTGCTGCAGAAATTGTCCGGCGATGGCGAGATTCAGCTGCAGAAAGTGGAATTTCGCGGCTGGGACGTGAACGCCAGCGTGTCCGAGGGCGCGCCACACACAGGCACTTCACGGTGGACAAGCGGCGAAGGGGCGTTTACGATGCGCAACCGCGCAGTTACCGTCGAACACTTGACGTTGGAATCTGGCGCAGAGAGAACTGCCCTACAAGGCACGGTAAGTTTTACGCGTGACGCGGACTTGACGATCGAATCGTTGAATGCCGGAAAGCGACGCGGCAAGACGATCGGTATTAACGACGCCGGGCACGTGCTGAAGATATCCGGGCCGTTGGATGGACCGCGCGTTTCGGTCGAAAAAGTAGCCGCGCATCAGCCAGCGGATTGAGATTTGAGAATAAGGAATTGGATAACAAAATCCTGGGATAAGTGGAGGCTGTTGATGAGGCGTATTGTACCGATAGCGATGCTGGCAGCGCTGATGGTTTCGCCGGCGGCGAACGCGCAAAAGGCGCCGACGCTCGAACAGTTTTTGAGCGCGCCGTTTCCGACGGAGTTGACGGCCGCGCCCGCGAAGGGCCGCGTCGCATGGGTCTTCAACGCGAATGGCGCGCGCAATCTATGGGTCGCGGAGCCTGCGGCAGACGGAAGTTACAAGTCGCGCCAACTTACATCGTACAAAGACGACGACGGCCAGGACCTCGGTATGCTCAGTTGGGCGCCGGACGCGGAAACGATTGTCTACACCCGTGGCGGCGATCTCGAATTCGCCAACGCGGGATATCCCAATCCGCAGAATTCGCCCCAAGGCGTCGAGCAGAATATCTGGGCCGTTTCGTTGAATGGCGGCGCATCGAAGAAACTCGGCGAAGGTCATTCGCCTGCCGTTTCGCCTAAAGGGGGCAGCGTTGCCTTCATCTTCAAGACGCAGGTATGGATTGCGAAACTCGATGGCAGCGAGAAAGCCGAGCAGTTGATCCATTCGAATGGTGGAGCGAGTGGTTTGCGTTGGTCGCCCGATGGCTCCAAGCTGGCGTTTGCCAGCCGCCGCGGAGATCACGGCTTCATCGGTGTCTATGACATCGCCGCGAAATCCCTGATTTATCTCGATCCAAGTGTGGAAACCGACAGCCAAGCGGCATGGTCACCGGACAGCCGCAGAATTGCTTTCGTTCGCATCGCCGCTGCGAAAAGCAAACTACCATTTAGCCCAGACCGCGAAGGCCAGCCATGGTCCATCCGAATCGCTGACGCCACGACGGGCAAAGGGCAGGAAATTTGGCACGCTGACGCCGGCAGCGGAAGCGTGTTTCATGCAGTTGTCGCGGAGAATCAGTTGATATGGGCGGCCGGCGACCGCATCGCTTTTCCGTGGGAGCGCGGCGGATGGATTCACCTGTGGTCCGTTCCCGTAAGCGGCGGCACAGCGAAGCTGCTGACGCCGGGAAATTTCGAAGTGGAGTATGTTTCGGCCAGCGCGAACGGTCAGGTGATCGTTTATTCGTCGAATCAAGATGATATTGACCGGCGCCACGTTTGGAAAGTTTCGCCCACAGGTGATCATCCCGAAGCCCTGACGTCTGGGGCGGGAATCGAAACCGCGCCCGTTATCGCGAGCGACGACAAGACCATTGTGGTTCTGCGCTCCGACGCGCACACCACAATGCGTCCCGCCCTCGTCGCAAGCAAAAGCGAACTGCGCGACCTCGCTCCCCAGTCGCTCCCGGCGGATTTTCCCGCCAGCGCCATGGTCACGCCGCAACAAATCATTCTTTCGTCTGTCGACGGGATGCAGATTCACGCTCAGCTTTTTCTCCCACGCAACGCCGGCGATGGCGCGCGTCATCCCGCACTCTGCTTTTTCCACGGCGGATCGCGTCGCCAGATGCTTCTCGGCTTTCACTACATGTTTTATTACAGCAACGCCTACGCCATGAATCAGTACCTCGCGAGCCGCGGTTACATCGTTCTTGCCGTGAACTATCGCAGCGGAATCGGCTACGGTCTCAATTTTCGCGAAGCGCTCAACTACGGCGCGGCTGGCGCGAGCGAGTTTAACGACGTCGAAGGCGCTGGACTTTATCTGCGCTCGCGCCCGGACGTCGACCCAGCGCGCATCGGTCTGTGGGGCGGAAGTTATGGCGGCTACTTGACGGCGCTCGGCCTATCTCGCGCTTCCGATCTTTTTGCAGCGGGCGTCGATATGCACGGCGTCCACGATTGGAACACGGAGATTCCCACTTTCGCGTCGACCTACAAGCCAACGGATCGCACCGATTTTGCGAGGCTAGCATGGGAATCTTCGCCGCTTTCTTCCATCAGCACGTGGCGCTCTCCCGTTTTATTAATTCAAGGAGACGACGACCGCAACGTTCCTTTCGCGGAGACCGTCGATCTTGCCGAGGCATTGCGAAAACAGGGCGTCGAGTTCGAGCAATTGGTTTTTCCCGATGAGATTCATGATTTCCTCTTGCATCGAACCTGGCTTGCGGCATATCACGCGACGATCGAGTTCTTTGACAAGCATTTCAAATCACCGGAGAAGTGACGCCCGGCAGGGCGCCTGCCATGAATAATCTTCTAAGACTGCTCGGCTGCTGCCTGCTCTTAGCGGCGGTTCCGTGCGTAGCGCGCGACAGCGCAGACCGCGTCGTGCTATTCCCAAAACTCAGCGTCGGCCAGACTTTCCGCTATCAGATTGGTTACAGCTCGAAAACGAATATGACAACCGAGAGCACGGTCGCCGTACCCATGGCTCCGACGGGAATCCAAAATGATCAAACTCTTCTTCTACTTGTCGAGGTGGAAGACTTACGCGTCGATGCTGGCAGAGCAGTAGCGCGATTGCGAACGCGAATTCTCGATCCGGATGCCGAGGCGACGAATGCAACGGCTCCCGACGCTGCAAAATCCGGCAAACCCGAAAAAATGGTTGAATTTATTCTTCACGCCGACGGTCAAGCGACCGATATCGAAGGACTGGATAAGCTTTCAGCAGACGAGCAGACCATCTGGAAAGAATGGGTCTCGCGATTTGGCGGCGGCGCTGCTTACCCGGAGAGGGGCATAAAACCGGGCGAAAAGTGGAAAGTGGATGAGCCGATTCAGAATGCGCTGCTGTCGGGACTTTCCTGGGATAAAGAATCAGAATACGTTAACAACGCCCCTTGCGGCGCGATGCAGCGTACGCCTCAGGGCGATCTTGCCGCCGGAGCGCAACCTCAGGAAACCTGCGCAGTGATTTTGACGACCGCGCTCCTCAAACAAAAATCCTCTCAAAAGGACGCCACGCCCGAAGATTACAAACTGCACGATCTGCGCACCATGGGTCTCGCCACAGGCAAGAATGAGACCATCACTTACATCTCCCTGAAAACCGGCCTGGTCGTGCGCGCGACGGACGATGCCAAACAATCGATGAACGTCATCGTCGCGAAAACCGATGGCACAAATCGGGTCCACTACATGATCGACGCGGAGAGCCACGCGCAAGTGATGCTGCTTGTGGAGACTCCCGCCAATCATCCCTGACGTATGCTTGGATATTTCTTCCAATATTTCTTCCGAGGAAAACCGCCATGCCGGAAAGCACTCTAATCGAACTGCTCTATGGTAAGGGCGCGCACTCAAATCCTGTCGCATGCGTCGAAGACCTTTCCTCGGAATTGGCGGGCCGCCACGTGGACAATCTTCCGCACTCCGTCTGGCAAATTGTGTGGCACGTGAATTTTTGGACGGATTACGAGCTTCGCAGAATTCGCGGCGAAGAACCGCGCTACCCGGTGCACGCGACGGAGAGTTGGCCTCCTCGCACTCCTCCTAGCGAAGCCGAATGGAAGAAAGAAGTCGCGCGTTTCGCGGAACTGATCGGCATTCTTGCCGCGATGGCGGAAGCCGATGCGGTCGAACTGAGCCGCGAAGTTCCCGCGATGCACCCGAAGCAAGAAACGCGCACTTCCACAGTGCTCGCCATCCTCTGGCAAACTTTGGCCCACAATAGCTACCACGTCGGGCAAATTGCTCTAGTGCGGCGCGCGCTGGGAGCCTGGCCTCCGAGCGGCGGCGGAGACAGTTGGTAATCGCCACTCGCAGACGTCTAGGGCCTTGAATTCCTGTCCTCAGATACTCGGATTTGCCTCGAGGAGTATAATAAAGGTTTCGGCAGTGGCCGAAATTCGCGCCAGGAGACCCCTTCCATGAACTTCAAGCTGCGCAGCAACTATCAGCCACGCGGTGACCAGCCTGCGGCCATCGAACAGCTTTCTCGCGGCATCGAAGGCGGCGAGAAGCATCAAGTGCTCCTCGGCGTGACCGGCTCCGGCAAAACATTTACAGTCGCCAAGCTGATCGAAGCTTTCAATCGGCCCGCTCTCGTTCTCGCGCACAACAAAACGCTCGCCGCGCAGCTTTATCACGAGTTCAAATCATTTTTCCCGGAGAACGCGGTCGAATATTTCGTCAGCTACTACGATTTTTATCAGCCGGAAGCCTACGTTCCTTCTGCCGACATTTACATCGACAAGGAAGCCACCATCAATGACGAGCTGGACAAGCTGCGCATGAGCGCGACGCGTTCGCTCTTCGAACGCCGCGACGTCATCATCGTGGCTTCCGTCTCGTGCATCTACGGCATCGGCTCGCCGGAAGCGTACTACGGCATGCTCATTACGCTTGAAAAAGGCCAGCACACTTCGCGCGAAGCGCTGCTCCGCAAACTCGTGGATATTCAGTACGAACGCTCCGAGGATTTGCGCCGCGGCACGTTTCGTGTTCGCGGAGACATCATCGAGATTTATCCGCCGTATCAGGACGACGGATTCCGATTCGAGATGTGGGGCGAACAGATCGATGCGATCCGGCAAATCGACACGCTGACCGGCGAGGTCAAGACCGGCCAGGAGGATTTGCAGCGCGTTACGATTTTTCCGAAGACGCACTACGTGATGCCGCAGGAACAGCGCGACCGCGCCATCATCACCATCCAGGAAGAGCTGTGGTGGTGGAAAAAAGAGCTGGAGAAACAGGGGAAGTTTGTGGAGGCGCAGCGAGTTGTGCAGCGCACCATGTTTGACATCGAGATGATGCGCACCATCGGCTACTGCCACGGCGTCGAGAATTATTCGCGGCACCTCAGCGGACGTTTGCCCGGAGAAGCGCCGCCGACGCTGCTCGATTATGTGCCGCAGGATTTTTTGATGTTCATCGATGAATCGCATCAGTCTGTCGGGCAGGTGCGCGGCATGTTCAATGGAGACCGCGCGCGTAAGCAAACGCTTGTCGATTACGGGTTCCGTATGCCTTCCGCGCTGGATAACCGGCCGCTGACGTTCGAAGAGTTCGAGCACCGCTTGAATCAAGTGATCTACGTTTCTGCGACGCCCGGCCCATACGAGCTGACGAAGTCCGGTGGAGTTGTGGTCGAGCAAGTCATTCGTCCAACAGGATTGGTTGATCCGCAAGTGGAGATTCGTCCGGTAAAGGGCCAGGTGGACGATCTGCTCGAGGAAATTCGCAAACGTGCGGAGAAGAACGAGCGCGTCCTGGTGACGACGCTGACCAAGCGCATGGCGGAAGATTTATCAGAATATTTTACGGAAGTTGGCGTGCGCTGCCGTTATCTCCATTCTGAAGTGGAAACTCTGGACCGCATCAAAATCTTGCGCGATTTGCGGCGCGGCGAATTCGACGTGCTGATTGGCATCAACCTTTTGCGCGAGGGGTTGGATCTGCCGGAAGTGTCGATGGTGGCCATCCTGGATGCCGACAAAGAGGGATACCTGCGGAGCGCGACCTCGCTGATTCAAACCATGGGCCGCTGCGCGCGCCACGTCGAAGGCCGCGCCATCTTATACGCCGACCGGCGTACGGGTTCGATGAATCAAGCCATTGACGAAACCAATCGCCGCCGCACCAAGCAACTCGAGTACAACAAGGAAAATAACATCACGCCGATGTCCATCATCAAGTCCGTGGACATGGACCTCGCGCGCATCGTCGAAGCCGACTACGTTACAATCCCCGCGGACGATACCGAACTAGACACCGCGACTTCGAAGATTAAAAACGAGCAGCAACTCGCCGAGATGCTGCAACAGCTCGAAACGCAAATGCGCGAAGCCGCGAAAAAGTTTGAATTCGAACGCGCCGCGCAATTGCGAGACCGCATCCGCTCGCTGAAGCAGCGCGACATGACCGGCCTATTCGCAATCGAAAGCGCGCCCGCCCCCACCGCCGAACCAGCGGGCTAGCGGGGCCCATCAACGCGGCTAGGCGGCGCTACTGAACGGGGTCGCTAAACCACGCCGCGTTTTAATTCCTCTAGAGGATAAAACGTGCCGCGCCAAGTCACTCCGCCTTGCCACAGCGTCACGGTGACGGAGCGGATGATCATGTAGCAAAACAGAAGAGCGCCAATCGGATGCGTCAGAGCGTATAGCGGCGAAACCCTGTTCACCACATCCACGGCGCAATGCATGGCAAGAGCTGCCGCCACTGCGACCGCCGAAAAAATGCGAATCCATCCGTGAGTGGCAAAAACCGCAAAGAAGGGAACTACGTTGAGTAGGATCATTCCCACAAGGGCAACCACCGCAAACGCCAGGTTGTAACCAAAAGCTGCAAAAAAATTCTTTGTTACCCCGCGAATCACGTTTCCTGCTCCCGCATGCCAGCGTACAGTTACAAATTCCTGTGCGATCGCCACGCAGGAGCGGAAGCCAGACTGCTTCACGAGTTTGCCCAGCTTCATGTCGTCCACAATTTCCATCGCCAAACGCCGGTGCGTGCCAATGGCTTCATAGGTGCTGCGGCGCAATAACTGGAATGCGCCCACGCCCACGTACGCGCGCGAATTCGGATTGGTCACGTTATGAGCGTCTGTTGCGAGATGAAACGCGAGGCCGAAAAAAGTGATCAGTGTTTTTTCCCAGAAACCGTGCATCTCCACATTGCAGATCAATGTGAGGTGATCAAGATTTTGTTGTTTCGCCAGTGTGATTGCGCGACGGATGATATCTGGCTTGAAACGCACGTCGGCATCCGTAAACAAAATCCAATCGCCACTGCTGGCTTCAAATCCCTTTTGAAGAGCGTGCGTTTTTCCGAGCCACCCACTCGGAATCTCGGAAATGTGTACGGCGCGAAAACGCGGATGCACAGCGGCGAATTCATCGAGGATGCTTGCGGTAGCGTCCTGCGAACGGTCGTCGACTGCAATGATTTCCAGATGTGGGTAGTCGAGCGCGGCTAAAGTTGCGAGTGCCGCGGGCAGTTTTTCTTCTTCATCTCGCGCAGCGAAAATGAGCGAAATGCTTGGGCACGCTGCATCTTCAGCGGGAGAGAAATGCTTAATCCAGGGAAGTTTTGTTGCGCCATACGCGGCCCGAAGGCCGTGGAACACCCAAAAAGCGGCAACCAACGAGGAAAAAACAATTCCAAAAGTGTGCATCAAAATTGGTATCGAGTGACAAGCTCAGGTTATCCTAGCATGTAATGGCGGGGACACTTTCGATCATCGGTGCAGGGCGCGTAGGCCGCGCGCTCGGACGACGCCTACGCGAGTTGGGCTGGAAAATCGGCGCGGTAGTGGCCAGCAGCGAATCCAGCGCGCGCAAAGCGGTGCGCTCTATCGGCGCCGGGCGCGCCCATGCGTTCCTGACGCGGCAGGTGCTCGCGGCACAAGTCATCCTGATTACCACGCAGGACCACAGCCTCGCCACGATTGCGGCAGAGTTGGCGCGCATTGGCGCGGAAGAGTTGCGCGGTAAAATTGTGCTGCACACCAGCGGTGCTTTGAGTTCGGACGTCCTTGATCCCGTGAGATGGTGCGGTGCGGCGGTTGGGTCGATGCATCCTCTGCAGACGTTCAGCGGAGTTGGAGTGCCACCGCTGGAGGGCAGAGTCTTTACGATCGAGGGAGATGTCGTTGCAGTGCGTATGGCCCGGCAGATGGCACGCGGGCTCGGCGCCGTGCCCGTGCTGATTGAGGGCTCGAAAAAACCGCTCTATCACGCGGCGGGAGCGCTGGCCGCTGGGAATGTTCTTGCATTGATGGAAGCGGCCACGCGACTGATGACCGCGGCTGGAATGAAACGTCGCGAGGCGGTCCGGGCGTTGCTTCCGTTGACGCGTCAGGTGCTGGAAAATTTTGAACGGTTGGGTCCGCGCGCGGCTTGGACCGGCCCGCTTTCGCGCGGAGATTATGGCGTTGTGGCCGCGCATATGGAAGCGATGAAGGATTTGCCGCCAGAATTCGCGCGGGCCTATAAAGAAGTGAATCGTTTGGCTGCCGTGGTTTTGGCTCAGGATTCCGCGGCAATGCTGGCGGAATTGGAAAAAGTGGCTGTGAACAAGAAAATCAGAATGAAAGCAACGGGGGACAAGCGTGAAGCAACTGCAGATTGCGATTGAGAGCACGACGCTGGCGAACGGATTGAAAGTGGTCATCGCGCCAGATACGACGGCGCCGGTAGTGACGGTCGGCGTGTATTACAAGATTGGATTCCGGCTGGAGCCTCGCGGGCGCAGCGGATTCGCGCACCTCTTCGAGCACATGATGTTTCAAGGCTCGGCGAACGCGCCGAAGATGCAGCATATCAAGCTGATCAATTCGAGCGGCGGCGTGCTGAACGGCTCGACCCACTACGACGTGACGAATTATTACGAGGCGGTGCCGTCAAACGCGCTCGAACGGGTGCTCTGGCTTGAAGCGGACCGCATGCGGGCGTTGAAAGTCGACGATGAGAATTTGCGAAACCAGCGAGACGTTGTGAAAGAAGAAGTGCGCGTGAATGTCCTGAACCAGCCCTATGGAGGATTTCCCTGGCTGGATTTGCCGCCCGTGGCGTTTCGCAACTGGGCGAACTCGCACAATTTTTACGGAGACTTTAACGACTTGGACGCGGCGGATCTCGCCGATGTGCAGGCTTTCTTCAAAACCTACTACGTGCCGAATAATGCGGTGTTGCTTATGCTCGGCGATGTAAAGCCCGAGGAAGGATTTGCTCTGGCGAAAAAGTTGTACGCCGATATTCCTGCCGGTCCGACGCCTCCTTTCGCTGATCCTACAGAGCCCGAACAGAATGAAGAGCGGCGCGGTCACGTCGAGGAAAAATTCGGAACGCTGCCTGCGATGGCCATCGGTTACGTCGTGCCGAAACGGCGGACTACCGACTGGTGCGCCATGGCCCTGCTCGACCAAGCGCTGCATGGCGGGCGCGCCGGAAAACTCTATCGCGAACTCGTTCTCGAAAAACAGGTGGCCGTCGAACTAGACGGCGGTATTGACGATATTTTCGGTTACAACGGGCCGACGCAGATGGTCACGCGCATATTGCACAAGCCGGAATATTCGAGCGAACAGACGCTGGCCGCGTTCGATGAGGTGATTCGCGAAATTCAGGAGAAGGGCATCAGCGAAGACGAGCTCGCCCAGCTGAAAGTGAAATGGCAATCGGATTATTTCTCGCTGCTCGAGAGCGGACACGGTGGCATGCCGCGTTATGGCTTGATGCATTTGCTGGCGTGCTTCACGCTGTTTGACAATGAGCCGCAATTGGTCAATTCCATCCTCGATGGTTTTCTCTCCGTGAAGCGCGAAGACATTCTGGCAGCAGCGAAGAAATATTTGCGCAAGGAAAAGCGCGCGATTGTGTTCCGAATTCCCGCGGTAGCTGGCGCGGACAAGAAAGAGGCAGCGTAATGGCGACGCGCGCGGTGGAAGTAAATGATGCTGTGCCGGCGCTGTCCGCCGAAAGGCAAGTCACCTGGCCGAACAGGAAACGGGCGCGGCTCTCGAATGGACTCGAAGTCGTTCTCGTGGAATCGCACACGATTCCAAAATTTCACGGGGACCTCTATTTCCGTTCCGGCAATGTGGCAGCGATCGATCGCGGCCCGGGGCTCGCGGAAATGACGGCCACCGTGGCGCGAACGGGCACAACCAAGCGCGCAAGCCGACAGATCGAAGAAGATCTGCGGCGGATTGGCGCCGATCTCGGAATGAGCGCAGGCTCGGACACAAGCTCGCTTTCGTTTGCAGGACTCTCCGAGTTTGCCGAGCCGCTTCTCGGTATGGTCGATGAGCTGGCGCGGGACGCCGCATTTCCCGAAGCCGAGTTTGAGCGCGAACGGCGGCAAAAGCTCGAAGAGGTCAAGCTGAGCCGGACGGAGCCGGGATTTCTTGCCGGAGAGCGGCTGCGCAAAGTTTTGTTTGGCGCTCATCCTTACGCGCAGGTTTCGCCGAGCGAAGAGCAGGTCGCGGCCTACAAACGCGACGATCTGCTTTCTGTCTACCGCGACTTTTACACGCCGGAGAATGGTTTGCTGTTGCTCGTAGGTGATTTTCAACCAGACGCGATGCTGAAAAGCGCTGAAAAAGTGTTCGGCGCGTGGCAAGGAAAGAAGCCGGTTGCAAAACCTTCTCCTGCTCCGGCAAATCCGCGCGGGCGGCGAGTTTATCTCGTGCATTTGCCTGGCGCGGTGCAGACGCAAATTCTCGCGGGTTGCCACGCCATCACGCGAAAGCATCAAGACTGGATCAAGCTCGGTCTGACTAACAGCTTGTATGGCGGCGCGTTCAATTCGCGACTGGTGATGAACATTCGCGAAGACAAGGGCTATACGTATAGTCCGCGGAGCGGAGTCACCGCGCTGCGAGAGCACGGATACTTTTCCGTTTCGGCGGCGGTGCGCAACGACGTAGTCGCTGCGTCGCTCACGGAAATCTTCTACGAGATGGACAAGCTGCGTTCCGTGCCCGTTCCGGAAGCCGAGTTGGCTGACGCTCAGAATTATCTGAGCGGCATTTTTTCCATGGGACTCGCCACGCAGAACGGATTGCTGTCGCAAATCGCGGTCGTGGCGCTGAACGAGTTGCCGGACGATTATCTCGAGACCTATCGCGCGAAAGTACGCGCGCTAACTCCGGTTGATTTGATCGAAACGGCGCGCAAATATCTCGATTCCGCGAACATGCAAATCGTCGTGGTCGGCGATCGCGCTCAAATCGAATCGCAAGCCACCCTCTTCGGCGAACTCGAAGTCTTCGACGCCCAAGGCAAACGGCTCGACTAGATGCCCGAGCATTTATATCTCAGCTCTTTGCGAGGTCAACGTAACTACAAATATCAATCTCAGGCAGATACATGTGTACAAGGAGCGTCCTCTTCTTATGGGAACGGGATCGGATCCTGATAATTTGGTTGGCCGGGCAGAAGCCCAGGACTTGTCCTGCCAACCGGTATTCACCGTCCGGTAGTCGGCTCGTATCCAGCGTGAATGCTCCATTTTCGTCGCTTTGACCGTAAGCCAGTAGCTTGTGCTCTGATTCGGTGAAAATCCCGACACATATTGGCCCGAGCGCGACTCCGTCTTTGTAGACGGTCGCGCCGCGAATTAAACCTACTTCGATCGGTTTAGCATCGATTTGATTTTTGTGCTCGTAGACCATCTGATTGCATTGTTCGCCAAACGCCGGATGAGGGAAGCATTCAATAAGAAGAATAGTAACCGCAATCTTCAAAATCCAACTGAGTGGGACCGCCGGTCGGCATGTCAGGAAATAGTGTGTATTGAACATTCATCAAACTCCATATATTATTCATTAGTTATGCAAAGAACTGTGGTTCCGCGAATTGTTTTTGTGCTGGCCATTTATTGCCTGCTCTCTGCGGCGATCTTAGCTAATAAGAAGCCGCCGGAATCGCCGGTCAATCTGAATACGGCCACTTCGGAGCAGTTGCAGTTGGTGCCGGGGATTGGGCCGGTGACTGCGGACAAGATTGTGCAGATGCGCAAGTCGTACGGCGCGTTTAAAAGCGTGGATGATTTGCGTGCCGTTCGCGGGATCGGACCGAAGCGGCTTGAAAAAATGCGCAAGTACCTTACCGTTGGCAAGGCGGCGTCGCAGAGCAAACCGGCGGCGGCGAACAAGCCCGCAACTCCGGCGAAACCTGCGACTCCGCCAAAGCCTTCCACTGTTCCCGCGGAACTGACTGATCCTTCGCTGTAACTTGTGGCGCGTTTGGTGCCGCGAAGAAAAAGCAGATTCCTCGCTTCGCTCGGAATGACAGTGTGTTGGGGCGCTCGACGTGCGCGTTTGGGAGCGCTCGGAATGACAATTTGCCCCGGTGCTTGCCTCATTTTTGACTTTTTGCCTCCGATTGAACGTGGGCGGGGCCCTTCGAAGCTCAGGGTAAACAAGCTCCGCCCCTACTGGTTCTGTGGAAGCGTCGAGTTGTGGGCGCATTAGAGGACCTGGTGCGTGAGCTTGGGCTGCTCGACGCGCAAAGGGACCTGATCAGCAATACGGATGCCGTAGCCTTCCAGGGCAACTACTTTCTTTGGGTGATTGGTCAGGACGCGGATGTCTTTTAGGCCGAGGTCGATCAGGATTTGGGCGCCGATGCCGCTTTCGTGTTGGACCATACGCTGGCGGGCGGGTTCGCGATCGAGTTGGCCGCGTTTATGAAAATGGATTTGCGGGAGCGCGCCGGGTTCGCCGGAGGTCTCGACGCTGAAGCCGCGGCCGGTGTGATGGAGGTAGAGGAAGACGCCGCGGTCTTCTTTGGCGATGGTGGCGAGCGAGCGAGAGACTAGTTCGTTGCAATCGCAGGCCGTTGAGCCAAAGACGTCGCCCGTGAGGCAGTGCGAGTGTACGCGGACGAGCGCTGGCGTTTCGCCTTCGAGATTGCCGCGGACGAGGGCGATGTGCTGGTCGTGATCGACGTCGCTGGCGTAGGCGATTATGCGGAAATCGCCATAGCGCGTGGGTAGGACCGCTTCAGCTACCCGGCGGACGTAGCGCTCGTGCTGCATGCGGTAGCGGATGAGATCCGCAACGGTCAGCATTTTTAGATTGTGTTGTTTGCAGAATTCGTGGAGCTGCGGCACGCGAGACATGGTGCCGTCCTCGTTCATGATTTCGCAGATGACGCCGCTGGCGTTGAGACCGGCGATGCGCGAGAGGTCGACGCTCGCTTCGGTCTGGCCGGCGCGAACGAGGACGCCGCCGTTGCGCGCGCGAAGCGGGAACATGTGGCCCGGGCGAGCGAGATCCTGGGGGCGAGTTTTGGGGTCGATCGCTGTGAGGACAGTGATGGCGCGGTCGGAGGCGCTGATGCCGGTGGTGACGCCAACTTTCGCGTCGATGGCTTCCGTGAAGGCGGTGCCGTGGACGCTCGTGTTGATCAGAGACATGAGCGGGAGATGGAGTTCATCGCAGCGCTGCTCGGTGAGTGCGAGGCAGATCAAGCCGCGGCCAAACTTGGACATGAAGTTGATGGCTTCAGGCGTGATTTTTTCGGCGGCCATGGTGAGGTCGCCTTCGTTTTCGCGGTCTTCGTCGTCGACCAGGACGATCATGCGGCCTTGGCGGATTTCTTCGACGGCTTCTTCGACGGTGGCGAAAATGGGGTCAGAGGGGGTCATGTGTGCCTCGAATGGATAGTGTAGCGGATTGGTGGGGACGGTGAGTAGTGGGTGGTGTGTAGTGAATAGCGAGGAAGGGCGGTGCAAGGCTGGCGCGGGGGAGCCCCCCGCTTTTTTGTAAGCGTTGCGTCTAAAGGGGTTACCGGCGTGGGTGCCGTTTTGAAAATGATGCAAGGTGCGGCAGGGCCCCCACCCCCGGGGTATACGGAAGTTGTGAAGTAAATGGTAGAGAAGGAAAGGTTTGCGGGCGTTCCTGCGTGCGCGATGTTTACTGGGTGTGGAAAAAGAGGGAAGTGATTGGGCGGTTGCGCGGCGCGGTGAAATTCGGCGATGGGGCTTCGTGGGGATTTTAACGCAGAGGTCGCAGAGGTCACAGAGAAGAGGGAGGAGAAGAGCGGAACGAAGGGATCGAGTGTTGGTGACGGGTGTGTTGGCAATGCTGCAAGCATGTGGAATGGTAGCATGTGATATTGCTAATGTCAATTACTGTCTTAGTACCGTTCGAACGGCCGGTGGAAAAAATAGAGTGTACGAACTGGAGTTCACTGACAGAACTTTGACAACAGTGAGCTTGTGGCGAGATGCAGAGGCCGGATGACGGACAAAATCTAAGGCGAACCCATAGCGAGCCGGGAGCATCTTATATTCGGGAGGGCAGAACAATGCCAAAACTAGCGATTTGGGTGGAAATGGAAGCGAAAGCGGGTAAGGAGCAGGAGGTGGCGGATTTCTTGAAGTCGGCGCAGGCGCTGGCGGAGAAAGAGCAGGGAACGATTACGTGGTACGCGATAAAGATGGGCGGGTCGAAGTTTGGAATTTTCGATACGTTTGCGGATGAGAGCGGGCGCGAGGCGCATCTCAACGGAGAAATCGCCAAGGCGCTATTTGGGAAAGCGAAAGAGCTTTTCGCGAAGGATCCGCAGGTTCATAAGTTGGAGCTGCTAGCGGCGAAGGTGCCGGGCGTGGCGGGAACGAAGGCGAAATCTGCTTAGACCAGCTTCGAGAGTGTGCTTGCACTAGTCGTCGAAGATGCGCCGGGCCCAGGGCCTAGGCGAGTACCGGATGGCGCGGATGTAGAAGAGATGAGATCGAGATCATTTTCGGTTTGAATTGCGACTCGATTTCGGCAGCTGCCACTGAGCATTCGTGCGCGGTCATTACAGGATGGGCAACGCGTGGTGGAAATTCGTCATAGGTCTTGCCTTGCAGGCTGCGTCCGGTTTTAGCTTTGCGGACGCCACCCCATTGTTTAAAGAAAAAAGCGACTTTGCTTTTACGGCATTGGTTTCGCAGGGAGAGAACCCACTTTTCCTCCATAGGCCTGGCGCCTGCTCCACTTTCTCCGCCGACGATCATCCAATCGATGCCGCGTAAGTCCAGTTGCTCGACGTCTTCTAGAAGGGGCTCGACGGACAGGAAGCGAATCGCGGCGCTTGCCGCTTGAAGATCGGCGATGCGAGGGACGCCGTATTTCTTGTCCTCGACGCTGACGCCCCACCAGATGTGTTGTTGCCGAGCCGCAAAGCGAAGCTTCGAATTGAGAAGATTGCGGAGGCGATCGGAGCGCTTCGTGAGGACTTGATAGGTGTGCCAGTTGGCCTTGGCCATCACAGCGGTGACGGCCACGATGTAATCATCAGGAACGAAATCGTGGAAGAGATCGCTCATAGAATTCACGAAAATCATTTTGGAATGCCGCCAGCGTAAGGGCTCTGCAAGTTTTTCGGGGACGAGGCGAGGGTCGAAGCCCTGTTGGTAGGGGTGGCCCTTCACTCCACGAAAACGTTCGGCAAAGGTTTCGGCGTAGCAGTGTTTGCAGCCGGGGCTGATTTTGGTGCAGCCGCGAACGGGATTCCAGGTTGCGTCGGTCCACTCGATAGACGTTTGTTCAGCCATGTCGTTACCAGCAGCTTCAATCCCAAAAACTACGCTGAGGGTTGCTGTACTTCAAAACCTCATCCCAATATTTGTATGCTAGCTTGTGTTTGGAAAATAGTGCCAGGTGGTAGAGGGGTCGGTTGTTATCATCGGCGCGAACGTGTTTCATCCTCTCGAATTCGAGCGGAATATAGTCGAGCGTCGCCATTTGCTTAGCATACTCTTCCGCGAGGAAACGCCTGAAATCTTTTGTTGTCGATTGCTCCCATTGTCTGCGCCATTTTGGATTACCCAAAAACTCGGCGATTTTCGTGTTGCTTGGGTCCAGGTATGCTTGGCGTGCTCGGTTCGCGTCCATGTCGAGGGCCAAAAGAAAAAGGAAGTCGACGAAGTGTTGTGAAAGTTTCTTCACCGTGGAAAACTTGATCGAGATATCGTTCGGATCTACGAAACAGAATGAAAGCACGCGGAATTTGGTCGAGAAGCCTGGGATCTCTTTGCATATTTCTTCAATTTTTTCGTCACAGCTGCCAGCGATGAAGGATGCGTTTGCACCCGGAAAGCGACCACTTACTCTCTTCTGAAGAGCTTCCAAAGCTCCGGCATTGCTGTCACAAAAGATGTACTTATCGAAGGCATCGGGGATGCCTAAGGCGTGAATCGGCGAGCCCCAAATGAATCTGTTGGTTCCCCGAATTCTCAAGAGGCCAGGGCCCGCATACAGTTCGATATAGACGCGACAGTCCCATTTGTTTTTCATGCCGGTCGAAAACAATCTATCGTATAGGCCAACGAGGGAGTGTTTGGTCTCGGCCCAACCCCCGACTTCGTAATGAAGAAGGCCGTCGTCTTGAGGCTCTGGTAGGAGAGATTTACTCACCATACCTAAAGACTAACATGAATACCCTATCCACAAATTAGGCCTGGTGTGCAGTTGTGACTCTCGCGGAATCAGGGCCTAAGCCCCTTTAAGTCTGATGCTTCGCGCCGCTCAAGATGACAGCGCGGAAAAACCGAAAGCGAAAAGCAGATTCCTCGCTTCACTCGGAATGACACGTCTGAGGATAGGGAAACCGCCTAACGAGGCCAATGGGGGAGGGGGCGTCGGCCTAGTAGGGATTGGGCGGCCCAGTGGCCTAGGTAGACGGAGAGGGCTACGCCGTGGCCGCTGAAGCCGGCTAGGGTGAGGATATTTTTGTGGTGGGCGTGGTGGCGGAAGACGGGGTGCATACCTTTGGTGATTAGGATAGGGCCGCCCCAGCGGTGCGTGACGCGGATGTTTTTTAGGGCGGGATGCATGTTGCGGACGCGGGATTCTAGCCAATCGAGAGATTTGGCGGAGTCACCGCGATCGATACGGAAGCGGAGAAGTTCGCTGAAGGTATGCTGGGGTTTTCGTTTGGAGAAATCGCGGGAGAACATGGCGTCCCAGGACGTGGGCATGGGGACGAGGCCTGCGCCAAAGATGTAGCCGTTATTTTCTAGCGGGCGGCCCCAGAGGTAGGGGAAGTCGATGGTGTAGAAGGGGCGGCGGGCGGCGAGACCGGTGGCTCGGAGTTGCGCGGGAGTGAGCGGAGCGGTGGCCAGGGCGAGAGTGAGTTTGGGCTCGGCTTGGCTGTGGAGGCCGGTGAGATGGAGAGAGGCGGCGTTGGTGGTTAGAAGGACTTGGCGGGCGAGGATGGTTTTTTGTTTGGAGTGGTGGCGGCTTTTCATGCGGACGCGGAGAGCGAGTAGCCGGTCGGAATCGTTTGCGGCGGCGGCGTGACGTTCGGAGCGAGAGACGTTTGCGAGGCGTGCGATCACGGCTTGGCTTGCGGGCTTGATGGAAAGAACTTCGGCGTGTTCGATGATTTGCGCGCCGGCTTTTTGCGCGGCGCGGGCTAGGCCGGAGACGACTTTGCCGGGGTCGACTGTGCCGCCGGGGACTTTTTTGACGACGTGGAGATTGCCGGAGTCGTTCCAGGAGATGGGCGAGTTTTTGGAGGAGCCGGAGCGGCCTAGTTCCCAGGCGCCGGGAAGCGTGAGCCGGGAATCGACGTGCAGGGCGCGAAGGATTTTCTTGTAGCCGGCGAGAACGTCGGCAAGACCGGGGAGCGGTCCGGCGGCGGTGTCGGCGAGAGCCATGCCACCGGTGCGGCCGCTGGCACCGTTGCCGATCGATTCGGATTCCAGGACGAGGACGGATTTGCCAGGGGCGAGTTTAGCGAGCCATGCTGCGGCCGAAAGCCCTGCAAAGCCGGCTCCGATGACGGCGAAATCGACTTCGCCGGGGATGGGGCGTTTCGCGGGACGAAAATCGATAGTACAGCGAGGAATGCCCCAGGGATGAGAATTGCTGCGCACCCGAATTGGATGCGGCGATTAAGCTTTTGTATCAGGGCAGCGGGAGAACCAGTTTTTCGCCGTTGAAATTGTATTCCAACTGATATTTTGCGTCTTTCTTGCGATTGTGGATGGAAAAGTACAGATACCCTGCAACGGGAGTTGCGGCTTTCCCCTCGGGTAATCTCTTTTGGCTCAATTCAGTTTCCATGATCTGCCGATCCCGCTCCGTTGAGCCTGGGGCGGGTTTTGGATCACTGACGTTCACTTCCGTGCCGGTGTAGACGCCATGAACTCTTGTGGGCTGCCCCGTGTTTGGATCCGTGTATGTGCCGGACTCGTAGCCCACGGTTGCGCCTCCGCTGACCGAAACTGGGAGCCCGGAACCGGCTTTCTTTTGCAGCGAAGCAGCGACTACCGTGGCGCTCTGCGGCTTTGTGCCGATATCGCTCCCCGAAATGTATAGGGCGAAATCATCCAGCGACAAATCGTGCGCATCTTTTCCTTTGGCGGGATAGAAGGCGAACTCCACAACGATGCAGCAACGATTTAAGTCGGTGACAAAAGCTTTCTGCACCTGCTTGGGAGTAAGAATATTCGCTCCAATGCTAGTGCCGTCGAGCTTGGCATGCGAATGGTAACGGTCCGCGGAGGACCGGGGCACGCTGCCTCGAGGTCCGGTGGAGGAGGAGTCGTCTTCCGTGGATTGGGCGTTGGACGGCGCTGTGAAGAAGAGGACCGCGGTAAATAACGCGGCGGAAAGAACTACAAATCTCATCGAGCGCATTGGGCACCTCGCCAGCGAATGCAATTCCTCGTGCCGGACTCTGTTGTTGCTCCAGCATGGGCCCCGTTTACCAAAGACTACTCTAAGGGCATTGTACGCCTAGGATGCGGTTCAAGGACGAATTTGTCGCCTGCTACAACTTGCGAAGCGGGGCGGGTAGGACGCTGGCAAGGGAGTAGTTGCCAGGACCAGCGAGCAACAAGCCCAGAGCAAGCAGCAACTCTGTCAGCGCGTATTCGAGGCCGCCATGAGCGATGTCGTAACCGTGTGGGAGATGGACTATGAATATGGCGCCCAGCATTACGATAATGACGCAGACAGCTCCAACGCGGAGCAACGCGCCGAGCAGGATGGCGAGACCTCCGGCGAATTGGGCTAATCCGACCAAATAACCGACGGCGACAGGCATGTGCATGAATGCCGCGAAGCCTTGCGGACCTGGGCCGCCGAACATTCCGAACAGGATGGCGCAGCCGTGGAAGATAAAGGGCAGCGAACAAGCGACGCGCATGATGAGAAGCTCGAGATTCAGTTCGCGTGCGCCACCTGTCAACCGGTTAAATGTGCTCATGAATACCTCCACTAGTTTGATAGAGATGGTGTATCAAAAGAATCATCGAAAAGCCAAGAATATTCCGGGATCGAGACAGCCTCGGCGGGCAAGGAAAACAGGCGAACTCCCAAGAGTCGGGCAAGGGGACGGCGGAAATCAGCGGAGGAGCGGGGCGAGTAAATGAAATAGCCCGGCACCGATTAGAGCGGCGCCAGGAATTGTAAGGATCCAGGCCCCGACAATGCGGCGCGTAACGCCCCAGCGGACAGCAGAGAGGCGGCGTGTGGCGCCGACACCAACAATGGCGCCAGTGATGGTGTGCGTGGTGCTGACGGGGATGCCAAAGTGGGCCGTGGCGAGCAGCGTGAGCGCGCCGGCGGACTCCGCCGCAAAGCCGCCGAAGGGACTTAATTTGGTAATGCGCTGGCCCATGGTTTTGATGATGCGCCAGCCGCCGGCCATGGTGCCGCCGCCCATCGCCAGGTAGCAGCAAATAATCACCCAATACGGAACGGAGTAGGTGCTCATCAGGCCGCCGGCGACAAGGGCAGTGGTGATGATCCCCATGCCTTTCTGGGCGTCGTTCGTGCCATGGCCGAGGCTGTAGCCGGCCGCGGAGACAAGCTGCAAACGACGAAACCACTTATCTACTTTTTGCGGACGCTGCATGCGCACGATCCAGCTGGTTGCGACGGTCACGGCCATGGCGATGAACATGCCGATGAATGGCGAGAGAAAAATGAAGAGAACGGGCTTAGTCCATCCAGTAAGGATTAAGGCTTTATAACCGGCATGGGCGACCGCTGCGCCACCGTAGCCGCCCATCAGAGCGTGGGAAGAGCTGGTGGGCAACCCCAGAATGAGGGTGATTAAATTCCAGGAGATGGCGCCGAGCAGTCCGGCCAAAAGAACGGTTTGATCCACCATTTCGATGTGAACCATGCCCTTACCGATGGTGGTGGCGACGGCAGTGCCGAAGACGAAAGCGGCGATGAAATTCCAGAAGGCGGCCCAGACAACGGCTCGGAAAGGCGTAAGCACGCGCGTTGAGACGACAGTAGCAATGGAATTGGCGGCGTCATGCCAGCCGTTGGAGAACTCAAAGGCCAGCGTGAGAACGATTACGGCGATCAGGAGGTTGAAGCTGGTCATCGGGTGGTCATCGGCGAATCAAGCGCTCTTGATGATGACGCCTTCGATCACGTTGGCGACGTCTTCGCATTTATCCACGGCGGTTTCAATGACTTCGAAGATTTCCTTCCATTTGATGATCTGGACGGAGTCTCTTTCTTCGTCGAAAAGCTGGGCGATGAGGGTGCGGCAGAGGCGGTCGCTCTCATTTTCGTAGCGGTTGATCTCAATGCAATGCTTGAGGGCTTTTTCGGGAGTTCCCAATGCTTTGACGGCGGCGGTGACTTCGACGGTGGCGGAGACGAGGACTTTGACAAGTTCCACAGTGCCCTCGCGGATAGAATCCACGCGATAGAGGACGAAGCGGCTGGCGGCGGCGTCGATAAGGTCGATGACGTCGTCGAGCTGGTTGCAGAGCGTGTGGATATCTTCGCGGTCAAACGGTGTGATGAAGGTCTGGTTCAGCTTGATGAGGAGATGGTGGGCGATTTCGTCGCCCTCGTGCTCGATGGCTTTGACGATCTGTACTTGCTCGGGTACGCCCGTGTAGTGCGAGAGCATTTTGAGGAGGGCTTCCGCCCCGGTGTGGATATTCTCGGCTTGCTGGGCGAAAAGGTCGAAGAAGCCCTCTTCGCGCGGCATGAGCCGTTGCAAAAGTCCTGGCATGTCGTGACTCTCCCCTGAAGAGTCGAAATGAGGCAGGGGCAGTTTAGCCGAGGGAGTTAAGGGTAGGCAAGCGAGAGGATGGGATACGGAAAAAGGCAGGCTATTCGGGCTGGGCAAAGGTTAAAGGGTCAATTCTGCGGCCTGTTCGTGCAACAATCTTCTGCTGTCGAATTTCTTCGCCAGGCGGGTGCGCAAGCGTGGAAATGTATCTGCATGTTCGGGTGCTATTTACCATTCTCCTCGGTCTGGGTGTTTCCCGGCTTCTGACTGGAGTGGCACAGATTGTTCAGCATCCCAAAGCATACAAAGTGTATTGGGTGCATCTTCTGTGGGCGCTGTTCCTATTTCTGTACTTGATCCATTTTTGGTGGTGGGAATACCGGCTCCAGGCTATTCAGCAGTGGACATTCCCACTTTATTTTTTCATAGCGATGTACGCGGTTGTGATGTTCCTGCTGTGCGTGCTGTTTTTTCCTGAGCAGATGGCGGACTACGAGAGCTTCAAGGCTTACTTTTATTCCCGGCGACAATGGATATTCAGCTTGATGACGATTCTGTTTTTGGCAGACCTCCTGGATACCTTCATCAAGGGCAGCGTGTTTTGGCATGCGATAGGGCCTTACTATTACGTACGAACGGGCTTGTATATTTTGTTGAGCGCTGCGGCCATCAAGATTAAGGATGAGCGATTTCATACGGGATTTGCGATCTTTACGACGGCTTTGGAGATTGTTTTGATTTTGAAATCTTACATGACGCTCAGCTAATCAGGGCCGCTGATGGCTTCCGCCCCATTGCGGATATTCTCGGCTAGCTCGGCAAAAAGGTCGAAGAACACTGTTCATGCGGCATGAGGCGCTGCAAGAGTCCTGGCATGTCGTGACTCTCCCCTAAAGAGTCTGTGGCGAGGCTCGACTAGTTTAGCGGACGAGCGGGCGGGGGCAAGGAAACTACTGCGGGAAGAGCTGAGGGAATCGGTTTTGCTTTCTCTGTCGTCTATCGACGGCAGCAAGCATGAGGCCAGCAGTAGTGAAAAGCCTCCCTATAAGACTGTATCTATAAGGAAATAACAAAGAGCAGGCACCCAACAAGACGCACGCGAGTCCCAGCCAGCGTAAGAGGCTGCGTTTTTGTGGGGCTTCGGACTGGGGAAGTTCGAACATCGAAGTTAACTGGATCGTATCGTAACCTAGGCTTTGAGTCTATAGAACTCAGGGTTCAGCACTGGAGGGGAAACAAAAAGGGCCTCCTGGTTTGCACCGAGGACGCCCTTTGGATTGAGGTTTTGGGCTGCTGGTAAAGCTTGCGAGTAGCTAGAATCGCGATTGCAAGGGCGGGGCAAGCCCCGCCCCTACAGGGGATTTTAGTACATGCCGCCCATGCCGCCTGCACCGGGGGCGCCGCCGCCACCAGCTGCTGCAGCCTTTTCTTCCTTGATTTCAGCGATGAGGGCTTCGGTCGTGAGCATCAGGCCCGCGATGGAGGCTGCGTTTTGCAGCGCCAGGCGCGTTACTTTTGCTGGATCGATGACGCCCATCTTGACCATGTCGCCGTACTCGCCGGTCTCCGCGTTGAAGCCGAAGTTTTCGTCCTTCGAGTCGCGAACCTTGCCGATCACCACAGCGCCTTCAAAACCGGCGTTGAGTGCGATCTGGCGGGAAGGCTCTTCGAGAGCGCGCTTCACGATGCCTGCGCCAACGGCTTCGTCATCGTGCAGCTTGAGCTTCTCGACTGCGGAGATGCAGCGGAGCAGAGCGGAACCGCCGCCTGCAACGATGCCTTCTTCGACAGCCGCGCGAGTGGCGTGCATTGCGTCTTCGACACGCGCCTTCTTTTCCTTCAGTTCGGTCTCGGTCGCTGCGCCGACTTTAATGACGGCAACGCCGCCGACGAGCTTGGCAAGGCGTTCCTGGAGCTTTTCCTTGTCATAGTCGCTGGTGGTGTTTTCGACCTGGGAACGAATCTGCTTCACACGGCCTTCGATGTCCGAAGACTTTCCGGCGCCTTCGATGATCGTGGAGTTGTCCTTGTCAATGGTGACTTTCTTGGCGCGGCCGAGGTCCTCAAGCTTCACGTTCTCGAGCTTGATGCCGAGGTCTTCGGTGATGGCCTTGCCGCCGGTGAGGGTGGCGATGTCTTCGAGCATCGCTTTGCGGCGGTCGCCAAAGCCAGGGGCCTTGACGGCAGCGCACTGCAGCGTGCCGCGGAGCTTGTTGACGACCAAGGTCGCCAGCGCTTCGCCTTCGATGTCCTCAGCGATGATCAAGAGGGGCTTGCCCATCTTGGCGGTCTGCTCGAGCAGCGGGAGCAAATCCTTCATCGAGGAGATTTTCTTTTCGTGGATGAGGATGCGAACGTCTTCGAGGACGCATTCCATGCGCTCGGGGTCGGTGATGAAGTAGGGCGAGAGGTAGCCGCGGTCAAACTGCATGCCTTCGACTACTTCGAGGGTGGTCTCCATCGTCTTGGATTCTTCGACGGTGATGACGCCATCCTTGCCGACCTTCTTCATCGCTTCGGCGATGATGCCGCCGATTTGCTTGTCGTTGTTGGCAGAAATCGTGCCAACTTGGGCGATCATGTCGCCCTTCACGTCCTTGTGGAGCTTGCGGATTTCTTCGACCGCCACTTCGACGGCCTTTTCGATGCCGCGCTTGAGAGCGGTGGGGCTGGCGCCTGCGGCGACAGTCTTAACGCCTTCACGGAAGATCGCCTGTGCGAGCACGGTTGCGGTGGTGGTGCCGTCGCCGGCGACGTCGGACGTCTTCGAAGCGACTTCACGAACCATCTGCGCGCCCATGTTCTCGAGGGGATCCTGCAGCTCGATTTCCTTGGCCACGGTGACGCCGTCCTTGGTGATGATCGGCGCGCCGAACTTCTTTTCGATCACGGCATTGCGGCCCTTGGGGCCGAGCGTGATCTTTACTGCGTCGGCGAGAGCGTTCACGCCGCGAAGAATCGCTTGGCGGGAATTCTCACCTGTTACAATCTGCTTCGCCATACTGGTATTTCCTCCTGATTTCGTTCTGCGAAATGTTTAACTTTTGCTTGTTTCACCGACGGGCACGGCATGCCGTGCCCCTACGGCCGAACTGCCGGGCTGAAGCCCGGCCCCTACAAATGCTGGTTACTTCTTGGCGGCTTTGGCTGCGCCGCTTAGCTTGGCGAGGATCTCTTCTTCGCGAAGGATGAGGTACTCTTCGTCTTCGATTTTGATCTCGGTGCCGCTGTACTTGCCGAACAGAACGCGGTCGCCTGGTTTCACGTCGAGCGGGATCAATTCGCCTTTTTCGCGCTTGCCAGCGCCAACGGCGATGATTTCACCCTCCATGGGCTTTTCTTTTGCGGAGTCAGGGATGATGATGCCGCCCCTGACGGACTCTTTTTCTTCAATGCGCTTCACGATTACGCGGTCGTGGAGCGGGGTCAGATTCACTGCCATCTTGGAAGAACCTCCATAGTTGATCTTACGGTTTGAACAGAGACTGGGGGTACGGAAGGGGAATTAGCACTCCTCGCAGTCGACTGCTAATATACCAGAAAGACCTTACATGTCAAGGATTTACCAGACAGATTCATAGGGTATCTGTGGATTTATTGGCGCTGTAAGTCATTTATTTGTAGTGGTTTACGTGGTGCAAGGAAAAGGCGACACTTGGCGGTTGCCGTGCTCCTTTTCGAAGGATAGAATCGCAACGGAGTGAAGCACTGCACTACGCCACTTATCTGCGGCTGATAGTTCTCACGGCTGGGACGCTGCTACCGTTTTTTTGGATCGTTGTCATCCTCGGCCATCGCCGCCAGCGGAATTTTGAGCGCATTTTCTTTTTCTTGTGTTTGGCGCTGATCTTTTTCTTTGGCGCTTCGCTGCTAGAGCTGAATGCGCAGCTCTACTACGCGGCAATTCCGCCTTTGCTTGCGATTTTCTGTTGGATCGTAGTCTGTTTGGGTTTGTGGTTCGTTCCGTCTCTCTTGCTACATCTGCAAGTTGAGTACGCGCAAATCCGAGAGTTGCTTCACGCTGGAGTGTCCAAACGGCTGTGGCTGGCGGCGGCTTATCTACCCGCGATTCTCTTGCTACCTAAGCTCATTGCGACTCTGCGGCTCCACGACGGCTTCGATTTCGTTACGCCAAGCACTTTGCTCGGAGTGGCTTTTCAGGGCTGGCTTGTTGCCGCTCTGGCAATCTGCGCCGTCTGGCAATGGAAGTTTGCAAAGGCGGCTCCAGATGAGCGGCAAAAGGCATTTCACAAGTCGGTGCAGGGCGGTTTAGGATCCGCGGCACTCGCGATCATCATGATTCATATTCTGATTCGGCGGTTTGGAGGTGCGGCCCCAAGCGACTCGCGCGTGGCGTATGTGGCCGTTGTGTCATTGATTGCAATATTCCCCTTGGTTGCGCTCGTTCGGGATGTGCAGAAATTCAACTTTCTGCAGATTGGGAGGCAACGAAATCTCATTTACGCGGTATTTGCGACTTTTGTCGCATTGCTTTATCTGAGCTTGATTCGTCGCGCCAGCTTGTGGATGGAGCCGTATTTGCCGCCGGAAGCCACGGCCGCTATTTTGCTTTTTCTCCCTGTCGTGTTCTTTGAGCCGCTGCAGCGTTTGATGAGAAAAGTTCTGCGGCGAACGGCACAGACGGAGATGGACCACGCGCAGCACATGATAACGCCGATCCTAGAAGTAGCGCGCCTTGGCAATCTGGGGAAGCTCACCTCTTTCATAGAGAAGTGGATTGGGGAAGAGCTGCAACTCGCGGACGTGAAGCTTTCTCTCGGCGCGGCTGCGGAGACGGACCCCGAACGGAGCGCATACGAAGAGGTTTACGTTATACGGCAATCTGGCAGATCTTTTGGAACACTGCGCGTGAAGGCCCATGGGGCGATGTTGTCGGGTGAAACGGCGGCGGCGCTGGAGTTTTTGTGCGAACAGTTGCCGGGGGCGCTGGATCTTTGCCGGTTGATCGAGGAGAAGCTGCAGTTGGAGAGGGAACTGGCGGAGCGGGAGCGCTTGGCGGTGTTGGGGCAGATGGCGGCTAGCATTTCGCACAATTTGAAGAATCCGCTGGGGTCGATCAAGACGATTTTACAGGTGCAGTTGGAGAATCCGGAATTGCCGGAGTCGATACGCGGCGAGACGAAGATGGTTTTGGAGGAGATTGGGCGGCTGTCGGCGAAGCTGAATCAGTTGCTGCAGTTTAGTCGGCCGGCGATTCGCGGTGGAGTTGTTGTGGCGAGTTGCGATGCGCGGGTTGTGGCGGAAGAGGTTAGCGGCGTTTTGCGGCATGAGGCGGAGCGGCGTGGCATTGCTCTGGAGGTCGGAGTTATGGACGGCGGAGCAAAATTGGCGGCTAGCGCGGAAGCGGTGAGCGAGATTTTGTCGAATCTTGTAGTCAATGCGTTGGAGGCGACTACGCGCGGCGGGCGAGTGAGGTTGAGCGGGACGGCCAATGGGGAGGGATTTTTGTTTGCGGTGGAAGACGACGGACCGGGTGTGCCCGAGAGTACACGGGAGAAAATCCTGCAGCCGTTTTTTACTACGAAGACGCAGGGGACGGGACTTGGTTTGGCGATTGTGGCGCGGCGCGTGGCGGAGTTTGGGGGGAAGTTGGATTGGGAGAGTCCGTTGAAGGACGGCAAAGGAACGCGATTCCTCGTGACTTTGCCTTTGTAGGGGAGGGGCTTGCCCTCCCTTGGCTGGAGTGACGACGCCTAGAGCAAGGAAATAGATGCACAAGCGGCGATGCGAATCGATGAGCATGCGTGATTGATCGAGGGGCACGGCATGCCGTGCCCCTACGGGGGATGGGAAGGGTGCAATGAGAACAATTTTAATTGTGGATGATGAGCCAGCAGCCCGGTACGGATTGCGGCGGGCGCTGGAGGCGAAATATCGGATTGCAGAGGCGGATTCGGCGGAAGCGGCGCGTCTGGCCTTGAACACTGAGCAACCGGACCTGGTGTTACTGGATGTAGTGCTACCGGGGCAGAGTGGGTTGGAGTTTTTGCGGTGGATGCGCGAGCAGGGGAGCGACGTGCCGGTGCTGATGGTTTCGGCTTTGGATACGGCGAAGACGGCGGTGGAAGCGTTGCAGTTGGGCGCGGCCGATTATTTGGTGAAGGGTTTTGAGCTGGAGGAGTTGCGGCAGCGCGTGGCGAATTTGTTGAAACTAACTACGCTGGAAAAAGAGAATGATTCGTTGCGGCGGCGCATGGCGACCGAGGGGCAGTTTGGGCAGATGATTGGGCGGACGGTGGAAATGCGGCGAGCGTTTGAGATGGCGGATCGCGTGGCGTCGGCGGACTCAACCGTGCTCATTCTCGGCGAAAGCGGAACTGGGAAAGATTTGATGGCGCAGGAGATCCATGCGCGGTCGTCACGCGCGGGGAAGGCGTATGTCGCGGTGAATTGCGCGGCTTTGCCGGAGACTTTGATTGAGTCGGAATTGTTTGGGTATGAGCGCGGGGCGTTTACGGGAGCGGCGCAGCAGAAGAAGGGGAAGTTCGAGTTGGCTTCCGGCGGGACTTTGTTTTTGGATGAGATTGGGGACATGAATCCGGTGACGCAAGCGAAAGTGTTGCGGGCTTTGGAGAATCGAACCATTGAACGTTTGGGTGGGACGCAGACTATCCCTGTTGATGTGCGTGTGATTAGCGCTACACACCGAAATCTGGGGGCGGAAATTCGGGCGGGAAAATTTCGAGAGGATTTGTTTTATAGGTTGCGCGTGGTGACGATTGAGTTGCCGCCTCTGCGAGCGCACAGAGCGGACATCCCTGTGCTAGCCGAAACGTTTTTGCAGATGCACCTGGCTCGATTACGCGCCGGGGTGGAATCAGGAGGGGCCCTTCCAGGACAAGCAAGCCCCTCCCCTACAGGGCGGGTTACGCGGGAGGCTATGGCGGCGCTGGAAAAATATGATTGGCCGGGGAATGTTCGCGAGTTGAAAAATGCACTGGAGCGAAGTTTAGTGCTGTGTCGCAGAGAAGAGATAGGCGTGGAGGATTTGCCGCAGGAAGTGGCGAGCGGGGAAGCTGGGCCTTACAAGAACTCCGATGGGGCGAACGAAAACGGATTTGGCGAGAAAGATTTTCGCGAGGCCAAGCGGAAGTTTGAGGTGGCGTATTTGACGAAGCAGCTGGCGGATCACCGGTGGAATGTTTCGCGGACGGCGGCGACGATTGGGTTGCACCGGCAGAGCTTGCAGGAAAAATTGCGCGAGTTGGGGATTCGGCGGCCTGGACGCGAGCCCTTGGAGGAAGAATGAATTTCCGAACGACGGGATCCGCAATCTCTGGGACCTCAAGCGTTGCGGGATACGTCGTAGCGGGAGGCGGGAGTACACGTTTCGGACAAGACAAAGCGAAGGTGGAACTCGGCGGGAAACCCATGCTCAGAAGAATGTGCCGCTTGGTTAGCGACACCGTTGGATCGGTGAGTGTCGTCGCTCCTCCTCACCGCTATTTGAATTTTGACGTGTGGATTACCGAGGATTTGTGGCCTGGGCAAGGTCCCTTGGGTGGAATTATTACCGCGATGCTTGCGACAAGCGAAACCGACGGCGGTCGCGATTGGAATCTGATTGTCAGCTGCGACATGCCATTTCTAACAAACGATTGGTTAACTTATCTGGTCGGCCGCGCGATCCAAAGCTCCGCTCAAGTTGTGGTGCCCAAGTCTGACTATGGCCTTGAGCCGCTGTGTGCTTGCTGGCGAACGGACGCAGCTGCAGAGCTGGAGTCGGCCTTGGAGCGCGGAGTCCGCAAAGTGACAGAGGGCATTGCACTACTGCGCGCGGAAGTTCTTGACGCGCGGGACTGGAAACGATTTGATAGCGCAGGGCGACTTTTCTGGAACATGAATACGGCGGCGGATTACGAAGAGGCGCGGCGGATTGTGGAGGCGGAACAAAGCTAGTCGACGCCTCAAACGGTAGATGCATGGTTTACGCGAGCCCAAGACAACGAAAGCGGAGAATGGCAGACAAAAACGACATCAATCGCGGTGCAGCGGGGATGGACGCGGGTAGATTGCGGTTACCGTCCGGACTGGTGGGCTCCAGCGGAGCCAGCAGCAGTGCTGAGCCGCGCGCGGAAAAATTTTTCGAGTTTCGCGATGTCTGCAAATCCTTCGACGACAACGCCGTGCTAAAGGACGTCAGCTTCAGCGTGAAGCGCGCCGAGACGTGCGTGATCATGGGACGCAGCGGCGTTGGGAAGTCCGTCTCGCTGAAGCACATTATGGGATTTATGAAGGCAGATTCCGGGCGAATCTTCGTGGATGGAGTTGACGTTACCGATTTCACCGAACAGCAATTCGAGGAAGTGCGGCGCAAAGTGACGATGGTGTTTCAGTCCGGCGCGTTGTTCGATTCGCTGACGGTCGCGGAGAACATAGCTTTTCCACTGGAGAAGCAGCCCGGGCTGGAATACGAAGACATCGATGCATACGTTTTTAAATTAGCGAAGATGCTGGAAGTCGAAGAGGTCCTCGATAAACTGCCGAGCGAATTATCGACGGGGATGAAGCGCGCGGTAGCCATGGCGCGTGCGTTCGCGCAAAATCCCGAGGCGATATTATTTGACGAACCGACCACGATGGTCGATCCCATCATGGCGGGGCACATGGGCGACCTGATCCTGCGGCTGAAGGAGGCGTTTCACCGCACGTCGATTGTCGTCACGCACGACACGCACCTAGCGAAAAAACTTGCGGATACGGTGGTCTTTCTGCAGGACGGCCGGGTTGCGTTCTTCGGCCCGTGGGACGATTTTGAAAATTCGAAGGATCCATTCCTCCACAATTTCCGCATGCAGGATGCGTTGATTCCCGCGCTGGACGTGACTCTGTGAGCCAGGCCGCAGGCGGCGGCGCTTCCGATCCCATCAAGCAATTGCCCAAAACCATGGGTTTTTGGGACGTATTGCTTTTCAATATCGCAACAGTTCTCGGGCCGCGCTGGGTTGCCGCGGCTGCGCATAACGGAACATCATCGATCAGTTTGTGGGTGATCGCAGCCGTCTTCTTCTTTGTTCCATCCGCAATGGTAATCAACGAACTCTCGTCGCGTTTCCCGGAAGAGGGTGGTCTCTACGTTTGGACGAAGGAAGCCTTCGGTGATTTTCACGGCTTCATCGCGGGATGGAATTACTGGGCCTACACCGTTTTTTACTTTCCAGGCTTGCTGCTCGCCAGCGCGGCGATGAGCGCGTACATCATGGGCGAGCGGGGTTCAGCCCTCGAGCATGACCGCACATTTTTGCTACTGCTTTCCGTGGGCTACCTGATCGTGGCCGTCGGGTTGAATATCATCGGTCTGAACATCGGCAAGTGGCTGCAGAACATCGGAGGCGTTTCGACGTACTTGCCGTTGATGGCGGTTGTCGGTGTCGCCGCGATTATCGCGATGAAGCATGGCGCGGTGACACACTTTACGTGGCACAACATTTTACCGACGTGGAATTGGGACACGGTGAATTTCTGGTCGCAGATCGCGTTTGCGTTCAGCGGACTTGAGCTCGTATCCGCGATGAGCCAGGAAGTGCGCAACCCGCGCCGAACGTTGCCGCGCGCACTCTATGCCGCAGCCGGGCTGATTGCTGCGATGTATATCCTGGCGACGGTGGCGGTGCTGGTGCTTGTGCCTGCGGCGGACGTTTCGAACACCAGCGGCGTGTTCCACGCGATCACTGTGGGATCAATCGCACTGCGAATTGGATTTCTGGGGATAGTTGCGGCGATTGTCGTGACGCTGGGGAATGCCGGCGGGGTTGGAAGTACGGTTGCGGGAATCGCGCGCGTGCCGTTTGTGGTCGGAATCGATCGCTACCTGCCGCAGGCGTTTGGCAAAATTCATCCGCGGTGGAAGACGCCATACGTTGCGATCCTCATACAAGCTGTGCTTTCGTGCGCGATTCTTTTAGTCAGCCAGATCAATGAATCGACGCGAGGCGCGTATGACTTTCTTGTGAGCGCCACGAACATTCTTTATTTCATTCCGTTCCTCTATATGTTCGCGGCGGCGATTCGGCTCTTTTCGCGGAAGGATCGTAAGGAAAACTCGGAGGCCATTCTGATCCCAGGCGGCAAGGCGGGGGTGTGGGCCGTTTCTGGTACGGGCTTTCTGATTGTGTTGATCGGTATTTTCGTTTCGCTGGTTCCACCCGGCGATTCGACGAACAAGTTTGGGTTTGAGATGAAGCTTGTTTGCGGAACTGTCGCAACCATAGTGATTGGTCTACTGCTGTACTGGCGAGGGGCGCGCGCGAAGGCCCGCGAAGCTGTAAGTTGAGCACGCTGGAAGACGACGAGGCGGTCGAGTTTACGAACGGTGCGATGTTCTGCTTAGAAGCCTTCGGCAATTAGTTTTTCGAGGCTGAGTTTCGAAGCAGGTGCAGCATGTGTTTCGTTGCGCGCTTCGAGATAGCGTTCTACGTATTTTCCGAGAACATCTCCTTCGAGGTTGACGGTATCGCCAGGCTTGCGGTCGCTGATGTTGGTGTGCTCGTAGGTGTAGGGAATTACGGCAACTTCCGCGATACGCGTATGTTTATTCCAGCGCGCGACAGTGAGGCTGATGCCGTCGATGGTGATCGAGCCTTTTGGCACGATGTAGCGCGCAAAGTCTTCGGGAACTTCCACGCCGAATAGCCAGCTGTTGCTTCCCGGGCTTTCTGGGACAAGACGTGTGACGAGGCCCGTACCGTCGACGTGTCCCTGGACAAAGTGGCCGCCGAATTCCGCGCCGGCGGTGAGAGGCTGCTCCAAATTAACGCGCGAACCTTTTTTCAGCCCGCCATTTTTTGCACCGAACGAAGTTTTCTGAATGGTTTCGCTGGAAAGATCGGCGGAGAATTGTTTTTTGCCGAGAGCGACGACCGTGAGGCAGCAACCGTTTACGGCGATGCTCTTGGAGATGGCGAGCGAAGGAGCAAGGCTTGGTGCGTGAATCGTGACGCGCGCGCCGCCGGGCTTCAGATCCAGGCTTTCGATGGTGCCAACGTGTTCGATGATTCCGGTAAACATTTTTCTAGTAAACCCGCAACCTCAGCTATTCGTATTTCCAGCTTAACAAGAATCGCCGCAGCTTTCTCCGGATGTGCCAACCTTCCAAAAGTGGTGAGCGAGCTTGGATGAATTTCACAGATCTGCAAGCTACAAAACTTTAAGGTTGCGTGACGGAATTCTGCGCCGCTGAAGCTTTGATTCTATTTCGAGCAGTTACCAATTCGGGTCGCTCGTCTCCGACGGCGATTTCGCTCAGTTTCTTGAAGTAGAGATTCGCGCTGTTAGAATTTCCAGCGGCCTCCGCGGCACTCGCGGCGCCGTATAAAGCGTTGAATCGATTAGGCGCAGTCTTCAGAACTGCTTCGTATTCCGCGAGGGCAGCGGCAGGCTGTTTGTCCAAAGCAAACAAATCAGCGAGCATCTCGCGCGCGGGTGTTACGACTCCGGGCGTCACACCGCTCTTGTCCATACTCTCTTCTAGCTCCGCAGCTGATCGCATCGTGGCAATGGCATCAGCGCTCTTGCCACTCTTTTCCGCGATCCAGGCAGCCACCTCGCGACGCTGCACTTCCACTTGATTCGAAACGTAGGTGTCATTCTGAACCGACGCCACCAACGACGCGAGAGCGTGCTCCGCTTCTGCCGCGCGCACGAGATCACCAGCGCGAGCGCTGCCGACGCCAATCGCGTTCCACGTAATGGCCCGCACCATCGGCACACCCGTGGATTGGACTTGCAGACTGGCAGCCCGCTTCCAATCCCGGAGTTCGATGGCGCAGCGTGCTGGTATCGCGGCGTTCGCGTAACCAGCGATAAAAGAAGTTCCGGGAAGTGGGGGAAGGGAATTCATTTCGGCCAGAACGGCTTCGGCTTGCTTCACGCGCCCACTTTGCAGATAGGCGTAGACGAGATAGTCCATGGCGTGAAGCCGTTGCTCGCGGGCTTCGCCGTCTTTCGAGGTGACTTCCGCATCGGCAGCCATTTGCGCCGATTTTACATTAGAGTGGATCGCTTCGTCCCATGAGCCCACGCGCGTGAAGAGATGCGAAGGCATGTGCTGGGCGTGGGCCGAGGCCGGAGCAATCTCCGCGTACATGCGCGCGGCGGCGAGGCCTTTTTCCGCAAGGACAGGATTGTCGTAACAGTGGATGATGTAGTGCGCGATGCCGGGATGATGAGGATGCAATTTAAAAAGGGGCTCGAGGATTTCTCCACACTTGCGCTGATTGGCGAATGTCTTGTCCGTGTTGGAAGCAGTGATGTCGAGCGCCAGGGCATGGAAAATCGCGGCTTCATCATCATCAGGGTAGGCAGCCTGTAACGCGCCCATTTTGTGTTCAAATTTTGGGGTGTGCGCGGCCGGACTCTTGCCGTCCTCGACATAAATTTCTGCCAGCGCCTCGATGTAAGCAGTTTCGCGGGGAGTCGTTGAAGGATTGCCAGCGGCTGTGTCCTTGGATTTTTCGAGAGCGGCACGGCCGGCAGCCGTATCGCCGTTTCCCCAGAGCCCGTGATAATGAGACATCGCTATGCCCCACTGGGCCATCGCGCACTTGGGATCCTGCTCGGAAACTTGCAAGAAAACCTCGCGAGACTGCTCGTATTGGAACGAGTGAAGCAACGCCACCGCGCGATTGAAATTGTCGCTTACGGTTTTCGAGCACGAAGTCGAAAAGTGAACCGAGCCGACTTCTTCCGCGCTCAAATCGTGCTGATGCTCGTCCTGGCAGCGGGACGACTGGGCAAAAAAGATGGCGGCACAGAAGAGAGCCGCTAGAATGCGCATGGCTATGCTCCGAGCTGGCAGGCCAGTCTATCGAATCGCAAGAGCATCGTGCACGAAGATATTGTGCTGGGCGTCACCGAGTGACGCGCGTTGTGGAGTCCGGGAGCTCTGCTTCCGCTTTCGGGTCCGGGCTCAAGCGACAGCGGAAAAGTGGCTGCAGAGCTGCCGCACTCCAAGCTTAACGGTAGACATCCTGTAAGTAGGCTTCGATGGCGATATCGGGGCCGAACGGCTGCGTGCGAACTTTTTGCAGCGGTGGAATCTCGAGATTTGGCGCTATCGCAAAGGGCACTCGTGCTTCGCCTGAAATTTTAGGCGCATAGAAAAGAAAAAGCTTATGAACGATTCCCGCGAGGAGAGCCGCACCATTGAGTGTCGGACCAGCCTCGAGGATGACACTCAGTATTTCGCGGCGACCAAGTTCGGTGAGGACGGCTTCCAGTTGGATTTGTCCATTGCGTGAAGCGGCGCGCACGACTTCGACGCCGGTTTTTTCAAGAGCTCGAATTCTCCGCGTATTCGTGTGCTGCTGTGTAAAGACCAGAACATCGTTCTTCGCGGACTGCACAATGCGCGAGTGTGGCGAGAGCGACAGGCCCCAATCGAGGATGACTCGCAAGAGCGGTTTGCGCCGCGGAAGACCGCTGCGATCCGTAAGAAGTGGGTCGTCGATCTTGACCGTGCCGATGCCGGTAAGCACTGCGTCAGCAGCGTGGCGCATGCGGTGAACTTCGGCGCGCGATTCTTCTGAGCTAATCCAAATCGTCCGTTTCAGCTTGCTGCGCCTCTTCCCCAATTTGTTTCGCTCTGGAGGGAGGGCGAGCTGTCCATCGAGTGTCAGCGCGGACTTGAGAGTGACGAATGGTTTCTTCGTGCGAATCCAGAAAGCGAAGGCCTCGTTCAAGTTGCGAGCTTCTTCTTCACCGACTCCAGTGAAGACTTCGATCCCCGCATTGCGTAGCCGATCAAAGCCGCCAACGGAGTCGACCGGATTGGGGTCGTCCATCGCCGCGACGACGCGCCGAACTCCCGCAGCGATGATGGCTTCCGCGCAAGGGCCAGTGCGTCCCGCGTGATTGCATGGCTCCAGGGTGACGTACATCGTAGAGCCGCGCGCTTTGTCGCCGGCGGATTTCAACGCGACGATTTCCGCGTGATCGCATTTTGCATATTGGTGAAAACCTTCGCCGACGATTTGGCCTTCGCGCACAAGGATGCAGCCGACCAAGGGATTGGGGCTCGCGAGGCCAACACCTTTGCGGGCCAATTCCAGAGCGTGTTCCATGAAGCGAGTGGCGTGAGCGTCCATCGATTAATTAAAAGAGTCAGTCGAAAAGAGAATTGGCGTAGGTTTCCGCGTCGAAGGGCACCATGTCATTGATTTGTTCGCCGGTGCCGACAAAACGGATGGGCAATCCAAGTTCGCGCGCGATGGCAACCACTATGCCGCCCTTTGCGGTTCCATCGAGCTTCGTGAGAATGATGCCCGTGACGGCAACGGTCGAAGTAAATTCGCGCGCCTGAGCGAGGCCGTTCTGGCCCGTGGTGGCGTCAAGGACCAGCAGCACGTCGTGCGGCGCGCCGGGAATCACTTTCGCCGCCGTGCGCTTCATTTTTTCCAGCTCGGCCATGAGATTGGATTTGGTGTGCAGGCGGCCGGCAGTGTCCACGATCACCACATCCGCGCTTCGGGCTTTTGCCGCAGCCATGGCGTCGTAAACGACGGCGGCAGGGTCTGCGCCGGATTTTTGTTTAATCACATCGATGCCGTTGCGCTTCGCCCAAATTTCGAGTTGCTCGACGGCAGCGGCGCGAAAGGTGTCCGCAGCGCAAAGAACGACGCTGAGGCCTTCCTGGCGCAAGCGATTCGCGAGCTTGCCGATGCTGGTGGTTTTTCCCGCGCCGTTCACGCCAACAATGAAGATTACGCGCGGGCCGGAGCCGTTCGTTGAGTTCGCTGGATTTTTCGCCGATGCGGCGGCAGTGGGACTCACGGCGTTGCCGTCGTTCATCGTCAGGATGCGAACGATGTGGGATTTGATTTCGCGCTTGAGCTGGCTGGCGTCAGAGAGCGCATTGCGGTCCAGCTTTTCCCGCACGGCATCGAGAATTTCTCGAGTTGGTTTCACGCCAAGGTCGGCGGAGAGCAGCGCGGTCTCAAGCTTTTTCAGCAGTGCAGGGTCTATCTTGCGCTCGCCGAGAAAGAGGTTCTCGACCGACTCGGATAACACCGCCTTCGTCTTGCTGACGGAGGCTTTCAGCCGATCCAGCAGCGACGGTTCGACTTTTTCCGGTTTTCCGAAGAGCGAAATCATGCGGTTAAGCGCCATGCAGTCAGCGCAATCTAAAATTGTAACAGAAGCGCTTGGTGTGAGCCCCACGCGCACGTGTACAGCCAATGAGTGCTGGCCTCTAGATATCGAACAGGTTTAGACGGTCACTTCGACAGCGCTGAGGCGAAGCTTCCCGGCGTTGATGGCGGATTCGAGGGCGGTGACGACGACGGCGTCGAACTTCGAGCCAGTAAGCGACTTGATGCGGTTGAGTGCGAACTCAATGTCCATCGCCGTCTGATACGGACGATTCGTGGTCATGGCATCCAGCGTGTCGGCCACGCCGATGATGCGCGCCATCAGCGGAATTTGCTGGCCTTGCAGGCCATACGGATAGCCGCGGCCATCCATATGTTCGTGGTGCAACTCGATGCCGGGCAGCATTTCTTTCAACTGTGAAACCGGGCGCATGATGTTCGCGCCTTTCACGGTGTGCTGCTTCATCAAGTCGAATTCTTCCGGGGTTAACGCGCCTGGCTTTTTCAAGACGCGGTCTTCTACGCCGATTTTGCCGACGTCGTGAAGCAAAGCGGCGACGCGCAATTTGTCCAGCTCTTCCGCCGAAAGCCCAAGTTCGCGCCCGATAAGCCCAGAGTACTTCGCCACGCGGCCTGAGTGACCGCGCGTGTATGGATCCTTTTCGTCGATGGCCGCGGCGAGCATGCGAATCGAGCCGATAAAAAGCTCGCGGTTTTCTTCCGCGGCTTCTTTCAGCTTTTCGATGTACTCCTCGATGTCGCTGGCCATTTTGTTGAAGTTTTCGGCCAGTTCGCTGATTTCCGAAGCGCCGCGCACCGGTGAACGCTGGTGAAATTCGCCGCGGCTGATGGCGCGCGTGGAAGCCGCGAGGCCGCGAATCGGTCCGCTGATGCCGACCGCAAAAAAGTAACCGAAAAGGATAGCCACGAGAACCACTACGGTAACGAAAGCCAAAGCCTGTCGGTTCAGCTCGGTAACGCCAGCGTCGGCACGAGCGTCGTCCAGCCTGCGCTCGGCAACGACCGCCCAATTCACCTCGGGAAACGTGCTGTACGTTCCGATCATCTCGACAGGATGTTTGTTCCCCTTTTCCGTGAAGCGGATCGTTTCCGTATTGCGAAGGTCCCGGGGCAGAGCCCGAATCTGGTCGACGATTTTTCCGGTGGCTTCCGCACCAGGCACAAAATTCTTCGTGTCCGGATGCGCGACGATGCGTCCCGAGTGGTCCACGACGTAGACCTTGCGGCCGCGCACGCTGGCGTCCCGCAAGCGGTGCGAAATCGGTTCAAGCGAGACAACCGCCGCCAGCATTCCGGTGAAATTGCCGGTCAAATCCTTGAGTGGCACGGCCAGTACGAACGCTGGTTGATTGTTCGGCGCGAGAGCGAGAGGTTCGCTGCGAAACTTGACGATGTGCAACTCGTCGGACTGCATGCAGTTCTGAAAGGCGCGCAGCAGGGCTTTGGCTACGAACGGGTCCTCTTCGGCGCGGAAATTACCCTGGGAAGCGCTGGTGCCTTTGCCGTTTTTGTCGACCGCGGTCAGATAAAGAAACGTGTCGTGATTGCTTTCGACAAAATCTTCGAGCAGGTGGGTGACCTTGGGCTCTGCGGCAGGTTCTTCGACATTGTCGATCAGGCCAGTCAGGGTCAGAATCTGGCGTTCGCTGAAGAGCTGTTGCGTCTGATTGAACTCGAACGTCTGAATTTCCTGGGCCAGGGACCGTGTCAGGTCAGATTGTTGAACGCTCTCGGTGTCTGTCAATTTGTCTTGGCTAAGTTGGAGCACCTGGCGGTGGTAAAGCCCGATGGGCAGCGCGCTTACCAGTAGAAGGGCACCCAGCACGAGCCATAAAATGCGCACGCGTCCTTTGCGCAGGCGTTGCCACGCGGATTGGCTGGGTTCTGGCATCTCAACTCTCAATTTTAGGGGAATAGGGCAGGCAAAGGGGGTCGCGAATGCCGCCGCGTCGCGCATCTGCAACTGGAACCTTGGTACTAGTGGCGGCTCACGAACCCGGCATACTCAAAAGGGCCTGAACGGCCCTGCTGGGGCCTACTTATTCGCGTTTTAGAGGCCTCTCCATGATGTTCCGGATGGCCTCCAGGGGTGGCCTGCCCAGGTGCAAGATGGCGTCAACTTGCACAGTGATCGGGAGCTCGATCGTTGCCTCGCGGGCAAGCGCTAAAAGTGCGCCGGCGGTTCCGACGCCTTCGGCGACCATTTTCATACCTTCTAGGATCGCGGCCAAGGAACGACCTTGGCCCAGTTCGATTCCGACGCGGCGGTTCCGGCTCAGCGAGCCGGTGCACGTCAGGACGAGATCGCCCAGGCCCGCTAGACCACTGAGTGTTTCCCGTCGCCCGCCGAGGGCCATCACCAAACGCGTCATTTCCGCCAGGCCGCGCGTAATCAGCGCCGCTAACGGATTGGAGCCGAGACCTAGTCCTTGGCAGACGCCGGCCGCAATGGCTATGACGTTTTTCATGGCGCCAGCAAGCTCGACGCCGAGCACGTCGTCGTTGGTATACAAGCGAAAGTTCGGTGCGGCGAGTTCTTCCTGGAGCTCGGCAGCTAGCTCGGTATACCTCCGAACAGATGGCGCTAGGACGGAGATACTATGGTCGTGCGAAGCGATCACAACGGCTGTCGGCTCACCGCGCGCAACCTCTTCGGCAAAAGAGGGTCCCGATAGAACTGCGACCCCCAAAAGAAATTCCGGCGACACGACTTGGGAGATGACCTCGCTCATGCGCGCATGGGTGGCGGGCTCAAGCCCTTTCGTGGCGCTCACAATCGGAATGCCACGGGTCAGGTGCGGCAGAATCCGCCGGTAAACGCTGCGAGCGTGCGCTGCAGGGATCGCGCAGATGACGATCTCAGCGTTTGCGAGTGAGACCGCCGGGTCATGAGTGATCTGGACGGTCTCCGGCAGTTTGTGACCCGGGAGATAGGTTTTGTTCTCGCGGCTTCGCCGGATGGATTCTGCGAGCGTCGCGTCGCGCACCCACAGGGAAATCTCGTGCGACTTATTCGTGCGAGAGAGCACGATCGCAAGCGCTGTGCCCCAGCTTCCGCCGCCTAGGATAGCGATGCGTTTCAAGGTGCATCCTCTTCGCGTGGCTTCTTGCGGAACGAGAATTTCGGCTCGTCGCCCTGGACAAGTCGTTGGATGTTGGCATCGTGCTTGTAGACAATCAGCAGCGCGGCCGCGAGTGAGCCGAATGTGACCGCGTAAGGTGGCGCATGATGCGGCGCCCAAAAAAAATAAATCAACGAGGGCATGGCCGCCGCGGCTGACATCGACCCCAATGAAACATAGCGCCAGTACACTACGACCAGCACGAACAATATTGCGGATCCGAGAAACGCAGGCGGGCATAACACCAGAAAAACGCCCGCTGCCGTGGCCACTCCTTTGCCTCCATGAAAACCCAGCCAGATCGGAAAGCAATGACCAGCAAGAGCGCACAGGCCAGCAATCATCATCCACGTCGAGCTCTGGTCCGAAAGCCGCGCGGCCAGAACCACGGCAAACGCGCCTTTCGCGGCGTCGAGCAGCAGTGTGAGGATTCCTGCGACCGGCCCGGCGACGCGCGCCACGTTTGTCGCTCCGATATTGCCGCTCCCCGCTGTGCGCACGTCCGCCCCGCCAAAAAGCTTGCCCACCAGCAAGCCAAACGGAATAGATCCGAGAAGATACGCAGCCGCAGGAATCGAGAGGAGTGTTGCGTTCAGCTCGCCCATCTGGCGCTAGGCCTCCAACGTGAAAGGAAAAGATGCGAGGGTAGTGTACTCGGCGCCAGAGGGCTTCAGCTTGCTTTCGATGAGGTAGAATTCCCGCGTTTGGAACGAACCGAACTCCCTCGCTCTGTTGTCCTGGATCACTGCGCGAAGTCTTTCGTGCAGGCCGGGCGGTTCGATCCTCGCCAGCGTTAAGTGCGGCGTGAAAGCGCGGCGTTCACGCGCGACGCCTTGCGATTCAAGAGCGCCATCGATATCTCCCGCGAGCGTCGTCAAGTTCGTCGTAGCATCTAAGCCAGCCCACAAGACGCGCGGGTAATTTTCATTGGGAAAAAATCCGAGTCCATGGAATTTGAGATCCACTGGCGCATCCGAGCGTATCGCTGAAAGTGCGCTACGGATACTGTCGAGCTTTGTCGGCGATACTTCGCCGATGAATTTAAGCGTCACGTGAAGATTCTCCGGGCGCACCCAGTGCGGCCGCTTGTCTGCCACTTTTGAGGACAAATCGCGCAAGCCTCTTATTTGTGCCGCCAAATTGTCTCGCACCGCAGAGGGAATCTCCAGCGCGACAAAGAGGCGCACGTTCAGGCTCGCTTCAGGGACTGCTTGCCGTTGTAGAGAAAGTGTATGCGAACCATATCGAGCGCGGCTTGGCTCGCCTGCCAGCGAATCGATTCGCGATCGCCGGGGAAGCGCACGCCCCGCTCTTTGACGCCTCCGGCATGTGATAACGCGATGTGGACCGTTCCGACGGGTTTTTCTTCGGTTCCACCGCCAGGGCCTGCGATGCCCGTGATGCCGAGACCAAAAGTGCTTCCAACGCGCCGCCGAATGCCGTCGGCGAGTGCCACGGCAACTTCTGCGCTGACCGCGCCCTTGGCCTGGATGAGTTCCGCAGGGACTCCTGCCCATGCCGTCTTGAGTTCGTTGCTGTAGCAAACCACTCCGCCAAGAAAATACGAAGAGCTGCCTGCGATGCTCGTCAACCGCTGCGCAAGCAGGCCGCCTGTGCAGCTTTCTGCTGCCGAGATCGTGGCGTTATGCATCATCAATTCCGCCGCGATCACTTCTTCGAGCGGAGACCCATCTTGGCTAAAGATGCGGTCCGTCAGCGCAATCTCGAAGCCGCTTACGATTTCGTCGAGTACTTTTTTGGCGTGCTCCGGGTCGTCCGTCCAGATGCGCAGATGGACTTGGGTCTCACCAGGCGCGGCGAGGATCGTGGTGGCCACATCGGGGAAACGTTTGTAAATGCCAGCAATTCGCTGCTCGACGTGCGATTCTCCGAGGCCGGTGACGCGAATCTCGCGGTGAAACACGCGCACGCTGGAGGTGCGACGCTCCAGCCGCGGCAAAACCTGTTCGCGGAACAACGGCTTCAACTCGCGCGGGGGGCCCGGGAGCAGCACGATGAAGTGTCCGCCGTCTTCCAGCCACAGGCCCGGAGCAGTGCCGCGCGGATTCTCCAGGATTTCCGCGCCCTCGGGCACCATCGCCTGGCGCACATTGACTTCGGGCATCTCGCGGTTCAAGGCGCGGAAACGCCCTTCGATGTAACGAAGAATTTCGTCGTTGCGCTGCAGCTTCCGATGGAGCAGTTCCGCGACGGTCTCGCGCGTTAGATCGTCTTCGGTGGGGCCAAGTCCCCCCGACGCAATAACGAGCTCCACTCGATTCAACGCGTCGCGAAACGCCTCACTCAGCAAATCCCGGTTGTCGCCAACGACCGTCTTCCTCACGACTTCGATGCCAATCTTATTCAGCTCTTCCGTCAGGAAGAGCGAATTGGTATCAAGCCGGTCCGGGGTGAGCAACTCCGAACCCACTGCGATTATTTCTGCTTTCATCGTGTCAATTATCCGAGAAGTGGCAGGCCGCGGATATCCCAGTCGAGCGTGAAGAGCGCGCCAGTCGTGGCAAGAATCGCTCTGCCTGACGGCTGTAGCGCCATGCCTACGAGGCCGGAACCGCTTAGTACGACATCGGCGTGCGCCTGTGGCGTGATGCGAATGATGCCGCGCCTCCCGCCGTAGGATGCAGCAACGTAGAGATTGCCGTCGCGGTCAAACGCCAGCCCCTGCGGACGTCCGAGGCCGCGGAAGAACGTCGTGACATCGCCGCCCTGCGTGATGCGATAAACGCGGTCGTAGCTGGACGTCGTTGGCCCTGTAACATATAGGTCGCCGTTCGGGTGAAACGCGAGATGATACGCCGAGAGCGACGGCTCGATGGTCGCAAAAACAAAAACTTCGCGGCTCGGACTAATTTTGAAAATAGTGCCGCTGCGGTCGCCCACGTAGAGATTCTCGGCGCGGTCGAACGCAATGCCCGTGGCGACGCCCATGCCCTCGATCCACTGTTCAGCGCGCCCCTCGGGCGTGATCCGGTGAATCGTGCCGTCGTTCCGGCAGGAGACGAAAAGATTTCCCGCGCGGTCCACGGCCAAGCCGCTGGGATTCATCAGTGCAGTGACGAAAGGCTTTACGCTGTAGTTCGCCGTGATTTTGTAGAGCGAAACGGGAACGCGCTGCCCTCGATTGCCTGAAAAAGTGACATAGGTATTGCCGTAAGCATCGACCGCGGGGTTTGCGATGGGATGCAAGTTATCAGCAATTTGCACGCCGATGGAAACCGGATGCGGCTGGCTTTCGTTCGCAGCACTGAAAACCCGGACCATGCTGATGGTCGCGCCATCGGGAACTCTCACAATCAGCCGGTTTTCGCTTGCCAGTGCTAGCCCCGCTTCCACTTCGCCAAACCGCACTACCGGCCGAGGGTGAGCGCGCGAAGCGAATCCGCTGCCGTGAATGACGATCTCGCCGCCGGGAATAGCAGCCGCAGGCGCAACTCTATCAATACGGGGGATGCCGTTTTTTTCTGCCGACGACCCGAAGCCGAATTTCATAACCAGCCGAGCAACCCAAAGTGTAGCGCCACTCGCAACAGGATAGCAGCGTAGATGCCCGCCATCCAGTCATCCGCCATGATGCCCCAACCGTGCGGAAGTTTTTCGAGTTGGCGCACTGGGAAGGGCTTCCAAATATCGAACAAGCGAAATAGTAGGAATCCCAGCAATAGGTATTTCCAGTTCACGAGGCTCAGCGTAAAGAAGATAGCGTAGGTGGAAAAGTCCATGTGCTCCGTCAGATGCGGCAGCGCAATGGGAATCAACGGTAGCAATAGAGTCAGGTGCTGCCCCGCGACTTCGTCGATCACCACAAATTGCGGGTCTTTGATGCCTGAAAATTCGGCGGCCCTGTAGGAACTCCACACGCCAATCGCCCCGAGAATCACCAAAAGGCCGAGCGCGCACACTAGCGGCAAAGCAAGGGTGGAATTGTGAATGTCGCTGCCGGGAACCAGAAAGTGGTCGTCGGTGAACACCGCATCCGTCAGAGGATGCAGAGAGAAAAGCCCCCGGGGCGATGCGGGGTGCAGAAAAAATATTGCCGACAGTACAGCCGTCGCGACTCCCACGAGCGATCCGAATGTGCCCGGGGCCTTCGGCAGGTAGCCCACACCGAGCACTGTCGCGATCGCCATCGCCAGCCGCGGCTTCTTTTGCGGAGCGGCCATGCTACCAGGGATTTCAGTGGATGGTGTCATCGGGCTTGCGGAACCCCTTAAAATCCTCGTCTTCGTCCACGGGTTTTTGTTCTTCTGGATTCTTTTCTGTTTCGAGTTCGCTCATATCAAAAACTGGTTCAGACACGACGTACTTCTCCGTGGCCCAGTTGCCGAGATCGCGATCCCGGCAGCGCTCGCTGCAAAAAGGGAAGTCCGCGTTCGCTTCGGAATCCGTCGGCGTTTTGCAAATTGGGCAGCGATGTTTCATCGGAAAGACTCCCGACGGCTAGTGACTCGCCTCTCGCCAAATCACCAAGCCGGTATTTTTTCTACTCTGTGAACTCTGCGCACTCTGTGTTGAGACCCTTTCTTAACACAGAGATCACTGAGACCGCAGAGCGGAATTCCTGGGGAGTGAGTATAGCTCAGCCTAGGACGCGAAGCGGAGCGCCCGTTGAGATACGGGTCAGTTTTTCCGCTGGAGGCACGCGAGGAGCCGGCACATACGCCGTACCCGCATTCTGAAACCCAGCGGCACGCGGCAGAATTTCCACCACGCGTCCGATAAGGTCATACGACATCGGCTTTGATAATTTCGACGCGAGCGACATCGCCCGTCTCGGCCGTTTCGCCTGTCGGCAATTCGATGTCGGTCAGATAGAGCTTGCCGTCGATATCCGGCGCCATGCCTTCGAGCCGCGCTTCCCACACCAGCGGATTGTCCTTAGAAGGGCCTTCGACGAGCGCGGTGGCCGTGCGGCCCTTCCATGCGCGTAGTTTCTCGCGCGAGATTTTCTTTTGAATGGCCATCAACTGATTGCGGCGATCGGTAATCGTTTCCGGGTCGACTTTCGCGTCGAGTCCGTAACTGTTCGCGTTGTCCACATCCGAATACTCGAAAACGCCCATCCAATCGAGATTAGCGGCGCGCACAAAATTGCAAAGTTCCTCGAAATCCTTTTCCGTTTCTCCGGGAAAGCCGGCGATGAAAGAAGTGCGCAGCGAAACGCCGGGAATTGTCGCTCGGATGCGTTCGAGAAGTTTCAAGAAGGCGTCGCCGTGCGATCCGCGCTTCATGCGCGCCAGAACATTGCGGCTCGCGTGCTGCAGCGGCATGTCCATGTACTTGGCGAGCCGCGGATGCGCTGCGAGCGTATCCAGCAATTTTTGCGTCACGCGATTCGGATAGGCGTAAAGAAAGCGCACCCACTGCAAGTCTTCCACCTGTGCAAGCCGCTCGAGGAGTTGCGCCAGTCCATCGCGTAGGCCCAGATCTTCCCCATAAGAGGTCGTGTCCTGGCCAATCAGCGTAATTTCTCGCGCGCCCGAAGCAGCAAGATTCTCCGCTTCACGCACGACCGATTCAAAACGCCGGCTGCGGAAAGCGCCGCGCAATTGAGGAATAATGCAGAACGTGCAGGGATGATCGCAGCCTTCGGCAATCTTGATATACGCGGCATGGCGCGGCGTTGTAATGATGCGCGGCGTCAGGTCGTGATAGAGAAACGCGGGCGGCGCAGCGGGCAACACACGCAAATCGCCGTCGACCGCTTCGAGAATCCGCTCGACTTCGCCAGTACCCACCACAGCGTCGACTTCCGGAACCTGCTCGAGAATCTGATCGCGAAAGCGCTCGACAAGGCACCCAGCGACAATAAGCTTGCGCGCAGCGCCAAATTTCTTATGCTCCGCCATCTCCAGAATGGCATCCACGGACTCTTTTTGTGCGGATTCAATAAAACTGCACGTATTCACGACAAGAATCTCAGCTTCATCCGCGCGCGGCGTAAGTTCATACCCTTCGCGCGCAAGAATACCCATCATCACCTCGCTATCCACGAGGTTCTTCGGGCATCCCAAGCTGACGAATCCGACCTTAGTCATAGGCAGTAAATTAGCGCCTTTGCGCAATTCTCAATTGTAACATGCGGCGGGGAAGGGAAACCAAACGGGGTAGCACAGGCACTCCTGTCTGCGCGTTTTTGAAATTCTCGCAAAGCAGCACACAGCCAAGTGTGGTTGTGCTACCTAAAATCTGGGTCTCAACGTGAACCGAAGGACGATCGTATTTGTTCGAGCAACGCGCGCAACCGAATCGTGTCGCAAGGCGCGCCACCAAAACGCGCTTGCGTGTAGCACTGCGTAAATTCGTACACGGCCGGCACGAGACGAGGTTGCGAAACGGCCGCCGCAAACTCAAACGGTGTCTGCGTGGGCTGGCGAGCAAAGCCGCGCCGTGCGAGCAAGTACAAAAGTTCTCCGTACAGCCGCGAAGCAAGTTGCGGATTCGACCGCGCCAACTCCGGCGAGCGAAGCTGCCACGACAGCCACAACCGCCGCACAAAAGCCACAATCAGATCGAACCGCAGCGCCATTAAAAAGAGAACAATGACACACGGAATCAGCAAGCGAAGCCAGTCGTTCCTGGACCGCATCCACCTTCGCCCTTTTGCCTGTTGGTGCGTGAACCAGGAGCGCGCAATCTCCGTCCACGACCGCGTAGTGCGTTGCATGGTCTGCGCCAGCAAAATTTGATGAATAAAATCGTAGTTGATGACCCACTCGTTCCAGGAGAGCTCGAACCAATCCATGTATTGGCCGAGGCGTGAAAAGAAACCGCCGGCATCTTCGGCTCCGGGCGGCGTGGGATCGAAAGTCATCCAGCCCGTGCCGGGAAAATAAACTTCCACCCAGCTGTGCGCGTCGCTCGCGCGGACAATATAGTCCTCGCCGAGGTCGTTGTACTCGCCCGGCAAAAAGCCGTTTACTTCGCGCGTCGGAATGTCCAGCGTGCGAAGCATGATAGCCATCGCGGAAGCGAAATACTCGCAATGGCCCGAGCGGGTCTCGAAGAGAAAATGTGCCAGCGGATCGTCGCCGGGCTTTCCCGTGAGGTTCAGGTTGTAAGCGTAGTGAGAACGCAAATAATTTTCCAACGTGATGGTCTTGTCGAAAGGCGTTTGCGCGCGCGCGGTGATCTGCTTTGCTAATTCCGGAATGCGCGGATCGAGCTTCGGCAGCTGAAGGTAAATGTTGCGGATCTCTTCGGAATATTCCGTGGAAGCTGCACGCAAGCGAGGCACATTTCTCGCCGGCAGCAAAGAAAAACCTTCGTACCGCAGCGTGGAGAAATTATGAAAAGGATTAAAAAGAGAGCCGGTCGAGTCGCGAATGATATAGCTGCGCCGTGCGCCCAGCTCCGTGCTGGATCCTTCCCCGGAAAGATTTCCGCGTATGGAGATCGCATTCGCGGGCGCGAACATCGTGTCGGTGGCGACCGGCTGCAAAAGAATGGTGTAACGCAAAATGGTTGCGGTCGGATCCGCCGGCTCTGCCGGTCGCTCCGTCAGATTTATCCAGCCATTCATTCCGGCGGGAATAGTGACTGAGTCGTGCTCCGGAGAGGACCAGCGCTTTCCGTCAAACGACGAGAGCGCGATGCCGCGCCAGCGTAGCGTGGGATATCCCACCGGTTTTCCGGTGCGCACGCGCATGACCACAGTGGAATTTTTCTTGATCTCGCCGATCTGCCCCAGCTCCACGTCGTCGCTGAAGCCGGACATCAATGTCGGCTGCAAACTGGTACGGCCCAGATAACCCGCGCTAAAACGGGGAAAAAAGAAAAATAGCGCGCCGCCGATAATCATGGCGCCGAGAGCCACGCTGAGTGCGGCGAAGACCAGTGCACGATCCAGGCGGCGTTCTTGCTGCGGCTGCGCATCCACTTCTGGCGCGATCGCCCCTTTCGATCCGCGACGCATTTCGAGGCCGACGAAAGTGGCCACGCCAAAAAGCAAAAACAGAAAGAAAAGACCGAGGAAAGTCGTGTCGATGGTGAGAACGGCGGAAGCAAGAATGGCCGCGAAAGAAAGCATCGTTAGAAAAAGTGCGTCGCGGTCCGTGGTGGCGCTGTACAGCCGGATGAGCATAACAAACAGAAGAAAATGGATGGCACCGAGAAGCGCGGCGTAAAGCGCTGGATTGGACGAAGCCGATACAAACGAGCGCGAAAGAAAAATAACGTCGAGAGGGAAAAGGAGCAAATAGGCCACGACCAGGCGGGTCGCAATGCGCTGCGGAATTTCAGCGGGACAGCGCCTCCACCAGCGGACTCCTTTATAGAGGACGGCGGAAGGCGCGACAATCATCGTGATTAGATCGAGTTTGCCCGTGCTCACGAGCGTGGCGACAGCCGTCGTCATAAGCAGAAAAAGAGAAGTGCGAAAGAAACGCTCGGCGGGGAGCGCAGGTACACTCGTTATGGATGCGGAAGCGGCCATTGGGGACCTTTCAATCCTAGCACTTCGTCCGGACGACGCGGTGGGGGCTACGCGAAACGATAACGTTTACAGCTTCAATGTGTAGGGCTTCGCCGTTGCTGCCAGTGATTCCGAAAGCGCGGCGCGCGCGATTTTTCGAGTGAGATTTGAGATGGGTAACTTCGAGATATCCTTCAGAAGAATGCTTTTCGCGCCGCGAATGTGCGGAATTTTTGAAATGGCGATACGGAAGGGAAGAACTGTGACGTTGCGATAGGTCACCGCGTGGCGGACTCGAGCGAGCGGCTCAAAGTGGAGCCCACTGTTTCCAACGGGCATCAATTCGGCGAGAAAATCCCGGAGTTCGGCGACCGCGTCCTTGCGAATCGCGACCGTCGGAAAATGCCACATTCGCGAAACGAGTGTAGCGATATCGTCGGCGGCAGGCTTGTTCTCCTTTTTCTTCCGGGGCGAAGGCAATAGCAGTGTTTGCCCGCGCGGACTGCAAAGCACCGTTGCGGCGAGAACGATTTGCACGGCTTCCCGTTTTTTGCGTTTTTCAGGAAAAGATTCGGGGTCGCCCGTTTGGCGTGCGCGGCAGAATTTTGCCACGGGGCACAGCAAACATTGCGGCGCTCGCGGCGTGCAGATCATCGCGCCAAGTTCCATCATGGCCTGGTTCCAATCGCCAGGCGCTTTCGGATCGAGCAATTCCTGCGCGGTACTCTGCAGCGATTGCCAGCGCCGCGATTCACGGAGATCGCCGCGAATCGCGCCGAGCCGCGCGAGCACCCGCGCGACATTGCCATCAAGAACAGCGTGTTTTGCGCCAAACGCAATGCTGAGAATCGCTGCGCCAGTGTAGGGCCCGATGCCAGAGAGCGTCAGTACAGCTTCTTCATCGCGCGGAAATTGTCCACCATGCTGTGCCACGATTTGTTGCGCCGCCTTTTGCAGATTGCGCGCTCGGCTGTAGTAGCCGAGACCCGACCACAGCCGGAGCACTTCTTCTTGCGGCGCTTCTGCAAGGGCGTCGACGTCGGGGAACCGCGCGAGAAATCGTTCGTAGAAAGGAATCACCGCAGCCACTCGCGTTTGCTGCAACATGATTTCGGAAATCCAGATGCGATATGGATCTTTCGTGCGCCGCCATGGCAAATCGCGTTGAAACTGCAGGAACCATGTGAGCAACTGCTTGCGAAACGCGACGAGCTCGCGGCCTGTGAGCGTGATCACGCCGTATTCTCGCATAGTTGAAGTAGGGGACTGGTCGGGATGGGTGAAAGGCCGTCTAGCGTGCCAGATCCTCCAGAAATATCACCCATGACTGGTTCCAAATGCTGGACGGGATGGAGCCGCGCGATTCGCTGGTGACAATCACGCGAAAAATTTCGGGGTCTCTGGCCAGTTCGGAGAGAAGGGCGCGCTTCGGGTCCGGCGGAAACGGTTTTGCCGTGGCGAGATGCTTCAGAATGTCGAAAATGATTTCATCGGCTTCGACGAGCGGAGTTTCAAAGCCCGCCGTGCGGAATTGCAAGACGGCATTGCGTTCGTAGAAGTGCCAGGCTAGCGCCGCGCACATCGTGACGGCGGACTCGAAGCGGGCGTCCGCTTCTTTTGCGGTGAGTCCCGCGGACGAGTGCGGATCAAGCACAAGTATGACGCGGCAATCATCCTCGTGAGTGAACTCGCGCACCATCAGAGAACCGAGGCGCGCGGAAGCTTTCCAGTGCACGTGGCGAGAGCTGTCACGCGGTTGATAGTCGCGCAATGCGTATAGATCCTGTCCTCGCCCTTTGGCCAAGCTTTCGAGCGCGCCTTGCATTCCGGGAAGAACCTCAAAAAAGTCCCGCGTGGGCTCAACCGAAGGATATACGAGTGCTTGCGACTTCAAATCAATGCGGCGCGCTTTCTGCAAAAAGCCGAAGGGAAATCTGGTAACGATGCGAAAAGCTTCTTGCGAATAGATGCCGCGCCTCGGAAAAGTCATTGGTACGTGCTGTTGCACGCTGTCATGCTTTGGGATGTACGGAAAATAGACCGGCGTTTCGAGCATGGCCGCGTTCGCGGCATTTTTCCCGCGGACAGCTTCGACACGCAGCGAAAACGACGGCAAAGTCAGCTTTTCGTTCTGCACTTCGACCATCGAGCGCACCGGCTGACCAGCGAAAATGTGCTCGGGCAACTGCAGCTTCATCTCGACCCCAGACAATGTGATCGAGGAAAGAACTCCGGACATCAGGATAATGGCGATAAGGCTCGCGAGAATGAGGAAGAGCAGATTGTTGCCAGTGTTCAGCGCGGCGACGGCCACCAAAAAAATTCCCAGAATGTAGATCCAGCCTTCGCGCGTAACTCGATACTCCATTTTGTAGCCGATCCAGCGAAGAGGCGTACGTTTCGCGAGAACCGGGACGAGCGTGACGGCCACCCAAGCCGCGACGAGAAGGGCACCAAGCGCGGAGGCAATGGCGAGCGCCAGATGACCCAACTCCGCCGCCGTGCCGGAATAAATCGCTAGGAGCAAAGCAAAGGCCAGCGCGGTGATGGAGAGAAAGAAGGCACGCACAGCGGAGCGGTCAGCTTTGGCCCAGAGTTGCGCGGCTGTTGAGGCTAGACTCACAGAGGTACGCGAACGGAGTCGACGATCTCCCGGAGGACGGATTCGGTCGTCTCCGATTTTCTTTGCAGCGAAGCATGGCGCGAACTGGCCACCACGCGATGCGAAAAAACGGCGACGGCAAGCTGCTTGAAGTCGTCCGGCAAACAATAATCGCGGCCATCGAGAAAAGCGCGGGCTTGCGCGGCGCGCTGCAGCATAAGTGTGCCGCGCGGGCTGACTCCCAGAGCGAGTTGCTCGGTTTTGCGCGTGCGATTGACGATTTCAAGCGCGTAGTCATGAAGGCTGGCGTCTACCTTCACGCGTGCGACGGATTCCTGCATCTCGAGAACGTCGTCGATGCCCGCGACAGGTTCGAGCGCGGCGAGCGAATCGTCATGGATGTGCTTGCGCAGAATTTCGCGTTCCGTTTCGTGCGACGGGTAGCCCATTTTGATGCGCATCAAGAAGCGGTCGAGCTGCGATTCTGGCAGCGGATAAGTGCCGTGATGCTCGACAGGATTTTGCGTAGCGATGACCAGAAAGGGATGCGGCAACTTGAGCGTTTTACCATCGACCGTAACTTGTGCTTCGTTCATCGCTTCAAGAAGAGCGGACTGCGTGCGCGGCGTGGTGCGGTTGATTTCGTCCGCGAGAACAACGTTGGCGAAAATCGGCCCGGAGCGAAACTCAAATTCGCGCGACTCTGGATTGTAAACGCTGACGCCGAGCACATCGCTGGGCAGCAGGTCCGAGGTGAACTGGATGCGCTGGAACGTGCAATGAAACGATTTAGCAAGGGCTTGGGCGAGAGTGGTCTTCCCAACTCCAGGAACGTCTTCAATAAGCAGATGGCCGCGCGCGAGCAGAGTGATCAGCGCAAGCTGAATAGCCTCTTCTTTCCCGTAGATTGCTCGGGAGATCGAGCGCTGAAGTTGCGAGACGATTTGGGACGTGGCCGTCGGCATCTGTTGAAAACCCGGGTCCTTCCTGCTACAAATAGGTAGATGACGCTTTCGAGCGTCGCGGCTGTACGGACCGGGCGACTAGCTCAGTTGGTTAGAGCGCTCCCCTCACACGGGAGAGGTCAAAGGTTCAAGTCCTTTGTCGCCCACCATAACCCTCTCATTTTGGCACTAATCTTTCCAGCGAATCAAAAACTCGGCGAGCCTGTGCTCAATCGGTGGTTGCATCAATCGGTAAAACGCATGCAATGAGAGCTACCTCGTCCGCAATATACGTTAGCGGCGTATAATCTCGCCGTGACATCCATCCTTCGCACTGTAGAGTTTTTGGCACTGAGCATCTGGCTCGGGAGCGATGTGTTCCTGAGCTTTGTCGTGGCGCCCGGAGCATTTCGCGTATTGGCGCCGAACCGCGACCAGGCTGGGGCCGTCGTGGGGTTTGCGTTGACTCGTATGCACCTCGGCGGCATCGCCCTGGGCCTCGTGCTTTTGCTCGTGAGGCTGATTCGGACGCGAACATTTGCAAGCCTAATAAATCCGTTGGCGCTTTGCGTGGTGTTGATGATCGCGCTGACAGTCATCTCGCAGTACACGGTGAGCGCGAAAATGGCCGCTTTGAGAGTGCAGATGGGGTCGATTCAGGCAACAGCTGCGGACAATCCTCTATTGGCAGAGTTCAGCCGGTTGCATCGGATTTCGGTTTCGCTGGAGAGCGGCGTTTTGCTGGCTGGATTTGCGGCTATGTATTTGATGGTGCGCGAGCTAGCCGCTGGCAGCAGGTGAAATTGTTTGGAATCGATCTCCTGGTCACCCCCCCCCATTTTTTGTAAGCGTTGCTGATAAAGGACTTAGCCTCCCTGTACGTCGCCCTATTTTCAGCGATCACGGCTGCCCGTATGCACTAATTCCCAACGGGAATATCGCCTGGAGCGGTGCCCTTCGCTTTGGATGGCGGAACGGATCGGGCAAGGGACCTGGAGCCGGTCAGCGGGGTTTGCGAGTGGTTGGCGGGGTTGATTTTGGGGCTGCGGTTGGCGTTGAGGTCGAGCGCAGGGCGGGAGGGAATACGCCGGACCAAAGGGTTTGGTGGTAGAGGGCGTCCATTTGGGCGGGCGTGGTCGAGCCGCCGTGGTGCATCCACCAGTTGAGGAGAGAGAAGAGGGAACCGGCGCTGGCGTGGGCTAATGCGGAGCGACGGGTAGGGGAAAGATGCCGCGCGGCGTGATGCGTGGCGAGGCGCTCGTCTATGGCGCGGGCGAAATGGCCCTGGCCTAGCTCCATGACGTCGCGAACTTTCTCGGATCCGGTCATGGAGGCGATGAACTCGCGCATGTCGGCGACGTGGGAAAAGAGCTCCTGGACGGGAGCGACGCGATTGGAGGTGTCGCCGCCGCGCATAAGGGCAGTGGACATCATTTCCCAGAAGTCTTCTACGTCGCTGAGGAAGAGATCGTTCTTATCGCTGTAGTGGGCGTAGAATGTGGAGCGGCTGACTTTGGCGCGATCGAGGACGTGCTGGACGGTGATGGTCTCGAATGGCTTCTCGTGCATGAGGGCGATCAGGGCGTCGCCAAGGTTATCGCGGGTGGCGCGAACGCGACGGTCGATTTTCTTTTTGACTGCTGAGAAAGGGACTTTTTTCTTTGCCTCGGGCCAGTTTGAAGATGGCCTGGTGGTTCCGCTGGGGCGTTTTGGCGGCGCGTTTCTGGACATTGGGCGGCTCTTTGTTCGGTATCTCGGTGCGTGCGGCGAATTGGCGTTGACGGCCCGGCGAAGCGTCCTTAGTGTCTGACGCATGACAGACGAACGCAGAAGCGCGATAGCGCTAATCGCAGCATCAGTGGGGATGATTATAACCATGGTTTCCCACCCAGGTGGGAAGATCCGCCCAGAGGAAGTAGATCATGTGGCGCGAATGTTGATTGTTGTGCATTCGCTGGCGCTGGCGAGCATTCCAGTTATTTTCCTTGGTGCGTGGGGAATGACTCGGCGCATTGGCGGCGCGGACCGTTTGGCATGGGCGGGGCTGGTGCTTTACGGGCTGGCGAGCATCGCAGTGATGAACGCGGCGGTGTTTGACGGATTGATGGCGCCGGTGCTGATGCGAAAAATTGTCGCAGCCACTCCCGAGACTCGCGACACGTGGCAGACACTGATGAGTTTCAACTTCCAGATGAATCAGGCGTTCGCGCGGGCGTATGCGGTGGGGTCGTCGCTGGCCGTGGTGCTGTGGTCGGTGTCGATTTTGCGGTATCGGACGCTTGGACGAGGAGTCGGGATCTACGGAGTTGTCCTGGGACTGGTGACAGCGGCGGCAATTTGTTCGGGCCTTTTGACGCCGGACCGTCATGGATTTGCGATTTTGATTTTTGCGCAGGCGATCTGGTTTTTGCTGGTCGCCGAGGGGATGTGGCGAATCGCGCCGCCGAGGGCCGCTTGGTAGCGGCATGCGTGTTTCAGCAGGGAGAAAAGAAAAGTCGTGCCGGGCCAAAGCCCGGCCCCTACATTTTACGGCCTTTGGATTTGGCTTTCTTGCTTGGTTTGCGGCGGATTTTGGCGGGGCGGATTCTGCGCATGGCGGCGTTGCCGGCGCGGTTGCAGGCGCGCCACATGTACCAGCTGGCGACGGTGCGGTAGGGGCGCCAGCGTTCGCCGAAGGCAAGGAGTTCTTTGGGCTTGGGTTTATGTTTTTTGCCGTAGGTGATGGACCAGCCTTTTTGGACGCCGAGGTCGTGGATGGGGAGAACGTCCGGGCGGCCCAGGCGGAAAATCAAAAACATTTCGACGGTCCAGGCACCGATGCCGCGGACGGACGTTAGGCGCTTGACGAGTTCTTCGTCGGAGAGTCTTTGTGCGTCTTCGAGCGAGGGGACCACGCCTTCGATTGTTTTCTTCGCGAGGTCTTTCATGGCCAGGACTTTTGCGCCGGAGAGGCCGGCTTTGCGAAGAGCTTGTTTGCGGAGCTTGATCATTTCTTGCGGCGCGGGGGCACGTCCCGTGGAACTGAGGGCTTTGATGCGGCCGAAGATGGTGGCGGCGGCTTTGCCGGAGATGGATTGGTAGGCGATGGCTTCGAGGAGCGCTTCGTAGGGGCTTTGGAGGTGGTCCTCGTGCATCTGGAAGGCTTCGGTTTCTGCGATGAGAAATTTGAGTTTTTCGTCGCGTTCGGCCAGAGACTTCACGGCTTCCGCGAGATCGAAGGAGATCGAGCTGATGGGGAGCGTCATAGGAGGGTATAGATTAGGCTGAGACGGAAAAAAGAGAAAGTATAACCCAGAGACGCAGAGCACACAGAGGAAGCGCAGAGAAGACAGAGGAATCTCATGCAGTGGTGTGTGTGTGTTGAGAGGGAGGGTGAGCGAGATGGGATTTTTTGCGGGAGTGGCGGGCGCGGAGGATTATTGTTACGAGGATGATTGCGGCGCAGGATTCGACGAAAATTTTTCCGCCGTCTAGCCAGTCGATTCCGGCGCCTTTTAGGTCGGGGTCGGTGAAGAGGGAGTGGTAGAAAAGGGCGACGGCTCCGAGATAGACAGTGAAGTGGAAAGCTTTCCAGGTGCGGCGGCCTAGTTGGATGCGAAAGTAGGACGTGATGACCATAATCGCGATGATGTAGAGAGCGATGGCGCCGATGGTGTTTTCGAGCGGTTGTTGCGGGGAGTGTACGGGATAGACGATGTCGAGGATGCGAAACTTGGGAGATTTGTTGAGGAGTAGCGGCAGGGGATGGAGGAGCGTGACAACTAGGGCGATGTAGCCGGTCCAGTTGTGGAGGCGGAAATAGTTGAAGCGGCGATGCGGCCAGTTGCGGACGGGACTGTAGCGAAAGGCCATCATCACGCCAAGAAGCATGTTGATGGTGATGGCGCCGACGGCGGTCAGACCAATGTAGGCGGTGAGATCGAGGAGGGTTATTTCCATTTGAGAATAGATATTATGGCGAAGAGACGTAAAGAAGTAACGAGGTAACGACGGAGAGAAAAACGAAGGAGCAGAGATAACGCAGAGGCGCAGAGGCGCAGAGAGCGCTGAGGTGCGCGGAGAGGCATTGGATGCGACTGGTTTGTGAACTTGGTATTGTCCTCATTCGGTGGAGTGCATAAAATTACGGAATGCCTCCTCCGCGCATCATGTACATAGAAAACAAATCTGGTGGGCCTTCGGGCGATCCAGGTCTTATTGGACCGGCACGCATCGGCCGTGTCTCATTCTCGAAAACCGGTTGGAGCCTCTATTACAATGGCAAAACTTTTCGAAGCCTAAATGGTTTCGGGTTTAAGGCCAATTTTTATGATGTGGAATCCGGAGAGCACTACTGGATTTCGGGCCCGAAAAAGAACGGAGAGGATGGCCTTTACGGACCACGCCCCACTCCTATCGATCAGGACGTTCGCGAGGAGTATTGGACGAAAATCCGGAAGCTGCCGGATAAGAAGGGCAGGAAAACCACTTAAGTTCCCCGCTTTAGAATGCTCCGCGAGCGCGAATCACAATCACGACAGAATACAATTGGAACGCTTTCTCACTGAGAGAGCGCGTGGCTTGGTGTGCTAGGATAATGGGTTTGAGTTGAGGGAATGACGGCTGTAGGGAAAGGGTGAGGCTTGCAGACAGGGATTATTGGATTGCCACAGGTTGGAAAGACGACGCTGTTTCGGATTTTGACGAAGGCGAACGTCGAGGGGAAGGGCGGCGGATCGGCGACGCATGTTGGCGTGGCGAAGGTGCCGGAGCCGCGGTTGCTGGAGCTGGCGAAGCTTTATAACCCGAAGAAGATTACGTATGCGACGGTGCAGTACGTCGATTTGGGCGGAATGCAGAAGGAGAAGAACCGCGATGCGCTGGCTCCTTTGCGAGAGGTGGACACGATTGCGCATGTCATTCGCGTGTTTGACGATCCGTCGGTGCCGCATTCGGAAGGAAGCATCGATCCTCTTCGAGATGCGACCAACCTGGAACTGGAATTGATCCTTTCGGATCATGACCAGATTTTGCGGCGGTTGGAGCGGCTCGAGAAGGACCTTAAGAAGAAGAGCGATCCGTTACTGCTCGCGGAGAAAGCGGTTTTAGATAAGTGCAAGGCGCATCTGGAGTCGGAGAAGCCTTTGCGCGAATTGGAGTTGACGGCGGAGGAGCGCAAGCCGATCGGGGGATTTTTGTTTTTGTCGGCGCGGCCGGTGCTTTATGTGCTGAATTTGGGCGACGACGAAGCGGACAAGTTGGATACGGCGGTGGAGCGGCACAAGTTGAGCGCGCTGCAAGGCAAGCCGAATTCGGCGGTGATCGCGATTTGCGGGCGGCTTGAAGCGGAACTTGCGGAGATGGAAGAGAAAGAGGCTGCAGAGCTCTTGGCTTCGTATGGATTGAAGGAGCCTGGGCTGAACCGGTTGATTCGCGCGACGTATGACTTGATGGGGTTGATTCAGTTTTTTACGGCTGGCGAACCGGAAGTGCGGGCGTGGACGATTCGCAAAGGATCGACCGCGCAAAAAGCGGCGGGAGCGATTCACAGCGATATCGAGCGGGGATTCATTCGGGCGGAAGTGGTGAAGTGGAGCGATCTTTTGGCGGCGGGAAGTATTGCTGCTGCGCGCGAGAAGGCGCAGGTGAGGCTCGAAGGGAAGGAATATATTGTGCAAGAGGGGGATGTGATTTTGTTCCGGCATTCGGGATGAGGAGAAGAGAACTAAACACCGAGACATAGAGTACGCAGAGAAGAAAAGAAACAGCGGATTCCTCGCTTCGCTCGGAATGACACTTTTGATGCGGCGAGCGCGCGACAAGGGCTAGCGTAAGCACAGGCTGAAGCCTGTGCCACTAAAATGGGACATGATTTGGCATTTCGGACGGCGCTGGCGGCGGGGTTGGGATTGGTCGCGGCGGCGGGGAATTTGATTGGCGGTTATTTTGTGGTGCGGCGGGATTGGCCGCGGAAGTATTTGCAGTATTTTTTGGCGCTGGGAGCCGGGTACATGCTGGCCGTGGCGTTCCTCGATGTGATTCCTGAGTCCATTCATTTGGCGGGCGAGCAGGCGCTGGTGTTTGTTTTGATCGGCTATTTCCTCGTTCATCTTTTTGAGCATACGATTGCGCCTCATTTTCATTTTGGGGAAGAGACACATCACGAAGAGATGAGTCATCACCACGCGCGAACGACAATTTTGCTGGGACTAACCATTCACACGTTCTTCGATGGGGTGGCGATTGCGGCGGGGTTTCTGGTTTCCGTGTGGCTCGGGGCAATGATTTTCGTGGCTGTGTTTCTGCACAAGCTCCCGGAAGGCTTCACGGTAGCCTCGCTGGTGCTGGCTAGCGGGCAAGGGAGGCGCAACGCAATCCTCGCGTCGGGGTTATTAGGAGCAGCGACGTTGCTGGGAGTCTTGCTTACGGGCGTGCTACAGAGCCAACTCAAATATGCGCTGCCGATATCCGGAGGAGTGACGCTTTATGTCGCGGCGACGGATTTGCTGCCGGAAGTGAACCGGGAGCCCAATTGGAGAATGGCCGCGCTGGTCTTCGTTGGGGTAGCCACGGTATTGATAATGCAGCACTTATTCCACGTTTGATTTCGCCCTGCCTTCGCATTCGCGTGAATGTTCCATTTGCAACTTTAAGAGCCTGCTAGGGTTCGATAGAATGTGGCGGCTATGGCCAGGTCGGACGTCCAACTGATGCTGGACGTGAAGGCGGGCGACGAGCAGTCGTTCGAGCTTCTCCTCCAGCGCTACAGGACACCCCTTGTCAACTTTCTTTACCGCATGGTTCGCGCGCGGGAAGAGGCGGAAGACTTGGCGCAAGAAGTGTTTTTAAGAGTGTATCGAGCGCGGAAAGATTATGTGCCGAGCGCCAAATTCACGACATGGCTTTTCCGGATTGCGACAAATTTGGCGTTGAACTCGGTTCGAGACAACCGTCACCAGCGAATGGAAGTCTCGTTAGATGCGCCGGTAACAATCGATGCCGAAGATGGTGATGAGAAGCCGCTGGACATTGCCGAGAAGCACCCGAACATCGAGCAGTACATGGTGGAAGAAGTGCGCAAGAAGATGATCCGGCACTCGATCGATAAGCTGCCAGAGAAACAGCGCGCGGCGGTGCTCTTGCACAAGTATCAAGAGCTGGATTATGGAGATATTGCAAAAATTCTTGAATGTTCGGAGAGCGCCCTTAAATCGCTGCTCTTCCGGGCATACGAAACGCTTCGAGTGGAACTAGCCCCGCTCGTGGCGAGGCACGGGAAGTAGAGGAACTACAACCCGGGCTGCAAGGGAAGTAGAAGTAGACCCAGGGTAGAGAAGGAAGGCTGTTATGAGCTGTACGAAAATGGAAAGCAAAATTTTAGGGTACGTGGACGGGCGCTTGAAAGAGAGCGAACGGCTGGAGATGGAGAAGCATCTCTCCGCGTGCGGGGCGTGCCAACTGCGCGTGAATGAGTTTCGCGCGGTGTCGGGATTTTTGGATGAACTGCCGGAAATCGAGCCGTCGCCGGCGTTTGATGTACGCGTGCGCGCGCGAGTCGCGGCGGAACCCGTGAAGCAGGGCTGGTGGGCGTGGTTCACGCCATCGCCGCGCGTGGCGTTTGCCGCGTCGCTGCTATTGCTGGCGACGGTGTGGATTGGTTCGCGGCCAACGGATCCTAGGACGTTAACGGCGGCGGACGAGGCGCAGATCAATCAGGACTTGCCGGTGCTCGAAAACTATGACGTGCTTTCGGATTTCGGAGCACTGACGGACTTGCCTCAGCCGGTGCAGCCGGAAGACACGGGCGACAGTAACCCGGATCAAAACCAGAATCAGCCGAAGAACGACAGCAATAATCCGACGATGTAATTGATGAGATTTCGACTCCAACTCGCGGGATGTTTGCTGGCGATGGGGCTCGGCGCAGTGCTGGCCGACCCTTCGATGGCGCAGCGCGGCCATACTGCCCATTGGGCGCCGCAGCAGCATACGCCTCCGAAATCTCAGAACCGACCGCCGCAGCACCAGCAGCCACCGCCGAAGAATGCGGCAAAACCGCCGCAAAACGGGGGACATCCGAACGGCGGAGCGGGAAATCCTCAGGGTAATGGCGGGAACCGGCCGAACTCCGTGCCGCGTCCTAGCCCGAATCCGAACAACAATCCGAACCGGCCGCCGTCTTCGTACGTGCCGCCGCCGCAGCAGCGAAAATTCAGCGATTTGCCGCCGCAAGATCGGCAGAAGATTCTCGAGAACAACAACAAGTACAGGAATCTCCCTCCAGCGCAGAAAGAGGAACTGAACCGGCGAGCTGAGCAGTGGGGCAGGCTGAGTCCTCAGCAGCAGAATCACATTCGGAATGATGTACTGCCCAAGTGGAAGCAGATGCCTCAGGATCGGCGTCAAGCGATTCGACAGAGACTGCGCGTGTTGCAGAATATGCCGGAGTCTGCGCGGAATCAGCGGTTGAATGATCCTGAGTTCACGCGCGGAATGAGCGACGATGATAAGGCGACGCTGCGGGATTTGAGCCATTTGCATGTTGGCGGAGCGCCTGATCCGCCAGGCGAGTAGCGAGGCTGACAGCTAACAGCTGACAGCTAACAGTACAAAGCAACAGCGGGAAGTAGATGTGGTTTCGCTCCAGAATAACTGCCTCACAGAAGCAATCCACAACAAGGCAGGGCAAGCCCCGCCCCTACCAACCTAAATTGAGCCAATCTGGCATTCTGCGGCGCTGCGCTGATTTCTGCGCATGCGTTGACAATGCTCTCTCCTCGCGGCATCGTGACTAGGTAATTTCGCGCGCATCCAACAAGGGGAGGGCGCCATTCCCGTTTTGTCGCCGCGCTTTCGCGCACTGCAGCATCGAAATTTTCAATTATTTATCGCAGGGCAGCTAACTTCGCTCATCGGCACGTGGATGCAGACGACGGCACAGTTGTGGCTGGTCTATAAGCTGACGAATTCCGCGGCGCTTCTTGGAGTTTTTGGCTTTGCGAATCAAGTTCCCATTTTATTTTTAGCGGCGCTGGGCGGTTATATCGGCGACCGCTACAACCGCCACTATGGCGTGATCTGGACGCAGATCTGTTCCATGGTGCTGGCGTTCGTGCTTGCGGGGCTGACGTTCGCGAACATTATCCAGGTGTGGGAGTTGATCTTCATCGCGTTTCTTGTCGGCGTGGTGAATGCATTCGACGTGCCGATTCGCCAGGCGTTTCTGGTAGAGATGGTGGTGAAAGAGGATTTGCCGAACGCCATTGCGCTGAACTCTTCGATTTTTAATGGAGCGCGAGTCGTGGGACCTGCGATTGCTGGATTCGCGCTGGCGTGGAAAGGGCCGGCGTGGTGTTTCTTTCTAAATGGCGTGAGCTTTCTGGCGGTAATTGGTGCGCTGCTGGCAATGCGTATCGTGAAGCTGGAAAAAAAGGCAGAACCCGGTTCGCCGTTCCAGAGCCTGATGCAGGGATTTCGCTTTGCGATGAGCGATTTGCCGATCCGGTCGACGCTGCTGCTGTTGAGCATGCTGAGTTTGTTGGGATTGCAGTACTCGGTTTTTCTCCCCATTTTTGCTAGCGAAGTCTTGCATCGGGGCGCAAAGGGATTTGGTTTGTTGATGAGCGCGGCGGGAGTCGGAGCGGTGCTCGGCGCGTTGCATTTTGCCGCGAGGACTAGTTACAAAGGATTGGCGCGTTGGATTGCGGCGACTTCGACACTTTGTGCGGTGGGATTGGTGATTTTTTCGCAGTCGCGATTCTTCTGGCTTTCGATGGCGGTGCTTTTGGTTGTGGGATTCTGTGCGACGGTGCAGATGGCAGCGACGAACACCACTTTGCAGAATCGCGTGCCGGACCAGTTGCGTGGGCGGATTATGGCCGTTTACGCGACGATGTTTATGGGTGTGCAGCCGATCGGGTCTCTCATCGCGGGTGGAGTGGCGAAACACATTGGAGCGCCGTATACGTTGGCCGTGTTTGGAACACTATGTTTCTTGGGGAGCATGGTTTTTATTTTTCGCGTGGTGATGCCTTTGCAAAAACAGCCAGAAGCGCCAGCCACCGCTTAGGATGGATTTGGGCGGTAGAGCCACGCAGGTTTGGTGAGTGGCGTTGCACTAGCGGGCGGGGCAAGCCCCGCCCCTACAGGATTGATTTTGCCCGAGTTGATCGCGGTCAGGATGACGTCGACTTTGGAGCGTTGCGGGGAGAGCGAGCAGACGGGATCTGTGGCGGTGGCGTCAGCAGCTAAAAGGAGGGCTTGGCAGCGGCAGCCGCCGAAATCCTGGGTGCGGCGGTCGCAGGTTTTGCAGGGTTCTTGCATCCAGGCTTCGCCGCGGAATTTTTGGAACGCGTCGGATTCTTCCCAGATTTCCCGCAACGCTCGATTCTTTACATTATCGAAGGACAGGCCAGGAATAACGCGTGCGGCGTGGCAGGGAAGCGCGTCGCCGTTTGGCGTGATGAGCATTAGTTTCCGGCCCCACCCGCCCATGCAGGGCTTCGGATATTTCGCATAGTAATCGGGAACTACATATTCCACTTTGATTTTTCCTGCCAGGCGTTCCTGCGCCTTTTTCAGAAAATCGATGGAAGTCGCGAGCTGCTTGCGCGTGGGTAGAAGGGAATCGCGGTTGGCGAAAGCCCAGCCGTAATACTGAACGTTGGCGAACTCAACGCGGCTGGCGCTGGAAGACTCGGCGAGGTCGAGCATCTCTGGAAGCTGATCGATGTTGCGGCGGTGAATGACGAAGTTGAGAGTGACGGCGACGCGGTGACGTTTGAGCCAATCGAGGACGCGAAGTTTTTGTGGGTGGGCTTTCGTGCCGGAGATTTCTTGGGCGATTTCTTCGTGCGCGCCTTGAAAGCTCAGTTGAAAGTGATCGAGGCCGGCTGCAACGAGAGATTCGAGGCGCGCTTCGTCGAGAGGCAAGCCTGAGGTAATGAGATTTACGTAAAGGCCAGCTGCCCGCGCGGCCCGGATTAGATCGAGGATATCAGGGCGAGTGAGAGGTTCGCCGCCGGTGAAATCAGCTTGTAGAACGCCTAGAGCTGCGGCTTCCTGGAAGACGCGTGACCAGTCATCCGTGGAAAGTTCTGTCGAGCGTTGCGTGAGTTCCAGTGGATTTGAGCAGTAGACGCAGTGCAGCGGACAGCGGTGGGTTAGCTCTGCGATTAAGGCGAGGGGGTTTTCAGGTGTCGGGCTCATAAGCAAATCGTAGTGCTACTTTGCATTCAATTTCCCCGTCACCAAAAGAATTCCGCCGATGGCGAAGCCGGCCATCAAAATGGCACCGAGGAAATAGATCGTGCGGTTGTACCACCTCAAACTGCCGCCCCGTTGCGTAGCGATCCTGAAACAATAATATGAGCACCAGCACACCCCTGCGATCATGACGATTGCACGAATGGTGGCAAACTTTGAAGCCATTTGCCCTAACCGTTGCCCCCGTCTTCGAAGTCGAGGGCGCGCTCTTTTTGTAGCAGGGCGAGGTAACCCAGGATGTCTTGTTCCACTTTGGCTGGTTCGGCTTGGGAATAAAGTTGCTGCAATTCGGTGATGATTTGTTGAACAGTGTGCTTGCCGTCGCAGCGCTCGACTATTTCGAGGCTCGGGCCGTTAAGACGCAGAGCGCGCTCCGGCATCAGCAGCGTGCGTGGTTGCTGAGTCTTTTCGTTCATGCGGCAGCCGGGAGCTAGCCGCGGATGGCTATTGAGATCGATGCTCATCGCGAACTTGCCTCTGCGCTCGGCCGAAAAGCTCCGGGAGGTGGCCAGCCGGGATTTACGTACGAGAAATAGAGGGCGTCGAGTTGCGCCCAGAGAATGTCGCACTTGGCGCGCAAGGCAGGGTGGGCAAGGTCTTGTTGTTCGCGCGTTGTGGCGTGCTTCACGACCCAAGCAAGAGCGAAGTCGGCGTCTTCGGGCGCCTGCGTGAGGCGACCGGTGAAATAGTCGAGGCCGCTCGAAAGCCAGGGATAGTGCTGGCGCAAGCGATCCATGCGTAGGGTAATGAGTTTTTTTGAAAACATTTCCGTGAGGGAAGAAGCTACGGCTTCAAGGTGCGAGCGCGTCGAGACAAAGTCGACATACGCCTGAACGGCGTAGCGTGTTGCCGGAAGAATTCCTTCGCCCTGCAGTGCCTGCTCGCGCGAAAGGCCGGTGGCTTCGACGAGCCGCAGCCACTTTTCAATACCGCCAGGTTTCACGCCGTCGCCATCGTGGTCCAGGATGCGTTTGCGCCAAGCCAGGCGAAACGCGGGATCTTCACTGCGTGCCAGGATGGCCGCATCCTTAATAGGAATGCGGCTCTGATAGTAATAGCGATTCAAAGCCCAAGCCTGAAGCTGGCCACGTGTGAGCTTTCCCTCGTGCATTAGCGCATGAAACGGATGTTTGTGGTGATAGCGCTCTTCGCCAATGGCGTGAAATCCCGCGATGAAATCTGCTTCCGAGAGCAGCGGCAAAGGCGCGTCGATGGATTGCGCGTGGCTCATATCGCGAGTTCCATTCCATCATAGGCGATTTCCCAGCCGGCTTCACGTACGATGCGCGACTCCGGGCTCTCATCATTCAACACTGGGTTGGTATTGTTCAGGTGAATCAGGACACGGCGCGTCTTGCTGACACGAAACGGTTGGCGAAGCAGGCCTCGGTCTCCCCATAACGGCAAATGTCCCATCTGGCGCGCGGATTTGCTCCCTTTGTGGATGGAGTTCAGTTCGTCGTCCTTCCAAAAAGTTCCGTCGAGAATCGCAAGGTCGCTTTCTTCCACATAGCGCAGCCAGTGGTCTCCAATTCCAGGCAGGTTCGGAGCGTAGAAAAGCTTCTTTTCTTTGGAAACAAACGTCAGGCCGATTACGGCTTCTTCTGGAGAGAGGCTATTGCGCAAAGATTCGCTCACATAATCCGGAAAGTTCCCGTTGAGAGGCACGGCTTTGCAGAAGAGGCCGCTTTTCTTGTCCGCAGCTGAGGGCGGAATCAATGGCATCAGGCGATCGAGCGGCAGGATTTCCCATTTGACGGGAGGATTGGAGCGCGCCAGCACGCGAAAGAGGCCATTTTCCTCGGTGAGTATTCGCCGGACAGCCATCGTCGAGAAGATCTGCAGAGGTTGGAATTCCCTCAAATGTAGCAGCCCCATAACGGCATCCACGTCAGCGCTGGTCAGCACAACTGCTTTGATCGGCGTGTTTCGTGATCCCGCCGGAGGCACAAAATCAGTAGAGGTGAGAATCTGCTGCCTGAGATCAGGCGATGCATTGAGCAGGAACCAGTGCGAGCCATCGAGGGAGACTGCAGCTTGGGCTTGTGTCCTGGGAAGGGCTTTCAATGAACCTATGCGCACACCCATACACTGGGCACATGCGCAATTCCATTGGGGGAAACCGCCCCCGGCTGCGGAGCCGAGGACTTTAACGCGCATTCAGGCACGCCGACAGATGACCGCAAAGCGCGGTCAAAGTTCTACAGCTCGGCGTTGGCGTACGAGCTAACTTCGCAGTTGAGGTCGATCTCTTCGTGCTGAGGGGTTGTCCATTCCATGGTCGAAGGCTCCTAGTGCGACGCGAGTTTCAAAATTCAAACCGACTCAAAGTCTAACACAAACCCAAAGCGGAGGGAAGAGCCTGGTCGAAATCCACGCGTTTCGAGGGCTCGAGTAGGCCTACGAAGGGTAGAGTCACGCCGCAATAAAAACCACAACCTGTGGTAGCGAAAATTTCATAATTGCGCACCTATGAGAAAACACAAATTTTTCAAGAGAGTGCACGTTTTCTCTTGACAATGCCTGAAACCGACCTATTATGTGGCAAGAAGTGGGAGAGAGTGGTCAGCAGTAGAGGTAAGTAGAGTCTCTTCCGGGGCCATCCAGACGTTCTCGAGGGCAATCGTGAACGTAAGCAATGCGGGCGTCCAAAACCAGCAATTGAATAGGGAATATGAAGCTGCGGGGAAACTGTCCGGCGAAAGTCGACGAGAAGGGGCGTCTCAAGATTCCCTCAGTGTTTTTGGACGAGCTCAAGGAGTATGGCAACCAGTTTTATATCACAAGTACGACAGGCGAAACGGCAAGAATTTATCCCATGAAGGTTTGGTCGGAAATCGAAGACAAGCTGGCGCAACTGCCGAGCACGCACGTGGCGAAGCAAAAGTTCCTGCTGAGGACAAGCTATTTTGGGCAGCACGCGGAATTGGACGGGCAGGGAAGAGTGCTTTTACCAGCGGTTCTGCGCGATGCCGCGCAAACCATGGGTGAAGTGGACGTTTTCGGGGCGCTGAATTATCTCGAGGTGATGAACCACACCCGGGTGCTCGATAAGTTGAAGAACGAGCCGTATACGGCGGCCGATGATACGGCGCTGGGGATTTAAAAGGACCGAAATACGAAATTCGAAACGCGAAATTCGGTTGGGCAGTAGGGCGAAGGACTAAACAGATTGAGTGCGGCGCATACGCCGGTGATGTTGAACGAGGTGCTGGAATGGCTGGGCATCAGGCCGGAAGGAACGTACATAGACGCAACGCTGGGAGCCGGCGGGCACTCGGAAGCGATCGCCGAGCGACTAACCTCAGGCAGATTGATCAGCCTGGACCGGGACGCACAGGCGTTAGAGTTGGCGCGGGAGCGGTTGAAGAGTTTCGGGGCGAAGGTGACAGTGGTGCAGTCACCGTTCTCGAAGATTGTGGAGGCCGCACAAGAGTTGGGGATTCAGAAGGTGGACGGGGTCTTGGCCGACTTGGGAGTTTCGAGCATGCAGCTTGATCAAGGAGAACGGGGCTTTTCGTTCCGCGAGGCGGCCGTTCTTGATATGCGTATGAATACTGCCGACGAGTTGACGGCAGACGAAATTGTGAATCGGTGGTCGGAACGAGAAATAGCCGACCTGCTCTACCGCGAAGCGGATGAGCACGATTCCAGAAGGATCGCCAAGGCGATCGTACGGGCACGGCCCGTACGGGATACCGCGCACTTGGCAACGACTGTAGCAGGGGCCCGCAAGCAATGGGGAAGGCAGAGACTGCATCCCGCAACAAAAACGTTTCTGGCGCTGCGGATCGCGGTGAATCGAGAGATGGAGGAACTCGGGCAGTTTCTTTCGCGGACCCCTGCTGCATTAAATTCCGGCGGCCGACTGGTGGTGCTGAGTTACCACTCAGGCGAAGACCGCATTGTGAAGCACGCGTTTCAAGAGGAAGAGCGTCAGAGGACGCTCCAGGTGCTCACCCGGCACGTGATCCAGCCGACCGAAGAAGAGAAGGCGAGAAACCCGCGTTCGCGAAGCGCGAAACTGCGGTGTGCAGAAAGAGTGTAGTTATGGTGCGCAAGAGAAAGAAAGCGGTAACGGCGGAGTTTCACACCGTCAAGCGTATTGATAATTCGCGGCTGGTGCGCAACGTCGAGCCCGCGAAGATGCGGAATCTGTGGCGGACAGTCGCTCTGGGAGGCGTGGTAGCAGCATTTTTCATGCTGTACATCTTCCAGCATTTCCGGTGCATCGATTTGAGCTTCCAACTCGAAGATCTGCGCGGCCAGCAGATGAAAGCCGCGGCTTTGAATTCGGAGCTCAAGCTGGAGATCGCTGGTTTGCGAAATCCCATGCGCATTGATGTGATCGCGCGCCGCAGGCTTGGTCTGACTGAGCCTTTGCCAACGAACGTGCAAGAGTACGAAGCGCCCGACGGCGCGGAAGTGGCCGCCGCGCGGTACGTGAGACCGAACCGGGCGCCGTGATTCCCGCGATCGGCACCACCTTCAAATTCGAGAAATTTTACGTTCCTTTGAGCTTCCAACCGGAGTGTTTGCCGACCTGAGTTCACTATGCAACAAGACCGCGTCCACGTCCGTTTGCTCATTATCGCCGGCGTGGCCATCTTGTGGATGGGCGCGGTTTTCGGCCGACTCACTTACCTCCAGCTTTTTCGCCATAGCGACTATCTTTCGCGCGCCCTGCGCCAGCAGCAGCGCTCTTTTGAAATAACACCTGAACGCGGCGCGATTTACGATCGCAACGGACAGCCTCTGGCGATGAGCGTTCAGGTGGATTCGGCGTTTGCCGTGCCTTCGGAGATTGCGGATGAGAATCTTGCGGCGCGGCTGCTCTCGGGAGTGATCAATAAGCCCCAAGAGGAGATTGAGGCGCGATTCGAATCCTCGCGGTCGTTTGCCTGGATTGCACGAAAGCTGCCTCCTGAAAAAGCGGACGCAATCAGCAAGTTGAACCTGAAAGGTATTTACCTTCAGAAAGAGAATCAGCGTTTTTATCCGAAGCGCGATCTAGCCGCGCACGTATTGGGTTTTGTGGACGTTGATGAGAAGGGCTTGAGCGGTATCGAGCGCCAACTGGAAAGCCAGATCCGCGGCAAGAGTGAACGCATCGTGGTGATGGCCGACGCCAAGCAGCGCTGGTTCGATGGCGGACAAGCGCGCCGTGAACGACCGCTGAGCGTTGTACTGACCCTCGATGAAAAGATTCAATACACCGCCGAACGGGAACTTGCGGCAGCGATTGCCAAGACACGCGCAACCGCAGGCACCGTCATTGTAATGAATCCCAACACCGGCGAGATTCTGGCTCTGGCGAATTGGCCGAAGTTCAATCCGAATAAAGCTGGCGACGCGCCTTCGGAAAATTGGATGAATCGCGCAGTGAGCGCGATATACGAGCCGGGATCGACGTTCAAGCTGATCACGCTGGCAGCGGCGTTTGATCAGAACATCACGCGTCCCGACGAAGTATTCGATTGCGAGAACGGTGCCGTGTACATCTCCGGCCACCGTATCCGCGATCACAAACCGTTTGGCCTGCTTACGGTTTCAAATATTCTCGCGAAATCGAGTGACGTGGGTGCCATTAAGATTGCGCTGCGGCTCGGCGCTCCGAAATTCTACGAATACATTCGCGCATTTGGTTTTGGCACTACTACCGGCGTCGAGTTGCCCTCTGAAAGCCGCGGAAGGCTGGCGCGGCTCGAAGACTGGAAGCCGATTTCGGTCGGCTCCATCTCGATGGGGCAGGAGATTGGCATCACGCCGCTGCAGCTCACTACTGCGGTTTCTGCGATTGCTAACGGTGGATTGCTTTATAAACCACAAATTGTCGCCGAATTGCGGCGCGGCGAAAAGGCATTGCCTCCCGATGAACTTCTGGATCCGGCAGAGCCTAAGCGCGTCATTCGTCCAGAAACCGCCGCGACGCTGCGACAGCTGATGGAAGGCGTGGTGTTGCTCGGTGGCACAGGGCCTGCGGCCCATCTCGATGGATGGACCTCAGCGGGCAAAACGGGTACGGCGCAAAAAATCGATCCATCGACGGGACGCTATTCGCCGACGCAGTACATCGCTTCCTTCACGGGATTTGCGCCCATCAACAATCCGGCTGTGACCATTCTGGTGTCGCTAGATTCTCCCGTGGGGTTACATGAAGGCGGGCAAGTAGCTGCCCCAGTTTTCAAACGCATCGCCGAACAGGTCTTGGCGTATCTCGATGTCCCGCGCGATGTTCCGCTGAATCCGAAGCTCATCCAAACGGCTTATATGAAGCAAGCAACGGAAGATCCAAGCGCGCTCGAGGATTTTTCGTCGGTTGATTTTTCTGGCCAGCCTGACCCGCCGCCATCGGCATCACAATTGGCAAAGACGGATAGACAGGAGCAGGCGGATCCCAACAAACCCGTTTTAACGGTGGCCGTGGATCAAGGGGGAGATATCGAAGTGCCTGACTTTAGCGGAAAGACTGTGCGTGACGTAGCCGATGTGGCGTTAAGGCTCGGGCTGGACCCGGTCCTGGTTGGAAGCAATCTTGCTACGGAACAATCGCCACCTCCCGGAGCAAAGGTAAGACACGGCGCGAAAATCACCGTGCAGTTCGGGACACCGCTCGAGAAGAAATCGAAGCTGCGGTCGGGAGTCAGGAATTAGGATGAGAACTGGATTGAGCCAACTAGAAGACACCAGCAACCCCAAAACGAACCACGCCGATGAACGGCAGGAAAATTCATCGGTAAGAGGCGTCTCCCCTCGAAGTGTGAAGCTGCGCGATTTGCTGCAAGGTATTGAAGCCCGCGTTCCCGAATCCGCTCAGGAGTTGGAAATTCGCCAAGTTGCTTGCGACTCCCGCAAGGTGCAGCCGCGCGCGCTATTTTTTGCCCTGCATGGCGCGAAGGCTGACGGAAATGAGTTCATTCGCGATGCGGTTTCGCGCGGCGCTGCGGCAATCGCCAGCGAAGAGCCAGCGCCGGCGGCCATTCCGTCGAGCGTGGTTTGGATTCAAGTGAGCGAGGCTCGCAAGGCGCTTGCGGTCGCGGCGGCGAACTTTTTCGGGCACCCGGCCGAGGCCTTGCAACTCGTCGCGGTCACCGGCACGAACGGAAAAACCACGACGACTTCGCTTATCGATGCGATCGTAAAAGCCTCCGGTGCGAAGACAGGTCTTTTCGGAACGATCGCCTATCACACGCCGCTCGGCGAATATCCCGCGCCAAACACCACGCCGGAATCGGTCGATCTGCAAGGATTTCTTGCCGAGATTCGCGATGCTGGGGGGAAGTTTGGCGTCCTGGAAGCAAGTTCGCATTCTCTCGCGATGGACCGATTGTGGGGTTGCCATTTTGCCGCCGCCGTCTTTACAAATCTAACGCGCGAGCACATGGACTATCACAAGACATTCGATGATTATTTCGCGGCGAAGAAAAAATTGTTCGAAGGCACCGGAGCTGGCGCGCCGGAAGTCGCTGTGATCAACACTGACGACGAATATGGCAAGCGTCTGACTGGTCTAGCCAAGAAAACCGTGACCTACGGCCTCGAATCCGATGCAGACATCACTACGAAAAAATTTCAACTGACCTTCAACGGCCTGGCGTTCACGTCGCAGACCCCGAATGGAAAAGTGCAGGTAGCCTCGCCGCTGGTAGGCCGCATCAATGTTTACAACATTCTCGCTGCGATTGGAGCGGCTCAGGCGTTCGGCCTTTCAAACGAAGTTATCGAAGCTGGGATTCGCAGTCTCGAAAGCGTCTCCGGACGCTTCCAGCGGATTGATCTTGGCCAACCCTATTTCGTAGTGGTCGATTACGCGCACACAGACGACGCGCTGGAAAATCTCATTCGCACCGCGCGGGAACTGAATCCCAAAGGCCGCATCATCACGCTCTTCGGATGCGGCGGCGGGAAAGACCGCACCAAGCGGCCCGTGATGGGAGAGGTAACGGGGCGGCTGAGCGATCTCACGATTCTCTCCAGTGACAATCCTCGCACTGAGGATCCGCTTAAAATCATCAGCGACATCATCGTAGGCCTGCAAAAAACGCCAGGAAAATATTTGATCGAACCAGATCGCGAAAAGGCGATCGGCGTGGCAATGGACGAAGCGCGCCCCGGAGACATTATTTTGCTCGCAGGTAAAGGCCACGAGAATTACCAGATTCTCGCCGACCGCACTCTGGAATTTGACGACCGCGACATGGCGCGGCGCGCCTTGCGGGAACGAGGCTATACCGAAGCTCAGACGGAAATTGGCAACGGTAAGCCAAAAAACGGCTCAAAGTTTGGCACGTAGCGCGCTTGTCTAGCAGGTCTAGAAAGTGTGGCGAGGGCGCGCGAGCCAGATTTTAACTCGCGAAAGGAGGAGCCCTCAAATACGGTGAAAACTAACCGATACGCGGGGTATTTGCGTAAAGCGAACCCCTTGAGGCATTTATGCGGTGGACGATTGCACAAGTGGCTGGCGCACTGGGTGTTAGGGCGGGGACGGGACTCGACCCCGTGGCCCGGGTGGCCGGCGTCTCGATTGATTCTCGCACGATACGTGCAGGAGAACTGTTCGTTGCCATCCACGGACCGCGTCATGATGGACACGATCACGTGGCGGGTGCGCTGGGTCGCGGAGCCATCGCTGCGCTGGTGGCGGAGCCGCAAGCCAGCCGCTACGGCGATGCCATCCGGAATCGCTGCATCGTCGTGGGCGACACTTTCGAAGCGCTCAAACAACTGGCCCGCGCGGTGCGCGAAGCCTGGGGCGGCAAAATTGCCGGCGTCACAGGCTCCGTGGGCAAGACCACAACGAAAGAGATCCTGGCGGCACTGCTGGGCGCGAAGCTCCGGGTCCTGAAATCGGAAGGAAATTTTAACAACGAGTACGGACTGCCGCTGACGCTTTTTCGTTTGGATGAAACGCATCAAGCAGCCGTGCTGGAGATGGGCATGTCGCGGCGCGGGGAGTTGGCGCGCCTCGCGGCAATCGCGCGCCCTGACGTTGGTGTCGTAACGCGCGTTGCGCCTGCGCATCTGGAATTTTTTTCGTCGGTGGATGAAATTGCACTGGCAAAGCGCGAGCTGATCGAGGGATTGAATGGACACGAATCGACTGCTGTGCTGAATGCGGACGATCCTCGCGTCGCGGCTTTCGGCGCATTTGCACCCGGTCGCGTCCTGACATATGGAATCGACGCACCAGCGTTTTTTTCGGCGACTGCGATTGAAGATCGCGGTGCGCTGGGCTCGGCGTTTGACTATGTAAGCCCGGAAGGACGCGTGCGGCTCGAACTGCCTGTGCCGGGCCGCCACGCTATTTACAACGCGCTTGCTGCGCTCGCGGCCGCAAGCGTATGGAACATCGGTGCGGCGGAGGCGCAAAGCGTTTTTCGAGCGCTGCGAGTGCCCGCGATGCGTGGCGAACTGTTGCGTTTTTCAAATGGAGCGGCGCTGATCAACGACAGCTACAACTCGAGCCCGGCCGCACTGCACGCCATGGTCTCCGTTCTGGCCGCCACGCCAAATTTTCAGCGTAGGATTCTTGCCGCCGGGGAGATGCGCGAACTGGGCGCGGCTTCGCCTACGCTCCATCATGAAGCTGGAGTTTTTACTGCGAAAACAGGAAAAGTCGATTGGGTGATCGGAGTCGAAGGCGACGCCGAACAAATCGTGGAAGGCGCCGTTTCCGCAGGCACACCGCGATCACAAACGAAATTCTTTCCCTCGTCGGAAGAAGCGGCAAAGTTTCTGGAACAGTTCATCGCGCCTGGCGATGTCTTGCTGGTGAAAGGTTCTCGCGGAGTACAGATGGAACGCATCGTCGAATCGCTGCTCACGCGTTACGCCGCTCCGGGCGAGATTCCGCGGCAGGAGGTACGGCACTAGATGCTCTACTACCTGCTCTATCACGTTTTGCAGCGTTACTTTAGTCCGCTAAACGTCTTTCGCTACATCACCGTTCGAACGGTTTACGCCAGCTTGACAGCCATGTTTCTCGGTTTAGTGTTTGGTCCCTGGCTCATCCGCCGACTGCGCGAATTGCAGATTGGCCAATACATCCGCGAAGAAGGCCCCCAGGAGCACCAAAAAAAGGCAGGCACCCCCACGATGGGCGGCGTCCTGATTGTCCTCTCGACGGCCGTGCCCACGCTGCTCTGGGCCGATCTCACCAATCCTTTCATTTTGCTCGCGCTGTTCGCGCTTATCGGATTTGCCATTATCGGTTTTATCGACGACTACGCAAAAGTTTCCAAACAGCGAAACCTCGGCCTCACCGCAAAAAATAAAATTTATTTTCAGGTGCTGGTCAGCACGATCGTTGGGATTTCGCTTCTCGTTCTTGTCACCCATTATGCGTACTCCACGCAGCTCATGATTCCGTTCCTCAAGCGTCTGCACCCTGATTTGGTCTTCCATTCCTTGATGAATTCGCCGCACTTCTGGCCACTAGCGTTCCTTCCGTTTCTGGCTTTCGTTTGCGTGGTTATCGTCGGTTCATCTAATGCTGTGAATTTGACGGATGGCCTCGACGGCTTGGCGATCGGCTGTACCGTCATCGCCGCGGGCGCGCTCACTGTGCTGACCTACGTCAGCAGCAACTCGCGCTGGGCAACGTATCTCGAAATTCAGTACATCCCACGCGTTGGTGAACTAACCGTTTTTTGCGGCGCGCTGGTGGGCGCATCGCTCGGTTTTCTTTGGTACAACGCACATCCCGCAGAAATTTTTATGGGTGATGTCGGCTCGCTCTCTCTGGGCGGAGCGCTGGGCACAATAGCGGTCATCATCAAGCAAGAGATTCTTTTGTTTTTTGTTGGCGGGATTTTTGTGATCGAAGCGCTCTCGGTGATTTTGCAGGTCGGTTCGTTCAAGCTGCGCGGGAAGCGCATATTCCGCATGGCCCCCATCCACCATCATTTTGAATTGCTTGGATGGAGCGAGTCGAAAGTCATCGTGCGTTTTTGGATTGCTGCGCTCGTGTTTGCGCTGTTTGCGCTGACGACGTTGAAGTTGAGGTAACACGGCATTTGAAGTGGAATGGAATTGACAAAGAACAATGCCCGGTGGAATCGATTTACGAGGGAAGCGCGTGCTGGTCGTGGGGCTGGCGAGAACAGGCGTGGCTACGTCGCTCTTCTGTGCGGCTCGGGGCGCTCGCGTGACCGCGACTGACTCCCGTACCGAGAGCGAGATCGGCGAAGCAATCGCCAAACTAAAAGATGCGGGAGTGACGCTCGAACTCGGCAGCCATCGAGAGGAAACGTTCCTCAATCAAGATTTAATAGTTCCGAGCCCGGGTGTACCAGCGGATTCCGCGTATTTGCGAACGGCACGAGCCAAAGGCGTAACGATTTGGAGCGAAATTGAGCTGGCTTATAGGTTCATGAAAGGCCGCTTAATCGGAATCACGGGCTCGAATGGCAAAACGACGACGGCGTCATTATTGGCCCACATATTTAGAACGTATGGGTACAAAACGATTCTCGCGGGAAACATAGGGACACCCTTGATTTCGTGCGTTTCCGATACGACCGAAGACACGGCGACCGTCGTAGAGCTCAGCAGCTTCCAACTGGAACTCATCGATGAATTTCGACCGCATGCAGCTGTTTTCTTGAACCTAACACCTGACCATTTGGATCGCCACGGAACGATGGAAGCTTATGGACGCGCCAAAGCTCGCATTTTTGAAAACCAAACCGAATGGGATTGTGCGGTTTTGAATGCGGACGACCCGGCGCTGTTGCCATACGTGCCGAGTAAACCTCGAGTACAGTGGTTCAGCCGAGTGAAGAATGTGAAGCAGGGTACTCACCTTGATGGAGAAAATGTTGTCTTTAGCGACGAACAGCAGCGGCGATGGACTCTGCTCAACAAAAAAGATGTGAGGTTGCCCGGCGCCCACAATCTCGAAAACGTACTTGCGGCATCGGCGACTGCGTTTGCGATGGGCATTGAACCTGAGGCGATCTCAAGAGCTGTGCAGTCATTTCAAGGAGTCGAGCACCGCCTGGAATTCGTGGCCGAAGTCGCAGGCGTGCGCTACTACAACGATTCGAAAGCGACCAACGTGGACGCCACCCTCAAAGCCCTCGACGCTTTCCCGGGCCGAATTTTGGTTATTCTCGGCGGAAAAGATAAAGGAAGCGACTATACCCCGCTGCAAAAGCCGCTGAGGGAAAAAGCAATCCTTGCCCTGCTGATTGGCGCGGCCGCAGAGAAAATAGAAAAGCAAGTTTCAGGAAGCGTTGCACTGGACCGCGCTGAAACGCTTGAACGTGCCGTCGAAACCGCATCGCATGCGGCACAACGCGGGGACGTCGTGCTCCTCGCTCCCGCCTGCGCCAGTTTTGACCAATTTCAAAATTACGAACACCGGGGCCGCGTCTTTAAGGATTTGGTGAAGCAGCTCGAAAAGCAAGCCGCTGGTGCGACTTCCGGGAAAAGGTGAACGACAGTGCCAAGACGTCTCGAAATGGACCGCTGGTTATTTGGTGTGACGGTCGTGCTCTGCCTGCTAGGCGCAGTCATGATCTTCAGCGCGTCGGCCGTTACGGCTGAAAACCAGTACGGCCATGGATATTTTTTCCTCGTGCGCCAAATCGTCTGGCTAATCCTCGGACTCGTGGGAATGTTCGCATTGATGCGCATGGACTACCGGAAATTGCGTGAGCCCGCCGTGGTCTATACGGCGGTCTGTGTTGTCCTCCTGCTCCTCGTCGGAGCTTTTTTTCTGGACAAGGCGCACGCCACGCATCGCTGGATTCGCTATGGCCCCATTGGGATTCAGCCATCCGAATTGGCGAAACTGGCGGTAATTCTTTACCTGGCGTGGTTTCTCGATCAAAAGCGGCGCAACAAAGCCGCTATGGAATTTTGCAAACAAGATTTTCTGCAGACGATACTCCCCGCTGCTGGTCCGGTCCTGATCTGCGTGTGTTTAATTTTGGCGCAGCCTGACCTGGGCACCGCTCTCGACATTGTTCTGGTAGCCACAACGATTCTATTTGCGGCCGGATTGTCCTGGAAATGGATCGCCGCGGGATTCGCCACATCGTTGCCAGTCCTCTATCTTCTGATCACCCACGTTGCCTACCGCAATGCGCGCCTGATCTCCTTCCTTCACCCCGATTCAGATCCGCAAGGCGCGGGCTTTCAGTTAATGCAATCTCTCATCGCCGTTGGCTCTGGCGGATTCACCGGCGTCGGGCTGATGGAGAGCAAACAAAAACTCTTCTACCTGCCGGAAGCGCACACCGATTTTATTTACGCGGTCATTTGCGAAGAACTCGGCTACATCGGCGCGATGTTGGTCATCGGCCTGTTTTTGGCCTACGCATGGCGTGGTCTACGAGCTGCATTCGCGGCTCCTGATGGATTTGGTCGTCTGCTGGCGCTGGGAATCACGGCCTTGGTTCTTAGCCAAGCGCTAATCAATTTTGCCGTGGTTCTCGGCATGGTGCCCACAAAAGGCATCCCGCTACCGTTCGTAAGCTATGGCGGTTCCAGCTTGCTAGTGATGCTTCTAGCCACAGGAGTCCTTCTAAATATCAGCCAACAGGCCACAGAAGCATGAGCCCCCAGATCGAGGCGCGAACGCATTTCGGCCGTAGGGGCACGGCACGCCGTGCCCGTCCTTGTAGTGGAGCAGCATGCTGCGCCCCAATGTCCAGGCGCAAGCCATGAAACTTCTAATCGCCGGCGGCGGCACCGGCGGCCACGTAATCCCCGCGATTGCCATCGCCCAAGAATGGCTTTCACGCGACAAAGAAAGAGAAGTCGTGTTAGTAGGAACAGAACGAGGAATCGAGATGAAGCTAGTACCTCAAGCGGGCCTGCCGCTGGAGACGTTACGCGTAGCCGGCCTAAAAGGAAAGGGAGGCGCCGCGCTCGCGAGAAATCTCGCCATGCTCGCGCCTGCGATGATTGACGCGCACCGTGTTCTACGAAAACACAAACCAGTCGCAGCGTTTGGTGTAGGCGGCTATGCCGCCGGCCCGATGATGCTGGCGACATGGTTCAGCGGCGTCCCGAACATAATTTTCGAACCAAACGCCGAACCAGGCCTGACCAACAAACTGCTCGCGAAACTTTCCAAACGCATCGCCACTGGCTATGAAATTTCTGCACGCGTCTGGGGAAAAAAGGCCGTCGTAACGGGCTGCCCGGTCCGGCCAGAGTTTTTCTCGATCGAGCCCCGACAGCTTGAAAAACCGTTTCGCCTTCTGATAACCGGCGGAAGCCAAGGCGCGCTCCCTATCAACCGTACCTTCGTAGACGCGATGGATCTCCTGGCCGCCAGAAAAAATGACCTGTCCATCGTGCATCAAACTGGCGAACGCGATTATAATGCCGTGCGCATCGCGTACGCGCGGCGCGAGATCAACGCGGAGGTCGTACCCTTCCTCACGAATATGGCCGAGCGCTTTGCCTGGGCAGATGTGATCGTATGCCGAGCAGGAGCCATCACCGCAGCGGAAATTGCAGCCGCGGGCCGCGCCGCCATCTTCATCCCCTTCGGCGCCGCCACGGATAGCCATCAATTGCGCAACGCGCAAGAAATGACCAACGCAGGCGCGGGCCGGCTGATCACCGAAAACGAGCTCACCGCGAAACGCCTGACCAGCGAGATTTTCTCGCTCATCGACCAGCCAGAACAAATTGAAAAGCAATCCAGCGCAGCGCGATCGCTTGCCCGGCCCAACGCCACGCGCGACATCGTCGACTTGATCGAAGAGGCCGCCGACGTGCAAGGAAATCGCCAGAGGGTAAATCCATGATGGTCTCGTTCCGCAATTTTCAGCGCATTCACTTGGTGGGCATCGGCGGCATTGGTATGAGCGGCATCGCCGAAGTGCTTCTGACCCTCGGCTATTCGGTTTCCGGCTCGGACACCAAACCCTCAACCATCACCGAGCGTCTGCAAAATCTCGGCGCGACGATCCACGAAGGCCACAAAGCGATCAACGTCCAGGGCGCGCATGTAGTAGTGACTTCTTCGGCCATCAAGCAGGACAATCCCGAAGTCGTCGAAGCGCACAAGAGAAAAATTCCCGTGATCCCTCGCGCGGAGATGCTTGCGGAGTTGATGCGCCTGAAATATGGCATCGCCGTCGCCGGAGCACATGGCAAGACGACCACGACTTCTATGGTGGCCTCAATTTTGGCCGCTGGGCACTTGGATCCCACATTTGTGATTGGTGGCCGGGTGAACCAGGCAGGCACCACGGCGCGGCTCGGCAAGGGCGAGTATTTCGTAGTCGAGGCCGACGAAAGCGATCGCAGCTTTTTGATGCTTGCGCCGGTGGTAGCCGTCGTCACCACCATCGATCGCGAGCACCTCGATCAATACACTTCGCTCGCGGACATTCAAGGCGCCTTCGTTCAGTTCGTGAACCGCGTTCCCTTTTATGGCGCCGCGATCCTTTGCCTCGACGAACCAAACGTGCAAGCCATCCTCCCTGACGTGAAGCGTCCCGTCATCACCTACGGCACTTCCAGCCAGGCTGACCTAGTCATTAGCGACGTGAAACTCGAAGGATTAAACAGCGAGTTTCGGCTGACCTTTAAAGGCGAAGACCTCGGCGTGTTCCACCTTTTGCATCCGCCGGGCATTCACAACGTCCGTAACGCCGCCGCCGCTGCAGCCGTTGCGCTCTATCTGAATGTCCCGAGCGATCTGATCCGCGAAGGCCTCGCCAAGTTTACAGGCGTCGGTCGCCGCTTCGATATCAAGGGCATCGTGAACGACATCGCCGTCATCGACGACTACGGCCATCACCCCGTCGAAATTCGCGCCACGCTCGAAGCCGCGCGCGTCTGCAAGTTCAACCGCACCCTCGTTCTCTTCCAGCCCCACCGATTTTCGCGCACCCAGCATCTCTGGGATGAATTCAGCAGGGCTTTCAACGAAGCCGACATATTAGTGTTAACGGACATCTACGCGGCGAGCGAAGCGCCGATCCCTGGTATCACCAGCGAAGCTCTCGCCAACGCCATTCGCGAAGCTGGACACAAAAACGTCCACTATTTCCGATCCATGCAGGACGGCATCGAATTCCTCCTCCGCGAAGCCCGCGCTGGCGACGCCGTCATGACCATCGGTGCCGGCAACATTAGCCGCGCGAGCAGCGAACTGATGGTCCTTCTAGGGACCGAGAATCCTACGCACAATCCCACTCATCATGCGCATTGAAGACCCCAAAATCGTCGCGGCGCTGCTGGAGCTTGGCGTACAGCTCAAGCCGGGGACTTCCTTGGCCGAGCTCACCTCTCTGGGAATCGGTGGCACGACCGACCTGCTATGTATTGAGAAGCACGACGCGATCCCCGACCTTTTAAATCTTCTCGACGCTCAAGGCGTGCCTCACAAGTTTCTCGGCGGTGGCTCGAACCTACTCGTCGGCGACGGAGAACTCCCCTGGGTCGTACTCCAACTCGTCTCTCCGACGCCCGACATCATTCTCGAAGGCAATTTTGCCCAGGTTGACGCGGCTGCCGACCTCGGCCGCACTGTAACTTTCTGCGCGAAAAACGACCTCGGCGGTATGGAAGGCCTCATCGGCGTGCCCGGAACCATCGGCGGCGCCCTCCGCATGAACGCCGGTGCCTATGGCATGCAAATCGGCAGCTACGTCCGCCAGGTCAAGCTTTACCGCGCCGCCGCCCGCAAACTCGAGACTCTAGAAGGCGATCAAATTTCTTTCGAATACCGGCACACATCTTTTGCGCCTGATGATATGATGCTCGCAGTGAAGCTGGAATTACCCTCCAAACCGTATCGCGAAATTCTCAAAGGGATTCGTATCTGCAACGAAAAGCGCCGCGCAAGCCAGCCGCTTGGGCAGAAAAGTGCCGGTTGCATCTTTAAAAATCCTCCAGGCGCTTCCGCCGGACGCATGATTGATGAGCTCGGCCTCAAAGGCCTGAACGTGGGCGACGCCCGCGTGAGCGACCGCCACGCCAATTTTTTTGTAAACACAGGCAAAGCTTCCGCGAAGGACATGCTCGCACTGATTGCCGACGTCCGCGAGCGCGTTGAAAAATCGTTCGGCGTCATTCTCGAGCACGAGGTGGTCGTTTGGAACGCGTAAAAGCCATGCAGCGGGGCAACGCCGCCGCCGAGCCTTACCGCCCGGAACTGCTCGCCGACGAAGAGCCGCGCTATCTGCGCCGCCAAAAGCCTCTCGAAATTCGCCGCAAAAAATTTGGCGGCCGAAGCTGGACTTTCTATCGGCGCGTTTTGGTTTGGACCGTCGTCGGCGCAACTGGCATCACGTGTGCCATCGGCGCTAGCCGCTTCTTGATCTATTCGCCGCAAGTTCTTCTTCTAAAATCCGATCAGATCGAACTCCTGGGAAATCACATCGTCAGCCGCGAAGCCGTTCTTCAACCTTTCGCGCGCGACCGAAACCGCAGCGTGCTGCGCATTCCTCTTGATGCGCGACGCGCCCAGCTCGAAGAATTGCCCTGGGTCGAATCCGCAAGCGTGCAGCGTATTCTTCCCAATCGTATTCGTGTGGAATTAACGGAACGCACACCCATCGCGTTTTTGCGCAATAGCAGCGAGCTCGCGCTGATCGATGCCCATGGCGTGATTCTGGACCGCCCCGAAGGCGAAGACCTGCATTTTCCCATCGTCGCGGGCCTTCCCGAGAGTATGCCGCGCGAAGAGCGCGAGAAACGCATGCAGACGTATCAAGAATTTCTGAGAGATGCCGACGTAGTGCGCCCTGAATCCTCCGACCGCGTCAGCGAAGTCGATCTTTCCAACGCAAAAGACCTTCGCGTCGTTATGACCGGCTTGGCCTCGGCAACCGATTCGCAGGCGGTCACCATTCACTTCGGCAACAGCGATTTCACCCAAAAATATCGGATGCTCGTCGAGAATTTCGCGCAGTGGCAGGCCAACGCCGGCCATGTGCAATCCATCGATTTGCAATATGCAAGGCAGGTAGTAGTGAACGCGGATAGCAACGCGAATTCCGCGAAGCTGAAAAATTAAGAGAACCAAAGCGGGGGCGGCGGCTTGTCAAAAAAAGATCGGTACATCATAGGGCTGGACGTCGGCAGCACGAAAACGTGCGCGCTGATCGCGGAAATCGATGAAGAACAAGTGAAGTTTCTCGCGCTGGGCGCTGCGGAATCCAAAGGCCTGCGCAAAGGTCTCATCGTCAATCTTGATTCCACTGTTAGCTCCATCCGCCGAGCCGTGGAAGAAGCCGAAGGCGTCGCCAACGTTCCGGTTGAATCCGCCGTGATCGGGGTGGCAGGCGGCCACGTCCGCGGGGTCAACAGCCGCGGCGGTATAACGCTTGGCAACCGCGCGCGAGATATCGAACGCGACGACATCCGCCGTGCCGTCGATGCCGCCCGCAACATCACGCTTCCCGAAGACCGTGAAGTGCTTCACGTCCTGCCACATGAATTCACAGTTGATGCCCAGGACGGAATTCGCGACGCCGTCGGCATGGTCGGCCAGCGCCTCGAAGCCAACGTTCACCTAGTCACCTCTTCGATCGCCGCGACGCAAAATCTAGTCACCGCTGCAAATCGCGCCGGAATCTTGGTCAGCGACACAGTCCTCGAGCCGCTCGCTTCCGCGGAATCCTGCCTCACGCAGGACGAGCGCGACCTCGGCTGCTGCCTGCTCGATATCGGCGGTGGCACCACCGAACTCATCGTCTATGGCGGCGGCGTAGTTCGCCACACTGGTGCCGTTCCCGTCGGCGGCGACCATTTCACAAATGATCTTGCCGTCGGCCTCCGCACGCCCATCCCCGAAGCAGAAAAAATCAAGCGCCGCCACGGCTGGGCCGCGTCTTCTCTCCTTCACGAAGACACTTCCATCGAAATCGCTAGCGTTGGCGACCGTCCCCCGCGCACCATCTTCGCCCGCATGCTTACGGACATCATCGAGCCCCGCGCCATGGAGCTCCTCGCGCTCATTCGCGACGATCTCCAGCGTGCTGGCCTTGACGGGCAAATCCCCGCTGGCTTCATCCTCGCCGGAGGCGGCGCCCGTCTCAACGGACTGATCGATTTAGCCGAACAGTCCTTCCACCTCCCCGTCCGCATCGCGGAGCCCAAAGGTTTGGCTGATCTGCCCGAACAGGTAGCCCAGCCGGAATATGCAACGGTCGTTGGTTTGGTGATGTACGGCGCGAAAACGCGACGCAACGCACCGCAGCGCGCCGGAAATTTTGTATCCAAATTGAAGTCCATGTTCGCTGGTGCCTCGTGACCCCTCCCGAGCGCAGCGCCGCGAATTTGGAGAAGGCTGAGGGACGTATGACCGCAAAAGACACAGGAATTCGTATGAGCTTCAGCGAAGAGCTGCAGCCAGCGAAGATTAAAGTTATCGGTGTGGGCGGCGGCGGATGCAATGCCATCAACCGCATGATCCGCGCCAAAGTCGAGGGCGTCGAGTTCATCACCGCTAACACGGACTTGCAAGCCCTCAAACTTTCGCAAGCGCCAACGAAGCTTCAGCTTGGCGCGAAGCTGACGAAAGGTCTCGGCGCGGGCGCGAATCCGGAAGTCGGCCGCAAAGCCGCTCTCGAAGACACCGACAAAATCATCGAAGCCCTCGAAGGCTCGGACATGATCTTCATCACCTCCGGTCTCGGCGGAGGCACCGGCAGTGGCGCCGCACCCGTGGTAGCTTCGCTTGCCAGTGAACTCGGCGCGTTAAGCGTCGCGGTAGTGACCAAGCCCTTCGCGTTCGAAGGCAAGCGCCGGATGCTCCAAGCCGAACAAGCTCTGCAAGAACTAATCGGCTGCGTCGACACCGTCATCGTGATTCCCAACGAGCGCTTGATGGACACCGTCGAGCGCGGCACAAGCTTCTTCGACGCGTTCCGCATCGCCGACGATATCCTCCGCCAAGCTGTGCAAGGCATCTCCGACATCATCACCGTGCCCGGCATCATCAACCGCGACTTCGCGGACGTAAAAGCCATCATGCACGGTCAAGGCTACGCGGTGATGGGCACCGCCATCGCCACCGGCACAAATCGCGCGATCGATGCCGCCAATCGCGCCATTTCCAGCCCGCTCCTCGAAGACAATTCCATCCAGGGCGCGCAAGGCATCCTCATTAATATTTCCGGCAGCTCCAGCCTAACGCTCCACGAAGTTCACGAAGCCTCCAGCGTCATCCAGAAAGCCGCTCACGAAAATGCCAACATTATCTTCGGCGCGGTCATGGACGACTCCATGAAGGACGCCGTAAAAATCACCGTGATTGCGGCAGGCTTCAAGGAAGCTAACAAAAAGAACGCCGTCCAAAAGCCTTCTTTCCTGCCCAAGACCTGGAAAGCCGGCCGCGAAGTAGAAGAACCTGTCCCGCAGCAGCAAACGCTGCCCAACGTAGTCCACCAAGTCCAACAAAACATCCGCGAAGTCAGCCACGAAGTCCCCGCGGACGACCTGGACGTGCCGACATTCCTCCGCCGCCAAGCCCAAAAAGCCTAGCCGCACACAACTCTTGTGGGGGCGGGGCTTGCGCCGCCCTCTTTCTTTTCGATGTTGTAGGGGCGCGATTCATCAGACTGTTACGAAACGGACGGCAAGATTGAAGCAAAAGAGACGTTCCGGGTTCCGGAGCGTCTCTTTTGCTTTTGGTGAATACTGGTCGTGATTCCGCTTGTTTCAAGCGGTTCGTAGTATGGAAGTCAGTCGGTGTCCTCCGAGGATGTTCCGCATTCTTTTCAGATTGTAGGCAGCCACCGCCAGGCTTACTTCCGTTTGTGCCCCGCGGAGACCACGCAGCAGGAAGCGCGGATGTCCGAAGATGCGGTATTTCAGATTTGCGAATGGATGTTCAGCAGTTGATCGTCGCAGTCGCATCGCTTCTGGCGTGGCCCGCTGTTGCATGCGCTGTAGCGCTTCTTCGTGCAGGTGACGGGTAATCATCCGTCGTGACGATACGGTGCATTGCGGCTTGAGAGGGCAAGCTCCGCAGACTTCTGGCTTTGCCGCGTAGAGCACCGCGCGATCTTTCCGCGAGAGTTGTTTACGAGTGAGAGTTTGACCCGCCGGGCACAGTAACGTGTCACTCTCCGGCTGGTAGATAAATTGCGTGCGATCGAACAGTGTGCCATCTCCGTGATTGTTCACGCTGCGGTTGGCAGGCACATGCGGCAAGATGCCCTTAGCCTCGCAGGCTTCGGCCTGCTCTCCATTCGAGTAGCCCGCATCGGCGACCACGTTGATCGGCTGCTCAGGGCCGCCCGTCGCTGCCTGTGCGGCTTCCGCCATCGGTTGCAGGCATCGGTTGTCAGCGGCGTGGTCGGTCACTTGTTGCGCCACGATGAGTGCGTGTTCGGCATCGACAGCCGCTTGCACGTTGTAGGCAGGAATGAATCCTTGCGTGGTGCGCATGAAGCCAACTTCCGGCTCCCGGTGCTGGCGCAACTTTTCCAGCGCACTAGCCACAGCACTAGAGTCGATGACCACCTCGTCTTGCTCATCGCCCTGCTCCAACTGTTCCAGGTAGCGTTCCAGTGCCTCGCGCTCGCGCACACTTTTCGCGCTGCTGACCGCTTGGAACTTCGAGCCATCGATGGCGATCCACTCGCCCTTCACCAATCCCACCGAGCGCGCTAGTCGCACCAACTCGGCTCCCGCAGCGGTGACGCCTTCTCGGTGCATGCGTCGGAACTCAGCAATCGTCTTGTGGTCCGGCGCTAGCCGTCCCAGCAACCACATCAACTCGATGTTCCGTCGGCACTCCGACTCCAACCGCCGCGAGGAACGGATCTGCTGCAGGTAGCCATACAGATAGAGCTTCAGAAGGTCGCGCGGATCATAACCAGGCCGCCCCGTCTCGGCCGCCTCGGCACGCTCAAATCCCAAACCCGCCATGTCCAGTCGGCCGACAAATGCATCAATGACCCGGCACACATGATCGTCCGGAATCAACTCTTCCAGACAGACGGGAAACAGCGTTCCTTGAGTCCGGCCTTCTCCCTGCACAAAACCCATAAAAAAATGCCCTCGCTTTCACGAGGGCATCTTCTCATTTATTTTCCGCCGATCAACAGAGTTTCGTAACAGTCTGATTCATCGCGCCCTTTTTTTGTCTGCGCGGCAATTAATGAGAAATTACGCGATTATTCAGGCACAGCCTCTATCGCCTCACGCAATACATCAGCCAGCCTTCGTACTTCTCTCTCAAACACCGCAAGATTCCCCGCCACATCCGCCACCACGGAACTTAATCCCGCATGAAACTCCCGCGCTCCAGTCTTCGCGACCGCCTCTCGAATATTCCCCGCGTGCAACCCGCTACCAGGCATCACCGCGATTCGCCTACCCGCGATCCGAACCAGCTCTCCCAGCGCATCCAACGCCTCCGGCGCCGTCCGCTTCCCGCCAGACGTAAGAAGCCTGACAGCGCCAGTCCCGATCACATCCTCAAGCGACCTTTGCAAATCCAAACACTCATCGAACGCGCGATGAAACGTAACCGCAAGCGGCCGCGCGCGCTCAACAAGCTCTTTCGTGCGCTCGACGTCGATCTGCCCGCCCGCATCAAGTAAGCCCAACACAACTCCGTCCATCCCCATTTCCTTGGCCGCATCAACGTCACGCCGCATAGCTTCGAACTCCGCCTCGGTATAAAAAAAATCTCCCCCGCGCGGCCGAACCATCGAGAAAATAGGAAGACTCACTCGTTCACGCACAGCTCTCAACAACTCGTCGCTCGGAGTCGTCCCGCCCACTCGAGAATTGCTGCAAAACTCGATCCGAGACGCCCCGCCGCGCTCCGCAGCCATCGCCGCTTCGACACTCTCCACACTGATTTCGAGAACGCACTGGTTTTTCATTCTCAAAGTCCTGCCACACGCCGCGCGTGCATCAAGCTTCCTTTTGACCAGTTCCAGAACATTCCCACAATGGAGGCGGCGTTCCAACCCCACATAAACAAACGCATCGCAGTCGGACTATACGGACTATTCTTCCAAATCATCAAGGCATCCAGCACAAACCACGCAGCCCCAAAGCCAAGAAACCCAGTGATCACCAAGTCTCCGAAAAAGAGATAAACCAACGCCGTCTCCACGCACAAGAGCCCCGCGATCAGCAATTTCGAACGCACCGCGCCGATCAATGTCGCGGTCGTTCGCCGCCCGCTAAGCCTGTCGGGCTCAATATCCATCACCTCACCAAAAATATGCGAGTGCATCGCAAACATCGCCCCAAACACAAAAGTTTGCCACGGAAGCTGCGCCGCGCCGTTCAGCCAACTGCTAAGCACAAACACCAGCAAGTAGCTTGCTTGAATGAAGACGTCGAACGGAGGATGGCTCTTCCATCCAAAACGCGGCGCATTGTAAAGCGCAACCGCCAGCAACAGCACAGCAAACCAGGCAAAAATCTGCGGCCCAACAAGCACAAAGAAAACAATCAGAAAAGGAATCTGCACGGCCGCGATTTTCCATCGCAAAGCAGCCAGCTGCTCCGTAGCGCCCAACGAGCCGAAAAGAAAAGTCCCCTTACGCGGGTTCAACCGGTCGGCTTCGGCATCCACGATGTCATTCACGCCATACAAAAGAAATCCCAGCGGAAACAACACGTAGAAAAGTCCCAGCCACAGCGTCCGCGAGTGCAAAAAATCCACGTGTCCCAACGGCATCAGGTAAAACAAAGCCGTCGTGCTCCAAAGCCCCGGCCTCGAGACTTGCAAAAGGAAAACCAGCTCGGAGGTCTGCGCACGCTTCGCCGCCGACTCCGTGAGTTTCGCGCTCAAAGCTGGCAAGCTGGGTCCCAGAGTCGCTGCTCCTAGTCTCAAATAATAATTAAAGCCGGAAAACCATTTGGTGAAATCCCCTATCAGAAGACTATAGAAAGCGGATTCTTCACAGCCTGGCTTCCGTTTGCAGCGACCAAACGGATACGTGACCGCGCATGCGATGATACCCAGCAACCCCGTCTGAACGCTGCTGCGACCTTTTGAGCTGGCAGGGACTTATCAGACGTTGACAGCAACACCGCTTTTCACGTTTATGGGTAGGAATGCGTGGACCTACAATGGCCCAACCAAGATGAAACGGATCTCAGGACTCCGTCCGGCCACCGCCAGAATCGCCTGGGTGGTCCTCCTCGCGTCAGCGCACTTGTCCGCCCAGCAAACCACTGAAACTGCGCCGGGGCTCGGGGCCGGCAAAATCGTAGTCGAGGCGAATTCTGTCCTGATCCCGGTGGTGGTCCGAGATTCGCAAGGCCACCCGGTTGGCAACTTAAAAAAGGAAGACTTCCAGATTTTCGATAAGAACAAACCACAAGTTATCTCAGGGTTTAGCATTCAAAGGCGAGCAGGGCTTGAGAATAGTCGACCGAGCGCTGAACCGGGGCCGGCCAATTCCGGTTCCGGCGAATCATCTCCTAGGAGTCCACAATCACCCGCAAAAACCCCCGAACGTTTCATCGTGTTCTTGTTCGACGATCTGCACCTGGATACCGGCGATTTGGCGCAGATTCAAAAGGTAGCAACGAAGATAATCGCCGAGGCGCTGAATGATTCGGACTTGGCCGCGGTAGTTTCCACATCGGGGGCCAACAGCGGTCTAACACGCGATCGTGCGAAGTTGCAGGACGCGATCTCGAAGCTAAGAGTGCAGATTCTCTATCGCAATAATGAGCACGGATGTCCGCGTGTCGATTACTACCAGGCCGTTCGGATTGTGGACTTCCACGATTTTAGGGCGCTTGATGACGCTACTGAGGCTGCACAGGCCTGCTGTGAGTGTTCAAAGGACCTTGCCGAGAGATATGCGCAAGAAGCTGCCCAACGTGTTGCGCGGCTTGGTGATTTGGACGTTAGTATGACGCTCGGCCCCATCAGAGAACTCATCCGTGTAATGAGCTCTCTGCCAGGCCAACGCACGCTCATCCTGATCTCGCCTGGCTTCATGGCCATTAATGCGCTGGCGATAGCACATGCTTCGGAGATTCTGGACCTCGCTGCACGGGCCAACGTTACCGTTAGCGCGTTGGATGCGCGCGGGTTGTATACCACAATGGGCGATGCTGGTGATGACAGGACGGGTTCTACTCGGTCGGAGCAAAATAAAATCAAATATCGCAGCGAAAGCATGGTGCTCGACGAAGCAGTTATGGCGGAACTCGCTGACGGAACCGGCGGGACTTTCTTTCATAACAGCAATGACTTGGAAAGCGGATTTCGAGCCCTGACGGAAGTGCCAGAATTTGTATATCTGCTTGAGATGTCGCTCCAGAACGTGAAGCATGACGGTGCCTATCACCCTTTGAAAGTCAAATTGGGCCTGGAAGGCTTGAAGCTGCAGGCACGCCGGGGTTACTTTGCGCCGAGCAAAGAGAAAAAATAGAGGTCAACGGTGGTCGATGTTTCGCTGCTTCCTGTAACGACTCCCGACAAACACCGAATCTTGTGACTCCTGCAATCCCCGAAGTAACTCCGGTAGGTGTCCCGTAACGCAGCTGAGTCCAGCTAAAAACACTAGCACTATCTATCTTTCAATGGCTGTGCCATGCTGCCGCGTGGCAAAATCAAAACTTCTACCCAAAGTGCTTGCAACTAGCCCGAAAAGCTTAGTCTGCCCGTTCTGCAAGGCAAAACCCAGCCGCGATTGCGCAACAAGTTCGGCAGGATTTTCGATTATTCATGTCGCAAGAATCAAAGCGGCTGCCTCCATGGACAACAGACGGAAACGCGTGGCGGACAAGCGGGCCCAGACAAAATCCGCAAAGAGCACCTGAACCACTCCTCTTGCAGTCACGCCACATCCTTGACAGCTCCGCTGCGCCGCGGCCACTCCTCGCCACTTTGACGCCGTCGCAGGAAATCCGCCCACGATCCTCCAGGCCACCAGTTGCTCTACACAACGCTTGTGATACCCTCTTGCGCCAGGAAGTCTTAGTCTCTTATTTTTTATTTTCGTTGATTGCGTGCTGCTACTTTTTGTAAAAAAGGAGACCTCCAATGAAGTTCCATCCCAGAAGCCTGGCCTTTTCGGCTGTCATTCTCAGCGCAGCGCTAGCTGCCTGCCAGGAGCCCTACCATCAAAAAGAAGAACAATATTATTTGATTTCTGCGAATATCGGCTTGCCCTACTGGCAAGAAGCCGAAGCGGGTTTGCGCGACGCCGCCACCGGCATGGGCGTCAAGGCGGAAATGGACGGCCCCGCCACTCTCTCTCCACAGGAGGAGCTCGACTCTTTTAACAAAGCCGTGGCTCTGCATCCCGCAGGCATTCTGATTTCCGTGATGAATCAACAGCTTCTCAAGCCCGCGATCGACAGCGCCGTGTTGCAAGGCATCCCCGTCATTTGCATCGACGCCGACGCACCCGATTCCCGCCGCATTCTTTTCGTCGGAACCGATAATTTCCGCGCCGGCCAGGAAAGCGGCAAGCGTATGGCAGACCTTCTTAAGGGACAGGGTCAGGTCGTTATCATCACAATTCCCGGCCAGTCTAATCTTGACGAGCGCGTGCGCGGCGTCACCGAAGCTTTCAAGAAATACCCTGGCATTAAGATTTCTCAGACCATTGACGACAAAGGGGATCCCCGCAACGCCAATGACGGCGTCTCTGCGCTCCTCGCCAAAAAGGAAAAGGTGGATGGTGTTATCTGTCTCGAGGCTTCCGGCGGGTCGGGAGTTGCGGAAGCTCTGCACCGCGTGGATATGACCGGCAAAATCGCCGTCGTCGCGTTCGACAAAGATCCGGAGACGCTCGACGCCATCGAAAAGGGCTGGATTAGCGCCACCATCGTGCAAAAGCCCTACATCATGGCCTACTACGGTCTGAAGTTTGCCGACGATCTCCACCACAACGCCGTCCACGAATTCAAAGATTGGCGCACCGCCCCAGTAGCTCCGCTGCCAGCATGGGTCGACACCGGCACCGCCACGGTCGACAAAAACAACTTAGCCGCGTTCCGCGAAGCCCTAGCCGCCCATCCGAAGCCCCTCTAAAAATTCTAACCGGCGTTGCAACCACGAAACCGCCGCGAACTCCGTCGTAGGGGCACGGCATGCCGTGCCCTCTTCGCTACTTGGGCGTACTGAGAAACGCAAACTTTTAAGTTCCGCATGGTATTGCAATGCAACGATTCGGAGTGCGGCAGCTCTGCTGCCGCTTTCCCGGCCTTCACACGACTCTCTACTCGGCGATGCCGACTAGGCTGTCTTGCAAATGCTCTAGAGATTTTGTGAGCCCGTCTAGATCTAAACCCACCCGAGCGAAGCAAACGCCGTAATCGAAGCGCATCCTAGCGCCACACCCAAAACCATCCCCGCCAGCACGTCACTCAGGAAATGCATTCCTAGGACAATCCGTGACACCGCAATGCTGATGGCCAGAAAGAAAAGCGGCCCCTCCAGCGAAGGATAAAAGTAACTCACCACAAGCGCCACTGAGGATGCGGTCATGGTATGTCCGGATGGAAACGAGAACCGGTCTGGAGGCAAAACCTTCGACCAGCAGTGTGGTTCCAATTGGCAAGGCCGAGGCCGCTGGCTCAGTTTTTTCAAAGCTTTGAAAACGAGAATCCCAATCCCCGCGGCGGTTCCCGCTGCCCCAATCGCAATAAACCTCTGAGGGCCGCCTGCGATCAGCAGCAGGATGCCCAACCCATACCACAGCCACCCGTCGCCCATCCGCGTGGCAAGAATCATCCACAAGCGCACCCACCGCGGGGCTCGCCAGCGGTTCATTCGCCGCATCAGGCGATGATCCCGTCGTTCGATGTATCCCCAAACAGTGCGTGTGACTGCCATGGTTTTTATCCCATACTTCCTAAAGCCCTGTAGGTGCGGGCTTGCTTGCTCTGAGCCTCGAAGGGTTTACCCTGTAAGGGCCCCGCCCAGCCTCTAGCTCCAGTTAGCCTCGAAGCTGGCATCCACGTCCCAAAACATCCGTTGGCGTTTTTCTCCGCGTTCCAGTGCTGCCGCCCACTTCTGACAAAACCGAATCTCGTTCAGCCAGTGGCCCGCCGTAACCATGGGAACCAACGGCGCAAGCGGCATAAGTGCCAGAGTCCACGGCTTTTCCGTCCACAATGCCCACACGATGCGGAAGACATCTGCAGTCAACTTGGCATAGCTACCATGGTCACCATGAACCTGCCCTCGTCCCGCGCGCAGCCCGGCGAAGAATTCCTCGGTCGTTCGCGCGCCGGGAACCTCTGTGTAAGTCCGCCCAATACCCGCCATCGTGTGCGAATCGCTCCCTCCGATGGGGATCTTGCCCGTGCGCGATGCCAGCCGGGTAGCGCTCTCGTTGGCTCTGGGCCACATCTCGCCGTTGCGCGATTCAAATGCCGGTACGTAGGAGGAGAACCAGCAGTAATCTTCATCGAGGCGTCGTCCCGTGAGCCCGGAGAAAACATGATTGGCGCTGAAGAACAGCTTTTTCTCGGTTAGGTACATCATCAACGAAATGAAGTCTTTACGCCGGCGCTGGATCTCCACATGGTCGCGTTCCGTGATCCCGTAAACTCCCAAATGCATCTGCGTTCCGCCCGGCATCTGCACCGTCGCCTCTTCGCTTAGGAAGAAATCCGGGTACTTCCGTAGCACTTCCGCGGAATCGATGGAGTCGTGGTCGGTTAGGGTCACCATGGACATGCCCAGTTCCTTCACCCGGGAGTAAACCTCCTCGGGCTGGTTGTAGGACTCGCGGCAGAATCGGTTGAAAAAGGGAGTGTCACACATGCCTGATGCGATGGAGTGAACGTGTAGGTCGCAGCGCATGAAACTATTGTCAACAGACGATATGAACAGGCCATGAAGAGGTCGCTAAATGTAGGTGAATGTGTCCATGGAACTTATTGAACACATTGGACTTCCAACGTTATCCACATGGCATGGAGCATGCTCTTGTTTCAGATCTGAAATCGCGTGGCAGAATCTCCGCCATGAAGAAAATCCTCGTTGTCTTCCACGACGCCGGCGGCGGACATCGCAACGCCGCCATTGCTCTTCAGACGATTGCAGCCCAGCAGGGCAGAGATTGGCAAGTTGAGCTGGTGCAATTCCAGGATTTGACCGATCGTCTCGACGTCCTTCGTAAACTGACGGGCATCCGCATCCAGCAGCAATATAACATCATGCTGCAGAATGGTTGGACCCTTGGCAGCAAGTATCTCTTGCAGGTGCTTCAACTTACGATCCGGCTCTTACACGGTCCGATGGTTCGCCTGCTCGAGGGTTTTTGGCGTGAACACCCAGCGGATCTTCTGGTCTCGGTCATACCGCACTTCAATCGCGAGATCAGCGAAAGCTGGAAAGCCATTTATCCGGGGCGGCCGTTCGTGACACTGATCACCGACTTGGCTGATTATCCTCCCCGCTTCTGGATCGAGCCAATCAAGGAGCAATACGTCATTGCCGGAACGGAGCGCGCCGTCGAGCAAGCGCGGGCCTCTGGTCACGACAACTCCCATATTTTTCAAGCATCTGGAATGATCCTGCGTCCTGATTTCTACCTGAAAGATGATGTCGATCCGCTTACCCTTCGCAAAGAGATGGGCTTGCAACCGGATCTGCCAACTGCCATCGTCCTCTTCGGCGGACACGGTTCCAAAGTGATGTTATCTATAGCCGAACGATTGAATACCGCGGGCGTGCCCCTCCAGCTGATCCTGATTTGCGGACGCAATGACGAACTGGCAGCCAAGTTCCGCGCTCGAAAATGGAACATGCCCGTGCATGTTGTTGGTTTTACAAAGAAAGTTCACAAACTCATGCGTGCGGCCGATTTCTTGATCGGCAAGCCAGGCCCAGGCAGCATCGCGGAAGCGATGGTGCGCAAGCTTCCAGTGCTCATCGAACGCAACGCCTGGACTCTACCGCAGGAACGCTATAACGCAGAATGGGTTACAGAAAAGCGCGTCGGAATCGTCCTGCACTCTTTCAAGGAAATTGTGGAAGGTGTCCGCCAGATACTAGAACCGGCGAGGCTTGCGGAATTTCGCAAAAATGTCGGTGCACTCAACAACCGCGCTATCTTTGAGATTCCGGAGATGTTAGCTCAGCTTTTGGGCGAATCGGCTGAGACCGCCGAGCTGCCTGCCGATCAGGCCGTCCACACTCAAGTCTCCGTCTAGCTAGCCGCCGCTGGCGTTGCGTTCTGGGCTCTTTCGTTCCGTCCGGGATGCTCAAAACGCGGGCCGGCATCGCGGTTTTCTACGGGGCGCTTGAAACGCGGCTTGGCGCACGTCGTCGCCCAGCGCCTTGCGGCATACTTCGGCATTTCACACATCTTCACGCAGCTCCGGTGCGCGCTGGACTCCGCGCAGTGGCAATAGCAAGTGCCGACCTCGGCAGTTCGCAATTCCCCGGGAGTATCCGCCGATAGAACTAACGATCCTGCAAGAAAGCTCATGAGAAGTGAGGCAGCTACGACCCACAAGTTCCGCCGAGTGGGGTGTTTCCTGAGAAGAATGCGCATGAAGGGATATTGCGAGCATTCCGCCCGAAAACCGATAGCGCCACAAGCCCGAAGATTTTGTTACCAGGGTCCTGGAACTGGGTGGCAAGAGCCAAGGTCCGAGATGAAAAAGGTAGGGTTCCCGAATCAGTTTTGGCGAGTTCCAAAGTGGGTCGAAGGGACGGATTCGGGGCGGTATGCGGAATCGCCGCAGCCTGCCAAGTATTTGTTAATGAATGACTTGATAGAAACTCAGAGCCCCGGCGGGATTGGCGCAGCCCGTGCATTAGAGAGGTGCATGAGTGCGTTTCACATGACGAGTTGAGAAGAGAGGCGAGCGAGGGGGAAGGGGCTTGCTCGCCACTTTTCGCAATTCGTTCCCACCTGCCTCTGAGAGGGAAGCTAGGATGGATGACCCCACGCGTCGGTGTGAAAACGACACTGACAACGAAACGCACTCTCCGAGGCCCCCGATCCCAAGCGGGGGCCTCATTTTTTCCGTTCAGTCCGCGGCGTCACCTTTCCGGCTCGACGTCTCGAATATACTCGAAGGGGATGACCCAGGCACCATCGTTGTACTTCCCGCCGAGGCGATCATACCGCTCCGGTTGACTAGTTGAGATAATCTTCAGGACTACATCCTGACGTTTTTCTGATATCAACAAAAGCCTGGCGATGATGACTTCGCCCTCCGTTGAGGAGAGGCGGACTAGGCCTCTCTCAAGTTTTCGCAGTCTTTCCGCGATTTCCGAATTCATAAGATATTAGAAATAAACAGGCTTGCTCACTTAATGAGATAGCTCTCGCCCACTCTGAATCTTAGTTATTAAATTCCGGCTGAGCGCCTGTCTCGGTGACTTTGCGCGCGACCGCGATGGTCGCCTGCCCGAGCACATGGGCGATCTGCGTGTCGCGCAGCCGAGAAGCGTCGTACTCAAACGACAGGTGCTTCTTGCTCTCATCGAAGCGGAAGCGGCGCAGGCCGTAAGTGTTTGAAAATTCGCCGAGAAGTCGCAGTTGGTTCTGGGTCAGCGGAGATTGCAGTTCGTAAGTGATTTCCACGAGTGTCATGCTCGGCATTATACCAGCCCGTGCAAGGATTTCTGCCGTGTAGCCGCTTGCCGGCCTGAATCATTCAAGAACTTCAAATCATCTTATATAGTTATGCCTGAACAACTTCCTATGCCCGACCCTCAGAATACGCGTCTGCCGATTCCAGCTTCCGCGCCACGCGTGAAAGACCCCGTCTGCGGAATGATGGTTGATCCGCAGAAATCCGCCGGCAAAGTCTTGCACGCCGATGAGACCTACTATTTCTGTTCGAAGCGCTGTGCGGAAAGATTTGAAAAAGAGCCTGAGAAGTTCCTGGAGGCGCCCGGTGCCTCCGGGATGGAGCCTGCTTCGCACGCCAGGACGAGCCACCAGCTAGCACACGCTTCTCCCTCTTCCGAGGCGATATCGCCCGCCAAAAAAGACGCGCGTTATACCTGCCCGATGCACCCGGAAATCGTCCAGATTGATCCTGGAAACTGTCCCATTTGCGGCATGGCTCTCGAACCGGTGGACGCCTTTGCCGAGGTAGAAGCCGACCCCGAATACGATTCGATGTTGCGCCGGTTTTGGGTAAGCGCCGCGCTTTCGCTGCCGGTCCTGCTGCTCGCTATGTTTGGCGATGCACTCAAACTCCCGATTTCTTCCAGCGCACGTAATTGGATCGAATTCGTTCTTGTGACGCCGGTCGTTCTCTGGGGCGGCTGGCCCTTTTTCCATCGCTTCTGGACCTCCATAGTAAATCGCAGCCCCAATATGTTTACGCTGATTGGGTTGGGCACAGGCGCTGCGTATCTGGAAAGTGTCGTTGCAACGCTCCTTCCGCAAATTTTCCCCATTTCGTTTCGCGACATGCACGGCGCCGTCGCCACTTACTTTGAAGCCGCGGCTGTCATCACCACACTAGTTTTGCTCGGCCAGGTGCTTGAGCTGCGCGCACGCCAGCAAACGAGCAGCGCAATTCGCTCTCTGCTGAATCTGGCGCCGAAGCAAGCACACTTGCTGGCGGCTGATGGAGCGGAAAACGATGTCGCGCTTGACGGCGTAAGAGCTGGGGACCGCCTACGCGTGCGCCCAGGAGAAAGTGTCCCAGTCGACGGAGTAATCCTCGATGGAGCGAGCGCCGTCGACGAATCCATGGTGACGGGCGAGCCAATGCCCGTCGAAAAATCCCCCGGCGATAAAGTCACCGGCGGCACGCTTAACACCAGCGGAAGTTTTGTGATGCAAGCCGAACGCGTCGGCAACGAAACATTCCTCGCGCAAATCGTCAAACTCGTCAGCGAAGCGCAGCGCAGTCGCGCGCCAATGCAGCGCCTTGCCGACACGGTGGCCGGCTATTTTGTACCCGCGGTAATCGTCGCCGCTTTGCTGACCTTCGCAGGCTGGGCGCTCTTCGGTCCCGAGCCGCGTTTCGCTCACGCTCTTATCGCAGCCGTAGCAGTCTTGATCATCGCGTGCCCCTGCGCGCTCGGCCTTGCAACACCCATGTCCATCATGGTCGCGGTGGGCCGTGGCGCCCACGCTGGCGTCCTCGTTCGAAACGCCGAAGCCCTCGAAACACTCGCCAAAGTCGACACCCTCGTCGTCGACAAAACCGGGACTCTCACGATCGGACATCCCGTGGTCGCTTCGGTAGGTGTTATCGAAAGCGGTGGCCTCAGCAAGGACGACTTGCTGCGGCTCGCCGCAAGTGTTGAGCAAGCAAGTGAACATCCGTTGGCTCGCGCAATCGTGGAGAGTGCGCAAGAAAAAGGTCTGCAGCTCGCGCCGGTGACAGAATTTGTTGCGACGCCAGGCGGCGGCGCGGAAGGAAACGCCCTGGGCAAAATCGTCTGGGTGGGCAGTTCGAAATTCTTACTGGAAAAAGGTGTTAATGCCGGCACGGGCCAGAAGCGCATTAGCCTGGGTTTCGGAGCGGATTGGCCCAAAGAGTCCACTCATGTTTTGGTGGCCGTAAATCGAGAGATAATCGGGGCTATCGCTTTATTGGACATGGTGAAGCCCACTACACCAGAAGCAATTCGAGCGTTGCAGGACGATAGCGTGCGCATTGTCATGCTGACCGGTGATCTGAAGGCAGCGGCGGAATCCATAGCAAGGCAACTCGGCATCGACGACGTCAGAGCAGAGGTCTTGCCCCAACAAAAGGCCGAAGTCATCCAACAACTTCGCAAGGAAGGGCGAATCGTCGCCATGGCCGGCGACGGCGTCAACGATGCCCCTGCGCTCGCTTCAGCGAATGTCGGCATCGCCATGGGCACCGGCACCGATGTCGCTATCGAGAACGCCGGAATCACGCTTGTGAAAGGCGATCTGCGTGGCATCGTGCGCGCCCGCAAACTCAGCCGCGCCGCGATCGGCAACATCAAACAAAATCTAGCGTTTGCTTTTCTCTACAATGCGCTCGGTATTCCGATCGCCGCCGGCGTTTTCTACCCGATCTTCGGCTGGCTTCTCAGCCCCATGCTCGCCAGCGCTGCCATGAGCTTCAGTTCCGTCTCCGTAATCGCGAATGCACTTCGCCTGCGCAAAGCGCCACTCTGAAGTAGGCTGCAGACGGCAACACGAAAGCCTGTAGGGGCGGGCTTGCCCCCGCCCTTCCGCCAACCACTATTAACTCTGTCCGAGAATCGAATCGAAGTACGCCAGCATTTCCGGCGAATCCCATTCCTGGAAGCCAATGATCTTGCGCGCAATTTTGCCATTGCGATCGATAATGTACGTTTCCGGAACCATACTCGTGCCGTACGATTGCGCAATTGGCGAATGCTGATCTTTCGTGGCGGGGTCGCGGTAGGTCGGAAAAATCACTCCGTGCTCTTTGAGAAATTGTTCGTAGACGGCAGCATCCTCGTCGGCGGCGACGCCGAGAACAACGCCGTTGCGCGAAGCGATGTACTTCTGTAAACGGTTCAGCGCGGGAGTTTCTTCGATGCACGGCGGGCACCAGGTGCCCCAAAAATTCAGCACCACGACCTTGCCGTGGAAATCGGAAAGGTGAGCCGGCTTGCCATTGAGCTGCATGGGAAAGTCTTCGGCGCGCTTACCCGCGATGGAAGCTTCGCCATGCCGGTAACTTGGCAGCGCAAAAACGACAATTATCCCGAGGAAAGCTGCCAGGCCTCCCCAAGCCAGTATCTTCGGCCCAATTCTCATCGAATGCTATACTAGCCTATCCGCCTGGGATCGAAAACTGGTCCTTGTCCCCTGACTTTACCGTGACCAACGAATCGCCTAATTCGAGCACGCCGCAGATTTCTCTGACACCATCGATCAGCGCGATCGTGCCGGCGCGAAATGAAGAGGAAGTCATTGCAGCTTGCATCGAGTCGCTGGCTGCGCAGCCGGAAATCGGCGAAATCCTTGTGGTAAATGATCAATCCACCGACAAAACGGCAGAAATTGTTCGTGGTTTGACAGCCAAAGTTCCTGGCCTTCGTCTGCTGGAAACTCGTGAAGTTCCGTCCGGCTGGGTTGGAAAGAATAATGCAGTTTTCCTCGGCGCGAAAGAAGCCAAGAGCCCGTGGCTGCTTTTCACCGACGCTGATGCCGAATTGCTGCCCGGCGCGGCTGCGCGAGCGTTGCAAATCGCGCAAGAAAAAAGCGCCGCGCTAGTCTCTTTTTCGCCCGAGCAAATCACGCAAACGTGGTACGAGAAGGCGCTCATTCCGTTTGTCTACAGCCGCTTAGCAAAACATTTTTCCTATGAAACTGTGAACGATCCCGCTTCGCCCGTCGCAGCCGCCAATGGCCAATTCCTGATGATTCAGCGCGACGCTTACGATTCCATCGGCGGTCATGCGAGCGTCGTATCGGAAATTCTCGAAGATGTCGCTCTTGCCAAACGCGCAAAAGCTGTCGGCTATCGCATTCAGTTTGGTTCAGGGCAGGGAATCGTCCGTGTACGCATGTACCGCTCTTTCCACGCAATGTGGGAAGGCTGGAAGAAAAATCTTTTTCTGCTCGTCGGCGGAACTCCCAGCGCGGTCTTTCGCGAATTGGAGTCCACAATCCCATGGATTCCTCTCGCCCTCATTCTTCTCGGATTAAAAATTCCCATCGCCACGCTTCTGGGAGTTTTGTTCCTGCTGATGCGCCAAATGACCTACGGTCTGGAGATTGCTCGTAACCAATACCCCTTTAAATTCATCATTTATTATGTGCCAGCGGTGCTCTTGTACGCGGGTGTGCTCTGGGCTTCGTATCGAGGCTACGCAAAAGGCAAGGTCGAATGGAAAGGACGGGAAGTTCCCGTAACTCTTCCCGGCGCGCCCAGGTAAAAAACAATCGCAATGGTCCTGCTCACGCGCAAAATCGAGTTCGCTGCCTCGCATCTCTACAACAATCCGGATTTCTCGCCGGAAGAAAATCGCCGCGTCTTCGGCAAATGCAATAATCCGCATGGACACGGCCACAACTACACGTTGGAAGTCACCGTTGCGGGTGAGCCCGACCCTATCACCGGAATGGTTTTAGATCTGAAAGATTTGAAAGAAATTCTCGAACGTGAAGTGATGCAACGCATGGACCACCGCTTTCTAAATTTCGAAGTTCCTGAGCTCGCCGGCCAGATTCCCACATGCGAGAACATCGCGCGCGTGATCTGGCAACTTCTCGATCCAAAGATCAAGCAAGGAAAATTGCACCGAGTGCGGCTCTACGAAACGCCAGATCTTTTTGCCGATTGCTATCGCAACGGATCAGAAGGGACTAAAGCCTGATGGCTCCCGGCGCGCAAAACAGCGCGGTGAAAACCGAACTGGGACGGCGCTACCACTTCGCGGCGTCGCACCGGCTACACAACCCCGCGCTCAGCGAGGAAGAGAACTGCCGCATCTACGGAAAATGTAACAATCCCTATGGCCACGGTCACAACTACACTTTGGAAGTTCTTGTTTCGGGGAAAGTCGATCCCGCCACCGGAATGATCGCAAATCTTGCAGACCTCGATGGCTTCGTTGAGCGCGAAGTCCTTGAGCCCTTCGACCACAAGTCGCTCAACGAGGATGTCGCGGCGTTTCGCGCCACGATTCCCACGACGGAGAATTTGTGCATCGAGATTTTCCGCCGCCTGAAACCGTTTTCCAAAGCGAAACTCGAGCGCGTGCGCGTGCAGGAGACGTCGAACAACAGTTTTGAGTACGCGGGAGACAATCCAGAAGGATTCGAGGGGTAACATTGATGGCTAAACCGACGGAAGAAATCATTTTGAACGAAGAGAAGCCGCTGGACGCGAAGAGGATTGCCTGCCACGTCCGCGAAATCATCAAACTGGTTGGCGAAGACCCGAATCGCGAAGGGCTCCGCAAGACGCCTGAACGCTACGAAAAGGCGTTGAAGTTCCTGACCAGCGGCTATTTGCAGAACGCGGAAAATATTCTGAACGGAGCGACATTCAGCGTTGCGTACGACGAAATGGTGGTGGTGAAGGACATAGAGTTCTTCAGCCTCTGCGAACACCACTTGCTGCCCTTTTTCGGCAAGTGCCACGTTGCGTATCTGCCCAACAAACGCGTCATCGGCTTAAGTAAAGTCGCTCGGCTCGTTAATATGTTTGCACGCCGCCTCCAAATCCAGGAGCGCCTCACAAGCCAGATCGCTGCCGCTATTCAGGACAAAATCAGCCCTGAGGGCGTCGGCGTAATCATCGAAGCGCGCCACCTCTGCATGCAAATGCGCGGCGTCGAAAAACAGCACGGCCAGGCCGTCACCAGCGCCATGCTCGGCGGCTTCCGCCACAACAAGCAGACGCGCGACGAATTTCTATCCCTCGTACGCACAAAAAACTCTTGAAAAAATAAAGGGACGGACAATCTCGTCCGTCCCAATTGAGTCAGTTTTTTAGTGAATGTCGAGAGGTGAGTGCCCTAGCCTTCCTCTACTTCTTGGCGATTTCGATCGACGCCACCGTGTTTTCCCAGGACATGCTCATCGTGCAGCCGCTACCCGTCTTAGTAAACGCGATCTTGAAATCTTCCACAGGACTCGGCAGCTTCCCGGCCTTCATGTCCACCCGCAAAAGGTCCGACGCCGCTCCAGGGTAGGGAACTCCCCACTCTCCCGTTTTTTTGCTGACGATCAGCGTCCACTTATTCTCTTCGGGCACCGTGAAAATCGTGTAGTCGCCCGCTGGCACATCCTTGCCGCCAACTTTCAAATCTACCGGTGTCACGAACGTGGTCGCCTCGTTTGCTCCCGCTCGCCACTCTTGTCCGTAAGGGACCAGGCCTCCAAAAATCTTGCGACCCTTCATCTTTGGACTCGAATAATCCACCGTAAGCGTTTTGCCCCCACCCAAGTCGCAACTCGCCGTTGCCGGCGGACTCGGACGCTTGCTCTTGTCTGACTGACTGGATGCCTGCGTTACCAAAAATCCCAAGCTAAGACAAAGTCCAGCAACTATCGCAATTCGCTTTTGCATATCCCATTCCCTCCCAAAGTACTTCTACCCTCACACAGAGCATTCAACCCAATTTGCGCGCTCAACGCAACTCATATGTGCTGGTTGCCGTCGTTAGGAATGCCTCCGATCTGACCGCAAAAGTGTCTTCATTACTCCCTACCCACTATTCACTACTTACTCCACTCCCCGTCCACGAAATTTTCCGCCCTCCAAACATGTTTACATTCCTTTACACTCAAAACATATCTGTGTTAGCCTGAGTGAGTCGAAGAGAAGAGGAAAAATTCAAGGGACGACGGAGAAGGGCACTTGAGCACAGCCAAAGCGGTGTTGATCGAGCAATTCCGGCGGGAAGTTAAAGATACTGGCTCACCGGAAGTCCAGATAGCACTTTTGAGCGAGCGGATCAGCTACCTGACGACGCACCTCAAGTCCCACGTAAAAGACCATGCATCACGGCGCGGTTTGATCATGATGGTCAATAAGCGCCGCCGTTTGCTGGACTATTTGAACCGTCGCGACCCGGATCGGTACCGCGAGATTGTTGAACGTCTTAGCCTGCGCAAGTAACTGCTCTACAATTAACAGTTTCAACGGGCAGAAGCCTCTGCGCTTTCACGCAATGACATCTTCCACACGAAGCATGTCTGTCAGCCTAATGTTCGGTTCGGCTGGCAGTGAATTTAGCAGGCGACCAGCTGCAGTTTTGCCGGTTTTTCTCGTGGTGTAATCCGGATCGAGTTACTGTCTCCTATCGTAGTTCTCGCCTCTTTTCTTCTCTGGGTTGTCCAGGCCAGGCTTACGCCGACCTACTCGAAGCAGGGATTTGTTTTGGGCCGCGCAAAGCGGCTAAGTGCTCCTGCACGGTCGTCGCTCCTGTGGACATTCTGAAAATGCTCCGTATGAAGCGGGGCCAAAGGAAATGATCGCTTATGTCTGAAAATAATCACACACCAGCACCACATCAGGTTTCTGTTGAAATCGGGGGACGCTCCCTCATTCTCGAAACTGGAAAAATTGCCAAGCAAGCGAACGGCGCAATCACCGCTCGTTACGGTGACACCGTCGTGCTCACTACGGCTTGCATGTCGTCCGCGGCCAACGACCGCGATTTTCTTCCGTTAACTGTCGACTATCGCGAAAACACGTATTCCGCCGGAAAAATTCCCGGTGGCTTCTTCAAGCGCGAAGGACGTCCTTCGGAAAAGGAAATTCTCACTTCTCGTTTGATTGACCGCCCCATGCGCCCGCTTTTTCCGGAGTCTTGGCGCAACGAAACACAAATCGTCGCGATGGTGCTTTCCGCGGACAGCGACAATGACCCTGACGTCATCGCCGTTACCTCCGCTTCCGCCGCTTGCTACTGTTCCGATCTGCCGTTTGAGAAGCCTATTGCTTGCGTTCGCGTTGGCTTGTTGGATGGCCAGCTGGTTGCCAACCCGACTGTCGCGCAACAGAAGAAGAGCTTGCTGAACATCGTTGTCGCGGGCACCGAAGAAGCCATCGTCATGGTGGAATCCGGCGCGCTCGAAGTTTCCGAAGAGACCGTCGTGGATGCCCTCGAATTCGGCCACGCGCAAGTAAAGAAAATCGTCGCCGCCATCAAGGAGCTACACGCGCAACTCAAGCCGGTAAAAGTTGTCGCCAAGCCGGTTCCATTCGATGAATCCATCTACAAGGATCTCGAGAAAAAGTACGGCGCGAAGTTTCACGACGCCCTCAATACCGAAAAGCATCCAAAGAAAGAGAGCTATCACCTCGTTGACGCCCTCAAGGAAGAGATCATCAAGGCTATTCCCGAAGAGCCCAAGAAGGAGATGGACGAAAAGCGCACCCTCACCAAGCGCGCCATCGAACGCCTTCGCGAAAATATCTTCCGCGATGACGTTCTAAATGCGCGTCGCCGTCCTGATGGACGCGCCTTCGACCAGATTCGCCATATTTCTTGCGAAGTCGGCCTGCTTCCCCGTGTGCACGGCTCGGCACTCTTCACCCGCGGCGAAACCCAGGCTCTCGCTACTTTGACGCTCGGCACCAAGGAAGACATGCAGCGGCTCGACCTGCTCTTCGAGCACGATCAATTCAATCGCTTCATGCTGCACTACAACTTCCCGCCGTTCAGCGTTGGCGAAGTGAAATTCCTTCGTGGACCAGGCCGCCGAGAAATCGGCCACGGCGCTCTCGCGCAGCGCGCCCTCGTCAACCTGCTTCCACCCGAAGCGGACTTCCCGTACGCCATGCGCCTAGTTTCAGACATTCTCGAATCCAACGGTTCGTCTTCGATGGCCACCGTTTGCGGCGGCTCGCTGGCTCTTATGGATGCCGGCGTTCCTCTAAAGGCTCCTTGCGCCGGTATCGCCATGGGCTTGGTTGTTGGCGATGACAAAAAGTATTCGATCCTCACCGACATCGCCGGCGCCGAAGACCACTACGGCGACATGGACTTCAAAGTCGCTGGCACGCGTGCAGGTATCACCGCCCTCCAAATGGACATCAAGGTCCTCGGCATAAGCATCGGCATGATGCGCGAAGCCTTGGCCCAGGCGAAGAAAGCTCGCCTGCAAATCCTTGACACGATGGAGAAGACGCTCAGCGAAGGACGCACGGAAATTTCCGCTTACGCTCCGCGCCTCTTCAAGCTGAAGATCCCTCAGGACAAGATCCGCGACCTCATCGGGCCGGGCGGCAAGAAGATCAAGTCCATCATAGAAGCCACTGGCGTCAAAATTGACGTGCTCGAAGACGGCACGGTCCATATCTTCTCCACTAGCGGCGCCGGCGGCGATGCGGCTCTGCAAATGGTTCGCGACGTCACCGCTTCCGCCGAAATCGGCAAGACCTATCTTGGCAAAGTCGTTCGCCTGGCGGAGTTCGGCGCTTTCGTCGAACTTTTCCCCGGGACCGACGGCCTCTTGCACATCAGCGAAATCTCCGAACATCGCATCCGCGACGTTCGCGACGAACTGAAACTCGGAGACCAAGTCCTCGTAAAAGTTCTCTCCATCGAGGGCAACAAGGTCCGCCTCAGCCGCAAAGCCCTAATCAAGGAAGCCCGCGACAAGCAGCAAAAAGCAGCCGCCAGCGGCGGAGGCGGTCAACAGGTAACTTCCGGCGGTGAAGAAGGTTCGGGCGGCGACTCCGGCTCCTCCGAATAATTTCGCTCCACTCTAAAACTCACTTCAAACTCAAAAGGCCCCCGAGAAACTCGGGGGCCTCCGTTTTTGACTTCTCTGCGAGGCTCTGCGCCTCTGCGTTATCCTTTTCTTCTTTAAGTCTTGGAATCTACAGGCGCCATACACGAACCGCACAGCTTTGCCCGAGGTGTTCGGAGCGGCTTCCCGCATTTTGAGCAAGGCGGCCCATACATCGCCAGCCTGTGGTGAAAAACCGCATTCCCATTCGTTTCGCAGTGGCCGGTGATGCGCTCATATTCCTCAAGCAACGCGCCAAACATATCCTCGATATTCTTCCCGCTCAGTTTTCTCAAAAGGATGACGCGCTTAAATTCCTCCTCATCCAGCATTGGCCTTTCAGCCCTACACCGCCAGCACCACACCATTTTCACAGGCGTCACCCTGATTGGAAATCCTTCCCATCAAGTTCTATTCATGGCTATAATAGCCATGAAGGACAAAACCTCAAATGCGCACCGTCAACGTAGCAAAACTCAAAGACCAGCTAAGCAAGTATCTTACCTATGCCAAGAGCGGCGAAGAAGTCGTGATCCGCGACCGCGACCTTCCCATTGCCAAACTGATTCCGTTCTTCGCGGAAACTACCGATGAGCAGGAACTCGCACTCGTTGCGACAGGCAAGTTGCGCATGCCCATCGAGCATCTTGACATAAAAGCTCTCCTGAAAATCCCGACCGGAACAGTCAAAGGGAACAAAGCAATCGAAGCGCTCCTTGCCGACCGGGAAGAGAGCCTGTGAAGAAAACAGCAGCGTTCTGGGACTCCAGCGCGCTGGTCCCCTTGTGCATCCGCGAAGCGGGCAGCCGCCAGGCTCAACTCTACCTTAGAAAGTTCGACCTCGTAGCCTGGTGGGGAACTTATGTGGAAGTTCGTAGCGCCATTTCCCGTCTTCATCGCGAGCATTTGATCAACGACGTCAACAAACAAGGTGCGGTCGCCCGCTTGCGATTGCTCAGCCGAGGATGGAGAGAAATCTTTCCCGACGATCAAATCCGCGATCTGGCCGCGGAGTCCTTGGATAAGTATGTATTGCGCGCCGCAGACGCCCTGCAACTGGCCGCGTCCCTAATCTGGTGCCAAAACCGCCCAGCTCGCCGGAACTTCATTTGCGCCGACCGCCGCCTCTCACAAGCCGCCGCTGCGGCCGGCTTTTCTGTCCTCGAAATTCCAACCTCCAACCCGTGAGCGTCGCCCATGCTACCTCAGGCAACTGAAGTAGGGGCAGAAGTGTGAACGCCAGAGCCGGTTCCGTGCACTCTCTCAATATCGGCCCCCACCGCCTGCAATTTCTCCACAATCCCCTCATACCCGCGATCAATGTGATACACGCGCTCGATCACCGTCTCCCCGCTTGCCACCAGGCCTGCCAGCACCAACCCCGCGCTCGCCCGCAAATCCGAAGCCTGCACCGTTGTCCCTGAGAGCGCCGCCGGCCCGTGTACAACAGCGTGCCTCCCATCGATCGAAATATTCGCCCCCATTCGAATCATCTCGCTCGCGTGCAAAAATCTATTCTCGAAAATTGTTTCAGCAATCACGGACGTGCCTCCCGCCTGCGTTGCTAGCGCCATATATTGCGCCTGCATATCCGTCGCAAATCCCGGATACTCCTCGGTAGTCATATCCGCGGCAACCAATTTTTTCCCAGCGCGCACCCGCAAAGTCGTCTTGTCCACTGTCTCGATGCAAGCTCCCGCCGCCTGCAACTTCGCGATGACTGCGCCCTGATGCTCGGGCTCGCAATTCGTAATTGTTAAGTCTCCGCCGGTAATTGCGCCCGCCACCAAAAAAGTCCCCGCCTCAATCCTATCCGGAATCACGCGATGCTCCGTCCCGTGCAACTCCGCCACACCGCGAACCCGCAAAGTCGACGTCCCGTCGCCCTCGATCTGCGCGCCCATCTTCCGCAGTATCACCACGAGGTCCGTCACTTCCGGCTCCCGCGCGCAATTTTCCAGAATCGTCTCGCCGTCTGCTAGCGTCGCCGCCATCAAAATATTTTCCGTCCCTGTCACCGTAATTTTCTCAAACACAATGTGCGCGCCCTTCAACCGTCCGCCCTTCGCCCCATTCCCCGGCACCCGCGCCTCGATATACCCGTGCGACATAGTGATTTCGGCGCCCATCTTTTCCAACGCCGACAAATGCAGATCCACCGGCCGCGCGCCAATCGCGCACCCGCCCGGCAAAGAAACGCGCGCCATTCCGAGCCGCGCCATCAGCGGTCCCAGCGTCAATATTGACGCTCGCATCGTCTTCACCAACTCATAGGGCGCCTCCGCATGATTCAATCGCGGCGCCTCAATCACATAATCGCTAGCTGGCATCTCCGTCACGTAAACCTTCGCGTCCATAAACGTCAGCAACTTGCTCATCGTCACCAAATCCCGCACCTTCGGAATGTTGTGCACCGCCACGCGCTCCGCAGTCAGCAAACACGCCGCCATCACCGGCAAAGCAGAGTTCTTCGCCCCGCTGATCGCCACGGTCCCGCGCAGCGCCTTCCCTCCGCGTATCAAAAACTTATCCATCCGCTTCCTATTCCTTTGTAGTGGCGCAACATGTTGCGCCCGAGTCAGCAAAAATTTTAAACGTCGTCTACTCCCCGCCTTTTTCTTTCCTTCTTTCTTTCTCTCTTCTCTGTGCCCTCTGTGTCTCTGTGTTTCGTTTTCTTTTTCTTCTCACTCGCCCAGCGATGTGCGCAGATTTCCTCCGGCTGCTTTCAATTTTTTCCGAGCCTCCTGAGCCTCCACTCCCAATTTCAACATGACCAACCCCACCCTCATATCGTGTCCCGCCGCCCGCAAAGCGTGCTCTGCCGCAGACACTCCCGCCCCGCTAGCCTCCATCAAAATCCGCACCGCTCGCCCCTGCAGCTTCTTATTTGTCATCACCGCATCAATCATCAAGTTTTCATAAACATGCCCCAGCCTAACCATCACCGCTGTACTAAGCATGTTCAACACCATTTTCTGCGAAGTCCCCGCCTTCAACCGCGTCGACCCCGTCAAGACCTCCGCCCCCACCTGCACCGCAATCGCTATCTTCGCCAACCGCGCCAAGGGCATATCCCGGTTAGCCATCACCGCAATTGTCGTCGCCCCGCGCTTCTGCGCGTACTTCATCGCCCCCAAAACGTACGGCGTAGTCCCGCTAGCCGCGATCCCCACCACCACATCCGCGCGCCCTAATTTCAACCGCCGCAAATCCCGCGCCCCATTTGCCGCCGAATCCTCCGCACCCTCCACCGCCCTGGTAACCGCGCGCCGTCCGCCAGCAATCAACGCGATCATCTTTTTCTTGGAAATCCCAAACGTTGGAGGACATTCTGCCGCATCCAGCACGGCCATCCGCCCGCTCGAACCCGCCCCCACATAAATCAACCGCCCACCGCCGCGCATTGCCGCAACAATCGCATCCACCGCCCGCGCAATTGCCGGCAACCCCTGCCCAACCGCTGCCGCCACGCGCCGGTCCTCGCGGTTCATCAACCGCACAATCTCCAGCGCCGTCATCCGGTCAAGCCTCTTCGAAGCCGCCAACCGCGACTCCGTCCTCCTCGCGTCTTTCATTCCCAATCTCATCCCACAATTATAGAGTGGCACAGGCTTCAGCCTGTGCTCTTCTCTACGCCCTCTGTGCTCAGCGTTTACCCCGACGCGGTCGGGGGTGTCCTCCCTGTAGATGTTTTTCCGCAGTTTCCTAGGCGCTCCACATTTCTAGGCACACACCCATACTTCCCCTCAAATCTCCTAGCAAAGAATCAGCTATGCTAGAAAACGCTTTGCATTAATGATTGATCAAGGCAGCTCGACGAATCTCATGTCCATCGACACCCTAAAATCTCTCTTCGAGCAACATTTCCATGAGCCAGTGGAGCACGTCCAGCCCCTTCAAGGCGAACTAGGCGGCTCCGGCCGCAAAATCATCCGCCTCAGCACAGGCCCTCGCACCGCCATCGGCATCCTCTACAACGTTCGCGAAGAAAACGCCGCCTTCCTCTCCTTCTCCAAACATTTTCGCAAACACAATCTCCCCGTCCCCGAAATCTACGCCGAAGATCTTAGTCAAGGCGCCTACCTCGAAGAAGACCTCGGCGACACCACGCTCTTCGAATTCCTTTCCAAAAACCGCCAAGGCGGCGCCATCGCTCCCTCAGTCGTCGAAGCCTACAAAAAAGTCGTCGCCATTCTCCCGCGCTTCCAAGTCGAAGCCGGCCGCGATCTCGACTACTCCCTCTGCTACCCGATCTCCAGCTTCGATCGCCAATCCATCGCGTGGGACCTCAACTATTTCAAATATTATTTTCTACGCCTCGCCGGCATTCCCTTTAACGAACATTCTCTCGAAGGCGATTTCAACCGCCTCACCGATTTTCTCCTCAGCGCCCCGCGCGATTATTTTCTCTACCGTGACTTCCAATCCCGCAACATCATGCTTCGCGATGGCCAACCCTATTTCGTCGACTACCAGGGCGGCCGCAAGGGTGCGCTCCAATACGACATCGCCTCTCTCCTTTACGACGCCAAAGCCGATCTTCCTCCCGAACTTCGCCAGCAGCTTCTCTATGATTATCTTCGCGCCCTCGAGAGTTTCATTCCTGTCGATCGCCAAGCCTTCCTGAGCTATTACTACGCCTACGTCTACGTCCGCATCATGCAGGCTCTCGGCGCTTACGGTTTCCGCGGTTTCTACGAACGCAAAGCCCACTTCCTCCAAAGCGTTCCGTACGCGCTGAAAAATCTTCGCTGGCTCTTGCATCAAGCCGAGCTGCCCATCGCGCTCCCCGCGTTGATGGGCGCGTTCCAAGGCATGCTCGCCTCCGAAAAATTGCAAAGTCTCGCCAGCGACGCCGACAATCTTATCGTCCGTATCTTTAGTTTTTCATTCCATCAAGGCTTGCCGCAGGACGAAACCGGCAACGGCGGCGGTTTTGTCTTTGACGGCCGCAGCCTCCCCAATCCCGGCCGCGAAGAGCGATTCAAAACGCTAACCGGCAGGGACCTGCCCGTCATCGACTATCTCAACCAACAAGAGAGCGTCCACCAATTTTTCGCCAGCGTCCTCAGCCTCGTCGACGCCAGCATCGCCAGCTACCAATCCCGCGACTTCAAAAATCTAATGGTCAGCTTCGGCTGCACCGGCGGCCAACACCGCTCCGTCTACCTAGCCGAACAACTAGCCAGACGCCTCCGCCCCAAACCCGGCGTAGAAGTCCAACTCCGCCACCTAGGCCTAGAGAATCTCCGCAAATGACCACCGTTCTTCGCTCAGGTTGCGGTGGCCGTCGTAGTGGCGGACCTTCAGGTCCGTTCTTCTCCGAACTCTGCGTCCTCTGTGTCTCTGCATCCCTCAGCGTTAAATCCTTTTCCGAGTCTTTTCCCGCTACTCACTACTCACCATTCACTACTCACTGGTCCCACCCATGAAAGCCATGATCCTAGCCGCCGGCCTAGGCACCCGCCTCCGCCCCCTAACCGACACCCGCCCCAAAGCCCTAGTCGAACTAAACAACCGCACCCTCCTGGAAATAACCATCACTCGCCTCAAGTCTTTCGGCGTAACCGAAGCAATCATCAACGTCCATCACTTTGCCGACATGGTGATCGACTACCTGAAATCCAAAAACAATTTCAACATGCGCCTAGAAATCTCTCGCGAAGACCACCAACTCCTAGACACCGGCGGCGGCCTGAAAAAAGCCGCCTGGTTCTTCCAGGAAAATCCAAGTCATCTCGATGAACCCTTCCTACTCCACAACGTCGACGTAATCAGCAACATCGACCTAAACGCCATGCTCCAATTCCAGAAGGAAAATCATGCCCTGGCCACACTAGCCGTCCAATCCCGCCCCTCCAGCCGCCAGCTACTCTTCAACGATCAACTCCAACTCTCCGGCCGCCATTTTTCCGGCCAAGACTCTGTCATTCTGAGCGAAGCGAAGAACCCCGGCAGCACCCCGACCGTATCGAGCACCGACGGGACCGCCAAGACCTCGGTCCACTCGCCACTCGCCACTAGTCACTCGTTTACCCCGAGCCTCGAGGGACCACTTCCCCAGCCCAAAAAACTCCCCCTATTACATCCCGCAGCCTTCTCCGGCATCCACGTAATCTCCGCCCGCCTCCTCCCCCTGCTCACCGAATCCACCCCCACCTTCTCCATCATCGACTCCTACCTTCGCCTAGCCTCCCAAGGCGAAAAAATCCTAGCCTTCCGCCACGACAACTCCTACTGGCGCGACCTAGGCAAACCCGCCGACCTAGCCCAAGCCGCCCTCGACATGAAGTAACAACGCTCCAGCCAGCAAGACCTGCCTCCGGAGACAGAACACTTGAAGGCAGCTACAGATGTCAGGATAATCCTCGCCCATGATCAGATTTCTTCTGTTCTCTTTCCTTGCGGCCAGTCTCCTCGCTCTCGGAGCTTGCCAGCGGCCTTCTGCCAGCGCACAAGAAGAGGTCCAGGAGCACTATCTTTCCGTCCCGAATTCCGTCGGCTTCGACATCGAACTTCAGCGCACCAATGACGCCTCGCAGCAATGGCTCGCCACATACGCATCTCACGGCAAGATCGCAAAATTCAGAATCGAGCTGGACCAGGCGAAATCCATCAAAGAGGACGAGCCCGTCGCCTTCGACATACAGAGCGGAAAAGGTAGGTTCGTCGCCGTGGTCGGATCGGATGCAACCGACTTACTCGCCGACCTGAAAAACGCGCTTGAGGCTAAATCGTTCCCGAAGCAGTTCAAGAGAGTTGCGGTCCTTCCATTCACCTATGTCACCTTCGGCAACAATAATTCGCAAGCTTCCGACGGCGGCTTCAAAGCAAAGCCCGCCGGCCACTGGACACCCATGAAAATCTTTATCGGTGAAGGCGAACAAGAAGGGCAAGTATTTGTAAACATCAATCCCGTCATCAAGAAAGGACAATTCTCAGTGAAAGACCAGGGCTACGGCGACATCGTACTCGCTCAATTGGCAAGCGTGCTCTGAAGCTAGCTCCTTCAAGCGCTTCCAGGGTTTCTTCTTCTCTGTGCCCTCTGCGCCCTCCGTGAACTCTGTGTAAAGCCCCCATTCCATCGCAGACTCACCTGAAATTTTATTTGATTGCTAAAGTACGCTCTGGTATAATCCTCCCGTTCAGTACTACGCCTCGCCACCCGCGAGGCGTTTCTGTTTTTAGGCCATCTTTGGTAGCACAGCCAATCCTGGCTGTGCTCTTTCTTTTTCTGTCCAGAATTCTCAAAAACTAAATCAAGGAGAAATCTATGCCTTCGCTAACCGCCAAGGACCGTATATCCCTCTGTCTTTTCAATTTCACCGATGGCCGCCGCTGCCGCACCCCACGCATCGCCAGCCACCCGCATTTCTGCTTCTATCACGCCCAAAAAGAATCCCAATCCCAAACCGCCGAAAAACTAGCCAAAGACCTAACCTATTTCTTCTCCGGCGACTACCTCTCCGCCAACGACCTAAACACCGCCCTAGGCCGCCTGATACCGGCGGTAATCCGCGGCCAAATCAAACCCCGCGTAGCTCGCACCGTCGCCTACATGTTCCAAACACTAATGCAGTCCACCCGCCTAGCCCAACACGAATACATCAACGCCTTCGGCACCGACGGCTGGCGCGACGCCGTCCACACCTCCGTCACCTCCAACCACGACCACCTCTACCCGCCCGACCCCAACGCCCCCGATGATGAATCCGAGGACGAATCCGAGGACAATCCCGAAACTGACGCCGCCGACGAACCCGACACCGTCGACCCCGCTCCCGATGCCGCAGACTCCGAGCCCGAACCAGAAGTCGAACCCACGCCGAACACCAACAGCGAGCAATCCACGCCTCCCGCGACGCCGTCAACACCGTCGCCGTCTCGCCCCACCCCCGCCGAAACCCAAGCCGCCCTAAACATCGCGCGTTCCATCTTTCCAGACCGCTCCAACGCAAACCAATCCGAACCCACCGCCCCCACAACAAATCCCACTCCAACACAAACCGCCCAACCTAACAACGCCCCGCCGCCCGCTCCACCACCATCGCAACCCCGACGCCAACCGGGCGCGCCAGTCCGCGAACCCTACGCCGTCCACTTCGACCACACCCACCGCCTCACCATCGACGGCAAACCCTGGTAACCCGTCCGGAAATGTAGGGGCGGCCTTCAGCCCGTTACTCCGCCGCCCGGGCCATAACCCAAGGCACGCAAAACGTAAGTCCTTTATCAGCAATGCTTACAAAAAAAGGGGAGGGGTATCGGGGACAACTTCCAGTGCTTGCCACTTACTCAAGCTACTTCGGGGCAGGTGCAGCCGTCGCCAGTCCAAGAGCCTCCATCACCGCATCGTGCACAGCCGGTCGCACCTCTGCGATTTTGTGGTTCTCGCGCGTAGGATTCACGCGATTGGTCAGTAACACAACGAAGAGCTGCTGGTCGGGATCGATCCAGATCGAAGTTCCAGTAAACCCAGTGTGTCCGAAACTATGCCCCGAAAAGAAGTGCCCGCTGGAGCTGCCTTCGGTCGGCACCACCCATCCGAGCGTGCGCGTTCCACCGGAAAGCTGTTGCGGCACCGTGAATTGCGCAATCGTCGCGCGCCGCAGAATTCTTTGGTGCGCATAGACGCCGCCGTCGAGCAGCATCTGGCAAAACGCCGCCAAATCCGGCGCCGTACTGAAGAGTCCCGCGTGTCCCGAAACGCCGCCAATCGCGAATGCGTTTTCGTCGTGCACTTCGCCCTGAATCAGCCGCTTGCGGAAATTCGCATCAAATTCCGTCGGCGCAATCGAGGGCCAAAGTTTCTTTGGCGGTTTGTACATCGAATCGTTCATCGCCAGCGGCGAGAAAATATATTCTTTCGCGAGGTCGTCGATAGTTCGCCCCGTCAAGCGCTCGATAATTTCCGCCATCAATATAATTCCCAAGTCAGAGTAGACCATCTTCGTTCCCGGCTCTGACTCTAGCGGTTCGGCAAAAATCATTTTCAAAGTATCCGGCTTGCCCTTGGAAGTGCGCCAGTATTCCTTGAACGGAGGCAGCCCCGATGTATGCGTCATCAAATGCCGCACCGTCACTTTGTGCCGCCACTCCGGCTGAGGCCCGCTGGCCCACTCGGGCAAGTAGCGCTCGACGGGCGCATCGAGTTGCAACGGAGAATGAAAATCTCCTTCGACTAGCTTTTCTACCAACGTCGTCGTCACAATCACTTTGGTAAGTGACGCAACGTCGTACATCGTGCGCACATTCGTTTGTGGCGATTTCGCGTCGTAGCTCAGCTTGCCGAACGCATGTAGTGACACTCGGTCACGATAGCCGACCGCGAGCGTTGCGCCAGGAAAGGCTTTGTCCGCAACCGCGCGTTCGAGAACATCAAACGCAGGCTGAAGTTGTGCTTCCGCGCTAGCGTCCATCGGCTGAACGGTCATTGGGTTCGCTGGCAGTTCGATCCCAAATTCCGCCTTCATATCCACGCCTGGCACAGTTACCGGCAAGTGTCCGCGCACAGGAATCTGCCCGAAGAGCGCCCGCGCGACGGAAATTTGCGCTACGTCGCTGATGCCGAACGCAGCGAGCCACGTCTCCGCCTGCGGAAAATGTTCCACCAGATATGGACTGCCAAATCCAAGCGTCACCACCGGCTTTCCGTTCTTGTAAACTTTTTCTGCCAGCGCCGCCTGCTCCGCCGGAATGTCTACGTTCCCCTTGCGGTCGCTCACGCGCACAAAAAACGCGAGGATGGCCACGTCATACGTGTCTGGTGCGGGCAATTTCAAATTGTCCGCTTTCACAAATCGCGTATCCGCACGCAGAGTTGTCACCGAATCCACACGTGAACGCAGTTCGCGCTCGAGATCTTCGCCAGGATACGGTTCTGGATCGGCATATAGCGCAACCAGCAGCGCCCGCGTCGGCTTCGTGGCATCGAGAGGCAATCGATGCGGTGTATCACGCAGCAGCGTCACACCACGGTCGGAAATCTCCTGGGCTTCGCGCTGCCATTCCACTTTGCCGAAACGACTGTTCAGCGCGTTCACATCCACCAATCGCTCGTTGTAAAGACCGATCCTCGCCTTCGCCTGCAAAATCCTCCGCACCGAGGCATCCAGTCGTTCGCGCGAAATGCGTCCGGATTTCACAGAGTCCTTCAAAGCATCAATCGCAGCATCCGGCACCGGCGGCATCAGCAGCGCATCCGCCCCCGCCGCAAACGCTCGGACCGCGGCTTCGCCTGGTGCGTAGCGCACGGTGATACCGCCCATGTCCATCGCGTCGGTCACTACCAACCCTTGGTAGCCAAGCTCTTTGCGCAGCAGATCCGTCAAAATATTTGAAGAGAGCGTCGCCGGAGTATTTGGATCGGGTTCGAGAGCGGGGATCGAGAGATGCCCCGTCATGATGCTGTCGGCACCAGCAGCGATTGCCGCGCGAAAGGGAACTAGCTCCAAATTTTCAAGACGGTCACGGTCAGCGCGAATCACCGGTAGATCGATGTGCGAATCGGCAGCCGTGTCACCGTGGCCTGGAAAATGCTTCGCTGTTGCGAGGCCACCATTTTCTTGAACACCATGGACAAACGCCGTCACGTACTCGGCAACTTTCTGCGGATTCTCGCCAAACGAGCGCGTGTTGATAATGGGATTGTCCGGATTGTTGTTTACGTCGGAGTCGGGTGCGTAAATCCAGTGAATGCCGACGGCGCGCGCTTCCAGCGCTGTGATTTTTCCCATCGTGTACGCGTCTTTGGGATTGCCTGCGGCGGCGAGCGCCATTGCCGTTGGAAAAGAAGTGCCTTCATCCAAACGCATCGCCGTTCCGCGTTCAAAGTCCGCGCCAACCAGCAGGGGGATTTTTGATTTCGCTTGAAGCTGATTTGTCAGCACCGCCGTGGGATATGCCTGGCTTTTTACGATGCCCAGCGGCGAGCTTTGCGTGATGTTGATGAATCCGCCCACGTGCAGCTTCTCGACGTCGCGCATGATCTCCGCATAAGCAGCCGCGTCCGTCGCCGTAAAGCTTCCATGGTAGGTCGCGAAAATAAGTTGGCCGACTTTTTCGTCGAGCGTCATTTTCCCAATGGTCGCTTCGACCCATTGCGCGGCCGCAGGGGATAGCTTCTGCGTTGGTTTGGTGGACGCGGCTGGTTTCTTCGCTCCGGATCCATCTTTCGCGGACGAGGAAGGCGTCGAAGTGACCGATGGTGCGGATGAAGCTTTGTTCTGACTGCGCATCGTGTGGGCCATAAGAAAGAGGAACAAACAAAAAGGAATGAGCAGCAGAACGCCTGGACCGCGCCCTTTCATCAGTTGTGGGTCTCCCGGTTTACGCCCGGATCCTGCGCTGTATATAACACACGCACTTCATGCTCACAACGCAGCCCCGAACGAAGCGTTCCAGAATATCATTGGTGACGCACAACCGGAGGGAATGCTTTGGCCCAACTTCGCCGCGGTCTCAATAGAAAGTTTAGCGTGTTGCTCGGTGTCGCTTTACTCCTCGTCCTTTGCATTCCGGCGCAGGCCTCCCAAAAAAAGTCTGGCCGTCCCGGCCGAGTGCAAACAGGGCTAGACGTCCTCGAAGCGGAGAAATTCGCGCCTCTTCGCGGCAAGCATATCGGATTGATCACCAATCACACTGGCCTCGACGCGCAGGGCCGATCATCGATTGAACTATTTTTTCACGCGCCAGGTCTGCAGCTTGTCGCCCTGTTCAGTCCGGAGCATGGCATCTCAGGCCGAGCCGACGACAAATTCTCGTCGTCGAAAGATCCAACCACGGGGCTGCCTACGTACAGTTTGTACGGCGAATCGCTGCGGCCTACGGACGAAATGCTCACCGGGATCGACACGCTTGTTTTTGATGTGCAGGATGCCGGCGTGCGTTTTTACACCTACACGTCGACGATGGCGTACTGTATGGAAGAGGCCGCGAAGCACAACATTGCGTTCTACGTGCTGGACCGGCCAAATCTTATTGGCGGCGACGTGATCGAAGGGCCGATGCTGGATCCCGACAAAACCAGCATCGTTGGCTACTTTCCCTTGCCAATTCGATACGGGCTCACTATCGGCGAGCTTGCGCAATTCTTCAACGCGGAAAATCATCTCAGTTGTGACTTGCATGTCATTGCCATGAAAAACTGGCATCGCAATTATTTTTTCGAGAGCACCGGCATTCGCTGGGTTCCGCCGTCCCCCAATTTACGAACGGTGAAAGGTTCGATTGTTTATCCGGGAATTGAAATTTTGCAGAACGCGGGAGTTTCGGTTGGACGCGGAACGGAAACGCCCTTCGAGGAGTTTGGCGCGCCGTGGATGGACGGAATGGCTGTCGCAGACAAGCTAAACGCCATCCATCTGCCTGGCTTGCGTTTCGCCGATCAACCTTTCATCCCGGTGTCCGGTCTTTACGCGGGACAGCGTTGCGGAGGCGTCGGCATTCGCATCACCGACCGCGCCGCGGTTCGCTCCGTGCGCGTAGGTTTGGAGATTGCGGTCATTCTGCAAAAGCAATATCCCAAGAACTTCGATCCAGCGAAACTACTCTTCCTCGTCGGCAACGCAGAAACCATCCGCCAGCTTCAGGCCGGCGTTGCACCAGAACAAATCGTAGCGAGCTGGTCGACAGACCTCTCGAATTTCGATCAAACGCGCCGCAAGTATTTTCTTTACAAGTAGTTCGGTCTTGTCTGATTGGAGATCACCTAGTCGACGCCGCTTCCGTCTCTGGTGTGGTAGAGTCAGCCCATGCGCATTGTGTCGTTGCTGCCGTCGGCCACGGAAATCCTGTTTGCGTTGGGATTCGACAAGGAAGTTGTTGGCGTTAGCCATGAATGCGATTTTCCGGCGCAGGCGCGGACGAAGCGCGTGGTGATTCATTCGCGGCTGCCACATGACGCGCCTCCCCTGGAGATTGACAGGCTGGTCCGCGAGTACGTTTCGCGCGGCGAAAGTCTTTATTCCGTGGATGCCGAGGCGCTTGAGGAATTAGAACCTGATCTGATTATTACGCAGGATTTGTGCCAGGTGTGCGCGGCTTCGCCGGATGATCTCGCCACCACGCTCGCGCGTTTTCCTATGCGGCCTGAAGTTCTTTGCCTGAATCCTCAAGACCTCGGCGATGTGTGGCGCGACATTCTGTGGGTTGGGGAAGCGACCTGCCGCGGGCATGAAGCGGAAGCTTTGTTGAAGAAAATCGGAACGCGGCTTGGCGAACTCGAGTGCCAGCTCGAAGGCATGGCGCATCGCCCGCGCGTTGCGATTCTCGAATGGCTCGAACCGTTTTATGTGGCAGGGCATTGGGTGCCGGAAATGATCGAAGTTGCGGGCGGGAAAGATGCGCTTGGCAAGAAGCGTACGCCTTCTTTCCGCATCACCGCTGAAGATGTGATGGACGCGGCGCCGGACATTCTTTTGATCGCGCAGTGCGGCTACAGCGCACAGCAAGCTCGCGATGAATACCGCGCGATGTCTTTTCCAGGAGAGTGGAGCGCCATGCCCGCGGTACGCAACTCTCAAGTGTACGCGCTTGACGCGAGCGGGTATTTTTCGCGGCCAGGCCCGCGATTGATGACGGGGATCGAGGCGCTGGTAAAAATCCTGCATCCGGAAGTTGTGGTTAGTTCGGAGGCGGAGAGCGTTGCAATGCCAATTAGCGGTTTACCTCTCACGGCGCAAACGCCTTCTGTACGAGCTGCTTCGGCTTACTGAACCTTACCAACGATAGCGGCTCGTGAGTCGTTGCGAAAAGCGGCAGCAGGGCTGCCGCACTCCACATAGCTTCCTCGCAAGGTTATGAGGGACTAGGTAGTTGCCTCCATGTGGGCACGGGGCTGGCCCTTGGAGGCTCAGGGTGAACAAGCCCCGCCCCTACAGTTCCACACTATGAACCTGGTCTTCGGGACAGTTGACAATGCTGGCTTCTATATATAGGATTCTTATGTATAGGAGAACTGATGATTGCTCCAGGGATTAAACGCGGGACGGCGGAACTGGCGGTGTTGAGCGTGCTGGAAGACGGGCCACTGCACGGTTATGAAATGGCGCGGCGCATCGAGGAGCAAACGCACGGCTCGTTGCGGTTTACGCTGGCGTCGCTCTATCCGCTGCTTTACAAGCTAGAAAAGCGCGGGTGGGTGCGCGGCGCTTGGGAAACCGGCGATACGGGACGACGCCGACGCTGCTATCGACTGACTGCCGAAGGGAAGAAGAAACTTGCGCCGATTCGGCGCGAGTGGGACGAACTCTTCCGCGCCCTGAAGCGCCTCACGAAGGTGTCTCATGCGTGATTGGAAAGCGCTTGTCGAAGAGCGGCTGGGGAGCCTAGCGCTGGAGCCGGAAGATAAAGCCGAAGTGATCGCGGAAGTCACGACGCACTTGGATGAAATGTGCGAGGAGATGATCCGGCAGGGAATAACCGAAGAAGAGGCAGTGCGGCGGACTCTGTCGCAAGCAGGAGACTGGCGGGATTTGCAGCGCAAGATTTTTGCGGCGAAAAGGAGCGAACAACCCATGAAGAAACGCGTGTGGCAGCTTTGGGTTCCCGGGTTCGTCACACTGATACTTTCCATGCTTTTCTTGACGGCGCTTTACAGACTCGGATTGCGAGCTCGCCTCGTCTGGAGCGGCCCCAACGCCATCCTCTTGTATACGCCGTGGCTAGCCGGGCTGCCATTTTTCGGAGCTCTGGGAGCTTACATTTCGTCTCGGGCCGGCGGTTCGCGCGCGAATGCGCTTTTTGCCAGCATTTTTCCTGCGCTTGCACTTGCTGGCGCGTTTCTCCTCATGTTTCCGATAGGTTTGGCCGTCGAAGGGATCACCGGAAGGCACGGCGATTTTGGCAGTGTGGCGGCCGTGCTTCTGAAAGATGGGATTGGGTGGATCGTGATTCCGGGGGCAGCTCTTTTGGCGGGCGGTCTACTCGCGCACGCTTTGTTGAGCACACGGTCATCGTCGCAGCGCACGGCGATTGGCTAGTGAGGGGAACGATGCCTAATTGGGAAGCGCTCGTTCGTGAAAAGTTAGGTGGTGGTTCACCTGAATCGGAGAAACTTCGTGAGGTCATTGCAGAACTTGCCGGACATCTCGAAGAAACGTTTGAGCAGTTACGCCGCCAGGGGCTTTCAGAAGAAGCGGCGGCCGATCGTGCGCTCACGCAAGTAAAGAATTGGCAATCTCTCCGGCGGAATATTCAACGGGTACGAATGAAGGAGGACGTTATGACTGACCGAGTCAAACAAGTATGGCTACCCGGATTTTTGACGTTGTTCCTTTCGATGATGCTGCTGATGGCTATTCAGTTCTTTGGACCGCAACCTGTCATGGTGAGCACATCCGGTTGGCGAATGACAGCTCCTGTGGCGGTGATTTACGTGCCGTGGCTGTTGTCGTTGCTTTTGATCGGCGCGATAGGAGCGTATTTGGCGGGCCGCGCAGGAGCGTCCCCGAGCGCTACGCTTCTTTCTATTTTGTTTCCTGTCTTGCCGTACTCGGTTTTTTTCGTGATCTGGATTCCCGTGTCGCTGATTCTTGACGACCACATCGGCCACAACACCATGCGTAGCGCCTTACTGATAGGTTTGGTCGCGTGGGTGGTGTTGCCTGGAGTGGCTTTGCTTGCTGGCGGGCTTCCTGTGCAAATTCTAAAATCACGACGCACGGCTTCGGCGTAGCGATCTTGCTCGAAGGGGGCGCAGCATGCTGCGCCCCTACAAATGCTTTGCCATTAACGAAGATTGCAGCCGATGCGAGAGCGGTTGTGCGACCAATAGATGAATTTTGGCTTGCCTCTCACTTCATCCAACGGAACCACGCCGAAGAAGCGACTGTCGTAGCTGTTGTCGAGATTGTCTCCAACCACAAACAAACTGCCTTCTGGGACTTCAATAGTGTCAAAAGCCGGGCCTTCGGCAGCGAGTCTATCGAAGGATTCGTGTTCGCCGCAGGGAGTTGGAAATGCAACCTGCACGTCGTTCACCAAAATAGAATTCGACGGTCCGCGAGCGACGGTGTCTCCCGCTATGCCAATAACGCGCTTCGTGTAGATTGTTCCGGTGTGATTGAAATCAAAAAGCAGTAGCTCGCCCCGCTCAGGAGGTCGCAATTTGAAGGCATCGCGAGCCGCAACGAAACGGTCTCCTTCACAAAGCGTTGGACACATCGATCCCGAATCTACCTTGAACGCGCCAAAGTATCTCCGCAAGCGATCCGTGAAATAGTCAGGCACGGGATAAACGCCAAGCAGAAAAACTAGGACACTAGCCGCGATTGTCATTTTCAGGTGCCGCGGGGGAGGAGAAGTACCAAGTTCCTTGCAGGCCACATAGCATCCATCGCTGGCGATCCAGAGCCTCCACACAACAGTGAGTGGGAATGAGACGACAAATCCCCAAAACGATAGGAAGAGGCGGAAGATCACAATAATCGCCGTGAGCAAGGCGAGCGAAACGGCCATTGCGACGCCTCGCCATGGCCGCCGAGCGTAGACCTGGCCGAGGCCGGGAACGAGAAAGCCGAGCAGGAGTGCGATTACAAACCTCTTTGTGCGGGACGGCGCACGTTTATCCTCCTGTGCCGCAAGGGAAGCGGAGATGGAGCTAGTGCCGAGATTCAACTGCGTCATGTTTGTTGCAGCCTCTTATTCCAATAGCGGTAAAAGGGGAGGCCAGCCAGGATTAGGAGGAGGCCGATGCTGGAGCGGCCGGGGCGGTTGAGCCAGATGTTGATGGTGAGGGCGAGGGCGCCGGCTATGAAGAGGCCGGGGACTATCGGGTAGCCCCAGCAGCGGTAGGGGCGGGGTATGTTGGGTTCGGTGTAGCGCAGGCGGAAGAGGGCGACTACGGCCAGGCCGTAGAAAATCCAGCCGGCGAAAATAAATAAATTGGTGAGTTCCTCGAACGTTCCTGTCAAGGCCATCAGGCTAGCTAGGACACATTGAAAAATCAGGGAGCGTGCGGGCGTGCGGTACTTAGGGTGAACGCCGTCGGCGATTTTGAAGAAGATGCCGTCGCGGGCCATGGCGTAGCCCGGGCGTGCGCCGCTGAGGACCGACGAGTTCATCGAGCCTAGGGCGCTGATGACCATGGCCACGGTGATCCACGCGGCCGCGATGGGGCCTGCTACGTGTTGAACGACGTCGGAGGCGATGTGGGGCGAAGCGGCGACTGCGCTGAACGGCAAAACTTTTAGGCAGGCGGCGCTGAAGAGGAAATAGATTAGCGCAACTAGGGCGACGCCGCCGACTAGCGCGCGGGGGAAATTTTTTTGCGGGTTTTCTACTTCGCTCCCTACTAGATTTAAATCTTCCCAACCATCGTAAGCCCAGAGAGCAGCGGCTAGTGCGGCTAGGAACGCGCTAAGGACGCTGCCGTTTAGCGCGCTCGGCCATAAAGGATCGGGAGCGCTGTGCGGAGCAGCGTGCGAAAAAAACGCAACGCCGATCACAATCGCGACGGACGTAATTTTTATGGCGGTGAGGAAGACTTGGACGGCGCCGCCGAGGCGAACGCCTAAATAATTTATGGCGGTCATGCCGACGATCCAGAGGACGGCTAGCGGTTGCGCCCAGGTGAAAACGAAGTCGTAGGGCTTGATCCACGTTGTGAGGCCGGGGATGGCTATGTGAAGAGTGAAGATCGGGACAGCTACGACGGGAAGAAGAAAACTTAGGAAACGCATCAGGCCTGCGGCGATGCTCGAGAGGGAACTGGGGCGGCCTACGATGGAGTGCATCCAGCCGAAAAGAAAACCTGCGGCGGGGCCGAACGCCCGGCGCAAGTAGGCGTACTCGCCGCCGGCTTCGGGGATGGCGGCGCCTAGTTCGGCAAAAGACAGCGCGCCGAAAAGGGAGAGGATCGCGCCGACGATCCACGCGGCGAAGACAACCGAAACGAAGCGGCCTTCGCGCGCCATTTCGGCGGGCTTCAGGAAGATGCCGGTGCCGATCATGGTGCCGACCACGATGGCACCGGAGGCCCAGGCGCCGAGGCCGCGGACTAGGTCGAGGCGTGGGGAGACGTGGCCCGTGGTCCGTGTTGCCTGATCCGTGGAGGAAGGAGTTTCGGTCATAGAGAGTTGGGTGACATTTTTATTTGGCGGTTTCGGGTCGACCGTTGGGCACGATGAATCGTGCCCCTACAGATTTTGCGCGGCGCATGATTTGGTTACGCATTGGCAATTTCTTCAAACGTCTACGCGCCAGAAAGACGGGCACGGCCCTTCGAAGCTCAGGGTAAACGTGCCGTGCCCCTACGAACGAATTCTGCTAATGGCGGCGCCTGCGGCGAACGTAATGACGGCGCCGATTAGCACGTACCATGTATACGCAATTGGGGTGAAACGCCAAATGCAAAGAACGGTGGCGAGGCCGGCAAACATTCCGATAAGCGCACCGGTGGCGGTGGCGCGGCGGTCGAGTGTGCCTAGTAGGAAGAGGCCCAGGAGACTGCCGAAGGGGAGAGAGGCTACCGTTAGGCCGGTTTCGAGGAGTGGGCCCCATTTTATGAAACCGAAGCACATTAGGATCGCGCCCCAGACTAGTGTCATACGGCGACTTAGGCGGAGGAATTTTACGGGGTCGGCGGAATGGCCGCGGAGTTTGGAAAAATCTAGGACGCTGCTTGCGGCTAGAGAGTTGAGCGAGCCGCTGGCGTTGGACATGGCTACCGCGACAATGGAGGCGAGGAGGAGACCGGCGAGGCCTGTCGGCATTTCACGCACCAGAAATAGTGGGAGGATGCGGTCGGTGCGCTCGCCTGCAGCGAGGAGTGGGGAGTGTTGCGCGAAGACGTAGAGCAGGACGCCGATCAGTAGAAAAATTGTGAATTGAATCAGGACGATGACGCCGCTTGTGAGGAGAGCGCGGCGGCTGTCTTTTTCGTTGCGGGCGGCGAGGAGTCTTTGGACGATGGTTTGATCGGTGCCGTGGCTGGCCATGGTCAAGAAAGCGCCGCCGATCAGGCCGGACCAGAAAGTGTATTTTGTGGCGAGGTCGAAAGAAAAATCGAAAACTTGCAATTTGTGGCCGGCGGTGGCGGCGACTTGGGTGACTTCGGTCCAGCCGCCGGGAATGCGGTGGAGCAAAATCCAAAACGTAACGGCGCTGCCAGTGAGATAGAGGAGGAGTTGCGCGACGTCAGTCCAGATGACGGCTTTCATGCCGCCTTCGAAGGTGTAGAGAATGGTTAGCGCGATGACGATGACGACTGCCAGGTGCTCAGAGGTGCCGAGGACCACGCTAACGACGAGCGCGATGGCGGAGATGCGGACGCCTTCGGCGATGGCGCGCGTGATGAGGAATGTGCTGGCGGCGACGGCGCGCATTCGCTCGCCGAAACGTTTTTCGATGAGCGCGTAGGCGGTGAGAAATTGGCCGCGAAAATAGCCGGGGAGCAGGAGGAGTACGATCAGAATTCGGCCGATCAAGTAGCCGATCACTAGTTGAATGAAGGTGAGGTTGCCGGCGTAGGCGATGGCGGGCGTGCCGATAATGGTCAGCGTGGAGGTTTCCGTGGCGACGATGGAGAGGGCTAGAGCCCACCACGGTGCTGTTTTGCCGCCGAGAAAATAGTCTAGGCTGACGGATTCGCGGTCGCTGTTGGCGGCGTCCTTCTTGCTGCGGCGGAAGCGCATGCCTAGCGCGGTTACGGCGAGAAGGTAGGCGATGACGATGGCCAGGTCGAGTGGATGGATGCGCATTAGCGATTAGAAAGAGAAGCGAGAATAGTGGGAGTGGGTACGGAGGTCAAGGAATGTGTGTGTGCTGCGGGGATTAGCGGGAGGGGCGTGGACGACGTGCCGGGCGAAATTCGGTGCGCTGCTGTGCGATGGCGCTTGTTTGCGCACGTTATTTTCTTCGGCGAATGCATTGGCTGCGATTCTCGCTTAAACTTTTTGTATGCGCTTTGTCTTGGGATTCGATGGCGGCGGCACGAAGACGGACTGCGTGTTGATGGACGAGTCTGGAGCGATTTTGGCGCCGTCGCAAGCCGGGCCGTCGAATCCGCTGCGTGTCGGATTTGGCGCTGCGATTAATTCTGTTCGTGATGCTGCGCGCCAGGCTTTGGCTCTGGCTGCACTGCCTGCGGATTCATCGCCCGCTGCCGTTTGTGCTGGACTTGCAGGAGCCGGACCTCCCGAGTCGGCAGAAAAGATTCGAGTGCTTCTTGGCGCGGAATTTCCGAAGTCGAAGGTTCAGGTTTGCACCGATATCGATCTCACGTTAGAGGCTGCGGGAGACGGAGCAGTGATTGTGCTGCTTGCCGGGACAGGTTCGTTTGCAGTCGGGCGGAACGCGGCGGGTGAAACGGCGCGCGCGGGCGGATACGGCTCGCAGATTGGCGATGAAGGCAGCGCTTACGACATTGGGCGGCGTGCGGTTTTGACGGCGATGCACGAGAATGACCGCACAGGCGCGGATTCACTGCTTGGGCAGCGGCTGTTGCGCGAACTGGGTTGCGCGAACTGGTCAGAGGTCAAGGCGCGTGCGCAGTCTGCTTCTGACGAAGTGTTTCCTCGATTGTTTTCCGTCGTCGCGATGGTGGCCGATTGGCTTGAGACTGCGTCTGAAACTTCAGCCGAAACGGCAGCTAGAAATTCCGCGAGAGAAACATTACGCGCCGCAGCGATCGATCTTGCTTCTCTGGCAGAAAATCTTGAGGAGCGATTGCAGTTGCGCGGCACGTCATTTCTTCTGGCAAAAACGGGCGGGATGATTGGGCGGTCGAAATATCTGGAGAATCAGATCGATGAGCGCTTAAAGAGTGCGTTCCCTCAGGCAGAAATAGGAAGCCTGCGCGTTTCTCCGGCGGAAGCCGCGGGGCGGTTGGCCTTGCGTCTGCTATCCGACGGAGACAATGCTAGCCATTGAGATGACGAGCGTGGACAAAAATCGGGAGCGCGCACTCGTTGCTGCCGGCGAGGAGCTGGCAGCTTTACTGCACCATGCCGACCCGGACGTACTGCTGGCGGTGCTCGATAATCCGTCGCTCGATGAAGCGCAGCTGTGCATGTTGTTGGAACGAAAAAATCTGCCGGCGGAAATTCTCGAAGAAGTGGCGCGTCGCAAGCCCTTGCTAAAGAATTACCGCGTGAAGAAGGCGCTGGCGTTTCATCCGCGGACGCCGCGACTCGTGACGCTGCGTTTGCTACGCGATCTTTACCTGATGGACTTGGTGCAGCTTACGCTGCTGGCGGGCATTCCCACGGAGTTGAAACGGAATGCGGAGGATCAGTTGGTTTCGCGGCTGCCGCAGCTTCCGCTTGGACAAAAAATTACGCTGGCGAGGCGCGGGCCTGCGCGCCTGGCTGGCGCGCTCCTCGCCGAAGGCCACGAACAGATCGTTTCCATCGTTTTGGATAACGCGTATTTGGCGGAGTCTCAAGTGTTGCGCGTGCTTTCGCGTGAAAAATTGCCGCCCGCGGTCGTGCGCAACATCTCGCTGCACCGCAAATGGTCAATCAGCTATAACGTGCGGCTTGCGCTGGTCCGCCATCCCTTGTCGCCACTTGCCACTGTGCTGGCCTATCTGCCGGAGCTCACCGTTTCCGATTTGCGCGAACTGGCCTCGCCTGGAATCGTTTCGGATAGTCTTCGCAAGTATTTGCAGGCGGAAGTACAACGAAGAATTCGCACGGCAGAAAAATCCACGCGTAAGGACGATATCCCCGGGCCAGCAGCTGCGTCTAATCCAGACTAAGTGATGTCCGTTCTCCTAAGGCTGGAAATTTCTGCCAAGGGAGTGTTTCCGAAATAGTTGCGCGCATTGCTGGGAACAAAACATCGCTCTCCGGCGTCGTATGGGTGTGCTCTTAGCAGGGGTATGCTTAATACGAACAAGCGGCGAGATCGCCCTGGCGCCGCATCTTGGGATCCTTGGCAGGGGGGTTCACCAAGTCCATGGGCAGTGGGGATCAATCGTCCCGGCGGTCGGATCGACGCTGGGCGCAGCGTTACTCGTTTCGCGCCAACCTCGAGATCGAATGGGGTTCGGCGGTCTTGCGCGCCAGCACGCGCGACATAAGCTCGAATGGAATGTTCATCGAATCGGTCGATCCCTTGTGGATTGGGGCGGGATTTACAGCGCATTTGGTGCTAGACCGGCGAGTAAAAGTGGATTGTTCCGTGAAGCGTATCGAGCCGGGACTTGGCATGGGCGTTTCCGTAACGCTTTCCGAAGGGCAGCACGAGCAGCGGTATCAAGATCTTCTGGCTTCACTCTCCAACACAGGTTCTTAAGCTCGTCTTATACTATGCTTGCGGCGCGTAGCGGTTCGCGCGGCTCGCAATGTGTGCAGGTGTATTCGCCCCCTTCGTTTGGAAAGGTGTTTGAGGTCGCATGAGTTTGACCAGATGCCTTGATTGCGGTTCCCCGCGAACCGCTGACCAGTGTCCCTCTTGCGGGTTGACGTCGATTGCAGCCGAGTTGCTGTTCCGGCGGCGGCTGGTAGGGCGAACCGCTATTTTTCTGGTGGGGTCGCTTGCGTTTCCTTACGTGAGCCAGATTTATCCGCCGCTGGATTTGGATTTGATGTTGGTATTTTTTGGCTTGCTATTTTTTCTGGCGCTGACGATCGCGGTGATTCTCGAAAGACGCGCGCGCCAGCACAAGGAGATCGAAGTCCTGAAGCGGATCTACGCGGGGTTTATTCCCCTACCGTGGATACTTGCGGCGACGCTTTTTGTGAATGGGCGGCTCGATTCGCAGAAATATCTGGCCCACTATCCGACCGTTGTCGTCAGCAAATTCAATATGAAGGGGATTGTGCGAGGCAGCCGGCGTTTGCACGTGCATTCCTGGCGTGATAGGCAGAAGGTCGAAGGATTGGCTGTGGATGCGGATGATTTTGATCGGTTTCAGAGCGGAGATAAGGTTACCGTGGCGGTAGAGCCGGGGGCGCTGGGGATTCCGTGGTATTACGGGGTTTATCGAAGGTGAGTGAGATGGCGCCGAATCGGTGCTAGCTCACAGCTCACAGCTCACAGCTCACAGCTCACAGCTCACAGCTCACAGCTCACAGCTCACAGCTCACAGCTCACAGCTCACAGCTCACAGCTCACAGCTCACAGCTCACAGCTCACAGCTCACAGCTCACAGCTCACAGCTCACAGCTCACAGCTCACAGCTCACAGCTCACAGCTCACAGCTCACAGCTCACAGCTCACAGCTCACAGCTAAAAAAAAACCTGCTCCGTGAGCTCTCAGCTGTAAGCTGTCAGCTATTAGCTGACTTTTCTAGTAGTTGGGTTTGCCGTCGGGCTTGAGGGGCAGATTAATGTCCAGGTAGTGGCCGGTTTTGCCGAAGCGAAAGCGCACGCGACGGACCATCAAGCCGGCGTCGCGCATTTTCCAATCAGAAATTTCGATGGGGTCACTCGGAAGGTCGGAGAGCGACCATTCGACGTTGTCGCCCTGCGGCTTCACGGTTTGTGGATTGACCTCGTAGACTTCGGCTTCTTTCAGGTCCAGATAGAGATAACGTTTCCAGATTTTCACAAGCAGTGCGTCGCGCTTTTCCGAGTGGTAGATATTCCAGCTCTGCGGCGCTTCGTCATTGAAACGCACAACAGCGAATTGCACGGGCTTCCAAATGGCCTTCTTGTCGGGAGGCGCTGTTTGCGGAAGCGCTGAGAAGAGAATTAGCGCTAAAGCGATGGCAGTTTGCATTCCTGAAATCAATTTACATCACAACTTCGCTGAAAGATTTGTCGAGGAGGCGGATGGCTTCGTCGACGTCAGGTTTGGTGGTGTTGAGCATGGGAGCGAGGCGCAGGACATTGCCCATGAGGCCACCTTTGCCGATGAGGAGGCCGTTGTCGCGAGCGCGTTCCATGACTTGCGTGGTTTGCGCGGGAGCGGGCTCTTTGGTTTTGCGGTCTTTGACCAGTTCGAGGGCTTGCATCAGGCCCATGCCGCGGACGTCGCCAATAAGCGGGTATTTTTGTTGAAGCTCTTCGAGTCTGGCGCGGAAATAATTGCCGACGGTGTGAGCGTTTTCGAGTAGGTCATCTTCCTCGATGAGTTCGATGGTGGCGCGGGCCGCGACGCTTGTTACCGGGTTGCCGCCGAACGTGGCGATGTTGAGGCCTTGAAACCCAGCGGCGATTTCAGGTGTTGTGACTGTAAGGCCCACCGGAACGCCGTTGGCCATGCCTTTGGCGCTAGTGATGATGTCCGGAGTGACTTCCCATTGTTCGATGCCGAACCATTTTTTGCCGGTGCGACCCCAGCCGGTTTGCACTTCGTCGGAGATGAAGAGGCCGCCGTATTTCTTTACGATGTTGAAAACGATTTTGAAATATTCCTTGGGCGGGGTGATGAAGCCGCCGACTCCTTGAATGGGTTCGGCGATGAAGGCGGCGGGGCTGCCGCTAGTGCCGGTTTGGATGAGATTTTCGACGTCATCGGCGCAGGCTACTTCACATTCGGGATATTTAAGATGGAGCGGGCAGCGGTAACAGTAAGGATTGATGGCGTGGGCGATGCCTACGCTGATGACGGCGGCTTTGCGATAGGGCGCGTGGGCCGTGACGGATTTCATAAGAGAGGAGCCGCCGGAATAGGCGTGGCGCAGAGCGACGACGTCATAGCTGCCGGTGGACATACGCGCAATCAGAATCGCGGCTTCGTCAGCTTCGCTGCCGGAACTAGTAAAAAAGCTCGACGACAAATTTCCGGGAGTAATCTGCGCAATTTTTTCGGCGAGCGCGACGATTTGCTCGTTCGGATAGAGCGTCGAGAGGTGCTGGAGCTTGTTGACCTGAGCGTTGACCTTGCTGGTGATTCTGGGATTGCAGTGGCCCACCGAAACGGTGAGGATGCCGCCAAAAAAATCGAGATACTTGCGGCCTTCGACGTCCCAGACATGCTGCATTTCGGCGTGGTCGGCGACTAGAGGCTTCTGGTAGTAGTTGGTGACCGACGGCCAGATGTATTTCTTGTGCTTGGCGACGACTTCTTCGCTGCGCGTCATCGTGGATGGTGTGGATGACAAGGGCTTTGCGGGCGTGGTCATGGACGCTTCCTCGGCGTAAGTTTGCGATGTTCGAGTGTACGACGCGGAGAAACGTGCGGCAAGCTGATGCAATTTGGCATCGGTATACTGATTGACGTTTAACGGATAACAGTATAGCCTTATACGGTGATCCGTTCCTTTCGATGCGCGGATTCCGAGCTGCTCTTCCAGCGGGAGCCGGTGCCCCGGTTTAGAGCTTTCGAGCGGCAGGCTCTGCGGAAATTGGACATGTTGGACGCCGCGCCGGATATCCGAACGCTTGCGACACTGCCTGGAAATAGGCTGGAAGCATTGAAAGGCAATCGGAAAGGGCAGTACAGCATTCGTATTAATGGCCAGTGGCGCATTTGTTTTGTCTGGTTACAAGGTCACGCCTACGAGGTCGAGATCGTGGATTATCACTAGGAGAATTCGATGGCAAAGAAAATCAAACCGGTACATCCGGGTGAGATTTTGCGCGAAGAGTTTATGACTCCGCTGAAGCTGAGCATGAACCGAATGGCGATGGATCTGAGGGTCCCTGTGACGCGGATTGCCGACATCGTCCACGAACGACGCGGAATCACGGCTGACACGGCGCTTCGCTTTGCGCGCTACTTCCAGAATGCTCCGGTGTTTTGGATGAATCTCCAGATTCGCTACGATCTGGAGGTTGCTGAAGATGAGATTGCGGTCAAGGTTGCGCGCGACGTGCGACCTCTGGAAGTCCCGGCTAACTAGCTCTAACCGACGGCAATCGCGCGTGGAAGTGTCAGTGATCTCGCTGATTATGGCTCGCCGGGATATCCAGGGATGGCCGAGCGGATCGGCAATGGATTCGGAGGATACGCTGCGATTTTCGTCACAGTCGAGCGTGCGCGCGATGATCGAAAAGTATCCGCTGGAAAAAGTGAACGAAGCGTTTGCGCGTATGGTCAGCGGAAAGGCGCAGTTTCGCGTAGTGCTGACCATGTAGCTAAAATAGCCCCGGCGCACGCAAGAATTTGAGGCGTGGGCCGAGCAAAACCCAATGCTCATACGGGAAGCCACAGCAGGCGATGCGGATGCAATCTGGAAAATTCTCGAACCGGTGATTCGCGGCGGGGATACCTACACTTTGCCCGCGGACATGACACGTGAAGACGCGTTGGCATATTGGAATTCGCCCGGCCACGAAGTTTTCGTGGCGGAAGAAAACGGAGAAATTCTGGGGACGTATTATATGCGCGCGAATCAGAAGGGCGGAGGAGCACACGTCGCCAATTGCGGTTACATAACTGCTCCGTGGGCCATCGGACGCGGCATCGCGCGCACCATGTGCCAACATTCGCTGGAGCATGCCAAAACGTGGGGCTTTCGCGCCATGCAATTCAATTTTGTAGTCAGCAGCAACGAACGCGCGGTGCGGTTATGGCAAAGCCTGGGCTTCGAAATCGTAGGCCGGCTTCCAGGAGCATTTATCCATCCGACGTTAGGCGCGGTGGATGCGCTGGTCATGTACCGCCGCCTGTAGCTGACACTTACATCGCTGACCGCCGGAGCGACCCTCAAAACGCTCCGCCGAGCAAGAGGCTTTCCTTCGACAGAAGGCCTGTCATGCGTATAATGACGCGCTATGGTTCCGGACCCTTCCCTCCTCAGGCGTACGATACGGACGGTCGCGCGCGTATTTCCGCGCTGCGGCATGCTTTCGCAGGCGATCGCTTTCAATTTGTTTCTGGCCTTTTTCCCGGCGCTGCTGATCATGGTGGGCTTCGCAACCAGCCGCATCGGTGGGCGAACGAGCCTGCTCGACTTGATCACAGATCTCACGGCGTTTCTGCCGCCTGGGAGCCAGAGCATTGTTTCAGAGTTTCTGGAGAAGCGCGGACCGGAAGCGTGGAAATTCGCGCTGATTGGATGGGGAGGAACGCTACTGGCGGGATCGCAGGTGATGCGGTTGCTGATGGAAGGCATTCATCGAATATATGGTGACCAGGAGCAACCGGGATTCTTGCAACGTCAACTTCGTGGATTGGTGCTGCTGCTGGTGACGATTGCACCGCTTCTGGCGGCGGCAATTCTGGGAGTTCTTGGACGGCCGATCCGCCATTGGTTTGGGGAGGAATTGGGCCCGCACCATATTCTGCCGGGATGGTGGACAGTTTTCTTTCCCGCGATGGCGATTTTGCTGGCGATGTTGGCGTTAACGGTCATCTATCGGGTGGCTCGGCCCGGAGAGGAACGGATGCGGCACGTTCTGCCGGGCGCGATGGTGGCGACATCCCTGTGGTGGCTGGTGAACGTGCTGTTTGGATTTTATGTGCGTCGCGTTCCTTATAGCGTGGTGTACGGCGGACTTGCGGCAGTGATTGGATTGATGGTGTGGATGCAGCTCTCCGCGGTGATTATATTTCTAGGTGCGGCTTGGAACGCCGAATTGGCGGAGGACCGCCGAGGTACGCGGACTTAGGCGAGCAAGACGATTGAGCGGTTTGGCTGAGGAAGATGGCTGAACAAATAGTTCGTGTGGAATGCTATTCGGGCCATAAGGCAGAAGAACGGCCCCTGCGCATCCTGTTTGGCGGCCAAACACTCGAGATCGAGGAGATAGAAGACCGCTGGTATTCGCCCGGTGCGACTTACTTTCGGGTACTGGCAGGGTGCGGAGACCGCTACGTTTTGCGGCACGATGATGCGCAGGATAGTTGGAGTTTGACGGCCTTTCGCGCGGCTGGCAAACGCGTTGACACAAAAATTAACCAGAGCGTATAGTCATGCTGCGAGTGTGTCCCAAGGTTCCCCCGTGGTGCTGGCTACCCAGATAGCTGGCGGTGCCTGCGGATGCGGATCAGAGAAGGAAAAGGATGTCCTATCTACCGCAGTTCCCGTTCGCTCGGTGCTTGAAGTGTGTTTTGTTGCTCTCCGCGCTTACAGGTATTGCTGCACCCGTTCGGTCGCAAACGCCGACTCCGCCTCCGGACGCGCCCTCCGCTACCGTTACAGTGCAAGTGCCTGCCGAGCCCGCAAAGCCTCAAACGCCGGCCTCCAGCGACAACACGGAAGTTTCGAGCCGTGATACGGCTCCGACATTCAAGGTTCGCGTAAACCTTGTGCTGGTGCGGGTAGTAGTGCGCGATCCGCAAGGCCATGTGGTGCCAAACCTGAAGAAGGAAGACTTTCAGTTAACCGACAATCGCAAGCCGCAAATAATCTCGACGTTTAGCGTGGAGACTCCGGAATCTCATGTAGTTCCGACCACGACAAGCGCCGACCCAAATGCTTCCCCCGATCCAGCCGTGGAGAAGGCCATTGCCGCTACTTTGCCGCAGCGCTTTGTCTCCGTGGTATTCGATGATCAGCATCTCAATTTGCAGGATGCGATGTTTGTGCGGAACGCGGCAGGCAAGTTTCTTGATTCGCTGGCGGCTTCCGATCGAGTGGGCATTTACTCGACTTCGGGTCAATTCACGCTGGAATTCACAGACGACCGCGAGCTTTTGCGCAAAGAGCTTTCGAAGATCATCCCGCATTCGGCCAGTGCCGGAATCCATGACTGTCCGGATGTCAGCTACTACCAGGCGGATCTGATACAGAACAGGAGCGACCCGCAGGCATTGGCCGTCGCGACGGAGGATGCGGTGCAGTGCGCATTCGGTGGAGACGAAACCCAGAAATCGGCAGCGCAGGGCATGGCGCAATCGACAGCGAGCATGGTGCTCGGCCGAGAGGATTCGTCAACGGAATATGCTTACCGTCATTTGGAAGATGTCATGCGGCGGCTGGCGTCGATGCCGGGACAACGGGTAATGGTGTTCGTCTCGCCGGGATTTATTCCTTCCACTCTGGAGCTGGAGACAAGCGGGCTGGTGGATCGAGCGACCAAAGCTAACATCGTGATAAACACGATTGATGCGCGGGGACTTTACACCCCGGATATGGGAGACATCAGCACCGCCTACACGGATCCGCCACAACTTGCGGGGTATAAGGCTTCCTACCGCGTGGCCGCGCAATTAGCGCAAGAGGACGTGCTGTTACAACTCGCGGATGGAACGGGCGGGACTTTTTTTCATAACCGCAACGACGTGGACGAAGGACTTCGTGAAGCAGGAGCTGCGCCGCGCATGACGTATCTGCTCGGATTTTCGCCGCAGAACATGAAGCTCGATGGAAGCCTCCACACTTTGAAGGTCTCGTTCGTCAATAAGAAGGTCAACTACAAAATCCAGGCACGGCACGGCTACTTCGCCCCGCGCCACGTGGTCGATCCAGTCGAAGCCGCAAAGCAGGAAATTCAAGAAGCGCTTTTTTCTCAGGATGAAATTCGCGATCTGCCGGTGGATTTGCACATGCAATTTTTCAAGACGGACAACTACCAGGCGAAGCTGGCCGTACTTACGCATGTCGATATCAAGAGCGTGCACTTCCGGAAGGCCGACGGGCGCACCCGGGACGACCTGACCGTGGCGACGGCGATCTTTGATGAGAACGGAAATTACGTGACCGGTGGAGAGAAAATCGTTGAGATGAAACTTCTTGATCCGACTTACGACCGGCTGATGCGGTCGGGGCTGAATCTCAAGTCGAGTTTCGATGTGAAACCGGGAACATATATGGTGAGGCAAGTAGTGCGTGACTCCGAAGGATCGCAGCTTGCGGCACGCAACGGGGCAGTAGTCATACCGAATTGATGGGAGAGCATATGAACACAAAAAAGAATCGCGGGCGAATCACTTGGGGATGGCTTGCCGGACTAACGGCGGCCACATCGTGTTTATTTTTGGGGCAGCTTGCGGGGCAGACGCCGCAGGCGCCGGCGCCAGCTGCTGCACCAGCGGAGGCGGTCGCGCAGGGCGGACCGGCGATTAAAACGGAATCGCGGCTCGTCCTGGTGGACGCGGTGGTAACCGACAAGAAGGGCGCCTACGTCCACGACCTGACGCAGAACGATTTCAAAGTCTTCGAAGACAATAAGGAACAGGCTGTGGCGAGTTTTTCGTTTGGCGCGGACGCGGCAATTCAGGCCCAGGGGCAGAAGAGGTATCTAATACTGTTCTTCGATAACTCCACAATGGCCATGCCTGATCAGATTCAGGCTAGAGATGCCGCGAAGAAGTTCATCGACGCAAATGCGGGGCCTGACCGGTTGATGGCAGTAGTCGAGTTCGGTGGCGCTTTGCAGATCGTGCAAAATTTTACGGCGAACGCCGACCGTTTGCGCGCCGCTGTTTCGGGACCGAAGGGCTCTGCGGTCGATCCCAATGCTCAGGCCCCTGTGGAAGTTGCCTCGGCGGGCCTCTCGCCATCGTCAAGTCCGTATGGCGGAACATCGGGGACATACTCTCCACTTTCTGGCATGAGCAACGCCGAAGCAGACTTCGGAGCACGGAGCATGTTGCTATCCGTGCGTAGTCTGGCCAAAAATTTGCGCGGAGTCCCCGGGCGAAAAATGGTTGTGCTCTTCTCGTCAGGTTTCCCTTTGACGAGTGAGAGCCAGTCTGAGCTAACAGCCACGATTGACGCCTGCAACAAGGCGAACGTAGCGATCTATTCGCTCGATGTGCGCGGCCTATTGGCCACGCCTCCTGGCGGAATGTCGCAGCTACAACCTCAAGGGGAAGAGAAGCACGCGGCGGCAGAGCGGTCTGAGCGGACGGATCTTTACGGAGGAGGCAAAGTAGTTCTCGCTTCGTATTCTGCCGGGATGCTTGAGCCGCAAAAGCCTGGCGGAGGCGGTGGTGGAACTGGCGGTGGCACGGGTGGGACCGGTGGTGGCACGGGTGGTGGCGGAGCAGGTGGCAAAGGCGGCACGGGCGGTACCGGTGGAACGGGTGGCACTGGCGGAACAGGCGGCAAAGGCGGCACCGGTGGCACGGGAACAACAGGAGGGACTGGCGGAGGCACGACCGGCCGTACTGGCGGCGGGACGACCACGAATACCAACAATCCCAATTCGGTTTATACGCAGCCCAGAACCATCGTTCCGCAATTCCCGCCATCGGCGTCAACGAATCAGCAAATTCTGGCGGCGCTCGCTGACGGAACCGGCGGGTTCACGATCTTCAACACTAACGATTTGTTGGGAGGGCTTGAGAAGATCGGGCGCGAACAAAACGAGTTCTACATTTTGGGTTATGTGCCGCAACAATCGGCGGAGGGAAGCTGCCACACACTGAAAGTGAAGATGAACCGAGGCGGCTTGAACGTAAGATCGCGGAGCGGATACTGCAACACAAAGTCATCCAATATGCTTGAAGGTACGCCGGTGGAAAAGCAGCTCGAAGCGCGGGCAACCGGTACGCAGAGCGGAACGATGCAGGGCGCATTCGAGGTGCCCTATTTCTACACGGCGCCAAATGTGGCGCGGGTCAACCTGGCGATGGAGATTCCTTCGAATACGTTGCAGTTCAATAAGGACAAGGGAAAGTACCACGCCAGCCTGAACGTGCTGGGGATTGCGTACAAGCCGGACGGGAGCATTGGGGCGAAGTTCAGTGACACGGTAAATCTGGATATGGAAAAAGATGAGGTGAAGGAGTTTACGAAGCAGCCTTATTTCTACCAGAACCAGTTTGATGCGGGTTCAGGGGACTACAAGCTGACCGTGGTGGTTAGCTCCGGTGGGGACGCTTTCGGGAAATACGAGTCGAAACTGCAGATTGATCCTTATGATGGCAAGCAGTTCAGCCTGGGTGGAGTGGTGCTGACGAACTCGTTGCAGCGGCTGTCGGATATTCCGACAAGCCTTGATTCCGTACTTCTCGAGGACCGCACGCCGCTGGTCGTAAAGGGAATGCAGTTCAACCCATCGGCCAGCAATCGGTTCAAGAAGACGGATAACGTGGCTGCCTATACAGAAATCTACGCGCCGTTGCTCACCTCAGCGAATCCGCCCCAGGTGATGGCCGGCTATGCGATCGTCGAGAAAGGCACTGGAAAAGTCGTCTATAAGTCTAGTGCGGCTCGCATGGACGAGTTTGTTAAAAAGGGAAGCCCCACGGTGCCGGTGGGGATGAAAATCAAACTGGACGAAATGGCTCCAGGAAGTTATCAGCTTGTGGTGATGGCCGCCGATGGAGCGGGAAACCATGCTAAAAACCGCGTCATCGATTTCGACGTGACGCCGTAGCGCAAGACTTGGCGAAGTCTCTAAAAGTAGTTCTCTAGAATCTGTCTCATAGATGCCTTCCTAGGGGTCGGAGCTTTAGCTCCGACTTAGAAAACCGGCAAAATAGGGCTTCAGCCCCTGAGGAAACATCCTGCTTCGTCGCTTCATAAATTCATGAGACAAGCTCTACGAATTCTCCTCTAGACTTGCGTTCCGTTAGCCTGCGGGTTGGCGTGACGCGCTGCCGGACTCCGCGAACAGACTGCGCAATACAAACCAGCAATTCGCGGGGCGCTCCGAAAGACGCCGCATAAAATAAGGGCACCAGTCGGTGCCAAACGGTACGTAAACCTGCAGAGTATCGCCCGCAGCGCGCACCTGTGCTTGTAGGTCTCGTCGAATTCCGTAGATCATTTGAATTTCGTACCGCGATTTGTCCAGATTGAGCCGGGCAGCTTCGGCTTGCGCGTGGGCGACCATGTTCCAATCGTGGGAAGCGATAGCGGCCAGGAAGTTGCCTTGTGCGGCGCCTTCAAGGAGCATGGTCGTCAATTTCTGGTAATTGGCATCAACCTCGGGTTTTTTCTGGTACGCGATTTTCGCTGATTCGCGATAAGCGCCTTTGACGAGTCGAATTTTAGGCTTAATGGGCGCGAGCCTCTGCAGATCTTTCTCCGTGCGGTACAGGTAGGCTTGCACCGCTAGGCCGCAATTGCCCAGTTCGCGTTGCACGCTTTCGAAAATATCCAGCGTAATGTCAGTGTAGGCGCTGCCTTCCATATCCATCTCGATGGTGCGGCCAAGGGCGGCGGCGCGAGCCGCGATTTCGCGAGCCATCGAGCGGCAGAGCTCTTTGTCGATGTCGAGTCCGAGTTGGGTGAGCTTGATCGAGATGTTCCCGCTGAGATTCTTGGCGTGCAGCTCTTCCACCATTTGGATGTAGCTGGCGCAGACTGCCCGCGCGGCCGCTTCGCTGGTGACATTTTCGCCGAGATGGTTCAGGCTGACATTGCGTCCCTGGGAGCAAAGTTCCTGGCTGGCTGTAAGGGCTTCGTCGAGCGTCTCGCCCGCGACGAAACGGCGTGCGAAGCCATTTTTCATGCCGTGTCGCGCGATGCGATCCGTCACGCCGCGCTTTGTGGACAGCCAGAAGATGAAATTGCGAATCAGCACGAACCCTCCCTGGGAGAAGCAGCCCGAGGATACGGGCAGAGGTGCCGGGCGTCAATACCGCTCCCGGTCGGCGCAACAAACTATAGGTCCAAGCGGATGAGTCGCTTAGCAGCCGACCTGTACTTACGGGCAAAGTAGGGTTTCGACACTGGCCCTTGCGGCGTGCAACTTATAGGCGGGGGGAGGGTTATTCTAGGAAGCGCTACGTGTTTGCGGACCATTCCGCCCGGCAGGAGAGTGTCATGAACTTGCAGCAAGGCCTCGCCTCGCGATCGGTTTCGATTTTGACGACCCCCAGGTCATTTCTGGCAGCCCTCCTTTCTGTGGCCTGCATATTTTCAGTAGGCATCGATTTGCCTTCGCTTGCCGCTATGCCAGCCGCGGCGAAAGATAAGAAACCTAAGCAAGATCCCGCCCTAAAAAATCTTCCCATCACCGAACTTAATGCCGACGAGGCGATCATGCACGCCCTCAACCGTCTCGCCTATGGGCCGCGGCCTGGCGACGTGGAACGTGTGCGTCAGATGGGGTTGTCGAAATGGATCGACCAGCAACTGAATCCAAATTCCATTGACGACAAGGCGCTCGATGCGCGTCTTGAGAATTATCCGACTCTGAAGATGACCTCCGCGAAGCTGATCGAAGACTATCCGCAGCCCAAGCAGGCGGAAAAGCAGGCGGCAAAGCGCGCACAAGCGCAAATCGAGCAGGTCCAGCAGAGTCGTTCGGACACAGCTGCGGCCATTGTCTCGAAAGACATGCAACCGGCGCCGGCTCCCACGGAAATCTCGTCTACGGATACAAATCAGCCACCTGCAGCCGCGCAACCTAATGGCGCCGATGCGAACGCTCCCGCGCCGATGAAAGATATTCCGGCGCAAGGGAATCCGGGCGCTCAGGGCAAAGGGAAGCGCGACGTGCTGGGCGGTGACCCGAATAATGTGCCACGAGCCATCGACGAAGACAGCAAACGTCCCCAACGCGTGGTCGCGGAATTGGCCATGGCGAAAATGACGCGCTCGATCTACAGCGAGCGGCAGCTTCAGCAGGTCATGGATGACTTCTGGTTCAACCATTTGAACGTGTTCGCAGGGAAGGGCGAGGACCGCTATTACCTGACCGCTTACGAGCGCGACGTGATCCAGCCGCATACGCTCGGTAAATTCAAGGATTTGCTGACGGCCTCGGCGAAAAGTCCCGCGATGCTTTTTTATCTGGATAATTATTTAAGCGCGGATCCGAAGGCCGCACAGCGCGAGGCGCAAGAACGGTACGCACGTCAGATGGCGCGGTATCGTGGCTGGGGTCCGCCGCCGGTGGCGCCGTCCGCACAGAAAAAGAAAAACGATCGCGGCCTGAATGAAAACTACGGTCGCGAATTGATGGAGTTGCACACGCTGGGCGTTGATGGCGGCTACACGCAAAAAGATGTGACCGAAGTTGCGCGCGCCTTCACCGGGTGGACGATCGAGAAACCGCGAGAGCATCCGGAATTCAAGTTCGAAGAGAAGTTGCACGATCCCGATCCGAAATTGGTCCTTGGAAAAAAGATCCACGCCGGTGGAATGAAGGACGGCGAGGAAGTGATCGAACTTCTGGCGCGTGACCCAAGCACTGCGCGTTTTATTTCCACGAAGTTGGCGCGGCGATTTGTTTCGGACAATCCGCCGCCAGCCCTGGTGGATCGCATGGCGAAATCCTTTTCAGAAAGCGACGGCGAAATTCGGTCTGTGATGCACACGATGATTTATTCCCCGGAGTTCTGGTCGCGCGAAACGTATCGCGCGAAAATCAAGACGCCGTTCGAACTGGTGGTTTCCGCAGCGCGCGCTTTGGGAACGGATGTGGACATGCCGCAGCCGCTAGTTGGTTGGGTGGGACGTATTGGCGAACCGATCTATCAGTGCCAGCCGCCGACGGGTTACGCCGATAAGGCAGATGCTTGGGTGAATACCGGCGCGCTGCTTAACCGGCTGAATTTTTCTTTGGCGCTGGCGGGAAACAAGATGCGCGGGTCGCGCACGGATGTCGCGGCGCTGCTTGGCGTAGAGACCTCTAGCGATGCGAAGGGGGCGCTTGAGCGGGCCGTCCAGGTTTTCCTTGGCGGGCAAGTTGGGCCGACGACGGTGGAGACGCTGCAGAAGCAACTGGATAGTCCGCAAGTGGTGCAGGCAAAACTGGATGATCCTGTGAAGCAGGTTGACCTTGGAGTTGTAGCTGGGCTCGTGCTTGGGGCGCCAGAGTTTCAGAGACGATAGCTTTTGGAGTGCGGGAGCTCTGCTCCCGCTTTTCCGCTGCTGGTGTATAGCGCAGAAGCAAAAAGCGGCAGAAGAGCAGCCGCACTCCATATTCGGAACTTGAGAGGTTGCCATGAGTCATGAATGTTGCGAAGGCGTTCGAGGTCTAAAATTTTCGCGGCGATATTTTTTGAAGCAGGGTGGCGTGGCCATGGTTGGCCTGAGCGCGATGCCTGCGTTTTTGCAGCGCGCCGTGGCGGCAACGCCGATGACGAGCAAGAAGCAGCTCGTCGTGTTGTTTCAGCGCGGCGCGGCAGACGGATTGAACATTGTGGTTCCGTTTGGCGAACCGAATTATTACCGATTGCGGCCGAGCATCGCGATTCCGCAGCCCAAGCGCGGGGGAACAGATGCGGCTGTTGATCTGGACGGATTCTTCGGGCTGCACCCGAGCCTCGCCCCTCTTGAGCCTTTGTTCCATCAAAATCAACTCGCAATTGTGCATGCGGCAGGATCGCCGGACCCAACACGCTCGCATTTCGACGCGCAGGATTTTATGGAGTCGGGAACGCCCGGACTGAAAGCAACCGATGACGGCTGGCTGAATCGTGCGCTGGAAATTGTGCCGGAGGAAAATGCATCGCCGTTCCGTGCCGTGGCGATGGGGCCGAACCTGCCTCGAATGCTTCGTGGAAGCGCTCCGGCGATCGCGCTGCCGGATTTGAAGCAGTTCAAGGTGATGGCACAATCGCCTGGATCGGGCCAAATGGTAGAAGGCGGATTTGAGGCAATGTATTCGCAAACCGTCGACCACGCGCTGCACGGAACGGGCGCGGAAACGTTTGAAGCCATCGATCTTTTGCGCAAAGCTGATCCGGCGAAGTATCAGCCGGAGAATGGCGCGCAATATCCTACGAACAAGCTGGGGCAAAGCTTGCAGCAAATCGGGCAACTGCTGAAGGCGAACATTGGCGTGGAAGTTTTGTTTGTCGATTGCGGCGGCTGGGACAATCACGTGAATGAAGGCGGCGTGCAGGGCCAACTCTCCAATTTACTTAGGGATTTGGGCCAGGGGCTGGCTGCGTTTCATCAGGATATGGGCGACCGCATGCAGGATATTGTTTTTGTGACGATGAGCGAATTCGGCAGGACCGCGAAGGAAAACGGCAACCGCGGCACCGACCACGGCCACGCAAACTGCATGTTTGTGATGGGCGGGGACGTGAAGGGTGGGCGCGTTTATGGCAAGTGGCCGGGCCTGGACGATCATCAGTTGAATGAAGGGCGCGATTTGGCGCTCACGACGGACTTCCGCAGCGTGATCGGGGAAATTTTAGCTAAGCATATTGGCGTGAAGGATCTCGCGCCGGTGTTTCCAGGATTTGACAACAATCCGCACAAATTTACAGGGCTGATTCGGGCGTAATTTGGATTGCGACAGCTTGCCGCCGATTTTCTTCCATGTGCAATAGTTACGGCTATTCAGGCGTCTGAACCGGGCGGAAACTGTGAGCCGCCAGAAAAGCGGCAGCAGAGCTGCCGCACTCCAAACGCTGAAGACTCGCTCGAGATCGCAGGCTAGTGCGTGCCGGCTGGAGGAGCAGCTGTTCCGTCCGACCAGCGGCGTACCGGAATCATAAAAATGGTAAGGCGCTCCTCCGGATTCTGAGACGTGATAATCGGCGATCCGGGAAGATCCGCGCCCCAGGCCTTGGAATCGGTTTGGGGAGTAAAAAACATGAGATGTGGAAGCCAGGGTCCGGCAGCCTCGTCGCCCAAATAGCCTTGCTTCGACAGCATGTAGGACATCGCGCCAGGCTCCGGCGCCGGCAGTTCCTTCTTGTCGATGGCCGCGGCGATAGCATCGAAGAGCTGCGCTTTGGTCCGCCCGGCAATGAGCAGTTCAGCTTTTTTGATGGTGCGGGGAAGATAGGACCGTACCGCCGGAGCATTGAGGCAGATAGGACCGCGCGTTTTAGGATTCCAAAAGTTCGAATCATTGATTCCCGCAGTCCAGGATCGCTCTACCAGGCAAACAAAACCGTTCTTCCCTTTAACCGCCGTTTCATAACCGTGTTTGCCGAGGACCAAGACTTCAGCGTCGGCGGAGATGGAGTCCGGCGCAGCACTCCTCGCCAATTTGATCTCCTCGTTGCGATCCGGCATGAGGTATTGTTCGAACGGCGCCATGGTTGGATAGGACGTCTTGGCGTTTTGAGCTTGCGCCGGCCACGGCGCAGAGAAGATGGCCGCTAATGCGATGGTGCGCATTGCGCTTGATGCGATTCTAATTTGCGTCATGATTGCTCCCGATTTGGAGGAATAAACACCGCACCAGGGCACAGCGATATAAGATTGATATCAACGTATCATGTGCTGTGGCCTCTTGGCAAGATACGTTGATATCCATATTATTTGCCTATGGCCGCTGCTGTGCACCCTTCCTTGAAGATCACCCACATGGTCCGCGATTGCTGTCTCTGCCTGCACGTGCAGCGGGCGGCGAGGGCAGTGGCGCGGCGCTTCGATGAGGCGCTTCGCCCTATCGGCCTGACGAACGGGCAATTTTCACTGCTGACGTCTCTGAACCGGCCGGAACCGCCAGGGATGACGGCGGTGGCGTCGCTACTGGCGATGGATCGGACTACGTTGACGGCGGCTCTTAAACCCTTGCGGCGGCGCGGGCTGGTCCGGATCATGGCGGACCCGTCGGACCGCCGCAGCCGTCTCATGATGCTGACCGCTAAGGGACGAAAGGCGTGGGCGCGTGCCGTTCCGATTTGGAGAAAGACGCACGCGGCAGTCGAAGGTCTTCTGCGCGATGGCGACGCCGATCGCCTGCGGAAGAATCTACGCGCGCTCTCGTGACCATGTGCCCGAGTCGCCGGTTCGTCAGAAAATCTTTTCCACCAGCTCTTACTGTTAACATTCTGGGTCACGCGAATATCGACGTGACCCAGAATGTCCCGGACAATCCCCGGCCGTGCGCCTTTGCGCAATGTACGGCCGGAATGTGTGGTGCGGAAGCTCCAAAAACGCCCTTTAACGCTCGAATCGGCCAGGGCCGAATCTCTGCAAAAAGTGGCTGCAAGCGTTCCCGCGCAAAATCGGGTGTGTACGTGCGAAATCTGCCATCGAGGCGTCTATGCGTCCGTCTACGGGGGTCAAAAGATAGGAGTGAATCTCGCCGGCATGCGGCCCCGTTTGTACCGTGGCCATACCCGAGATTTGTCCCCGATCATTGATATTGCTGGCCGAGATGATGAAGAGGTTGGAATCCTCAGGAATGAGCGTGTTAAGGTCCGTTGTCACACGATCCTGCCAGATGAAGCCGTGGAACCAGTCGAAGTTCGAGTCAAAATCGTTGCCCACCACCTGGCCCCAGTTGTTGATGCCGGTGGCGAAGCCTGCAAAATCTCCCGGCAGAAGGTCGATCTTTGTGGCTGCGCCGTCTGCGCCGTCCAGCCAAACCGCGGCATAAAAGGTTGAGTCGTCAGCAGCGCCGACTTGCCCGGCGATTTGTCCCTTGTTATTGATAACGTAAGCGACATCGCCACCTTTGCTCCCGAGATTCTGAAGCACGGTGCCCGTGTCGTCTTCCCATATCATTGCGTGCGTCGCCGAGGTGCAGGTTCCCGAGTAGCCTACCGCTTCGCCTCGATCGTTAATCCCGAGGCCTCACCGTCCACATCCTTACTCACCAAAGGAAGGGCTTCGGCGTTCCCTTTTGCCCACAACGCCGCCAGCGCAGTCCGATTGTTGGTTATGCCGGCTGGACAGGTGGCAGTCCAGGGTACCGTCTTCCGCAAATCCGACGACTTCTCCGCGGTTATTGATTGCGCTCGGCCTGCCCGTTATTTCCGCCGAGCGTCGGGAGAGCCGCTATGTGGCCGTCTCGCCAAAGAAACGGAACGCACGTAAGGTGTGTGCCGAAGCCGCAAATGTCTTCACCGTTCGGATCTGCAGCAGATGTTTCGGACATACCGACGGCTTCCCCGAGGTCGTTGATCCCGCCACAGTTGATCCAACTATTGGCGCCGGCTTTCCAAGCGTACCCAGGTCGATGTTGAATCCGTAGATGCTTATCACCGCGCGTCCCCTTGCAACTGTCGTAGAGGTACTAGTCTCAGGAGGGTTCACGAACCCATCCATGTTCTCCGCCCAGCCCTGACTATTGAGGCCCATGGCCATGCTGAAGTTGTCCTTGCTGTTGTTAAGACCCAAATCCGTGATTTTGTACCTCTGTTGAGCGAACGCATTGCTGAAGCAACCCAGAACAATCGTCGTAACTGCCGCTATCCAGAAATTCCGCAACCGTTTTAACGTATTCATCTCGTTTTTTTCCTCCCATGAAAGTCACCGTGGCGAGTTGACTCGCCCATCTACGTCACCCGGCGTTCCAGCAGTTCAGAGCAGGGCTGGCGCACAACTCCCCAAAAATTCCTGTTGGTGACAACTGAGGAAGCACGCGGTGTTCAACGCTCACCACGATTACGTGACACTACAAGCGCAAGCCTTCGGAGTTCGAAAACAAGTGGCGGACTAACAACATTCTTGGACGATTCCAAAATCGCTAGAGCGACTGTTTCTCCAGCTTTTCATACACGCACTGGCGAAAGGTTACAGAATTCGAGAACACCGGGCAGCCAAGAGTTAGGCGGGCCGTCCCGATTGACTTTCAAATAGCTAACATACATACTCGTCGGTATGTTAGCTGTTCACGAGAGGAAGCGAAGGTTCCGTGATCCAGAGCGTACACGGGAACGCCTGCTGCACGCGGCTTTTCGGGAAGTCCACAGATCAGGCTTCCAGAGTGCGGGCATCGACACTATTCTCGCCGCCACGAATGTCACCAAGGGAGCGCTCTATCACCACTTCGACAGCAAGGAAGCCCTCGGATATGCCATCGTCGAAGAGATCGTCGCAAAACTTGTTCGCGACAGGTGGCTGCGTCCTCTTCTTCGCGACGGGCAACCCATCGACATTTTGATCGGCATTGTCCGGCGGTTACCAGCGCGACCCGCAGACGTTCGAGCCGGTTGTCCGCTGCTCAATTTGGCACAGGAGATGTCTCCACTGGACGAGCAATTCCGCAAGCGGCTGGAGCGCATATTCCTTGCCTGGCAGGACGGCGTCGCTACGCTTTTGCGCAAAGGGCAGTCTCGAACGAACTGTTCGACGCGACTTGAATCCAGACGAAGCTGCCAGCTTTCTGATCGCGATGGTCGAGGGCTACGGCTCGTTAGCAAAGAATGCTCAAGATGTGAAGGTGTGGCAAGTGGGGATCACAAATATCGTGGGGTGGCTGAGGTCTCTTCGGGCGCCTCGTCAATCTCGGCGAGGGGGACGACGTGCCACGAATCGCGTTCAAGGCAAAGGGTAGCATCTTGCTCCTGGATTTGGCCGATATCGTGGCAGTACAAGCCGAAGGTAATTACGTTTCGTTGCAACACCGGCCTAATCCCTACCTGGTGCACGAGTCCCTCTCGTCCATGGCGGAAAAGCTCAAACCCTTCGGTTTTATTCGCATCCACCGCTCGGTCGTCGTGAATATCTCCGCCGTGGAGGTGATCCAACCTTTACCGACGGGGGAGTACAGGCTGTGTGTAAAAGGTGGGAAGGAATACTTGGTAACTCGGAAACACAAGCATAACCTCAGAGATCTGGCTCAACTGTGGGTAGGCTCAGAGCGGCTTTGCGGCTAACAGGTTTTACCTCGCTATTCCGTCGTGGCTTTTATCTTTGGCGGTTGGTGATGCACATCCGCGCCGGTGCAGTGCCCTGCAGTCGAACAGCGAGCACAATCGAACCCCGTTCGGCGGCCTGCTAGCTCCTGAGACTCTGTGTGTTTTCTTCCTTCTGCATGGATTCAATCACGCGGGAGAGTTCGACAACTTCGATTCGGCGCGGGCAGTCTGGCCAATTGTGCCGCCAACAAACGATGACATCACAACGGTCAGCGGTGTGGCCGTGGTCGCGGAAATTGCGGCTCTCGAATTCAAATTCGATAGAGACGCGCTGCCAGCGGCCGGGAGCGATTTGTCGCAACGCCTCACAATCCGGAAATCCCTTCTGAACGTTTTGCACCCAGTAGCCCAGCTCTTTCGCCAGCATCCCAAACAGAAAAACCACTCCTTGTTCGTTCGTTGGTTCATGCCGCAGCCACTGGAACGGACTCGGGTTGCCGTAGATGGGCCGGTCCCTCAGCCGGACGTGCCATGTCTTGCGAGCCGCGGCTGCGGGGGCGGGGCCGCCACCCGTAAGTTGCCGCCTGGCCCTCCGCACCGGAGGCCGCATTGTACTCTGGGGAAGTAGAGCAATCACGTCTGCCCACTCCCGCTTGCCCTTGGCAAAATTGCGAAAAGCCTCGGGCACCGCCGACCAGCTCCCGAACCGTTTTGCGAAGGTGCCGGGATTGTAGTTTCCCATGCGGAGGTGGATATGCCGCGGGAGGATCGCCCGGTTTTTTCGCACCGCTTCGCCCCAGTCTTCCAGCAGCGCCCGGCTCTCTATCTTCGCATTCCGCGTGTACGGCCGGAGTCCCGCGGCTCGGATCGCCTCGCTCCATGTTCGGAAGTATTGCAACACAAAGTAGGCCGAGATTCCGGAGTGTGAATGAAACTCCGATCGCGATGGCGCGCGACCCAGCTTTCTGGCGATTCTTTCTATGGAACTTACGATTTGCCGTTTGTCTGGCATGGCATGCGCCAATCAAAAATGCCTTTACTCAGAGATCACAGGGGGAAGAGCACAGAGTTCACAGAAAAGCGAGGATCCAGAGCGGACGGCCTGGTCCATGTGCCGAATCCGAAGCTTGTGCGGAGAAAGAGAAGGGCCACAAGCGCCCCTAAAAATGAAAAAAGCGGGAGAAAAGTCTCCCGCTCTCAAAGCACAATATTATACACAAAGAGTATACACGAATGGCTAATACCCGGTCAAGTAAAATCACAGCCAGATATTGGGTCAGTCTTCGGTCACCGCCTTTATCGGGACTTGCTCTAAGAACGCTCCATATTTTGACCAAGACTCAGCGGACGCGCCTGTTAGTTCTGACAGTAGTGGGTAGGCGATCCTTTAAGTTATTTGTTGTCCCCATTTAGATTTGGGGGGAGAACGACAGTGCGCAACCAATTTGCTGCCGCGACGCTTGGTGTAGCTCTCTTTTTGTGTTCGGTGTCCAGAGTGAACGCGCAAGGTGAACCGCTTGGAGGCCAGCCCGATCGCGGAGCCAAGCAATCCGTGAAGGACCTGGGCGAACAAGTTGCCTACCAAAGAGCGTTCGAGGCGGTCTTATGGGCCACGCCCGCATCGGCAATCTACCGCTTCCGCGTTGGGTTGTTAGAGCAGCCCAGAATGGCTGACAATGTAATTACCGCATTTTCTGGCCCTCTGACAATGGCGCACGAACTGATTACGCCCAATCAGGTGACGCCGTATGTCGGAGCGGTATCCGACCTGCAAAAGGGTCCGGTTGTGGTGGAAGTTCCGGCCAAGACAGACAAAGCTGTTCTCTACGGTCAAGTCGTCGACGCGTGGCAGGCCACGATTGCCGATGTCGGACCGTCCGGACTCGACAAAGGCGAGGGAGGCAAGTATCTGTTTCTCCCGCCCGGTTACAAAGATTCCGTCCCCGATGGTTATCTCGTGATTCACTCCACTAGCTATCGAATCCTTTTTGGATTTCGCTCCATTCCAATTGGGGGAGCAACTGACGCAGACGCACACGCCTACAGCCTGACACTTAAAATGTACCCACTGTCCGAAGCGCCTAATCCCAAACCGACGCGCTTCACGGACGGTCGCCCGTACCCACTGCATACCCTGCCCTTCTATGGTATTCGAGCGCTGAAGGACATCTACGACGTCGTAAGCGTCGAACCCGTGCAACCACGCGACATGGTTATGATGGGAATGCTGGCAACAATAGGCATCGAACCCGGAAAACCATTCAACCCTCCAGAGAAGTACAAAGCGGCTTTGGAGCGAGGAATAGTCGATGCTTATTACTACATGCAAGAACTCGACACGAAATTGTTCGCCGAGAATTTATACTGGCCTGACCGCCACTGGAATTTTGCGATGGTTCCTGATGTAGACCGTGGGTTTAGCTTCGTGACAGACAATGCCGTACAAATCGACAAGCGGGCTGCAGCTTGGTTTTTCTTTACCTTCTATCCAAAGGTGCTGACCGAGCATGCCGGAACTGTTTATCTCGCACCAGTCGCGGACAGTGACGGGCACCCTCTCAGGGCGGGCAAGACGTACAAGCTGCACATCCCGAAAGAAATTCCAGCCAGGCAGTTTTGGTCGCTGACGATATACGATCGCCGGACTTGGGCTTTCATCAAAAACCCACAAGACTGTGCTGGGCTAGGTTCATTCAACTTGGATCAAATGAAAAAAAGCGCCGACGGTAGCGTTGACCTATATTTTGGACCAAAAGCACCGACGGGCATGGAATCCAATTGGATTCCAACAGAGGACAAAGAACCCTATCCGTGGCTCCGGCTCTACGCACCCGAGGAACCTTTCTGGAACAAATCATTCAAGATGCCCGACGTCGAGCTGGTGAAATAGCGATGCCAAGGAGGATAGCAATGAAGCTCAACGCTCTCTTTTCGTTTGTATTCGTGTTAGGGCTCGCGAGCCCCACGCTCGCGCAGGACGCCCGATGGAACGAACTCGCCAAACTTCCCTTCCATGAGGACTATCCGACCGAGGAAACGGCGAAGCGGCTCACGGACGAATTGCTTTTCGAGCGCGGCGTGCAGTCGTATCTGTGGGCTTTGCCTGCGGTCAACATGTGGGCCATGAAGCAGGGGTCGGAGGCGCGCTTCGGTGCGGGCTACAACGTGCTGCCAGTGTGGAAGGAGCGCCTCAGCGCAAGGACACTGGTGACCACGCCGAACTCGGATGTGATCTACGCCATGGGCTATGTTGACCTCGGCAAGGACGGACCGCTTGTCATCGACTTGCCGCCGGGACAACAGGGCATCCTCGACGATTTCTGGCAACGGCCAATACCCGGCCCGACAGTCGACGGCCATGCCTTTGCTGGTGACGTTGGCTTTGCCGGTCCGGACAGAGGCAAAGGTGGAAAATACTTGCTCGTTCCGCCTGGCTACAAGGGCGCGGTGCCTGCGGGATATTTCGTGTACCGTCCGCTCACGAACAACGTCTTCGTGTTCTGGCGAGCATTTTTTACTGATCCAACTAAACTCTCCGAACCAGTTAAACTCATCGAGCAGACGCGCATCTATCCACTCGGAAAAAAGGACACCGCCAAGACGATGCAGTTCCCGGACGCTTCGGACGGCACCGTTAACATGCTGTTTCCTCAGGACGGCAGCTACTTCCAGATGCTGTCGCGGTTCATCGACAGCGAGGTGATTGAGACCGCCAACGTGGACTGGCGCGGGATGCTGGCTGGCATCGGTATTTTCAAGGGCCAGCCATTCACGCCGGACGAGGGCGCCAAGGCGATTCTTGATGCTGCGGCGAAGACCGCTTTCAAGATGTCAAAGGTAGCGGCGTTCAACAATATTTTGACCAAACCGGCTGCTCACATCTATCAAGACCGACAGTGGGCCACGCCGCTCCTTGGCGGATACTCTCCGAACGGCTTTGAGTTGAGCATTGAGTTCCTGTGGCGCGACGGCAGTTTCCGAGACCTAGACTCCAGGATCGCGTTCTTCACGAACTACTATGCGGTCAGTCCTGGCATGATCTCCAAGGTGCCGGACAAAGGGGCTGCGTACCTAATAGGGTTCAAGGACAGTACGGGACAACTGTACAGCGGCAACAAGTCGTACAAGCTGCATCTGCCCGCCCCAATTCCCGCCGCGAACTTTTGGTCGCTAACTCTCTATGACGCGCTGACAGCATCCGGCCTCGACAATGGACAGCCGTTCCCCTCGCTAAATTCGCATGACCATCCGGTGGTGAACGCAGACGGATCAGTAGACCTGTACGTCGGTCCCGCCTCGCCCTCCGGCAAGGAAGCAAACTGGTTGAAGTCGGTGCCGGGAAAAGGCTACTTCGTCATTCTTCGCCTCTACGGCCCCAAACAGGAGTATCTGAGCCTAAGCTGGAAGCCGAGTGACTTGGAAGAGATCAAGTAAACATCAACGAATGGATCGGTGGGTAGGGAGTACCACCTAGCTCGGTATTCTTGAGCAAGACCTTCAATGTGCGCGGCGAAGAGCTTGTGAAATAGCGATCTTGAATCGCTAGGTCCTGGTTAGTCGCCTTACCGGACGTGTGAAATCGAGGCGTGGCCAAGCGGATTTCAAAGTTCTTATCGGTTGCTTTTCCGTTTTCTTGAGCGCAGTGTGAGAAATTCCGGCTCAATCCAAACTTTGTTCAATCGTTTCGGCTCAATTGCATCGACCTATTGAGACCACCGCCTTATTCAGGCAAGTGACCGATGCGGACTCCGGAACAGCGAGTTATTTCGCTGACCCACTACACACAGCCAAAGTCTGAGAAGTACGCGGCACTCTCCACAGCGAATGCATACCATTCAGCCCAGTTTCTGACCCGGGCAAATCACTCTGCGGTCTTGAGCTCGCGAATCCAGATGTTGCGGTAGCGGACCGGGTGATTGTGATCCTGTAGCGCGAGCGGCAGCTTGTCCGGGCCCGCTTCGTACGGCGGACGGACATGGTGGCCGGTTGGTCCGGTGGGCTCGACGTTGTCTTGTGTGAGCACGCCGTTGTGAAGAACGGTAACGTGCGCGGGCCGAGTCAGTTTTCCGGATGCGTCGAAGCGCGGTCCGTGCCAGATGATGTCGTAGGTCTGCCATTGGCCGGGTGCGCGCGTAGCATTTACGAGCGGCGGATATTGGCCGTACACGGCTGACACCTGTCCGTCCGCGTAGGTCTTGCTGTTGTAGGAATCGAGCACCTGGATTTCGTAGAGGCCCATCAGGAAAACGCCGCTGTTGCCGCGATCCTGATCTTCCCCTTTCGGCGGGTCTGGTTCGCGGAATTCGACGTGAAGCTGGCAGTCGCCGAAGGAGTCCTTCGTACGGATGTCGCCAGTTTTCGGAGCGACCTCGAAGTAGCCGTTCTCGACCTTCCACTTGGCGGGACTTCCGTCTTTCTTCACCACCCATTGCGACAAATCCTTCCCGTCGAAGAGCACAATGGCGTCCGAAGGCGGCTTTCCCGGCGTCTCCTGGGTGCTGGCCGTGCCGGGCGTGACCACCGTCGGATTTGGACGGTTGCGGTCGTGTATTTCCCACTTGGGATCGACTTGGGCAAGAGTAATGCTTGGAGTTGCTGCGATGACCACAGCGGCCAAAAGGGAGAGACGGCTTGTTTTCATGGTTCGGACCTCGGCTCCGATGCGCGAGGATTCTAACGCTGAATTCTTTCTGAGAACACAAGCAGTTAAAGAAAAACTGGGAATCGCTGTCGGGAGGAACTAAAACACGCTATTCGATTGACGCCGAAACCACAGGAAAATCCCAAAGGTAACGCCCAAGCCAAGGGAAATGACAAAAAAACCGAGCGCCTCCGGTATCCCTACGAGCGCCATAGCGATGAAACCGATCACGATGACAAGTCCAATGGGATGCCCGGTGATCTGGCCACCGCCATACGGTCCAAAGGGCATGACGCGAACCTGGGTCGCGCCCGGCTCACTCGTGTGAGCCTTCCGGAGTGACCCTATTTCCAGATACGACCACCTGTCCATAACTCGAACTATACGCCTAACCGCCGCTGAGGTTAATAGCACCTAACACCAAAGGGGCAGCCAGCGGCTGTCCCTTTGGTGTTTCGCGATTGAACGCAGTTGCGATTACGCGGCGGAGCCGCGGATGCGCATGCTGTAGAACGAGCGGTAGACGAAGACGAACGAGACTACGAAGAATGCGGCTGCGAGTATGTGCGTCAGGTTGCTGCCTTGGCTGGCGGTGAGTTGCACGGCTAGCTCGACGGCTAGCAGGCCGAAGAGCGTAGTGAACTTAATGACTGGGTTGAGCGCGACGGAGGAGGTGTCCTTGAAGGGATCGCCAACCGTGTCGCCTATGACTGTGGCGTCGTGGAGCGGCGTGCCTTTTTGTTTGAGTTCGACTTCGACGATTTTCTTGGCGTTGTCCCAGGCGCCGCCGGCATTGGCCATGAAGATGGCTTGATAGAGGCCGAAGATGGCGATGGAGAAAAGATAGCCGATGAAAAAGAAAGGCTCGATGAAGGCGAAGGACAGCGTGGCGAAGAAGACGGCGATGAAAATGTTGAGCATGCCCTTCTGCGCGTACTTGGTGCAGATTTCGACGACTTTTTTGCTGTCGGCGATGCTGGCGGCGGCTGCGCCTTCGAGGTGAATGTTCGCTTTGATGAATTCGACGGCGCGGTAAGCGCCGGTGGTTACGGCTTGCGTGCTTGCGCCGGTGAACCAGTAGATCATTGCGCCGCCGGTGATTAGGCCAAGCACGAAAGGCGCGTGAAGGAGCGAAAGATTGTTCACGTTTTCGGTGAGGCCGTGGGTAAGCGCCATGATGATGGAGAAGATCATCGTGGTCGCGCCGACGACGGCCGTGCCTATGAGCACGGGCTTGGCAGTGGCTTTGAACGTGTTACCCGCGCCGTCGTTGGCTTCGAGCATTTCCTTGGCGCGCTCGAAGTTCACGTCGATGTTGTAGTCTTTTTTCAATTCCTGCTGGATGCCGGGAATTTGCTCGATCAGCGAGAGTTCGTAGACGGATTGCGCGTTGTCGGTGACGGGGCCGTAAGAATCGACAGCGATGGTGACCGGGCCCATGCCGAGGAAGCCGAAAGCCACCAGCCCGAACGCAAAGACAGCTGGCGCGAGCATGAGCAGCCCGAGGTCGAGAGTGCTGATGAGATAGCCGAGGGACATCAGGACGACCATTGCCAAGCCGATGTAGTAGGCCGAGAAATTTCCAGCAACGAAGCCGGAGAGGATGCCGAGCGATGCGCCGCCTTCTTCCGCCGAAGCGACGACTTCCTTAACGTGGCGGGACTCCGTGGAAGTGAAAGCTTTCACCAGCTCTGGAATGACCGCGCCTGCGAGCGTGCCGCAGGAGATGATCGTCGCCAGCTTCCACCATTGCGAGGAGTCTGTGCCGAGAATGGGAATCACGTAGAAAGAAATTAAGTAAGTAAGCGCAATCGAAACGATGGAAGTGATCCACACGAGCGATGTTAGGGGCGCTTCGTAATTCATTTCGTTCGCGTTGCCGTATTTGGCTTTGGCAATGAAGCCGTTGATGAAATACGCTCCCGCGCTGGAAACCAGCATCATGATACGCATAACGAAAATCCAGACGAGCAACTGCACTTGGACTTTCGGGTCTTTCACGGCAAGAAGAATAAAAGTGATGAGCGCGACGCCAGTCACGCCATAGGTTTCAAACCCGTCCGCACTTGGCCCGACCGAATCCCCCGCATTATCTCCGGTGCAATCGGCAATAACACCAGGATTGCGCGCGTCGTCTTCCTTGATTTTGAAGACGATTTTCATCAGGTCGGAGCCGATATCGGCGATTTTCGTGAAGATGCCGCCGGCGATGCGCAACACAGCCGCGCCTAGCGATTCACCGATGGCGAAGCCGATGAAACACGGGCCTGCGTAGTCGCCCGGTATAAACAGCAGGATGAAAAGCATCATCAGGAGCTCGACGCTGATGAGCATCATGCCGATGCTCATTCCAGCCTCGAGCGGTGTGTGATAAATCGGATAAGGCTTGCCACGAAGGGCGGCGAAGGCGGTGCGTGAGTTGGCGAAAGTGTTCACGCGAATGCCGAACCAAGCGACGCCGTAGCTACCCGCCATGCCGACGACACTGAATATGAGAATGATTGGCAGAGTGACTGCGGTGGGATGTACCGGAGCGAGGACGCCGAAATAAAGGACGATGACTACCGCGATGAAAAGCCAAAGAAAAACGAGGAATTTGCCTTGCGTGAAAAGGTACGTTTTGCAGGTTTCGTAGATGAGCTCAGAGATATCGCGCATGGACTTGTGGACGGCCATGCCTTTGAGGCGGCTGTAAATTGCCAATCCGAAAATGAGTCCAAACACGCAGAAGACAATGCCAAAGAGAAGCAGCTTGTGGCCATCGATTCCGAGAAAGCTTACTTGCGAAAGATCGGGCACTTTCAAGGCAGCTTCGCCGCCGGGTTCCTCAGCTGCCGAAGCGGCAGCGCCCGTGAAAAGGCTCAGAAGAGCGGCTGCGACACTACCTTTGGCGAATCTACATCCCAGGGACCAGGCACTCGCAAGCCAGGTGCGCATTAAAAATCCTCCATGAAGAAAAATCGGATTCAGGGTCGACCGCCGCCCTGCACACTCGTTTCCGGCACACCATTTCATCCGACAGCCGCTTTTCAGCGCGGGGGATGGCCTTGCCGGACTTCAAAAGACTCCCACCTCAAAACAGGACAGGAATAACGCTTTTGGCTTTTGTGCTCCCCGGCCGGACCGAGGCTGCCTGCAAGCGTACCCAACCTATCTGCCGCCGTGCATCCTGGCGGACAGCCCCTGTTGGGCCCGAAAACGGGCGTACACAAAACGTTGATTTATAACATTTAGCGGAGTGGCGGGTCAAACTGGCTGAAGGTCGTTCTGCTTGGGAGCAGTCGCCCGGGTATCGGCTCCGAGAGTGCCTTTTGGGACGTTTATAGGACGGTATCGCCCTGCATATGCGGACGAAAAAGAATTGCAAAGCGATGGTAACATGCCTTCATTGCTAGAGCAGGAAACACCCGGCGTATACGGGGGCCCATGAACAGAGATTTTTCGCAAGCAGCAAGCCGTGCGGCTGCCATCGATGCAGTTCGCCACAACGGAGCTCGCCACAACGGAGCTCGCCACGATGGAAAACGCGCTGAAGACTATTGGGGCCGCCTCGGGGCGTCTGTGTCGCTGAACGTTCGAGCGCGGAACCACTACGATCAAGCCACGGGACACGCGTGAGACATCATTTCTTTATTACTGGGACGGATGCCGGCGTCGGAAAGACAACACTGTCAGCGCTGCTGTGCGCAGCGTTGGATGCGGTCTATTGGAAGCCGATCCAGACGGGGACGCTTGAAGGCTCCGACCGTGTGACGGTGATGCGGCTCGCGGGAATCGGGACGGACCGCACGCTGGACGAAGTTTATAAGTTTGTGCCGCCGGTTTCGCCTGATCTGGCGGCGCGCTGGGCGGGCGTAGAAATCGATCTGGGGCGAATCAACATGCCGACCAGTTTGTTGAACGACTGGCTGGTCGTCGAGGGCTTGGGCGGCGTGCTGGTGCCCATCAATCAGAAGCAGTTCATGCTGGACATGATGGTCAAGTTTAAGCTGCCGGTGATTCTCGCGGCACGCAGCGGCGCGGGGACTATCAATCACACATTGTTGACGCTGGCGGCTTTGCACGCTGCCGAATTGCCGGTGCATGGCGTGGTTTTGATCGGTGACCAGAACCGGGAAAATCGAGAGACGATCGAAAAGTTCGGACACGTCCGGGTAATCGGCGAAATACCGCGGCTGCCGAATCTTCACCGTACGGCTTTGATGCAGATCTTCATGAACCACTTCGACCGTGCGGCGTTTTCGCAATAATCCCTCGCTTGACTTTGGGTCGTTTCCTCATTTGCGTTTGACTGGGGCAGTGGGGCAATTGCGAAAGCGGCAGCAGAGCTGCCGCACTCCACAGAGGGTCTGCTAGACTGAACGCTTTCCATTTTAGGATGCATGGAAGGGCTCGGTTGTACGCGTGTCGGAAAAAATTGGCGGCTTGCAGCGGGGAAGAAGTTGACCGTGGGAGTTGCGATTGTCACTAAGTTTGAACGGCTGGAAGCAGAAGATTATCGCCTTCGCCAGCGGGCTGGGAGCACCGGGTCTTTTTCTCATTTCTTTTCTGGATTCATCGGTTCTCTCGTTTCCCATTATCAACGATCTGCTTCTCATTCAGTTGTCCATGCAGAATCACGCGCGGATGCCGCTTTACGCTTTGATGGCGGCGACGGGTTCGGTGCTGGGCTGCGTGTTGCTTTACTTTCTGGCGCGCATGGGCGGGGAGGCTTATTTCCACAAGAAGGCAGGGGCGCGCGCGCATGCGATTCGCCATTGGGTCGAGCGCAATGGGTTTGGAGGAATGTTGATTGCTGCGCTTTTGCCGCCGCCAACGCCGTTTAAAATATTTGTGTTTGCAGCCGGCGTTTTTGAGGCGCCGCTCTTCGGATTTGTTTCGGCGATCACACTGGCGCGTTTATTTCGCTATTTTGGCGTGGGCTACCTCGCCGTTCGCTATGGCGCGGACGCGATGCCGTATCTCGCGGCGCACAAGTTGCAAGTGTCAGTGCTCGCGATTGTGCTGGTTGCAGTGAGCTATTTGCTTTCGCGATGGATTCTGCGGCATAGGCCTCATCATGAGCTGCCTATTGAGCCTCGACAGAGATAGAGTTGTACGCAACGTTGGGAAAAGCGGCAGCAGAGCTGCCGCACTTTACAGAGACTATCAGTGGCGCAGGTCGCGAGCCCAGACCAACTCTTGAGAAGTAACTTTGTTGGTCGGATCGAGCCCGATGACAGCGGCGATCTCATGCGCCGTCTCGCCTGCCGCGGCATAACGTAAGTCCCGCAAAACGACAACGTAGCCACCTTCCATTTTTTCTATGCTGGCTTTCGGAATTTGCGCCGTGGCGAGAAATCGCTTGGCCACGACGGTGTTTCGGGCGGCATCAAGTGAGGGAGAAGAATCCGGCTTGAATAGCTTCACGCTGGAGTCGGGGTCGAAGGTGTCGGCGGAAACGGCATCAACGTCGATTTCGTTCAGCGCACTTTCGGTTTCGACGATTCCATGCCAGGTGAGGATTGAGAGAGACTCCGGGAAAGCACTCACGCGGCGCGGAGTTTCGCCGTGAAACGTCCGCGATTCCATCAGGGCCAGCACATTCGAATGCAGAGTGGCGCGTGCGCCTACATAAACCAGGACGAGAGCGAGGCCGACGAGCGCGCCGGTTTGTCCACGCGGCTTTATTGATTTGGCGCCGATTTCGGAACTGACAAGGCGGAGCAGCTCCGGAAGCGCGATGCAGGCGATGAGAATTGTGAGAATCCATGGGTCGAGGCCGGGGAGCCAATCCTCTGCAAACCGCCTGGAGCTAAATGGCCAGAAAAGCGCGACGCCGTTGGATTGGCACGCATCCATGCCGATATGCAGCAAAGCGGCACACAGGGGCAGCAAGAACGTTCCCAAAATCAGTATTCGCAGGGAGCGCACGTCAATGGAGACCGAATTACTCTTCGGCACTTCTGTCTCGATACCCAATCCTCCTCTGAAAGTCCTTACTATGAAAATTGCGAGAGACACCGCCGAAATAAGAATAGCTACGAGAACCGAGTGAGTATAAGTTCCGTGCCAAGTGAGGTAGGCCGATGGGCCGAAGTAGCTGCTGAACGAGTCGATGTTCGCGATCGTTCCGGCAAGGACAGCGCTTGCCATCGCCAATTTGCTGGCGCGGGGAAAAAAGCCCCGGGCGACGGCGAATGAGGCGAGTCCATGGGTGACGATGTCCACGGTTATGAGTTCGCGGCTGCTTTCACTTGGGCAGGAAGGCCGTTGCCCGGCACGAGCAGCTTTAGTGCGCGCGGGATGATTTTGAACTCGACAGGGAGGCGGGCGAGCCGTTCGCCGTCCACCTGCGCGTAGATCGGTTCTTCGCCAAGAGGTTCACAGAGGACGCTATCCGCTTTCCAGAAGTGGACGCCGTCTGTGCCGCGAAGTTTCTCCAGCCACAGCGAGGGAAGGTAACTGAGATATCGCAAGCCGCTCTGCGAGGTCAGCGCCAGCAGCTCGAACTGATCTTCGTACAAATCTGCCTCAGTGGTGATTTTGAAGGGCCCGCCGTAATGTTTCGTGCGACCTACCACAACGAGCGAGGAGTCAATCTGTTTCCCTGCGGCACTGACTCGAAAATGCTTGAATTTATAGCGGAAGGCTTCGCGCGCTCCTTGCCACCAGTACGCCAGGATACCAACGCGGGCTTTGAGGTCGAGATCGATGGAATACACGATCATCCCATCGGGTCCCGCTCCTGCGACGCTGAGAAAATATTTTGTTTTCGCGGGTTCGTTTAGCGGAGTGGCCAGTCCCAGCGGAATATCTCGTACCGCTCCACGAACGAGCATTTCCGCCGCGCTCGGTATGTCCCAGGGCAGATTTAATTCTTTGGCGAGAATGTTAGCGGTACCGCCTGGTAAGAGCGCGAGCGGGACGCGGTGGCCATTTTCCTGGCCAGCCAAGCCGTTGACGACTTCGTTTACAGTGCCGTCGCCGCCGCAAGCGATGACGAGCTGGCGCTTTTCCTTATTGGCGCGCTGAGCGAACTCCGTGGCATCGCCTGCTTTCGTGGTTTCGGAGAGGTCGGTGTGGATACCGGCTGCGGCAAAAATGCGGCGGGCTTCCTCCAGCATGGTGCGGCGCCCCTTGCCACCGTTGCCGGCGTTGGGGTTGTGAATCAGCAGCGCGTTTTGGATTTCGGCTATCATTCTCAGTTCGGGCCGGACCTAGTGGCCTCTCCAAATATATATTGGTGCGGGTTGCTGAGAAAAGCGGCAGCAGAGCTGCCGCACTCCAGGGGCGTGCTCCCAGTTCGTTTCTTCCGGTATTCATTCTATATAATGTCAGACGAAATTGAGCTATTCCTTCTCCTGAGGGTTTCATGGCCAAAGGCGCGTCTGCTGCCATCAAAAAAGAAATTGAAGGGCTTCGCGAAAAGCTCCGGCACCACGAACACCGCTATTACGTTCTGGATGATCCGGAAATTTCCGACGCCGCTTACGACAAGCTGATGCAGAAGCTACAGGCGCTCGAAGCCGCGCATCCCGAACTGATTACGTCTGATTCGCAGACCGTCCGCGTTGGCGGCACTCCCCGCGAAGGATTCCAGACGGTGCAGCATGCGCGGGCGATGCTGAGCCTCGACAACGCGTTTTCGTATGATGCGCTGCGCGATTTCGACCGACGCGTGCGCGAAGGCATCGGGCGGGAAAAAATCGAATACATCGCCGAACACAAGTTTGATGGGCTGAGCATTTCGCTGCAATACGCGGGAGGCAAACTTGTACGCGGCGTTACGCGGGGCGATGGAACGACCGGCGAAGACGTCACGCCCAATGTAAAAACGATTCGGTCGATTCCGCTGCGAATGGATGCGGATGTTTTGAAGAAGGCAAAAATCCCCGCCGATTTTGAAGTGCGCGGGGAAGTGCTGATGACGCGGAAGGCGTTTGAAGCGTTGAACCGGCAGCAGGAGCTGTCTGGCGGAAAGATTTTTGTGAACGCGCGGAACTCCGCGGCTGGTGCGGTGCGGGTCCTCGATCCGTCGATCACCGCGGCGAGGCGGCTGGACTTTTTCGCGTACTACCTTTTTGTGGATGGCAAGGTTCCTTTTCCGAAACACTCGGAGAGCTTGCTGGCGCTTAAGCAACTGCGATTCCGCGCTTCGGACGATTGGAAGTTGTGCAATGGGATTGATGCGGTGATTGCGTATTGCGAGGATTGGGACGCGAAGCGGGAGAAGCTGCCGTACGAGATCGATGGCGTGGTGATTAAGGTGAATTCGACGGGGATTCAGAATGAATTGGGATTCACGTCGAAAGCTCCGCGGTGGGCGATTGCTTACAAATATCCGGCGCGGCAGGAGACGACGGTTGTTAATGATATTCGCGTGAATGTGGGACGGACGGGCGCGTTGACGCCAGTGGCGTTTCTGGAGCCGGTGCAAGTGGGAGGCGTCACTGTCAGCCGTTCCACGTTGCACAACATGGATGAGGTGGGGCGGCTCGGCGTGCAGATTGGCGATACGGTGCTGATCGAGCGCGCGGGCGAAGTGATCCCGCACGTGTTGAAAGTCGTCAGGGAAGGGAAGAACCGCAAGCCGTTTCGCATGCCGAAGCATTGTCCCGAATGTCACAGCGCGATTCATCACGTGGAAGAGGAGGTGGCTTACCGGTGCGTGAATGCCGCGTGCCCGGCGAAGCGGAAGGAGTCGTTGCTGCACTATGCCAGCCGGCACGCGATGAATATCGATGGGCTCGGCGACAAAATCGTCGATCAGTTGGTGGACAAAGGGCTGGTGAAGGATGTCGCGGATCTTTATGCGTTGAAAGAGGACGATGTTGCGGCGCTCGATCGCATGGCGGAAAAATCGGCGCAGAATTTGCTCGAGGAGATTGAAGGCAGCAAGAAAAACAGTTTGGCGCGGCTAATTTATGCGTTGGGGATATTTTCCGTCGGCGAAAGAACGGGGCAGTTGCTTGCAGAGCACTTTTCGTCGCTGGAGGAATTGGCTGCCGCGAAGGAAGAGCAGTTGAAGGCTGTGCATGAAGTCGGACCCAAGGTGGCGGCTTCGATTGTTGAGTTTTTTTCGGAGGCTGCGAATCGGCAGCTTATTAAGAAGCTAAATAAAGTTGGCGTGCATCCAACCGCCGAAAAACGAGAAGTAAAGAGCGACAAGTTCGCGGGGAAGAGCTTTGTGTTCACAGGCGGCTTGGCGAATCGTTCGCGAGAAGAAGCCGCGGAATTGGTGCAGCAGCATGGCGGAAAAATTTCCGGCTCTGTGAGTAAGAAGACAGACTATGTGGTGGTGGGGACTGATCCAGGCTCGAAATATGACAAAGCCAAGGAACTTGGCGTCGCGATCCTCACCGAAACGGAATTCGAGAAGCTGCTTTCCAGCAAATAATTGAGTAGAAATGTATGTGGGCCGTCGCGAAGGTTAATGGCCTTGAGCTTTTCGCTTTCTTTCGTGATCGCGCGAAAGCAAGAGGAACCGAGCGAGCAGGGCCGAGAGACCTAATGCTATGGCGGCGCAGAATAGAATGATCCTCGAAGCCTGCAGCGCCTTCCAGAGCGCGTGAAGCGCGGATGACAACCTGCCGGTTCCAGAAACCCTCGGAGCCACCCAGAACTCCCAAGCAAGCATCGCCAAGGCAATGAGAATCGCCGCAGCTAAGAGTTTTAAGGAATCGTAGGGAGGGCGTTCGTCAGTCGATTGGAGACTCCAAAGGACCAAGATGTAGTGATCACCTTTGTTCAAGGTGCGGATCGCATCGCTCCAGAGGCGTGCTTTTTCCGGACTTTCTTTTTTTACTCTTGCGTGCGCGCGGCGAAGAAGTTTTGCAATCTTGGATTCGTATTCTTCCGAATCGTATTGAGCTTCGAATTCTTCGTTGAGCGTGACCGGATCTTCCACTGCGTCAGGGCTTTCAGTGAAATACATCATCCGTTTTTCGAGGTCAGAGAGAGGCACGCCTTCGAGCGCGGCCTGGTGCGCGGTTTGTGCGACAAGAAAATTCTTGGCTTCGCGGACATGCATTGCGCGGATTGTAGGTTTCATTTATTCCGGGAGCAAGAGCAAATCCCACAGCGGCCGACGGTTAGCGCGGTTGGGAGCTAGGAAAACGGCTTACTAGATCGCTGAAAAGATACTCGTGTTCGCTCTGCACTCCCCAGCTTTCAAAGCGCGCCCAATACCAGGCGGGCTGCAAGTTGGAGCGAATCGTCGTCACTCGGGTGAGCGTGGTGCCGGTTGCGTCGCCTTTCAAATCGTATTCGGCGCCGTCAAACTCGAGCCAATGTCGTCCGGGCATGTTCGTCCGATCAATAGCGAGGCGCATCCTTTGCGGTGGATCCCATTCGAGGACAGACTCTTCAATGGAGCCTTGATCGAAATAGCAGATTCGTTTGCTGCCCACGGAAGTGCCTTGCAGCACGCACTTCTGCGGAATGGGCAACCCTATGTGCATTAGTAGGGGCTTTCTGCCAGCCAGTTTGTCGAGTGACTGAATATTCGCCCAGACCTCTTCGGGGGCTGCGGCCAAATGGATTGTTGATGTGATGGTTTGCGTCCGCGCTTGCGGGAATGCTTTGACTTCCAGCCGATGCCCGCCAAAAAGCAAGACGGGCGCAATCAGCAGAATGAGGCAATTCGTTTTGACACTCTCGAAAGGGCGAATCATATTGCGCAGAACTGTGCCTATCGCAACGCCAATCACAAGCGGGATAAAAATCAGCGGAAAGGCCAGGACCGCGCAAAGAATTCCTTCGGCATGCATGGCAATCAAAGAGCCAAGGCAAATCAAGAGCGAAATCGTGACTGACAACAAGGCCGCACTGGAAATTCCGCGCGGCGTGACCATGGCAATCGTCGCGCCAACCAAGAGGGGGAACAGGATAAAGATAACTTGGCCCATGCGTGGGCCGAGCGACATCTTCAATAGGAAGAAACCCGCGAGTCCATAGACGGTGCCCGCAATGACGCCCACGATTGCTCCGAGCCATGAGGGAAAGCCTCTTTGGAGGTCGAATGGATTTTGGCTTGGTGGATATTGGTCGGGCATTAGCTTCCTCCGGCTGGTTCTGATGGAACGAGGGTTTTCTCGACGGTAGCTGGCGCCGCTCGGCGGAGCAAGTCTTTTGTTTCTTTGAAGTTGCTGAAATGGAACAAATTTTTATTTTTGGTGGAGAGTTTGAGCGATTTGCAGATTTCGGCGGAGAGGTGCGGGAAACTTGGATGTGATCCACATCGATTGGCAACTTCTAGATTGTCCGAGTCATACCGCGATACAATAATGGTGGCGGGTGAGCCGGGTGATCGCTGGCTGTGCCGTGCAGTGCCGGGCTAAAGCCCGGTGCTACGCGGGCGCAGCGGGAGGAAAGTCCGGACACCGTCGTCGTAGGCTCGCGAGAGCCGGTGACGAAGAAATCCGGGGCCTTCGGGCTTCGGGGTAAACCCTTCGCCTGCTTTGCAGGCTCAGGGTAAAGGGCAACGCGCCTGGTAACGCCAGGGGGGCAGTAGCGCAGACTTCAGTCTGTGGAACTTGCTGCTGCGTGCGAATCGCAGCGAAAAAGCTCACAGGCTGAAGCCTGTGCTACTGTTCACGGAAAGTGCCACAGAGAATATACCGCCGGCTGGGAGAAGCACGGTGGCATCGCGCAGGAAAACCTGCGAGACGTCTTCGAAACGCTCGCTCAGTTTGGCAAGGGTGAAAAGGTGGGGTAAGAGCCCACCGCTCCGATGGCAACATCGGAGGCACGGAAAACCCCGCGTGGTGCAAGGCCAAATAGGAGGGGAGAGCCGGCCCGGCTCGCCGAGAATGCTCGCGCAAGTGGGCGTTTTCCCTCGACGATGGAGCAATCCGTCGTTGAGAGCAACCCTCGGGTAGGCTGCTGGATCCCGGTGGCGACACCGGGACTAGAGGAATGATCGCCGCTGCGTATTATCCTTCACGGGATGGCGCGCAGGACAGAATCCGGCTTACAGGCTCATCCGCTAATTTTTCTGAGACTTACAGAAAACCGTTTGGCCCCGCATAGTGACTGTGCGGGAAATAATTGGTCGCTCGAAATCCATCAGAGCCACGACTTACCACAACAGTTTCATTCCAAATTACACCTGGCGCGTGCTCGAGGCTGTTGACGTGATTACACCCGTTGCCGGAGAAGGGTCGTCACAGCATTCGTCAATTTCGCTTGATGATAAAGACCGTCTTGTCGTCGATACGATATTCTTCGCCAATCTGTCGCAGACGATCGTCTCGTTTGACAGCGTATTCGAGCAATGCGTTGCACATGTCTTTTGGCGTCTGCCTGTTGTGCTCACGCATGACACTTTCCAGCTGCCGACGTTCTTCCTTGTCGCTGCCGTCATAAACCCCGTCGCTGTAAAGAAAGAAAATGTCACCCGGACTCAATAGGGTTAGCTCCGCCACATCCGAGGAATTCGCGCTCCCCTGCCGGGGTTCCAGGGAAAAGTATTTGTTGTGATCCGGATGATCTTCAGGGATCTGCACGCCGAGCGGCAGGAATTGAACCATCTGGTTTCTATCTATGTCCATGAATTTGCGGTATTCGGCAGAGAAAACCAGCGGCGGTGGATGCCCAAAATTAACGAATCGAAAATTTCCATAAGGGCGTACTTCACCGTAGAGCATGGTGGCAATTTCCTGCGCGTCCTCGTTTTCGCTCCTACCGAGGGCATTCCGGGCCGTGAGGGACTGCGCCAATCGCAGGTTGATTTGCTCGAAAAACTCCGTAGTCGTCTTTCCCTGGTGATCGAGTTCGGAAAGCATAAGGGCGTGAAAGGTGTCGTGAACCGTCGAAGCGATTTTCGCTGAAATGATTCCGTGGCCTTGAGCGTCCACGACCAGGACACCCGCTGTGCTATGAAGTTCCTGCAGATCTTCCGCAACTCGCACCTGCTCCGAACTTCGTGCGGCTCTATATTCACTCTCCATCTCAGGTTTGTAACCCGGCCTTGATTTCAACCATTTGACATGGTCATCCACTGAATTGCGTGGCGCCGCGCCCGCCGGAAGCAGCTCGAGGTACTCCTTCGATCGCTTCAGGGCTCGCTGAATTCGCGCATCGATGTCGTAGCGCTGATCAAAGTTTATGTATTCAAATAGGTCGCCGCCAACCGTCCCGGCGGGGATGGAATTGCCGTACATCTCGATTCCTTGTACATGAGGAATCGCTCCTTCCACGGGCATCAAGCGCTCGCGTAGATACTCGTCGATACTTATGGGGTTGTAAGTGTTTGCCATAAGGGAATTCGAAGTGAGCCGAACTCATCCTTTTGATGTTTGCCGAGGGCGCGAGGATGTTCCAAGCTTTTGCATTGCGTCCGATGTCTTGCAGCACCGGCCTGATTTTCCGGCTTATATGGCTCGACGGCCATTTCTCGCGACCCACCGAAGTCCGGCGCAGATGGAACCATGAGATGTTCACCTGACGGTGTTTCATCAACACAGCCAAGCTATGCGGAACACGCCTACGAAGATTTTGGTGACGGCGAGAGCGCAACAGAGGCTTCGCTGGTAAGGACGCGGAAAACGAATGTCTCCTGGAGATACAGCCTCACCACGGTATCGGTGTGGCTGAGGTAACCGATCGAAACATCTTGTCCGAGGGTGAGCTCGAAATCGCCGCCGCGCGTGGTCAGGACGAACGCACCTTCGATGGCTGGCGCCCAGATTAGATTGCCGTCGACGATACGCTTGACGTGCTCCAGGACGGGGTAACCGTGATCGCGGGTTTCGGCGAGCGTGGTGTATTCGTTGGCTCCGAGCAAGACCGAGTAAGGGCCGTTCACGCCGACAAGACGTAGCTGGCTCAATGCGTGTGCCACCGCGTCCGGATATTCGCGCACGTCGGCGGGCAGCGTTTCGATGGGATTACTGGTGCCTTGCCGAATGCCTTGGATACCTGCGTCGGGGTATCCGTTGAAGATGGCGCGATCTTCGGCAAAGGCAAGTTTTTTCGCGGCGTCTTTTGCAGGCTGCCAATCGGAGTCTTCCGAACCTCGCTCTACGTCATCGATCGTCTGACGGGATAACTCGAAAGGAGCACGCAGCTCCACGAGAGGCTTGACCTCTCGTTGCCTTGCGATGATGCCGTCCGCAGGAGCGGAGATCGACCGCAGATGGCCGGTGGCAACTCCCGGAAGAGCCAGTCCTCCAGCGGAAGGAACGTCAACGGCCCGCCGTCCGGCTAGATACCGCTTAAGCGTTCTGGTTGTTTCCTCCTCGATCAGCGACCATGCAGCGTCAGAGATGGGAGCTAACTCTCGATGCAGATTATTCATCTTTGTGTCCTTTAAGCGATCCTATTCCGAGCGTTTTTGATGCATCGCCCGCGGACGAGACCGAAGGCGCGTCCGATGCCGGCGATGATTCGATGTCGGCGGAGTTCGGCGGGTCTCCGCTGATATTGTCGAGAAACGTGGAAGACGGTGCAAAAAATAAACTTCCAGTAGCTGCCTTGCTGAAATCGAGAATGCGATCGTAATTGCCAGGGGGACGGCCCACAAACATATTTTGAAGCATCGTTTCGGTGATGCGCGGAGTGCGGCTATAGCCGATAAAGTAGGTTCCGAACTCGCCGTGGCCGGGGCGCCCGAAAGGCATGTTGTCTCTGAGAATCTTAACTTCTTTTCCGTTTTCTTCGATCACCGTGAGCGCATTGTGAGCGAATGCTGGCTTCTCGGCGTCTTTCAGTTCAATGTCCGAGAGTTTTTTACGGCCAATAATGCGCTCTTGCGTCTCAACCGGGAGAGCATTCCAGCCTTTCATATCGTGAAGATACTTCTGGACGATGACGTAGCTGCCCCCCGCAAAAGCTGGATCTTCGTTACCGACAATGGCAGCCTCGCTCGCTGCGCCGCCTCGGGGATTTTCTGTGCCGTCGACGAAGCCCATCACATCCCGATCATCGAAATAGCGGAAGCCGTGAACCTCGTCGGCGACCGAAACAACATCGCCAATGTTGTCCATGAGTTGTGTGGCCAATTCAAAACAGAGATCGGGGCGTTTGGCTCGAATGTGGAAGAGAATGTCACCCGGAGTCGAGACGGCATGGCGACCCCCTGAGCGAATCTCCTGAAAGGGATGGAGCTCAGCGGGGCGAGGCGATCCAAAGAGTTTGTCCCAGGCGTCTGAGCCGAATCCAACGACACACGTGAGACCAGCTTCCACGTCTCGAAACTCGACAGCGCGCACAAGCCCAGAGAGGTCCGCGCAGAAGGATCGTAGCGTCGCATAGTTGTCTTGCTCCGGGCGAATGCAGACGACCAGAAAAATCGCCGCGCGTGTGAGCGGGCCGACCACACCCTGCGGAAGAACGATCTCGTTTAGTTCTTTGGGTGCGTCCATTATTTCAATCTCAGTCCCGATCTCGATTCACGATGATGCCCATCTACCTGAGTATTCTCAATAGGTGTGGCGAGCGCATAGAGTACACCAAACTCTTTGAGATGACGAAGAAGAGCTCTGGCGCCGGGGAGCGAGCAGCGCGCTCAGTCCTCAATCGAAGGGGAAGTCCTGGCGCAACCGCTTAAGCGAGACGCGTAATTCCAGGGTATCCATCAAATCCCGTATCGAAACTCAAGATCGCACCTACTTGATGCTTCTCCATAACGGCCAGGTGCAAAGCATCCCGCGCGGACAACCGGGCATGGCCCATGACAATCTCTTTCGCGCGTTCCGCCGCGGCCTGATCAATGGCAAACACTTGATCTGCAACACCGAGCAATGCGTCGAAAGCTGGCTGGATCGCATCTCGGCGGTTAATTGCCACATAGCGATGCAAGATTTCTTGTAGTACCTCAGCGTCTGTGACGAGACGCTCCCGTTCACTGGTCAGCTTCTCAAGCAAGCGTCGCGCGTCTGCCTTATGAGGGTGTGGCGCGCCAACGAGGTACATCGGAATATTCGAATCCACAAAAATCATGATTGTGATTCGCCGATGTAACCACTTTCGATTTCCGCTAGCATGGCGCCGATTTCACCTGTAGGGAACTGGTGACGTGCCGCTGCGCGGATGATTTCGAGCTTCTTGCCGACGTCGGCGGATGGTTCTCGGCGGCGAGCGAGCGCCAGCGCCTGCCGAACCCATTCAGCGATCGACATATGGCGAGAGCGGGCAGCTTTTTGAATTTCTCGGTATTCGGGATCGCGCAAAATGACTTGAAGTCTCTTAGCCATAACATGAGTCTAAATGACTCATTGGCGTGAGTCAATCTGACTCCTTGAATTTACACCTCTTCGGCAAGCCTACTGTTGGTTTCGAGTTTCTGCTGCGGTAATGGAGCGGCTGTGATACTTTGCGAGCCGCGTCGATCATAATTTTGCGAGGTAAAGCATGTTTGGACGAGCTTGGTTCGTCTGCGCAGCTATCGTTCTTGGCGCTGTAACAGGCATTGGGTCACGCGTCGCTGCCCAAACCGCGCCTCCCGCATCCGCGCAAAACTCCCAGCAAACGGCCCAAGCGCCGCCGCAAACGCCCCCAACTGCAACCGCACCGACGCGGGCTGACATTCTGCGCGGAGCCTACGGCCAATATCGCGCCAACAACGATTTGCTTTTCTACCATCTAGATGTGCGCGTTGACCCCGAAAAAAAATTCATCAGCGGGAAAAATACTATTCGCTTCAAGATGCTCAAGGACGATACGCGCATCCAACTCGATCTCCAGCAGCCTCTCAACGTCGGCAAAATTCTGCTCGGCGCGACCGAGCTCAAATACGAGCGCGAGTTTGGCGCTGTGTTTGTAGATTTCCCGCAGACCCTTCGAGCGGGGCGCGTTTACTCGATCGACTTTTATTACTCCGGGAATCCTCTCGAAACAGGCCGATTCGGCGGCATCGCGTTTCGCAAAGATCTCGCTGGGCGTCCCTGGATTAACACTGCCTGCGAAGGAATCGGCGCGAGCATCTGGTGGCCGAACAAGGACCAATGGCGCGATGAAGTCGAGAGCATGAAAATCAGCGTCTCGATCCCGAATGACCTCGTCGATGTCTCCAACGGAAAATTCATGGGCAAGACTGATCTGGGAGACGGCTACACTCGCTGGGATTGGCTGGTCCACTACCCTATCAATAATTACGACGTGTCGCTCAATATTGGCAAATACGAGCACTTTTCTGACAAGCTCGGCGATCTGCCACTCGACTTCTACGCGCTTCCGGAAGATCTAGACAAAGCGAAAAAGCAGTTCGCACAGGCCAAAGGCATGCTTCAGGCCTTTCAACACTATTTTGGCGAATATCCCTTCAAAAAAGACGGATACAAGCTGATCGAAGTGCCTTATTCCGGCATGGAACACCAGAGCGCGGTGACTTACGGAAACCACTTTGCCAACGGCTATCTCGAACGCGACTGGACTGGCGTGGGCATTAGCCTCCGATTCGATTTCATTATCATTCACGAAAGCGGGCACGAGTGGTTCGGCAACTCCATCACTGCTGCCGATCCGTCCGACATGTGGATTCACGAAGGCTGGACGACTTACCTCGAATGCCTCTACGTCGAATATATGTACGGCCACGACGACTACCTGAAGTACGTCAACGCCTACAAAATCAAAGTAAAGAACACTAAGCCCATCATCGCAGAGCGTGGCATCAACGCAGAGCCGCCGCAAGACCAGTATTTCAAAGGGGCGCTATTTCTGAACACGCTGCGCAGTGTGATTAACGACGATCCTCGCTGGTTCAAGCTCATCCGTGATCTCTACCAGCATTTCAAATACAAAAACATCATGACCGAAGATATCGTCGCGTTTTTCAACCAGAAGACTGGCAAGGATTTCACGCCGATCTTCAACCAGTATCTTCGGCACACCGCGATTCCTACACTCGAACTGAAATTCAGCGCGGGGGAGGGAACAGTCTCCTGTCGCTGGAAAGTGGATGAGCCGGGATTTGCGATGCCAGTGCGCGTCGGGAAAAAAGAAAACTGGCAGCTTATCGAAGCCACGACCGATTGGCAGACCATGAAGACGCCGCTCGCGAAAGACGAGTTCGACGTGGCGACCGATCTCTACTACATCAATGTCGATAAGCAATAGCCAAGCGGGCCGCGATTCTTTTCATAAGCCCCGTAACGCCTGCTAGCTTTTCTTCACAGGGATATTTTGATTCAAACGGAAGAAATTATTTGGGTCGTAATGCGTCTTGACGTCGACCAACCGATCCCACCGTTCGCGATACGCTTCCGGCACGCGGTCCTGCTCGTCGCCGCTCATGAAGTTCACGTACACGCCTGGCGTCATGGATGGCCGCAGTTCGGCGAACAACCCGCGAACCCATGCGATGTTTGCGGCATCCTCTTCGGGCGCTAACCAACTTCCCAGCAGGTTTACGATGAACGGCGAACTGCGGTCTCCGAATGCCGTCTCGCCCGCGCCGATGCGTCCTGCCGCGCCGCCAAGGTAAGAGAGTTCAATCTGGCTCGCAGGGGAGGGAATCGTCGCGAGCGCCCGCACCATGCGCTGAATGTCCTCGTCCGCCAAAGATTTGTAGTAGCCGGACTTCGTGTAATACCGCCGGCCGTGCGGGAATTCATGGTCCGCCATGGTTTGTAAGTTGAGGAACGAAAGTTCGCTCTTTGTCACGGCTACCGGATTGCAATGCGAAAGCCCGCGATCCACCCAGCCGTGCCCTTCTTCAAGATTGCCAACCCAAAGCAAACCCTGGCTCGCCGTCGGACGGCCGCGCAACTGAGCCGGAATATTTTCAGTGTGCGGAGCAATCGTGAGAGAGATTCCCCATCGCAAATTATCGGGAGCGTGAGGCATGAAGTCCCGCCATTGCTGCACGATGGCGGGAATATCATCGCCGAAGCACATGCCCGCGCCGAAAAGAACGGAAGAGACAGGATGAAGATTTACTTCGAACTCCGTCACGATGCCGAAATTCCCCCCACCTCCACGCAATGCCCAAAATAAATCGGGATTTTCCTTGGCGTTTGCATGAACGATCGATCCATCCGCGGCGACTAGCGTGAAGCCTGTGACGTTGTCGCAAGAAAGCCCATGCAAACGATTCAGCCAGCCTGTTCCGCCTCCTAAAACTAGCCCTGCAGCTCCAGTGTGTGACACGACTCCCGCCGGAAAAGCGAGGCCGGCTTTTTGAGTGGCAGTATCGATGTCACCGAGAAGACATCCACCTTCAAATCGCGCCCGACGCGTTTGCGGGTCGACGGTCACGGCCCGCATTCGGGAAAGATCGATCACCAGTCCTTCTTCGCACGTGCTGAAGCCAGCCAGACTATGTCCGCCGCAACGAATAGCCGTCAGCGCTTCCGCAGCCGCTGCGGTCTTTACCGCGAGCTGAACGTCCGCAACATCGGCGCATCGGGCTATCAATGCCGGCTTACGAGCCACCATGCCGTTCCAAATACTGCGCGCGCCGTCATATTCGATGTCGTGTGGGCGCAACAAATCGCCGCGGAATGGCACGCGTAGCGCGGAGTAAACTTCTGCGGTGGATTTGCTCATGTCGGCTATTCTTAGTGCTCTCGAAATCGAACGCGGAGTATTCTAACGTGTGAAAGCGAAAAACAGTCAGGAAACGCGCTCCTGCTTGACATGCCCCGCAATCGGGGTATAGCTTTCGATTTGATTGTTTCACAGCCTTCCTTCGCTGTTTTTTGGTTTCATTCAGGAGCAAAAGTTTGCAGGCCAAATCGCAAGATATTCTCCAGGAGGAATTTCGTCCTCAGCCTAATTTGAATTTTTCGATCGAGACCATTCGCTCATTCTTCCCCGCGCTGCATCGCCCTCCTGCCTTCACGTTCTTCGACAACGCCGCCGGGGCGCAGGTTCCGCAAGTCGTCTTCGACGCCATCAACCACCATCTACTCGAATGCAATGTTCAGCGCGGTGGCCGCTATGCGAAAAGCCAGCAAGTGGACGCGACGGTTGCGCATACCCGCGAAAGCGTCGCCGATTTCTTGAACGCGCGGCATCCTAGCGAAATTGCATTTGGGATGAACGCGACCTCGTTCATCCGTCTCATAAGTCTTGCGGTTGGACAAACGCTTAATCAACGCAACGAAATTATTGTCACCGACATGGATCATGAGGCTAACGTCGCTACCTGGATGGCGCTCGAAAAAGACGGCGCGAAAATTATTTGGTGGAAGATGGGCGAGGACGGCAACCTTCACATCGATGACTTGAAGCCTCTTGTTTCTTCCAAGACTCGTCTCGTCGCGTGCGCTGTTGCCGCGAATTCTCTTGGCTCTATTGTCGACGTTGCCGGCGCTGCCAAAATCGCGCACGAAGCTGGCGCGGAAGTCTTTCTCGATTGCGTTCACTATGGCCCTCACGGACAAATGGATGTCCAGGCTTTCGACTGCGACTATCTCGTCTGCTCTGGCTACAAAATCTTCGGTCCGCACATGGGTTTTCTCTGGGGGCGCCGCGAGTTACTGCAAAAACTTCCCACCTTTCGTGAAGAGTTCATTCCCGACGAGCCGCCGGGGAAAATCGAAGCCGGCACTTTTATCTATGAAAATGTTGCGGGGATGGACGCCGCCATTTCCTATCTCGAATCCCTCGGCAAGCGGGAACAGCCTGGCGGGGGCGCCCCGGGCAAAGATTCGAAGCGCGCAAATCTCGCCCACGCGATGCAGAGTATTCGTGCTTACGAAGAATCGCTTTCTCTCGAGATGTTGCAAGTGCTGCGCGAATGTGGCGCTAAGATTTACGGTCTAGCTGGAAGAGATCAAGTCCATGACCGCGTTCCAACACTTTGCTTCAATTTGCCCAACGTCGCCCCCGCAAAAGTTACGGAGACCCTGGCCAGCGCCGGCATCGGCATTCGCGACGGACACATGTACGCCCCGCGCTTGATGAAACGATTGGGTGTGCGCCAGGAAAGCGGCGTCGTCCGTGCCTCACTCGTCCACTACAACACGATTGATGAAATTCATAATTTTGGTAACGCCTTGCTTGAACTGACAAAGCATGGCTGAACCCGCTGATTCATCTCACTCGCGAACACGGCAATCTTCTAGCGAAGGCTCGCAAACTGCAACTCCTCCAGAAGCCGACGAGCTAAAACGCAAGCTCACCCAGCGGCAGCTCACAATGCTGGCGATCGGCGGCGCCATCGGCGTCGGTTTGTTCCTCGGCAGCAGCGTAACCATTCGTCTCGCGGGGCCCGGCGTAATCATCACTTATTTGATCGGCGCGCTCATCGCCATGATCGTAGCGTACTCGTTGGCGGAAATGGCGGTGGTTCAGCCCGTAGCGGGATCCTTCGGCGTCTACGCGCAAACGTATCTCAGTCCGTGGGCTGGTTTTTCCGTGCGCGCCACGTATGCGCTAGTGCAGATCATAGCGATCGGGGCGGAAGTCACCGCCGTTGCTATTTATTTTGCATTTTGGTTTCCCAGCGTTCCGCAATGGTTGTGGGTAGTCTCTGTCTCGATGTGTCTGGTTGCCGTCAACATGCTCCAGGTAGGGCGTTTCGGCGAGTTCGAATACTGGTTCGCTCTGATTAAAGTTGTGGCCATCATTGTTTTTATCGTCTTGGGCCTCGCCTTAATCATCGGCTTGGGACCTGCGCCCGCGATTGGTCTCTCTAATCTCACCGCGCACGGCGGTTTTCTTCCGTTCGGGTGGAAGGGAGTCTGGCTAGCACTCACGCTCGCAATTACTAGCTACATGGGCGTCGAAGTCATCGCCGTTACGGCTGGCGAAGCGCAAGATCCCGCTAAATCTATTCCGCGCGCCATGCGCACCATCGTCTTCCGCCTTGTCATTTTTTATGTTCTCGCCATCGGCATCATGCTGGCGATGACTCCCTGGAATCAAACGGGCAGTGACCTGACGGGCAGTCCCTTCGTCCGCGCGCTTTCCATTGCGCGCATCCCCTTCGCTGCGGGCATCATGAATCTGGTTGTGATCACCGCCGCGCTTTCCAGCGCCAACACAAATCTCTATCTCACCACGCGAATGCTTTTTTCTCTGGCGCGCGGCCGCTACGTCCCACAGTGGCTCGGCCATCTCAGCGCGAATGGAGTTCCGCGTCGCGCGCTCGCCATATCTACCGCAGGAATGATCGCCGCAATTCTGCTTGCGATTTATGCGCCCAGCCACGCATTTCTGATGCTTTATGGTGTGGCCGTAGCCGGCATGTTTTTCGTCTGGATCGTCATCTTGCTGACGCACATCGCGTTCCGGCGAACGCTCGGCTTCGAGCGAGTCGCCCGACTTCCCATGCGCCTGCGCTTTTTTCCTTATTCGACGGCGTTGGGTATCGCCGCTCTCCTGGGAATCGCAGCGAGCACTTTTTTTGTGGACGGATTGCGATACACCGTCCCAGCCTTCGCGCCGTTTCTTCTGCTTATCTCGATCGCGTATTGGATGATTCGGCGCAAAGCGCTCGAGGCAAGCCTCAATACGGCCGAAAGTGAACTTGGTTCCACGCTAGGCAAGGAATAGTCGCGGAGAAATACGTCCGCGTATTCCTGAACTCGTCCCCAATTTGTTTTTGTGTCAAAGTAATGCCTCATGGAGGAACCCGAAAACTCTCTCGCCGACGGCCGCGCCGCCTTCCGGTACCCGAGTTTCGTTCTTTTTCAAACGGCTCGCTTCTGCATCGTGCTCGCCACGGAAATGCAATCGGTTGCGGTCGGCTGGCAAGTCTACGAGATTACAAAGCGTCCGCTTGATCTCGGTCTTGTGGGATTAGCGCAATTCCTGCCCGGCATTCTTCTCTTTCTTGTTTCCGGTCACGTCGCCGACCGTTACGATCGCCGCAAACTCATCGTCGTTTGCTATGTTGGTTTCGCGCTGTGCTGCGGTTTGCTGCTGCTCACCGCTGTGCGCGACGTTCGCTTGGTCGGCTACATCTTTGGCGTTCTCGTCCTTCTCGGTGCCGTCCGTTCGTTCACCGGCCCTGTGAGCCGTGCGCTATTGCCTCAGTTAGTTCCAGAAGAGCATTTTCCGAGCGCGGTGGCTTGGGCCTCTACCATCTTTCAAGGCGCCGCAATTCTTGGCCCGGCCCTTGGCGGACTGATCTACGCGTTCTTTCGCGGCCCATCCGCCGTTTACGTTTTGGCAGTGCTCATGGCTATCGCGGCTATAATTTGCACGCTGCAAATCAATACGCAAGCCAAGCCTCGCGCGCGTGAGCCTATCAACTTGACGACGGTCTCCGCCGGACTTCGCTACATCTGGCGCGAGAAGCTGATTCTCGGCTCCATCTCCCTGGATTTGTTCGCCGTCTTCCTCGGCGGCGCCGTCGCTCTCTTGCCTATCTACGCGCGCGAAATTCTGCTGACTGGTCCTTGGGGTCTCGGTCTCCTCCGCACCGCCCCAGGAATTGGAGCAGCCGCGATGGCCCTTTTCCTAGCGCACCGGCCCATCCGGCGCAAAGTCGGCCTCATCATGCTGTGGTGTGTGGCTGGTTTTGGTTTCTTCACCATCCTTTTCGGTCTTTCCCACAGCCTTATTCTTTCGTTGATCGCGCTGGTTTTCGTCGGCGCGACGGATATGGTTAGCGTAATTGTTCGGGGTGTGCTGATCCAGGTTGCCACTCCCGATGAAATGCGCGGGCGCGTCAATGCTGTCGACATGGTGTTTATCGGCGCTTCGAATGAGTTCGGCGAGTTCGAGTCTGGCCTCACCGCGCAATGGTTCGGCACAGTCCCAGCCGTTGTGATCGGTGGCATTGGAACACTCGTGGTGACAGCCATCTGGGCGTGGCGATTCCCTGAGTTGAGGAAAGTCGAACAGATTCATTCGCTTCCAAATCGCCAAGCGTGATTTGACTTAAAATCGGCCGGGGCCGGATTCTTTCATCTGAACAGCATCGCGGCAGAGCGAGGCGCACCGAGGTAAGGCGAACTAGGGTTTTGTCTTGGGTGCCATCATCATCATAGAACCGCCAGCGGGGGGAATATCCGAAGCCGCAGGCGCAACTGGGGCGATCAACGCTGCCTTCACGGAAGCAGGTATCTTGTCCGAATTTGCCAGCAACACGCTTACTTCCCAAATCTGCGTTTCCGTCAAACGACCTTTGAAACCCGGCATTCCCGTCAACCGAATGCCATTCTCCGCTTTCCAGTATGTTTCCGACGCGGGATCGTCCGAGACGCCAGTTCCATGGAAAAGCTGCGGCGGCGGCGGGAACATCCCCTGTGCAATGTTTGTCTTCGGCTGATCCGGCAGCCCATGGCACACCGCGCAGTTCTCTTTGTAGACTTCCGCTCCACTCAAATAGCTCTTTTCCTCGGCAACCACAGGCGAGGGAGGAACCTTTTCTCTCTCGATGCGCGCGTCCAGAGCCATATGCGCAAGTTTCTTCTCAAATAGCATGGGGGGGTCCGTTACTGCTACTGAGACGCGACCGGTTGAAAAGTAGAAGTATCCGCAAGCGGCGACTAGCAATATCCCGAGCAGAATGCCGACGATTATGCCCTTTATCATGTTTCCATTCACCAGCCCTTTTCAGAGTCCCGACGCCACCAGCCCCATTCGCAGGAGTTCGCGGGCCGATAGTGTAAACTTTCACCTGCCGGAATGCCCACTACAATTATCCGGGGGGCGGGGCAGTATCCCCGAACGACCCCTTATGCTGATTTAGGCCGCCGGATCCAGTGACCGTCCTAACTGAGGGTAGCTTCGTAACCATTTGCTCTCTAAATCCGTCCAATCTAGGCGCAGGTGTGTTTTTCCGGTAGGCTCAAAGAGTTCGGCGGGGATCCCAAAGGTATAGCCCCCAAAGTCTTGCCCGGCAGACTCACTCGAAACATTGGCTTTATTGGCTTTTACTGACAGGAGAGAACGGATGGGCCATCTTGATTCCATAGAGCTTCCCGAACGGGGCACGCGTGAGACTTCCGCGACAGAGCCCGCCAAAAGCCGCTGGTGGCTCTGGATTGTCGTTCTCGGCGTCATCGCTGTCGGCATCTGGTACTACCGCGGAGCCCACTCGACGAGCGAGGCCGGCGCTAAGGGCGCTCCTGGCTCCTATGGAAAAGGTGGCCCCGGGGACTTTGGCATGTTCGGGCCGGTGCCCGTCGTTGTAGCTACGGCGCAAAAGGGCGATCTTCCCGTGTATCTCATCGGCCTCGGCTCCGTCACAGCATTCAATACCGTGACCGTCCGCAGCCGCGTCGATGGCCAGATCGTCAAAGTAAACTTTACTGAGGGTCAGTTCGTCCACGAGGGCGATGCGCTCATTGAAATCGATCCTCGTCCCTACCAGGTGATGGTGGAACAGGCTGAAGGTCAGCTCGCAAAAGATCAGGCGCAACTCCACGACATGCAAGTTGATATGGAGCGTTACACGACGCTCTACAACGAGGGCGTGGTCCCCAAGCAGCAGGTGGATACCCAGCAAGCCCAGGTGGGCACATATCAAGGCGCGATCAAAGCCGATCAAGCCACGATCGATAACGCAAAGCTGCAGCTCGTTTATTCCCGCATCACGGCGCCCATCAGCGGCCGCGTAGGATTGCGTCTCGTGGATATCGGGAACATTGTGCACGCCACTGATACCACGGGACTTCTTGTTATCACGCAGCTGCAGCCGATTTCCGTCATCTTCACCCTGCCGCAGGATCAGCTTCAGCAAGTACTTATCAAGATCCGCGGCGGAGGCGTGCTTCCCGTCCAAGCGTACGATCGCGATGACACCACCAAGATTGCCGACGGTAAACTCGCCACCATCGACAATCAGATCGATCCGACCACGGGCACGTACAAGCTCAAATCCATCTTCTCTAACGAAAACAACGTCCTCTTCCCGAATCAGTTCGTTAACGTCCACATGCTCGTCGATACCAAGCGAAATGTAGTCATTGTTCCCGCTGCCGCGATTCAGCGCGGCCCTCAGGGCACGTATGTTTACGTTGTTTCTGGCGGCGACACAGTGAAGATTCGGATGGTCACGGTCGCCCAGACTACCGGCAACAACATAGGTGTCAGCTCTGGTCTCAGCGCAGGTGATGTGGTCGTGATAGACGGCCAAGACAAGCTTCAAAATGACAGCAAGGTCATTGCGAACGCCGCTCCAGCCAATGGCGCCGCTGGAGGAGCATCCGCCCAGCCCGCCGCCCAAGGTGGACCGCAATCCGAAAAGTCCGCTCCAAGTCAGCCCGCAGGTAAGACTCGATGAGTCCGTCCCGGCCGTTCATTTTGCGGCCAGTCGCAACCACCCTCCTGATGATCGGGGTGCTGCTGGTTGGCTTCGTCGCTTATCGCCAGCTTCCCGTATCTGCGCTTCCTCAGGTGGACTATCCCACGATTCAGGTCCAGACCTTCTATCCCGGCGCCAGCCCGGACGTCATGGTTTCTTCCGTCACCGCCCCGCTGGAGCGCCAGTTTGGCCAAATCCCTGGTTTGAGCCAGATGACTTCCACGAGTTCCTTCGGCAGCTCCATCATCACGCTGCAATTCAATCTCGATCTCAACATTGACGTTGCTGAACAAGAGGTCCAGGCTGCCATTAACGGCGCCTCCAATCTTCTCCCGCAAGGGCTTCCGAATCCCCCGATCTACAACAAAATCAATCCGGCCGACGCGCCCATCCTTACGCTTGCCCTTAGTTCAAGCTCGATGCCGCTTTCCAAGGTCGAAGACCTTAGGACACCACGCTGGCGCAGAAAATTTCCCAGCTCACGGGCGTCGGACTCGTAAGCATCAGCGGAGGCCAGCGCCCGGCCGTGCGCGTTCAAGCGAATCCTACAGCGCTCGCTTCCTACGGCCTAAGTTTAGAGGACTTGCGTACTGTGCTGGGTGCCGCCAACGTCGATCAGGCCAAGGGCACCTTCGATGGGCCTCATTAGGCCTACACCATTGGCGCGAACGACCAGCTCATCTCCAGCGACAGTTACCGTCCCTTGATCATCGCGTATCGCAACGGCGCTCCAGTGCGCTTATCCGATGTGGCCACCGTTTTCGACGGCACAGAAAACGTTAACCAAGCCGCCTGGGCCGGCAAGAATCCTGCCGTCATTCTAAACATTCAGCGTCAGCCCGGCGCCAACATCATCGCGGTGGTCGATCGCGTCAAAAAACTCCTCCCGCAACTTTCGGCGGCTCTTCCAGCCTCCGTGAAGATCGAAATTCTCACCGACCGCACCAGTACCATCCGCGCCTCGGTCGAAGACGTGCAATTCACGCTGATGCTGACCATCGCGCTGGTGGTCATGGTCATCTTCCTTTTTCTGCGCAGCCTGCGCGCAACCGTCATCCCCGCGCTGGCCGTACCGCTTTCCATCGTCGGCACTTTCGGTGTGATGTATCTCTGCGGCTATACCCTCAACAATCTCTCGCTTATGGCGCTCACCATCTCCACCGGCTTCGTCGTCGACGACGCCATCGTCATGATTGAGAACATCAGCCGCTACATCGAACAAGGCGATACGCCCCTCAACGCCGCGCTCAAGGGCTCCGAGCAAATCGGCTTTACGATTATTTCGCTCACCGTTTCTCTTATCGCCGTGCTCATCCCTCTTCTTTTCATGGGCGACATCATCGGCCGGCTCTTCCGCGAGTTCGCCATCACCCTCGCGATCACCATTCTTATTTCCGCTTTCGTCTCGCTCACCCTTACTCCGATGATGTGCGCCAAACTTCTTCGCTATACGAAAGAGGAAGACCAGACCTGGTTCTATCACAAGTCCGAACTCGCTTTTAATGCCATCATCGCTTTCTACGGACGCACGCTGAAATTTGTGCTTCGGTTCCGCGCGATCACGCTCCTCGTCACCGTCGGCACGCTCGTTGGCACCATCCTGCTCTACATTTACATTCCCAAAGGATTCTTTCCCGTTCAGGACACCGGACTGATTCTCGGCGTCTCCGAAGCCGCGCAGAATATCTCATTCACCGCTATGTCCCAGCACCAACAAGCTCTCGCCGACGTTATTCTCAAAGTCCCGGCGGTCGAAAGCCTCTCCTCATTCATCGGCATCGACGGAACAACGACGCTGAACACCGGTCGCATTCAGATTAATCTCAAGCCATTGGAGCAGCGCAATGTCAGCGCTTCCGACGTTATTCGCCGCCTCCAGCCTCAGCTTGCGAGCGTCGACGGCATATCGCTTTTCATGCAGCCGGTACAAGACCTTACCGTCGAAGACCGCGTCAGCCGCACGGAATTTCAGTACAGCCTTGAAGATGTTGACCCTAAAGAGCTCGCCTATTGGACGCCACGCTTCATCGAGAAACTGAAGTCCATTCCATCCGTACGCGACGTCGCCAGTGACGAACTTAACAAAGGCCTCCTCGCGACGCTCATCATCGACCGCGACACGGCTTCGCGCCTCGGTGTTCTCCCCGCGGATATCGACAACACGCTCTACGACGCTTTCGGCCAGCGCCAGGTCTCAACCATCTACACCCAGCTCAATCAATATCGTGTCGTCCTGGAAGTCGATCCCTCGTTTCACCAGAATCCCGACTCTCTCAAGAATATCTACGTACGATCTTCAGGAAGTCCGCAGACTTCCTCCGGATCGACAGCCAATATCTCGACGAATGGACAGGCGAACATTACTTCTGCTCCCAGCCCGCAAGTTCCGCTTAGCGCTTTCACGCGTTTCGAGCCCGGTGCAACCGCTTTGGCAATCAACCATCAGGGGCAATTTCCGGTCGTCACGGTCTCGTTCAATCTTGCTCCCGGTGCCGCTCTCGGCGACGCCGTCGACGCCATCAACAAGGCCAAGTCCGACTTGAACATGCCCGTCAGTGTTCAGGCCACGTTTCAAGGCACAGCAGCCGCCTTTCTTAGATCACTTGCCAACGAACCCATCCTCATCCTTGCGGCTCTCATCACCGTCTACATTGTTCTCGGCGTCCTCTACGAAAGCTATATTCACCCCATCACCATTCTCTCCACGCTTCCTTCCGCGGGTGTTGGCGCCATCCTTGCTCTGCTCCTTTTTCACATGGAGTTCAGCGTCATTTCGCTCATTGGCATCATTCTCCTCATTGGTATTGTGCAAAAAAACGCGATCATGATGATTGACTTCGCTCTCGAGGCCGAGCGCAAGGAAGGGAAGACACCGCTCGACGCAATCTACGAAGCCTGCCTGTTGCGGTTCCGTCCCATCATGATGACTACGATGGCGGCTCTCTTGGGCGCTTTGCCTCTAGCGCTCGGCACTGGCGTTGGCTCCGAATTGCGGCGGCCTCTCGGTATTACCATTGTTGGCGGACTGGTCCTTAGCCAACTGCTGACGCTTTACACTACGCCGGTGGTTCTCACCTGGCTTCCGATTGGCTGGCCCGTCGCTTCGTTTTTCAAATTGGCAATTCTATCGAGGAGCCGGCTCACGGCGATTAGGCGATGGACTTCCTCGACCAATTTCTCCGCGCCTTTTATCCGCCGGCCCGTCAATACCGCTCTCATTACCATTGCGATTTTTCTTTCTGGCGCGGTTGCTTTTCGTTTTCTACCTGTAGCGCCTTTGCCGCAAGTCGATTTCCCAACTATTTCTGTCGGCGCAAGTCTGCCCGGCGCCAGCCCTGAAACAATGGCTTCCTCCGTTGCCACTCCGCTCGAACGCCAGTTCGGCCGGATTGCTGGCGTTACCCAAATGACCTCTTCCAGCGGCCTCGGGTCCACTGGCATTACGCTTCAGTTTGATCTCAATCGCGATATCAACGCCGCGGCCCGCGACGTTCAAGCCGCCATCAACGCCGCGCGCAACCAGCTCCCTGCGGATCTTCCCGGCCAGCCCACCTACCGCAAAGTCAATCCTGCAGACGCTCCCATCATGATTCTGGCGCTGACCTCGGACAATCTTAGGCCGGCGCAAATTTATGACGCCGCCGATTCCATCCTGGCGGAAAAGCTCGCCCAGGTTGAAGGTGTCGGCCAGGTCTTCGTTTGGGGAAGCGTGAGCCCCGCCGTTCGGGATCGAAGCCAATCCCTATCAACTCAACAGCTATGGCATCAGTCTCGAGACGATTCGTGGTTCTCTGCAATCCGCCAATGCCAATCTGGCCAAGGGTTCTCTCGCCGACGCGAACAAAACATGGAATGTCGGCGACACTGACCAGCTTTTTAAAGCCTACGAGATACACGCCGCTCATCGTCGCCGGCCACACGGGCGCTCCTGTTCGGCTACGGGATATCGGCGAAGTCGTCGATTCCGTCGCGGACACCCGCAACCTGGGTCTTTTCGGCGGAAAGCGCTCCGTGCTATTGGCCATTTTCCGCCAGCCCGCCGCCAATATGATCGAGACCGTCGATCGCATTACTGCCCTTCTTCCGGTTCTGCGCGCGTCGATCTCTCCGTCGCTGCATTTGAGCGTTTCCATCGACCGCAGCGTTACCATTCGGGCCTCGGTTCACGATGTGGAAATCACGCTGGTCATTTCGATCATTCTCGTCATCCTTGTGGTCTTCGCATTCCTGCGCAGTACCTGGGCCACCATCATTCCTAGCGTTGCCGTTCCGCTCTCACTTGTCGGGACTTTCGGGTCATGTATCTGCTTCGGATACAGCCTGGACAATTTGTCCCTGATGGCGCTGACCATTTGCACGGGATTCGTCGTCGACGATGCCATCGTGGTCATCGAAAACATCACGCGCCACATCGAAAACGGAATGAAGCCCTACGAAGCCGCGATGAAGGGAGCCAGCGAAATCGGTTTCACCGTGCTCTCCATGAGCACTTCTCTCGTCGCCGTTTTCATCCCTATCTTGCTGATGCCCGGGATCGTCGGCCGCCTCTTCCGGGAATTTGCGGTGGTTCTCAGCGTCGCCATCGCCGTGTCTCTCTTCGTTTCCTTCACGACGACACCCATGATGTGCGCGCGCTTCCTCAAACATGAATCCGGCCGTCACAACTGGATTTACAAGTTTTTTGAATCACTTTTAATCATCTCCTGCACCTTTACGATGTCTCTCTCAAGTGGGTTCTTCGCCGGCAGTTGCTGATCCTTGGAGCGACCTTCCTTACCGCGGTCCTCTGCGCTTACCTCTTCTTTCATGTCAATTCCGGATTTTTCCCGCAACAGGATACGGGCCGCGTCAGCGGCATCATCCAAGGGGACCAGGACTTTCCTTCGCTGCCATGGCGCGAGAAGATGCGCGCTTTCACCAACATCGTGTTGAAAGATCCAGCCGTGGATACCATCACTTCCTTCACTGGCGGCGGCAGCGGCGGCAGCACGGCGCGCATGTTCGGCCAGCTCAAGCCTCTCAGCGAGCGCAAGATTAGCGTCGACCAAGTGATTGCGCGCCTCCGCAAAGCTACTTCCAAGGTTCCCGGCGCTGTTCTTTATCTACAGGCTGTGCAGGATTTGAGCGTTGGGGCCGCAGCAGCGCCGCGCAATACCAATACACGTTGCAGGCGGACAATCTCGGCGACCTCACCCATTGGGCTCCGATCCTGCAGAAAAAATTGGCCGAGTCCCCGAACTGCGCGACGTCAATTCTGACCAGGAAATGCATGGACTGGAGAGCTCGCTCGTCGTCGACCGCGATACGGCCAGTCGACTTGGCGTTTCCATGGGAGCGATTGACAACACGCTGAACGACGCCTTCGGCCAGCGGCAAGTCTCGACGATTTACAAGGGCCTCAATCAATACCACGTGGTCCTGGAAGTCATGCCCAGCGCCCAACAGGATCCCAGCGCTCTGAAGTCCATCTATGTGCCCGCCACAGGTGGGACGCTCGTTCCTCTCAGCGCCTTTTCACATTATGAGTCTTCGAATACGGCGCTTTCCGTGAATCACCAGGGCATCTTTCCGGCCATCACCTTGTCTTTCAATCTTGCGCCGGGGGCCTCTCTTGGCCCAGCCGTGCAGCACATCCAGGAAGCCACTCGCGAGATTGGAATGCCGCCCACGGTGCACGCCACGTTCCAGGGAACGGCGCAGGCCTTTCAGGATTCTCGCGCTTCGCAGCTGTTTCTCGTGATCACTGCTCTCATCGCCGTCTATATCGTGCTGGGCATCCTGTATGAAAGTTTTATTCACCCCATCACGATTCTTTCCACGATTCCTTCCGCGGGCATCGGGGCGATTCTCGCGATTAAGGCCGCGGGTTCGGACCTCAACATGATTGCCCTGATCGGGATCATCTTGCTGATTGGCATCGTCAAGAAAAATGCCATTCTGATGATTGATTTTGCCGTTCAGGTGGAACGCGAGGAGAAAATCACGCCGTTGGAGGCGATCTACAAAGCCTGCCTGCTGCGCTTCCGGCCGATTTTGATGACCACCATGGCTGCGCTCTTCGGCGCATTGCCACTGGCACTCGGCAATGGGACGGGCTCGGAGCTTCGCCGGCCGCTGGGTATTACTATTATCGGCGGGCTGATCGTGAGCCAGATGCTCACGTTGTTTACGACGCCGATCGTCTACATCTACATGGATCGTCTGCAATCGTGGCTGCAAGGTATTCGCAAACATGGACACGGGTATGCGCCGCTCCCGCCCCCGCTCAAGCGGATTGATCTGGCAACATCCCTCGATTTTCAAAGAATTGTTTGGCGCACGAGCGCACTCTGCGTCCGACCCGGTTACGAACTGCCGATGAGGTAGCCAGTGAAGAAAACCAGCACGCCTCCCACGATCACCTGAAACGCCGCCTGCAGGAATGGCGTGTCCATGTAGCGGTGCCGGATGTAGCTGATGACGCCTAGTTCGACGCCTACGACGATCACTGCCACTATTGTCGCGACGTGAAAATTTGCGATTAGAAAAGGCAAGGTGTGCCCGATGCCGCCGGCCGTCGTCATTGCGCCCGTAACCGCGCCGCGCAGCCAGGGAGAGCCTCTTCCGGTGAGCGAGCCATCGTCGGAGAGGCCTTCTGAGAAAGCCGAGGGATAGGCCCGCGCCGATGGAAGCCGCCACCCCCACCAGAAAGGCGTCCCAGATCTTATGCGTGGCGAACGCCGCGGCAAACAGAGGAGCCAGTGTCGAAACGGATCCGTCCATCAACCCCGCAGCCCGGGCTGTACGATTTGCAGCAAAACTAATTTGCGGTGGGATTCTCTTCTTCCGCGCGCGCGGGTTCTGTCAAATGTTTTTCTTGAATCTCCCGGGGTGGCATAGTGCTTGCGCTCTTCGTCGGCGAGTTTGTTCAATAGCTCGCGCGTGGGAGCATCCGTGATGCGGGCAACGGCTCGCGCATAAAAACGCCCTGCTTCCATCTCCATCACCTTGGCCTGCTTCCTAGCCACGTTTACGCCCAGCGGTCGCACCAGCCACGTCGGCCTCCTTTGCAGAAAGCCCTTCACGTTCTCGCGCCGGATCAAGGGGATGTGGTCGCCAAAGCGCTGCCGGAACATCGCCAGAAGCCGGTCCCGGTGTACGACCTCCTCCGCGCGCATCTCCTCAAACATTTTTGCGGTCGCCGGATAGGTCTCCCGCAAAGCGTCCGCAAACTCGCCGAAGATGCGGCTATCTTCCTCTTCCGACGCAATGGCCAGCGCCAGAATCTCTTTTTCGGATAAATCCTTAAATTTCTTGAGCATCGGCACTTCCTCGAGGTTTGTCGAGGAAGAGAATCGCACAAACGGTGGAAAGAAGTCACCTAAAGGTAGGAAATGCGCAGTAGCACAGCCACTCCTGGCTGTGCGCTTTTTACTTTGCTCTCTTTTCTATCCCAATCCGCTAAACCAAAAATCCCTGCGTCCGGCAAAGATGCACTATCCCAAACCGATCGCCTGCACCCACTTTATGCTTCATCCGGTAAAGATGATTTTTCACCGTCTGCTCCGACAAGCAAAATTGGTTCGCAATTTCTTTGTTCGTCAATCCCTGCGCGATCAGCGGAACGATCTGCTGTTCGCGCCGCGTCAAGCCCAGCCTCGGATGAATGGTTGTCGAATGCACCGAAGTAGCCTCTCGCTCGAAAAACCGAAACAACAATGCGCACAGCGACCCGGGGCACACCGCCTCGCCCGCCTGCACTGCATGCATCGCTTCCAAGACGTCTTCCGCCGAAGCGTCTCGCGGCAAGTACCCTCGGATTCCCGCGCGCACGTACTGAAAAAATTCAGTTTCGTCTTCCGTCATTCCCACCAGCAGAATTCGCACCGTCGGAGCCGTCAAGCGCACTTGGCGAATCACGAAAACGTCTTCGCCCAGGCTTCCACGCGAGGTCAGCAGCAAGATATCGGCTTTCTCCTCGATCAGTCCTTCCACATGGAATGGTCCGGTCGAATTGAATCCCACCACGTCGATGTCTCCCTGCCTTGTTAACATCCGTGAGAGCGCTTCTCGCAATAGCCGGTTCTCCGCGGCGATATACACGCGAGCCCGCACCTCTGCTGCGCTGTTCGCTCTTGTGCGCGTTGCGTCTTCGGTAGGAAGGGGATTGCCCCGTCGCTCTCCTCGGACCAGTTCATTTCTCTGGCTACTTCCTGTCGTTATCGGAGTTCGGCGCGTCGCTGTATTGATGGAGGCTTTTCTCCCGCATCCTTGTTGCAATCCAGCAAATGCATCTTTATAGAAGCCAGGACCCATTTATGGATCGGCAATTAACTTCTGCAATTCCACAGCCGCACTCTGTTCTCCACTGTGGCCACCTCGCCCGGCATATCTCCCATCGTACCTATCTCTTAGGGCCGGCATTCCTGGGGACCTTGGTTCTACCTGGTCCCACATCGGTACTAAGCCCCGTCTGGCGCTTCAGTTCGGAACGGCTCCATTAAATCCTTCTTATTCTTCTCTTTAGCAAAAATACCCACCCCCGCTCTCTTCCTTTCGCAGTACTTCCGTACTATCATCGTTTTGGAGCGTCCTACTCTCGAGCGGTACGGCTCCTCTATAGGTTTTGTTTTACCCTGGCCTTACACTCTCTCTAGATCGTCCCATCAGCGAGAGGGCAAGGTATTCATGGAGACCCAGCAAAGCATTATGGGCAAAACACCCAGCACTACAGGCACGGCCGTTGCAAAAATCACAACTCAAGAACGACGCGGCAGTCGCCGTTGCAAAATTACGCAGCTCATGCGTATTCGCCCTTCTGATCCTGAGAAGGAACACTTCGACGATATGCGCGGAACGCTCAGCGTTTCTCGCACCGGCGTTTATTTCCAGACCAGTGAACCTGGCTATGAGATTGGCATGCGCCTTTTTGTGACTTTGCCTTATTCGCAAAGTCCTATGGCGATGAATCGCGAATACCTCGCGGAAGTTGTGCGCAGAGATCCTCTTTCGACCGGCATGTTCGGCGTCGGCCTGAAAATCCTCATGGAAATGGGGACGCAACAGCCCACGTTCAACGACTCCTGGGCGACGCGCAGGTAGCTCTCGCGTTCAGCGACTTTTAACTTATTTTTGAAAACAAAAAGGGGCGGATGGCTTATGGCCACCCGCCCCTTCTTGCTTTGGGGTTGGAGAGAACTCGAAATTAATCTTGTCCGAACATTCGCAAAGTCTTGTGCCGGATAATTCCCAGCTGCCGGTTGATCGGATGCTGCCTCGTCAGGAATGTCAGTACCGGAGGACGCCGCTCGACTAGACGGTTCATGGCGATCGTCAACCGCACATCGCGCCGGGCGAATTTCAGACCGGACTGCAGCGCTTCGACTGCTTCGTCTCGCCGGCCTGCTGTCGCATACACTTCCGCCAAATTCAGATAAAGCTGCGCCTGGTTTCGTTTCATCCGCACCGCCGTATCGCAAAGCCGCTCGGCTTCGCCCCACTTCTGCTCGGAGCGCGCCAGCACGACTCCTAGATAAGACATGTAGTATGGATTGTTTCTATCGAGGTCTACCGCCTTCTTCATGTGCGGCAGCGCCTTTACGGCGTAGTTGTCTCGCAACAACGTCAACCCGGTCTTGAATTCGCGGAACGCTTCCGTGTCCATCATTGATTCACCTCGTTGCCCCCGTCCTTTTCAGGATGGGCCAGGATTAGGACTCCCCCGGGAAGCTGGAAACTTGCCGCGCGCTGCAAAAAAAGGACACTCACCGCCCGGGTGCCGGGCTTGGCTGGATTGGCCTTTTTGGGCTGATCCAAGAGAATGTTCTAATCACCCAGTTGGTGTTCTGTACAGCGGAGAGCAGTGTCGCGATTTCGGTTCCCATCCCAGTCCTTCTTGAACCTACGCGCACTTTCTTCAAGAATCTACTGACCCGTGGGACAGTCTTGGGTCAGCCGCACTGGCGGAGTAAGGAAGCAGGCAAGGACAGTAGGCAAAATCCCTGCCATTCGGGCCTTTTTTGTTAGTTGAGAGTCCTGCCGAACGAGCGGGCCAGTAGATGCGCGAGAGCGCCTGCCGAAATTCACTTCGTCAGCTTTTTCCAGCCCTTGCGCCAGTCTTCCCAATCTTTAAGCGTGGCTTTGCACATTGCTTTAGACGCTTTGTGCAGCCAGCGGCCTTTTCTCTGTGCCAGATCGCGCTTGACCTCAGGAATCGCCTGCGGCGAACCGAAGTGCATGTTGGCCGTTTCCCATCCCATCGAATAGAGCAGCCGCGCTTCGTCCCGTTCTGCCGCCAGGGAAACCAGCTCGATCCGCGAGCAGTCGGGCGCCAGCCGCCGCACCACCCACCTGTCTGTGAAAGTGCACGAAAGGGTCCAGCACACGCAAACAGCGCCCGATGAGCCTTGGTCCATAGACGACCGCCGACGATGTCCCGCTGTACCATGCGGACGCCGAAGGTCGAATGGCTTTGGCTTCGCGCGCAATGTACGCACCGCCCGAGGACGAAACCGCCACTATCCGAGGATGGCCCAGACTGCCGAGGCCTGCGATTCGCTTCTTGAGCTGATACACGCTCTTGGGGGCAGCGATTCCTCGAGCAATTGCCGCACTTCGTCTGGAGCTTTTGCGGTAAAGGGCGGCAAGTGCGTCAGCTTCGCCCAAAAATGAACGGGGTCACGCAGCTTGCTCAGCGCCATCAGCGCAGCCACTGGTTATCTTCCGCCAGAATGAACGGTTTCCCTCCGGCCGCCAGCGAGTCGCGATAGCCTTGTTCGACCGCTTCCGCAGCCTCGCGGCGCTGCATGCTGAGATGCTCCCCAAGAATCGCCAAATAAGCGCTGGTCGTGAGCCGCACCAAATCGATTGCGTAGGACGACGGATAAACCTCGTCCAGATCGTTGACGCCCCAGATGAGCCGCCCTTCCAGATCTCGCCAGGTTCCAAAATTCTCGACGTGCAAATCGCCCACTGCAAGAACTTTGGGCGCTTTCGCCAGTTCACCGCACACTTCCGGCCAAAGCTGCAGCCACCGGTAAAAGGTTGCGCGGAAATATGGAAACGCTGCCTCCGCCATCAATCGATGCTTGAGGCGTAGGTCCTGCTTGATAATCGGAAGTTGGGCGCTGAGCCACTTCTCGAAGGCAAACGTTGCGTCAATAACGCCGGGTATCATTTGAACTTCACACGCTCGCGTGTTCTGCGCGAGATGTTCCGCGCACACGCGATTCGTAAATCGGGAAGCGCGCCGCAAATTCGGCAACCTGCTTGCGCACCCTCTGTTCCGTTTCCGCGTCGCCCAGATGCGACAGAATCTCGCCAATCCAGCCGCCGATTTGATCCATTTCCGCTCGCGCATCCCGCGTGTCGTCACCGACGGGCTTCCCAAACGGATTCCGCCGCCCTTCATCGGGGGCAGGGGATCGAACGGAATCGAATTTTTGTTTACAGTAATTCCCGCGCGGTCCAGCGCTTTTTCCGCGTCGCTCCCGGTGATTCCGCGCGAATGCACCTCGATCAAAAACACGTGATTGTCCGTCCCACCTGTCACAATCCGGAATCCGCGCTTTGCGATAGCCGCAGCCAATGCCTTCGCATTCGCCACCACCTGCTTCTGATATTCCTTAAAGCTTGGCTCCATCGCTTCCTTTAGGCACACCGCCTTCGCCGCAATGGTGTGCACCAGCGGCCCGCCCTGCGTCCCCGGAAAAGTCAGCTTGTCCAGTTCCTTTGCAAAGGCCGCTTTGCACAGCACCAATCCGCCGCGCGGCCCACGCAAAGTTTTATGCGTCGTCGTCGAAACAATATCCGCATGCGGCACCGGGCTAGGATGAACACCCGCCGCGACAAGTCCAGCAATATGCGCCATGTCCACAAAAAACAACGCCCCCACGGATTTCGCTGCCTTCGCAATCCGCTCAAAATCAATAATCCGCGAATACGCGCTCGCTCCCGCAACAATCATCTTCGGTTTGTGCTCTTGCGCCAGCCGGTCGATTTCGTCGTAATCGATCCGCTCGTCCTCTTTCTTCACTCCATACGCAATAAACTTGTACATCCGCCCCGAAAAATTCAAAGGATGCCCATGCGTCAAATGGCCGCCATGCGAAAGATTCATCCCCAACACCACGTCATCCTTCTGCAGAGTGGACATATACACCGCGACATTGGCCGAAGTTCCCGAATGCGCCTGCACATTGGCGTGCTCCGCGCCAAACAATTCCTTTGCACGGTCAATCGCCAACTGCTCCACCTTGTCCGCGTACTCGCAACCGCCGTAATACCGCTTCCCCGGATACCCCTCCGCATACTTATTCGTAAAAATAGACCCCATCGCCTCGAGCACCGCTTCCGAAACGAGGTTCTCCGATGGAATCAACTCCAGCCCGGTCGCCTGCCTCTGCGCCTCTTCCTGCAACAACTCCGCAATCGCCGGGTCCACCGTCTCCAGCGGCCTCTGCATCCGTTCGTTAGCTTCAGTAGTCATCTCGGTTGTCCTATCGACTCAAATTAATTCAGCCCAACTCGTTCGTCTAGCCTTATTTAAGGTTCACCATCTTACTCCGCACACGATTTCCGCGAAGCGCCCCTTCTTCGTTAAAGTCGCGGAGATGGTATAAAGTTTTCAGGAATTTATATGGAGTGCGGCAGCTGCTGCCACGTCTTCTTTTTGTATTTTGGTACTAAGCGGCACAGGCACTCTCGGCTGGGCTCTTTCGACGGAAGGGTGTCGGAGGCCATAATCTCCCCGTCAGCAACTATCTGAGATACGATGGCGCCATCCCATTGCTATTTGGATTTATCAAATGAAGAATTGGTTGCTGCTCACGTAGATCTCTTCAGCGAAAAAAGGCCAGCGCAGCGGAGAAACGTCAATGAAAGCCGCCGTATATACCAGGTACGGACCTCCGGATGTTGTCCAGGTCACGGACGTCGAGAAACCAGTTCCCAAGGACAATGAAGTCTTGATAAAGGTTCGCGCGGCGAGCCTCAATCCACTGGACTGGCACTTCATGCGAGGCACGCCGTACGCCGTTCGCATCATTGCCGGGTTGCGCAAACCAAAATTTCCGGGACTAGGCGTGGATGTTGCCGGGCAGGTCGAAGCCCTTGGCGCCAAAGTATCGCAATTCAAACTCGGCGATCAAGTTTTTGGCTCGTGCAAAGGGGCCTTCGCCGAGTATGTCTGTGCTTCCGAATCAGTATTGGTCACGAAGCCAGCTAACGTGACATTCGAGCAAGCAGCGTCCGTCCCCGTAACCGCCTATACCGCATTGCAAGGACTCCGCGACAAGGGACGCATTCAAGCGGGTCAGAAGGTCCTGGTTAACGGTGCCGCGGGAGGCGTGGGTACATTCGCTGTGCAGATCGCCAAGTCGTTTGGCGCGGAGGTCACCGGCGTATGCAGCACCAGGAATCTCGACATGGTCCGTTCCATCGGTGCAGATCGCGTCATCGACTACACGCAAGAGGATTTCACAAAAAGTGCGCAACGTTACGATATATTCTTCGATTGCGTTGGGAACCATTCCTTGTCAGCTACCATGCGCGTTTTATGTCCCAAAGGAATATACGTGGGCGCCGGGGGAACGACCGACAACTGGATGATTGCTCCTTTAGCGCGCGCAATTTCCTCTCTTGTTTTGTCGCTCTTCGGGAACCAGAAGTTCCTGATGATTCTTGCGAAACCCAGCAAACAGGATCTGACCTGGATGCGCGAGCAAATGGAATCGGGGAAAATAACGCCGGTCATCGACAGGCTTTACAGTTTGAATGAGGTTCCTGAGGCTATCCGCTATCTGGAAACAGGGCACGCACGCGGAAAATTAATCGTAACGTTTGAAAATAACTAGAAAATTGGAAATGCGCTTCATGTGGTTTTGCCCCGGTGCAGCAGGCAAAAGGCTTTACTTTGCGTGCAACACCGATATAGGCTCCTCGGCTGGTTCAAAGAATCCCAAGGGGCCGATGTTATGAACCTGTTTCGCAAAGATGCAATCATCCGGCCTTCTACTGGCTGGTTCGCTGCACCCTGGTTTCGCACTACCGCGAGCGGCTGGAACCTGTGCCCTGGGGAGATCGGTATGGCCAGGTAGTAGGACATGAATAAGAGCGTGCGCTTTGGGAACTTTGGTGCTGCCCGAAGGGAAGTAAAAAAAACAACTGCGGAAAGCACGATACCAGGATGCGTCATGGAGATTCATTCGAGGGCTGCCGCTTGCCCTTTTGGCTCTGCCCCGCTAGGCTGTGCCGCCATGGCTTCTTCTGGTTGAACTATGCTTCGAAAAAATAGAGGAGAACTTTGCCATCACACACAGTCATGAGGACGCTCATTCAGAGGGCGGGATGAGATACAATTTTCCGGCCCCATTTTTGTATTGTGCGATTGGAATTCTACTTGCGGTTGTTCTCATAACAAACGGTTGTGGCGGTGGCACGGCTGTGGTCACGTTGCCGAATATCACGGTCTCACCCCAATCACTCACTATTCACCCAGGGGACCAAAGCGTTCCAGTCACAGTGACCATCAGCAACAATCCATACGCCGGCCCTTTCAGTGTCGCCCTGACAGGTTTGCCCTCCGGTATCACGGTCTCATCACTTACCCTGCCTAGCGGTGGATCGGGCGCGCTCAGTTTGAGTGCCTCACTTTCTGCTGACCAGGAAGCTTTCCCTGCGACCAATCCCGGCGACGCGGATAGCGATGTGAAGGTCGTGACCGTAGTCGCAGCGGCAGGCTCAGTCCTTGCCAGTTCGACGATGACTTTGACCGTCTCACTGAGTAACCCCGCGTATGCGCCGGCCGCAAATAAAATCAATCTGCCCATCGTAAACATTGATACGAACGGCGCGCCCATCGCCGATAAAACGACGGATGTTCCCGGCACCATCACCATCACCTCGGCGGATAGCCAGACGTCCTATTTGCCGAATGCAAGCGATGGCGACAATACAGCTACCTTTCATTTGCATGGCTACACTACTGCCGCGATGCCGAAGAAGCCCTACCACGTTAAATTGAACACGAGTCTCGACTTGCTCAGCACGATGGGCCTTAGCTGCCCATACGTCACGAGCTCTGGCAAGAAGACGTGCGACAAAAGCAAAAGCTATATCCTTTTGGCGAATTACGACGACAAAACTTTCCTGCGTGACTGGGCCGCCTCCGCCTTGGCCAACGCTATTCCCATCGGCAATGGTTATCTGAATTCGCCCGCCAACTCACCTTCCCCCAGCGGAACGAGCAAGCTACTGCCTTGGGCGCCTCACTCGCTCTTTGTCGAGCTCTACCTGAACGGTGTCTATGAGGGCAACTATCAGCTCATAGAAGAAGTAAAGGTCGATAGCCACCGCGTCAACATCACTGAGTTAGCGGAAACCGACACCGCTCCAGCCGATGTCACAGGCGGTTACCTCATGGAAATCGACGAGCGCCGCGACGAAGCCTACGTTTTTGTCACATCCCAGAATGTGCCAATTGGGCTAATCGACCCGGATTTCACTCCCGATCCTGAGATTCCACAGCAAACTTCCTACATCACCAGCTATGTGGACAGCGCCGAAACGGCCCTTTTCGCCATCAACTTTACGGATCCTGCGCTGGGCTGGCGCGCCTATTTCGACGAGGCTTCCGCCGTGAACTTCTACATTGTTAATGATGTAATGGGAAACGTCGATGGTGGCAGTTTCTACAGCAGCGATTATCTCTATAAGGACAAGAGCAATCCGTTGCTCTACATGGGTCCTATCTGGGACTTTGACGTTAGCGCTGGCAATGTCAACTACAGCGCAATTGTCAATGCTACCGTTCCGTGGATGCAGACGAATGCCATCTGGTATACGCGTTGGCTTCAGGATCCAGGCTTCGAAGCAGATCTCATCACACAGTGGAATGCGTTGAAAAACAACGGAGTCTTCTCTCAGTGGATTGCTTCCATCAACCAGGAAGCTTCAACACTTTTGCAATCCCAGGCGAATAACTTCGGCAGATGGCCCATGCAGGGTATCAAGGTTTGGCCGAATCCCGCAGCTGGCGACAGTTACAGCGAAGAACTGGCGTACTTCACTAACTGGCTCAATTTGCGAATAGCCTATCTTGATTCGCAGTTTAACGGCAAAGCGCAAACTTCCACGGCACTCAATGTCCCAAGCGGGCCATTGCGCAACGGTTCCCCCATCACTCTTACGGCGAAAGTGAGCGGAGCGAACACTCCTAGCGGCACAGTCTCCTTTTTGTCCAGTGGCATTTTGTTAGGAACAGGAACGTTGGACGGCACGGGTACAGCTAGTCTCACGACATCCAATTTGCTCGTGGGCAACGCCTTGCTGCAGGCGGTCTACAACGGTAACTCTACGCAGGGATTATCAGCCTCTTCCGCGAATACTGTCACAGTGCTTGGGCCGCTGGTGAGTACCGTCACCAGCCTCAATAGCGCAAACTCCACATCTGGCATGGGGACCTCTGCAACGTTCACCGCTTCCGTGATTTGTACTTCCGGAACTACGCCTCCAACTGGCACAGTTACTTTTGTGGTCAATGGAGTGACGCTCGGTTCCTCACCTCTATCCAACCGCGCTTTCGCGACCTTTTCGACCACAAATTTGCCGAGCGGCGATGCTTCCGTCCAGGCATTTTATAGCGGTGACAGCACGTACCAGAGCTCCTCATCGAATGCAATGAGTATCAGCTTTGTTTTTTGACACTTTCCTCGAAAATGTGATTCTCAATGCCGTCCGACCGTCCACTTTGGATGCATCCCAGAGCGGCATGTTCGTTTAAGGGGCCACTCCGTATTTTCTGACGTTGTCCGGAGACAGTTTTCCCACTGCCGGGCAAGGCTTAACTCATGACGGGTAGATGGTCTTGCGAGGATCACACGCAAATTCAAGTTGTGCGTCCCATAGGCAATCTACTAATGGAAGTCGTATATCTGCTGTTGCCTAGTGAAAGCGGCAATCGGAAAATCCCAAATACTGCTGACCTTTAGCCCATATCAAAAGGCTTTGCATTGGATTCAACGCGGATATAGTCTCCACCGCTGGTTCAGTGAATCCCAAGGAGCTACTCTCATGGTCTTTATCCGACGCGCCATCCTTCTATTGTTCGGCGCCTGCTCATTCGTTGCGCCCGCTTGCTTCGCTCAACAGGACGCGAGCGAGTTGCAACGCAAGGTTGATCAAGTTTTTGCGGCGTACGACAAGCCCGATTCGCCCGGCTGTGCGCTCGGCGTCGTTCGCGACGGCGAGTTTGTCTACAAAAAAGGCTATGGCGAAGGCAGCCTCGAACTGAGTGTCCCGCTCACACCTGAGTCCGTCTTCTACATGGGCAGCGTCTCGAAGCAATTCACCGCCGCCAGCGTCGTGCTCGCCGCCGAGCAGGGCTATCTCTCGCTCGATGATGACGTCCGCAAATACGTCCCCGAGATTCCTTCTTACGGGAAACCCATCACTCTTCGACAAATGCTCCATCACACCAGCGGCTTTCGCGACATCCTCGGCTTGCTCCTTCTCGCCGGACGCAATTTCGAGGACATTCATCCAACACCGGAGTTACTCGATCTGCTCTCTCGCCAGAAAGCCCTCAACTACCAGCCCGGCGAAGAATTCCTCTACAGCAACACAAATTTTTTCCTCTTCAGCGTGATTATCAAGCGCGCCACAGGCAAGCCTCTCTCTCAATTCGCCGAAGAAAATATCTTCAAGCCGCTCGGCATGACCCATACGCGCTTTTACGACGACCACACCGTCGTCGTGCCCGGACGTGTGCCTGCTTACGAGCCGCTCCCCAACGGGGGCTTCCGCGTCGACTGGTCCACTAATTTCGACAAAATAGGCGATGGCGGCCTCATGAGCAGCGTCGACGACCTGCTCCTGTGGGACCGAAATTTTTACTCCGACAAACTTGGCAAGGGAACTCTCCTAAAAGAAATACAAACGCCTGGTGTACTGAACAGCGGAAAAAAGATCGAGTACGCTCTTGGATTGTTTATCAGCACTTATCGCGGACTACCCATCGTCGAGCACGGCGGCGCGCTCTTCGGCTATCGCACCGAGCTATTGCGTTTCCCTCAGCAGAAATTCTCCGTCATCACCTTGTGCAACGTTGGGACCAGCAATCCTCGCCGTTTAGCCAATCAAGTCGCAGACCTCTATCTCGATGCCCAACTTGCGCCCAACACTCCCGCCGCCGCGTCAGCGAAAATCGATCCTCAGCCCTTCGCGGGCCATTATCGAAACGCGAATTCGCACTCAGTTCTGAATCTCTCTGTGGCCGATGGTGATTTGTCGGTCTACGGCCTGCGCCTCAGAGCTCTCGACGCCACGCATTTCACCGCTTCCGAGGGTTTGGATCTGAAGCTAGAGGCACAGGAAGGCAAGCCGTTGCGTCTTACGCTCTCTTCTGCGAATAGCGCTCCTCAAGTTTTCGAAAAATTTCAAGCCATCGAGCCTTCCGCCGAAGACCTTGTCCAATATTCGGGCGAGTACAAGAGCAGCGAACTGCAAGCCACCTACCGCTTCGCCGTCAAGGACGGCAAGCTCACCCTCGCCACCAACTGGCAGGAGCCTGCTGTCCTTGATCCAATCGTTCGAGATGAATTCGGAGGACCATTTGGCGCTTCCATCGTTTTCCGTCGCGACGCCGCAGGCCGCGTCATCGGCTGCGATCTCTTCGCTGGACGCGTCCGAAACATCGCGTTCGTAAAGACCACGGCACCGTCAGCGAAAAATCGTCGCTGAATTAGCCTTGTGTTAAAAGCTGAGTGGTACGAGTTTCGCTTGTGCGATGAGGAAGTGCGTTTATTGGACGCTGGCGCGCAACGCATCCAGCCGGGCCCGGGCCTCGGCCATCGAAGGAGCCAGTTGCAGTGCCGCCGCGTAAGCGTTCGCGGCTTGCCGATTCTCGCCTTTAGTTTCTAAGGCTTGTCCCAGTCTGAACAATGCGAGAGGCGACGGCGCGATCTGTGCTGCCTTTGTAAAATCCGCGATCGCCGCATCCGTGTTCATCATTTGCATCTCTGCCGTCCCGCGTCCGATGTAGCTGTTTTGCGCGTTCGGATCGATAGCAATCGCCGCGCTCAGCTCCGTCACTGCCGCAGCATATTTGCCTTCGCCCAGGTACAGGATCCCCAGGTTGTTGTGCGACTGCACGATCTCAGCCTGGTCGCTGGAGAGGGCCAGTGCCGCGCGGTATTCGTGTTCCGCATCGTCGAGTTGATTCTGCCGCTGCAGCAAAACGGCAACGTTGTAATGCGGCGATGCCAGATCAGGGCTTAGACGGAGGGCCGCAACGAAATGTTGCGCGGCAAGCTGCGGCTCTCCTCGCTCCAGGAGAGCAACTCCGAAATTGTTCTCAGCAAACCCGTTGTTCTTGGTCACTTCGAGCGTGTGCGCAAAAAGCGCGTAGCTGTCGTTCCAGTAGCCAATCTGTTTGATCGTCAGCGCAGCAAATGGCGTCAGCGCCAGAAGAAAGATCGCGATTGGAATTTCTTTCTGCCAGTGCTTCTCCGCCGCCAAATCTGCAATCAGCCAAACCAAAGCGAAGACCAAGCCCATCATAGGAATGTGCATGAAGCGGTCCGCCATCCCTTGCCGCCCGGTTTGGATAAAGCCAATCATGGGCAGCATCGTCCCCAGATACCAAAGCCAGCCCATCACCAGATATTTGCGCTCTCGGAAACGCCAGACGAGCAAGCTAATGGCGGCCAGCGCCAATCCGGCGAGAGCTACAGTGGTCCACGACAGCGTATTTTCTGGATGCGGATAATACGGCGCCAGTCCAACCGGCCAAATTGCTTTTCCCAGGTACGCAACGTAAGAAAAAATCGCATTCTTGAAACGCCAGCTAAAAGGCATCGTCGCCGTCAACGCGTGTTCGCGCGAATGCACATAGACGGTCACAGCTCCGCCTGCGGCCGCCATGAGGAATAGCGGAATTTTTTCAATCACCAGCTTGCGCAGCGCGCGGAAATACGCTTGAGGTTTCCCTTGGGCATCCGTTCCCGGAAGACGTCTTAGCGGCCAATAATCCAGCAGCAGTAAAGCAAACGGGAAGGGAATCACCATAACCTTCGCTGTAATTCCCAGACCAAAAAATAAAACGCCCCAGAGGTAACGTCCGACGCTTGGCTTTTTCACGTACCAGCTGTACGCTCCGATCGCGAGCAGAAAAAACAAAACACAAAGCACCGATTTCCGCTCGGAGATCCACGCAACGGCCTCGACATTCAACGGCTGCACCGCAAACAGCGCCGCCACTGCGGCGCTTCGCAGCGCGAGTCCTGTAGCGCTTTCGATCAATAGAAAAAGCAAGACCACGCCGAACATATGTAGGAGCACACTGGTGAAGTGGTGCCCTGCGGGATTTCCTCCGTAGAGTTGCACGTCCAGCATGTGCGAAATCCACGTGAGCGGATGCCAGTTGGAAGAGGGATAGCTCGAGCCGAGAGCCCACCGGACATCTGCCCATGTCAATCCAGCCAGGACGTGTGAATTGCGCGTTACGTAATCCGGATCGTCGAGATTTACAAATCCATTGCGCATTGCGGGCGCGTATACCGCGGCCGTCCCAAGCGCGAGCAACACTGCGAGAATGGCGACGAGCCGCCGACTCGCCGGCTGCACCAAGCTCGGAGAATTCGAGCCAGCGTTCTGTTCTTCGCTTGTATTTGAAAGAGAACTCACGGTCAGACCAGCCTATCAAAACTGTGCAGGGTTCCGTTGCGCCGCGAAATTCGCGCCACAGCATTAGTTACCGGGTCCAGCGCCAGTCTTCTTTTGATAACGACAACCGAACAATCCCGTGAGCTTCTCATCTCTGACGCTGTCGAACTCAGTACAATCAGAAAACGCACAGTGGCCATCGACACGCAAGCTCACGAGCAGCTTCTCCGGCACCGCCGCGTTTGGGAGCAAAAACCCATTTTGCGGCGCGTCTACAATGACGAATTTTTCGCGCGCCTGCTTGCCTCTCGAAACCCAAACGGACTTTCCGTCGAAGTCGGCGCGGGCCCAGGTTTTTTTAAGGAATTTACGCCGGACATTCTATCGACAGACCTCATCTGGTGTCCCTGGCTCGACGCCATCGCCGACGCGCAGCAACTTCCGTTTCGAACGAACAGCGTCGCTAACGTTTTCGGCCTGGACATGCTGCATCACCTCGGGACGCCAATGACTTTCCTGAGCGAAGTCTCGCGCATTCTGGTTCCCGGCGGCCGCTTGATTCTCGTTGAGCCGTGGATTACACCTTTCTCATATTTTATTTTTCGTTTTCTCCACCAGGAGCGTTGCGATCTTTCTGAAACGCCCTGGGTTGTTAATCAGCCCGGAGCAGGACCTGAAAAATTAGCGTTTGACGGAAATCAGGCGATTCCTTATCTACTCTTCGGCCCCAAGTATCGTTCGACTACGCTCGGTTCTTTGCCGGAACTCAAACTCAAAGCGCTCGAACCTTTTTGTCTCTTCGCCTATTTGCTGAGCGGCGGATTCAAACCGATGAGTCTCTTGCCAGAACCTTTGTATCCGGCGATGTCGAAATTGGAGCGCGCGACGTCTCCATTGTGGCGCCGCATTGCGGCACTGCGAGTTTTGGTTGTGTTGGAGAAAACGGCCTAGGTTCATGGAGAGCCAACAATACGAAATGCTCTCGACTGGAAGCGGCTCAGCGCATGAGCAATAAATCGTCATCGAATATTTTCACGCGTGTTTACAACCTGGCGCGCTCGGCAGGCCTTCTCGAAATGTTGTTGTTCCAGAGGCTCTTTCTTTTCGCGTATTTTCTTTACAAGCGATGGTACGAAGATCCGTTCTGGGCTCTTGCGAAGCGCAGCCCCGAACTTTTTACCGGTGGCGATATTCTCGATATTGGTGCAAACATCGGCTACACGGCGTGGGTTTTCGCCACTGCGCGCAAGCCTCCGGCGAAAATCTATGCGTTCGAGCCAGACATCGCTAGCTTTACGACTCTCGGAGAAACTATTCGCCGCAAAAAGCTCGGTGATGCTGTGGAAGTCTTTAACATGGCTGTTGGCAGCCACGATGGCTCACTGGAGTTTTGGCACAACGAAGGGCATTCGGCCGATCATCGCGTCGTTACGGAGCAGTTCAAAGCATCGAGGCCTGCCAGCGAGAAAATCACAACGGTTGCCGTCACCACTGTGGACAACTTTGTCGCGGCGCGCAATTTGCAGAACGTTTCTTTCATCAAAATCGATGTGCAGGGCTATGAGCTGGCCGTTTGCGAAGGCATGCGCAGGACCATCGAGAAATTTCCAGAGATGTGTATAGCGTTCGAGTACGCCCCGGATGGGATGTACGAACTGGGTTTTGAGCCGCGGGCGTTGCTCGATTATTTTCGCAGCGCCGGTTATCAGCTTCACATCCTCAATCGCGCCGCCACCACGCTCGCTACAGACAATAAGGCAATCGATCTCGCGGTGAAGCACTCCGGCTACGTAGATCTTCTTTGTTCCAAGAAAATACTTGCCTAGACTTGTGAGGCTCCGTCCTGTGTTCGCCGCGCTGGCTTTTTTCTGAAACCCATCTTTATACGCACGAGTCCTACCCACGTCATTTTTAGCAGCTGCAGTCCATGCCGGAAGCGTTGAATGTTCGTTTCGCCGTAGGTGCGTGCAAGATAGCGGACCGGCACATCCACGATCTCCAAGCCCAGTTCAGCCGCGGGGAAAAGCAGCTCGAAATCGCCGAACGGATCAAATTCGCCGAAATCTTTTCGCCACGCTACCATGCGCTCGTAGTCGTGACGCGTAACCAGTTTCGTGCCGCACAGAGAGTCGCCCAGGCGCACGTCCAAAACTGCGCTCAGCATTTTCGCGAAAAAAATATTACCCATGCGGTTCAAGAAACGCATGGCTGCGCCTTCCATCGGATAGACAAGGCGTGAGCCGTTGATAAAATCGCCGTGACCCTGGTCGTAAGCAAAGGCGAAGCGCGAAAGCATTTCCGGCGGCATGGTCAGATCGGCGTCCAGAATCACGAGCAAATCTTCTCTCGCGTGCGAAAAACCCAGACGCACCGCATCCGCTTTGCCTTTGCCAGGTTGCTGCACAGCCAAAATGCGAAATTGATCTCGGTAGACAGTCGAGACACGCAGAATTTCTTCCCAGGTTCCGTCCGTCGAATGGCCCTCGACGAAAATAATTTCCGCCTCGCGGCCCAGGTCCGGAAAGCGCGTGAGCGCGTTCTCAATGTTTCCGCGTTCGTTACGCGCGGGAATGACGCAAGACAAGCCCTGTTGCGACGAAGGCACCAGCGGCCGCATCACGACGACCGACGTCAGGCTCAGCCAGCGGGCGAGCGGTACCAACGGCATAACGCGGTTGATGATTGTCCCCAGTCCCAACATTCTCCATGGGCAATAGACCGCTTGCCGCTGACGCACGATTTCAAATCCCGCTACCTTTGCTATGTTTTCGAGATCGACGCGCGTCACGAACGTGCTGGGCAGGTCACCCTTGCGGATTCCCATGCGATTCGTAAGGTAATAAGCCCAGCGCAGGTACGGATTGTAGAGAACTACGACCAATCGGGCTGTGCGCCCCAACTTTGCTTTAAGTTGCAGCAATAACGCCTGAATGTCGAAGTCGTGGTTGAAGGTTCCGTTGATCAGAATCGCAGTGCGCTTGTCGCGCTCGTGGGTCAAGTCCGGGAACGGCTCGTCTTTGCCAACGGTCTCTTTGCGCGGCGCATCGATCGCGGCGAGCAGCCCACCCTTGTCGTCTTCGCGCGGCAGCCACTGGATTACGCGGTCGTAATATCTGGTCAGCGCGGAAATCTCCGCGGCGAGAAACGCGTTTACGTAGGAGCGCCAGCCACTAGCGGTGTCGCTCGGGACGTGTCTCGGCTTCTTCGCAGCGCTTTCCGTTTCGATTTCAGGCTGCATTTCGGTCAACTGGGCCATCCCAAAAGTTTTACCATGTTTCAAGACTGGCTGAAGTTTCATCGCGCAGCCTGGCATCGTGCAAGTAATCTCTTGCGATGCCGATGCCGATGCCATGCTCACCGTTCTGCGAATCTCTCGGCGGTGAGATCGTTGCCTGTCCCCAGGCACCCCTGCTTATCTCCTCTTCGTTGACACACTGCAACGCGTCCGTTACGCTTTTGAGTTTACTCAGACGTATTTATTGCTCTGAGAGGAACGGAACACACTGCCGCATGGCTGAAGAAAAGCTGCCGACACGCGCACAAGATTTTTCCGAGTGGTACAACCAGCTGGTTTTGAAGGCGCAGCTTGCCGACTACGCGCCTGTGCGTGGGTGCATGGTCGTGCGGCCGTACGGCTGGGCGCTGTGGGAGAACATGCAACAAGCGCTGGACCGGCGCTTCAAAGCTACCGGACACCAGAACGTGGCGTTTCCGTTGCTGATTCCGCGCAGCTTCATAGATAAAGAGAAGCACCACGTCGAAGGATTTTCGCCCGAACTGGCAGTGGTGACGATTGGAGGGGGCGAAAAACTGGCGGAGCCGCTAGTCATTCGGCCAACTTCGGAAACGATCATCGGCCACATGTGGTCGAAATGGATCCAGTCGTATCGCGACTTGCCGGTTTTGATGAATCAGTGGAACAGCGTGGTGCGCTGGGAATTGCGCACGAAACTGTTTCTGCGCACGCTGGAATTTTACTGGCAGGAAGGGCACACGGCGCACGCCACTCGCGAAGAAGCAGAATTTGAAACGCGGCAGATGCTAGATATCTACACGGATTTTGCGGTGAACGATGCGGCGATTCCGGTGATCGCCGGGAAAAAATCGGACGCGGAAAAGTTTGCGGGCGCGGACGTCACCTATTCGATCGAAGGCATGATGGGCGATGGCAAGGCCTTGCAGTCCGGGACATCGCATTTCCTGGGGCAAAATTTTGCGCAGGCATTCGAAGTGCGCTATCTCGACCAGGGCGGGCAGTTGCAGCATTGCTGGACGACTTCGTGGGGACTTTCGACGCGCGTCATTGGCGCGATCATCATGGTGCACGGGGATGATCAGGGGCTTGTGCTGCCGCCGAAGCTCGCGCCCTATCAGGTCGTGATCGTGCCTATTTACAAGACGGACGAAGAGAAGAGTTCGGTGATGGACGCGGCACGGAAGTTGAAAGCGGAACTGGTTGCGGCGAACGTTCGCGTCACGCTAGATAAACGCGAAGGACCTAGCCCTGGCTGGAAATTCAATGACTGGGAAATGCGCGGGGTGCCGCTGCGCGTGGAGCTAGGCCCGAAGGATGTGGCCAAGGCGGCGGCGGTGCTGGCGCGACGGGATCGCCCAGGTCGAGAAGGAAAAATCAGCTCGCCATTAGCTGGAATGCCACAGACGATCGAGAAATTGCTCGTCGAGATTCAGCAGGCGCTCCACGACAAGGCGCTGGCTTTTCGCAAAGCCAACACGCATGACGCGAAGACCTATGATGACTTGAAGAAAGCGGTCGAAATGGGTTTCGCCTATTCTTACTGGTGCGGAAGCGCTGAATGCGAAGCGAAAATTAAGGAAGAGACTCGCGCGACGATGCGGTGTATTCCGATGGATCAGAGTTTGGGCGATGGGAATGCGCGCGCTGGCGGGGCTGGAGCTTGTGTTTATTGCGGCAAAGCGGCTGCTGAGCGGGCTATTTTTGCGCGGGCTTACTGAGGACTTCGGTGCGGTCCGTTCAGGGACGGATTAGGGCAGTCGGGGCAGATCTAATCACATGACATCAAGGCAGATCACGTCAGGCCGGGGTGCGTAGGGCAGAAGAAAAGAACACAGGCTGAAGCCTGTGCTACTACACGACCCCGTAGCTTTCCGGGAACACCTGTCCTTCCAACGTCTCGACACCTTGCGGACAGGGTGCTAGCGTTAATCGAAAGACAGCAACTGAATCCTGCCGTGCTATGCCGCGTATTACGAGCGGCTTTGGCGGCGCCCGGAGAAGAGTTTCGTGCACTTTGCTGGCACCCATAAACGGAATTCGATAACGCAGCGTCGCTGCTCCCAGAGCGGCGAAGGCAAGTTGAAAGCGATAGTCTTTACCGCGATTATCGTGGTCGGAATCTTTCTAGCGTTCAAGCTTGTGCCGCCCTACGTAGCCGAATACCAGTTGCAGGACAAGATGCAGGAAATGGCGCGTTTCGGTATCGTGAATCGCTATTCCGAGGAGCAGATTCGCGACAATATGTTCAAAGTAGTGCAGGATTTGGATATTCCGGCGAAGCGCGAAGACATCAAGGTCTCAGTGTCGCAAGCGCTTGTGAAAGTCTCATTGGAGTACAGCGTCCCGGTCGATCTGCTTGTCTACAGCACAGAGCTGCACTTCTCCCCTTCTAGTGAAAACAAATCGATTATGTAGTGGTCGTGCTTTTTCCGCCAGGATGGCTGAATCCAGTGTTGCCGCTGCGGCCTTGTCCGGATCGATCCGAGCGACTCCGAGGACCATACCTGTTCCGGTGGAACCGCAGCGCGGACTGGTTGAAGCAACCTCTCTCCTGCGAACTCCGTCTTTCTTAGTTTTGGGCGTTGCGAGACAATAGAGGTTCAGCCCCGGGAGCCATCGTTTGCGCATTCGAATTGGAAAAGGTTTTTTCACCTCTAAGCTAGGCTTGACGATCCTGGGGGTCGTCTTCGCCCTATTTCTCACTGCCGGCGGGCTTTTCACCTACTACTACATCAAATATTCGCGAATGATTGATGCGCGGTTATCCGGCAAGGTGTTGCAAAACACCACGCAGATTTTTTCCGCACCGGAATATATTTCGACTGGTCAAGCCTGGAGCGCGGAGGATTTGACGACGTATCTGACGCGCATCGGTTACCGTCCCGAAGCGGACGATAACTCGCTGGGGCAGTACACAGTGCAGGGAAACACGGTGGACATACGCCCTTCGAAGCTTTCCTACTTTGGCGGTTCGAACGCTCTGGCGGTGCAGTTCAACGGGAAATCGATCCGCTCCATTCGCCCGCTCTCCGGCGGAGGAACTATGGAGACGGCGCAAATCGAGCCGGAGCTAATTACCAATCTTTTTGATAGCGCCAGGGAGAAGCGGCGCCCAGTGCGGTATGAAGATTTGCCGCCTGAGTTGATACACGCGATTCTTTCGGCGGAGGACAAGCGGTTTTTCGACCATGGCGGCTTTGACTTCATTCGAATCGTAGGAGCCGCGTGGGCCGACCTTCGGCACAGCTCTTCGCACTACCAGGGCGCGAGCACTATCACCATGCAAGTGGCGCGCACGTTTTTCTTTTCGAACGAGCGCACGATGCGGCGCAAAGTGGCCGAAACGATGGTCTCGATCGAGCTCGAGCAGCGTTTTAATAAGCAACAAATCTTTGAGCTGTATGCCAACGAAGTTTATCTCGGCAACCGCGGGAGTTTCGGGATTCGCGGATTCTCCGAAGCCAGCGTAGCTTACTTTGGCAAGGATCTTCGGCAGCTCTCGATCGCGGAGTGCGCGTACCTCGCTGGAATCATTCGCGCTCCCAATTATTATTCTTCCGCGGACCGGCATCCGGAACGCGGAGCGCAGGCGCGCGACCGTGTGCTGACGCAGATGCTGGAGAACAAATACATCACCGACGAAGAACTGGAGGCTGCGAAGCACGCGCCTCTGAAAATTGTGCGTACCGCAGGCTCGGCGAGCGAAGCGCCGTACTTTGTGGACATGGTTAAGGACCATCTTCTCGACAAATATTCCGAGAACGAGCTGCTAAGCCAGAACTTCCGCGTGTACACGACGCTTGATCCAGCGCTGCAGCGCGCTGCGGCTGCTGCGGTTGATGCGGGCGTCAAAAATGTCGATTTGCTGCTGGCGAAAAAATACGAGAAGTGGCGCAAGGAAGCGGAGAAAAAGGGAAGCACGGAGGCGATTCCGCAGGTGCAGATCGCGCTGGTAGCAATGGATCCGAAGACGGGCGAGATCAAAGCTTTAATTGGAGGCCGGGATTACGGGCAGAGCCAGCTAAACCACGCGCTGGCGCATCGCCAGCCTGGGTCGGTATTCAAGCCATTTGTGTATGCGGCGGCGTTCGATAACGCGGTGGACGGTGTGCAGCCCGTGATTACTCCGGCGACCACGGTCGATGACGAGCCCACGACGTTCGAATTCGACAACAAAGAGTACACGCCGAATAACTACGGCGCGAAATTCATGGGGCACGTCACGGTGCGCGAGGCGCTGACAAATTCGCTGAACGTTGCCACTGTCAAGGTCGCGGAGCTAATTGGTTACGGGCGCGTGGTGCAGATTGCGCGGCAGATGGGGCTGGGCGGCAATATTCAGCCCACGCCGGCGGTCGCCCTGGGTGCATACGAAATGACGGCGGTGGATGTGGCCGGCGGCTATACCGCGTTCGCGAACGGCGGCGTGCGCGCCGAACCGGAATTTCTGCACAGTGTGGTGAGCGCCGATGGAAGCGTGCTTGAAAAATTTACGCCGCAGACGCACCAGGTGATCGATCCGCGCGTGGCTTTTCTAGTCACGAGCCTTCTCAAAGATGTTTTGAATAAAGGGACGGGCGCAGCGGTTCGCGCGCGAGGCTTTGCGCTCCCTGCGGCCGGGAAGACCGGAACTTCGCGCGACGGATGGTTCGCCGGATATACTTCAAACTTGCTCACGGTAGTTTGGGTCGGGTTTGATGACAATCGCGACCTCGGTTTGACGGGTGGCGCGGCGGACGCGCCGGTTTGGGCTGATTTTATGATTCGGGCTAGCGCGCTTCCGGCCTATCGCGATGCCAAGGATTTCTCTATGCCTGATGGCGTGCAGTCGGTGCTGATCGACCCCGAATCGCAGGAGCTTGCCACTCCGAACTGTCCGGTGACCCGCGATGAAGTCTACGTTGCAGGCTCCGCCCCAACACAATTCTGCCAATTGCACGGCGGAAGCGCCGCGGCGGCTTCGTCCGGTTCCTGGCTGTCTCATGTTTTTGGGGGAGGCGAGCCCAAACCGCCGCAAACCGATGCGGAGGGCAAGCCGATAGTCCCCTACGACCCGAACAGGCCACCGAACGCGACTGGCCAAGGGGCCAGTGACCCCGCCGCCCCACCCGGCGAAAAGAAAAAGAACCCTTTACAGAAGATTTTTGGTATCTTTGGGGGCAAGAAGAAGGACCCCGACAAGGCTAAGCCTCAACCAGCTACGCCTCCGCCGGAGAAGGGAGACTCGCCATGACTCAGCTACGAGTGGCGTTTCCAGTCAGTATTCTCCTCTTAAGTCTTGCAATTCCTGCAGCAGGACAAACTCTCGAAGAAGCGCGATACATGATGGCACCAGGAGTGGCTCAAGTGCCTTCGCCGCAGGACCCCGTAATCGTGGTGCGCCCGGAAATCACCGATGAGCAGATGGGCGACCTGTACATGATCCGCAAGGAATACCGCGAGGCGGCCGGGATGTTCAAGAAACTCTCGGACCAAGATCCACGGAATCCCGTCTATCTGAATAAGCTCGGGATTGCCCTGCATCAGCAAGAGGCGCTGGGGCTGGCACTGAAGTATTACCAGAAAGCCGTTAAAGTCGATCCGCGATACGCGGACGCTGAAAACAATGTCGGCACGATTTGGTATCAGCGCAAGAAGTACGAGAAGGCCGTAAAGGCTTACCAAAAGGCGATTGCGATCAAGAGCGACATGCCCGTCTTGTACAGCAATCTGGGTTACGCGTATTTTGGGGACAAAAAATACGAGGATGCCATTTATGCGTTCCGGCATGCGTTGACGCTCGATCCCATGCTTTTCGAGCATAACGGCTCGCGCAGCGGGTCGATCCTGCAAGACCGCTCCGTCGAGGATCGCGGGCGATTTTATTACATGCTGGCCAAGTCCTATGCGCAGGCGGGTGACCTCGACCGCTGCATACATTACCTTCGCAAAGCGAAGGACGAAGGCTACAAACAGTTCACCGATATAAAGAAAGATCCGGCATTTGGCGCGGCGCTCAAGGATCCTGCCGTGCAGGAACTGCTCGTGCCGAAGCCTGTAGACGCCACGCAGCTGTAGCCGGAACAACGTCCCGCATCGGAAGACGTGGCCTGCAGCTAACCCGCGCGACCAACCGCCAGCTTGCGCTGCCATTGTTCCAAGAGTTGACAATTCTCGAATTGTGTTTTCCTCTCTAGATTCATGACTCAACTGCCACGAGTGCCTGACACGGAGGCCCAGCGCGCCGCGATGAAGAAGCTCAGCTTCCTCGTCGGAAAATGGACCGGAGAGGCGCGGATTTTTCGTGGAGTTGGCGAGTCACTGGAACTGGTTCAGACCGAAGTGGCAGAATTCAGAATGAACGGATTGGTTCTTATGATCGAGGGAATTGGGTGCGCCGCGGCCGATGGAAAGCCCGCGCTTCAAGCTTTGGGCATGATCTCTTTCGATGACGAGTCTGGAACCTACCACATGAGGGCTTTCAACGACGGCCGTTATCTCGAGACCGAGGTGATGCTGGCTGAGAATGGTATAGGAATGACGTGGGGTTTCACCTTGGGAGAAATCAAAACCAGCTCCCTGATGCGAATCGGCGAACTGGGGGACTGGACGGAACTCCATGAGATAACAATAGGCTCTCAGCCTCCACGAAGATTTATGGAAGTCCGGGTGAGCCCTCGGAAGTAGCTCGGACTGGTGGAACCACCAAGCAGCAGGATGCTCTTTAGCATGCGGTTTGTCGATCTGCTCAGAATTCAAATTATCTCCAACGTAATTCTTCTAGAGCGATGCAGCCGTGCTGCTCTGCTACAATGAAATGAGCATGAAGCAGTCTGTTTTCACCGCCCATTCATTTGTCCTATTTTGCACACTTGCCATTTGTTGCCTTGTCCCTCTTTCTGTCATCGCGCAACAGCCTTCCGCAGGCTCTGCGACTTCCTCGGGTACGCACGGAGCCGGGTTCGACGCTTCACAACAGGGTATCTACCTTGTATTTCCATTTGAGAATGCGGGAGCGTCGCCTCGGCTGGATTGGCTTGGCGAAGGCCTCGAAGAGCTAACGATCCAGCGGCTGTCTGCTGCGGGGCAGCAAGTGTATTCGCATACTGGGCGCACCGGCGAATTGGATCGCTCGGGGCTTCCGCCCACCGCGAAACTGAGCCGCGCCTCGATGCTGCGTATCGCGCAAAATATGGACGCGGATTATGTGATTTTTGGCAGATTTACGTCAGACGGCCAAACTCTCATGGTCGAGGCTCAAATTCTACGTGTGAGCCCGACGCGGCTGCTTCCGGCGATCCGGGAGACCGGCCCGCTCGATTCGCTGATGGATTTGCATGTGAAGCTGCTCTGGCGATTGCTTTCCGCCAACGATCACGCCTACCCCCATACTCTCGAAGAATTCACGAAAGCGCAGCGGCCTCTGCGCCTCGACGCGTTCGAACATTACGTCCGAGGATTGCTCGCGAGCGATGACGATCCGCGGCTGCGCGAACTTCGGGAAGCCGCTCGGCTCGAGCCCGAGTGGCCCGATCCGGATTATGCGATTGGCGACGCCTACTATGCGCGCAGAGACTGCGACTCGGCGTTGATTTGGTTTGCGAAAGTCCCGAAAACGCACGACCGTTACGTCGAAGCGGTGTTTGCGACGGGAGTTTGCCGGTTGTTGATGAGCCAGCCGGAGAAAGCCGAAGAGGTTTTTTTGTCGCTGCAAGGAGCCTTACGGAACAATCTCGTTTCCGGCGCGGACTTGCCGGAGATTCTGAATAATCTCGCGCTGGCACGCGCGCGGCAGAGCAACACAGCGGCGGCCGTGGCCGATCTTCGCCGGGCGGCGGAACTTGATCCGGACGAGGACGACTATCCCTTCAACCTGGGACTGCTGGCGCTTGGCGCGAACGATTTCGCCGGCGCTGCCAATTATTTTCGCGAGGCTTCCGAACGAGAGCCGGACAAAGCGGAAAACCGCGCGCTGATGATTCTTTCTCTTGAGAAGGCGGGCAAGAAAGCGGAAGCCGATCAAGAGCGCGACACTGCAGCGGAGACTTTTGGTCCTGACGCGCTTCCGGTTGAGCGACTGGACGCCAAGAAAGATACGCTGCTTCATCTCGAGCGAGTACGCTCGGAAATGGACACCACCGCGTTGCGGCTGGAGATTGTATCGGCTGGGGATTCCGCAAATGTAACCGCTGCAGCGGTGGCGGACACTCCTGCGGCGCATATACGGCGCGGGCGGCAGGAACTCTCGGCGGGGCGCGTGGATGCAGCCGAGGTTGAATTTCGCGCCGCGCTGACGGCTGATCCGGGGAGCGCGTCCGCGCACAATGGGCTTGCGGAAGTTTACCGGCGCCGTGGCAAGCTGGATGACTCCGCCAAGGAGCTCCAAGCTTCGCTGGAGATTCGTGATTCCGCAGCGGTGCGTACAACACTTGCACGCATCTATCTCGAACAGAAAAAAGTGGATTTGGCGCGCGCCGAATTGGAGAGAGCACTGAAGCTAGCACCCAAGTATCCCGATGCCAAGGAATTGCTGGAGCACTTGCAGAAAGTAAAGCCGTCCGGAGGCGCACAATGAGCGCTCATCGTTTGGTTCAAAGATTTTGCGGTTCTAGAGTTTTCCGTTTCTCGATGTCGGCGATTCTTTGCGGCGTCCTCGTCGCTACAACGTTCCTTGTGCTTCCGTCCGCCACGGCGGATGAGCATTCCGCGAATCCACTTGTACTGCAGCTCAGTCTTAATCGCGAAGTCGAGCCAGTGCTGGCCACTTATATCGACGAGGGACTTGCCGATGCCGCGAGCAGGCACGCCGCGCTGGTATTGATCACCATGGATACGCCCGGCGGACTGGGCGAGTCGATGAAGGATATGATCCAGCATATTCTGGCGTCGCCAGTACCCGTGGCTGTTTACGTATCGCCTACGGGAGCGCGTGGCGCCTCGGCGGGTTTCTTCATACTGCTCTCCGCGGATATCGCGGCCATGGCCCCTGCGACGCACACTGGTGCTGCGTCTCCCGTGGTTGCCATAGGCGGATTTCAACTGCAAATCGACGAGACCATGCGCCGGAAAATGTTCAACGACACCACGGCCTTTTTGCGCAGCTACACGGAGAAGCGCGGCCGGAACCCAACGCTTGCGGAAACCGCGGTGACGGATGCAAAAGCGTTCACGGAAAAAGAAGCGTTGGACGGGAAGCTGATCGACTTGATCGCGTCTTCTCCCGAAGATCTTTTGCGCCAACTGGACGGCCGCACGATCACGCGTTTCGACGGCACGAAGATGGTTCTGTCGCTGAAGAATCCCGTGACAACTCCCTTTGAGCTATCCGCTCGCCAGAGTTTTCTCGCACGCATTGTCGAGCCGGATGTTTTCTTCGTGCTCCTGATGGTTGGCGTGCTCGGGTTATACACCGAATTCACGCATCCGGGGATGATCGCTCCCGGCGTGATTGGAGGCATTTGTGCGGTGCTTGCGCTTTATGCGATGCACATTTTGCCCGTGAATTTCGCCGGGGTGCTGCTGATACTGCTGGCTCTCGCGTTATTCATTTTGGAGGCGAAGTTTACGAGCCACGGCGTCCTTGCGATCGGCGGTATCGTTTCGATGATGCTGGGCGCGATGTTCCTCATCCGCTCGCCGATGACTTCGGGTGGCGTCAGCCTAGGTGTCGCACTGGCTGCGACACTCCCGTTCGCGCTCATCACGATATTTCTGATGCGGCTTGTACTGCGCTCGCGTTCGTGGAAATCGACGACGGGAAGGGAAGAGCTGATTGGCGAAGAGGGTATCGCTATTTCCGGACTAGGCTCTGGTGCGGAAGGGATGATTCGCGTTCACGGGGAGCTTTGGCAAGCAGTCTCCTCGCGGCCGGTGCCCGAAGGGAAATCGGTGCGAGTTCGCAGCGTCGAGGGTCTGAAGCTGCACGTCGAGCCAGAGGAAGCGGTAGTCACGGAAAGCAAGTAGAATGCGTTCATGTTCGGGAGGGTAGACATGGAGATAAGTCTTCTTGGGGCAGCGTTGTTTATAGGAATTATTCTGATTTGGATTTGGAATTCTCTCTACATCATCAAGGAATGGGAACGCGGTGTAGTTCTGCGGTTGGGACGATTATTGCCAGAAGCTAAAGGCGCAGGCATAAATCTGGTTTTTTGGCCGATTGAAACTCTCTATCGCATCAATCTCCGGCTCGAAACCTTGGACGTTCCGCCGCAAGATATCATCACGCGCGATAACGTTTCCGTGAAAGTGAACGCGGTTTGCTACTTCCGTGTAGTAGACGCCAACCTTGCCATGTCGCAAGTGCAGAACTATCAGTACGCGACGTCGCAGCTGGCGCAAACCACGCTTCGCAGCATCGTTGGCCAGTTCGAACTGGACGAAATTCTCTCGCAGCGAGACAAAGTGAACGGCAAGCTGCAGATCATCCTCGATCAGGACACGGAGCCCTGGGGTATCAAGGTCTCCAAGGTGGAAGTGAAACAAGTCGACATTCCCGAACAGATGCAGCGCGCCATTGCCAAGCAAGCCGAAGCCGAACGCGAGCGCCGCGCAAAGGTCATTCACGCGCAAGGCGAATTCGAAGCGTCGCAAAAACTTGCCGATGCCGCGAAAGTTTTGGAGACACAGTCTTCCGCAATTCAACTCCGCTACCTGCAGACTTTGACGGAGATAGGTGTCGAGAAGAACACAACGATTGTTTTCCCCCTGCCCATCGATATCATTAATAGCTGGGTACAAGCGTTAGGGGGATCGAAAAAGTAAGAATGGCTTCTGGGGGAAAAAGAGCGAGCGCCGGAGAGCGGGTGCTCGAAGGACGGCACGTCATCGGCTTGTTCATGCTGATGCTGCTGTTTTCTGGCGTCTTTTTCACGCTTGGTTACGTGATGGGACGTAATGAGTACGACGGCCAAGTGCGCGCGTCAACAAACTTGCGCGGCTCGCCGGACCCCACGGTGTTGCCAAAGCCAGAGGTTGCACCGAAACCCTCGAACAAAAAGCCGATGCCCGAACCACAAACCGAAAAGCCAGCGTCCGCACCGCCTGAGTGGGAGTTTTACCATGCAGGAGATTCGAACAAAGCAGATGACCGTCTGAAACCGGTCGCCGCGCCTTCGATAAACCCTTCCGCAACATCCGCCGTGGGAAAAACTGGCAACCCCACGAAGCAACAGCCCAGCGCGATTTCGAAGACCATTGGTGTCGCGCCCCTCAGCGCTGGCGGAGGCACCAGTCTGCAGGTAGCCGCGCTAACTAAAGAATCGGACGCGATGGCGCTTGCGAATAATTTGCGCAAGAAAAATTTCCCGACGTTTGTGCAATCTCCGCAGGGGGATAAGTATTATCACGTCCTGGTTGGCCCCTACGCTGACCAGAAAGCCGTCGATAACGCCAGGAAAGGCCTCGAGGTGGCCGGCTTCAAGGCCATCGTCAAGCACTAATGCCTGGTCGTCCGTGGCTCGGCTATTTTCGACCGCATCCCGGCAGTGAAACTCCCGCATGGCTCAGGCTCTTTATCGCCGCGGTTTCCGGCGCGGCGCTCTCGTTTTCCTACACTGGTTTTTACCTCAGCATTTATTCCTGGGTTTGTGTGGGAATTTTGTTCATCGTGCTTTTTGGGGCCAGTCAGCGCGTGGCCTTCGCTTGCGGATTTGTGCACGGCATCTGTTTTGTTCTGACGTCCGTCTCATGGATCGCGGAAACGCTCTCCGTGCACGGCGGCCTTTCTCGCGCCGGCGGATGGGGCGTCTTACTGCTGATTGGTTCGGTTTGGTCCGTAGCGAACGGCGCCGTCACTTGGGTGATCAACCGGCTTTCGCGGCGAAGCATCACGCTCGCTTGCTTCGGCGCGCCTTTCCTTTGGGTTTCGCTTGAGGTGTTTCGCGCGTACTTGCCTGAAATCAGTTTTCCGTGGAACCTGCTTGGCTATCCAGCTTCTGCAAATATTGCGCTGGTGCAGCTCACGACGATCACAGGAATCTACGGTTTGTCGTTTCTCGTCGCTGCGTTCAACGCGCTTCTTGCGTGGACCGACGCGGATACGAAGTATTCGCCAAAGCGACGGCTCGCGATTTTGTTCAGTGCGGCGGCGCTCGTGCTTGTCGTGATGATAGCAGGGCCGCGGTTGGTGCCAATGCCAGTCGCGAATCACACCGCGCGTGGCGTGCAACTCGATTTCCCCGAGGCGCAGGACTACCCGAACGATTGGTTCACGCAGCATGCTTCGGACTTGGCCGAGATACAGCGCCTGAGTCTCGCGCCTTCTCCACATCATCCCGATCTACTGATATGGCCGGAGGCTCCAGCGCCTTTTTCGTTTCAGGATTCGCAATTTGCCTATTTGGCTTCCGCCCTGGCGGTTCGCTTCCAGCACCCCTTCATCGTTGGCGTGGTCGAGTGGAAGCCGGAGACTATTTCCGCAGGCGGCGGGACTCACCAGATTATGGCGCCCTACAACAGTGCGCTAATGTTTGATGCGCAGGGGCATCGAGATTTTTCCTACGACAAAATCCATCTCGTCCCCTTCGGCGAGTACGAACCATTTCCACTAATTCATCGCGTGGTAAGCAACGTCTCCAGTGAAGTCGGTGGCTTTCGCAAAGGCACCAAATACTCCGTCGGCCAATTCGTGAATAGCAATTCCTTTGGGGTTTTTATCTGCTACGAAGCGATTTATCCCGGCGAGATTCGGCGTTTCGCCGCCAACGGCGCTCAACTCTTCGTCAACATTTCAAATGACGGCTGGTTCGGCCATTCCGCCGCCGCCGAGCAGCATTTGCGCATGGCGCGTGTCCGCGCCGTCGAGAATCGCCGCTGGGTCGTGCGCACAACCAATAGCGGCCTCACCGTTTCGATCGATCCCTATGGCCGGATCTTCCGTCCGATGCCGCCGGATGTGCGCTCCGCTGCCGATTTGCCGTATGACTTCCGCACGGACAAAACTCTCTACACGCGTTTCGGCGATTGGTTCGCTTGGCTCTGCGTGCTGGTTTCCGTTATCCTGTTAGCACTAACTTTTAGAAAGGCTGTTTAGCGTCTAGGCCAAATTGCTGGACGCTCCCTGACACCACATGATTCTCGAAGATCTTCAACACCGCTACGAAGGCCTCAAACCCCGCATTGCGCTCGTCCGGAGTTATCTTTGACGCGCCGCAATATCGCGAACGTCTGAAATCGCTCGAAGCCCGCGTGGCTCACCCCGATTTCTGGAGCAACCAGGAAGAAGCGCAAGCTGTTCTCCGCGATCGCAAACGCGCCGAAGAACAAATTGCCGCCGAAGACAAGCTCACGTCCATCTCCGGCGACATAGAAACTTATGTCAGCCTCGCGAAGGAGGAGACTAACGCTGAGCAGCGCAATGATCTTCTGAAGGATCTCGACCGCGAGCTAACGGCGGCAGAGAGCTACGTCGGTGAACTCGAAACCAGAACGCTTCTCTCCGGCGAAACCGATCACCTCAACGCCATTATGACCATCAAGCCTGGCGCTGGCGGCACCGAGTCGCAGGACTGGGCCTCCATGCTTCTGCGCATGTATCTCCGGTGGGCGGAACGTAAAGGCATTGACGCCACTCTTCTCGACGAAACTCCCGGCGAGGAAGCCGGCATCAAGTCCGCAACGATCCAGTTCTCCGGCGAAAACGCCTACGGGTTGCTCGCGGGCGAAACCGGGGTGCACCGGCTCGTTCGCATCTCGCCATTCGATCAAGCCGCCCGCCGCCACACATCCTTCGCGTCTGTTTTCGTGATCCCCGAAATCGACGACAAAATAGAAATCAACATCCGTCCCGAAGATTTGCGTGTCGACACTTTCCGTTCCGGTGGCAAAGGCGGCCAGAACGTCAACAAAGTGGAAACCGCCATCCGCATTACGCACCTGCCGACCAACATCGTGGTCGGCTGCCAAGCCCAGCGCAGCCAGGGCAAAAACCGCGAAATGGCCATGAAGATGTTGCGCTCCCGGCTTTACGACCTCGAAGTGCAAAAACGCCAGGCCCACACCGACAAGCTCGATGAATCCAAGCTGGACATTTCCTTCGGCAGCCAGATTCGCTCCTACGTCATGCAGCCCTACCGCATGATCAAGGATCACCGTACCAAGTTCAGCGCCGGAGACGTGGACCGCGTGATGGACGGCGACATTGACCCTTTCATCCGCTCTTACTTGATGGCCAAAAAGACCAAGGGCAAGCTGGAGGTGGAACCCGATGACGACGAAAATGCAGCCTAAAGGTTCGCCAGAAAGGGTAATTTCCTTCCGTTCAACCCCCAAATTCGACCGTTCGATGCGCTTCTAACGCATTTGAATTCAGTGCGTTGACTCTCATGTCTTCAGATGCTAGGTTTGGAAGGACACAAGCAGAGCATAATAGAGTGGAAGTGTGCGGGCAGATTACTGCCCCGCCAACTAAGAAGGAGAGTTTGTCTTGAGCGAAGCCTTACGCAATTTTCTATTTACGTCGGAGTCTGTCACCGAAGGCCATCCAGACAAGATTGCCGATCAAATTTCCGACGCCGTTCTCGATGAAGTGATGAAGCAGGACCCGAAGGGGCGCGTGGCGTGCGAAACGCTCGTCACCACCGGCCTTGCCGTGGTTGCCGGTGAAATTACGACGAGCGCGATCGTTGACTATGACACGCTGGTTCGCAACACCATCCGCGGTGTCGGCTACGACCGCGCAAAATACGGCTTCGATGCCGAGACTTGCGCCGTCATGTGCACCGTTAAGCGCCAATCGCCGGACATCGCCATGGGCGTCGATACCGGCGGCGCGGGTGATCAGGGCCTCATGTTCGGTTTCGCGTGCGACGAAACCGCGGAACTGATGCCCATGCCCATCCAACTCGCTCACCGCCTCACGCAGCGCCTCTCTGAAGTTCGCAAGGCTGGTAAAGTTGATTTTCTCCGTCCCGACGGCAAATCTCAAGTCACCATTGAATATCGCGATAGCAGGCCGGTTCGCGTGGATTGCGTGGTCATCTCGACGCAGCACAGCGAAAAAGTATCCAACGCCGACCTGCGCGATGCGATCACCGAGCACGTGATTCGCCCCATCATTCCTGCAGCGATGCTCGATAGCAAAACTAAGTATCACATCAATCCCACGGGCCGCTTCGTCATTGGCGGGCCGATGGGTGACGCGGGTTTGACCGGTCGCAAAATTATCGTTGATACCTATGGCGGTTACAGCCGCCACGGGGGCGGCGCTTTCTCCGGCAAAGATCCCTCGAAGGTCGACCGTTCTGCTTGCTACATGGCGCGTTACATTGCGAAGAACATCGTCGCCGCCGGATTGGCCCGTAAAACTGAAGTGCAACTCGCTTACGCCATCGGTGTCGCCGAGCCCGTCTCCGTTATGGCCGATACGTTCGGCACTGCGGCCATTTCTGAAGAAAAAATCACCGCGCTGATCCGCGAATACTTCTCGCTCACACCCAAGGGCATTATCGAAGCGCTCGATCTTCGCCGTCCCGTTTATAAGGAAACGGCAGCCTATGGCCACTTCGGACGCAGCGGGCCCGGTTTCAGTTGGGAGCGCACCGATCGCGCCGATGCTCTGCGCAAGGCAGCTGGCCTTGTAGCAACGGCCACGGTGGAAGCAGGAGCGCACCGTTAGGAGTTGCTACAAACGCTGTCGTCTTGGCTTTTCCGCGCGATGTCCCCTCGCCGCGCAATATTCGGACTAAGGAGAATGAGTGTGGCCACAGCAGAACTAAAAAAAGGTGACGTGAAAGATATCGGGCTGGCCGATGCCGGCAAGCGCAAAATCGAGTGGGCGCATCAGCAGATGCCCGTTCTCGAAATCATCCGCAAGCGCTTTGTGAAAGAGCAGCCGCTCAAGGGATTGCGCGTTTCCGCTTGTCTGCACGTGACCAGCGAAACGGCCAACCTGATGATTGCGTTGCGCGACGGCGGCGCCGATGCGGTTCTTTGCGCTTCGAACCCGCTTTCGACGCAAGATGAAGTCGCCGCTTCGCTGAATCGCGATTACAACATTCCGACCTACGCAATCAAGGGCGAGGACAACGAGACGTATTACTCTCACTTGCGCGCCGCGCTCGATCATAAACCACAATTTACGATGGACGACGGCGCTGACTTGGTCACCATGCTTCTCACCAAGCGCACTGACCTCGTTGCCAACGTCATCGCCGGAACAGAAGAAACCACGACCGGCGTCATTCGCCTGCGCGCCATGGCCAAAGACGGCACGCTGAAGTATCCGATCATTGCCGTCAATGATGCGGAGACCAAGCATTTCTTCGACAACCGCTACGGCACTGGACAGTCCACGCTGGACGGCGTCATTCGCGCCACCAATTTGTTGCTCGCGGGGCTCAAGGTGGTCGTTGCCGGCTACGGCTGGTGCGGCCGCGGCGTCGCAATGCGTGCTAAAGGCCACGGCGCTGATGTCATCATCACTGAAATTGATCCGACGAAAGGCATCGAAGCCGTGATGGACGGATTCCGCGTAATGCCTATGGCCGATGCCGCCAAGCAAGGCGACATTTTCATTACCGTCACCGGCAACAAGGACGTCATTCGCGCCGAACACTTTGAAGCCATGAAGAGCGGCGCCGTGGTTTGCAATTCCGGCCACTTCAACGTGGAGATCGACATCCCTGCACTCGAACGCTTGTCTTCAGGAAAGCGCGAAGTGCGCCCGCTTGTGGACGAATATTTGCTCAAGGATGGCCGCAAAGTTTATCTCCTCGGCGAAGGCCGTCTCGTCAATTTGGCTACCGCCGAAGGACACCCGGCCGCCGTTATGGATATGAGCTTTGCCAACCAAGCGCTGTCCGCCGAATACCTGCTGCAAAATTATAAGCAGTTGAAGCCGCAGGTCTACGTCGTGCCCCAAAATCTCGACAAGGAAATCGCGCGACTCAAACTCGACAGCATGGGCCACAAGCTCGACAAGCTCACCGCCGAGCAGGAGCACTATCTCGCGTCTTGGCAAGAAGGCACCTAAGTAACACAGACACTCCTGTCTGTGCTCTTGCCTTTTCCTAACTTGCTATGGCAGGCATCACCGTTTGTTCTAATGCACTTTCATCGTGGGGCGCACTAAACCGCGCCCCATTTTCTTGTAAACTTAATCCAGCCTCTTCCAGGTCAAGCTAATGTGGGATCTCTGCACCAACGCACTAGACACAACTCGCCTGCGCGGCGCCACATACGCCGACGTTCGCATGATGCATCTGCGCCAGCGTGATCTGACCACAAAAAATGGCCAGGTCGGAACGCTAGCGCAGTCTGAATCGATTGGCATTGGCATTCGCGCGCTGGCAAATGGAGCATGGGGCTTTGCCTCCACCGACCGCCTCACCCCCGAAGGCGTCGCCGCCTGCGCCGCGCAAGCTGTTTCGATCGCCAAAGCATCCGCGCTCGCCAAACGCGGAGACGTTGTCATGGTCCCAGAAGACGCCTATATCGACAGCTGGCAAAGCCCTTTCCGCAAAGATCCGTTTGAGCTCCCGCTGGAAAACCAACTAGCTCTTCTGCTAGCCGCGGATGCCGAAATGCGCCGCGTCAAAGGTGTCACCCTCACCGAAACCGGCATGCAGTTTCGCAAAATCGATTCCTGGTTCGCTTCCAGCATCGGCTCGCGCATTCATCAACGCAAGCTGATCACCGGCTGCGGTATCGCCGCCACTTCCTTTCAAGGCGATGAAATCCAAAAGCGCTCCTACCCCAACAGTTTTGGCGGACAGCACGCTCTCGAAGGCTACGAACTCGTAGAATCACTCGAACTTTTGAAGCACGCACAGCGTGTCGGCGAAGAAGCTGCCGCGCTACATTCCGCGGCGCAATGTCCAGAGAAAACCGGTACCCTGATTCTCGGCGGAAGTCAGCTCGGCCTGCAAATTCACGAATCCGTCGGCCATCCCATCGAACTCGATCGCGTCCTCGGCCAGGAAGCGAATTTTGCGGGCACAAGTTTCCTCACACTCGACCAGCTCAACAAACTCCGCTATGGTTCCGACATCGTAAATGTCGTCGCCGACGCGCGCCTCGAACACGGCCCGGGCCTCGGTTCCTTCGCTTACGACGACGAAGGTGTTCCCGCGCAGTGTACCGACATCATCAAAGACGGCCAGTTCCGCGGCTACCTTTCCAACCGCGAAACCGCGCATCTCATCGGACTCAAACGCTCCTCCGGCACCATGCGAACCGAAAGCTGGAACCGTCTCCCCATCATTCGCATGACCAACATCAGCCTCAGCCCCGGCACGTGGGATTTTGACGACCTGATTGCCGACACAGACGACGGCATCCTTATGGAAACAAACCGTTCGTGGTCCATCGACGATCGCCGCTACCAATTTCAGTTTTCAACAGAGATGGGCTGGGAAATCAAAGGTGGTAAAAAAACGCGCCTGCTGAAAAATCCCAGCTACAGCGGCATCACCACCGAATTCTGGAATTCCTGCGACGCCATCTGCTCTCGCGATCATTGGACCCTCTGGGGCACGCCGAACTGTGGCAAAGGCCAGCCCATGCAGACGATGGGCACCGGGCACGGCGCATCACCGTCGCGATTCCAAAACGTTAAAATCGGCTCGGCGTTTTCAAACCAATGAGCACTCAGAGCAAATCCAAACTCGGAAAGTCCTCAGCACGGAAGAGCGCCTTGACTTCCGCCCAATTATTCCCCGAACAAGAATTGCGCCGCATCATCGACACCGTTCTTCGCCTCGCCAAAACTACCGGCGCCGATGAAACCGAAGTTCACGTCGACGAAACCGCCGACTCCCTCACGCGCTTCGCCAACAATGCCATCCACCAGAACGTCGCCGAACGAGGCCTCAACGTTTCGATTCGAACCATCGTCGACCACCGCACCGCCCGCGCCACCACGAATCGCGTCGACGAAGATTCCCTCCACGCCGCCATCGAAGCCTCCTTGTCCCTAGCGCATAGCCAACCCAAAGATCCGCATCTCCTCCCGCTCCCCGGCAAACAGCGCTATCGTAAAGTAAATCGCTTTGTGAAAGACACCGCCGCGCTCAAGCCCGAAGAACGCGCCAGAGCTGTTCGCCGCAGCTGCGATCTTGCCATCCAAAACGGCCAAGTCGCCGCCGGAATTTTCGCCAGTGGCCTCCAGCAATCCGCCCTCGGCAATTCCCGCGGACTTTTCGCCGCCTACCGCGAAACGCACGCCGAATTCAGCATCACCATGCAAGAAACTCCCGCTGCGAGTTGGGCAAAAGCCAATGCCGCCAGCGTTCGCGCCTTCGATCCGCAAAAACTCGCCCGGCGCGCCAGCGAAAAAGCCCACCTGGCAGTTGACGCCCGCGAACTCCCGCCCGGTCGCTACACGGTCATTCTCGAACCAGCTGCCGTTCTCGATTTAGTCGGTTTCCTCTTCTACGACTTCGCCGCTACCGCCCTCCAAGACAAGCGCTCCTGCCTAAACGACCGCATGGGAAAAACACTCTTCGGCAAAAACATTTCCATCACCGATGACGCCTACCACCCTCTCCAACTCGGCGCGCCCTTCGATGGCGAAGGCATTCCGCGCCAGCAGATTCTGCTAGTTGATCGCGGCGTCCCGAAAAATCTCGTCTACGCTCGCAGCACCGCGAAATCTGCCGGCAAAAAACCCACTGGCCATGGTTTCGCACTCCCCAACGAATATGGAGAAGCCCCGATGAACTTGGTGTTCGCCGGCGGCGATTCCTCGCTCGAAAAAATGGTAGCCTCCACGGACCGCGGCCTTCTCGTCACCCGCCTCTGGTACATCCGCGAAGTCGATCCCTACGAAAAGGTCATGACCGGCATGACCCGCGACGGCCTTTTCCTCGTCGAAAAGGGCAAAGTCACCTCCGCCGTCCGCAATTTCCGCTTCAATCAGTCCATCCTGGCGATGCTCCGCAACGTCGAGCAGCTAGGCCCCGCCGTTCGAGCCACGGGCGAAGAAGCATTCGAAATGGTGGTCCCCGCGATGAAGGTTCGCGATTTCCACTTTTCGGAAGTTACAAAGTTTTAATAATCCACAGCTTAGAATCTCCTCCCCCACAAAACCGATTTGATAAATGCAAATTCTGCGTTGTACATCTAGCCCCCTCCCGCTCAATAAACAGATATGCAGCAATGGTGCGTGCCCTCCCGCAGCGATCGGCACCCGAATTGGGGCCACCCTGACCACGATGCCTGTGGTACAGGGTTCGTCGCGCGCCTTGGCGGTCCCGCCAGCCATGAAATCGTCAACATCGCCCTCACCGCTCTTGAGCGCCTGACCCACCGTGGCGGAGTCGACGCCGATGGCGCCAGCGGTGACGGAGCCGGCCTGCTAACCTCCCTCCCTCACGAATTCTTTCGCGCCCGCGCGCAAGAGCAGGGCATCGATCTGCCAGAAGTATTCGGCTTGGGGTTTGCATTTTTCCCAGCCACAGCAACGGCCGACGCCAAAGCCGCTGTGGCCGCCGCGGCCGACACGGAGCGCCTCCGCGTCCTCGGCTGGCGCCGCGTCCCCACCAACACGAACTCTCTTGGTAGCAAAGCCCTTGAGACGATGCCCGAAATCTGGCAATTTTTCGTCGCGCCTTTCCACGCCTCGCGCGGCGTCTCTCGCTTCGAGTGGAAGCTCGCGCTTCTCCGCAAGCGCGCAGAATCGCTTCTTCCGGCGCGTTGCTATCTCTGCTCGCTCTCTTCGCAAACAGTCGTCTACAAAGGTCTGCTCACGCCCTGGCAATTCCCGCAATTTTACGAGGATCTACGTGACGCAACGTTCGCCACAACGTTCGCCATCTTCCACCAGCGCTACTCGACGAACACGCAGCCCTCCTGGGATCTTGCGCAGCCGTTCCGTTACGTCGCCCACAACGGCGAAATCAATACGATCGTCTCGAACCGCCGCTGGCTCCGGGCCAAGCAGCGTGAACTCCGCGCTCGTCTGACTGTCGGCTCCTGGTTTACGCCGCTCGAAGAAAAAGTCAGCGACTCCGCCAGTTTCGACAACGCTTTCGAGCTCAAGCTTCTCGAAGGTTTTGCGCCGGATGAAGCCATGCTCACACTGGTTCCTCCCGCGTTTGAGAACGATCCTCTTCTCTCCCGCGACATCCGCGCGGCCCTCACCTCGCTCTCCCAGCAAAACGAGCCGTGGGATGGTCCCGCAGCTCTAATTTTTTCCGACGGCCAATTCGTCGGCGCAAAGCTCGACCGCAACGGCCTTCGCCCCCTGCGCTACACGCTCACGCATGACGGCCTCCTGATTGCCGGCTCCGAAACTGGCCTGATCGATCTCGATGAATCGCGCATCGCGGAACGCCAGCGTCTTGGCCCCGGCGAGATGATTCTCGCCAACCCGACGACGGGCCTTTTCCTCCGCTGGCGCGAAATCCTGAAACGTCTGGCCATGCATCAAGCGCGCAACGCCATGCCGCCGCCACGGCACTTGGCATTTTCTGCGGCCACTCATTCAGCCACCACAAGCGCGCCTAAGCGCATCGCCGCCGCCGCCGGTTGGACAGAAGATCAATTCAAGACTCTTTTCTCTGCGCTAATCCACGGCAAAGAAGCCGATTGGAGCATGGGCGACGACGCCCCTCCCGCTTTTCTCTCAACGCTCCCGCGCACGCTCTGGGATTACTGCAAGCAGCGTTTCGCGCAAGTGACGAATCCGCCCATCGATCCGCTTCGTGAAACTCATGTCATGTCTCTGGACGTCCATCTCAAAGACGGCGTCACTTTGCCCGGCCCTCTGCTCAACGCAGGACAACTCGATGAACTCTCCGAATTCTTTGGCTCAGTTCATCGCATAGAAATGACTTTCTCTTCTGCCCTGGGAGTCCCGGGCGCGCGCTGCAGACTTGCTCAGCTATCTTCTACCCCTCTGAGTAGCAGCGGGCGCCCGGGCCTCCTCCTCCTTTCCGATCGCGGCCTCAACGCGGAAACCGCCGCGCTCCCCGCGCTGCTGGCTACCGCCGCCGTTTGGAAAGCGATGGTTCGCGAGGGCCTCTGGGATGTGCCGCTCGTCGTCGAGTCCGCACAAGTCTTTGACACGCATCACGTCGCGCTTCTCGTGGCAGCCGGTGCCAGCGCTGTCGTGCCCTATCTTGCCGACGAATTTGCCGAAGCACTCGAATCCGGCGGCGCAGACCGCATGCGCATCGCGATCACTGCCGGCCTACGAAAAGTTCTCGCTCGCATGGGAGTCTCCACGCTGGCGAGCTATCGCAACAGCCATCTCTTCGAAATCGTCGGCCTCTCCGAAGATCTCTGCGCAGACTTTTTCGAAGACGCTGCCGATTACCCTGGCTCAAAAACGCTCGACGATCTTTTCGCGGATTACGTCCGCATGCACGCGACGGCCTTTTCGCCCGCCTCCATGGAGCTCGCCGACGCCGGTCTCTACCGCTTCCGCAAAGGCGCCGAACTTCACGCCACGTCGCCCGAAGTTGTTCGCCGGATGCACGCGCACGTGCGTGCTCCCGAAGTTGGAAAATTTGCCGCCTTCGAGGAATTGTCCGAGCACCAGGGCACCGTCTTTCTACGCGACTTGCTTGAAACCGTTCCCGGTACTCCTGTCCCCGTGGATGAAGTCGAATCGACCAGCACGATTCTTCGCCGCTTCAGCACGCAAGCTATGTCGCTAGGCTCACTCAGTCCCGAAGCCCATCGCACGCTTGCCCTGGCGATGAACATGATCGGTGGACGCAGCAACACCGGCGAAGGTGGCGAGGATCCCAACACCTATCGTTTCGAGCCCGCTGCTGCAAACAAGATCAAGCAAGTCGCCTCCGGTCGCTTCGGCGTTACAGCGGACTATCTTGTCCATGCTGAAGAACTCGAAATCAAAATGGCGCAAGGCTCCAAGCCTGGCGAAGGCGGCCAGCTTCCCGCTCGCAAAGTCACCGAGTACATCGCGCGCATCCGCCACGCCACTCCCGGCACGCCATTAATTTCGCCGCCGCCGCACCACGACATTTACAGCATCGAAGACCTCGCCCAGCTCATTCACGATTTGCGCGCCGTAAATCCCAGTGCGCGCATCGGCGTCAAGCTCGTTAGCGGCGCTGGTGTAGGAATCATCGCTGCAGGAGTAGCCAAAGCAGGCGCTGACGTCATCACTATCAGCGGTCATAACGGTGGCACTGGCTCCTCGCCGCTCACCTCCATCAAAAACACGGGCCTGCCCTGGGAGATCGGCCTTCGCGAAACGCACGACACGCTCGTTCGCGCCGGCCTTCGTTCGCGCGTCTCCCTGCGTGTAGATGGCGGTCTGAAATTCTCGCGCGACATCATTGTAGGTGCGCTTTTCGGTGCCGATGAATTCGGCTTCGGCACGGCTTCGCTCTTAGCTATCGGCTGCGTCATGGCCCGCCAATGTCATCTGAACACCTGCCCGGTCGGCATTGCCACTCAAGACGAAAAGCTCCGCACCAAATTTAACGGCAAGCCGGAAATGGTGGCAGCTTACTTCCGTTCTCTAGCTGAAGAAGTGCGCAACCGCCTGGCTCAACTTGGCGCTCACTCTCTCAGCGATCTCACGGGCTGGTACGACCGCCTCAGCGCGCGCTCTGGGATGGACCCGCTGCTGATCGTTCCAATGTCTGAATCGAACCGCGTTGCTCCCCATCAGTCCCCAGCCCTGCATGCAGCCGCGCGCGAGGACGCTTTGCAGCTCAGCGCCGCCTTCGAGCTTCAGACGGAATCTCAGCCCATTCAAAATTCCGATCGCAGCGTTGGCGCAGGCATGAGCGGGGAATTGATGCGCCGCCGCCGTCCGGGCAGCCAGCACCATCCGCCTGCCGAGGAAATGACCAAGGAATTTCACGGGTACGCGGGACAAAGCTTCGGTGCATTTCTCGCAGACGGAATCACTTTGGCGCTTTCAGGCGAAGCTAATGACTACGTCGGAAAAGGTCTCTCCGGTGGCACCATCGCGATTTCCGCCAGCTCCGCCGCTTCTCGCCGCGGTGACGTTCTCGCGGGCAACACGGTTCTTTACGGCGCTACTTCCGGCCAACTCTTCGTAGCAGGCCGTGCTGGCGAGCGCTTCGCCGTTCGCAATAGCGGCGCTCTCGCGGTTGTCGAAGGCGTCGGCCAGCACGGCTGCGAATATATGACCGGCGGCGTCGTCCTCGTTCTCGGCCCTCTCGGCCTGAATTTCGGCTCCGGCATGACTGGCGGCCTTTCCTACGTTCTTCGAGGCGAAGCCGATGAAGTCATTCACCGCGATTTCGTCGCCCTCCACGAGATCGACGCCCAGGAAGAAGCCTGGCTACGAAGCTTCCTGGAAGAGCATCTGCGTCTTACGTCCAGCCCGCGAGCTTCGCGTCTACTTTCTCGCCGTGGCGTGCTTCCGTTCTTGCGGGTACAGCCGCTACATTTCCAGGGCACTCTCGAAGCTACATGGGAGCCGCTGCTCGCTCGTCTGAAGCGCAGAGAAGTGATTTTCAGTTCGCCGCAGAGCGCCGCGTTTACGCGAGCTCCTCTGCCAGCTTGAAAGGAGCTGTTTCTACGGTTACTTAGCGGAGACATTCCGCTATAATCATTACCGAGCCACCTGCCCATGGACTTCGACCAACTCGCCACTTTCGTCTACGTTGCCAAACTAAAAAGTTTTTCGCGCGCCGGGCAAAAAGTTTTTCGCTCGCAGTCCGCTGTCAGCGCGCAGATTCGCCAGCTCGAACAAGCCTATCGTGCTCGTCTCCTGGATCGCTCCGCTAAATCCGTCGAGCTGACTCCCGCCGGCGAAGTGCTTTTCGAATATGCCGAGCGACTTCTTCGCCTCCGCGACGAATCCATCCAGGTCGTTGCCGACCGCGGCGACGTAGTGCAAGGTCCGCTCGTTTTTGGCGCTAACGAAGCCACCTGTCTCTATCTGCTTCCTGATATGTTCGCGGACTTTCAGCGCCGCTATCCGCAAGTCCACATCAGCATCTACCGCAATTTCAGCCACAAAATTTTGCAGCGCGTCGAAGATGGCTCCGTAGACGTCGGCATCGTCACGCTACCCATCAAATCGCCCACGCTCAAAGTTCACCACATCTCGCGCGATCGCCTTCGTTTTATGGTCAGCACTCGCAATCCGCTGGCCCACCGCTCCAAGATCACGCTCGAAGAAGTGGCCGCGCAGCCCCTCATTTTCCCACGCACCGGCTTCACCCGCCAGGTGTTGGACAAGCTATTTCGCCCCTATCGCGCCCGCCTCCGCGTCGCGATGGAGCTCCCCAGCATTGGCATGATCAAGCGCTTCGTTGCGGCTGACGCCGGCGTCTCCTTCATCAGCGAAAGCTTCGCCCGCGACCAGGTAAAAGCCGGCGAAGTGAAGCTCCTGACCGTCGAGGGGGTCGACCTCTGGCGCGAACTCGGCCTGGTTTACCGCCGCGACCGTAGCCTCCCGCGCTCCGCCCAAGCCCTAATCGCCGTAATCCGCGAGCACAAAAAATTCCCCGACACCGCCGCCGCCTCCGACTAACCGCATCGAGGCTCGAACCGAATCCGTAGGGGCACGGCACGCCGTGCCCGCTCTTGCCTGCGTGTTCAAATGTAAGCTCTTCCAACCAATGGGAATTGCAAGCACAGCCCTTTTGTCTTCCTCGGTTCGCAAAGTGCGCTTAAGTTCCGCGCGACCCCAGCGGGGCGGAACGGGGTACGGAAATCCGATTAGCTTTAATAAGTTGACGACGTCTATCCGGTCCAGACGCTTCCAATTTGTCTCTTGAACTTACCACGGACCGAGACTACTATTTCGCCTAGGAAGAGTTCTACTTAGCGGCAGCCCTCGGCTGCCGTTTTTCTTTTTCCGTCGACCGGCCGAGCCAGAAGGCAGTTCAAAGATCATTTGGGAGGTCTGCTACAGCCGGGTTCTGCCCAGTTTTGACCCTTCTGCAACTCCTTTAGAATCAGTGTTTATGGACCGTCTGCAAGTGTTGATTCTAAGGGAGGTTAAGATTGCACTAAGTCCTTTAGATGCAATGTTTACGGAAAAGTGGGGAGGGGTCCCGAGCCGAAGGCTGCTTAATCAGCGTCTGCATCAGGCATGGCTGCTAGAGAAGCCCGCGTCAGTCGGCACCCAATTCTCACTACTCACTGCTTTTAACGTACATTGAAGTCCAAGCTCGCAATCGATCGCGAAATCACATTTTCCTGTATCTGAATGAGATCATTATCGGCGTAGGTCATCCCGAGCACCGTGAACACATCGGCCCCTCGGGAAATCACCACTAAGGTCCCGGACCAATCGTGGCCGTCCGCCATCCCGCGGTAGTGATACTCAATGGCCGGCAATCCGCCGACCACTGTCTTCCGTTGCGAGATTCTCTTGTAGTTTTCGTAGATTTCGCTCAAGCGTTTTTCAACGGTCGCCGCGGCCGGATCGAGCGCAGCCTTGCTCTCTTCGTCCCCGATGACCAGCAGAGTTGACTGATTGAGCGTACCCAATGCCACGACGGCATTCGGCAGCGCCTTCCGCGCATCTTCCATCAACGTCCAACCCGGTGCCTTGTACATTCTAAAGCCGTGCGTGTAGTTCGTGTACAGATTGCCCTGGACATCCTCGCGGATCGCTGGCGGTTCCGGCTCTTTTGGGGCTGCGGGCTGCGCTGTAGACGCCGCCAGGCTTCCATTCGGGGCAGCAGTTGCTCCTGTGAGGGCAGGGGCCACCGCATTCGTCTTCGTCGTAGGAGTCGGAACTTCCGGTTTCACTGCGGCGTTCGTAATTTTTGGAGCTGCTTTTTCGCGCTTGGCCGCTGCAGGGTCTGCGGATTTCACGCTGGCATTCGTAGGCTGCGTTGTTCCCTCTGCTGACGAGGCTACGGCCTGCTCTGCCTTCGGCGCCCCATCCGTGCCCGAATCTTTCTTCGCTGCGGGTGCCTTGTCGTTTTTCGGTGTCTCACCGGTTGGCGTCGACGGAACAATCGACGCGATCTTGTCTTTTTCCACGAGCACATACCCAAAGTCCGTTTTGACTTTGAACATGTTGTCTTCGTACGACACGATTACGCCGTAAAGCTTCTTGCCGTCTTTCAACCGGATCTCATCCGCCAGCGCCGAAGTGACCGCGAAGCACAGAGCCACGGCCAGTGCCGTGACACAAATGGATACACTCTTCTTGGGGACGGCCAACGCCGAAACACAGCCAGAGCCGCGCTTTCTGGAGAGAGCCAAAGCTGCAACGTAGAGGGAGCCGCGCATTTTGGGGACAGCCATATTTTCAGTATGGGGTCGCTCGCCACGCCCTCGCAACCGTCACGCGCGCGGTGGTGTCCGCCGTGTTACCTCTGCCAGCAGCACTCCAATTCGCCGGGCCAGGCGCTCTACTTGTTCGATGGACTCGCTCAGCCGCGATCGCAGCGGCTCCGGCAAGTTCGCGTGCGTCTGCTGCATCGCCAAAGCCTCCGCGATCACGCGCAGCTCCTTCCGATGCCGCGGATTCAACCGCTCCCAAAGCCTCCGCTTCGCACTCCGGTTTCGTCCCAGCCACTCCTCGCCGGTCCCAGCAGGCCGCCCCGCTTCCGGCTCCGTCGAGTTACCCGCGGCCGTGGTGCCTGCCGTCATATTTGGTTTTCTTGTCAGAAATAGCATTCTCCGTGACCCCATATCCACGCGTTCTTGCCGTTGTTTTTCTCTGTGCCCTCTAAGTTCTCCGAGTCCTCTGTGTGAATTTTTTTACCGGTCACGGATCACGAGCCAGGAAGCACGTATTGCCAGTCACCAGACAACAGTCACTTTTTCAACGCTTCCATTTTTTCTCCATTGATCTGCCCGCCCAACTCCACGCGCCCTGTCACGCGCATCGCTCGCGTTTCAAACACCAACCCGCCATAGCGGTCGTAAGCATCCGGAAAAAGCACTACCTCATACAGCCCGCGCTGATCCTCCAATGTCACGAACATCATGTTCCGGTAATTCTTCGTCCCCACATGACGGTACGTCACCACCCACCCGCACAATGTCACCCGCTTCCCGCGCAACCCATCCAGCTCGTCGCTCCACACCTCGCCATTCCGCGGCAGAAAATCCAAAGGATGCCCGCTAACGCACACCTCCAAAATTTCTCGTTCGTATCGCAGCCTCTGTTCCTGCGTGTACGCGACTGCCGGCATCCCCGCCAGCGCTGCACCAATCGCATCCTCAGCTCTTGCGTCAGTGAACAACGTCTCTGGCGCTTTTAGTGGCACAGCCAATCGTGGCTGTGCGCTTTTGCTCTGAAGAGTCTGTGCGCCTTTATTTCCAGCTTGCAAAAAATTCCATCGCCACAACATCTCGGGTCGGGAAATTCCACATGCATCTTCACCCGCTTGCCTCTCCACCTCATCAAACGCCCCACACTTGATCAGCGCCTCAATCTCATCTTTCTCCACCGGCACGCGCCGTAAGAAATCCTCCACCGATCGAAACGCTCCGCCGTCTTCTCGCGCCCGCACGATCGCCACAATCGTCTCTACGCGCAGCCCTTTCACCTGCATCAGCCCGATGCGCAGTGCGCGCTTCCCATTCGCGGGCAAAAGTGGGACAGACATTCCTGTCTGTCGGGTCTTTCCCCTCTGTGGAATCTTCGCCGCTGTGTCCTTCGCCTCCGCCGTGTACTCCATCCGCGAATGATTCACCGACGGCAGCCGCACTTCGATCCCCCAGCGCTTCGCCTCTTCCACATACGCCGACACGTGATAAAACCCCGCCCCCGCGCTGCACATCGCCGCCAGAAACTCCGCTGGATGGTGCGTTTTCAAATACGCCATGCGGTACGAAATATCCGCATACGTCGCGGCATGCGCCTTGCAGAATCCGAACCCCGCAAATTTTTCTACCATCATCCAGGTTTCTTCGCGCTGTTTGTCAGTTAACCCCATCATTCCCGAGGCCAGTTCGAACTTTGCGCGTAATCGATTAAGATCACGCCGACCCGAGAATTTCGCCGCCGACCGCCGCATGATATCGGCCTCGGCCAGCGACATCTCTCCAGCCACCTGCGCGATCTGCATCACCTGTTCTTGAAAAATACACACGCCTTGCGTATCGCCGAGAATGCTCTTGAGCGCCTCATGCGGATATTCAACCGGTTCTTCTCCGCGCAGCCGTTTTATGAACAACTCTTTTGATCCATATTCTGCCGCTCCTGGCCGGATCAGCGCCAAAGCTTGCGCTACTTCTTCCAGCGTTCGTGCCTTCATCATTCGCAGTAATCCACGCATAGCCGGCGACTCGATCTGAAACACGCCCATCGTTCTTCCCGCGGCAATCACGTCGCATGTCGCCGGATCATTTTCCGGTATCGCGTCGAAATCAATCTCTCTCGCTTTCGGCCTTGGCGTTACTCCATATGGCGCGACGCTCGCCGTGGTAGCACAGCCACTCATGCTTGCCCAGAGCCTCGAAGGGGCTGTGCTCTTGCCTTTCTTTTCCTCAGCCTTCTTTATTTCCTCTGCCTCCTCTGCTTCTTTCTCAATGTTGTCCAACGCCAGCGACATCGTCGTGAACCCGCGCTGCCCCAGCAAATCCATCTTGATCAGTCCGAGCGCCTCGATCGCATTCATGTCGTACTGCGTCACGACAATCCCTTTCGTCGCACGCTCCAGCGGTGTTAGCCAAGTCAGTGGCCGCGCCGAAATCACCGTGCCGCACGGATGAATCCCCATGTGCCGCGGCGCATCGTCGAGCCGCAACGCCACTTGCAGAATTGTTTTCCATGGCTCATCGTCGACAGGAAGGTTGCGGCATTCCGGCAGATCGCGAATCGCCTGCAAAATCTCTCGCATCGGCCGGTGTGGCAGTCGCTTCGTAAAATGATTCACTTCGCCCGGAGGCACGCCAAACACTTTGGCAATTTCGCGGATGGCCAGCCGCGCGTGCATGGTCACAAAACTTCCAATCATCGCCACATGCTCTTCGCCCCAGCGCTCGTAGACGTAGTCGAGCAGTTCATCGCGCCGCGCGCCGCAAATGTCGATGTCGATATCCGGACAATCGCCACGCTGCTCGTTCAAAAAGCGCTCGAAGTACAATCCCCAGCGCAGCGGGCACACACACGAAATTCCCAAGCAATACGTCACCATCGAACTGGCAGCTGAGCCACGCGCCACTGCCGGAATTCCGCGCCGCTTGGCCTCTTCGACGATTTCCCACACTAGTAAAAAATACGGTGCAAGATGAAGTTTTTCGATCACGCCAAGTTCATGTGTTAGCCGCGAGAGAACCACGGGACGCAGCGGACGGTAGCGCTTCTGCGCGCCGGCAAAACACAGCTTCCACAAATACGAAAACGTGGATTCATCCTTCGGCACGGGAAATTCCGGAAAGATTGTTTTGTGCAGCGTGAGCTCCAGATTGCATCGATCCGCGATGTCGAGAGTGGCGCGCAGCAATTCCGGATGGTCCGGAAAGAGTTTTTGCATCTCAGCGGCCGGCTTGAACCACGCTTCGCCGGTGGTGATATCTGGAGCCGCGACCGTTGTCAACAGCCCGCCGGTACGCACCGCATTCACCGCGCGGTGATGCAAATGCTCTTCTGGCCGCAGAAAATAAACATTGTTCGTCGCCACCAGCGGCACGCCGAGTTCACGTCCGATCCGCTCTGCTTCGCGCAAAATGCGCCCGTCGCCGGGAGACAAATGCTGCACCTCGATCCACAGACGGTCGCCGAAAATGTCTTTGAGCTGTGCGAAGTCGCTGCATCGCCCTGTCTTCGTAGGGGCACGGCACGCCGTGCCCGTCTTGGATGTCCCGCTTATCTTGCACGTCGCATCCGCTTCGCTTGGCGCGTCAATTTCCGGAAGGGCACGGCGTGCCGTGCCCCTACGGTCATCTGCGTCGCGTATTCGCGGTGGCAATGGACACAGCGCTATCACGCCTCGCGAATGCTTCGCCAATTCCTCCAGCGTTACCGGCCGTCCGTCGCATTCCTCCAAATCATTTTTCGCCAATTCCGTCGTTCCTAGATGGCGCAGTGTTACCAACTGGCACAAGTTGCTGTAGCCCTCCATGTCCGCTGCGAGCAGCACCATCGCCACACTCAGCGAATTTCGATTTTCGTTTTTCGAGTTTTGAGCTTCGAAATGCGAAACGCGAAATTCGACGTCAATCACCACTCCCACAATCGGCTTGATTCCCACCGCCGTCGCCGCTTGATAAAACGGCACTGCCGCGTACAACCCATTCGTATCCGTCAGCGCCACGGCGGACATTTTCTGCTCCACCGCCGCCGCGATAATTTGCTCGGGAGACGCTACGCCCCGCAAAAACGAATAGTGGCTGTGACAGTGCAAATGTACGAACACGAGAGCCCCGATCCGAGAGGGAAGAAGCCGATGCCCACCGCAAGGCAGGCATTTTGTTTCGTAAAATCAGGGTAGGGAACGGGAAGGGAAATTCAGCAACGTTTGATCAGTGATGCTTTGTAGGGGCGCAGCCCTTCGAAGCTCAGGGTAAACATGCTGCGCCCCTACAAGTACAACGTCCAAGACTTCACCGTGATAAGCAGGGCGTGGAGAGGACGAGGCCGCCGGGCTTGGTGGCGTAATGTTCGCGCAGTTCGAGGCCGTTGCCGTAGAAGACGGCGTTCCAGCCGTAGCGGCCGCGGACGGAATCGAGACCGCGGTTCAGATACCAGCGGCGGTTGGCGTCGGTGTCGAAGAGTTCGTGCTGACGGCGGTCCTGCTCGAGATTCGTCACGTTTACGCCGATCAGGCGCACGGCTACGCGGCGCGTGAATAGCTTTGCAAAAAGATCCTTGGCTTCCGCGAGCAGTTCGCGTTCGTCATTGGAGGGGCGAGTCAATCGCACGGTTTGGTGCGCCGAAAAGTGATCCACATAGCGGATGCGCAGGCCAATCGTTCGCGCCTGGCGGCCGTATTCGCGCAGCGTCGAGCCGATGCGTTCGCTCAGATATTCGATCAGGCCGCCGAGGAATTCCGTGTCGATTGTGCCGCCTTCGATGGTCGTTTCGCGCGAGACTGACTTTGGCGTGGACGGCAGCATCACTTCGCGTCCGTCGAGCCCACGAGCTCGCTCCCAGATTTGCCCTCCAATCACTTCGCCAAACGCTGCCTCCAGAGCGGCTCGCGGCACATGGCGCAGCTCTCCGATGGTCGCAATTCCGCGCTCCGCCAGCATTCCTGCGTGAACATGCCCAATCCCGTGAAGTTTTTCGACCGGCAGCGGCGTCAAGAAGTCTTCTTCCGTTCCCGGTGCAATCATACGGAAGCCGCGTGGACGTTCGAGACGCGAGGCAATCGAGGCCACCACTTTGGTCCGCGCCGCGCCTACGCTCACGCTCAGTCCGGTTTGTTCGAGAACGTCCGACTGCACGCGTCGCAGCGCCGCTTCATAATTCGGGTACAGCCGCTCCGTCCCCGCGAAATCCAGATAAAAATCGTCGAGTGCCGCCGTCTCAACCGCCGGCGTGTACGTCTCGAGAATGCGCCGCACGCGCTCCGCAAAATCGGCGTAGTGTTCGTACTGCCCCGGCACGACAATCGCCTTGGGGCAAATGCGCAGCGCATCGCGAAACGGCATCGCGGTTTTCACGCCGCATATTTTTGCTTCGTAGCTCGCCGACGCTACCACGCCGCGGCCCACGAGCACTGGCTTGCCACGCAGTTTCGGATCGAGCACTTGCTCGACCGACGCAAAAAAAGCGTCCACATCCACATGGACGATATTTGGAATCGCCTTCGGGCGCGAAGCGTCAGCTCCATGGCCTTTCTCTTCGCGCGCGTCTTCGTGAAAAGGATTGAACGGCATCGCCACTGCTGGGAATACGTTTTCGATACAGACGTCCATAACGGCTCCTAGGAATGGTGGCCGCGAAGCGGCCAACGTAATCGTGGCCGCACAACGGTCGACTTAACTGTCACCGCACAGCGGTGAACGCAAAGGAAACAGACCGAGTAGAATCTTTTCGGGAGTCGAGGGATCTCTCTTTAGAAGTGACCCCTCACCCCGCTTAGGGCTCGGAATTTTCAACGGGCGGCGCCCAGTTCGTGAGAGCCAAAAATGGCAATGGAGCTGAGCGCCACCCGTTTCCCGTTTCCTCTACCGTCCCGCACTATAGGCGAACAAAAAGCGAAAGTCAATAGTTTCCTGTTTTTTCTTTTCGCTTAATAAATAAAAACCGCTGTTTTCTGCTCTCGGAAAAAACAGTTCCGATTGCTGCCGTATTTCTCTCTTACTTCTTGACACTCACTCGCATCGGGGATACACCTCTCTGTATGAGCGCTACTTTCGTCTTCGTTCTAGCATTTGCAATCGGCATTGTGTCGGGGATGCGGTCGTTGACGGCGCCGGCGGTCACGGCTTGGGCGGCGCACCGCGGCTGGCTCAACCTTGCCGGAACACGACTCGCGTTCATGGGATCGACCGCCGCCGTCGCTATCTTCACCGTGCTTGCCATCGCCGAACTGATCTCAGACAAGCTGCCCTCGACGCCCAGCCGGACCGCGCCCGTTGGATTGATCGCCCGCTTTGTCTGCGGAGCTCTTTCTGGGGCTTGCGTTGGCGTGTCCGCGGGACAATCTCCCGCGCCTGGCGCCATTCTCGGCGCCGCGGGTGGTATTGCAGGAGCATTCGCCGGCTATCAATGGCGCACCGGTCTCGTGAAAGCGCTCAAGGTTCCCGATATTGTCATCGCGCTTCTAGAAGACGCTATCGCAATCGGCGCTGGCCTTTTTATCGTTTCCCGGTACTAATTCCGGTACTAATCCTGATACTAATTCTGGGCTCGCTCGCAAAATCGCGTTCATCTAGCGGCGCCGACGTTTCGTCCCATCCAATTATTCATTTGCTTCGATTCTGTATTTCCGCGACTATTTCTCCACTCCGGGCACGCCGGATATTTCTATGAACTTGAATTTCTTCTTCGCGCTGCTCGGTGGGTTGCTCGTTCTGGCGTTCGTCGCCAATCGGCTGGTGCGCTTCACGGGCGTGCCGGACGTCATTATCCTGATGGCCACGGGAGTGGTCATCGGCCCCGTATTGCATTGGGTGAATCCCGATGTTTTTCGAGGCGCCACGCAGGGCTTTGGTTCTCTCGCGTTGATTCTCATCCTTTTCGAAGGCGGTCTCGAACTCAAGCTCCGCGAAATTGTCAGCCATTTCGGCGGCGGAGTATTTCTCGCCGTATTCAGCTACGTGCTCAGTGCGGTGGGAGCCGCGCTCGTCTGCCGCCACGCACTTCATTTCGCATGGATTCCTTCTCTCCTGGTGGGAGCGGCGCTCGGTTGTATCAGCAGTTCGATCATTCTTCCGGTTCTGCAGCAAGTGAATCTGCGGCGCGAAGTCAAAGTTACGCTGTTGGTCGAAGCCACGTTCGGCGACGCTCTCGCCGTCCTGGCAGTCACGACTCTTCTCGATATCGCGGCCGGCGGCAGCGCTTCGGCGAAGTTCATCGCCTGGACTCTTTTTGCGAGCGTCATCCTTGCCGTGGCATCGGGTGTGCTCCTCGGCGCATTGTGGTCCTATCTTCTGCCGCTTCTTTCTGAGGAGCGCTTCTGGCATGTGCTGACCTTTGGCGTGGTTTTGCTGATCTACTCTGGAGTTCACGCCGTGCATGGCAATGAACTTGTCGCTGTATTGGTCTTCGGTCTCACGCTTTCCAATTATCCGGCAGCGCAAAAGCGCTTCCAGCTCGGCGATGCCTCCGAGCCCGGCGATTGGTTTTCCGAAACTCCAGTCAAGCAAGAACATCGGGGCTCGCTCGCGAAACATCATGGGCAGATGCTCACGTTTCACGGCGAGTTGGCATTCCTCATTCGCACATTTTTCTTTGTGCTACTCGGAGCGCTCGTGGAATTCGATGGGTTGCGCAAGCACGCTGTACTCGCGCTGGGCTGCTTTGGAGCGCTCTTGATCGCGCGCTGGCTCTCCGTACAGACCGGCCGCTTTGCGTGGAGCGCCTTTACGTCTCACGAGCGTGAACTGATGGTCTGGTTTCTGCCTCGCGGCCTCATCACCGCTGTGCTCGGCATAGAAATTGTGGAAGCTCGCGGGGTGGAGTTTGAGTTTCTTCCATCGCTGGCGTTTGCGGTCATTCTGATTACCAATCTCGCCCTGCTCATCGGCTCGCTTCGCGCACGGCGGCTGTTCCCGGAGACTCGCGCAGAGGCGCCCGAACCCGCCGTCCCGGAAATCGCTTCTTAGCCGGCTGTGCGCTCGAGTTCCTTGCGGTTCCATTTGGCGAGGTCTGCGCCGGCGTCATACGTGCTTTGCAAAAAGGCGAGCAAGGATTCTCGCGGCGAAGCAGCGCGACGCACGTCGTCGTACATCAAAATAAATTCCTTCAGCTGCGGATGATAGAAAGCTTCCGTGGGGCGGACCGGACTCTGCGGATATCCCGCTGGTTCCGGCGCGGCATACGCGTAAAACGCGGGACCTTTGACGTCGCCGCCACCCGGCCAAAATCCCGCGCTGATCACTCCGTGCGAATACGCTTCCCGCGTGATAGGGTCCGCCCCTGGCCGCTCTGGAGCCCGCCGCCCAGAGAAGCGCGTGGCCGCCAGATCAAAGCTGCCCCAGAAAAAATGCACCGGGCTGGCTTTTCCAATGAACCCCGCACGAAATTCTTTGAAAACCGTTTCGCAGCTCACCAGGATGCGCCAGAAGCGGTTGACGTATTCGGGATCGTACGAGGCGTGCTTGGTGTCCTGATCAAAGGGAATAGGGTCGGGAATCTCGACCGGCATCTTCCAGATTTTTACCGCGATTCCAAGAGAAGCCAAAGCGCCCATGAATTCCCGATAGAAATCGGCGACGGAGCGCGGCGCCAAGACCAGCGCAAGGATCGCGTCATTGCTGGTTCGAATGACGAGTTGGTGATGGATGAAATCGAACTGAATTTCGAAGTTTCCGCCGCTGTAGGGGATCGCCGACGTGGTCAGCCCTAGCGCATTCACGTAGAGCGGTACTCCCCACCAGTGATTAATATTGGGGCTCAACGCCAGCCGCACTTTGCCCACGATTTGCGTCCACATGTGAAGCGTGCTTAAGGTGTCCTGCCAAGCTTCAAGGGGAAGTTCGGGCCACAGATCGTGGTTAGCAAGAGCAGTAGTTGCGTTCATAAATCCTCCGCGGAAAGCAAACATCGGCCACAGAGATTATATCCCCGCAAATCGCGCCCGTTCGCTCCGCGAAGAAAATTCTCTTTGAGGTAACACAGCCACTCCTGGCTGTGCGTTTTTTGTTTTTCGATTTGGCGACGGACGATACACGAGAAACCCCGCACAGGCGGGAGTGCCTGTGCTATCGGACGCAGATTCCGTCTTAAAGAGGTTTTTTGTTTGAACTAAAATATTTTGCGGAACGCAAAGAACAGGAAACCCGACAGCGTCATCGCAGCGGGGAGCGTCAGAACCCAAGCCAGGAGCAAGTTCCGCACCGTCGACCATTGCAGCCCCGAATGATTCGCCATCATTGTTCCCGCGACGCCTGACGATAACACGTGCGTCGTGCTGACCGGCAAGCCCAAGCCGTCTGCCGCGCCGATGGTAGCCATTGCCGTGATTTCCGCAGCCGCTCCCTGCGCGTACGTCAGATGGTTCTTGCCAATCTTCTCGCCCACCGTGACCACGATGCGTTTCCATCCAACCATCGTGCCGAGGCCCAGCGCCAGCGCTACCGCCACCTTGACCCATAGCGGAATAAACCGGGTAGCCCTGTCGATGTGAACCTTGTAATTCTTCAGCACCGCGGCATCCCCGGCGGCGATTTCCGGTTTTCCGGACTTTAGCATCAACCGGATTGCCTCGCTCACCAGGTACATATCATTTCTGAAGTTGCGCACCTGCGTATGCGGCACCTTCGACAGCTCCTTGAAGATCGCCATTTCCGTCCCGACGCCATTCACGAGCTCGCGCAATGCCAGCATCGTGTTCGGCTTGAACTCTTTCGTCCGAATGTAATCCGTTACGTCTTCGCGCGGGTCGCCAATCGCTGCGCTGCTCTGCACGTATTTGTTCAGCGTGTCCGCGGTCTGCGCAGATACGGCAATGAAGTCCTGCGACTGCTGCGCCGTCACGGCATGGTTCAGCGCGTAGGTTGTCGGCACCGTGCCGATGAGGATGAGCATGATCAAGCCCATGCCTTTTTGCCCATCATTCGAACCGTGGAAAAAGCTAACGCCCGTGCACGTAAAAACGAGCATGGCGCGAATCCAAAATGGAGGAGGCTCCGTTCCCTTAGGGGCTTCATACAAACGCTTGTCTTTGATGAGCGCCTTCATGAACAGAAACAGCAGGGATGCGAGTATGAACCCGAACACCGGCGAGAGAAGCAGCGATTTTCCAATCCCTATCGCTTGTGCCCAATCCACACCGCTCGTCCCTGTTCGCCCTTGCATCAGCTGGTTCGCTATGCCGACGCCAATAACCGACCCAATCAAAGTATGCGAACTCGAAGCCGGCAGCCCCAGTGCCCACGTTCCCAAATTCCAGAGAATCGCCGCCACAAGTAGAGCAAAGACCATCGCAAATCCCGCGCCGCTACCCACCTGCAAAATCAATTCCACCGGCAACAGGGAGATGATTGTGAATGCCACCACCCCCGAGGACGTCACGACGCCCGCGAAATTCCAGAATCCGCTCCATACCACGGCAATGTGCGGCTCCATCGAATGCGTGTAAATCACAGTCGCCACGGCGTTTGCCGTGTCGTGGAATCCGTTCACGAACTCAAAACCCAGTGCCACTAAGAGCGCCGTGCCCAAAAGAATGTAGGGCAGCGCTGAACCCAGCTCTAACCCTGCAAGGTCGCGCGAAAGGCTATAGCCGATAAAAATCACGCCTACAATCAGCACCGCGCCGAACGCCAGCATTCCAATTCGGCCGGGCTTCCTGTTCAGCTTCTCTGTTAGTGCGTGCGGAACTTGGGGCGTAGCTGGTGCAGTCGCTGTTGCGGACATAACGCTCCTATAGATTCTCGACTCGAGAGCCAGCCCGCGGGTATGTGTGCTGGCGTGTCAGACAGCTTTATATGGAAGATTTGTTACGGTGAAATGAATGTTGCGCTTCAGATTGTTCATATTGCGGAGGCTTGGAATCGGTGGGTTCTGTCAAGCGCTTTACTTTTGGCGATGCTGGTCTTGCGTCAAAAATAGAATGAGAAGGACGGGCACGGCGTGCCGTGCCCCTACGGGTCTTCGTCTGGATGGTTGTAGCTGTTTTTCTAAGATTATTGCGTGTTGCAGAACGGCTACGTGGCGTGTCGATTCGCTTTCTTGGCTGCCTTCCTCTGGGACTTCGAGGACTTCTTCATTGTTTTTCGTTGTTTCTTGGAGGCTTTCTTCAACCTCTTGTTCTCCGCCTTCGCGGACTTCTTGTCGAATTCCCGCGAATTACGCGCATATTCTGCGACACCAGGACTCTGCGCTCTGGCCGGCATCGACCAAGCAATATTCAGACAGATCAGAAACGCGAAGATAGCAATTCGCTTCATGCAAGAATTCCCTCTTGCCCCCAAACTAACACCAGTTTACACCGATCCCGCCCGTTCGCGATATTGTGGAGCAATTTAGTTAGCTACTTTACCTGCGACAGCGGAATGATCAGGCTGCCGATTTCCGCGGTAGCCGGGTCTTCAACCAATACCCGCAGCGTGGTCATCCCCGCTTGGGGCTGCACCGTCTTACGAAAAGTGATGCCCGATTTCAAAACAGCCGGATATTGTTTCTCGGTAAAACGTAGATTGATTCGATTGGCTGACTCACGCAGCACCTTTCCAGTCTGGTCTTGTTCGATCACGGTTATGTCGAGAGCGCCTGTGCGGATTTCGCCACTTTGTGCCAGCTGAAGATCCTGAATGCCGATGGAGCCAGAAAGGGCCAATGAATTTGGTGCTGGCTGATTGACGCGGGAGACCTGAATTTGTATTGGAATCGCCGACGAGTCCAGCGGACTTTTGATGGCGGTCAGAAAATTGTTGTGACGTTCGTCTTGGGTGGCCGGGGCCTCCTTGAGGGTGAAGTAGCCTTTGGGATAGCGGAGGTTCAATCCGGAGCGGTGGACCTGAACTTTCAGTTCATGGAATTTTTCATCCAGCGAGCCGGAATCAATGTAAAAGCCGAGCGTGTAAGTGACGGCGGAATCCTCGACGGCGTCGCGAATGGCGCCAGTGAGGTCGTTGGTGTTGACGAAAGCCCGGCCTCCCGTTTCGTCTGCGAGCCTTTGCATGGTGTCAATGCCGATCGGTGCGGACGACTGTGCAGGCATGCCCACACCCAAAACTCCGCCGAGCTGATCGTCTATGTCCCACTGCGATTCCGGAGTCTTCCGCGTGAGCGAGGCGCGCCCGTCCACTGGATACGCAGCAATCTGTGCGGGACCGAGGATAAGGGCGAGGGTATTGCTCGAAAAAGGAAGATTGGCGGTGAGCCAAACCAGATTTTTGCGGCCGGGAATGTTGGCGACGTGAGAAGCAATGGACTGGAGTGCGGACGTGGTTGTTTCAGCGCGACGCTCATTTGTAATTGCGGCCAATTGAAGCACTTGCGCGTTCACGAGGGGGTTGAATTCCCCGGGCACGGGTGTGTGGTAGACGCCGGGCTCGACAGACTCACGACTAGTCTTTGAAGTAGTGTCGTAGCTCTTCAGGATGGCAAGAAGACGGTCGCGGTCGCTGGTGAAATCAGACAGGACGTGCAGAGTGTCACTGAGCCCGTAGATGGCGACTCGGTCCTTCGGGTCGAGAGTTTTGATGAACTCAATGAGATGTGCCTTTGCATTGGAGAGTGCGAGATCCTCCATCCACCAAGGGCCGGCTTCGTACCCTTGATGTCCATTGCCATAGAGAGTGTTTAGGTCATCGAGTAGAACGATAGTGACGCTACGGACCGCGGGGCCGTTGAACTGCGGAAGATCGGAGAATGTGTTGGGAGCAAGAGATTGCAGTGGAACAGTTTGCGAAGTGGACGCGGTGGATTCCACGTTGAAGACGTTAATGTTCTGAGGCTTTCCTCTGTCAAAGACGGCAAAATCTTCTCTTGTGAGATCTCCAACGGCTCCATTGTGGTCGCGCACAATAACGCCAATCTGAACCAGATGGGTCGAAACACGAATTGGCGGAGCCTGGGGCGAGTTCTGCGCCAAAGCGGCAATGGCCGCGACGGCGAACGCAAGAGCAGCTGAGATGCGAACCACGAAGAGAACGATACCCCGCGTGAGGTATGTTGTCATCCCTGACGAAGAAAAAGCGCCAAGACCCCGATTTTGGGTGTGGGGGTCGACTTCAGATCGATGCGGCAATCGGGAAACTGACAACTACCCCATATTAGTGTGTGGATTCCTGCAAGCCTCGGTATTTCAGCATCGGCTCGACGCTCGGATCTTTGCCGCGCCAGGCGGCATACATTTTTGCCAAGTCTTCCGTGTTGCCGCGCGAGAGAACCATCTGCCGGAAGCGGTCGCCATTGGCGCGCGTCAGCCCGCCATTGTCTTCAAACCACTGGTACGCATCGTCGTCCAGCATCTCCGCCCAGAGATAAGCATAGTAGCCAGCCGAGTAATCCAGAGCCCAGATGTGGCTGAAATAGCTGGAGCGGTAGCGCGGCGGCACAGTCGCGATCAGTAGATGCGTCTTCTCAAGAGCTTGCCTCTCGAACACGTCCGGCTGCTGCAGAGGTGCGCTTGCCGGAAGCATGTGCCACTGCATGTCGAGCTCTGCGGCGGCAACCAGTTCCGTCAACATATATCCCTGATTGAAGGTCGCCGCTTTTCGAATCTTGGCGACCAATGCGGCCGGCATGGGCTCATTCGTTTTGTAGTGCTTTGCGTAATGGTCGAAGACCGCGGGATAGAGCGCCCAGTGCTCGTTGAACTGAGAAGGGAACTCAACGAAATCGCGCGCCGTCGCGGTGCCTGAGATGCTCGGATATTCGGTATTCGCGAACATGCCGTGCAGCGCATGGCCAAACTCGTGGAACATCGTGGTTACGTCAGTAAAGCTGATCAGCGCAGGCTCGCCCGGGGCGGGCTTCGGCAGATTCGCGATGTTGTAGACCACCGGTAGCGTTCCCAGCAGCTTGGACTGGCCCATGAAGACATCCATCCAGGCGCCGCCGTTCTTGTTGTCGCGTTTGAAATAATCGCAATAGAAAAGCGCCAGCGGCTTGCCGTCTGCATCCGACACTTCGAAGACGCGAACATCCGCCTGATAGACCGGGATATCCTTGCGTTCTTTGAAAGTGATTCCGTAGAGCTGATGCGCGGCGTAGAAGACGCCATTTTCGAGCACATTGTTCAGCTCGAAATAAGGTTTTACCTCCGCGTCGTTCAAATCGTATTTCGCCTTGCGCACCTGCTCGGCGTAGAAGTCCCAATCCCACGGCTGGAGTTTGAAGCCGCCCTTCTGTGCGTCAATCACATCCTGAATATCCTTGCCCTCGCGCGCCCCCCGAGCCGTTGCACCGGGCACTAACGCATCCATGAACTTTAAGGCGGCTTCCGGAGTCTTGGCCATCTGGTCGCCCAGCTTCCACGCCGCGTGGTTGGGATAGCCGAGCAATTGCGCGCGGCGTGCCCGCAGTTGCGCCAGATGCGAAATGAGATCGCGCGTGTCGTTGGCATCGCCGCGTTCGGCGCGGTTCCAGGATTTTTCGAAAATGGTTTCGCGTGTCGCTCGCACGCTAAGTGAACCAAGTACTGGCTGTTGCGTCGTGTTCTGGAGCGGAAGCACATATCCTTCTTGCTTGCGGCCTTGAGCGGCCTCCGCCGCCGCAGCAATTTGCGAGTCGCTTAGGCCCGCAAGCGCGCTCTTGTCCGTCGTCGCAAAAGCTCCGTTTTTCGTAGCTGCCAGGAGCTTTGTCGAGAAGTCGTTTGCAAGCGTCGCGATCTGTTCATTCAGTTTCTTTAGCTCGGTTTTGTCGGCGTCCGAAAGGTTTGCGCCAGCGCGGACGAAATTGTCATAGTCGAATTGCAGCAGCCTCTGCGACTCTGGATCGAGCTTGAGCGATTCGCGCTGCTTGTAGACGGCAGCCACGCGCGCAAAAAGTTTTGTGTTCAAGCTAATGGCGTCCTGGTGCGCCGCCAGCTTCGGCGCCACATCGGCTTGCACCTTTTGCAGCGCAGGATTGGTGTTCGCAGCGGTGACCCCGCCGAACGCAGCCAGCGCTCGTTGCAAGAGCTGCCCGGTCTTCTCCATGGCTAAGATCGTATTCTCGAAAGTCGGCGCCGCAGGATTGTCTGCAATCGCCTGAATCTCGGCGAGTTCCTGGTCCATGCCCGCTTCAATAGCCGGCTGATAATCTTCATCTTTTATTTTATCGAAGGGCGGAGCGTGGAAAGGCAGCGTGCTCGGCGCATAAAAGGGGTTTGACGGCCCGAATTTCTCGTCAGCGGCCGTAGCCAGCGTGTAAACGGCGCCTAGCGCCACCGCGCCAAAGGCAATAAAAACAGTCATAGTTTTGAGCATAACCTTCTCCGGCGTGATGGCATGGCGCGCATCCGTACCGGCAGCCCACGCACACCAATTGTAAGAGAATTCCCGCGCTTGCTACAAGGAAGGGCGAAGCTAGCGGGATGGATTTTCGGTGACTGCGTTTATCCGAGGATACTGTCTTATTTGATTTGCTGGTCTGGAGACAACGCCTGGTTGATGCTCTTCAATGTCTGGAATCCGTCTTGGACGACCGTGGTCTTAATATTGTCCCTTGTCACGATAATAGGCTTGAGAAGGATAGCGGGCACTTCGCCCTTGCCATTGCTGACTGTCTTGTTCGCGCGTGTCTTTTCGCCCTTCGCCAGGCGAACGGCTTCCTCTGCAGTGACGCCAGCTTCATTTGCAATCGGCTTGTAGACGGTCATGCTTTGCACGCCTTGGGCAATGCAAATAACCGCCGCCAAATCCGCATCTTGTCCGGAAACCAATACTTTGCCGTCCAGCTTATGTTCGCGGAGCGCCTGAATCGCGCCTCCCGCCAATCCGTCATTGGAAGCGACAACAGCAGCGATGTTGCCTTGAGCGGAATCGATGGCCTTCAGCATAAAAAGGTACGCGTCGGAAGGCAGCCAGTCTTTGGTATATCCGTCAGCAACCACTTTGATTTCGCCGCGATCAATATATGGCTGCAAAACCTTCATCTGCGCATCATGCAGAACTTTGGCGCCTTCGTCAGTCGGAGAACCAGCGATCAGCACGTAATTTCCTTTGGGCGCGCGTTTTACGAGAAATTCCGCTTGCATCCAACCGATCTCGTGACGGTCAAAACTCACGTAAAGGTCCACGTCGCTGTTCAGGACCAGGCGATCGTAGCTGATGACCTTAACATTGGCCGCTTTCGCGGCGTCCACCATCCGACTGGCCTTCGCGTTGTCGTGAGGCAGCAAAACCAGAACTTTTATACCTGCCTTGATCATGTCCTGCACTTGCTTGAACTGAAGATCATCGTCTCCGCCTGCGTCGCGAGAGATCACCTCGGCCCCTAACTGCTTAGCTCGCGCCTCAAAGGAATTGAGGTCCGTCTGCCAGCGCTCGCCCTTCATATCTTCTATGGAAAAACCTATTTTTAGTTTGTTCGCGTCTTGCGCCTGCGCAAGTTGTCCGCAAAGGACGAGTATGAATATGGCGGACAGAACCGTCAGCGTGCGTAGCGCTTTTCTCAAGGTGCCTGCCTCCATATTTGTGACATTCCTAGCCTACCCTGCTGAAATCCAAGAGCATAGCCTGCTTAAATTCAGCGATGCTCAACAGGGTATTGCGCTCTGCGAAGAATCAAGCGATGCCGGGCTTGTACCGGGTGTCGGCTCACTCGCGGACCTCGCGCTCAGTGCATTCAACTCGCCGAGTCAGTATCTTGTTGGCTGGGCATGCAAGCAATAGCCGGACGCTTATCCGTCAATTCTCGATAAGTACCAATGTTTAGTAGGGGTTGAATCCTCGATAAATGGCGAAAAACATAAATGGGCCTCTCTTTCACAAGTAGCCCGCCGCCAAAGGACCGCTTTGCTTCTGCCCCGGGTCCCCGGGGAACCAGTATTTTTATGCAGTTCGGGATTGGTAGTTATGACAGTGGTGGGTCTCGGATGCCGGGCATACCCTTTCATCGTTAATTTCTTTTGTTCGTCTCATGAGCGAATCGACTACAGATTTCTTGAGACTCAATTGGCGCGTTGGAGGAAGAGTTATGGATTGGAGCGGCAAAATTAGTCTAGTTCTGGCGACAGCCGCAATGCTGTTTGGTTTGGCAGGAGCACAGGCCGCCAAAGCGCAGGCAAAGAAGCCCAATATCGTCGTCATCATGGCGGACGATGTCGGCATCTGGAACATCAGCGCTTACCACCGTGGCATGATGGGTGGACGCACGCCAAATATTGACCGGATTGCAAGTGAAGGCGCATTGTTCACCGATTATTATGGGCAGCAATCCTGCACAGCAGGACGAGCCGCATTCATTCTTGGCCAGACGCCGTTCCGCACCGGCCTACTAAAGGTCGGCCTGCCCGCCGCGAAACAAGGTTTGCAAGACAAGGACCCGACGATTGCAGAACTGCTCAAGCCGCTCGGCTATGCCACCGCGCAGATTGGCAAGAACCATCTGGGCGACCGCAATGAGTACTTGCCCACGGTCCACGGCTTCGACGAATTTTACGGGATCCTCTACCACCTTAACGCCATGGAGGAACCCTACCAGGCGGACTATCCGAAGGTGCCGCGTTCCGCGAACGTTTCGGCCCGCGCAATATTGTAGACAGCAAAGCGATCGACGTTGATGACCCAACCACCGATCCGCGCTGGGGCCGGGTCGGCAAGCAGACGATCGCGGACGGTGGTCCGCTGCCCCCACACCCGAACATGGACCCCGCTGCCAAGTTCAACATGGAAAATGTCGACCCTGAACTCATTCGCCGTTCTAATGACTTCATGGATCGATCTGTAAAGGCAGGCAAGCCGTTCTTCCTTTGGTACAATTCCACGCGCACGCATGTCTGGACTCATCTAGCTCCGAAATGGGAGAACAAGAGCGGCTTTGGTCTCTACGCCGATGCCATGATGGAACTGGACTGGGAAGTGGGCGAGATCCTCAAAAAAATTGATGACCTCGGTATAGCTGACAACACAATTGTGCTGTTCACTAGCGATAACGGTGCAGAGATTTTCAGTTGGCCGGATGGCGGCAACCACCCGTTCCGAGGCGAGAAGGGAACCACCTACGAGGGCGGATTCCGCGTGCCCATGATGGTGAAGTGGCCAAGCGTCATCAAGCCAAACACCATCATCAACGACATCATGTCGAGCGAGGACTGGATGCCGACCTTGGTGGCTGCCGCTGGTGTACCTGACGTCAAAGAGAAGCTATTGACAGGCTACAAAGCTGGCAGCAAGACCTTCAAAAACCACCTCGACGGCTACAATTTCCTGCCTTTCTTTAAGGGCGAGGTTGCCGAAGGGCCGCGCCACGAGTTCTTTTACTTCTCGGACAACGCCGACCTTAACGCCCTGCGTTACGACGCCTGGAAAATTAGCTTCAAAACCATCGAGGGCAACCTCAACACAGGCAAAGAGGAGTCGACGAACGTTCCGCTGGTAACCAATTTACGGGCGGATCCCTGGGAGCGTTATCAAACGGAGTCGATGCTCTACGGTCGCTGGTGGGGCGACAAACTCTGGACGCTGGTTCCTGCCGTCCAAATTGTGGGACAGTTCCTCGGGACGTTTAAAGAGTATCCGCCCAGCCAGGTATCCGGCTCGACCAGCGTAACCCGGTTCCTCGAAGCCATCCAAAATGGAGCCGCAGGAAGCGGCAAATAGCGGAATGTTTTCTGATCCGATTGTTTAACCAGCGTGGGCCGTTTGATCGGAACGCGGCCCACGCATCCCCGTCGCAGCAAGCTGCTCGACAAAAGTTCGTTACTGATTGACGACTGACACGGCGACTTTCGTGACCATGCCAAAACCATCAGTGAGCGCGCATGCAATTCCGGACGTATCGTCGACTACTTGGAAGTAATCACACAAGTTCTGATGAACGCGAAACCCTAGAACTGAACCTTTTGCTTACTCGTGCAGCACGACGCTTAGGAGAGAAGTGTTGATCTGCAGCCCGCCGTTGTACTTGATGAAGCCCAGCCTTCGGAACTTGTTCATGAAGAAATTGACTCGCGACCGCGTCGTGCCAATCATCTCCGCGAGCACTTCTTGCGACACTTTGGGGAGCAATCCGTGCGGCTGGTCTTCTTTGCCGTAACGAGCAAGCAATAAAAGAGTGCGCGCCAGCCGCTTCTCGCTCGAATTGAACAGTTGATCGACCAGGTCCTCCTCGATTCGAATGTTCCGTGCCAGCATGAACCGGATGAATCGGTCAGAGAGGTCATGCTCCTCGTGAAGCACCTTAAACATTTCGCTCTTCTCAATGACGAGCACCGTGGTGGGCGAAATCGCGGCAGCCGTTCCAATGCGAACGGGCTGGCCTGCCAGGCAGCCTTCCCCAAAAAATTCACCCGGTCCCAGAATAGCGATGACCGCTTCTTTGCCGGCTTCATTGATGACCGTTAGTTTCACACGGCCGCTTTGCAGGTAGATTACGCTCTCGGCGGCGTTACCCTGGGCGTAGATAACCTCCGCTTGCTTAAATTCCTTAACTTTTCTTGCCACACCGGCAGAATCGAGAAAAGCCTGGGCATCGAAAGCATGCTCCGCCCTTGGTTTTGTTTTGGTTTTGTTCTTACGTGAGGTTGTGGATGCCCGCATAAAGACACCACCAGACTACATATATCCTAATCACTCATTTCTAGTCAACTTGTTCGTACCTGATTACCACGGTAGCGCTTGAGTCGGTTTCTTCGCCAAGGGCGTCGTCAATTAAGTGCGGCTATTTCTTAGAAAGTTCCACATGGAAATGACTTTCAACATCTTCACGACTAAGGGGATTTCTTGCTTTGGTCAATACGACCGAATAGACCACTTCATTGCCCGCAATCTGCGCGGTAATAAACGCCCCGTCTTCCGGCAGCTCCTGGTAGATGAATTTCACTTTTCTGTTGTCGGCAAGTGTCTTCACCCATTCTTCGTCGGGCATTGTCGCACCTCTTCAGGCGAGGTCGCTTTGTCGCTATTGTCCAATCTATGTCTTTTCCGGCTGTTTCCGGCTTCGATACGGAATGATTTTGGCGACGGTTCTTCCAAAGTTGGCATTCGCCTGTTTTGGGATTCGGACTGTAGCCAGATCCCGTTGCATAATTCTTGCAGATTTGGACATCCGCGGCTTCGCCATTTCTCTTTTTACGCTGGCGCGTGTTGCGTCGAGAAGTTCTTTCTTTGATCTCTTAGGCCGCATGGGCTGATTCTGATGCCGGGATGGGATTAATACCGCCCCATTTTGCACAGTTGCGAGCTATTTGGCCCGATTGCCGCTAACACCATCGAGCTATCCGCAGTGCATCGAACGGTAAGCCGGGGCGGGACAAGCGGCCAGGTGGCGAGTTTGCGCGGGAGGTACCTCGGTTCTCTTGCCGCAACCATATGCGGAGTCTAGGGTTAGGGGAGGACGGGATGATGCACCCCTTGGGCAGCGGTGCATAGTTCGCGCCCGATTGCTGGCCGCTGAAAATACGAAACTTAGCGGCGGTGGCGCACATCCTACTTATGGGGCAGAAGAACAAGGAGTAAGTCATGCCAAGTATCGCCAACCCTCCCGGGAGCAACCCGGTGAGCGAACCCCACTCCGCAAAAGTCAGCACGCTAGTACTGATCTTCCGAATCGTGCGCTGGACGGTCTATGCCTGCGCCCTCGTCCTACTAATTCTGTTGCTCCATAAGTCTGCGCCGCCTGTCGTCTCCACCACCCCAGAGGCCGCCGCCCGAGCAGAGCAGAAGTTCCAGGATGTCCAGCAGGCTGTTGCGCAAGGCCAGCCTGCCACTCTGCACATGAGCGAAACCGAATTGAACTCGTACTTGGCCTCACATCTGGTTCTTCCGGCAGCGAACGCGAATATGCCAAACGCCGCGCCAAATGCGGCTCCCAGCGCTGGCGCGGATGGAGCTCTGAACGCCGAACAGCCCACCATGGACGATATCGAGCAAATGCGCTCGAACGTCAAAGATGTAAAGGTTCAGTTAGTGGATGACCACGTGCGGGCCTACGTGGTGTTCGATGTACACGGCAAGGACATGACGTTGCAACTCGTAGGCAAACTGGGCGCCGACAATGGTTTTCTTCGGTTTGAACCAGTCAGCGGGCAGATCGGTTCGTTGCCTATCCCGCAAGCCGTCCTAGAAGCGGCCGTGCGAAAGATGATGGAATCGCCGGAAAACCGCGAAAAGCTAAAACTGCCGTCAGACATTTCGAATCTGAAAATTGAGAACGGAGAAGTTGTAACGCAATATCAGTAACTGCGGCTTCCCCTGAGGGCTAACACAACTTCACCGCATGGGATGATGTGCCATAGTCCGACGAGCAACCCTTGCCTCTAATCTTGCAGCCGTTCTCTTTTCAGATTATGCCAGCATGGTATGCCTCAAGGTGCTGGAGACAAGACAGCGGGTATGCCGAAGGTCCCATCGACCAGTTCCACGAAGTTCCGCTCTTCACGAAGGATGAATCGTTTTGTTTCCGCTGTCACAAAGTTTTCGTGGCCCTCTGGATCCCCTTTCAGACGCTCACGGTAGACCTCATAGGAAGCCAGACTATCGAACGCAATTAACCCCCAAGCAATATCGTTCGTTCCTTCATGAGGCAGAAAATAGCCAACTAGGTGGCCTCCGCATCGAGGGATGATTCGCCCCCAATTCTCGGCATACTTTTTGAAGGCATCGCTTTGGAAGGGGTCGATCTGGTAGCGGATGACGCACATGATTGTCACTGGCAATCCTTTCGCCTGCTGACTTGCGGACGCATTTTCGTCAAAGGTGAGAGCGGCCACCGTGGCGACCATGCCGCCAATGGCTTCGCGGCGATTCATGTGGTCGGGGGGGAGGCGTCGGTGGCCGCATTTCGCCCAGTATGGTGGTTGCTGTGCATGAACACTTCGTCTAACATCAAACTATGAATGTTGAGTGCCATGCGGACGCCGACGTCTCGAAGATTGCCGCCGCCATCGGCGAGCCTGCACGTGCGCGCATGCTGTGCTGCTTGCTCGATGGGCGCGCACGAACCAGCACGGAGCTTGCCATCGTTGCTGATGTAGCCCCGTCGACCGCGAGCGTGCATCTTCAGCGGCTGATGACGCAGCGGCTGGTGAAAGTGTTGGCGCAAGGGAAACATCGCTACTACAACTTGGCAGGCAACAATGTCGCGGCCGCCTTGGAAGCCCTGAGCGTTCTGGCTGGCGGACCGCGGGACGCATTCGTACCAAACACGCCGAACCAACTCCGCGCGGCACGTACTTGCTACGATCACATCGCGGGCACGCTGGGTGTCGCTCTGCATGACCGCATCAAGGAGATGGGCTGGATATCAGGCGGGTCGGGCCCAGACAACGCCTACGAATTGACGAGAGGCGGGACGCGTGCGTTGGAAGATCTTGGCATTGATGTCGCGGCGATTCGCGCGTTGCGCCGTCGTTTCGCGTTCGCGTGTGTTGACTGGAGCGAGCGGAGACCACATATCGGTGGCGCGGTTGGAGCAGCGCTACTGAACGTCGCGATGAAACGAAAATGGGTGCTTCAAGAGCTCGACAGTCGCGCGTTAACCGTCACTCGCATTGGGCGACGCGAAATGCGGATTCGATTCGGCCTTCAAGATTGAGATTTACGTTAACAACGTGTTCCGAAACGCCCAATATCTTCCTGCGCCTATCTTCAGTGAACGTAAAAGCCGTTTTTGGAGAGAATGACGTAGTCCTTACCTTTTTTTCCGAACGAGGAAGCGAGACGAACATCAAGTTTGTGCGGTTTGCCGAGCGCCGCGCTGGCATTGGTGTAGTAGCCCAACGTATAACGCGTTTTGATGCGCTGGATGAGCGCCCGAAAAACAGGATCGAGGTGCGCGATGTCTTGGACGTTGAATAGTTCGCCGCCCGTCTCGTCCATCACCTTGTGAATGTTCACCAGCCCGGGAACCATGGCGGCGTAGAGCAGAGTTTGCGGCGGATTGTAGCCGGGGATTTTGAGGTTATAGAGGACCACGTCCGCGGCGATGGCTTCCGTGACGATATCGTGCGTGCCTTGTCCGCCGGCATCGGTGCCGACGTCATCGCTGATCAGAATAATCACTCGGCGGCCCTTGGGCGGTAATTTAAGCAGGCTCTCCGAGGCGAGGAAGATTCCATCATTGATGTTGGTGGCCCCACCGGCCTTAAAAGTATTGATCTCCTCGGCGATTTTGCTTTTGTCCTTCGTAAAGGGAACACGCATTTGAGCTAGCGTGGAAAAGGTAAAGAGTGCAACCTCGTCGTCGGGCTTGAGAGCGGCGAGCGCGGTGTTCGCGGCGTCACGCAAGGGTTCAAGAAATGGCCCAATCGAATCGCTTAGATCCAAAACTAGCGCGACCTCCAGAGGCAATTCGTCCTTGCTGAATACATCCAGTTTTTGGGCCACGCCATCTTCTCGAAGCTCGAAATCCTCCTTCTTCAAGTCCGCCATGATTTGGCCGGATTTGTTCTTCACCGTCGCGTCGACCAATACCAGATTCACGCCAACGCGAATGATGCCCTGCGGCTGCTCTTGCGCGTAAGTAGGAATTAGAAAGACAAATGCAACAGGCAAGACGATGCTCGAGAGGCAGAGTACATTTCTCAAGAATTTTGGCATTGCCACTGTTTTCATAGATGACGGCTGGCCCTTCCGAACATCGATTGAAATCGAGTCTTTCTATTGTACAAGGGCTTTGTTGCTGAGTAGCCAGCGCGGGATGCCTACATACAATTTACTCCAGCCCGGTTCGAGCTCAGCCGACACGAGCAAGTCTGTGGATCGAAAACGCCGTGAAGAGCATTGTGACGCCGACCAACACTGCGGCGTGCGTCGAGGCCCTCCCGTAAAACGGCATGGCGAGGGCGCTGAAGACCAGCTGTTGCAAGTGATAGCTCGGCCAGATCGGCGAGATGGTACGAAGAAATTTGGGCAATGGGTAGAACAGGCCGGAGATGTGCATCATCGGCACGTAGATAAGATTTACGAGCGCGATGGCTGCCTTGCCGGAAACGCGCGTGCCAATAAATAATCCGATGGCGCAGAAGGGAAGCGAACCGAGAATATTGACCGCCGTGGCTTTGGCGCACTGCGCAAAAGTCAGTGGCAAATGACCGAGCAGAAGAGCTGCAGGGATCAACATGGCCATCACGATGAACGCGAAAAGCATCGTCATGAGCAATTTTGCCAGCAGGTAAGACCCAGGTGGCGCAGGCAGTGCGCGCTTCAGCGTGAGAAGGCCTTGTTCGCGTTCCGTGGCGATAGTGGCGCCAAAGCCGAACATGCCCGGACCCATCACGCCGAAGACCGCAAACGCCGCGAACAGGAATTTCCCTGTGGTGGGGTCGTTTCGAACAGCATCGCCGAAAAGCACAACTCCGAAGAGCAGATACAAGGCCGCAGGAAGAACTAAAAAGGGTATCGAAAAGCCAAGCACGCGAAACATGCGCAAGCTTTCGAATCGAGCTTCCACAAGGTAGGCGCGCAGCAGCCGCCCAGTCGACATCACCGCGGCAAGAGACGAGCCGTCAAAACTTTCGAACGACTTTGGGCTTTCGATCGAACTGGCATTCATCATGCAGCCTCCTGTGTAAGTTCCATGAAAGCTTCGGCGAGACCGGCGCGGCGGACTTCCAGTTCCTGCAGATTCGAATCGGCGGCGAGCAAGCGGCGCACCACCGCTTCGGAGTTGCTTGTACTGATTTGCAGCCGCTGCTGATCGCGCGTCACACTCTCGACATCCGGCCACGCAGCGATTTGATCAGGGGGCAATGCGGTCGTGCACGTGATGTGCTTGCGAACCACGAGCGTGCGAATTTCGTTGACGGTGCCCGACGCAATGAGCCGGCCCTTGTTCAGCACGGCTACACGGTTGGAAAGCGATTCTGCTTCTTCAAGATAATGAGTGGTGAGAACGATGGAAGAGCCGTTGCCGACAAGCTGTCGCAGCGTGGCCCACATCATTTCGCGCGCGCGAATATCAAGCCCGACGCTAGGCTCATCGAGGAAAAGGAGCTTCGGCCGCCCGCAAACTGCCATGGCGAACTGCACCTGCCGCTTTTGCCCTGCGGAGAGTTTTCCATACGGGCGAGACGCCAATGAAGAAATGTTCGTTAGTTCCATCGCCTCGGCGGGACTATACGGACGAGGATAGTAGCTGGCCACAAGCGCGATATGTTCGCGAACGAGCAGCTCCGGTGCGAGCGTGACTTCCTGCATCATGACTCCGATCTGGCGCCGTGGCTCGATCCGAAACGGCGACTGACCAAAAAGGTGCGCGGCTCCCGCGTCGGGTTTAAGAAGGCCGAGCAGGAGCGAAATAGCAGTAGATTTGCCGGCGCCGTTTGGACCGAGCACGGAGAAGAGCTCGCCAGCTCGCACTTGTAGGTCGAGACCGTTGAGAGCCACGGTCTTTCCAAATCGTTTTTTCACTTCCGAGAGCTCTGCCCAGAATTCGATGCCCATGATTTTTCCTCCCAACTTTACAAAGCTTTCTTAAGCGCGCGATGGCGATGCGTTGTCGCCACTCTTGCAAGAGCGCCGGACCACTTGGTAAACGCCCCACAAAAAGAGAACAACAGCGCTGGCCACGCCCGCTGTGAAGCAGGATTGCAGCACGGTTCGAATGGCATCGCTGTCCGTTAGCAATTCCAGAAGTAAGAAGAGTGCCTTCATAACATTCGATCCTTTCGAAAATGCAATCCTGCTAGAACGCGGCCGATGGCGATTCCCCGCGCGTTCGCCGAATCAGCCGCCGCAAGTGCGGAACGCTGTACCAGGCGTAGACAATGGCGCTGATCCCCGCGTACATCCACAACCACGGCCCAAGAATTCCCCAGCGGATCATTCCATTGAAGTTTTCAACGAGTTGCTCGTAGCGGGGAGTGCTCTGGATTCCGTCTGCAATAACCACCAAGGTGGGGCTCTTGAACATCAGCACGCACAAGATCGGCACAGCCGCAGCGTTGATGAGCATTCTCATCACGGGCACCACCCAAGTCCACGTCGGATGAAAGAGGTTCAGAATTCTTTGAGAGATGGAGGCCAGCACAAGAAGAAGTATTGGCGCGTAAAATCTGTGCCAGGTGGAAGCAAGCTTTAGAACCGCCGCCCCGGGCCCCAAAATCAACCGCGGAAAATGCGGCAACGCGATCCACCAAATCGCCACAATGCCCCACATGATCAGGCCCGCCAGCGAATACCACCGGCTGATCGGCAACATGGGAGCAAGTTCCGCGGGCGGGTAATACCAGGGTTGGGGAAACTTGCGCCGGATAAGATTCAGAACAGTGAAAACCACGGTTAGGCAAATAATCTGCGCTAATACCGGAATGACGAAAGCCTGCGTCGTAATGGGCACATGAATCAGCAGCGAGACAACGACGACCGACGCAATCGTCAACGTCAAATTGAAAGCAAGGAACATCAAATATGTCGGAAAAAGTTCGGGTCCGATCAACTCCCATCCAAGAGACAGACTGTGATGATCCTGCCGGTATCGGCGCGCCACGGTCATTGGATCGCCGTGCTGTTTGAAAAAAGCCATCATCTCTTTATCGCTGAATGGGCGGCCCAGCGCCGCTTGTTGCTCTTCGATTTGTGAGCGAAGGTCGTCCGAGAGTTCTTTGATGATGTCGTCGCTTTGCGCCCGTGGCAGGCAGCGCTTCACTGCCCGCAGATAGCTTTCAAGAATTTCCATAACGCGCTCCTAAAGAATCCCGTTCAAAGAAGAATTCATGCTCTTCCACTCGGCGAGCAACTGCTTGAAGATGGTTTTTCCATCTTCCGAAAGCCGGTAAAACCGCTTGTTGCGCTTGTCCTCTTCACGCCACTCGCTCACCAGAATCCCCTGGGTTTCCAAGCGTCGCAGCAATGGGTACAAGGTGCCTTCATCGATGGGCATGCCATGGTCAGTGAGGGCTTTCCGCAGGGTGTAGCCGTACTGTTCGGTTTGAAGGGAGGCCATTACGGCGAGAATGAGCGACCCGCGGCGCAGCTCGAGCCGCAGGTTTTCAAAGAGATCGTGGTTGGCGTTACCGGACGACATACAGTGTGCGACACACACTGTATGGGACACAGTATGAGCTGTCAAGTCCTTTTTTCGTTATTTGGGGCCGGCCGAAATCCTAGAACTTAGGAGGCTCGTGAGGTGCGGCGGTAGGAGACCCCGCACTTATACAGCTTGTCTTTGGTGATTTCGACGACCCACGCGATTTGGGCCGGGACGTAAATAGCGTTGGCGCCCGGCGAATAGGGCACAGCAACTTCGATGTCGGTCCCCTGAAAATATTTCTTGCGGCTTCTAAAACAGAGCCCGCCCTTGGACATGTCTTCGCAGGTGACGACATCGTCGGTAAATCCAGCACGGCGAATGGAGGCTTTGTAACTTACCCTGGTGCGCGGATGCTTGCGGCGATTGTCCAGAGGAACCGCAGTCTTGCGATCGGCTGGTGAAGAATACGCCGAGGAAATTTGCGAGCCAGATGAAGGCTGAAGGATGGAGGGAGGGGGTGTGGCTGGGAAACTCTGAGAGCTTCGGGGCTCTTGCTTTGTGGCAGTGTTCGCAGATTCCGCAGAGGCGGATGCATTGCCGGCTGGCCTAGCCCCCACGAGAACGGGCTGCTTTTCGGGCGCCTCTGCAGCCCGCTTCCAGAGCGTCGAATCTCCACACTGCTTGCAATAGCGAACGATGCCTTCATTGATCAGGAAGACGTCGGATTCCACGTCACTTTGTTCCACGGTCTCGCGTTCTTTGCAGTTGCCGCATTCAAGCAGCATGCGGCGTGCTTCCTTTTCCCTTTCGGAAACGGGGGAAAAGTCGATGCCCCAGAAGTCGATATTGGATGGATCCACAAATGCTACGCCGTAGGTGTAGATCTCGTCTTCGGAACCAATGCGCCCCACGACGCGGACGAGAGCTTCTTTGTTGGTATCGAGATAGCGAACGATGATCTCTTGCTCGGCGGAAAGCTTATAAGTCGAAATGATCCCGGCGCCATGGCGGCTGAGAAGGACGGTCTTGGTCATCTCCGAGAAGCCTTTGCCATCCATGTCGCTTCCAGTCAAAAGGATAGCGACCTCTTTCGGAATGCGACTGCTGCGGCGCAGGTGTTCGTAGGACACGATATGCACTTATTGAGGGAAACAGTGCTTAAAGCAAGGTTAACCGGAAGTGTGCCAGTCCGGCACAGAAAGTGGGACCGTGGTTCCACCGATGCAACGTAAGACGAGGGCTTTCTCCGCGGAGCTTGGTGCCAGACCTTGGACAGTCTGACATACTCCGGTTCGAGAGATCGCAGGTTGGGACCAAATGGGCCCCGATCCTCACGTAGGCGGACGCTTAAGACCTCGAAAGCAGCTATTCGTGACGCAATGCAATGAGGGGATCGATGCGCGTAGCGCGGCGCGCAGGGATCCAACACGCGAAGAGAGCGATTCCCGTGAGCAGGAGAACCACTACAATAAATGTGATTGGGTCGGAAGGCTTGACACCCACGACGAGCCCACTGAGCAAACGCGTGCCGGCGAGAGAAATCACCAAGCCCAGAGCCAGCCCAACCCCGACAACGCTTATTCCTTGTCGCAAAACCATCTTCAAAATGTCGCCGGGAGAAGCGCCCATGGCGATGCGAATGCCGATCTCCTGAGTGCGCTGAGCGGCGGCGTAGGAGACCACGCTGTAGATTCCGACCACGGCAAGAACCAATCCAAGCAGACCCAACACTGCGGTCACCTGCGCACCAAAGCTGTAGAAGAAAAACCCATTTGCGCCTTGGAGAGCCTGCTTCATGTCTTGCACCTCGCTAACTGCAAGACCTGGAGCAAGTTCGCTTATTTGCTCCTGGATCTGGACTGCAAGGGATTCCGGAGGAACGGAAGTCCGAACGTGGATGGTGCGCATTGACATGTAGCTCTGCGCGAACGGCTGGTAAAAAATGGGACGCGGTTCCTCGGTGATATCGCGATACTTGGCGTCCTGGATGACGCCGATAACTTCAATCGGCTTCGCCGGATTGTCCTTGATCAAGAATTGTTTGCCGAGAGCGTCTTCGGCGGGCCAGAATTTCTTGGCCATCGCTTCGGAAATGACGGCAACCGGTGGCGCGGTTGGGCCGTCGGCTTCCGTGAAGTCTCGCCCGCGGAGCAGCGGCATCCGCAGAGTATTGAAATAGCCGGGCGTAACGGAATTATCTTCGATAGCGGGAGGCTGCTTTCCAGGTTCGACGGGACGTCCGGGGATGGTCACAGAGACGTCCTCGCTGATGTAACCCAGAGGCACGGTGAACGCCTGCGCCTCCGAAACCACGCCGGGCAGAGCGCGGATGCGTGTTTCGAGATCACGATAAAATTCCCGGCCGCGCGCTTCGGAATAGCCGAGTCCATTTACATCTGTGGTGAGATTCAAAACCTGATCGGGATCAAAGCCGAGATTTATGTTCTGCGCTTTACCAAGGCTGCGCATAAAGAGTCCAGCGACAATCAGCAACACCAGCGAACCGGCAACCTGGGCGGCGACTAGAGTGTTGCGCGCGAATTGACGGCGAGGGCCATCGGAAGAGCCGCGGCCACCTTCATGGAGGATGGAGCTGACATCGGTGCGCGCAACGCGCAACGCGGGCACAATCCCGACGATCAGGCCCGTGAGGAATATGGCTGCAAAGGCAAAAAGATACACGCGGCCATCGGGATGAAAGTCAAAGTGGATCGGAAGACTTGTGCCAAGAGAGAGCGAGCTGAGCAATCCCGACGCCCAGGAAGCCAGCAGCAGCCCAGCGCCCCCACCGAGAAGAGCGAGCAGCAAACTCTCGGTTAGATATTGGCGGACGAGGCGGCTGCGACCCGCACCCATCGCCGCGCGGATCGCCATTTCGCGCTGCCGCACGGTAGCACGAACCAGGAGAATGTTGGCGACGTTGAAGCACGCAACCAGAAGCACCAGCGAAGAGAGGGCAATGAAAATGAAAGCGACTGTGGGCAGGCTATTGTCGCTGTCAGGTTCGGGGCGTGCGAGCTTTTCCGGAAAGACCAGGACGGAAATGCCCTTATCAATGTCGGGGTGTTCATCGGAAAGGCGCTTGGCAACGACGTTCAGAGATGCCTGCGCTTGCTTGGTGTCCACGCCTGGTTTGAGCCTTCCGAGTATGGTCAGCCCACGCATTTCGCGTTTCGTCCACGTGTCGGCTACCGGAGTGCCGAATTCTTCTGTAAAGGTGGCACTGAGTGGAACATAGGCGTCCATGTTGAGCATCGCATAGGTGCCGTAGAAACCCTTCGGCGTCACACCAACGATGGTCGCCGGATGTCCGTTCATTTCGACGTGTTTCCCAACTACGTCTGGATCACCCGCAAAGCGCTTCTGCCAGTAGGAATAACCAAGAACCACGATGGGGTCTGAACCGGGACTGATTCCTTCCGTCGGAAGAATAAGTCGGCCAGCGGCCGGAGTGATTCCCAAGACGGAAAAATAGTTATTCGAGACGCGGCTGATGACGCAGTGGTCGCCCTTGCCTTCCACGGCGAGTCCTGCGAGGGAGACTCGGTAGGTGATCAGATCACCAATCGAAGCGGATTGACTGCGAAGATCCAGGAAGTCTGGGTAGGAAAAGCCCTGAAGCCCAGCCGTTCCGGCTTGCTGCAGGGCGAGGACGGTAATCTGCTCGGGGCGGGGGACCGAAAGAGGGCGAAGGATAAGGCCATTGACCACGGTAAAGATGGTGGTATTTGCGGCCATGCCGAGCGCAAGGGTAACGATAGCGATGATGGCGAAGCCGGGGTTCTTTGTTAGCGTACGGAAGGCGTACTGGATGTCTTTCCAGAAATTGAGCATCGGCGGGGCTCCAGTCTCGAAGTTCGAGGATGCGTAGGAATGGGCATCCGGGCTGCCTGTGAGGATATGCTGTAAATCATTCAAACGGTAGTCTTTAGTGCGTGGCCGTGGTGAAAATCCCGGGTAAAACGTTCGATTGTGGGATTGCCGGTCTCATTTTCGAACATGTGGCCGCTTCGGGGCTGTCCAGACTCCCCCTGGCTACCCCCTCCCACTTTTTTGTAAACGTTGCTGATAAAGGACTTAAGCGGGCTTGGTTGTCTTGTGGGTCGGCGGGTCGATGACCTTTCACTTCGCCGGACCGGCGATTTTAATCATGTTTCCAGGCGCTTGTGCGCTGCTAGTTGCTTGCCGCGCCTTTTGGATAAGCAGTGTGGTACGTCGGTTACGGAGCACAGCCAGGATTGGCTGTGCCACTCTGGCCCCCTCCCCTGTTTTTTGTAAACGTTGCTGATAAAGGACTTAGTTCAACAGGGGATCGCGCAAAAACTGGGTGGCTCTGCGTTTCGAAACGTTGCAAGTTTGGTGCGTGCGCGTGGAAGCTTATGGAGCTAGCCGAGTTTTTCGGCTTGGTCGCGAAGGACTTGGAGGCTGCCTTCGAGATAGGACTTTACAAGTTCGAGTTCCTTCGTTGAGTAGCCTGAGGCGTGTTTTAGGGAGGCGGTGGCGAGGCCTTCGTAAAGGCGACCGACGCGTTGCAGGGCTTCGAGGCAGGGGCGAACAAAGACTTTGCGACGGTCGCTCGAATCGCGGAAGCGCTCGACGAGGCCAGCTTTTTCGAGGCGGTCGAGAATGCCGGTGACGGCACCGGTGGTCAAGCCGGTGTGGCGGGCAAGGTCGCCAGCGGTGAGGGGGCCCTGCGCATAACGGGACATTAATTCAAAGCATCTGGTATCAGTAACGTTGATACCCAATTTCGTGGCGATGGACTGGTGGAAGAAGATGGAGACGGTGCTGAGTTCGCGGCCGAGTTCCATGCCGACGCGGAGGATCAATGCTTGCCGTTTGGTGCGAGGTGCTGTGTATCTGTTCATTTTATCTTGACACCTAAGTATCTCACGAACTAAGATAATTTGCGACGGAAAAATATACCAGAGTGCGGCCGCGGCGCAAACTGCCTGGACAAGGGGCATTGGTGGAGAAGAGGGCACGACGTGTCGTGCCCCTACGAGAGCAAAAAGCGGTGACAGAGCATAAACGTACGGCAAAATTTAGTGGTGGTCCGCTGAAAGCGGACACGACGCAACAAAGCAGAGTAGAATGAAGAGCAGAAAACCAGGTTTGGCCTGTAATTTTTCGAAACGACATTGCGTAGATGCAGTTGAGGCGCGTCTGGCAGGGAGAGCAGGGCATTGATGGCGACAACAGAAATTCATCCAAAAGCGGATTTAGGATCGCTTCGGATTCATGATAGTCACCGTACGGGCGGCAAGACAGGCAAGGTCCTGAGCTATGTCTCGGCGGTCATCGGTCTCGTCATTATCATCGCGGGGATCGCGTACGCATTTCGGAACCAGACGCCCGTGGTGGAGGTGGTGACGGCGCAGAAGCCGGATATCGGGGGACGCTCGGCGATTTTGAACGCGAGCGGATACGTCACGCCGCGGCGACGAGCGACGATTGCAGCGAAGATTACCGGCCGAGTCACCGGCGTGTTCTTTGATGAAGGGACGCATGTAAAAGCGGGTCAATTGCTGGCTACGCTAGACGATTCCGACGTGAAGAAGGCGCTGGATTCGGCGAAGGCGGACCGGGATTCCTCGCAAGCGGCGATCGCGGATTTTCAAGTGCAGCTCAAGTTTTCGCAGATCGAATTGCGGCGCGCTGAACAATTGCAGCAGGCAGGCGTGCAAACGCAAGAGCAACTGGATACCGCGAGCACGAACGTAGATAGCTTGAAAGCCAAAATTAATCTGGCGAAGCAACAAGTGCAAGGATCGGAAATGCGGATTCGCGAGGCGCAGCAGGCAGTGGACAATTGTACGATTACCGCACCTTACGACGGGATCGTGGTCTCGAAAGATGCGCAGGTGGGCGAGATGGTGTCGCCGATCTCAGCTGGCGGCGGATTTACGCGGACAGGTATCGCGACCATTGTGGATATGAACTCGAACGAAATTGAAGTGGACGTGAACGAGTCCTACATCGCGCGTGTGAAGGATCGGCAGAAGGTGACGGCGATTCTGGATGCGTACCCGGATTGGGAAATTCCGAGCCACGTGCGGACCGTTATTCCGACGGCGGACCGGCAGAAGGCGACGGTGAAGGTGCGGATTTCGTTCGATAAGCTCGATCCGCGGATTTTGCCGGACATGGGGATCAAGGTGACGTTTTTGAGCGACGAGCCCATGAAGAAGGTGGATGCTTCGGCCCCGGTGGTGGCTGCTTTGTTGCCCAATGAGGCTTTGCACGACGATGGCGGGAAGAAGGTTGTGTACCTGGTGAAGAACGACAAGCTGGAGCGGCGTGCAGTGGCTGTGGGAAATGGCCAGGGTTCGCAGACAGAGATTTTGTCCGGGATTGTGGCTGGAGATGCGGTGGTCGTGAAAGGGCCTGCGAATATGCAGGACGGGTTGGCTGTGCAGATTAAGAAATAGTGAGCCTCGCTGAATACGGAGTTGGGCGGGGATTGGGAAGAGCGGCAGCAGAGCTGCCGCACTCCATAGGAGCTGGACGATGATTCGAGTGGATGGCCAGGGAAGCGGGAAGAGCTTGATTCAGGTGCGCGGGCTGTCGAAGACGTACCGGCGCGGCGGAGAAGAGATTCAGGTTTTGCAGCGGCTGAACCTGGATTTGGATAAGGGCGATTTCGTCGGGTTCATGGGGCCGAGCGGCTCAGGAAAAACCACGCTGCTGAATTTGCTGGGCGGACTGGATGTGCCGTCGCAAGGCAGCATCACCGTGGACGGCGACGAGATCACGCACATGTCCGGGAGCAAGCTGACGCAGTGGCGCGCGCGGCACGTGGGATTCATTTTTCAGATGTACAACCTGATACCAGTGCTGACAGCTTTTCAGAATGTCGAGCTGCCGCTGCTGCTGACGAAGCTCTCGAAGTCCGAGCGGCGGAAGCACGTGGAGACCGCGCTGAGCGTGGTGGGTTTGATCGACCGCATGAACCACTATCCGCGGCAGCTTTCCGGTGGACAGGAGCAGCGCGTCACGATTGCGCGCGCGATTGTATCCGACCCGACATTTCTCCTTTGCGACGAGCCTACTGGCGACCTGGATCGGAAAAGCGCCGACGACATCATGGCCCTGATTGAGGAGTTGGTCGCAAAGCATGGCAAGACGGTGTTGATGGTGACGCACGACGCGATGGTTGCGGCGCGAGCGCACACCACGCTGCATCTTGATAAGGGGGTGCTGGTGGAGGCGTCGAAACTGCAGCAGGGGGTCGTGGCGGGAGGTGTGGCATGAAATTCCGGGCATTGATCTTCGCCAATCTGTTTCGAAAGAAAATTCGGCTGATCCTCACGGTGGGATCGTTCGCGATCTCTCTGGTCCTCTTTACGTTTTTGGCGGTGGTGAACAGCGCGTTCAGCCGGGGTGTTGATGTTGCGGGAGCGGACCGGCTGGTAATTGTGAATCGGATTGGATTGATCCAGACGATGCCGATTTCGTATGGCGACCAAGTGCGAGCGATACCGGGAGTGAAATACGTAACGCAAGACCACTGGTTTGGCGGCGTGTACCAGGATGAGAAGAATTTCTTTCCACAGTTCGCGATTGATGTGGACAACCACCGCAAGGTTTATCCGGAATTCATCGTGCCGGACGATCAGTGGAATATGTTCGTGAAGGATCAGCAGGGAGCGATTGTAGGGGCGCGGACGGCGAAGCGGTTTGGATGGAAGGTGGGCGACCGCATACCGATCAAGAACACTTTGTATGGGCCGACAAAAACGTGGGAGTTCAATCTCGATGGGATTTACCACACCGAGAAAGCAACTGGGGATGAAAGCCAATTCTGGTTTCAGTGGAAGCTCTTCGATGAGAACGTGCCGGCGTATGCCAAGAGCACGGCTGGTTGGTACATCTTGAAGCTGGATAGCGCGGACGACTCGGCGCGGGTGGCAAAGACAATTGACGCGAAGTTCGCAAATTCCTCGTATGAAACAAAGACGGAGACGGAATCGGCGTTTGCGGCGGGGTTTGCGAAGCAGTTTGGAAATATCGAGTTTCTGATTCTGGCGATCGGAAGCGTGGTGTTCTTTACACTGCTGCTGGTGACGGGAAACACGATGGCGATTTCGGTGAGGGAGAGAACGAGCGAGCTGGCAGTGTTGAAAGCGATTGGCGTGACCGACGGGACCGTGCTGTTCCTGGTGCTGGGAGAATCGATGGTGATTGCGCTGTTTGGCGGAATGCTGGGACTTTTATTGGCATGGGCGGCGATACCGGTGATTAGCGTCGCGCTCACGGGCTTGCTGCCGCCGCTGCTGCTGTCAAAGACTATGTTGTCCGTCGGACTAGTGTTTGCGGTATTCGTGGGCGCAGTGAGCGGGTTGATACCGGGAATTGGCGCGATGCGCATGCGCGTAGTGAACGCGCTGCGGAGGGTTTGAGATGGCAATTCCGATTGTGTACAACATCCGCAGCGTGAGAGCGCGGTGGACGTCGACGATCGTGGCGGTGCTCGGGATTGCCGGGACGGTGGGCGTGTTTGTGGCGATGCTGTCGCTCGCGCGGGGGTTTAGGGCGACGCTGGTGGCTTCGGGCTCGGAAGACAATGCGCTGATTGTGCGGGCGGGAGCTACGTCTGAGATGACGAGTGGAGTGCCGCTGGACTCGGTGAAGATCATTCAAGATGCGCCGGGAATTGCGCGAGGGACCGGCGGGCCGCTGGTAACGCCGGAAGCGGTGATGATGGCGCCGATTCCGATGGTGTCGACGGGGACGGATGCGAACGTAGAGCTGCGGGGCGTTTCGCCGAACGTGCTGGAGATCCGCAAGCAAGTGAAAATTGTGGAAGGAAGGATGTTCAAGGCGGGGCTGGCGGAAATTGTGGTAGGGAAAAACGCGACGAACACGTACTCGGGCTTGAAGTTGGGGGACACGATTGCGCTGGGTAGCGTGCGGTGGAAAGTGGTGGGGATATTTGACGCAGGCGGGAGTGCGTTCGACTCGGAAGTGTGGGGAGACGCGCATCTTTTGGACGGGGCGTACAACCGGCCAGACACGTCGTTTCAATCGGTAACCGTGCACCTCAATTCGCCGGAGGCGTTGAGTCAATTGAAGGATTCGGTGACGACGGATCCGCGGTTGAACGTGGATGTGATCCGCGAGATCGATTATTACGCGAAGCAGTCGACGAACATGACGACGCTGATCACGCGGCTGGGTGGGTTCGTGGCCATGATCATGGCGATAGGAGCTGTGTTTGGCGCGTTGAATACGATGTATTCGGCAGTGGCGGATCGCGGGCGGGAAATTGCTACGATGAGGGCGCTGGGGTTTGGCGGACCTTCGGTGGTGTTTTCGTTTTTGATTGAGGCGCTTTTGATTTCGTTTGTGGGCGGGGTGCTGGGGTGCCTGGCGGTAATACGATTGAATGGATTGACTACCAGTACGATTAATTTTCAGACATTTTCTAATTTGGCGTTTGCTTTCAAGATTACGCCGGACCTGATGATAATGGGCGTGGTGTTTGCGCTGGCGATGGGTGTGATTGGCGGGATTTTTCCGGCGATACGGGCGGCAAGGTTGCCTGTGGCTACGGCTTTGCGGGAATTGTAGATCGTCGTACTCAAGAAAAACCAAGAAGAAACTTAACGCAGAGACACAGAGGGCACGGAGACGTGTGTCTGCGTTACAATCCTGCGCATGAGTGAAGAAAAGAAAGACCGCGAGTTGGGGATGGATCGCGCGATCACGCGGCGAGATTTTTTGAATGGCGTAGCTGTTAGCGTCGGCGGGACGCTGGCGAGTGGTGCGTTTGGAGCGGAAAACTTGCTGGCGGCGGCGCTGGATGATTTCGCGCCGGAGAAGGCGGCTGGCTACTATCCGCCGGCGTTGATGGGCATGCGCGGGAATCATGATGAGACGTTTACGTTTGCGCATCGGCTCCGCGATGGCGGGAGTTGGGATTCGGATGGGGCGGCGGTCTCGACGGGAGAGACTTACGATTTGGTGGTTGTGGGCGGCGGAATCAGTGGGCTTGCGGCGGCGTATTTCTACAGGAAAAGCGCGGGACCAAGCGCGCGGATACTGATTCTCGATAATCACGATGATTTTGGCGGACACGCGAAGCGAAATGAATTTCGTGTGGGAGACAGGATGGTGTTGAGTTATGGGGGAACGCAGTCGATTGAGAGCCCGGGGAATTACAGCGCGGTCGCCAAAGCTCTGATCAAGGACATCGGGATTGAGACGGAGCGTTTTTATAAGGACTACAACCAGAAGCTCTACTCGAAGTTGGGGACGGCAGCGTTTTTTGATAAGGAGACGTTTGGCGAAGACCGGTTGATCACGGGGATGAATGCCACGCCGTGGCCGGAATTTTTGGCGAAGGCGCCGCTGTCGGATGTGGCGAAGCAGGACATCGCGAGGGTTTATACGGAGAAGGTGGACTACTTCGCAGGGCTTTCCAAGGAAGAAAAGCGCGCGAAGTTGGCGAAGATCAGTTACGCGGATTATCTGACGAAATTCTGCAAGGTACAACCTGAGGCGCTGCCATTTTTTCAGACGTTTCCGCATGATTTGTATGGCGTCGGGATCGACGCGGTTCCCGCACTTGGGTGCTTTGAATCGGGAGACGACTACGGCTCGTTTACGTATCCGGGATTCGACGGTTTGGGAATCGGCGAACACGAAAAAGAAGAGCCTTACATTTTTCATTTTCCCGACGGCAACGCGTCGATTGCAAGGCTGTTGGTGCGCGCGCTGATTCCGGGAGCGATGCCGGGGCAGTCGATGGACGATGTGGTGACGGCGCGAGCGGATTACAGCAAGTTGGATGTCAATGGCGCGGCGGTGCGCATCAGGCTGAATAGCACCGTGGTCCATGTGCAGCAGAGCGATGCGAGCGACGCGCCAAAAACAGTGGGCATTGCCTACATGCGCGGGAACAAGTTGCAATCGGTGCAGGCGAAGAACTGCGTGCTGGCTTGCTACAACGGGATGATTCCGTACATTTGCCCTACGCTGCCGCAGAAACAAAAAGAAGCGCTGTCTTATCTTGTGAAAACGCCGCTGGTGTATACACACGTGGCGCTGCGGAACTGGACTTCTTTTGCGAAACTCGGTGTACATCACATCGTGTCGCCGGGCGGCTATCACACGTACACGGCGCTGGATTTTCCCGTCAGCATCGGCCAGTACGCGTTTCCCAGCAAGCCGGAAGAGCCGATGGTGTTGTTCATGCTGCGCACGCCGTGCAGTCCAGGATTGCCAATGCGCGATCAATTTCGCGCGGGGCGCATTGAATTGATGGGCACGCCATTTTCAAAATTCGAACACAATACCCGCGATCAGCTTGGAAGGATGCTCGGCGGAGCCGGTTTCGATCCGGCGCGGGACATTGAGGGGATTACGGTGAATCGCTGGGCGCACGGGTACGCGTACACACCTAATTCGCTTTTCGATCCCGATTGGAAGGAAGAAGAGAAGCCGTGGGTGATCGGGCGAAAACCATTTGGTAAAATTGCGATAGCGAATTCGGATGCGGGCGCGAGCGCGTATTCGGATGTGGCGATTGATCAAGCGTGGCGAGCCGTCAGCGAAATTTTGAAAAGCTAGACGGGCAGTTCTCTCTAAAATGAGGTTGCAGGATTTGGCAGCCAGATGTGATATTGTCCTTGTTGTAGACTCCCGAAGTAGGGTTGCCTGAACTCTTTGAAGGGCTCGTTTTTTGGCCTCCACCCAGTGAGTTCAGCCAATTTTAGGCCAGTGTATCGTAGCGTCCGGAAAGCGAGAGCTTGCCGCGATCCTGCACTCATGGTGCTTCGAAGAGTTCAGGGAGAATCAAGATGAAGAGTTTGTTTGTCGGGAACATGAGTTTTCAGACCACGGAAGGCGAATTGCGCGACTTGTTCACTCCGTTTGGGCAAGTAACGCGCGTGCACATGGCTATGGACCGGGAAACCGGGCGGGCACGGGGGTTTGCGTTTGTGGAAATGCCGAACGACGAGGAAGCGGCGAAAGCGATGGCCGGACTCGATGGCAAAGAACTGGGTGGGCGCAATTTGAAGGTGAATGAAGCGCGTCCGAAGGGTGAAGGCGGACCGCCGCGCGGACCGCGGAATTTTGGCGGACCGGACAGGGGCAGCGGTGGTGGCGGAGGCCGCGGCAAGGGCGGAGGCGGCGGACGCGAGCGATTTTCGAATGAGGACTACCGCGAATCTGCGCGGCAGCCGCGCGAACCGCGCTGGTAACAGAAGTTGACGAGGTATGTAGCTTGGCGGCGACGGCTTACGCCGCGCTGGACAGCGCCTGCGAGGAGACGCGATGACAACGACATTCCAGAAGCGCCAAAAAGAAATGAAGAGAATGGAAAAGCGCAAAATGAAGGAAGAAAAGCGCGTCCAGCGAAAATTGGATAAGACCGCGGATAAGGAAGCGGGAATTTCGACGGAAGAAATTCTCGTACCGCTGACCGGGCCCATTCCTTACGATGACGAGCAGTAGCCGGAGAATCCCGAAGTCCGGTCTTCATAAACGCTAAGTTTCGAAACAAAGTAAATTAGGCAACACTTTACTGTGTTCGCGCGGAGAGGCGCTAGCATGAAAGCACGCGAATTGGTGTGCACGAAGGCCTCAATGCACGGACATGGGGCCGCCCTTCGCTTGCGGACGGCGCATTAGAAAAATAAACGGCAGCATCAAAGCGAACAATCCCGCCAGAATCAGAAAGATGCTGTTGTAGGCCAGCATGCTGGCTTGCCGCTCGACCATTCCAAACATCGCAGCGCGCGCCTGATGAGAGGCGGTGGCGATGTCCGATCCGCCGGACATGAACATCCCTCGCAGCGAATTCATCATATTGCGCGCGCTCGCGTCGTACGGAGTGACATGCGCGCCAAGCTGATTGATGTTCCGCTGCTGAAAACGAATCTGCATGGTGCTGACGGCGGCAATGCCGATGCTGCCTCCCAAGTTGCGCACTAAATTGAAGAGACTCGTGGCGTTGCCCATATTTTCTTTTTTGATGGGCGCCATGCTGATGGTGGTAAGTGGGACGAAAATGAGGCCAAGTGAGAGGCCCATGATGAGTTGCGGCCAGAAGAAGTCCCAATAACCCGCGCTCAAACTGAGGCGCGAGAATTGGAAGAGCGTGTAGCCACAGACGATTAATCCGACGGTCAGCATTTTGCGCGGATCCAACTTGGCCATGATGAATCCCGCAACCGGCATTGCAATGAAAGAGCCAAGTCCGCGAGGCGCCATGGCGATGCCGGCGCGGATGGCGGGATAACCGAGGAGTGTTTGGAGAATGAGCGGAATAAGAACGGTAGTGCCGTAAAGGCCGACGCCGAGCAGAGACATCAGAAAAACGCCGGTGGAGTAAGTGCGGTCTTTGAAGACGCGCAGATTTACGACTGGATCTTTAATATGAAGCTCGTAGATCAGAAATGCGACAAGCGTAACAACGGCGACGATGGCAACGGCGGTGATCCAACCGGTGCCGAACCAATCTTTTTCCTGGCCTTTGTCGAGGACGATCTGCAGAGTGGCAATCCCCACGGCGAGCAGGCCGATGCCCCAGTAATCGATTTTTTGCGAAGCGCGGCGGATGTAAGAAGGATCGAAGATAAAAAGCGACGTCGTCACGATGGAGGCGATGCCAATGGGCACGTTGATGTAAAACACCCAACGCCACGAATGGCTATCGGTAAGCCAGCCGCCGAGAACGGGGCCGAGCATGGGCGCCACGACGATGCCGAGTCCCCAAAAGCCCATAGCTTTGCCGCGGTCTTGCGGCGGGAACGATTCCAGCAAGATAGCTTGCGAGATAGGCTGCAAACCTCCGCCGCACGCGCCTTGAATGATGCGGCAGACGACCAGGAAGGGAAGAGTGGGAGCGAGGCCGCACAAGAAAGACGCGATCGTGAAGCCGGTTACGGAAAGCATCAGCATGCGCTTGCGGCCAAAAAAATTGGAGAGCCAGCCGGTTAGCGGCAGAATGATGGCGTTGGCGACGAGATAAGAAGTCAGTGTCCAGGTGGCTTCGTCAACCGTTACGGAAAGGCTGCCGGCAATGTGGGGGAGCGAGACGTTTACGACGGTGGTGTCCAGCACTTCCATGAAAGTGCTGAGCATCACGGAGATTGCGATGACCCAAGGATTAATGTGGCGAGGATTTTGTGCTGTTTCCTGGGGCATCCAGACCTCGAACTACTCCTTGACGAACGCTTAGACTCGCTTCGATGAAATCATACGTTTTGGTCGGATTGCTGGCAAACATTCGTAACGGAGTGCGTGTCCAAGCTCCACTTTACGCATTCGCTCCGCAGCTTCCCCGTGCGCATTGAGAAAAATGTTCACAACGGGTGGATTGCTGTATCTTGTCTGCATATAAAACTCGGGAGGGGACAAATGGACAATTGCAAATCGCGGCGCGAGTTTCTTGCCCGCATGGGCATTTTGACTGCGGCAACGGCTCTTCCTGGCGGCTGGCTTGTCGCTCGAGAGAGGCTGTATCCGCCAGTGGATTTGTCTTACTTTGACGTGCCAATTTCTCCGGCCGGATTCGAGCTGCACATCGGGTATGCAGCCATCACTTGGGGCGGGAACGATCGCCAGGCCATTGATGATATTTCCTCAGTAGGCTTCCCTGGAATTCAGATTCGTTCCAATAGCGTTCAGGAATTTGGCAGCGGCGCGACGCTGCGCGAAGTGCTCGACAAGCACCATCTCAAGATGATTGCCTTATCGAGTGGGAACTTAAGCATCGATCCTGCCATCGAATCCTCGGAAATCGAAAAACATGTGGCTAATGCAAAATTTCTTCGCGATGCGGGAGGGCTCTATCTTCAAATCATTGATGAGAAGCCCAAGGATCGCGCGATCGTGCCGGCGGACTATAAACGCTTCGGCGCTTTGCTGACGGAGCTTGGGAAACGAATCGCCGATCTCGGCGTGCAGCTTGGCTATCACAACCACATGGGAAGCATGGGCGAGACACCCGAGGGCGTGGAGCAAATCATGGCGGCGGTTGATCCGCGTTACGCAAAACTGGAGCTGGATGTGGCGCATTATTATCAGGGGGGGGGCGACCCTGCCAAGGCCATTGAGAAATACAACGACCGGCTGCTTTTTCTGCACCTCAAGGACGTCGAGCGGCTTCCCGGCGGAGCTGATGCGAAGCAATCATATCGCTTTGTGGAGCTTGGGCGTGGTTCGGTAAATCTTCCGGCAGTGATCGAAGCGCTTCGCAAGATCAATTTTCGTGGCTGGGGCATCGTTGAATTGGACGCTGTTCCGGACAAGGCGCGGACGCCAAAGGAATCGGCGATCATCAACAAGAAATATGTCGAAGAAAAGCTGGGGCTGCCGGTATGAGTTCGCCATTTCGAATCGCCGTCATCAATGATGAGGTGAGCCAAGACTTCGGCAAGTCGTGCGAAGTTATTTCCCGCGAGTTTGGCCTGGAGTGGATCGAGCTGCGCGCGATGTGGAATAAAAATATTCTCAACCTCGACTCGAAAGAAGTTGACGAAGCGCGCCGCGTCCTCGAGAAATACAAATTGCGTGTGAC
>CAVUCM010000022.1:0-144341 GCA_963740015.1 uncultured Acidobacteriota bacterium | reverse complement strand
ACATCTGGCCCAAGGGATTGCCAGCCGGTAAATACCGCCGCACCATGGCTTCATTCACGATCGCGGGAGTCGGCGGAAGCTCCGCGGCCGACCTCGCGATTGCCGCCACGTCTCCCCCTGATTTCATGGCCGCTGCCACGCGCGCTTGTTGCGCTGCCTGTTCCGCCGAATTCTTCTCTTCCGCCGCAAAGTCCCCCGCTTCGAAGTCTCTTCCGGCCAGCAATGGGATTCGCATGGTACGGAAGAACTCCGGCCCTACGGCATTACCTCAACGACCGCCAACTCGTTCTTCGGTTTCCCTGGCACTGGATATCCGAGCTTGTTAATGCCGCCCGAGAGCAACGGTATCCACGAATAGTCACGGCCGTCACCCCCGGCATTTTTTCCAGCCGCTCCTGCAGCTCGCCGAACAAATTGTCCAAACCGGCCTGCGTATACCCCAGCGGCGTGGTATCGAGGCTGAACGTCAGCACATTCTTCGGATCAAATCCCGGATCAACATTCTTGAGATTCTGCAGCGTTCGTACTAGTAGCCCTGCACCTGCCAAGGCGACAATGCTCAACGCCAACTGCACGACAACCAGGGAATTCGCCGGGCTGAACCAGCCGCGCTTCGCTCTCCACGCTGGTCCGCTACTGCCTGTTCCTCTTTCAGCGCGGGAGTTAAATCGACACGCAAGCCACGGAGGGCGGGCGTCAGGCCAAACAGTATTCCGGCGGTGACGGTCACGGCGCCCGTGAAAAGCAGCACCCGCGCATCGATCCCCGGTGTAAACGGCAGGTTGCTGTGCTGGCTCGCCCAGAGGAACCCCATGATCGATTGCAGCCGCCAGGCCGCGAACAACATTCCTATTGTTCCGCCGGCGCAGGAAAGCATCAGGCTCTCCGTCAAGAGTTGTCGAAGAATTCTTCCCTTCGAAGCGCCGAGGGCAAACCGCAACGCCATTTCTCTCTGACGGAGTGCTGCGCGAGCAAGCAATAGCCCCGCCACGTTCGCGCAAGCGATCAGCAACACGATCCCCACTGCCAACATCATCATGTATAGGGGCCTCGACAGACTCATTCTGGAACCAGTCAGCCCTTGCCCGAGTGGTTCGAGCTCAATGGCTCCGCCGTCTTCCGGCTTGAGCATCGGCCGCCCAGCAACGCCGTACGCGCCGTGGCCCGTTTCATTCTGGAAGAGGGTACTTAGTTGTGCGGCCGCCGCTTGCCGTGTCTCACCTGCCTTCAACCTTCCGACCACCACTAGCCACCAGAACGAACCATCAATATCTTGATTCCTCCAGAACTGCTCAATGCGGGGTGCCGCTCCCAGTGGGATCCACAAATCGATCGGGATCCCCGGCGTTAGGGAATCGAACTGTCTCTCCGCCACTCCTACAACCGTGAATGGCACGCGGTTCAAAAGAATCGTCTTTCCCACAATGTCTGCCGCTCCACCAAACTCGCTGCGCCAGTAGCTGAAACTGAGAACTGCTGTGGCCGGAGCGGAGGCCGTGTCGTCTTCGTGGCCGATCAGTCTTCCCAATGCGGGCTTAATCCCCAGCGTTTCAAAATATTCTCCAGTCACATATTTCGGCCTCCGCACTGTGCTCGCTGATCTACTGCCGCTCAAAACGAGCGGAGATGTGCCTGCAAAGGCAGAAACACTAGCGAAGGCACCCTTCCTCTTTTGGATCTCTCGAACAAATGGTACTGAAAACGAACAGTCCGACGTCATGATTGGCTCGGATGACGTTGCGCCATTCTCGAGATTTGGTTCGCAATCTCCAAATTGGCCGAAGCCGGCGTTTGGCTGCGTTCGCGCCTTCCATCGCAGTAAGACGAGCTGTTTTGCGTCCCTGACTGGAATGGCCCGCAGCAGCGCCGCGCTGATAAAGCTGAAAATCACCGTGTTTGCGCCGATACCGAGTGCCAGCGTCAGGATCGCAGTGGCCGCAAATCCTGGGCTTTTCCGCAGCGTGCGCATTCCGAAGCGCAAATCCTCGAACAAATCTTCCAGCCAGCGCCAGCCCCACGCGTCTCGCGCCAGCTCTTTTACCAGACCCACATTGCCGAATTCTCGCCGCGCACCGGCCTGCGCTTCGTTCGGCGACGCTCCTCTCTCGATGCGTTCCGTTTCCGCCATTTGCAAATGGTGCTGGATCTCTTTTTCCAACTCGTCGCTTCGCTTGCGCCAGTTCCACCAGTGCTTCATGGCTGGTTCTCCTTCTTCGCCGGATTCAGCACTCCCGCGATCGCGTCCGTGATCTGTTCCCACCGCGTGCGTTCTTGCGTTAGGCGCTTCCTGCCCGCCGCCGTCAGCTTGTAAACCTTCACGTCCTGCTTGTTTTCCGAAACTTTCCATTCCGCGCCGATCCATTTTTTCTTTTCAAGCCGGTGCAGAGCCGGGTAGAGCGATCCGGCATCGACTTGCAGCAGCTCTCCCGAGTTCGCGCGAATGGCCTGGGCGATGCCGTAGCCGTGGCGAGGTCCCCACATCAGCGTTTGCAGGATCAGCAGGTCCAGCGTCCCTTGCAGCAGTTCCATCCGGTTTTGGTACGGCACGAATTTCTCCTCTGGCAGTATGGCTATAGAGCGCCTATACCCTACCATATAGACCGTCTATATCCTAGAACGTTTGATCTCCATCCGATGCGCCTCTGGCACCCCGCTCCCCCCGGACTCTCAAGTAGCGAGTTACGGTATGATGGAGTGCGGTAAGCACGGCGTCCATATTGCGATTTCTGAAGCTAGTTGCCGATGGATTTGCCTTATCGTGTCAGAGTCGCTTCACGCCCAAGGAGATAGGAGTTTGATTTCACGTTATACCCGCAAAGATATGGGCCAAGTCTGGAGCGATACGAATCGCTTCCAGAAGTGGCTCGACGTCGAGCTGGCCGCCACCGAAACGCTTGCGGAAGCTGGCCTCGTGCCGAAAGACGCCGCTGCGATCATTCGCGAGCGCGCCAAAGTGGATGTCCCGCGCATTCACGAACTGGAAGCGCGCGTAAAGCACGACGTCATTGCGTTTACGATGAATGTGGGCGAATCCATCGGCGATCCCGCCGCGGCGCGCTGGTTACACTATGGCCTGACTTCGAACGATATCGTCGACACCGCCCAAGCGCTGCAGATTCGTGATGTTTCCCACATCATCGAGCGGGATCTTGTTTTGTTCGGCGAGATACTTGACCTGCGCGCGCATCAGTTTCGCAATACGCCGCAAATCGGCCGCACTCACGGCGTGCACGCCGAGCCGATTACGTTTGGGCTAAAAATTGCCAATTGGTTTTCAGAAAACCAACGCAACATCGGCCGGTTTCGTGCTGCGGCTGCGCAGATGGCTGTCGGAAAAATCTCCGGCGCTGTCGGCAACGCCTCGCATCTCGGCCCGGAAATGGAAGAGCGCATCTGCAAGAGACTCGGGCTGAGCGTCGCGCCCGTCGCTTCCCAAGTCATCCAGCGCGATCGCCATGCGCAATATCTCAGCGCACTCGCGTTGATTGCTGCGTCACTGGAGACAATTGCGCTAGAGATTCGGCATTTGCAGCGCACAGAAGTTCGCGAAGCCGAAGAGCCCTTCGGCGGAGAGCAGCGCGGCAGCTCCGCCATGCCACACAAACGTAATCCCGTGACTTGCGAACAAATTTGCGGCCTGGCGCGGCTCGTGCGTTCGAACATGCTCGCGGCATTCGAAAACGTTGCGCTGTGGCACGAGCGCGACATTTCGCACAGCTCCGTCGAGCGCATCATTCTGCCGGACTCTACAATTCTCATCGACTACATGCTCGCGAAGATGACGTGGATTATTTCCGATATGCGCGTCTTTCCCGAGCGCATGTTGCGCAACCTCGAATCCACTCACGGGTTGGTGTATTCCGGCCAATTGCTGCAAGACCTCGTCGAGAAAGGCATGCCGCGCGACGACGCGTACAAATCCGTGCAGGAAAACGCGATGGCGGCATGGGAAACGGAATCAAGCTTCCAGGAGCGCGTAGCCAACGACGCAAGGATCACGAAGTTTTTGGATGCAAAAGCGCTCGCGCACACATTTGATTTGCAGCGGCAGCTTCGCTACGTCGACGCCATTTTCGACCGCGTCTTCGGCGCTCATCCTGCTGGCGAGAAATCCGCCGCCAACAACGCCTAAGAATATGGAGTGCGGCAGCCCGGCTGCCGCTTTTTTGCTTTGCTTTTTTCGACGTGAAATTTCGCGATTGAATTCCTAAAAAACGAAGAGCCCCGGTTGCCCGGGGCTCTTTCGCCTCTTCTAATTTTCGCTTGCGCGGAAACTAGCTGCGGAGGCGGAAATCTTTAAGAACGAAACGCGAAACTCGAAATTCGCAAACAAAAGTCCAGAGCTAGGTCGAACTCTTATTCGACACGTTGGACGTAGCGCGCTTCCGTCGTATCCACTTTCACTCTGTCGCCGGCGTTGACGAATGGCGGCACTTGAATCACCAGTCCTGTTTCGAGCGTGGCCGGCTTCATCACCGCGCTGGCCGTGGCTTTCTGCAGCGTCGGCTCGGTTTCGAGAACCTTTAGTTCCATGGTGTCGGGAAGGTCCACGCCGATAGGCTTTTCTTCGTAGAATTCGATCTTCACAGTGGTGTTCGGAATGAGATAGTACACCGTTTCGCCGAGCTCTTCGCGGGTCATCTGCATCTGCTCGTAAGTTTGCGTGTTCATGAAATGAAATTCATCGCCCTCATTGTAGAGGTACTCGAACTCCACTTCGTCGAGAATCGCGCGGTCGACGAATTCTTCAGCGCGGAACCTGTAGTCGATCATAATGCCCGTTCGGAGATTCTTCATGCGCGTTTGCATGGAGCCGCGCTTGTTGCCGGGCGTACGGTGATCGACGCTAAAAACCGTAAAAAGCTGGCCCTCGTGCTGGACGACCATGCCGGGGCGGAGTTGTGTGGCTTTAACGCTGCTCATAAGCTCCCTGAACGATTGCAAATTTCGGAAATTCCTGCAGGCAGCCCGCTCTGCGATGCGGTGCACGCGGAATGACTCGAGGCACGCCAGGCAAAATGTCGCACCCAACGCGAACAAACAGTATAAGCGGGCACGTTCTCGGCGGTCAATCGCCGACACTTGTTAGTCAGCGAAGATAGTTGCATTGTAAGTAAGAAGCCGCTATCGTTGCGAGCTTTGAACATGGCAAACAGCACAAAAGACGATGATATCCGAGACGTAATGGCCGAGGAGCCCCGGCGAGGCAAACGACCGATTAATGCCGAAGCTCGAAAGTTGCTACGCGAACAACACGAAGCAATGCGAAGGATTCTCGCGTTTACGAAAGAAGCTGACGTGGTCGCAGCTATCAACCTGCTTGGGCGCGGCGACGACCCGGACGAACTCGAGAAGATTTTGAAGCTTTGGCGCGCTCTTTCCTCTTCACGGAGGAAATGAATTTCTTGGTTTTGCGCAATCTTTCTGCTTTTTCTTCCGGAGTGAATTTCGACCAGACCGGCTCGAGAATTGCAGCGAGCTTCTCGACGGCTTCGTCGATGGTTAGAGGTTTTTCTTTGCGCTTCATATCTCCGATTCTCCGCTGAAAAATGAGAAACGGCAAGGGATTTGCTGTTGCTGCGGACGTTGGCACGCATCGGCTTTAGTCGTTGGAATTCTTGGGTTCTTTGGTGCGTTGGGCGGCGGCTTCGGCCATGATTTTTTCGATTTCGTCGAGATTGCGAGGGAGGCGTTCGCTCAGGAATTTGTAGCCGGTTTCGGTGATGAGAATGTCATCTTCGATGCGCACTCCGAGATTTTCTTCAGGAATGTAAACGCCCGGCTCGACTGTGACGACCATTCCTGGCTGGAGCGATTTGCAATAATCGCCGGGATCGTGGACGTCGAGGCCGATGTCGTGGCCGAGGCCGTGAATGAAATACTGGCCCAGCGATTTGCCGTGAAGATCTTTGCCGTGTGAATTGATGTAGTCGTAGGCAATTTTGTGGACGCTCTTTGAGCCTCTTTGGCAGTAGTCCATACCCGGTTTGATCGCTGCTAGAGCGGCGTTTTGCGCGCCTAGAACAACTTCATAAATTTCGCGCTGGCGCGGCGTAAATTTGCCGTTGGCAGGAAGCGTGCGCGTGATGTCGGAGGAGTAGCCGGCGTATTGCGCGCCGACGTCGAGGACAACAATGTCGCCGTCTTCGATTTTGCGCGCTAGTTTGTCGTAGTGCAGCGCGGTGGAATTGGGGCCGGCGCCGACGATGGGAGCGTAGCCCTCCGCTTCCGACCCGCCCATGGCGTGGACTTCGACCATTTTGGCCGCGATCTCATACTCGTGAAGGCCGGGGCGCATCATGCGCATGGCGGCTAGCTGCGCGTCCACCGAAAGCTCGATGGCCTGGGTGAGGAAAGCGATTTCGCCGGGCGATTTGATTTGTCGCAGATCCTCGATGTTGAGCCGAATGTCTCTCAGCTTGGTTTGGGGTACTGACGTGTGAATCCAATCCACAACGTCTTTTTCATGCGGATAGCCGCCGTTTTCTTTTTCATAGGGAAGAATGGTGTAGATGGTTGGATAGAGTTTCGCGAGCTTTTCGAGAGTGGCGCGCATTTCCGGAAAGGGCAGAACTGAAGCGAAACCGGTGCGCGCCTGAATACCGGGATCGGAGGGCGACATGCGGAGGCCGTTCCATTTTTCTTTGGCGGTATTTTTCGGCGGCAGAAAAAGCATTTCCTGAGGACCATCCCACGTCGTGCCCATAACGGCGCCGCCTGCGCGGGCTGCGGGCAGGATGATGAGGCCGGCTGCTTCTTGGTTGTGGCCGGTGAGGTAATAAAAGTTGTCTTCCTGCGCGAAGATGTAGGTTTGCGCGGATTCTTCGCGGCCGGTGAAGCCCCAGAGAAGAATCGGTGAATCGATCTGTGCGGCGAGTTTGGCGCGGCGTGCGGCATAGACGCTGTTGGCTTCGCGGTCGCGTCGTTCCTGGGCGTGGGCGGGAGGTGCGGCGAAGAAAAAGGTTGCAGCGACAATCGCTGAGAGGGGAACGTACAGAAACAAAGAAAAGAGGGCATAGCCCTTCGAGGCTCTGGGTAAACGTGCCGTGTCCCTACTAGAAAGAGGGCGCCGGGCGACAACAGACAATAAGAGATATTCCAGACGACCACTCATCCACTCACCTCGAAACCAGTTCTTGAGCTGCATCCACAGGGCATCGAAAGGCCCGAAGGGGCCAGGGCCGGGAGATTGTAGCGGAAATAGACGTGGTCTCGAAATGAGGGATCGGCGAAGTTTGAGCGGAGAAATAGAGGCGGAGAAAATACCCCCCTGAATCTGCAAGCGTATGAATTGAAAGGAGTTGCAGAAATGAGCCTTTGTATCTTTCGCAAAACAAATGGGTTACTTGCTCTGGTTTTGCTCGTTTTCTGCTCCGTGAGAGAGCAGCGCGGTGCGGAGGAGAAGCATTGGCAGATAGGAGAGCGGGGAGTGCGAAAGACAGAGACGCGGTTGGGGAGAGCGATGCCAGCGCAATGTGCTGCCGGGCGAGGGCCAGGCCGACGGGGCGTGGAGGGAACATGGGGAATGGTAGCATAGAGTCTACTTACTGTCAAGTTATAGTACCCGAGTAGTATCGTTCGAATGAGACACGGGGAAGTCGAGGCGTTAGAAGGAGTTGGCGGAGTTTTCCTAGTTTGGTGAGACGGGAAGGGGCGTGAGTAGTGATGGTGAGTAGCGAAGAGCGAGTGAGCAGATCCGAAGTCGACTGGAGAATTCATCTTGCCCTTGCAAGGGTAGTTCTAGTGTACAATCCGCGGCAAGACCGTAGTTCAAACGCCTACCTAAAGAAAGAACGGAGATGACATGAACAGAAAGAGCTTTGTGCGTATTGGTGTGCTTTTGCTTCTCGCCGTCGGGATAGCCTCGGCAGCGGGGTACGAGGCGTTTATCGGTACATGGAAGATAAATGAAGGCAAGTCGAAGATTGCGGCTGGGTCGCCGAAGAATTCCACGGTTGTGTATACGAAGGACGGAGACAACGTAAAAGTAGCCATCGATGGAACGGACGCCAAGGGCCAGGCCTACCACAGCGACTGGACAGGGAAATTGGACGGAAAGGATTACGCTCTTACAGGTGATCCATCGTCGGACAACCGGTCGTATAAGGTGATCGACGATCGCACGCTCTTGGCCTCTAGCAAAAAGGGCGGCAAAGAGATCAATACGGCGCGCATCGTTTTGTCGGCGGATGGCAAGACGCGTACTGTGACGCTCAGCGGGACGAATGCTAGCGGCGCGAAGATCACGAGCACGCAGATTTACGACAAGCAGTAGGGCGACGATAGGAAGTTAGAGGCGTGAAAGAGGGAGACCCACCTTTTCAAAGCCAGACCTGAAAAGGTGGGGCATCCCTAGAAAAAGGCAAAGTCAAAATCGTTGTGTGGCGCTAAAGCTGTCTCACACGCCTAGTCGTTTAGGAGACTCCTTAGGACTTCTGGAGCGACATAGAAGCTGGTGGTTTGGAGACGCTCCACAGACAGTCGCAGATCAAGCAGTCCAAGGGTAGAAGCCTCCTTCAATACTCCGAGCGTCCCGATGACGGGGATACTCCGTTCCTCAGCGTGTTTCCGTCCTTCCCGGTCATCAACAATCAATTGGTCAGCGCGGAGTTCTGTCGCAAGCATAATCGCATCGCGCTCGCCTGGGTCCAGCTTCGCCAGTGAAGAGTCTGGCGGATTGTTGGGAATGCGAATTTCGAGCCAGGCAGGGACCCTGCTGATCCAAGCCCGAACGATCTCAGGCGCAACGGGGCGCAGAAGTTCCTCGTAGACCGCTCGCGGGATCACAACATTGCCATACATTTTCGGGAGGATATCGATTTCTTGGATGAGAAGGAGATAGTTGATCGGAGAGGTGTCGGCGACGACGATCATCCCGAGCGGCGCTCACCACGAGATTCTGAGTTCTTGAGATTGGCGCGGACCTGCTGTGCCGTAGCTCGATCCTGCTCCAGATCAGAAATATCATAATGAATGTACACGCCATGTTGCTTCAAAAAGGAATGCACTTCGATCCTGGTTTGGAAGCCCAACATCTGGCGCAGCGCAGATTCCGAGAGCAGTTCTGAACGATAGCCCTCCAGGGCCAGCGCCTCAAGAGCTACTCGCGCCGGGTCCTTACCTTCCGGAGCTACTTGACGAGCAAGATCGTCCGGAATATTGAGGGTAATCTGCATACGCAGAGAATAACACAGACGGTTGAGGGTGGCTCCAAACACGCACAAGCAAAGGTGGTGTGTGCCCCCCGCCGCTAGCGGCCGACTGAATAGCGGGTAGACGATCCTTTCCAGCGTAACCTGTCAGCGGATGACGTGGATGCGGGCGCCGACTTTTAACTTCTTCCATGATTTGTCGGCGGTAAAGACGGGAGCCTTGAGAGCGAGGCCGAGCGCCAAACAGGCGCGGTCACCCAGAGACAGGCCGAGCGGACGGGTTTGCGCGACAAGGTCGCCAACGAGCTTGGCTTGCTCAGCGGTAAAGGGAACGGCTTCGCGGATGGGGCCCAGTGCGGCCTCCCAGGCATCGTCTGGGTTGAGGCCACGGCCAACAAGTTTGCTGTGCACTTCGGCCAGATTGACGGCGCTGATGACCGCGCCGGTCAAGAGTTCCGGTGTCAACGTTTCGGATCCGGGTTCCTGATTGAGAAGCGCGAGCAGGGCGCTCGCGTCGAGCACAATCCTATTCATTCGGTTTATTCATTTCGGGCGGCTTCGTGGCGTTCGGCAATCAATTCGTCCACGAGAGAGGTGCCCGGCTTCACGTGCTTGCGGACGAGACGCTGAGCGCGCTCGATGCTGCGTTTCAAGGTGGTGATGCGCAATTCGTCGTCTTGGATTTGCAGGACGACCTCATCGCCGACACGGATGCCCAGTCGCTTGCGAAAGGAAGCAGGAATTACCACGCGGCCGTTTTCGTTTACCCGCATGCGGGTTTTTAGCTTCACGTCATTTCTCCAACCTGACACCATCATAACATCTGTCATATCCTATAGGAAGTGTCACATTCTTTAATGGGGCGAGTAATCGGTGGGTTTGGCATTTTGCGGTATTTCAGAGAAAGCATGGACCGCGGAAAAGAGCAAAGATAACGCAGAGGCGCAGAGTTAACAGAGGTGCGCGGAGGAAGAGGGCACGACGTGTCGTGCCCCTACGGGGGAAGAGCTGGAGAGGGCTAGGAGATTTTTTTGGCTTCGAAGGTTTGGGAACCGGCGTGGAGGGTTAGGCCGGTGATGGCGCCGCTTGCGTCTTTGTGGAAGGTGAAGGTGATGTCGCCGGAGAGGATGAAGAATTGGAGCGGGGATTCGGGGAGGAGTTCTAGCGGGTCTGGACCGAAGGGCTCGGCTTCCACGAAAAGGCCGGTCGGTTTTGTAGTGACGGTTAGCTTGCCGATGCCGGTGATTTCGTAGACGCCGGGATAGGCGGCGAGGGTGGCGGGATTGATTTTGATGAGCGTGTGCTCGATGGGCTTGAAATCGGGCCAGCCGTATTCTTTGGCGACCGAGCGAAAGATTTCTTCGGTTAGTTCACTGCCGCTGTCGGAATTGGTCATGGCGGCGAAGCCTTGCCCAGAATCAGTATAGGTTTCGATGTCGCAGCGGAAGCCTTCGTTTGCGCCGCCGTGGCCGAAATGAAGTTTTTCGCCGGGAGATTCGAGGCCGAAGCCGAGGCCCGAAGTGCCGAATTGGTGAGTGAGCATCTGGCGCGCCATGTCTTGCGAAAGAATTTTCGCGGATTTTCCAGCGTATTCGCCTTGGACTTCCATGGCCATGCGAGCTAGGTCGGAGGGAGTTGTCCAAAGCCCAGCGGGGGCCATTTCCGGATAAGTGTGCCAACCACCTTTTACTGGGTCGCCGTTTCCGCGGTAGGGAGTGGCGGCTTCTTGTGCGCGATTTTTTGGAAGCGGTTGCTCGTAGGTGCTGTGGGTCATGCCCGCGGGACCGAGGACGAGTTCGCGCATGATTTGCGGAAAGGGTTTTCCGGTAACGTCGGACATAAGCGTTTGCAGGATGACGAATCCGCCGCCGGAATAACGCCAGAGAGTGCCGGGGACGACATCGACGCGGATGGGATCGGAGTTGGCGGGCTTTTCGCCGTTGAGGACCTGCACGACGGTAGGAACGGGTTCGTCGGAGGCGTAGCCGGCGAAACCATGGACCGTGAGGCCGGCGCTGTGGCTGAGGATGCGGCGGACAGTGACTTTTTCTTTTAGGGTGAAGTTATTTTCGGGGACTTTCCAGGTGCGGAGCTTGACGTTGACGTCCTCGTCGAGGCTGAGCTTGCCGTCTTGCACGAGGCGGAGGGCCGCCAGGGCAGCGACGGGTTTGCTAATCGAAGCGGCCTGGAAAAGTGTGTTGGACGTGACGGGCTTTTTCGCGGCCACGTCGGCGTAGCCGTAAGACTTGGTCCAGATAATTTGGCCGTGGTCGAAGAAGGCGACGCTGACGCCGGGGACTTTATAGTGCGCCATGCGATCGGCGACGGTCATCGGCTTGGGAGGCTGGCCTTTGATGATGACGGCGGGCAGGAGACCGCTTTCGATGCGGGAGATGCGGGCAGCGAGGGCGGGATCGGGTGCCGGCGCATTCGAAGATTGTTGTGCTGGACCGAAGACGCTGGAGAGATTGCTGGCGGAAAGTTTGGGCGAAAGAAGTGATGAACTGCAGACGCCTGCCGCGAGGAGCGCAAATGCGGCGGTCAGTAGGATTAGGGCTTTTGTGGTCGTCGATCTCGTCGTCGTTGGTTTCATGGGGGATCTCATGGGCGCAAATCGTACCACTTTTGAGTGTGAGAGGATTCGTTTGGTTGGCTACGGCACTGAGAAAAAACGTGCAGTGTATGTGCTCGTTACTTGCTGAAGAAATCGATGAGAAGTTCGGTTACGCGAGCGGGTTCTTCGTGCTGGAGCCAGTGAGAGGCGTTGGCGAAAGTGTAGAGTTCGGCGGAGTCGCAGTAGCGTAGGCTGTCGTGGGCCATATCTGTGAGGAGAAAGGCGTCGCGTTCGCCCCAGAGGATGCGGGTGGGGACGTGGACGGTCGTGTCAGGGAATTTGGAATGATAGCGAAAGGCGGCGCGGTACCAGTTGATCATGGAGGTGAGCGAGCCGGGTTGCGACCATGCCGTGCGATATTGCGCTAGATCTTCGTTGGAGAAAGTGCCGGGGCGGCTGGAACCGACAAGAGAGCGGACACCGAGGCGGAAGTTGAAGGCGGAGAAAGCTGCTTCCGGAAGAAAAGGAAGTTGGAAGAAAAACATGTACCAGCTGCGGAGAAGCTGGCGGCGATTTGTTTTCAGATAGCGGCGCATGACGCTGGGGTGAGGGACGTTGAGGATGGCGAGCTTGGCGACGCGTTGCGGATGGAGGAGAGCGATGCTCCACGCGACGGCGGCGCCCCAATCGTGGCCAGCGAGGAAGAATTTTTGCGCACTGAATTGATCGGCGATGGCGATAACATCGGAAGTGAGTTCGGAGAGCGCATAGTTAGCAGCGCCACGGGGCTTGCTGCTGGTGTTGTAGCCGCGCTGATCGGGGACGATGACGCGGAAGCCAGCGTTGACGAGCGGCTCGATTTGTTTGTGCCAGGAATACCAGAATTCGGGGAAGCCATGGAGCAGGAGGACGACGGGGCCGTCTGGCGGGCCTGCGGCGACGGCGTGGATTTCGATCGAGCCGTTTCGGAAGGTCAAGTCTTCAAGAGGAATTGGCACGGTGCAGAGTTTACATGGATGTGCAACGGAAACATGCACCGAGCAAGCGGGAGGGACCCTTCCAGGATAAACAAAGCCCCTCCCCTACGTGATAGAAGTGGTTTCGAGGCCGTAGGTGGTGACGTAGGCGGCGGTGGTTGAGATTTCCGAGACGCGAGCTTCGGAATCGCCGTGAGCGACTGAAGTGTGCGGCTCAGCGGCGGATTCGGGAGGAAGCGCGCCGATCGCCAGATTGCGGCCAGCGTTCTTGGCTTTGTAGAGGGCGCGGTCGGCGAGGGCGAGGACCTCTTCGTAGTTAACATCGACAGGCGAATTCATGTTCCACGGGAAGGCGGCCCAGCCAATCGAAACGGTGCGATGCAGAGAAAGGCCTGCGCCTTTGATCTTGAATGGTTCACCGGCGACGGCGGAGAGAACACGTGCGGCGAGCGTGGCGGCTTCCTTGCGCTCGCAGAAGCGGGAAACGACAAGGAATTCTTCGCCGCCCCAACGGACCAGTACATCCGAATAGCGAATGGCGGAGCTAATGCGAGCGGTCAAATCGATGAGCATTTGGTCGCCGGCATCGTGGCCAAAGCGATCGTTGATTTCTTTAAAGTGGTCGGCGTCGATGAGATAGAAAATGATGTCGCGATTGCGACGGCTGCGTGTGGGATCGGGTACCGAGTAGGCGCGAATGGCCTGGCTGACGTCGCTGGCGATGGTGGCCTGGAAGAAACGGCGATTGCGGGCGGCCGTGAGCGGGTCGGTGAGAGACATTTCCTCAAGCTCTTTGTTGGCTTGGGCGAGAGCTTCGCTGCGTTCGGCGACGGCTTCCTCGAGGCGGCCGCGTTCGCTCTGCAGCTTGCGGGTGCGGTAATTCATCAGGGAGTAGAGGGCGAAAAGGCCGAGAAGAATAACGAAGCCGCGCGAGTACCATGTCTGCCACCACGCCGGTATTACCTTGAACGAAAATTGGGCGGGGAAACTGAGCGTGCCGCGCGCGGACCGACAAGAAACCGTGAAGCTGTAGCTGCCGGGCGGAAGAGCGGGATAGCGCGCTTCGCGGCCGGATGTTTCATTGGGTTCGGTTTCGAGGCCTGCCAGGCGGTAGGAGCAGCGGACATTTTCCGGGTCGCGGAATGTGAGTGCCGCAAAATCCACTCGGAAGGTATTGTCGCTGCGTGCAGCTTCTGGATTTCGTTCGCCGACGCGGTCGCGCGCGCCAAGGTGAGCGGAAGTAATCACGACGCGCGGCGGAAGCTCGACACGTTCGTCGGCAGAAATAGGATTGTATCGCGCGAGGCCGCCGCTGGTACCGAAGAGGAGCGTGCCGTCTTCTTCCGCGAAAAAGCCGCTGTCGCTTAGGTCGTTCCAGATGAGGCCATCGGCCTGCGTGAAGCGAAGAGTGTGGCCATTCCGCTGAAATTCGGTGAGGCCAAAAGCGCCGCCGGCCCAGACGTTGCCGTCGTGATCGGCTCCAATCATGTAAACGTCAAGAGAGGGAAGGCCATCCGCCAGGCCATAGTGAGTGATTTGTGGTTTTCCGTCGACAAGCCGCAGGCAACTGAGGCCCAGGGCATCGGAATAACGAAACCAGACTTCATTACCGTTTACGGCAGCGGCTTCCACAACTTCGTCCTGCAACAAGCCATTGGCGGTCGTGAAGTGCAGCCAATTCTTGCCGTCAAAACGAGAGATGCCGCTCCTGCCAACCGACCACAGGACACCATCGGCGCTGGAAGTGAAGCGACCGACGCCGCGTTGAATTTCAGGAGGCAACGGCACATCCACGAACTGAAAGGGCCGCTGCGACGGCCGGACGGCCTTCAGATATTGATGGTTGGCGATCCAAATGCGGCCGTCCGGGCCGACGTGAATGCCGGTAGGAACGGGCTCGGGAGTCTTGATTTTTTCGGGTCTGAGTGATTCGGGATCGAAACGCGTCAGTCCGCCTGGATAACAGAGAACCCAGACGGCGCCATCGGGCGCAAGGATCATTTCGCGAGCTAGGGAGCCGTTCAATCCATCTTTCGATTTCCAGATTCGCCAGCGAGCAGCCTGCGGATCCCACATGGCGACACCATTGTTGGTGCCGAGCCAGAGACGTTTGCGTTTATCGCGAAGTTCGGACCACACGACGTTGTCGGGAAGGCCTTCGCCCTGCGTCCAACTGGACCACGTTTTCCGACCGATCCACCGCTGGATGCCGGCTCCGCCAAGGCCAATCCAATAAGCTCCCTCGCGATCTTCAGTGATGGCAAAAGTTGCGTTGACGGCCATGCCGCGGCTTTGATCAATGACTTCCCACTGCCCGGAGATGCGTCGATAGAGGCCCGCAACCGTAGGGATCATGAGATTGCCGGAACGATCCAGTGCCGGCGCACCATAGTCGTTTGCGGGTGGAAGATCGGGAAGTTCGGAGACAAAGTGTGTCGTGCCAGGATTGAGCCGATAGAGATGCGCCGAAGTGCGAACCCAAAGAATTTTCTCGAAGTCCTGAAGAATGCTGATCACAGGTTCGTGCGGGAGGCCACTTTGCGCCGGGAACATGTGGACATGGTCCTGGGAATCCAGCCAGCCGACGCGGTGACCGGACGCAAACCAAATGCGGCCTTCGGAGGTAATGTTGACCGACTCCGCTTCCTGGCTCGGCAAGCCGTCGGCGACAGACCAGAGGCGGAGATCATTAGGGCGGGCCGGATCGACTCGCAGCAGGCCGCCTTCGGTTGCTAGAAAGACGGTGCCCCAGGGATCGAGGGCCAATGCGGAAGGCTGTCGGAAAAAATTGTAGACTTTCGGGAGGGGCAACTGGTGAAGCGCGCCGCCTTCCATGTAGGAAATGCCGCGCGATGTGACAATCCAGATTCTCCCGGTGGGGGCCAGGACGAGCTGGTTCACATTGGTGCTGGGAAGGCCTTGTTCGATGCCATACCGCACAACTCGATTGCCATCGAAGCGAAGAAGCCCGTCGGGAGTCCCAATCCAGATGAAGCCGTCCAGGTCCTGCAGGATGCAGGATGGAGTCAAAGAACTCAGGCCGAAGTTTTCGCCGACGCGCTGAAAAACGTAGTGCGGTCTGTGGGGAAGAGAAAGTGGGGTCGTCTCGGTGGACCTTGCTTGTGCAGCAAGGCAACCGAGTACTAGAACCGTCGCAATAGCTAAGAAACAGGCAGCGGAAGTCTTGCCCCGCATGAACACTCCAAGTGAAGCAGCCCAAATAGTTTAGCGTGTGGGTGGACGAGGCGTTGGGTGTGGTCCCAAAACGATAATGGCGGATTGTGGGGATTCATGGGGCTAGGAGGTCAGCAATATTGTGTAGGAGCGCCACGAGTGAAGGGAATTGCTCCAAAACCACGTTGCCGGTAGCCCTTGAGGGCACCGATGTCGAGGTTTCCAAGGCTGCTTACGCTCTCTATTTCCACCCTGTTGTTTGACTCTGCGCTGAGCTGTTCCGCGCGGAAAAAATCGCGCTTCAGGCTTCGAGCAATGGCATCAGAACGAGCAGCTTAAATGAACGGACCTATTGCATTTTTCCCAATCCAGATGCGGCGACAGATGTGGTTGCAGTGAGTTTTTTATATTCGGTTTTGGCTTGACGGAGTATAGGGATATCCGAATCTGCGTCTTTCCACATTGTGAAGAACTTGTCGTAGGCTTTGCGGCTGATGTCGCGGTCCCCTTGGGTGGCATTAGTCCGTGCGAGTCCGAGTTGCGCGAGCGGGGCAAATATTTCCCACTCGGGGCATCCACGACTAGCAATGACCCTTCTGAAGTCGACGGCAGACTTGGCCTGCTCTCCTGCGGCTGCGTAAGCCTGCGCACGGCGATAGAGAACCGCTAGTGCAACAAATACTGCGCTTTGCTCGTATTGGGTGACCGGGGCGAGCAACTCCACGGCCTTTACGGCATTTCCTCGCTTGCGTTCGTTCATGGAACGAATGAGCGGCAGATAGATCTTCTGGTTCAGCGTGTTCTCAGGAAGCAGCCGATCCAGTTTCGCTGCCAACGCTTCAGAGTGAGTCAGTTCGCCAGCATCCGATAAAGCCACGGCACACTGTTCGAGCCATAAGGCACTGTCCTTACTCGCTTCTTCAGCTTGCTGGCAAAGCTTGCGTGCCAGCCCATAATTTCCCAGATAGGATTCCATCCGTGCGTGCCAAGCGAATTCGTAGGCAACGTTTTCCATGCGATTGGCGCGGCTCTGTTGTTGCACTACTGTTTCGCTCAACGTACGGAGTTTGCTGGAGTCGCCGCGAAAGAATGCGAGTTGCATTTGAAAATAGAGCCAGGTCAAATCATCCCCTGGAGTTTGGCGGGCGAGCTTTTCCATCGTTGCCGCATCGTTCTCGAAAAAAGCGATTTGGTAGCGCAACATCATTTGAAATGGAGTGAGGGAGCCTTTTTGCCGCCACTGGTCGAGTGTTTTTTTGGCTTCGTCAAGACGGCCCATCATCATGAGCGCCTGGCTGGCATTGGAATAGGCCGCAGAAGAAGGGACAGGCGAATTGTTGATGGCCCAGTTGAATTCTTGCAGAGCCTCTTCCGTTCTGCCCAGCTTCGCATGAGCAATACCTAACAGGTTGTAAGCGCTCACGCTGCGGGGGTACGCTTGCTTGTACAGAACAGCCACAGCAATTTCCTTTTCCAGATTGCCCGTTATGGAGTCCTCGTAACGCGCGGTAGTCTCAAAATTCTCTTCCTGCGTAAGGCGGCTATCCTTTAGTTCGAAGGCCCTGGCAAAACTCTTCCTGGAAGCTTCCTCGTCACCAACGCTGTGATAGGCGCTGCCAAGCCCCGCGTACGCAGAACAGAACTGCGAATCCAGTTCGACGGCCCTCTCAAAAAGAGGAATCGCCTCGCGCCGCTTTCCAGAACGATAGAGCGTCTGCCCTGCTCGATAAGCTTGCAACGCTTCGAGTGAACCTGTGGTCGCAAGATCAAGAGGAGCATCGTACTTCTCAAGAGAGCTTAGACTTTCGCCCAATCGTCTTCGCAACTGCGAACCTGCCTTGCCAAGGGCAGCGATTACTTGGTCTTTAGTCTCAGCTTCCTGCTGACGACGCGCAATGACCTTTTGGTTCCGCGCGTCGATCGCTTCCAGGGTGATTAGATATTTGCTTCCGAAGGCCGCAATCTCGGGCACGACAACGGCTTTGAGCCCCTTGCGCTTACACATTTCGATACCCAATTCCTGTGTCACGCGCTCATTCGGATCGTGGCGCATGGTGCGCATGGTCTCGCGGACGTCCGCTTCGGGTAAAAGACTCAAGAAGGGGGACTCGGTAAGTTTGACTTCGAGTGCTTTGTCCAGCGAGTTGTCAAAGATGGGATCACCCGTCTTGTTGACGAAGCTCGCCAGAAGGATGACGTCGGTCGGAGTGAGCACGGGCCGTGCGAAATAGAGGCGCCAAGTTGCCAAGGCGGCAACTATCAGGAGGCCTGCGACGGCAGCCGCCACGATGATGCGGCGTTTGTTCGAAAGCTCAGGCTTTGGCCCGACGGGGGGAACGGTTGCGAGGCGTCTTTCGATGGGAACCGGAGCAGGCAGGTCGCCGTTTTCGACGCGAGCGATGAAGCGATAGCCGCGCCGAGGGAGAGTCTCGATGTAGCGGGGCTCATCGGCCGAATCAGCCAGGACGTCTCGCAGCTTCTTGATGGCGCTGTTCAGGCCGGTATCGAAGTCAACAAAGGTGTCTGCAGCCCAGAGTTTCTGATGGAGCTCCTCGCGCGTAACCACGTCGCCTGCACGCTCCAACAATAGAGCAAGCACTTGGAAGGGTTGGTCCTGGAGCTTCAGGCGGATGCCGTGTTTGTACAACTCACCCGAACGCAAATCGACTTCGAAGGCGCCGAAGCGCGTCCTGCGGGTTCGTAGAGGGGCTTCCATAGCAGGCTTCGAACTTGCGGCGAGTCTATCACCAAATGCTTGTAGTCGAAGGAATATGTGCCGGACCGATCTCGTATTTCCCGCAACCCGTCTGAATTCAAAGAGCTGAACAATCAGAGCCAGAACAGGCACAGACCAGACCCCCGCTATTGCCTCTCAATGCGCTTCGCGCCAATGTCGGGTCGCGCGAGCACAACGCCACGGACAGGGGGAATCGTGAAAAACAACTTCTGGCGCGTACTCTCTTTTTCTGGTCTTTTCTTCCTTTGCGCTTACGGTGGAGGGTGTGGTGCCGCCTCATCTCCCGAAACGATCCCCAACCCGCCACCGCCAACCTCCAACCCGGCACCGCCTGCCATCATCGATGTGACCATACCCAACGGCGGAGTAAACCTGCCGTTCGACTTCCAATTCACCGTTGCTAATGGCCTTCAACCATTTACCTGGATGGAGACCGGCGCGTTGCCGCCCGGCATGGCCCTTAGCCCCCAGGGAGAGCTTTCCGGCACTCCAACGGCGACTGGCTCGTTCCCTATCGCGGTCAAAGTTCAGGATTCGCTTGGCCGGCCCGCTACTCCATCAGCCGTCACCATCCAGATATTCCCGCACGGATTTCAGGCCACCGGAGAAATGGGAACAACGCGCGCGGCGCACACGGCCACTTTGCTTAACAACGGAAAGGTGCTCGTCGCAGGTGGATTCAATCCGGACAATCTCGCGACAGCTGAATTATTCGATCCCACTGCCGGAACCTTTACGGCCACCGACACTATGACCGCCGGGCGCTCTTCGCACACGGCAACCTTGCTCACACATGGGACTGCGGCCACGGACGGCAAAGTGCTCGTGGCGGGGGGGAGCCCCAACATCAATGCGGAGCTATTCGATCCCGCCACCGGAACTTTCACGGCCACCGGCGCAATGACCGAGGTTCGAACCCAGCATACGGCCACCCTGCTCAACAATGGCAAAGTGCTCTTGGCTGGGGGAACCGCTGACAACACTGCAGAACTCTTCGATCCCGCTACAGGGACCTTCGCCCTCACCGGCAGCATGATAACGGGAGATATCTCCGGACACGCCGCAACCTTGCTAAACGACGGAAAAGTCTTGATCACTGGTGGTTTTAATTTTGATGAAGGCGCGTTCGCCTCGGCAGAACTGTACGATCCCGCTACCGGAATTTTCACGGCCACGGGAGACATGACCCAGCCGAGGGCTAACCACACCGCCATCTTGCTCAATGACGGAAACGTCTTGATTACCGGAGGGTTCGACGCACAGGCAGAAACGATCGCGACCGCGGAGCTTTTCGATGCGACAACGGGGACTTTTTCACCGACTAGCGCCCCGGCCTCCGTACACACTTTTTACGGCGCCACCTTGCTCAATGACGGCACCGTGCTTGTGGTCGGAGGTTTTGTCTTTCCCAACCCTCCCGGTGACGGCACCGTAATCACGGAAGTCTTCGATCCCACAACTAATAAGTTCAATCCTACGGGTTCTCTGTTGAGCGGGCGCTTCTCTCATACCGTCACACTACTGAACAATGGCCAGGTTCTCGTTACCGGAGGGCAACATGAAACCAATCCTACGGTGTATCTCAAGTCCGCAGAACTGTACAAATAGTACTCGCGAACAAATCCGCCAGGTATTATCTCCGCGTTCCGCTTCCGTTGCGCGCGTCCTACGGGTGAAATTTCATGCGGCATCCATTGGACCGGCTATCGCCGTGGTGGTCGGCATCTGGGGATGTGGTGGAGGTTCAACTTATTCGTCTCCTCCCACCTCGGCACCTCCGCCTGCTGCGCTCATAACGGTTACGGTCGCTCCCAATGGCATCACTTTGTTAGCTGGCACGACACAAGCTTTTACGGCTACGATCACGGGAACGAATAACACCGCGGTCACCTGGAGCGTGCAAGAAAGCTTCGGCGGCACGATCAACAGCACGGGTCTCTATACGGCTCCGCAAAATTCAGCCGGCACGTTCCATGTCGTGGCTACGAGCCAGGCCAATCCAGCTTCCATGGGTATCGCTGCAGTGGCTGTTCAACTGTCCCAATTGACGATTTCCCCTTCGGAGGTAACGCTGGCTCCCGGTGGGACACAGGCCTTCACGGCTAGCGTCGCGGGGTTGGCCAATGCCGGTGTGACTTGGACAATTCAGGAGACAGGTGGAGGGCTCATCAGCAGCGTCGGCGTATATACCGCACCGAGCGCTGAAGGTTTCTATCATGTAATCGTCACAAGCGTAGAAAACACGACGATCACCGCGAGCGCCACAGTTTCCGTAACTACTGCATCTGTTTCGTTTTTCCCAACGGGGAGTTTGCAAACGGCGCGAGGTTTTCACACCGCCACCCTGCTAAACAATGGAACGGTGTTGATAGCCGGGGGTGCTAATAAAGCCTCTGATCCCCAATGCATCGGCGGTATCGTTTCGGCGGAACTATACGATGCTTATGCCGTCGCCTCTACTCCAACCGGATCGATGGCTGCAGCGCGCTACTCTCACACCACCACGCTGTTGCCGAATGGGAACGTCTTAGTTGCCGGAGGTTTCGGAGACACCTCGGACTGTCAGGGCGCGCCTGTGCAAGCGCAAAACACTGCGGAACTCTACGACCCCGGCAAGGGCTCATTCGGCATGACCGGCAATATGAGCATCCCACGCGGTGGGCATACCGCGACGATGCTTACGGACGGAGAGGTTCTGATTGCTGGCGGGGCAGATCAAGGAGTAGGCGGCGCGGGCTCTGCCACGGCGGAACTCTATGATCCTAGTACTGGCGCTTTCACTCAAACGGGAAGCATGGCCGTGGCGCGCTTTCGACACACTGCCACTTTGCTGAAAGATGGAAAAGTGCTCATCACAGGTGGCGTCCCACTGGATTCATCCATCCCAACTTCGACAGCGGAGCTCTATGATCCGGCAACTGGTATTTTCACGACCACGGGTGGAATGAGTACGGCCCGCGAAGAACATGCGGCGACGCTGCTCGATGACGGCACGGTACTCATCACGGGCGGGCAAAGTCCCGTTATGAATGGTAATAATTTACAGCTTACTGCTACTGCCGAAATCTATAACCCAACTACGGGCTTGTTTGCACCTACTGGATCGATGACCGAAGCCCGAAATCTACACACGGCGACGCTGCTTATGGACGGCACAGTGCTGATAGCTGGGGGCGGCAATAATAGCGCCACGGCGGAGCTCTACGACCTAACGCCCAATTCTTTCACCAAGACAGGCGGCATGGAATTCGGGCGTGCGGGACACACGGCAACAGCGATGTCGCTACCGGATGGAATTTTCTGCGTGCTGGTTATAGGGGGAGGATCGTCTAATCCCATTGTGACCGCTGAGACTTACTCGTACGGAGATGTGTGGGACGACTGATTCGACAACCGAATCCTGAAATGCACACACGGCGAGGCTGCTTACGCGTGCGAGGACGCTGTCGCGAGTAGATTTCCCTCACGAAGTGATGGACTCAATAATTTAGGAGCTGGGGGCAGGGGGTTAGGGATGTGTTTTCCGGCGCAGCCAAGGTGCCGTAGCTTTGCGCTAGAAGAAAATTTTTGCGCCGAACTGGACGAGACGTGGCGGAGCGGCGCTGACGACATCACCAAACGTTGAGCTGTCAATGTTGCCGTCGACGGCTTGGGGGCCGAAGAACTGCGCATGGTTGAACGCGTTAAAGGCTTCGACGCGGAATTGCAAAGACTTCGCTTCCGTTAGACGCAAATTTTTGAGAAGGGCAATGTCGTAGTTGTCCATTCCCGGGCCGTAGAAGAATCGGCGGCGCGCGGTGCCGGGCGTTCCCAAAGCATTTTCGGGGAATTGGGCGGCGTTGAAATACGGGCGGCCATTGCGAGGATTGCCATTGAGGTTGAGCGGGCCTCCCAGATAGTCGGGTTCATCCACGCCAAAGTTGTTGATGCCGTTCGGCTCCGCGCCAAGAAGGGAGTTGTCGCCAAAGTTGATCAGCGTCACCGGAAGTCCCGAACTGAATCGCGTAATTCCGGATAGTTCCCAGCCTTGCGTCCAACGATTTGTGGCACGCAGCAGCCGTTCGATAGGGAGTTGATAGCTGTAGCTCACGACGAAGTTATGCTTCACATCAAATGACGACAGCGCTCTGCTGAGCGAAGGATTCAGTGGATTGACGGCTTCTCCCAAATTCGAAGACTGATCCAAAGATTTGCCGAAGGTGTATCCAGCCAGCACGGTCAAACTTCGACTCGTGTGCCGCAGCGTGGCCTGCAACGAGTTGTAGTTGGAATTACCGATGGTAGCTTGGTTGGCATTGCTGCCGAAATTCGGTCCTAGGGGGCCGCGCGTGCCCTGCTGGATCGCGCCTGTGGCAGTCGTGTAAGTGGTGTCCTCTCCAAAAGGACCGCACGGGACTTGTCCTGGGGCGAGATTTGCAGGATTGCTCAGGAACAAGCACAGCGCAGGGTCGCCCGGGTTGGATTCCTCAAGCACCAATAGACGGTGTCCCTGATTGCCGACGTAATTCAAACTGAGCACCGTGTTTGCACCTAATCCGCGCTCGATCGACAGCATGTATTCCTCGGTGTACGGAATGCGATTGCTGGGAAGATAATTCGGAAGTCCCGTTATCGGTTCGAACTGTGAAAAATCCGTAGTCGTATCGGGATGCTGCGCACTTGCCCCTAGCGGCGCAAGCTGCAGCGGAAATGCCTGGCCAAGATCCTGTCCGGTGGCGAGCGTAACGAATGGATTGGCAAACTGCGGAGGAGCGGGGCTTGTGTAGGTCGAACCATAAGGCGCATTTGCGCTCATCACGCCAATCGAAAGCGCCTCAATCGCGGTGTAGAAAATTCCGTAGCTCGCGCGGATGCTTGTCTTGCCGGGAGCGCCCAGAATTTTGGCAAGCAAGCCATCACCAGAAGAGCTGGGCGAGTACGCCAGGCCAATGCGCGGAGCAAAATCGCGATTTCCCGGAGGCGCCAAAGTGCGCGGGATTCCAGGGTCACCGGGATAGACAATCCCTGCCGGCGCGTTCGGGAAAACAACAGACTGCTCATTCGGCACGAACGCCGCGATCTGATTGTATTTCTCGTACCAGGGTTCAATGCGATCCCAACGCAAGCCGTAGTTAAGCGTGAGATTGCGCGTCAGCCGCCAACTGTCTTGTGCGAAGAGCCCGACGTACTTGTTGCGCCCGTAAAAAGCTTGCAGCTGGCTTTGGTTGTACTGACTGGGCGCTCCCAGGAGGAAATCCGCGAAATCGGAGCCGGTTTCCGTTCCAAAGAAAAGAAAGCTGCCATTGAATTGAGCGATGGCGTTGACGTTGACCTGATCGTAGTGAAATTCACCGCCGGCTTTGATCGTGTGTCTGCCAATCACTTTGGAAAAGTTGTCGAGCCATTGATACGTATTTCCAATCTGGTTTAATTCATTCGTGTTCGTGCCAATCGTGAAGCTGTTGAAGGCAACGCTCTCGACGCCTTCTGTTTTTGGAGATAGAGGCAGGATTCCTGTAAAGCCCTGCGAAGCCAAGCTGACGCCGAGGCCTCCTATCGGCTTGCCCAAGTCCACCGCGTTGCGCAGATAGCTGAAGTGAAATTCATTCACAGCCGTTGGACTGATTGTTTTCGTATCGCCAAGGCTGATCAACTGAGCGCGGCCCGAATAGTTCGCGTTGAAGCCAGGGACGTTTGCGCCACCTTGCGCGACGGGATACGGGTTGTTCTGCGACCAATCGTCGAGAAAATAGTAAGCGGAGAGCAATCCCCATCTCGTGTTCGCATCGGCCCGGTAGGCACCTTTATCGTCGCGCAAAGTCTGGTTGAATGCCGAGGTGGAAAATGTGCCGTTCGAGTTGGTTGGAGAGGGAATATATTTCAAAAGATTCTGCGCCGGTGTGGACCATGCGGTTTGCGGAATTACGGCTCCCGGAAAAACGCATGGATTCGGGCCGGTACTCGCGCATCCGGGCGTGAAGTAATTCTCGCCGGCCGTGACTGTGTAGCCCAATTTTTGCGAAAGGGTGGTGGCAAAGGCCGCTCCGCTCACGGTCGTAGGAACAGTGTTTCCGTTGGCATCGGTAGTTACGAACGAACTGGCTAGATCGGATAGATTTCCCGTGCGGTCTTGTACCGAGGGGACCGGAATTTGGCCGGTGTCGACGCCTTGGGTCGAACGAGTTCCCTGATAGTCGCCGAAGAAGAAAATTTTGTCCCGGCGGATCGGGCCACCGAATGTGCCGCCGAACTGATTTTGATCAAAGGTCCCGCGCGTAGGCGAGAAATAATTGCGCGCGTCGAGATTCGTGTTGCGCAGGAATTCAAAACCGTCGCCGTGAAACGCGTTGGCGCCAGATTTCGTGATGACGTTGATCTGTCCGCCGCTGAATTCGCCGTACTCGGCGTCAAAGTTGTTCGTCAGAATGCGAAACTCAGCGATGGAATCGAGATTGGGAATCACCGATGCGCCGTTGTTCACGTCCTCTTCGACGTCACTTCCGTTGACAATGAAACTATTCGCAAATTCGCGCTGTCCGTTGATTGAAATCGTGCCGGGATTTAAATCGCCAGAGGGAGAAAGCACGCTCGCGCCTACGTCTTGCACGGTATCGCCCGTGATGGAGGTGACGGGAACAACCCCGGGCTGAAGGGCGAGCAAATCGGTAAAGCTGCGACCGTTCAGGGGCACAGTGGTCATTTGAGCGCCGGAAATGACCTCGCCATTTTGCGTGCTCGATGTGTCGACCTGGACTTGGTTTTCGACCACTGTCACAGCATCCGACGTGCCGCCGACGGCGAGAACCGCGTCGATCGTCAACGCGCTGTTCGCGTCGATAACAATTCCGGTGCGCCGGTAGGGCCGGAATGCGGCGCTTGCCACTGCTAATTCGTAATGACCGATCGGAAGATTTGGAAAGGAGTAGAAACCCTTGTCATCTGTCGCAGTCGTTTGATGGATTCCGGTGTCTTTGTTTGTTGCCGTGACGGTGGCTTTGGCGACGACAGCGCCGCTTGAGTCCGTCACCGTGCCCGAGATGGTTCCTCCTACGCCAGCCCGCGAATCGACGGCCAGCAGCAGGGCAATGCAAAGAGAGAGATACAGGGCAAGCTGTCCTGACCGCCGCGTGATGGAAAAAGTAAGACCTCCTATGTAGTTCCTCTTCGTGCCGAACATCCTGTCGTTCCCCCATAAAACCCATCGCTGGCTTCCCCCGAGTGGAGGGTAGTCCGCCTAACGGGCAGGTTTTCTGAAGCTAGTTCGCAGCCTTCCAGAGTTTTCTGCCTTTTCAATCGACCCGGAACAATGGCAAGACTTTATTTCAGGCAGATGACAAAAGAGCAGTTGTTGCAAAGCATTTGCAACTGAAATATACGACAAGATTAGTCCTACTTCAACTGAAAATCATTGAATGGTGGAAATCAGGGGTTGAACCGGCGTCAAGAGCGAGCGAAGTGTAAGAACAGGCCTTGTTAAATCCAGAATCGGCTCAAAAACCGGGGGCGCCCGTAGCGGCGGGGCGCATTTCTGGAGCATCGACGCCCAAGCGGAGGTGCGCGAAGTACGTTTGGCCGAGGGACATTAGCCCGGTATAGAGGTAACCCCACACAAAGAGAAGCAGGAAGGGGATTGTTGCGTAGTTTTCGTTGGTAATGGCGTACACAACGGTGGCCGCAAAGTATAGACCTAGAAGGACTTCGGCGTAGGGCATCCAGCCAGCTTTGTTCCTGTATTTTTTCGCGACAAAGGTGCCCTTTTTGCCTTCGATATTGAATTTGGGCGTGCGGGCAAATTCACTCTTTTTACCGATGATCGCTTCAAGGACTGCTTGTGCGTTGCGCACAGAGATGCCGATGCCGGTGGCCATGACGAAGGGCATATAAAGGAACGTGCGCCACCAGTTTTTCGGTCGGAGTTCCCGTTGGGCGACGATATAGAAGCTGGAGATCGAGCAGGTGGAAGCCAGGAAAAGAGGCAGGTCGACGACAAGCATCTGGAACCAGCCCTGATAAAAACGCACGATCATCGCCGGGAGAAGCATGACGGAAAATAAGACCATCAGCGGGTAGCTGATATTGGCAGTGAGATGGAAGAAAGCTTCGGCTTTGACGTGCCAGGGCGCGTCGGATTTCAAAACTCGCGGAAGAATTTTCTTCGCGGTTTGTATCAGGCCTTTGGCCCAGCGCGCTTGTTGGGCTTTGAAGCCGTTCATATCGACAGGTAGCTCGGAAGCGCACTCAATTTGCGGGAGGTAGAGAAACTTCCAGCCTTTGAGCTGCGCGCGATAGGAGAGGTCGGTGTCCTCGGTGAGCGTGTCGTGCTCCCAGCCGCCGGCTTCATCAATAGCTGTGCGCCGCCAGACGCCGGCCGTGCCATTGAAATTGAAAAAGGTTCCGCGTCGAGAACGCGCGCCGTGCTCAACGACGAAGTGGCCGTCGAGCAAGATGGTTTCGACTTGCGTGAGAAGCGAGTAGTCGCGGTTGAGGTAGGTCCAGCGCGTCTGAACCATGCCGATTTTGGGACCGTTCGCGGGATCGACGAAATACGGAATCGTGCGGCGCAGGAAATCAGGCTCAGGAATAAAGTCCGCGTCGAAGATAGCGACATATTCCCCTCGCGAAGTCTTGAGGCCGTTTTCGAGCGCTCCAGCTTTGTATCCTTCGCGATTGGTACGGTGAATGTAAACGATGGGCATGCCTTGCGCGGCATGGCGTTCCACGCACGCGCTGGCGACCTGACAAGTTTCGTCGGTGGAATCGTCGAGCACCTGAACATCGAGCAATTCCCGCGGGTAGTCGAAGCGAGATACGGCCTCGACGAGGCGCTCGATCACATAGCGCTCGTTAAAAATGGGAAGCTGAACTGTGACGCGCGGCCAGTTTTTGACTTCGGGCGGCGGGCCAGGAACGTTTTTGGAGTAGACGTAGTAATCGTAGACAAGCCAGTAGCGGTGCAGGCCGTAGGCCGCGAGGACGAACAGAACGAGAAAATAGGGAATCATCATCGCGAGATCGAATGCATCCGCATGGTAGACGCCCGAAAACGTGCGGTCTGTCAACTTGTGCCAATACTGGCTGAGGGAAGTTTGTGCTGCTAGAACGGTTGCGATGGGCGGCAGGGTTAGCACGATAAAGGCAATATTCGTTGTTCGTTAGTGAAGCGCTATGGCTCAACTATCGAGGAATGATTATAAGGCGTAATCCCGAACGGCGAAAGGCCGGCCGTTCATCCATCCGGCCCTGATTCGCTTGCGAATGGCCTGATGTTCTGGGGCAGTTGCGAAACCACCACTACGTAACCAACACGATTTTGCCGGCGGCGCCGGGCTCCAGGATCTCCTTGTGGGCGCGTGCGGCTTCGGCCAAGGGATATTCTTTACCGACGACGGGGCGGAGGGTGCCATTTTCGAGGCCGGCAATGATTCCAGCGTGGACGTCGGCTTCTTCGGAAGCAGTGAGAGCCCAGAGTGTGAAGCCGCGAGCCGAGGCCCGGCGCGCCATAAGGTCTCGGGGATTGATGGTGATTTCTCCGCGATTTCCGATGATGATGACGCGGCCGTTAGTGGCCAGGAGTTTCAGGTCTTTGGCGAGATTCACGTTGGCGAGCATTTCGAGAATGATATCCACTCCTCGGCCGCCCATTGCTTTCATAATTTCGTCGAGATAGCCCGGTTTGCTGTGATCGAAAACTTGATGAGCGCCTTCGCGAGTCGCTAGGTCGAGACCTTTCTGGCTGCTTGCGGTGCCGAAAATGGTAAGGCCTGCGGCGCGGGCTATTTGGACTCCAGCGATGCCAACGCCGCCACTGGCGCCATGAATCAGAACAGTCTCCGACGCGTGAGCTTGCGCGGAGTGATAGAGCGCGTGGTAGGCCGTGCCGTATGGAACCCAAACGCCCGCGCCCTGGCTGAAGCTGGCTTTTTCTGGAAGCCGGTGGACCTGGCTTTCGAGAGCGATCGCGTATTCGGCATACGCGCCAGTGACGGTCTTGGCGACGTAGACGCGGTCGCCGGGTTTAACTTTGGTGACTCCGGTGCCGACCGCCTCGACTGTGCCTGCACCATCGGAGCCGGGCGTATACGGCAGCGGAGGCTTTACGGCGTATGTGCCATTCCGCATGTAGGTATCGTAGGGATTCACGCCGACGGCGTGAATGCGGACCAGGATTTGTCCGGCAGCGGGTTTCGGTGTGGGGATTTCTTCGAACTTTAGAACTTCGGGACCGCCGAATTCGTGGACGACTATGGCTTTCATTTTGTGGCCTCCGGTGCTTGGGAAATTGATTTGTTACCGCTCGCGATTTTTTGTTTTCGCTCTCGATTGCGAAATTCTAGCTGAAGAAGGGCACGGCGTGCCGTGCCCTTACGAAGAAATTTTGGCGTTGTGGTTTCGCGGCATCTTAACTCCTCTAGAAGTGATCGTCGGCGTGTACATGGGGCGATTCCTTTTCTTTTTCGAGCAGGCCAGCCGTCTGGCCCCAGGCGGTTGTTTGCCAATTGTCTTTGCCTTTTTTCTCGGGAATCCAGGGCGGCAGAGTCTGATTCAAATAGGAAGCCAGCGCGTGAATGTACGGTTCATACATGCGGCGAAGTTCGGTTAGGCGGCGGTCGGCTTCCTCGCCGTCGCGTAGCTTCAAGCCGTGCTGAGCGAGAATGTCTCGGATGTGGCGCAATTGTTCGGCGGTGAGGCGGTCATAGGGCATCGAAGCTGGCGCCGTGCCGAAGACTTGCGAGAGATCGACGACCGCATGGCGTGAAATGGCAAAGGTCAGCTCGGCTTGCTTCTCGCAAGCGCCTTCGATGCCGACCATGACGAGTGCGGAAGTATCGAGGATTGCGGTAAGCGACGCGACCCAGGACTGGTTGTCATGTTGCGAGCGGAAGAAGGCCAGGACCGGATAGGAAAGGTGGCTCTCCATGAGCTCGGCGGACCAATGCTCCCAATCCTTAAGGAGCTCGCGCAATGCTTCTTGCCCGTGGGGATAGCTATGGCGCCGAAGAAGTTCTCCAGCTGTGGGTGGCGTGCCCGCGCGGGAATCGAGCAGAGAAATGTCTACCTCCCGTTTGGAAAACGAGCCATAGATAAAAGGGAGATAGCCAATCACGGCAGCAAGGAAGCCAAAGCCAAAACCGGCTTCGGTGACAACCAGAGCTCGCGCCAAGCCGGAACGAGGAATTACGTCGCCGAGGCCGAGGGTGAAAAAAGTTGTTCCGCTGAGGTAAATGTCGGTAAGAAAGCTGGGTTCGCTGCCGCTTATAACTACGGCAGAGCCTGCCCCGTACTGCATGAGTCCGAAACCGAAAACCAGCCCGGTCGCCCACACACCTACGAGAACGAGGAGGGAGAGTGGCCCGTAAAAGCCCAGGAACGCCTCGCGGCTTTTGCGAGAGGAGACCAGGCTGGTCATGACTCTCCACACTTCCCAGGTCGATCTAAAAAACAGCCGCGTGAGACGAAACTTTCGCGTGACGCGACGAGGCAGGATGATGGCCTCGAACGCGTCCCACAAAACGATCAGAAAAATCGCGACACCCGCGATGAACGCGCCTGGAGCTGGAACCATGTGCGGCATTGTACTCGTTTCGCCCTGCGGTCAATAAACGGCGATGAAATCAGGAGTTGAGGGTCGCGCTGACGCTGATCTCCGCTTTAAACAGTTTTGAAACGGGGCAACCGGTCTCGGCAGCTTTCACGGCGGCGTCAAACTTGGCTTTGTCCGCGCCGGGAATGGTGGCGACTAGGTCGAGGTGGCTCTTGGTGATGGAGAAACCGTCACCAACCTTATCGAGCGTGACAGTGGCGGTGGTTTCGAGCTTTTGCGCTGTCAATCCGGCTGCGCCGAGTTGCCCAGAGAGCGCCATCGTGAAACAACCCGCGTGCGCCGCAGCAAGGAGTTCTTCCGGATTGGTGCCAACCCCGTTTTCAAAGCGTGTGCTGAACGAATATTGCGTTTGCTTAAGAATGCCACTGTCCGTGGAAATCGAGCCTTTGCCATCTTTTAACCCGCCCTGCCAGACCGCCGATGCTTTGCGTTGCATAATGCCGCTCCTTTTGTAACTTTCGTTTGATTTGAATGCTTAGAATTCGATTCGCCAGCGATAGAGAAGGGTATATTGACGGAATGGCGATGTCGAGCGGCGCGAGCGAATTTCCATGAGTGTAAATTTGAAAGAGGTTGCTCACCGGCCATGGCCACTGCCTGAGGGCCCTTGGGTCATGTCGCAGAGCTGGCATGATCTGCTTTTTGCACACTGGCGCGTGGAAGAGGCAACACTACGACGGCATATTCCTGCGGAATTGGAGATCGATACCCACGAAGGGCAGGCATGGCTAGGAGTTGTGCCGTTCCGGATGTCTGGCGTGTGCCTGCGCGGCACACCTGCGATTCCCTGGCTCTCGGCGTTTCCGGAATTGAATGTGCGAACGTACGTCGTGGCCCATGGCAAGCCGGGAGTGTGGTTCTTCAGCCTTGACGCGGGAAACAGAATTGCAGTGGCGATTGCGCGTGCGTGGTTTCATTTGCCATATTTTCGCGCGCGAATGTCCTGCGAGGAACGGGACGACTGGATCGAGTACAAATGCGGGCGTTCGCATCGCGGCGCCGCCTGCGGAGTGTTCAACGGACGATATCGAGCTACGGGTGAAGCATTTTCGGCAGCCTCAGGGTCGCTCGAACACTTTCTGACGGAACGCTATTGCCTCTACACGGCAGATGGACAAGGGCGAGTTATCTCTGGCGAAATTCATCACCCCCCGTGGCCGCTGCAAACCGCGGAAGCGGAACTAATCAGCAATACTATGCCAGAGGCCGCGGGGATTTATTTGGCACGAGCAAAACCGTTGCTGCATTTTGCGAAACGCCAGGACGTGGTTGTATGGCAGCCGCGACGATTGACACGCTGATTCGCTTCCGGCGCGCCTACCACTTGTGGAAAACGAAAAACACGGCCATCGCGATGCAGCCAAAGCCCGCGGCGTGATTCCACTTTAATTTCTCGCCTAGATAAAGGACCGAGAACACGGAGAAGACCGAGAGAGTGATCACTTCTTGGATGGTCTTGAGCTGCGCTGTGCTGAACTCATACGAACCGATTCGATTCGCCGGGACCTGGAAACAGTATTCGAAAAAAGCAATTCCCCAGCTCACCAGGATGACTTTCCAAAGCGCGGAAGTGCGGTACTTCAGATGGCCATACCAGGCAAAGGTCATAAAAATGTTGGAGATTGTCAGTAGGATGATGGTCCGCATGTTTTCCGTTCTCGCTTTATGTGAAAGACGTTCTTCTTGAGACGCGGAATTTTGACCTGAGGATACAATTCAACCGATCGATTGTTTGATTTTGTGATTCTGCGACAGATGTTGTGGTGCGCCGGCGGGCAGCCCAAGCCAGTCCGAAACGGTCCGTTTTGCACTTTTGAACTGTTGCCTAATCTCTAATACTGGATTCTGCACACCTGCACCCCGTACCAGCTCATCTGGCGGAAGGAATTCCGCTACAGTCATCAATGAATGATTGTTTAGCTTCCCTCATCCGATTTGCAAATTGGGCCCATTTAATTGTGGAGGATTTCGTGGGACGGATTGTGAGACAGATTAGTGTGCTTTGCTTGGCGCTGGCGATCCTGGTGCCCGTCACAACGGACGGGCAAGGGTCTACCGTGCTGGTAGTCACGGGCTCGAGTATGCCCGAGCCGCTCTACTTGCAGTGGAACGATGAATTCCACAAGCAGCAGCCAGGCGTGCAGGTGCGCTATTTGCCGGAGGGCAGCGGCGTAGGCGCCACTCGCGTCCTGACGGGCACGGGAGATTTCGGCGGGGGTGACGCTCCGATTCCGGAAAAAGAATTGAAGGGATCCGCCACCAAAATTGTCGAGCTTCCCACCGTGTTGATTGGAATCGTGGTGGTCTACAACTTGCCCAGTGTGGCGGGAGACCTGCAGCTCTCAGGGCCAGTCCTTGCAGGTATATTCTTAGGGAAAATCACGCTCTGGAACGATCCGGCGCTGGCGAAGCTGAATCCGGACATAAAACTTCCGGCGCTGCCTATCCAAGTGCTGCACCGCTCGGCTGGAAAGGGCTCGAGCTATATTTTTTCGGATTTCTTGTCGAAAGCGAGCCCGGAATTTCTAACGCGTGTTGGCCGTAGCGAATCTCCAAGCTGGCCAGTGGGCGCAACGGCGGGCAGATCGCAAGATATGGCAGAAAAGGTGGCGGCTACTTCGGGCGCGATCGGCTACACGGAACTGAATATGGCAATGAAGGCCTCTTTGCGGATGGCCAGCATCCGAAATGCGGATGGCGAGTTTGTTAAGCCGTCCCCGCATTCGATCGCGGCCGCAGCCAGGGCGCTGACAAGCAAGACAACGGACGATTTCCGGATTTCGCTCACGAATGCTCCCGGAAAAGACAGCTACCCCATCAGCAGCTTTACCTGGTTTTATGTCCCAGCGGTCGCGAAGGACTCGCAGCGCGGCCGCGCGGTTGCCGAATATTTGAAATGGGTGTACACCAGCGGCGAGAAAATCGCCCAAGAACAGGGGTATCCGCCGCTGCCCGAAGAATTGCTCGCTAAAGTGACGGCGAAAGCGGAAACGATTCGCTGAGTGGGCATGGCGCAGCGAGTTGAGTAACATTCGTGAGACGAGATTGGGATTACCGCCGGCTAAATTAATAGCAGAAATTCATCAGTAGCCAAACCTGCTTGTCTTAGTATTCCGCGCAACGCTTGGTCATACGCCAAGCAAAACCGCGTCAAACCGTTCTGGTGGGATAGGCAAGCCGTCATCTTGAAGAGCAAGGACATAGCCGTCAATGGCCTCGCGGATGTTTTGTACTGCCTCTTCTTTGGTTTTTCCCTGACTTATACAACCGGGCAAGCTAGGGCATTCCACAACCCAATAGCCATCTTCGCCGGGATAGAGGATGGCCTGTCGCACGTAATTTACCTCATGCCTATTTTCCACGCGGCTCAAACATTTAAGGTAAGCGATACAAGATCGGCCCGCGGCGTTGGCTGAATCGGGGGCATTTTGGAGCGGTCCACGGGGTGGTACTGAGTATCGCGCTCTACCGGCACGCGGCCTGCGGCGCGGATGAGGCGCTCGAGTTCGGCGTGCGGCGTGAATTCCGACGTTTTTGCACCGGCGTCGTGGTAGATTTTTTCTTCGGCTACGGTCCCATCCAAATCGTTCGCGCCAAAACGCTGAGCAATCTGCGCCATACTCGGCGAAAGCATGATCCAGTACGCCTTGATGTGATCAAAATTATCGAGAAGCAACCGCGCCACAGCGATGTTGCGTAGATCGTCGTAGCCGGTCGGTTTCGGAATGTGCGAGAGCGCGGTGTTTTCCGGATGAAACGCCAGCGGAATGAACGTGACAAAGCCGTGCGTTTCGTCTTGCAATTCGCGCAATTTGATTAGATGGTCGACGCGCTCTTCTTCCGTCTCCACGTGCCCGTAAAGCATGGTGGCGTTGGAACGAAGTCCAGCTTCGTGTGCTTTCTTCGCGGTGTTCAGCCACATCTGGCCGCTGGTTTTGTGGTCGCAAATGATTTTTCGCACGCGCGGGTGAAATATTTCCGCGCCTCCGCCGGGGCAGGAATCGACTCCCGCCGCTTTCATTTTCTGCAAGACTTCTTCGATGGAAAGTTTGGCGATGCGCGAGAAGTAATGAACTTCCACCATCGTGAAAGCTTTGATATGCACGGTGGGGCAGCGTTGCTTCAGACCGCGAACCATCTCCAAGTAATGGTCGAAGCTCAAATCCGGATGTAGGCCACCGACGATGTGAAACTCGGTGGCGCCTTCGCGAACGCCCTGTTCGGCGCGCTGGTAGATTTCTTCGAGCGCAAACGTGTAAGCGCCGACGGCGTTTGGATCGCGCCCGAAGGCACAGAGTTTGCAATGCGCAACGCAGACGTTGGTCGGATTGATGTGCCGGTTGATGTTGTAATACGTGATGTTGCCGTGGCGCTTTTCGCGAACGTGGTTCGCGAGCCAGCCGACAGCAAGAAGATCCGGCGAACGATACAACGCTATCCCGTCCTCCATGCTAAGTCGCTCGCCCGCGAGGACTTTCTCCGCGATGGGCTTTAACCGTTGGTCCGTGATTGTCAGTTCGCTCATTTTGAATCCGCTGAAATTTTCAAACGCGCCAAACCGCTGCCGCAGCGCCCCAGAACAACAGGAACAATAAACTAATATAACCGTTCACGGCGAAAAACGCAGCGTCCAGCTTGCTGAGATCGCCGGGTTTGACAAGAGAATGCTCGTAAGCAAGGAGCGCGGCGACAACCACAATGCCTGCCCAAGCGGGCCACGGAAGCGCGAAACTATAAGCTAGCCAGGAGAGAAGCACGACGACGCCGATGTGCATGACGCGCGCGATGAAGAGAGCATTGGCAACGCCAAAGCGCTTAGGGACGGAGTAAAGGCCGGCTTGCTTATCATAGTCGATGTCTTGGCAAGCGTAGAGCACGTCAAAGCCGCCAACCCAAAAAGTGACGGCTGCACAAAGAATGAGTATGCGAACGTCGAGACTTCCCGTAACGGCAATCCACGCAGCGGCTGGTGAGATGCCGAGAGCGAAGCCTAGAAAAATGTGCGACCAGTTCGTGAAGCGCTTGGTGAAGGAATAGAAAAACAATATAGCGATGGCGAGCGGAGCGAGTTTGAGAGCAAGAGAATTGAGTTGCCATGCCGCGACGAAAAATAAAGCCACTGCGCCGAACGTGAATGCCCAAGCAAACGAAAGTGAAAGAGCGCCAGTGGCGAGTGCGCGCTGCTTCGTTCTAGGATTTTCTTTATCGAAGCGAAGATCCGCGATGCGGTTCATGGTCATGGCGGCGGAGCGCGCCGCGACCATGGCGACGATGATCCAGAGGAACTGGCGCAAGGTCGGCCAACCTCTTGGCGGTTGATGCGTCGCTCGCGCAGCAAGCAGCGCTCCCGTCAGCGCGAATGGCAGCGCAAAGACGGAATGCTCGAACTTGATCATCTCGAGCACGGTGCGGATGCGGCCGGCCATCGCGATTTATGCCTCCGCCTTTTTCACGTTGGTTTGGCCTGTCCAGCGATACATATTTTCCTGAGGAAGATTAATCTGCGCAAGAACGCGATAAATGTATTGCGTGACCAGGTCGTCGATCGTTTGCGGATGATGATAGAACGCCGGAATCGCCGGCATGATCACCGCGCCGGCCTGTTGTACACGCAACATATTTTCCATATGGATGCGATTGAAAGGCGTGTCGCGAACACAAAGAACCAGTTTACGCCCCTCTTTGAGTATGACGTCCGCAGCGCGGGAAACGAGGTCGTCGCTCACGCCGCTCGCAATTGCCGCGAGTGTCCCCATGGAACACGGAATGACGATCATCGAATCCACAGCATAGCTGCCGGAAGCGATGGCCGCGCCGATATCCTTGTTCGGGAGAACTTCGATTTTTGCGGCGGAGCGGCCGATTAGCCGGCTGGGGATTTGCTTCAAGTCACCGGAAGTGATTCCCAGTTCTTCGGAGAAAAGCCGCTGGCCGGCCTCAGTGACTACTAGATGGATTCGCGCAACACGCGGATCTTTTTCAAGCAGATCGAGGGCTTTTTGCGCCAGAACGGCGCCGCTCGCCCCGGTCACACCTACGGTTACGACTTGTTTTTGCGTGTCATGCATGATTCTGTGCGGATACATTCAGTCTCGCAGCCACCCCGGTGCAAGTCAAGACACGGCGCTCTTCCACCGCGGCTTGTGTTTATAATTGGATTCCGGCCAAAAGGAGAGGCCCGATGGGCAACACGAAAGCTCTCGACGTCGTAATGGAGTTCATCAAACGCGTCAACGCAGGAGACGCTGACGCGCTCAGTGGAGTCATGACTGAAGATCATATATTTCAGGATGCCTTAGGAAAACGGTTCGTGGGCCGCGATAAAATGAAGGAAGGCTGGAAGCAATATTTCAAGCTCGTTCCTGGCTATCGCATTCGAGCCGATGAGTTTTTTCAGACGGATCATACGTTTGCTGTTTTCGGCAGTGCCAGCGGCGCGTACTCTCGCGACGGAATCTCGGGCAAGGAAAACTTCTGGGAAGTCCCTGCGGCGTGGCGGGCTTTTGTTCGCGGTGATTTGATTGCGGAATGGCGCGTTTACGCGGACAATCAGCCGCTGCGCAAATTGATGGGCGACAGCACGCCTTAGGTTAGGCGCGAACCGGCGCGGCAAAATCTATGACAGAAAAGCATCTTCGCGAACTGCTCGAAGCCGTGCGCTCGGGGAGCGTCACCTCTCAGCAAGCCATCGAGCGGCTGAAGCATCTGCCGTTCGAGGATTTGGGATTTGCAAAGGTGGATCACCACCGCGCGTTGCGTCAGGGATTCGCGGAAGTGATTTTCGGCAAGGGCAAGACGCCGGCGCAGGTGGTGGGTATCGTTCGTGCGATGCTACGGGAAAGAGATTCGCGTCAGAACATATTGGTTACGCGGGCGGATGCGAAGATTTTCGCGGCCGTGAAGCGCGTGAATCGCAAAGCCAAGTTTCACGCCTCATCCGGAGTGGTTACCATCGAGCGGAGCGAGGAAATTACGGGGAAAGGAACGATCCTGATTGTTTCTGCCGGAACGAGCGACATTCCCGTTGCCGAAGAGGCGCTTCTCACCGCGCAAATGATGGGAAACCGCGCCGAACACTTGTATGACGTAGGCGTCGCCGGCATTCACCGGCTTCTGGAGCATCGAGAGAATTTGACGAAGGCGCGCGTGATTATCTGCGTCGCTGGAATGGAAGGCGCCCTGCCGAGCGTCGTTGGAGGATTAGTTGCGGCTCCCGTGATTGCGGTGCCAACCAGCGTCGGTTATGGAGCAAGTTTCGGCGGCGTGGCCGCGCTGCTCGGCATGCTCAATTCATGCGCATCCAACGTGACAGTCGTGAATATTGATAATGGCTTCGGCGCGGCTTGCGTGGCGTCGTGCATCAACCGCTTGTAGGATTTGTATAGGCGGCCAGGCTATCAGGCTTTCAATAAGACTTTCATCACACCGGATTTCTGAGCGAAACGAATTGCTGCGGGCGCTTCTACCAGAGCGAACGTGCGGGTGATTAGTGGCATGGGATCGACCTTGCCTGAGCGCAACAGCGCAATTGCTTTGGCGAATGGGCCGCAGCGCGAACCGATGACGGTGAGCTCCTTGACGACGATGGGCCACGTCTCGATAGGAGCAGCGCCGTGAAATGTAGATTTCAGAACGAGTGTGCCGCGTGGCTCGGTCATGTGTTGTGCGAGCGTGAACCCGGTGGGTGAACCAGTCGCTTCAACCAGCAAGCCGTATCTTTCCTTCAAGTTTTGGAGATCGGAAGCGTCGCCACGCACTTTTTTCGTCTTAATCCCAGCACGCCGGGCGAGAGCCAATTTCTTTTCGTGTTTTCCATACATCACTACGCGCGGCACTGCAGTCCGCAGAACGAGCGCGATCAATTGCGCGAGTTTGCCATCGCCGAGCACAGCCGCTTCCCGAAATTGTTTGGTGTTCACCTGTTCGAGAATCTCGCAAGCCGCGGCAAGAGGTTCAACAAAGACTGCCTGCTCATCGCTGATGGAATCAGGAAGGGCGTGTAGATTTTCGAGCGGCAGCGCCAAATGCTCCGCGAACGCTCCGCCGTGCGCCACGATCCCAAGGACGGTGCGCCGCGCGCAATGCGTCCTCAATCCGCGCCGGCAAAAAGCGCAAACCGGTCGATATCCGTAAGCAGAACAAGACACGTTAATCTCGCCAACGACGCGCTTGCCGCCCCATTTTTTGTTCAGCGCAGTAGAAAGGCCGTGAACGTCAGCAACGTCGCCAACGAATTCGTGCCCCGGCGTCCCACGAAACGCGTGATAGCCGCGCAATATCTCAACGTCCGTATTGCAAATCCCGGCCATACGAACGCGTACCAACGCCCATCCCGGTCGCAGCTTGGGTAGCGATTTCTCTGACGGTTTCAGCTTTTTGTTGTTAACGCGAAAGGCGAGCACGTCGCCATGTTGCCGTATTTTTGTGGTTCGAGTCTAGTTCCGCTTAGTGCGGATAGCCCGCGTTGATGAAGTCATCGATGTCTTTGTGCAGTTTGTGGTGCTGAACTTCATCTATGTACATCATGTGGCCGCCTTCGTAGTAAGCAAAACTCACGTTCTTGCGGACCGGCGGCTCCAGGTTCATGTGTGCAAATGTGTTTTCAATTCCGTTGAATGGCGTTGCCACGTCGTAGTAGCCGCAGAGGACCAGCACTTTCAAATACGTTTGCTGTGTCATCGCGGCACGCAAAACTTCCGCGACTTCCGTATTTCCAGTCTGGTCCCAAGGCCGCACGTTGGCGCTAACGGTGTAATACGAGTCGCTGTCCCATTTCAACTCGCGCCGCACGTAGTCGTGAAACGTCGCGACGAACGCGCCTTCGTAAGAAGCTTCGCTCGGGTCATATTCCACTCGTTCGCCGGCGGCGTCGACTTCCATGCCAACGAAGCGCGAATCGAGCCTGCCGATCGTCAAACGCTTATCCCGTTCCAGTTCCTTGAACCATCGAAACGGACTCACGCGGAGATTTGCCTGCTCGATGAACTTGGTTGAAAGCCCGGTGTAATGTGCGAGATCTTCCGCGACCTTTTGGTGCTCCGCCGGAGACAGCTGGTCACCTTTTTCCAAAGCCTGGGCATACTCGCCATGCGCAAATTCACGCGCCTTTTGCGCCACTTGGTCGACGGTCAGGCTCTGCAAATCGGGCGGCAACAAATGGTGGTACCAGGCCGTAGTCACGTATGTCGGCAGAAAGAAAATCGTCCGATTGTCAGCGCCCCAGTTCGAGAATGCCACCGACGAAAGCAGCGCAATCCCGTTCAAATAAATTTGGTGGCGCTCTTGAATCACTCCCGCGAGTTCAGCCGAACGCGTCGTTCCGTAGCTTTCGCCAATCAGAAATTTCGGTGAAGCCCAGCGCTCCGTACGCGTGATGTATTGGTAGATGAAATCGGCGAACCAGTTCGCGTCCTCGATGATCCCATGGAATTGCGCAGTCGCCTCGCCAGGAGCGGGTCGGCTAAATCCGGTGGAAATCGCGTCGATAAAGACAAGGTCGGTTGCATCGAGAAACGAATCTTCGTTATCGACGGTCGTATAAGGAGCAGGCATTCCGTGGCCGTCGGCAGTCAAGACCACGCGCTTCGGCCCCATACCCATGTGCGTGAAAAGGGAGGCGGAGCCCGGCCCTCCGTTGTAAACGAAACTCACAGGACGCTTTGCGGGATCGGCCACTCCATCCTTCGTGTAAGCAACATAAAACATCGTCGCTTTCACGGTCCCGTCATCCGCCTTGATGTTGTACGTTGCGGCCGTCGCGGTGTAATTGATCACCTGTCCGCCGATGCGCGCGGAATGGTGCGTAACAGAGGACTTCTCTTCAGGGACAGCCGGTCTCGGCGCTTGTTTGCCCTGAGCGCCTTCGCCTTGCGCCGCCTGTTCCGCCGGCGGGCGGGTCCGCTGTTGCTGCTGCGGCGGCTGCTGGCCTGCTGGAACCGTCGGCTGCTGAGCCGCTGCCGTGCCTAAGCCAAATGACAAAACAATTCCTGCGAGGACGCACCAATCTCTCCGCATTTCGCAATTCTCCTTTTTTCTTCACAGCATTAGTCGGGCAACCAGGGGTGGTACAACTTTTCGGGAGAATCCCTCCACTCGCCCGAAACATGTTGTAGGACGCGCGAACCGCAATTCGAGTTTCACTTCGAAACGAGGAGAACGCAGAGCGCTCGCATGTGCAAGAAGGCCGACAAAAGCAAAATCAGCAAAGTAGCCGAGGGCGAGCGGTGAATCAATCAGTGAAGAACGGCACCAAGGGTCTTAATGAGCAGCGGTTCTTGTTCCGGGAAGACCGTCCTTAAATCGAGAACTAGGCGATCGCTTTCCACCCGCGCGATAACGGAAATGCCTGCCGGCGCGCGGCGGAGCCTCTGTTCGAGTTGCGCTGCGGAATAGCGCGCACTGGCGATGCGAATAATTTTTGTGGGAAGGGCTTGAGCCGGCGTCGAGCCGCCGCCTGCGAGCGACGTGCCATCCACAACTTCCATCTCCACTTCGTCGAGCGGAAGCTCCGGCCGAAGTTCGCGCAGAAAATTCTCGGAGCGGCGCTTAAGCTCTACAGCGCTCGATCGAATCATCCGCAGCGCGGGAATTTCGTCCCAGGCTGCGCGCAGGTACGCGCCGAGAGTCACTTCCAGCGCCGCGGTCGTGAGCTTGTCGACGCGCAGCGCGCGGAACAGCGGATGGCGCCGCACGCGCGTAATGAACTCCTTCTTTCCAGCAATGATCCCGGACTGTGGCCCTCCCAATAGCTTGTCGCCGCTGAACATCACAATGGATACTCCCGCATCGATACTTTGCCGAACGAGAGGCTCCGAGATTCCGTTCGCGGAAAGATCAACGAGACAGCCCGAGCCAAGATCCTCGACAAGCGGCAGCCCCGCGCGCTGGCTGAGCGCGGCCAACTCCCCGAGCGACGGTTTTTCTGCAAACCCGGTGATGCTGAAATTCGAAGGATGCACGCGCAGCAAGAGCCGCGTCTTTTCGTTGATGGCATTTTCGTAGTCGGCCACGCGCGTGCGGTTCGTGGTTCCAACTTCGCGCAGCACCGCCCCACTTTCCGCCATAATTTCCGGGATGCGGAAACCGTCGCCAATTTCAATCAGCTCGCCGCGAGAGACAATGACTTCGCCGCTCTTTGCCAAAGCGGCGAGCACGAGCAGCACGGCCGCAGCACAATTGTTGACCACAATGGCGGCTTCTGCCCCCGTCAGTCGCTCCAAAAGCGAAGAAGTGTGGACGTCGCGTTTACCGCGTGCGCCCGCCTCCAAGTCATATTCAAGATTCGAGTATTGCGTCGCCGTCCGTCGGAATTCTTCCACAACCGCCTCAACAAGCGGAGCGCGACCAAGATTGGTATGCAGGATTACGCCCGTGGCGTTAATCACCGGCTGAAGCGAGTGCGCCAGAATGCGCTCGACAATAGAACCGATGTGCTCCTCGAGCGAAGCCGGATCGGCGGCCAGCAGCGCGAATTCTCCCAGCAGAGCAGACGCAAGTTGATCCGTAATGCGCGCGCGCAATTCTCCAAGGACCGTCCGCGTAACTTCCACGAGAAGTGTGCGGTCCACGCGGACCGCAAGCGCCGCAAGCCGCGGCTGCGCCAACAATTCATCGACCGAAGGAATTTGCCGCAGCAACTCCGCCTGCTCGGCGGAAAGAGCCCGTTTTGCGCGCGCTTCCATAGCCTTATTTCAGCACACCGCCCCTCCGCGAGCAATGAGGCTTTCCTGCCGACGGCTCGCAGGCCGATGCGCCCTGGCGGCGGAACCGAGGTGGGATACACAATCCGCAGCGCCGCCCACTCCTTTGGTTGACGCCTTCGCCTTGTGCTCCTAGCATGATACTCAGGGGCATTTCCACCCATGGCGACCATCGACGAAGAGCTGGCTCAGCTCGAACGGGACATCCGTCAGCTCAAAATTGAATACGACCAATACTTCGGCGGCGGCAGAAAGCGTCCGCCGACGGAAATCGAGTGGCGCATTGAATTGGTGGTTAAGAGGTATGCCGAACGCGGCGGCGAGTTAAAATACGGACACCGGTTCCGTCTGAACAATCTCACGCAGACCTACGCAAAGTATAAGGATATTTTCCGCAAGAAGACGCAAAACAAGGAAGAAGGAAAAATTCAGCGGCACTTCGGCGCGGCCGCCAAAGCGATCGAAGCGGAACGAGCGCACAAAAATTCCGAGCATCCCGTGGAAGCCCCTGCGATGCCTGCGGTTAGCGCACCAGCGGCGGCTCAGGGCGCATTCCGCGTTACCTGCTCCGAGCCGGAACGCGAATCGGAGAAGGTCGACCAACTTTATCAGGCATTTCTGCAAGCGAAACAGCAAGCGGGAGAACAGACGGGGAAGCTTTCGCGCTCCAGTTTCAATGAATTCGTTTTGAAAAAAACGAAAGACCTGCAGAAGCAAAAGAATTGTCGTGACGTCGAGTATGTCGTCGAAGTCATCAATGGCCAGGTGAAACTCAAGGCCCTCGTCAAAGCTTGAGCGCGATAAGAATTAGCCGTTTGACGTCAAATCTTCCATCTCAAAGAGAATCCCTTTTGGATTTCTAATCCCTGCCTTTCGTCTTCCGATTTCAATAGTTGAATCTCACTCAAGGCTTTCCAGTTTCCGATTTTCTGTCGGGCGCATTACACTGTTGTGCTTTTCTTTTTCTGGAGGAATTCATGGCAGTGGAGCGCGCGCTCATCAGCGTGTTTGATAAAACAGGAATCGTGGAGTTTGCCAAGCGGCTTGCGGCTCTGCGCATCGAGATTCTTTCAACCGGCGGGACGTCTAAGCTCTTGCGCGAAGCTGGGGTTGCCGTACGCGATGTCGCCGACTTTACGGGCTGGCCGGAGATGCTCGGAGGCCGCGTAAAGACGCTACATCCAAAGGTGCACGGAGGCCTGTTGTATCGCCGCAAGCACGCTGAGGACATGAAGCAAGCAGCGGAGCACGGCATTGCCCCGATCGATCTGGTCGTTGTGAATCTCTATCCTTTCGAAGCCACCGCGGCGAAATCGGGCTTGACGGCGGAAGAGCTTATCGAAAACATCGACATCGGCGGACCCACGATGTTGCGCTCAGCCGCAAAAAACTTCGAAAGCGTTACCGTTGTGACCGACCCTGCAGATTACGGACGTGTTGCGGAAGAGCTCGAAACGGTGGGCGAGACTTCGCTTGCCACGCGGCTCGAGCTGGCTCGGAAAGTCTTCGCCACTACTTCACGTTATGACGGGATGATCACGACGGAACTGGAGCGGCTTTCGGCTGCGGCGAGCCATTTGGAATTTGGCGCAAAGCCGGCACTGCCGGAACGAATCCACATCGCGCTGCAGAAGATGAATCCGCTGCGCTATGGAGAAAATCCTCACCAAGCCGCGGCCCTCTACATACCTGCTGGGACCGCACCGGCAGGACTCGCAGCGGCGAAACAGCTTCAAGGCAAAGAGCTCTCGTACAACAATTATGTCGATCTGGAAGCGGCCCGAAGTCTGGCGGCGGAATTCAAACAGCCCGCCGCAGTCATCGTCAAACACAACACTCCCTGTGGAACGTCTGAGCGCGAAACTCTTCTCGACGCCTACTTGAAAGCACTCGCGACCGATCCCGTTTCGGCATTCGGCGGCGTCCTGGCATTCAATCGCCCAATCGATGCCGCAACCGCCGAAGAAGTAGCGAAGCTTTTCGTGGAATGTATCGCCGCGCCGGGGTTCGACGAAAAGTCCAAAGCAATTTTCGCGGCAAAAAAGAATCTGCGGTTGCTGGAACTTCCGCTTAATGGCCTCGATCCGGAGCGCGAACTGCAGCTCAAGCGCATCCTCGGAGGAGTGTTGGTGCAGCAGCCGGACTTGGGCGAAATCATCGAAGATCAACTAAAAATCGTGACCAAGCGCCCTCCAACGGCGGCAGAAATGCAAACGCTGCGCTTTGCCTGGAAAGTCTGCAAGCACGTCAAATCCAACGCCATCGTTTTTGCAAAGAATGGCGCGACACTGGGGGTTGGCGCGGGCCAGATGAGCCGCGTGGATTCCGTCAAGATCGCGGTAATGAAAGCGCAATCTCCTCTGGCCGGAAGCGTCGTTGCGTCGGATGCGTTTTTCCCGTTCCCCGATGGCGTCGAAGAAGCCGCCAAAGCCGGGGCAGTCGCCGTGATTCAACCGGGAGGCTCAGTCCGCGACAATGACGTTATCGCCGCCGCCGACCGGCTTGGCATGGCCATGGTACTCACGGGCATCCGGCATTTCCTGCATTAGAAAGTTGCCTGCTCAATTCGCGCGGCGATGCATTTAAAGATTCCATTTCAACTCTTTTGAAATTTCCAGCATCCTAGTAATGGGCGCATACGGGCCTTGGAAACGGCTGACGTTTGGCTTTTGACCGCGTTCCAGCTGCATGGGATACTTTTTGTTTCTGGGGCTACGATGAACCTAAGAAGAATTATTCTCGCCGCACTCTGCACCTGCCTTCTCGGCGTGGTGACAGCCGCTCAGACTTCTTCCGACCCGCAAGTCCAGAAGAATGCTCAGTCTCAATTCAAGGCTGACGCACCACCTTCGGAAGCGCCATTCGCCCCTTCTCCTCGCGCGGAGGCGTACTACAACTACACGATGGGGCACCTCTTCGAACAGCAGTATGAGACGACCAATCAGCCGGAATTCGCCACGCAGGCCATCGATGCCTACAAAAAGGCCTACGCTCTCGATCCAAAGTCGCCCGTCATAGGCGAACGACTCGCCGAGATGTACTGGAAAGCGCAACGCATCCACGAAGCGGTAACGGAAGCGCAGGAGCTTCTCAAACGCGATCCGAACGACCTGCAAACCCGTCGTCTTCTCGGCCGCATCTATCTGCGGAGTTTGGGGGATCTGACCTCGAGCGCGCAATCAGAAATGGCGGCTCGGGCTATCGAACAGTACAGTGAAGTCTACCGCCTGGATCCCTCGGACTCGGAGTCGGCGTTATGGCTGGCGCGGCTGTACCGCCTTCGCAATGAGCATGAAAAGGCCGAAGAAGTTCTCCGCAGCCTCTTAAAGCAAGACCCCGAGAACGAAGCCGCGGTCGAACAGCTCACACAGCTCCTCCTCGATGAAGGCAAATCCGCTGACGCTGTTTTGTTGCTCGAAAGCGTCACCAACCGCACGCCTTCTCCTGCTTTGCTCGACCTTCTCGGCGACGCCTATACGCAGACTCATGACCTCGCGAAGGCGGAAGGCGCCTACCGCAAAGCGATGGATCTGGACCCCTCGGAGTCAAGCCATGTGCGTGGATTGGGCCAAACGCTGCTCGCCGAAGAAAAATTCGCGGACGCGCTCGCCGTCTACCAGAAGCTCGCCGATTTGATGCCCGACGATTCCGACGTTTACCTGCGTCTGGCGCAGATTTACAGGGAACTGCACCAACTCGATCACGCGGAAGAAAATCTCTTGAAAGCCCGGCAGTACGCGCCTGGCAGCCTCGAAGTTATGTACAACGAGGCCATGCTCTACGAAGCGCAGGGCCGCTACGAAGATGCCATTCGCGTTCTATCCGATGCCGTCACTGGTTTGAAGTCGCAAACGCCTGTCCAGCCATCGCGCCGGCGGTCGCTGGCCATTTTGTACCAGCAACTCGGCCAGCTCTACCGCGATACGCAGAATTTCCAAGCCGCGATTTATACCTTTGAAGAGCTGGGCCGCCTCGGCGAAGAGGAAGATCGCCGTTCACGCATGCTCATCATGGACACCTACCGCGCGGCAAAAGATTTGCCGAAAGCGCTACAGGCCGGCAAGGATGCGCTGACAAAGTATCCCAGTGACCAGGGGCTTCGCACGTCCGATGCTCTCCTGTTGGGAGAGAACGGTCAGACCGACGAAGCCGTGAAGATTCTCCGTTCGCAGCTCTCTAAGACCGAAGCAGATCGCGATATTTATATGAATATAGCCCAGGTTTACGAGCGTGGGCGCCGCTACAAGGAAGCCGAAGAAGCCGCCCGGACCGCGGAGGCCATCCCCGGCGATCCACATGACAACGAGATGGTGTGGTTTTTGCTTGGAGCCATCTACGAACGGCAGAAATTTTACGACCGCGCCGAAACGGAATTCAAAAAGACGCTAGAAGTGAATCCTCGAAATGGGCCGGTACTCAACTACTACGGCTACATGCTCGGCGATCTCGGCATCCGTCTCGATGAAGCGGAGGCGCTCGTGCAGCGCGCGCTCAAGGAAGAACCTCACAGCGGCGCTTATCTCGATAGTCTGGGCTGGATTTATTACCGCGAAAATAAACTTACCGAAGCCGAGGCGACGCTTCGCAAAGCCGTCGAACGCGATAGCCACGATGCCACGATTCGTTCTCACCTGGCTGACGTTTACGCCAAATCCGGTCGGACCGACCTCGCTGCGATCGAATGGGAGAAGTCGCTGGCCGAATGGCACCGCGCGCTCCCGGCGGACGTTGAAAACGATAAAATTGCGGAAATCGAAAAGAAGCTCTCCCAAGTGAAGCACCGCGTGGCGCAAAAATCCTCGCCGCAAGACGCGAAACCGCAATAAACCGCATGCGCGAAGTCCGCATCCCCGCGTTTGCCAAAATCAATCTGCGCCTCGATATTCTTGGGAAGCGTTCCGATGGCTACCACGAGCTCCGCACTATATTTCAGAGCGTTTCGCTGCATGACGAGTTACGACTGCGCGCTTCAAAACAGGCAGGAATTTCGCTCTACATACAGGGGAACGCCATCCTTTCGCAGGAGCCTTCCCAGAAAAATCTCGTCTACCGCGCCGTCGACGCTCTCCGCCATGAACTCAAGATTTATTCCGGAGTTGAAATTGAACTTGATAAAACAATCCCGGCCGGGCGCGGCCTGGGAGGCGGTTCCAGTGACGCCGCGGCTGCCCTGCTCGGCTACCTCCGCTTGAGGGGACGCAAGCTGCCGCTACCTCGCCTGCTCGAAATTGCCTCCTCGCTTGGCGCTGACGTCCCTTTTTTCCTCTTAGGAGGCCGCGCGTTAGGCGTCAGTCGCGGCGACGAAATCTACCCTCTTCCAGACATCCCCAAGCTCTCAGTCCTTATCGTTTCGCCGAGAGACGTTCACGTTCCTACACTGGACGCCTACAAATGGCTCAAAGCCCGCCCGCTGACATTGACAAAAGGCGCCGCAGACCCTAAACTTTGGAAGTTCTGTGCTCTGTGCTGGAGCACGCAGGGAAGCGGCCTTTCGAACGATTTTGAGCGGCCTGTTTTCCGGCGTCACCCCCGTCTTGATCAAATCAAGCGGGCCTTGCTTCAAAGAGGAGCTGCAGAAGCCTCACTGGCGGGTAGCGGTTCGGCGGTGTTTGGAGTTTTCCCGAGCCCAGTGCAGGCGCGCCGAGCCGCTGTTGGGTTTCCGGACGATCAGACCTTTGTTTGCGAGACTCTCTCGCGTGACAGGTACGTTCGTAAAATGCAGGGCACTCGTTGAAGTAGATTTGTGTCCTCTGTTTTGCCTCGGTTGATCCGCAGCGTCTCCATAGAACCGAATTGTTTAGCGTTGAAAGCGAATTTGGGCCTGGAAGTGTGCAAACCCAATAGCCGATCTGACGGAGCACGAGTTTCGTGAACGACGACCGTTTTAAAATTTTCTCGGGAACCGCGAATCTGCCTCTGGCAGAGAGCATCTGTCGCCATTTGGAAGTCCCGCTGGGAAAAGCAAAACTCGGACGCTTTAGCGATGGTGAAATTTATTTTCAGATTCTCGAAAACGTGCGCGGCGCCGACGTGTTCGTCGTCCAGCCTTGCTGCTATCCCGTTGACAATCATTTGTTCGAGCTGCTCTTGATGATCGACGCTTTCAAACGCGCATCTGCCTGGCGCATCACTGCGGTGCTCCCGTATTACTGCTACGCCCGCCAGGATCGCAAAGACAAGCCGCGCGTCCCGATATCAGCAAAGCTCGTCGCCGACTTGCTCGAAACAGCCGGCGCAAGCCGCGCCCTGACTCTCGACCTTCACGCGCCGCAGATTCAAGGCTACTTCGACGTTCCGGTGGATCACTTATACGGGTCTCCCGTCCTCGTCGAACACTTCCGCCATCTGCAACTGCCGAATCTGACGGTTGTTTCGCCAGATGCGGGCGGCGTGGAACGCGCGAGATTCTTCGCTAAGAAACTAGATGCCCCGCTGGCCATCGTGGATAAACGCCGCGTCGACGTGGACGTCAGCGAAGTCATGAACTTGATCGGCGATGTCCGCGGCCGCAGCACCCTCATCGTCGACGATATTATCGACACCGCAGGCACACTGGTGAAAACCGCCGAAGCGCTGATCCGCGAAGGCGCCACTCAGGTTTACGCAGCCTGCACGCATGCTGTTCTATCCGGCCCGGCTATCGAGCGCATCGCGAGCTCGCAAATCAAACAAGTGGTCGCCACGGATTCCGTCCCGTTGGGCGAAGCCGCCAAGGGTATGGGCAAGATAAAAGTTTTGAGCGTCGCGGACTTGCTAGCCCGCGGCATTCGTTCAATTCACGAAGAAACATCTATCAGCGAGCTGTTTATTTAGTAGCACAGACACTCTTGTCTGTGCTCTTCAAGCAGTTGAAGTTTTAAAGTTTTCACGGAAGGAATGAAAGTATGGCTCAACCACAAATTATCGTAGAAGGAGCGCCCCGCTCCGATCGGGGCAAGAACGAAGCCCGGCGCCTTCGCCTCACAGGCAAAGTCCCCGCGATTCTGTACGGCGGCAAAGGCGATGCGATCTCGCTCGCATTGAACACCAAGCAGATCGGCGCGATTCTCCGCTCCGAAAGTGGCCACAACACGCTCTTCCAGGTGGATCTCGCCGGCAAACACGAGCCCGCCATCTTGAAAGATTGGCAAGTGGATCCCGTCACTGGAAATCTGCTGCACGTCGACCTCGTCCGCGTAGCCATGGACGTTCGCATGCGAGTAAAGGTCCCTGTGCATACCTTCGGCGAACCCGCCGGCGTCAAACAGCAAGGTGGCGTCTTCGAAGTCGTCACCCGCGAAGTGGAAATTGAATGCTTGCCCGCCGAGATTCCGACCGAATTCAAGATGGACGTCACCGGCTTAATGCTTGGCCAGCAGCTTCGTGCCAAAGAGCTGCCGATGGACACCGCCAAGATGAAGCTGATCACCGATCCGGAACGCGTTCTGGCCCACGTCGTGGCTCTCAAGGTCGAAGAAGAGAAGCCCGTCGAAGCCGTTGCCGCGGATGCTGCTGCGCCCGCCGAGCCCGAAGTCATCAAGAAGGGCAAGAAAGAAGTCGAGGGCGAAGAAGGCGCCGAAGGCGAAGCCAAACCGGACAAGGCCGAAAAGGGCGAAAAGAAGAAGTAATGCGGCAATTTGTAAATCGCGTCGGCTGGCGTCAATCCAGTCGCCGAACAGAGGCCTATGCGGCTCATCGTCGGACTTGGGAATCCTGATCCGGAGTACCAATGGACGCCGCATAACCTCGGATTTATGGCGGTGGATGAGCTGGCGAATCGCAATGGGATTCGCGTCGAGCGTCCGGAAGGCAAGGCGCTCGTAGGTAAGGGCAAGATCGCCGGAGAAGATGTGCTGCTGGCGAAGCCGCAGACGTACATGAATCTCAGCGGAATCTCGGTTCGCGAGTTGCTGCAAAAGTACGAGCTGGGTCCTGCGGATTTGCTGGTGATGTGGGATGAAGTGCAGCTGCCTTTTGGAACGATTCGCATCGACCGCAAAGGCAGTGGCGGCAGCCACAACGGCGCGAATTCAGTGATCAGCGGCGTGGGCACGCAGGAGTTCTCGCGCATCCGATTAGGCTGCGGGCCGGATCATCCGCTGAGCAGCCGCAAAGAATTCGTGCTGCGGCCGATGAAAAAGGCCGAACTCGAAGAAGCGGCGGAGATGGTTGGCAAAGCCGGCGATGCCGTGGAAGTGATTCTCGCGAAGGGAATCGAGCCGGCCATGAATATTTTCAACCGGCGAAAGCCGGAAGCGGAAGAGCCGGAAACAGACTGAGACTGTGGCTGAGACTCGGACTGAGGCTCGTGGGAGGGCACGACTTCAGTCGTGCCGTGACCAACGCCAACAAAGGCGGCTTTAGCCGCTGAGGTCCGGCGAGCAGGCAGCTGAACGAATTGGTGGGTCAATAGTTAGTTGCAATCGCCCCGATTCATTTCGGGCGCAAAGAGGAAAGAGGTCATCATGCAAGAGCGACTGTACGATCTGATTTTCATCGCCCGCCCGGCAACGCCGGAAGACGAAATCAAGAAGGTGATTGCCGGCATCGAACACACTTGCGCGGAAAAGGGCGCGAAGATCGAGAAGACCGAGTTCTGGGGCACACGCAAGCTCGCTTATCGCGTGGCCAAGCATCGCGAAGGCATTTACGTCTATCAGCAGATCCGCACGAATCACGAAGAGCTAATTGCCGAGCTCGAGCGTCGCCTCCGCGTTCAGGACGTGGTCATCAAGTATTTGACCGTTCGCCTTGACGAAGATTTGAAGCGCCAAAAGAAGCTCGGCGGCAAGCGCGAACAGCGCGCCGCGCGGCGTCCTCGCCGCACCACGACCGCCCCCGCGTCGGCTCCAGCACATGCACCAACTCCGACGCCGGAACAAACACCGGCAGCGAGCTAAGTTTCCATTTTCGTTTTTCGAATTTCGCATTTCCGGTTTTTAAAGAGAAAGGCAGGCAGCAATGGCAGAGGATCCGAAACAAGCACAGTCTCACAGTGGACCGCCGCGCCGCGAAGGTGGTGGTGGCCATGGCGGACCCGGCGGCGGACATGGTGGTCCGCGCCGCGAAGGCGGACCAGGAGGCGGTGGTCCGGGCGGGCCCGGCGGCCGTCCGCGCGGCAAGCGCCAATACTTCCGCAAGAAGAAAGTCTGCAAGTTCTGTGTCGAGAAGATGGACTTCGTCGACTACAAGCGCGCCGACATTCTTTCCCAGTTCGTCCAGGAACGCGGCAAAATTCTGCCGCGCCGCATGACCGGAGTTTGCTCGCGCCACCAGCGCTGGCTTGGCGTCGCCATCAAGCGCGCGCGCAACATCGCCCTGCTGCCGTTCGCAGGCAGCGCCGCCGGCACGCAAGCCCCGCGCCAAGTCGTTCCGCAGGCTGCTCACGGAGCGCCTGGTACACCCGCAGCTGCACCTGCGCCAGTGGCCGCACCAGTCGCCGTTGCGCCAGTCGCTGCACCCGAGGCCCCGAAGGCGTAGCTCAGCTACGCCTGTGTAGGGGCGGGCTTCAGCCCGTCCCCCGCAGTTAGAGAGTCAAACGCGTCCACGCGAGATATTTAGGAGCTTAGAGAGACAACATGCAAATCATTCTTCAAGAAGACATCGAAAAGCTGGGCCATCGCGGCGACGTCGTCACCGTCAAGCCCGGCTACGCCCGCAATTTCCTTTTGCCGCGCAAGCTAGCTGTGGAAGCCAACGCCGGTAATTTGAAAGCGATCGAACGCATTCGCACCTCGCTTGCGAAAAAGACCGCCACTGAGCTGGACGCCGCGCAAAAACAAGCAGGTCTGCTCAATGGCATCTCGCTGAAGTTCACGCGCAAGACCGGCGAGAACGACCAGATGTTTGGTTCCGTCACCACCGCCGACATCGCCGAAGCTCTTGCCGCGCAAAATTTCAAAATCGACAAGCGCCAAGTCCAGATCGCCGAGCCGATCAAAGCCCTGGGCGAATATCCAGTGACGATTAAGGTGTTCCGCGACGTCACCGCTCAAGTAACCGTCCACGTCACGAAAGAAGAATAATCCCAGCTCACTGGCCGATCTAAATTTCCTTGTAGGGGCACGGCACGCCGTGCCCTCTTTTTTTGCGCGCGCACTAAAATGTCACTCGTAGTTTTTGTAGGGGCGCAATTCATTGCGCCCTTTTTTTTCGCCGACAAGATATTTTCGAAAATGTTTTCAACATTTCCGAACTCATGCACAGCCCCGAACACAAAATCCCATTGACCTCCACCTCTCTTCACCGCACAATGCGCTCACCGTCGAGCACGCACAGGGAATCTGTTCGAACCCAGCTTAGTCTCGCGCCCCGAAAAATATTTTCACTAACTTGGCCGTGCAAGGCATCTTGCGCGGTGGAAGGACTCGTGTTATCGTAGGCGAAAGTAAAGCGAAATATGGCAATGGCTACCGCTCAAACCACTCTCGAAAAGCCCCTCCCCAATAATCTCGACGCCGAGCGTTCCGTCCTGGGGGCCATCCTTCTCGACAACAACGCCCTCAACACCGCCATCGAGACTCTCCGCGCCGACGACTTCTTCCTCGATCAACACCGCCGCGTCTTCACCCAGATGATCGCGCTAGCCGAAGTTCAGCAAGCCATCGACCTCATCACCCTCACCGAAGAGCTTCACCGTCGCGGAGACCTCGAAGCCGCCGGCGGCGCGCCCTATCTCGCCTCGCTTGCCGATGGCATGCCCAAAGTTTCCAACGTGGAGCACTACGCGCGCATCGTCAAAGAAAAAGCGATGCTGCGCAATCTCATCCACACCACGCACAACATCCAGCAGCGCGCCTTCGAGGGCGAAGACGGCGCCGACATGATCCTCGACAACGCCGAATCTTCCATCTTCGAGCTCGCCGAAGACCGCGTCAAAGCCGGCCTCATCTCCGTCAAGGACATCGTCCGCGACAATTTCGAGCGCCTCGAGAAAATCTTCAAGGAAGGCAAAAGCATCACCGGCATTCCCACGGGTTACGTCGAGCTGGATAAGCTGACTTCCGGCTTGCAGCCTTCCGAATTGCTCATTCTTGCCGCACGGCCTTCTCAGGGAAAAACCGCGCTCGCGTTGAACCTCGCCGAAAATATCGCCATCCGCGCTGGCCAGCCGGTCGCCATCTTTAGCCTCGAAATGTCCAAGGAGTCGCTCCTGCAGCGTTTGGTAGCTTCCGTCGCACAGATCGACGCCCACAAATTCCGCACCGGCCACCTGAATCGCAACGACTGGACGGGCATGACGGAAGCTCTCGGCGTCATCTCCAACGCGCCTCTGTGGGTCGATGACGCCGGCTCCATCAGCGTTCTCGAAATCGGCGCTAAAGCCCGCCGCCTCAAGCGCGACAAAGGCCTCTCGCTCCTCATCGTCGATTATCTCCAGCTGATCACGGCGCGCGGCCGCTTCGGCAACCGCCAGGAAGAAGTTGCCAGCATCTCTCGCGGCCTGAAAGGTCTCGCGAAAGAACTCCAAATCCCCGTCCTCGTGCTCAGCCAGCTCACCCGTGCCCCAGAGCGCGACGAACGCGGCCCCCAGCTCTCCGACCTCCGCGAATCCGGCGCCATCGAACAGGACGCCGACGTCGTCATGTTCATCTACCGCCCGCACTTCTTCAAAGCCGGCGCCAGCCCCGAAGAACGCGAAGAAACCGAACTCCGCATCGCCAAACAACGCAACGGCCCCACCGACAACGTAAAATTCGTCTTCCGCAGCCGCCTCACGCGTTTCGAGGAAGCCGCCCCCGACGCCTTCTCCCAATTCTCCCCTGGCGATATGTAGCGTCGACCAACGCGCGAAAATCCTGAATCTCCTTCTAGATTAGCGTTATTGTGATATGATTTATGGATAAACGATGAAAGACGCCTCCCCAGTAAAAGGCTTCCTGCGCGCCGCCGACATTGGTCGCTCTCGCTCGTCAATCCTCAATCAGATCCAATGGACTATGGCCATCCTCATTGCGGGAATTGTCGCGCTCCAGTTCGTCCGGGCAGCCAATTGGCTCACGATTCTGTTCGCAGCGCTCCTATCGGTTCACTCCGTTCTTTTTCTAATCGCCTTTATATACTTCATGCTGAAAAGACCACACTCGCTTCGATCCGAGACCTTCGACTATAAGATCAGCGAGCTGAACCTAAAACGAGAGGGAGACATCGATATCAAAACGAGCGAGTTTATCCAAAAGAGGGCGGGCGCTATTCAGGCTGGCCTATTTGAGGATGTACTAGACCCGAGTACACTGAAGAGGTCTTCGAAGCCCGAAGACAGGAAAGGGCCGGGTAAGCGATGAATGAAACTTCTCCGATCCCAATCAGAATTTACAGCGAGTTTACGAAGCGCGACTGGCCCGAACTTCCAGAAGCGGCCCAAGATACCCTCGCGAGCTTTCTTATAGATCTGCAAAAGGACCCAGAGAACACCGAAGTAATTGCACATGCTCAACGAGACGCCGCCGGCCAACTCGGATTTGAGTTCTTTCCAGGATTCACGGTCTATTGGCAAATAGTCAGAAACGAGCACGACCCTTTTGGTCAGCCAGCGCGAATTGAGGTCCTAGCCCTGCGAAAAATGGGTATCGAATTCTCCGAAACGGAGAAGAGGACCTCACCGGAGGATGAATCGTCGACGCCTGAACCGCTGGACTCTATAGACCGGGTGTATTCGCGGAACGGCAGGCTAGGCAACCTCGCCATGTGGGGAACGCTCCATGTGAGCCGCCGCACCCGAAGAGTTAAAGGATGGATCGTGGACTCCTGGTCTCAGGGAGGGCCCCCATATCTGAACCCCAAGATGCATTGGGTAAGTTTCCCCGATTACAAGTTTCATCACATGAGCCTAAACATTGATTTCCGCAGCACAATCGAGATTGGCCCGGAAGACCAAGACATAGATCCAGTTCGACTTGTTTTCGTGCATGGGACCTTAAAGCAATGGGAGCAAGATTGGCTTGAAGAAGAGAGCAAAAAGGCCTCTTGACGCCGCTCCCCTAACCGCCGAAACGGACTCTTCAGAGCCTAGCTCCAAGACTGAAACAAGCATGGCAAGGAAAATTCAGATTTTCAACGAGCTGATGAAAGGCTTCCGCGACGCCATCGCCCGGAAAAGAGGCAACCGCGTTGCACTCCGGGTCACGCGGCTTCCTCGCCTCAAGCGCCCGGAGCCGGATAAAAAAGATCGGCCCGACGCCTAGTTCCTGGCGACTATCCGGACTCGGACCCTGCACCATCCCCTCAGCGAGCTCTGTGCCCTCCGTGAACTCTGTGTAAAAATCCCCACGCTACGTGATGCGATGCCCTCCTGGAATGGCTTGGTCCCCTCCCAGATGCTGGACTCCACAGTGAGGTTAAGTTCTTTAGAATCACTGTTTGCGCATGCTCCTCGCAAATATTGATTCTAAATAACTTACAGGCGTCGTAAGTCCTTTATCAGCAATGTTTACAAGAAAACCGGGGGTGGCTTTTGACAAGTCATTCCCAGACTCCCGCAGGTCTCGCACTTGCATAGCAAGGGGTTGTCATTCTCGCGGCATCCAACCAGGCTCTCTGCTTGGAGCGGCTGGATGGCGTAAACTAATTTTTTCGGAAGGGTCATGGCTCGCACACAGAAAAGTCCCCACAAAGAAGCAAGACGCCCGGTATGGGCGGAAGTAGACCTCGGCGCGCTGTCAGAAAATTTCCGGTCGATTCGCAAGTTCGTGAATCCACCGGAAGAGAAGCGCAAATCGCCGCGAAAGATTCTCTGCGTCGTCAAAGGCAACGGCTACGGCCACGGCGGTCCCCAGGTCGCCAAGGCCCTGGAGAAAGCCGGCTCGGACTGGTTTGGCGTCACCTGTACGGAGGAAGGCATCGCCGTTCGAGAAGCTGGCGTAGGCAAGCCAATTCTCGTCCTGACAAGCTTCTGGCCCGGCGAAGAGTCCCGATTAATCGAACACGACCTGACGGCGGTCATCCACCGCTGCGAACAGCTGAAGCAACTCGATCGCGCCGCCGCTCGTTTCCTTGCCAGGAAAGGCGGCAAGAAGAGCAGCTCAAAACGGAGCAAGCGAGTCTCGTTCCACTTGAAAATAGACACGGGCATGAACCGCCTGGGTATCGCGCCCGGCGACGTGGAATGTTTCGCCCGCCAGCTCGCCAAGTGCAAGCATCTGGAACTCGGCGGAGTCTTCACGCATTTTGCGTCTTCCGAAGTTCTGACCAACACGCGCGTTGGAGAGCAGACGCGGCAACAAGAAGAGCGTTTCTACGCCGCGCTCGACCGTCTGCGCGCACTCGGAATTGATCCCGGCATCGTGCACCTCGCGAACAGCGCCGCCATCGCGACGCGTCCCGAGACGTGGGCCGACATGGTCCGCCCAGGCGCGATTTTGTACGGCTATCATCCCGGCTACGATCCAGTCGAACAGCGCCCCGAAATTGAAGCGCGCCTGCCGCTCAAGACAGTCATGAGCCTGCGCACGCGCATCATTAATATCCGCAACATTCCCGAAGGAGCGGGCGTCGGCTATAACGAAACATTCATAGCCAAGCGCCCCTCGCGCATCGCGGTTCTCGCCGCAGGTTATGGCGACGGTATCCATCGCTCACTCGGAAATCGCGGCAGCGTGCTGGTGCGCGGCACGCTCGCGCCGATTGTCGGCATCATCTCCATGGACGTGACGATGATTGATATCACTGACGTGCCAGATGCCGAGCTTGGAGACGCTGTGACGATCTACGGCAGCGACGGCGAGCACGTCCGTCCCGCCAACGTGATCGCGCGCAGCATTGGTACTGTGACATCCGATCTCCTCTGCGCCGTGAGCCAACGTGTTCCGCGCGTCTATCTAAAATAATCGACAGCTCGAATCGTGCTTGCTCATCGTTCAAATCGCACACCCGCGTGATTCGCCAGTCAACGCAGCTTGAGGTACACTCTAAAGTTTGCGGCCCAATCATTATTCTTATCCAGGCGGGTCGCGCCTAACATGAGCCGCATAGCCGCCATTCTCCCAGCCGCAGGTCTCGGCACTCGCATGGGCGCCGACACGCCGAAGCAATTCCTCGAACTCGATGGAACGCCGATCGTCATTCACAGCGTGCGCCGCATCGCCTCTTGCCCGCTCATTACCGACATCATTGTTGCCACGCGCGCCGACGTTGTTGACTCGCTCGAGGAGCGCATTCGCGGCGAACGATTCATGCAGTCCGTCCGCGTAGTGCGCGGCGGCGATTCCCGCCAGGACTCGGTTGCGCTGGCGCTCAATGAAGTTTCCAACGACACCGAAATCGTTCTGGTGCACGACGCCGTGCGACCCTTTGTGACCCGCGAACAAATCGCCCGCGTAATTGAAGAAGCACGCCGCTGCCAAGCCGCAATTCTGGGCATTCCCGCGATGGACACCGTCAAAGAAGTGAAGCGCGCGAGTTTGCCTGAAGACGTCGCGCTCATCATCGGCACTATTCCGCGGGAGCGTGTCGTGCTGGCGCAGACGCCGCAAGCGTTTGCAACAAAACTCATTAAGGAAGCCTTCGCGCGCGCGCAAGCTGACGGCGTCAACGCATCGGACGAATCCGGTCTCGTTGAGCGAATTGGCCACGACGTTCACGTCGTCCTCGGCTCGGAGCGCAACATCAAAATCACCAAGCCCGCAGACATGGAACTCGCCCGCTTCTACCTTGAACAAGAGCGCCACAAAGCATGAGCGTGCGCTGCGGCATTGGCTACGATCTTCATCGTCTCGCGGAAGGCCGAAAGCTGATGATCGGCGGAATTGAGGTTCCTTTCGATAAAGGGCCGGTTGGACATTCCGACGGAGACGTTCTGGCGCACGCGCTGTGCGACGCGCTTTTCGGCGCGGCGGGTCTCGGCGATATCGGCACGCATTTTCCGGATACGGATCCAAAATGGAAAGGCGCGAATAGCCTGGTTTTCTTGCAGCACGCGCGAAAACTGCTCGACGAAAAGAAATTTGAGATCGAGCACGTCGATGCTGTCGTCATTCTGGAAAGGCCCAAGCTCGGGCCGCACTTTCCGAAAATGCGCGAAGCTCTCGCGGGAGCGCTGAGCGTCTCCACTGACAAGATTCATCTCAAAGCTAAGACCAATGAAGGTGTAGACGCCGTTGGCCGCGGTGAAGCGATTGCCGCACACGTAATCGCCACGCTCTCGCAGAAATAATCATGCCGTTGCAATCAAGCGATCTCGCCAACGTGCGCTAGAATTTCCCTGATGCCTCCGCAAGAAACTCCAAACGCGTCGGCGGCCGCCTTGAACACTTTCACGGCCCACGATGTACTCGAAATTCTCCACGCGCAAGGCTGGCTCGTCGGCGACGCCTCTCCCGCCCAATTCGCGTGGTGTGAACGTGCTGCGGCACTCCTCGGTCCACAAGTCACCGAACGCCGATCGCTTGCCGATCTCTTGCATCCCGTTTTTTATTACAACGCCCAGGAACTTCTGGCCCAGGTAGAGAGCCACGCGGTCCTTGCTCGCTATGCTGCGCGCGACGTGCTGCGCCATCTCGCGCTTCTTTTGCTCGACGGAACTCTTCTCACTAGCGAGCGTTTCAAAGAAATTGTTACCGCTTTGAAGGACCGCGTGGGCATTGGTAGCCGGGAAATCTTTCATCCTATCCGCCTGGTGCTCACCGGTCGCGCTGGCGAGGGAGAGCTCGATCGCGTGATCTTGCTCCTCGACGAAGCCGCGGCCGCGTCCTTTCCAGTCGCGGTCAAGTCAGCCCGCGAGCGCATCTTGGAATTCTGCGCCGCGCTCGATTGATTCCCGCTGGCGATTCCGTTGTAGGGGCACGGCACGCCGTGCCCGCCTTGCGATTTCACCCGCTTTCAAACTGTTAACTCTTGCCTCTCGCCTGTAAACTATCCCTCTCATGGACAAGCTCACCGGCATACACGCCATCCGTGAAGCTCTCGACGCAGGCCGCCCGTTCGATCGCATTCTGATCGCGCGCGGTCGGCAGGACACACGCGTCGAAGAAATCGTCCAGCTAGCGCGCGCGCGCGACATACCCGTGCGCTTTGAAGACCGTGGCCAACTCGATCGCCTGGCCAATACGAAAGATCATCAGGGAGTCGTCGCTCTGGCAGCGGCGAGCGCGCCGGCCACACTCGACAGCATTCTCGCCGCGGCAAATAAAAGCCCCGGCCACGGAAGCAAAGGACTCATCGTTCTTCTCGATGGCGTCGAAGATCCGCACAATCTCGGCGCCGTCATTCGCACTGCGCTCGCCGCTGGCGCGCATGGCGTGATCATTCCGGAGCGGCGCGCCGTCGGCCTCACCGACACCGTTGCGCGTGCATCGGCTGGCGCGATCGCGCACATGCCGGTCGCCAAGGTCACCAACCTCGCGCAAACCATGGAAGAGCTGAAGGAAGCAGGCTACTGGCTCATCGGCCTCGACGAGCGCGCCGACAAAAGTTACACCGAGGCCGACTATACATCGCCGGTAGGGATCGTCCTCGGCGGCGAAGGCAAAGGCCTCCACGACCTGACGCGTAAACGCTGCGACTTCGTCGTTTCTCTCCCTACGACCGGCCCTGTGAAGTCGCTCAACGTCTCGGTCGCTGCCGGCGTCGTCCTCTTTGAAGCGCTCCGCCAGCGCCATCCAAAATAGTTCACCGAGCCCGTCTCCGGTATTACGGCATGCCGGGACCTAGCCCGATTTGGTGACCGTCGGACTTGCGTTTAGAGCTTTTCATCAGTTAGAAAGTGAGGAGTAAGAAGACAAGTCTTGCTCACTGAGGTTGCAATCAATTGTCTGAGCAAACTGCTAATGCAAAGAAGTCTGCGAGCATTCGTTGAGCACCACCAAACTCTTGCGTTTCGCCTCGCTCATTTTGGTGGGACTAAATTTCGTCATCATCCACTTTTTCAACATCGGTCAAGTTGGCGACTCGATGGAATGGAAAGACGGAGATACTTCTATTTCAGCTGGCTCGCACCCAGCCATGCTTCTTTGGACTGCCCTCGCAATTGCTCTCTTCATTCTGCTAATGATAAGGGAACCTAAAGCAATGGCTGCAGGTATCCCCACACGCAAACGCAGGGTTTTGGCGTTCGTGATCGATTTCTGCTTCAGTCTCTTTACAATTTCGAGTGTTGATGCGCTCATTCCGCTATGGCTGGAAGCTGTGCGAACAGGCCATTTTATCTGGCATTTTCAGCGCAATTATTCCGTTAACACCGACAGCCTCTCACTCCTATCGTCTCTACTTTTCCTGGCTTTGATGGTTTTATATTTTGTATTTCCCCTTACCAGAGGAAGACAGACTGTTGGTTACTTCATCATGCGATTAAAAGTGACGCCACCCTTTGGCGATGAAGGGCGTTTTACGCTGAAGGCTGCCCTCCTGCGCACCTTTTGGGCTTTCATGGGAGTCGCTCGCAATTGGGATCAAGATAGTCAAGGAAGAACGTGGTACGACAGGAAAACTGGTTGCGAAGTAGTCCTTGTCAGCGACTAGTGAATCTTGTTCTTGTCATGTCCGCACCTGATTAACGTTAGTGTCTACGGAAAACTGAGCCGCCACGCCAAATAGCCATATCTTGGCTTGTCCGACCAAAGTCACACGCGAAAGCTACTTGTCGTATTGAATCAGCGAGAAAATATCCAGGCCATTGAGTTTCGAGCGGCCGTTGAGAAACGTCAGCTCGACCGCGAACGCTGCGCCTTCGACTTTTCCGCCGAGCATCTCGATGAGCTTTGCTGTGGCCGCAGCCGTGCCGCCTGTTGCAAGCAGATCGTCGCAAATGATGACGCGATCGCCCGGCTTCACGGCGTCTTCGTGAATCTCCAGGGTGTCGGTGCCGTATTCCAGCGCATAGGAAATGCTGGCGGTTTTCGCAGGCAATTTCTTCGGCTTTCGCACTGGAACGAAACCCGCTCCCAGCCTGTACGCCAGTGCTGGCGCAAAAATAAAACCGCGTGCTTCAATGCCCGCGACGACATCAATGGTGTGCCCTTTGTAGTGGTCGCAGAGGCGGTCAATCAGCAAATGGAATCCTTGTTTGTCCTTCAAGAGCGTTGTCAGGTCATAGAAAAGAATCCCCGGCTTGGGATAATCCGGCACTTCGCGAATCAACTTTTTTAAGTCATCCATTCAGACGGCTCCCCTTGGTTTCTTCTTGGCAAGAATTATTAATAAGAGTTCTCCTCACGCGTCGGGCTCGATCACGAACTCCTTCGCATATTGCGGCGAGTGCTGTGCTTCCTCTTCCCGAACCCCCGAGACACTCGAAAATCGCGGCCCGCGTTCGAGTGCCTTCTTCATCCCTTCCAACTGAGCCGAAGATCCGACGGCGAGAACTTCGACTCTACCGTCGAAGAGATTTCTCGTATAACCGCCGACGTGCAGCTTCTCGGCTTCGCGCTGCACAAAAAAGCGGAATCCTACGCCCTGCACGATGCCAGAGACGAAATAGCGCCTAGTTTGTTTCTCGTCGCCCACAAACTTCAAAATTGTAGCAGAGACCTCCGGCATCCTGTTGAAACGGCAAGTCGCACAGGAGTTAGGTCAGCAACACACCGAGACGCGCAAGACGCTCTCGCTGAATTGCGCTAAACTCATTCAGATGCGTCGAGTCTCCGAAGCTGCTATCGACGCTCCAGGCGCATCCTATTTGCCATGAACTTGCACGCCCACCATCCCAGCGCCAACTCGCTTCGAGCTTTAATTCGCCGTGCATTTTTTCTCTGCGCGTTCGTATTCTCTTTTTCAACCCACCGCGCTCACGCTGGTCAGCAAGGACCGCTCACGCCACCTCCTGAACATGACATTCATCGCGTGGGTACCGAACCCGTCCCTCCTGCTCCGCCTTCCATGGCCCCAGAGGAAATCATCAAGCGCTTCTCCCAAAAAGAAGATCAATACATCGTGGCGCGCGCCGGATATACCTATAAGAAGACAGTCCGCCTGCAAGAGTTCGGCCCCGACGGCAAACCTGCCGGAGAGCTTTCGTTGGTCATCGAAGCGAAGCCAGGGCCGGACGGCAAAATGTATGAAAAGACCGTGGAGAGGCCACAATCCACGCTGCACTACCTCGAAATGGGTCCCGAGGATTTCCAGTCTTTGGCGCGCATGCCGGCGTACCCGCTCACGACCGCACAGCTTGCGAAATACGACCTGAAATATCTGGGTAAGGAACTCGTCGACGAAGTCGATTGCTATATATTTCAGGCGAAGCCCAAGACCGTCGAGCGCGCGCATTTCTATTTCGACGGAATCGTCTGGGTCGATGCTGCGTATCTCGAAGTCGTGAAGACCTATGGAAAGTGGGTCAATGATATGGGCGACATGCGCTCGGCAACGATGCCATTCAACATCTTCGAGACGTATCGGGAAAACGTTGACGGCAAATACTGGCTGCCCAATTACATGCGTTCGGACGATACGCTAAATCTCAAGGATGCAAACATCCCGGTTCGCCTGGTGATCAAATGGACCGAGTACAAACTGCCGTCCGCCGCAACGCCTGCACCTGCCACCGCACCCGCGGCACCGGCGACTCCGCCAAAACCAAACTCCTGAAACCAGGCTCGGTGGGCTCGCTATCCGTGCAGTCTCTTCAACAATTCCGGTAATTCCCGAATCGATTCGAGCAGAAAGTCCGGTCGCGCGGCTCGCAGGCGCTTCTCTGTAGGAAACGGCCCCAGCACCGCGATCGCGCGCACTCCAGCTCTCTTCGCCATCTCCAAATCTTCCGGCGAATCTCCTACGTAGACGCACGCTGAAGGCTTTAGACAAAGTTTCTGCAGAGCCAGCCGCAGTGGAGCAGGATGCGGCTTCCTTTCCGGGGTATCGCCGCTGCACACGCGCGCCCCAAAGAGCCGTGTTAGACGAAACTCACGCAACTGCTGTGTCACACGGTCTCTGTCGCCGCTAGTAACCAAACCCAAGTGATGCGCCCGCCCAAGCCGTGCGAGCACCTGCCGAGCTCCCGCAATCAGGCGAGGAGAATGCTTCGCATATTGTGCGCGCCACGCCCGGTCTGCATCGTCCCACCGCGCTCGCGGCAATTTCGCTGCCCGATACACGCGGTACCAATTCGGCGAATAATGCTGCGCCAATTCCTCCAACCCCCACGGAATCCCCATCTCGCGAAACATCGCTAAGTACGCTGAGGAATCCGCCGCGTAAGAATTAATCAGCGTGCCGTCCCAATCGAACAGCACTCCTTGCAAACTATTATTTTTCACGGAAATCATCAATCTCTAGAGTAGCAAAGCCTTAGCCTAAGGAGGTCGCGCAACTCCTGTGCACGATGTGACGACCAAAAAACGATACACATATTTCCACAGATAGACCACTTACTCGCGCAGACTGCGGTTTGTAGAATGGGCGCGGTTTTATTTATTGGGGGGAACCCATGCTGTTTGCTACCGTCTCGCGTGGTAGAAAGCGCGGAACTCGTTTGCTTCCGCATCGCTTCAAAGACGACCGATACCACGTCCAACTGGGAAAGGGAGGCCCATATATTCCAGTCACCGACTCCCGCGACATCCCTTCTTATCTGGCGAACGGTTACTCGCTTCATATGAGCGACAGAGCCGAGAGCCACAATCCCAGTCTGATAAGCCCCCAATCCATTCATGGATGGAGCAGGATGTCCCCGGATCTTTTTTTTATCCGCCGCTGAACGTGCAGCATCTGCTCAAGAGTTTTCTTGTTTGAACGCACAGCGTTTCCGTTCGGTTTGAACGAGCCAATCCGCTTGCGGAAGTGCATCTGCTTGCGTTCAGAGAAAATAGCAATCAAGGACGGAGGAATCGGGAAGGAAGGCCATCATCCCGATCAAATTTCACATCGTCGAAAGCGGCCGCGACTCCGTACCAACCAGGCATGGCCGCGGGCTCGATACGCTGGACACGCGCCGTGCTGACTATGACCACGCTGCCGTGCCCCATATGACGGCTGACCCGGTGTTAGCGATGTTTACGCGCGTTACTGCACGATGAGAGTTAGGGTAGTGGTGTGCGTTATAGTCGTGGCACCAGATGTGAAGGTGCCAGAGACCGTGACAGTATAGTTTCCGGCTTGCGTCCCGGCGCCGCCGCCACTAGAGGCTCCGCTGGAATTCCCGCTGCCACATGAGATCAACAAGATAGCGGCACACAGCAAGACGGCTAGAGTAAGCGGAGCCCCTCGATGCCCCGCTGAGCCCTGGCGGCGCACGAACAATGCCAAAAGGAGGCTCATCGCTGACAAAACAAATAAGAAGGGAATTGTGTGATCGTTGATTTTTGGCGTTAGATGCCTTTCCGTTAGACGGAAGAGCCCTGAAGCGGCGGTGGTAGCTATTGTCAGGGTAGACGTTCCGGAGCCACCAGGCAAAGAAGCCGGCGCAAAGCTGCACGTTGCTCCGCTGGGGAGCCCAGCACAGGACAGGGCCACACTAGCGCTGAAGCCGCCGACAGACGTGAGCGTGATTGTCGAGCTCGCGGAACTTCCGGGCGCCAGCGTCGCGGGCTTTAGTGGTGACGAGGTGATCACAAAATCAGGCACAGTTGGGCCCGCCGTGTTAAACAACCAAACCAGTCCTGATTGTGAGTTGCTCGAAATGCCTGGCACGGTAACGGCAATGTCGGGCCGATTATCTCCATTGAAGTCTGCAACCACGATACTACCGGGTCCCGGGAGTAGCGGAATTGGATTGCCAAAGGTGCCGTCACCATTCCCCAACAGCAATGAGAGGATGCCAGAATCGGACGCAACAAGAAGGTCAATCTTGCCGTCTCCGTTAAAATCCATAGCTTGCAAGACTCCCCCGGTATTGCTGATGGTCGTCGAAGGGGTGAAGGTCCCGTCGCCGTTTCCCAAGAGCACCTGGAGTTGTGTGGAGCTCTGAGCGTTGAGCGTCGTGGCGAGCAAATCGACGTTGCCATCACCGTTCACATCCGCCGCGAATACGTTGAAAACACCTGCATTCGCAGCAGCGGTACTACCAAGAGGAGTATTAAAGGTCGCCGGTTGAAACGTTCCGTCGCCGTTACCCAGCAAGATTGCGATGCCGATTGGAGTCGACGGAGCTCCCTCTCCGTCTGCGACCGCCACGTCGAGCTTTCCATCGTCATTGAAGTCACCAACCGCCAGGTTTCCGGTCCCCGAACCAACATAGTATTGAACAGGTGCCGCGAAGGTCCCGTCTCCGTTATTAGGCATGACCCATAGATATCCCTGGGCGTTTAGAAAGGATCCGGCGACAACAAGGATGTCCGGCTTGTGATTGCCACTAAGGTCGGCAATCGCAAATCCGTTGATTTCCCCTGGTCCAACGCCGGGATATGTCGAGGAGGGCTGAAAGCTTCCGTCGCCGTTGCCCAGCATTACATACACGGACCAGCTATTGGGGCTATTAAAGGTCAAAATCAAATCCACATTGCCATCGCCATTGACATCGGCAGCTGCCACAAGCGCCGGCCCAGAAAAATCGTTGCCCGCTACAAAGCTGTACGTATTTGCCAAGGATAGATTGCCTTTGCCATCGTTCAGGAAAATGTGGACGATCGCTTGGCCGGTGACAAACTGTTGCGATGCGGCGATATCCTGGTGGCCATCGTTATTGAAGTCGCCGGCGACAATAGCCCCCCCAATGTTAAGGATGGCTTGGTCGCCACGCAAAGTGGCATCGCCGTTGCCGAGCAAAACGACATTGTCCGTTGCCACATCCAGGTTGCCGTCGTGATTGAAGTCACCGACGAGAATATAGGGAACGGCCGGCGGAGAATATTGAGTAAAAAGATTATAAATAAGTTCCGCCGTGAAGGTGCCGTCCCCATTGTTCTTAAAGGTCTGTATGTACGGAAAGTTTTCGCCGATCAGCTCAGCCTTACCGTCATTGTTCAGATCGGCTGCGACCGCAAGGGAACCGGCGAGTGTTCCTGAGGGAAGACTTTGCACGGGTCCAAGCTGGAAGGTTCCGTCGCCATTGCCGAAAAGTATCTGAAGTTGGTCCGGATTGGAGCCGGTTCCGGATGTACCTCCGGCGAAATCGAGCTTGCCGTCGCCATTAAAATCCCCAATGACTGTGGGGCCAAGCGAACCACTTGGGAACGGTATGACCGCCTGAAATGTGCCGTTTCCGTTGCCAAGCTGTATCCCCGTCGCAACCGCCAGATCAAGTTTGCCATCTCCATTGAAGTCTCCCAACTTCCCGCCGGTCGTGGCGCCAGCCGCCACTCCCGTCGAAAATGTCCCGTCTCCTTTGCCAAGGTACGTGAACAGTCCACCGGAAATACTGGGGACAACCAGTACATCGGCCTTGCCGTCGCCGTTGAGATCCGCTGCGGCCAAAAAAGACAAGGGGGAGGCAATGGTGGTGATAATTGGTGCCCCGAAAGTACCGTCGCCGTTGCCTAGCAGAACGTAGAAGGTGTTCGAAGCTAGAGATGCGAGGACCAAGTCAGGCTTGCCATCTCCGTTGAAGTCCCCTGTGGCAATGAGGTTGGTATTTTGGCCAGTCAAGCCCAAGGGCTTACCGACGGTAAACGTGCCATCACCATTGCCCAGCAACACCGTTCCGTCGGTGCTGATAAGGTCAGGCTTCCCATCACGATTGAAATCGGCACTGACGGTCGCGCCCGCACCCGGAAAAACGGGCGGCACAAAGAATGGCGACGTTTGCGCGAGCGCGGTGGCGGACACCAAGACCGCCAGAACAAGGCATGTGGGAACACAGAAATGCCAGGTTTTCATTTTGGGCTCCCAGAGCAGGACAGCTGCAGAATATCGCCTGCCCATAACGGCTCAACTTTCGAGCCTCAGCAAAGCATGCGCGAACTCGTGAGTATATACTTATCCGTGTATTAACTCCACCTGACTGCCTGGGGTTTGAAGCTGTGAGAAGAGTCGTGGTCCTAGGGGAGAGGTGTCCGCAATGCAATCCGCCAATGCCTGGTTAGCGCATTTGCCGGAAACTTCCTCACTGCGCAGAATGGCATTCTTTTAAATTTTGGGGAGAACAGCAATCAAGGACGGAGGAATCGGGAAGGAAGGCCATCATCGCGGTCGAACTTCACATCGTCAAAGGCTGCCGCGACTCCGTACCAACCAGGCATGGCCGCGGGCTCGATACGCTGCACGCGCGCTGTGCTGACTATAACCACGCTGCCGTGGCCCATGGGGCGGCTGACCAGTACGATTTCCAACTCGACCAACGCGCCCACTGCAATTTCTTTTGGGCAAAGGAAAAATACGCCTGTGGAACTGATATCTCGGGTGACAAGCGTTACAGGGAAATCCTCCGCGACGGCACCTACGCTGCGCAAACGCAAAGGAAGTTTTAAGGATGCGCGCGGATATTCGCGCTGTTCGTGGTTCACGCCCACGGCGTGCGTCGGGACGCGCACAAAACGGCGCGGTTGTCCTGGCGTGAGCAATGGCGTCACGCGCAGAGCAGGGACCCGTACCGGTTGCGCCGCTACTTCTTGCAATGGCGGCGGCGCCAGCTTGGCCCTGACTGTTTCTGTTTCCCCCGACCGAATGGATGTTGCGCGGTTCGTCGCGCCCATCTAACCCTCAGAGATACCACTTCGTCGCTGCCATGCCTGGCCCGACTGCAAATGCCCCGACTACACTTGCCCTTGAACTTGCCCCGGTTCCCAAACTTGGTGAGTGGGTGGATAAAATGCCATCTAAGGGCCCGGACGTCAACCTGTGGAAAACGTTCGAAGTGTCGTAACGTCAAACACTTGGTAATAGTACCAGGTGCGATCAGTGGCTCTCTCACTGCGCTGTGAATATCTTCGTCCAATATGGTGCTCGACAGAGGGGCTGGCTGCCTCTACTCTCAATTTTCAGGCCTCACGGAATGCCCACTCTCACGGTCGATCGAGCCGCAAACAAACCTGCATCGGCCTCCTTGTCGCATGACCCTGAGAAGCGCGATGCCATACTCTTGATCGCAGCTTTCGCTGCCGTCTACATTATTTGGGGTTCGACGTATCTCGCCATCGCAGTGGGCATTGAGTCCTTCCCTCCGCTTTTGTTGGCGGCTTCCCGCCACTTCACAGCAGGACTTGTGCTTTATCCGCTGTTGCGCTGGAAGACCGGGATTCGGCCGACACGCACTCAATGGCGCACCGCAGCCATTACCGGACTGCTTCTGCTTCTTGTGGGCAACGGAGGCGTCTGCCTATCGGAGCGCACCCTCCCAACCGGCGTGGCGGCTTTGATCGTAGCGCTGGTGTCTTTCTGGATGGTGCTGCTCGATTGGCTTCGTCCAGGTGGGTTGCGGCCTGCGCCCAGAGTGGTCGGCAGTCTTATCCTGGGATTTGGCGGATTGGCTCTGTTGGTAGGTCCGGCGCATCTGGGAGGCTCTGAGCGCGTCAATCTCACCGGCGCGGGAATTCTACTCATTGCAACCTTTGCGTGGGCTTGGGGCTCGCTTTTTTCCAAACATAACGATTTGCCTAGCTCGCCCTTGCTGGGAGTTGCGATGCAAAGTCTCGTGGGTGGGGCAGCCCTTTGGGTTGTCGGTTTGCTCGCAGGCGAAGGCCCCCAACTCCATTTCGCAGCTATTACTGCGCGTTCCTGGATTGCCATCGCCTATCTCATGGTGTTTGGTACGGGAATAGGCTTTACCGCCTACGTTTACCTCCTCAAGAAAAGCACCGCTGCGCGCGTGGGGACGTATGCGTTCGTCAACCCCGTCGTGGCGCTCTTTCTTGGTTGGCTCGGAGCCGGTGAAACCATCACGTTGCGCACGGCACTGGCTGCGGCCGTCATTCTCACTGCGGTTTTGCTAGTGATTACCGCTCCGCACAAGACTGCCGTGGAAGCCGCCGAAGTTCTGCCCAATCCCGGAGAGGCTTGAGCCTCGGTCTTACATGCACGCCCGGCGCTGATGCAGAGGGAGGGGCAAGCCCCTCCCCTACAATTGGCGCGCTTTTCTGTGCGTCTCGGCGACGGCCACCGTCGTCCCTTTCGTTCGAATTCACTTTGGCGAGCCTTTCCGGATAGATTTGATTCGGACGCTGCGCTATTTTCGTAGCATGGAAACGATGAACAATTCGAGGGCAGGCGCAACAGTACAAGTCTCGCCCCGCAAAGCTGCGCAGTATTGGCGCGCGACTTTGGATCGCGACGCGCGCGCTGATGGCAAGTTCGTTTTGGCCGTGCGTTCTACGAACATCTATTGCCGGCCTTCCTGTCCGGCCCGCCGGCCGTTGCGGCAAAACGTGATCTTTTTTCACACGCGCGAAGAAGCGGAAAAACAGGGCTTCCGCGCTTGCCTTCGCTGCCGGCCAAATGAGATTGCCGCTTCGGCGGCGCTCGTCGCGCGCGCTGCGGAATATCTTTCACAATCGTCGGAAGAGGGCCTGCGGCTTTCCGAGGTCGCGCGAGAACTGAATTCAAATGCTGGGACGCTTCGCCGCGCTTTCCGTCAAGTCACCGGGCTGGCTCCTCGCGAGCTCGCAGAAGCGCTGCGAATCAAGCGGTTCAAGAGCTTGCTTCGTGCAGGAAAAAATATCACCGACGCGCTTTACGAGACGGGATACGGTTCGTCCAGCCGCGTCTATGAACGGAGCAACGCACAACTAGGAATGACACCCGCAACTTATCAAAAGGGAGGAAAGGGTATGAAAATCGAATACACGATTGCGAAGTCACCGCTCGGAAAAGTCTTGGTCGCTGCCACAGAGCGCGGAGTGTCCGCAGTTTATCTGGGCGACGCACAAAGCAAGCTCGTCGCAGAATTGCGCGAAGAATATCCGAGCGCGGAAATCTCGCCCACCACCGGCAGCGTGCAGCGGTGGGTTCGCGAGATTGTTCAGCGCATAGAAGGCAAACCCGCTCAGGTGGAACTACCGCTGGACTTGCAAGCTACAGCCTTTCAACGACGCGTCTGGCAGGAGTTGCAGCGCATTCCGCGAGGAACAACGCGCACGTATTCGCAAGTGGCCCGTGCCCTCGGCAATCCCAAAGCCGTTCGCGCTGTGGCACGCGCCTGCGCAACCAATCCTGTCTCGATCGTGGTCCCATGCCACCGTGTTATTCGCGAGGACGGAAACCTGGCGGGCTATCGGTGGGGCCTTACGCGTAAGGAGCAGTTGCTGGCAACCGAACGCGCCGCTTCAAAATAAACGACAGATTCGTGGAGTCAGCTTGGTTGACTAAGCCCGTCTCCATTCAGAAGCGCCGTTTGCTTGCGCGGGAAGCAAAACACTGCCAGAAAACAAAAACGCCGCTAAACGCGGCGTTTTTGCTATTCACTGCCCACTATTCGATATTCGCCGCTACACGTGAGGCTTTTCGTGGCTCGCGTTTTTCGGCCAGTCCTGTTTGAACTCGGATTCGTTGATCTTGAGGTCTTCTAAGGCATTCGTGTAGTGGAACAAAATGTAGTCGCCCGAGCCGGTCTCATAAAACTTCTGCTGAATCGGCAGCCAGGTAGCTTCGTCGATCCACATCTGAATCCGTGTGATCTGGCCGCGCATCTGTTCGGATTTCGGCGTCAGCTCCAAGAGAACAGCTTTCCTCTTGTCTAGCTCTTCCTCGCCCGTGAACGTCACCAGGTAGCTTTTCTTCAAATCTTCACTCTTAGTTCCAAAGCCGAGACGAATGTACTGATCCACCATGGCACTGTTTTTCCCAAGGTCATATTCTTCCACGCGATTAAGTTTGGGATTATAGAGGTACAAGGAGTTGCCCGTGCGCAATATCGTGCGCGGCTCAGGTTTGGTGAATTCAATGCGCATTTTTTGATCGTGCCGGACCCAAATTTTCCCCGTCTCCGTCGACGTATCCTTCACTACGGCCGTGTACTTTGTGTTTTCAATGTCCGCCGTGAGGCTGCGGAAACCCTTTGCGGACCTATCCATCATCCCGAGCACGCCCTCGGTCGTCCATTTAGCGGTGGTTTGCGCCGCGCCTGCGCCGATGGCAATGGCCATGGCGCTTAGCGCAAAAATCGGTGGAATCAAACGCCCTTTGGTCAATAGAAGCCCCTGTTGCTGCTCGGTTGTGCGTCTCGTTAAGTTCTCTTAAATCCTAGCATATAGATAGAGATGCACGAACTTTGTCCCAGGTTACGGTCTGGCTCTCGCAGCTTGGCTACAGGCTAGTGGCTAAGACTGAAACTCGATTACTAACGGTGGATTTCCACGTGGTAGGCGATTACAGTGCCTTGTTCGTCGCGTACTGGCTCGATTTTGGAAATGGTGAAGCGCTTGTTGCGAAGTTCGGGGAGCGATTTTTGCATTGCGTTGTGTAGCTCATTCTCCAACGCCGGCGTTTGCTCGGGAGGCGCAAGGATGCGTGCATCTACGCGGTAGATTTTGCTGTCGCCTTGCTCGCTAACAAGGACCACTTGTCCTGGAGTGTTCGCGGGAAGGCCCATCTGCGGCTGGTCGTGGAACCATGAGCGTGGCGTGGCCAACACGAAAATCAAAATTAGAATGACGGCGGCGTCGTACTGCCACGTGCCGCGCTCGTAGGCCCAGAAAAACGTCCTCGAAAATATTTGTCCGAGACTCGCCATCTCAGTCCGCAGGAATTCCGTCAACAATCACGCCATCCCGCATGTGCACCACGCGGTCAAAGTATGTCGTGGCTTCGGGATTGTGCGTAATCATGACGATGGTCTGGCCCAAATCTTTGTTGAGTTGCCGAAGCATCTGCAGCACCACTTCCGAGTTTTTTGAATCGAGGTTACCCGTGGGCTCGTCGGCCAGCAAAATCTTTGGCTCATTGATAATCGCCCGCGCGATCGCCACGCGTTGCTGCTCGCCACCAGAAAGCTCCGAAGGCTTGTGTTGCAGGCGACCCGCGAGGCCCAGCAAGCTGGTCACAACATCGAAACGGTGCGGGTCAAAACCATCCCCGTGAATAAATTGCGCGATGGCGATATTGCCTTTGGCGGTTAGCGTTGGCAAGAGATTAAAACGCTGGAAGACAAATCCAATTTTGCTTCGACGGAGTTTGGTGCGTTCAGCGTCGCTCATTGCCGTTAAATCGTTGCCGTCTACCAGCACATGGCCCTTGGAAGCCTGTGCCAGGCCGCCAATCACATATAGTAGAGAGGATTTCCCGCAACCTGACGGCCCCATCACTGCCACCGATTCGCCGGGCGCTACGGAGAAGTTCACACCACGCAGAGCTGGCACGTCCACTTTCCCTGCGCGGTAGAGCTTCCACAAGTTTTCTGTTTTGAGTATCGGCTCCAAGCTCTTTTTTCCTGGGACAATCAGCCCTTCGGCAGGTTGCTGTATTGTAGCTGCGATTTCCATGTCTGCCTAGCCGCCGCAAGCTTCCGCAGCGTTTTCTCCCTTTCTAACAGTGCTGTTCCTTCGTAATTCTGCAACCTTGGCATTCCACTAATTCTTAATCGTAAGAGAGCGCCTCGACGGGATCTTTACGGCTGGCCATCCACGCGGGATAGCTGGCGCCAAGCATTGCTCCTGCCAGTGCAATGGCCCCGGCGCGAAGAATCCATGGCCACGTTATGAGAATAGACAAGGTGGGGAAGCCTGCCAGAAATGCAGCGCGCACTGCGTAGCTCAGTCCTACGCCTGCCACGATGCCCATCAGGCAAAGTCCGGCCGACTCGGTCAGCAGCGCGCGCACGATGAACGCGCGGCCTGCCCCAAGAGATTTCAGCACACCGATATCGCGTGTCCGCTCGATCACTGTCGTATACATCGTCAAAAATATCACCATCAATCCGATGGTGACCGCGAGCGAAATCATGGCGTTGATAAATGTCTGCAATCCCGGAATATTGGTGGAAGTCATCACCGACAAAAATGAACTGAGAGGACTGACCGTATAACCGGGCAATAGATGGCGAGTCTCCTGCATGACATCTTCCGCATGCTCGGGCCGCGTGCACTTAATCAAGAAAATGGTGGCTTTGTCATGCGCGCCCACCAGGTCCTGGAGAGTTGCAAGAGAAACGAACAAGCGCGCGCCTTTCCCATGCTCAATAATGGCTACCACGTGCCAATCATGATTCAGGACTTTGTAAGTGTCGCCGACTTTGATGTGTTTTGCTTTTGCCGCCCAGTCGTCCACGAGCAGATCATCCGGGCCTTCCAAGTCGTGGCCTTCCAGGAAAACGAATCCACCTGAGACGGCACGAAAACTTTCGGGCTCGATCCCCCAAATAGTCTCGATCACACCTTTGGAATTGAACTGGAGAAGGGCCGGGGCCGTAGCTTGGACGTATTTCAATTCCGCCAACTTGTCTGCAATTTTTATAGGCATGGGCGCGCCGGTCATTCCGATGAACATGGAAGCAGCGGGTGGCTGAACCATAACGTCCGCGCCGATGCCCTCAATGCGCTTGGCCGTTTCGGTCAACAAGCCTGATGTCAGGCCTACGATTAGCACGACCAGCGCTACTTCGACAGCAACGGCGAGAACGCCGATTAAAGTGCGGAGAGGCCGGTGCAGCAGGTTGCGGACAATCAGCTCGCCCATCATGGCTTCTTCACCGCTGACTCTTCGCCAACATGAACCAGTTCCGAACCCGCGGGCTGCTCAAGCTTGAAGCGTTCCGCCGGAATGTCTTCATTCAGCATTAGCTTGGTCACCTGTAAGGCCAACCGGTAATCATCGTGCGATCTATCGATTTGAATCGTGCGCGGGAAAGAAGTAACGCCGGACGGCGTTGCGTCTTTTTGCTCTTGATCGGTAGTAATCGCCTCCCAGTCCGAGTAGCGCACATCGGAGAGCAAGGCACCCTTAGGTCCAAACTCCTGCAATCGCGCAACCTGTAGATCGGCGCGATTAAACCAAATCTCCCGCAAAATTTCCCTTTGGTATCCGCCGCGCAAGACCGTCAGCACATAGTATCGCGCTCTCTCATCATTGAACTCTTTAAAGAGCACGTCTTCTTGCTTGCGAATTTCGCTCCAAAGCAGCGCGTCAAGCAAATGCTGAGGCCGAAGATTTTCGATGGGCTTGCTGCTGGTGCGCTCCAACGCGATTGGCCCTACAAGAAATTTGTTCTTGGATGGAATCGACACGCGAAACGTTTCCGCGTCGCTGGCCATGTCGAAAACTGTTTTACCGATCACTGGCGCCTGCCCGATCATCCGGATGTACGCTGGCCGCTCGGCAAGTAGAAACGCTTTCACTTCGTGATACTCCTCGATCACGCCGCTATACTCTGAGCCTGCCGTGGGTTTCAGCTCTACGGTGGCGTTTACACTCTTCACGCCCTTCGCCATCGTGTTGTATTTATCGAGCAATTCCTCGCGCGTGGCATCCTTCGCGACGACGATTTGCGCGGGTGGGACGGTAACCTTTGTGCTGACCGAGCCGCCACAGCCGCAGCAAATTGCCGCCACTGTCATCCCGAGCATGCACGCCAACCCATGCCGCATCCGTCTTTTCCGCCCTTTAGGTACAAACGAAGCAATCTAACAACCATGTTTGCAGTCGTCAACCAAGTGCCAATGATCATTATGAACGAAGGACCGGGTAGACTGCGAATGCTGCGCGTGGATTTATGTGTCGAGAGGGGAGAATCTTGGGGCGCGCTTGTCAGGTGCAACTCAAACAAAACAAAGAATTAACGCCGAGGTCTCAGAGGCCGGGGTACAGCTGCGAATATTTCGTTCGCGAATCGGGTCAGTTATTGAGGGCGGGCGATGTAGATATCGAAAGGCAGCGCAGCGGGCCGCACGCGCCGAATCACTTCACTGGCCCAGAGTGACCCGCTGAGTAGCGTAACCCAGCCGTCTTCCGGCTCGCAGACAGCGCAAAATAAATAGCGTTCATAGGCGGCTTGGTAGGCATCGACGCCGCGCTTGGAAAGGTCGCCTTCCAGCGCCGCATCGGGAGTTTGCGCAGCGGCTCCAGCGCGAATTCCAAACGTTTCGCCTTCGAAGCGCTCGAAAAGCTGGAACAGTTGACCCTGCCGCGGCTGCGGCAGAACTACACACCGCACGCCTGCTCCGCGATACTCGATCTTCCGAGCCTTGCAAAACTCCTCAACGCGATCGATGTGACTGAAGAAATCCACGACATAATATTCTTCATGCGCCAGGGCAGGGAAGACGGCCGACCAAATCTCCGCTGCCTTCTTGCCACGAACAGGCTCGCGGTTTTCCGTTTCAACGAGCTCGAGCCCGACAGCTTTTACGCCAGGGCCGAGGTCGAGCGCTTCCACGTCCAGAGAGAAGGGAGGCAACTCGAGCGCACCGGGTGGCGCGCCGGGGTGAAGACTCATTCCAGCGTCTCCACTTCAGGGAACCTCGTTCGAAAATCGGGTGACTGCTTTCGCACATCGAGCCAGTCGAAGAACGCGTCGGGAGTTTCGAGCCAAATGCGAAACCAATTGGCAATCTCCACTTTTTCTTCGCGTTTGTGCGGTTCTACTTTATGGTTTCGCGAAATCATTTCGGCGCGTCGTTTGCCAAGGCGCGCGATGCCCAAAACTCGTTCGACCGCGGCATGTTCGCCGTGCGCCTGAAATTTCCGCATCAGCTCATCCAGCCGCATGATGCTGACTTCCGCATCTTCCAGCGTTTTAAAATGGAGCAGGTCTTCGAATTCTTCTTCATACTGCTCCTCTGCTTCTTCCTGCAAGGTGAGCAGCACTTTCCAGCCCGCTGATTTCAAGACGTCCCCGATGTATTCCGAGCTGGTCTTTCCCGCCTCGCCATGCTCCGCATGGAGCCGTCGGCGCAGTTGATCAATCTCCGCGAGCGTCCATTTCGAAGCGCCTATTTCTCTGGCCGTATCGAGGATCAGATCTTTTTTAGATTTTTCCAAATCACTCATCAAGCTGTGCCTTTACGCGGTTTGGCGTGTGCCTTCTTCTTAGTATGCGCCTGCGTCTGCTTTGGCGTCTCCGGTGGGGGAGGCGGAGGGTCGGCGGGAAGCCCGGCCAGCAGACGGCGGTACTTTGTCACATTCCGGTTGTGTTGTTCCAGTGTCGCGCTAAAAAAATGTCCGCCCTGCGTATTGGCAACGAAATAGAGGTAGTCCGTTTCCGCCGGCTGTAACGCCGCCCGCAGGGAAGCTTCACCCGGATTGCCGATGGGTCCCGGCGGCAATCCAGTGTGCTCATAGGTATTGTAGGGCGAATGTACGTGCAGGTCGGCTCCGGTAAGCGTGCCGTTGTAGCGGCCTTCTTGTTCCAAAGCGTAGATCACGGTCGGGTCGCATTGCAGCATCATGTCTTTGCGCAGGCGATTTTCAAAGACTCCTGCCACGAGAGGCCGTTCTTCTTTTTTGGGCGTCTCGCGCTCGACGAGGGAAGCCAGTGTCACGATCGAAGAAATTGGGTAGCCTGACGCAAGCCGCGTTTTATCATCGCCCGCCATTGGCGGTGAAATCCGCGCCCACTGTTCCTTGAACTTTTTCACCATGGCGGCGGTCAACTCCACAGCGACCGGGTGGCGTGGCAATTGATACGTGGCAGGGAAGAGATAACCTTCGAGCGTCAACGCGTGCGGGTCGATGTCGCGAATCATCACGGGGTCGCTTGCGGCTTTCACAAAATCATCGGCGGGAAGAAAGTGCCCGGCTTCGAGATCGTGAGCAATGTCGTACAAAGTTTCGCCTTCGCGAACCGTAAAGGGAATTTCGTAGACTTCACCCTTCGCCAGCTTCCAGAAAACCTCGCGGCCGCTTACGGGGCGATCGAAAAGATATTCTCCGGCTTCGAGCGATCGCCGCGGATGGCGCCGCGCATAGATCTCAAACGCCAAAGCGCTGCGCACCACACCGTTGCTCTCAAGAATGTGAGCTACGCCGCGGCTGGAGGCTCCATGCGGCACCGTAAGGAACACGCCTCCGCTTGCAAAGCCCTGATAGGGTTGCGTGATGCAATACCATCCCCAGGCTGCGATTCCCGCCGCGGCCAGCGCTAGCACCAAAATGAAGAGCAAAACCCTTTTCAAATCACCCTCGCGAATCCCAAGTGCATGTATTTCACTTCGCGTCTTGCACTGCTTGCGCGGATTGCCGCCGGTCCAGATACTCCTTCAAGATCAACGCTGCAGCCATGGCATCCACGCCTAACTTCGGATTTTCTTTTTTTCGCTGTTTGCTGGAAGTTGCGTGAATGGTTCGGCCTTGTTGTTCTTCGAGCAAACGCTCCGCTTCCCAACTAGTCAGTCGCTCGTCCACCATCTCGACAGGCAATCCCATTTGCTTGTGCACGCGTTGCCCAAAACGCGCCGCTTCTTCGGCCATATCGCCGCGCGTTCCGTCGAGTCGCAGCGGCAGCCCCACCACAATTTGCTGTACGCCATGTTCGCGTACTAACTCCCGCAACCGCCGCATGTCTTCGTTGCGATTGATGCGGTCCAGCGTGCCCAGCGGCTGCGCCAAGCCTGCTTCCGTATTGCCGATGGCCAGACCGATCCGCGCGCGCCCGTAATCCAGCGCCAGGATGCGCACCGTCTTTGCGTTCATCAAGTCAATGGAGGGATCGTTCACGCTTCCAGTATACCGGGAAGCAATTCCGTATACGCGCGATGCTGCCTAAGAGTGGACTATCTTCTAGAGCACCAAGTCCTCTGATTTGGATGAAAATGGAACCTTAAGGCTTGCGGCCGCGGGCGCCGGACTGCCAGTCGTCCCAGAGCCCAAAAAACTGCATTTGTTTGTCGACGCCGGTCTCTATCAGGATTTGTTCGATTTCGGTATGGGTGAGGCGCTTGCCGAGGGGTTCCGCGCGGTCCGCCACACCCCAAGCGGTAAGCGCGGCGACCACGGTGTTCAATTTTAGAGAGAGCATATCGACCTTATCGAAGGTGTCGGCCATGGTGTGATATTTCTGCACGTAGCCGGCTTCTTCCTGATTGGCGGCCAGAATAGGGATGCCTTCCAGGAAGAAATCGACATGATCGCTCCCGAGATCAAGGTCGTAGGTGTGATTGTTCACATTCCAGGATTCCAACGGGCGCAAAATCTCGCGAACAGCGGCTTCGGTGTCGCGCCGCCCGCCGAGCTCGTAGCCCGTGAAGCGGCCGGAGCCGTAGTCCGAGGTAATCATCGCGCGGATTTTGTCTAGCTCGGCGCGATGCGCCTTAACATAGGCGTGGGAACCCAGCACGCCCAGCTCCTCGCCGCTGAAGAGGACGAAGCGGATGCTGCGCCGGGGCAGAAGCCCGGTAGCCTTGATTGCGCGCGCGGCTTCGATGACCATCGCGGCATTACATCCGTTATCGAGTGCTCCAGTACCCAACTCCCAGGAATCAAGATGGGCTCCCAGAATGACGGCCTCGTCCGGTTTTTCGTAGCCGCGAATTTCGCCGACCACGTTTTCCTGCTCCACAGGTCCGCCAATCCTGTTGGGCAAATCGAGATGAACGCGAACTTTGCCGGGATAGGCCGCGATCGTCCGGGCCAAGCGCAAAGCGTCTTCGCGCGCCAGAATGGCTTGGGGAATCTTGTCGATGTTTCCATCGATGGTGTTGGTTGCGCGATAGAGCAGCAGGCGTTCGCGGGCACCCATCCAAAAAATGGCGGCGGCACCATCCCTGACAGCGCGCGCAATAACCGGCTGAGGCTTGGCCCATTCGTTGGTGAGATCTGCGTAAGTGATGATGGGGTCGTTATGGACAAGGAGGATGGCACCCTTTAGGTGAGCAGCCATCTCCGCGAAGTTGGCTTCAGTGCCGTTGCCGATATCGATGACGTTGGCTTCGATCCCGCTAGGAGAGGTGGCCGGGGCCCAAGCTTCCGAAACACCTCGGAGGGGAAATTTCACTGGGCCCAGCAATTCGATGCGGGTGTCGCCTTCGCTCCAGGTGGCGGGCACTGTGTATTTCTCGGTATGAACTTCCACCCCTTCGGCGCGAAACGCAGCCAGAGCCCACCCGATGGCTTTGGCCATTTCCGGCGATCCCGTCACGCGTCCGCCAATTTCGTCGGTGAGGCGGCGAAGATTTTCTTCCATGGGGGATGGGCCCATCACCAGCGGCACAATCTTCGCGGCGGCTTGCGCGCAGCTCGAAGCATCCGTCGTCGAACAAGCCGCGGCACTTTGTCCGGATGGCGCGGGTCTGAGAGGATCTTTCGCCTGAGGCAGTTGCGCCGAGGCGGAGAGCGAAACAATGAAGTAAAGAAGTAATGAACTAAAGAAAGTCTTGACGTAGTGCATCGGCATGCTCTCCGCGAAAGAGACGGCGTTGCGGCCGCTTCTTTCAGCGGCGAGGCCGTGCATCCTGGCGCGGAGTAGTATAAGCTCACGCCGCGCAAGTGAGAAATATATGGGGAAAATTCATTCCGTCGAGAGAATTCGCGATGAAAAAATCGATTTCGGTTCTTGTAGTTAATCTGGTGCTCGTTGTAGCAGCCTTTGGGCAATCGGCGATCAAAACATCCACAGCGAGCATCGATGCTCGAGCAAAAGCCGCCCTTGCTGTGATTCGCGGAACGCTCAACGTCCACGGCCTCCGCCAAAGTGTGCGCGTACAGCGTGACCACTGGGGAGTGGCACACATTTACGCGCAAAATCAGCACGATCTCTTCTTCGCGCAAGGGTTCGTCGTCGCGCAAGACCGCCTCTTCCAGATGGAACTTTGGAAGCGCTCCGGCCAAGGCCGTCTTGCGGAAATCCTCGGCCCTTCGTACGTGAAGCGGGATACGAGCGCACGCCTGCTGCGTTATCGCGGCGACATGGACGCCGAATACATGAGCTACTCGCCTGACACGAAAGAAATCCTCGAAGCCTTCACCTCCGGGATCAATGCGTACATCGAAGAAATCCAAAAGCCCGCCGCCATTGGTCTCCCTCTTGAATTTCAGCTCGCTGGCTTCAAACCCGAGCCGTGGAAACCTGAAGACTGTCTGAACCGTTTGGCTGCATACTCGGTGACGGGCAACGGCGCGAGTGAACTTCACAACGCGCAACTGGTCGCTCTTCTTGGCCCAGAAAAAGCCGCCACACTGCTTGAACTCGACCCACCTGTAAAACTCGATCCGGCTCCCGGTATTGATTTTTCAGGCTTATCGCCCGCGCTTCTGGAAAATCTCATAGGCAGCGACGTGCCACTCCATTTCTCGGAAACGCCTACGCAAGGAAGCAACAACTGGACCGTTTCCGGCTCGCTGACGGCCACCGGAAAGCCCTTCCTCGCCAACGATCCCCACCGCGTCATCGCCGAACCTTCGCTGCGCTACATCGTGCATCTCGTGGCGCCCGGATGGAACGTCATCGGCGCGGGGGAACCTGGACTGCCGGGAGTCGCCGCAGGCCACAACGAAAAAATTGCCTGGGGCTTCACAATTTTCGGGCTCGATCAGCAGGATCTCTACCTGGCGGAGTTAAATCCCGCCGATCCTGAGCAGTACAAAACAGAGCGCGGTTGGGAACACATGGAAGTAAAGACGGAAACCATCGCGGTGCGCGGCGGCGCGCCTGTGATTGCGAAACTGAAATTCACGCGTCACGGACCCGTGCTCTGGGACGACGGGAAACGCGCGCTAGCTTTGCATTGGGTGGGCGCGGAACCTGGTACTGCAGGCTACCTTGGCTCGCTGGCTCTTGATCGAGCACAAAACTGGCAGGAATTTGAGCAGGCTATGCCACGATGGAAAGTCCCTTCGGAGAATATCGTTTACGCCGATCGCGACGGAAACATAGGCGAGCATTCCACTGGCCTCGCTCCTTTACGCAAAAACTGGACCGGCCTTCTTCCTGTGCCAGAGAGCGGCGGCTTTGAGTGGAGTGGTTTTGTCCCCAATGGCGAACTCCCGCACACCTACAATCCAGCATCGGGTTTTGTGGCCACAGCCAATCACAAAATGATTCCGGAAAACTACGGCTATGCGGTCGGATTTCAATGGGCTTCGCCGGAAAGATTCCTGCGCATCTCAGAAGTGCTAAGTGGCGCGGCAAAGAGCGGGCACAAACTCAGCCTTGCGGACATGGAGAATTTGCAGAATGACGTTGTGTCGCTCCCGGCGCGGGATCTGCAAGGTCTGTTGAAGCATGCTGCAGGCAGCGCGCCAAGCAGCTCCGCCAAACTCCTGCTCGATTGGGATTGCGCAGTCACCGCTGATTCGATAGCTGCCACGCTTTACGAATTCTGGGACGCGGAGCTGCGCGATGCGGTCACGAAGCTGTCCGTTCCCGCGGAAGCGCAAAAGATCGCCGGAAAATTTGCCCTGCCGGAAATACTGCAAGAGTTGTCCCATCCGAGCGTAGCGGTTTTTGGCCAGAATCCCGAAGCCGCTCGCGATGCTCTTTTGCTTCAGACGCTCCAGGCGGCGGAGCAAAAACTCTCGGCCAAACTCGGCCCTGATACCAAAAACTGGGCTTGGGGAAAGCTACATCGCGTTTCGTTCAAGCATCCGCTCGGTCACGTTGCGCCTGGCGCCGAAGCACTTTTCGATCGCGGCCCCTTCTCTCGCCCCGGCGATGGCAGCACCGTGGACGCTACGTATTTTGGAGGCGCTTCCTTTGACCAATTGGCTGGCGCGAGCTACCGCGAGATTTTTGATTTGAGCGACTGGGACAACGCTGCCGCCGTCAATGTACCCGGACAAAGTGGTCAGCCCGGCAGCGTGCACTATGATGATTTACTGTCGCTGTGGGTCAACGGGCAATATTTTCCACTGCGCTATAGCAAGCCGTCCGTCGATCGTGAAACGACAGACACACTCGAGCTCAAACCGTAGTCTGAAAAAATACTGCAGTGGCCGATGGCAATTAGCGAACGCGCAACCCGGGATTCACGACACAATCGGCAACCCGCGCGACCTGCGCCATCTCCGCAACGTCATGGACACGAACAATGTGAGCGCCACCCAAGATGCTAGCGGTGACCGTTGCTGCCGTCCCCCAGATGCGCTCTTCCGGCGGGACAGGTTTACCGTCGCGCGCTAGCGTGGTGCCAAGAAATCCTTTGCGCGACGTGCCGACAAGCAGCGGATAACCAAGCACGGCGAGCTGCGGCAGCTTCTGCAGCAACTCGTAGTTCTGCGAATGACTCTTCCCGAATCCAATACCCGGATCCAAAATTATCTGAGATTTCGCTACGCCAGCCTTACGTGCCTTCGCCACGGATTCGCGCAGCCCCCGCGTCACATCTTTCATTACGTTTCTCGCGAACGGCCCGCGTTGCATGGTTGCAGGCTCCCCGCGCATGTGCATCAGAATGAGAGGCACACCAAACTTCGCCGCGATCCCCGCCATGCGCGCTTCGTTTTTTAATCCCGAAACGTCATTGATAATCTCTGCGCCGGCGCGAAGAGCGAGATCTGCAACGGTGGCTCGCCGCGTATCCACCGATATGGGAATCTTTAGCCGGCCTCGCAACGCTTCCAGCACAGGAAGAATGCGATCCAATTCTTGCGAAGCAGAAATCTCTTCGGAACCCGGACGTGTGGATTCGCCCCCGACGTCAAGAATGTCGGCGCCGGCCTGCTCCATCGCAAGTGCCTGCTCGATGGCGAGCTCCGGTTGCGCGTATTTCCCGCCATCCGAAAAACTGTCTGGCGTAACGTTCAAAACGCCCATCACCAGGGTGCGTTCCCCAAGTACGAGCGTTCGCGAAGGCAGCTTCAGCCGGAATTTCTTACGTGAGATCATGGGATGAACGAACAGTGGACTAGGAGTTTAACTCAGCGGGGCAGATTTGCCTTTGTGCCACCCGCTTCAGACTAAAAGCAAAAGCAGACAGGCGGGAGTGCCTGTCCTACCATTAATCCAAGTCAAAATCGCGAAGCGGCTTGCCTGAGGGTGCGTCTTTAGCTTTCTTCATCGCTTCCTCGAATTTCTTGGCAAGAATATCTTCTTTGTGGGTTTCCTGAAAAAACGAGTCGGCAAATTTGTCTTCGCGCTGACGGTGCTGCTCGGCAAGAATCCCCTGCGCATTTTCAAGATCGACGTTCGGCCCCGCCTTCACGGGGACTTCGTGCGAAAGTACCGCACCAAACACGGCGTCAACCACCAGCTTCGCCTGGCAGCACGGGCACGTCACCTGCAGATTGTCCGGTTCCTTCTTTCCCATAACCGCATTCTACGCCATTTTGCCCGCGGCGGTAACCGTTCCCCCATTCACGATGAATCCGTCCGGAAAAGCGCGCTGCAAAAAAAGAGGGGCACGATTTCTCGCGCCCCTTCACCGTTAACTCTATCGTGAACTGGTGATTACGCCTTCGCTGGATTCTCGCCGCGCGTGAATCCCGGTGCTGGCCGCAACTCCGGCCGTACGACCTTAGGATCCGCGCTGGGCGCTGGAGGAGCTTGAGGTGGCGGCGTCCGCGGCTTTTCCGGCAGCGGCTTGCCTTCCATCAGCATTTTCACTTCGAGCGCATCGATCACTTCGCGTTCGAGCAAAGCCTGTGCGATCCGCTCGAGCGTCTCGCGATTGGTGGAAAGCAGCCTCTTCGCATTCTCATAGCCGTTGTTGACGATGCGCTTCACTTCCTTGTCGATCTGAATCGCCGTATCTTCGGAGTAGTCGCGATGCTGCGTAATCTCGCGGCCCAGGAAGATGGCCTCATCCTTTTTGCCATAGGCCAGAGGGCCAAGTTCGCTCATGCCCCATTCGCAAACCATGTTGCGGGCCAGGTCGGTGGCTCGCTCGATATCGTTGCCGGCCCCGGTCGTAATGTGTCCCAGGAAAATCTCCTCCGCCGAGCGTCCGCCCATCAACACGGCGAGCATCGCTTCGAGATATTCGCGCGTGTAGGTGTGCTTGTCGTCTTCAGGCAGTTGCATCGTGAGGCCGAGCGCCATCCCTCGAGGAATGATCGTCACTTTATGAACGGGGTCGGCTCCCGGTGTCATCGCCGCAACCAATGCATGTCCCGCCTCGTGATAGGCCGTGTTCTTTTTCTCTTCATCTGAAAGAATCATCGACTTGCGCTCGACGCCCATCAACACTTTGTCTTTGGACATCTCGAAGTCGACTTGCATCACGAACTTACGGTTCTGGCGGGCAGCCCACAACGCCGCTTCATTCACCAGGTTTGCGAGATCCGCGCCAGAAAAGCCTGGCGTTCCGCGTGCGATAATCGACAACTCCACATCATCGGACAGCGGCACTTTGCGGGTGTGCACGCGAAGAATTTCTTCGCGGCCCTTCACGTCAGGCCGTGCAACTACGACGCGGCGGTCAAATCGCCCAGGACGCAGCAAAGCTGGATCGAGAACATCGGGCCGGTTCGTGGCTGCAATTAAAATCACGCCTTCGTTCGATTCGAATCCATCCATCTCGACGAGCAAAGCATTCAAGGTTTGCTCGCGCTCGTCGTGTCCGCCGCCCAAGCCTGCGCCGCGATGGCGTCCGACGGCATCGATTTCGTCGATGAAGATGATGCAAGGCGCGTTTTTCTTGCCCTGTTCGAACAAATCGCGCACGCGGCTCGCGCCGACGCCCACAAACATTTCCACGAAATCCGAACCGGAAATCGAGAAGAATGGGACGTTCGCTTCTCCCGCGATTGCCCGAGCAAGCAAAGTCTTGCCCGTTCCAGGAGGCCCGACCAGCAACACGCCCTTCGGAATGCGTCCGCCAAGCTTCTGGAATTTCTGCGGGTCCTTCAAAAACTCGATGATTTCCTGCAACTCTTCCTTGGCTTCATCTGTGCCGGCGACATCCTTAAAAGTCGCTTTCTTCTGCTGCGCCGATAGCAAACGCGCGCGCGACTTGCCAAAGCTCAGCGCTTTGTTACCGCCGGCTTGCATCTGCCGCATCAGGAACAAACAAAAGCCCACAAGCAAGATAAGCGGCGCCGCGTTCAGCAGGATCAAAATCCAATCTCCGCTGCGCACTTCCTTCATTCCTTTGATTACCGCTCCTTTGTCCTTCAGTTGCTTTACCAGATCAGGAGCCGCTTCCTTGAAAACCGTCACCACAAATTTCGTGTTCGCGGGACGAAGGTATTCTCCCTGAACCTCATAGCTATTCGGTGAGAGGTACAGCGTCACTTCCTTGATGTCTCCCTCGTCCACCTTGGCCATGAACTCGCTGTAACTGGGCGTTTGCTCGCGTGCCTGGCTTCCATTCGCGGACACCAGCTTCCACAGCATCACGCCGAGAAACACGATGGAGATCCAGAAAAGAATTGTTTTTGCCGTAGAACTGGAATTCACGTTGTCCTCACCTTTGTCCTTGGCCTCGCGGAAATTCATTCCGTGAGGAAGCGACTGGCAAATCTTTCGAACCTACTTCTTGCTGCCTTGCCGTCGCTTCACCTGCGCTGCCCCGCTGGAAAGAGCCCGATGATTTCGCCCCGTTCCGTTGTCCGCAGCCAGGCCGTACCCGACCCATACTTCATTAGATGCTGTCCGGAACCCAAAGTAATCAGGCTCCAGTCCCACGCGCCGCCGCGCGGGCTTATCTAGCAGTACCGCCAGTCGCAGCGACCTGGGCTGGCTTTCGCCCAAACGCCGCAAAAGAAACTCTTGGGTCACGCCGCTCTCCAGCACCGCATCGAGCAGGAGAACGTCCCGGCCTTTCAGCTCCGGCCGCGAACCAAAATAAACTTCGCGTCTTGCGTGTCCACCCTCATCAACGTCTCGCACATCCTCGCGCACGAAGTGGCAAACCACCGCGGTGTTAATCTCGCGAATCAGGTCTGCGGCAAAAACAAATCCGCGGTCAAGAGTAACAACCACGTCCACCCGTCGGCCTTTGTACGCTCGCGAAATCTCTCGTCCAAGTGCAGCAACCCTCGCGCCAATTCGCGCGGCAGAATAAGCCGCACGGCCTGGAGCCCTCGACTTGACCGCTGGGCGGTCACGCATCAAGACTTTTCCTCGGCGATCAAAATTCCTGTTCGGGTCCCCTCATTTGCTGCAAACTCAGCGACAACTGGAAAGCCGCGCGCCCACACAAGAACGCCGCCGCTCGTCAAAACCGGCCAGCCATCTCGCTCCCATCGGCTGATGCGCTTTTCGTTCAGTAGCCGCTTCAGCTTGTGCGCTTTCTGATGCCCCCCGGGTTGCAGCTTGTCCCCGAAACGCCAGTTGCGCAGCACAAGCGGCAAACGCAGCCGGTCGCGGTCTAAGACCGCCCCTGATTCTCTAGTTTCCCCCGTCTGGGCGAGCCAGTCAATCACCCTGAGGCGGAAAACGCACTGCGCTTGCGGCACTGGCAAAATCACGTCGCCATTTCTGGTATTCGTAAAATCGATTTTGTACTCGTACTCTGCCGCAGAAGATTTTGCCTTCTCACCTTTTCCGCTGGTTCGAAGAGCTGGCCGCGACGAATTTGTGCAGAAAACCAACTCGTTTTGCTCGCGCCGAACGTCGACGCCGCCCGGCAACTGCACCGCCTTGCCATTTTCTCCATGCCGCGCCAAATCGAGCACTGCCCCAATGTGCTGCCCGGTAATCTGGCCCGTCCCGCCCTTCCTCTCTTCAATTAGACGACGCAGCATCCGCTTGGTCAGGGCCGCTTGGTTTTTCTTCTCTGTGTCCTCTGTGCTCTCCGCGCGCTCTGTGTAAAGTCTCTGTCCTTTGATCGGCTGCAGAAAATCTCTCACGGAGATTCGTCCATCAATTTTAGTTCTCCGTGCGAGCGCCTCACAATGCTCCTGCGCAAGCAACTCCAAAAACTCCTCATCCTCCCGCGCAAACTCCGCCAGCGAACCAAGATGTTCTACCACGCCACTCTGAAATTGTTTCTCCAAAAGCGGCAACAACTTCTTCCGAATCCGCGCCCGCGTTCGCGACGTATCTCGATTCGTAGCGTCTTCGCGCCATTTCTGTTTTTTCGCTCGCAGATACGCGCGCAACTCCGCCCGCCGCACGCCAAGCAAGGGCCTGACAACGCTCTTCGTCTGCGAATGAATCCCTCCAAGACCAGCCAGTCCCGTCCCGCGTAACATATGCGCCAAAACCGTCTCTGCTTGGTCATCCGCCGTATGCGCCACCGCGACGCGATCCACTTTTCTTTCCTCCACCAGGGTCGCGAAAAACTCGTACCGCGCCCCTCGACCGGCATCCTCCAGATTCGCCTTTTCACGCCGAGCCCGCGCCGCCACGTCCACGCTCTCCACGTGAAACGCCAGCCCGTGCTTGGCCGCCAGCCCTGCGACAAATTTCTCGTCTGCCTCCGAAGCCTTGGCGCGCAACTTATGGTTTAAGTGCGCGACGCTCACGACGATTCCCAGCTTCTCGCGCAATTCCAGCAAGAGCATCAGCAGTGCCACCGAATCCGCGCCGCCAGATACACCCACCCCCACGCGCTCTCCTGCACGCAACATTCCTCGTTTTTTTAGTGATGTCAGCAAGCGGTCGGCTAGGCTTGAACGCATGGCTACGCAATTGAACGGCGATCTTGGTTCCCCATTGAGAATGCGCCTAGTATCGTAGAAATAGCGCAGGGAAGCACGCTCCAAACAGAGTTCTTGGCATATTCTTCGGATTTGATTTCGTCCGAGCGGGAAAGACTCTACAGCAGTTCTTTGGGAATCGGATTCCCGGGGCGCTCTTCATCCCAAACCATCGAGAGTATCCACCAGCGCTTCCCATCAAAATACAGCTGGAAAATATTTACGCCACGCGTGATTACTTTGCCCGAGGCCACCGTTCCTTCGTAGCTGCTCAGCACCGTCGCGACATTCCCGAATCGCTTGATAACGTGCTTCAACTCGCGCTCTGTAAACCCGTCCTTCGTCATCGAAGCATCCGCCTCGTCCGCGAACTCCTGCTCCGTCGATCCGCGCGTCGTTACCGCGCCCGTCTTTGCGTTCACGCCAACCGCCACCGACCGCGAATTTGGATCGAACAGCGTCCGGTCGCGTCCCCACTGCCGCGGCACACCCACGCCACCCGAAATCGTCTCGTAACTGGCCGTCACGATTCCTTCAATCGTGCTCACGTCTTCCGGTCGCGCCTCAATGATCGGCCGCTCCACGTGCGCTTTCTTCTGCGCCCACACCACACCAAGTCCACAAACCCCCACCGCTAAAATCCCGCATCCTACTCGAACCGCGGTCCGAATGTTCATACTTCCTCCTCCGCTTGCTTGGCCGTGCATCGAGTGGCTGCGGTTGCAATTGCACGCCAACCATGTCGACTATTTAGGGGATTCCGCCGCTTCGATTTTTTGTCGAATGGATGCCGCCCATTCAGGATTGTTCACGCACAGCGCTATCCATGAGTCACTATCAGCCTGGAATCCATCAGTCGGAGAGGCAAAGTTTATAAAGTAATTGCTCGCCTCATCCAAAGTGTCGTCCTTATGCCACGTTGTCATAATCACGTCTGTTGGGTTCGGTCCGACGAACTGACGTTCTCCTAAATCGTCCTCGACTAATACTTTGTCAACGACGTCGTGAAATCTTTCGCAATCAGGCCCCCATGCGCAGAAATACACCATGCCGCGTTTCAGGGCGCCATGAACAAACTCGGAAATAATATCAGTCGTAACCCCAGTTACGTCGGCAGCCACAAAAAGCCGAAATCGGCTCGAAGGAATGTGGAAAGCCGGCGGCCAGCTCAGCGTCGCAGATTCGACTACACGGAAGTGATTCTTTGTGGGCATTCAAAAAGGTCTTGGGCGAGCATGTTGCCGGCTACTAAGGTTTCGCCTGGGCCGGCCGTGTTTGCTTGGCCTTCGCCACCATCTCTCGCACGTCTGTCAGCAACGCCTGCGAATCAAAAATCACGCCATCGCGAATCGTGTACTTCACGCACTGCTCGTGAACTTCTTTGCGATCTGTGCCTACTCGCGTCACGCCATTTCCATAGAACACCTTCACATCCGCCAACGGATTCTCCGAAAGCACAACGAGGTCGGCCAAATAGCCCTGCCGTACCAATCCCAGCTCCGGATTCTTCACCACTTTGGCCCCGTTCTCCGTAGCTGCATGCAGCGCCTCCAGCGGCGAAAACCCCGCCTCCTCCAGCATCTCCAATTCGCGAATCGTTCCGAATCCCCACAGTTCAAACAAAAATCCCGTATCCGAACCCACCGCGACCACCCCGCCCTGATTCTTATAATCGTTCACAAAATCCAGCCACCGCCGGTATGCTCGCGCCCAATCTGCTTCCTTGTTAGAAGTCCACTCATAAAAATAAGAGGCGTGATGCGCCGGATTCGGCAAGAACGAATCCATCACCACCGGCAGCGTGTACGTCGAGTGCCACGGCAAATTTGCCGCCCTCGTCACATCGCGATTCGCCTCATAAATACTGAATGTCGGCACCATGATGAATCCCGTGCGATGCATCGTCTCCAGCAGCGACTGAATCACTTCGCCATGTAATTTCCCCACGTCCGCCTGCAGCCACGACCGTCCCGTCTCCAAAAATCGGTCCGGCTCACTCGAGTAGTTGTACCCCGGCGGTAAATTCTGAATCGTCTGGTTCGTGTACGAAGATTCCGGATAACCGTAATGATGTTCAATCGTCGAAGCGCCCTCGCTCGCGACTTGCACCGCATTCATCGGATAAACGCCGTCCTGCCCAATGTGGACAGCCACTCCCATGCCGTCTTTCCGCGCCTGATCCGCAATCGCGCGAAACACGTCCGGCCAGAGGCCAGGCTTGCCAATAATCTTGACCCCGTCCACGCCCAGCGCATGCCACTCGTCCACAATCTGCCGCGCGCCCTCTGGATTCGAATAGCGCGGATCGTCGCCGCGTCCCCAGAAGGGATACACATACATCCGCGGCGCAATAATCTGGTTCGCTGCAATCTTTTTCTTCTCCGCCACCATCTCAGCCGGATCGTCGTTCCCCACATTGAACGTTCGAACCGTCGTCACGCCGTGCCCCAACAGCAGCTTGTAGATGTATTCCGCCGGCACATCCTTCGACGAGTTGATATGAATGTGCACGTCAATCAAGCCAGGCATCACGTACATGCCCTTGCCTTCAATCACGCGATCCGGCGCTTTCTGTTCTTTCTTAGCCGCGCTTTCTTCGTCCTTCTCCTTGCGCGATATCGAATCCGACGGCACCACGCGCTCAATCCGATTCCCCTTGATAAAAATATTCACCGGCCCAAACGCCGGCGCTCCTGATCCATCGATGACGGTCACTTCGCGAATCTCGAGCGACGGGTAAGGCCCCGACTGCTCCGCCGAATTTGCGCTCTGAGCCCGTACAACGGGCGCTGAAGTAATCGCTGCGGCGCACAAAATCATCCCCGCGCAAATCATCATTTTTTTCATAGTCATCATTTGTCCCGTGTTTTTTCCGAGTAGCACAGGCACTCCTGCCAGTGCGCTTTTGCAGTTTCTTTGTATGCTTTCCAACCCCCAAAGACGCCACACCACGAATTCTCGCCGCACCCCTATTTCCTTTTTTAGCTCTGCGAAGCTCGCAAGGCTAATTTCAAAACCGCAATAAGTCCAGCACTGATTCGCAAGAATCACGACTTGCGAACCCCGCAACTCGTTTCCAATAAACGCCTTAGCCGTATCTGTGATCCCTATCTGTGGAAGACTGTGGAAATCGATAATCTCCTGTTGACATATTCGCACGCCTGTCGTATTCTCCTTTGGCTGTGGACGTGCCTTTCTGCTGGACAGGGAGGACTTGCTCTTTGACAATCGATACGATGTGCCAGAATCCGTTCGAAACCATTCGGCCTTTTCGAGCCCGAATGGTCTGAGTAAATCGAGCGACAATAATTCGCTTGGCAGGCTGGCTCTCTGATGCAAATCAGAGGGCATTTTTTTTCGCCAAGCTACCAGTTTCAAACGAGAGTTTGATCCTGGCTCAGAGCGAACGCTGGCGGCGTGCTTAACACATGCAAGTCGAGTGCGCGCCTGTAGCAATACAGGTGGCGCACGGCGCACGGGTGCGTAACACGTGGGTAATCTGCCCTTCGATGGGGAATAACTCCGGGAAACCGAAGCTAATTCCGCATAACATTCCTTGAACTTCGGTTTGGGGACTCAAAGCCGTAAGGCGTCGGAGGAGGAACCCGCGCACGATTAGCTAGTTGGTAGGGTAACGGCCTACCAAGGCTTTGATCGTTAGCTGGTCTGAGAGGATGGCCAGCCACACTGGAACTGAGACACGGTCCAGACTCCTACGGGAGGCAGCAGTGGGGAATCTTGCACAATGGGCGAAAGCCTGATGCAGCGACGCCGCGTGGGGGATGAAGCTTTTCGGAGTGTAAACCCCTTTCGACCCGGACGAATGTCCCGCAAGGGAACTGACGGTACGGGTATAAGAAGCCCCGGCTAACTACGTGCCAGCAGCCGCGGTAAGACGTGGGGGGCCAGCGTTGCTCGGAATTACTGGGTGTAAAGGGTTCGTAGGCGGTGTAGCAAGTCGGGAGTGAAATCTCTGGGCTCAACCCAGAGACTGCTTCCGAAACTGCTGTGCTTGAGTGTGGGAGAGGCGCGTGGAATTGCAGGTGTAGCGGTGAAATGCGTAGATATCTGCAGGAACACCCGTGGCGAAAGCGGCGCGCTGGACCACTACTGACGCTGAGGAACGAAAGCTAGGGGAGCAAACAGGATTAGATACCCTGGTAGTCCTAGCCCTAAACGATCAGGACTTGGGGTGCCGCACGTTCGTGCGTCGTCCCGGAGCTAACGCGTTAAGTCCTGCACCTGGGGAGTACGGTCGCAAGACTGAAACTCAAAGGAATTGACGGGGGCCCGCACAAGCGGTGGAACATGTGGTTCAATTCGACGCTACGCGAGGAACCTTACCTGGGCTCGAAGCGCACTTGACTAGCTATAGAAATATGGCCTTCCCGCAAGGGACAAGTGTGGAGGCGCTGCATGGCTGTCGTCAGCTCGTGCCGTGAGGTGTTGGGTTAAGTCCCGCAACGAGCGCAACCCCTGCACGTAGTTGCCACTCCGCAAGGAGGGAACTCTACGTGGACTGCTCCGGATAACGGAGAGGAAGGTGGGGATGACGTCAAGTCCGCATGGCCTTTATGTCCAGGGCTACACACGTGTTACAATGCAGGGCACAAACCGTTGCCAACCCGCGAGGGGGAGCTAATCGGAGAAAACTCTGCTCAGTTCGGATTGCAGTCTGCAACTCGACTGCATGAAGCCGGAATCGCTAGTAATGGCGTATCAGATCGACGCCGTGAATACGTTCCCGGGCCTTGTACACACCGCCCGTCACATCACGAAAGTGAGTTGTACTAGAAGTCGCCGCGCTGACCGCAAGGAAGCAAGCGCCCAAGGTATGACTCATGATTGGGGTGAAGTCGTAACAAGGTAGCCGTAGGAGAACCTGCGGCTGGATCACCTCCTTTCTAAAGTAGTCGTGGCTCACTCCGCTATGGTGTGCGGATCATGCCACGCAAATGTATCCCGCTCTTCTCACGAATTGCAGGGGTACACGTTCGGTTTACAACCTGGTTTAATCCAGGATTCGGGCGGATTCTGTCAGATCGTATCGAGTCAAAGAGAAAACGACTTCAGTAGTGTGTTTCAGGGCCCCGACCTTGTCGGGGCCCTTTTTCTTTTAGTGGCTTCTGTAGGGGCCGGGCTTCAGCCCGGCTTTTTCATTTCTTGCGCGTAATGACCTTTTACAGATACGCTCACTTTCAATCGGGCAAACGATGAAAGTCATTACCGGAATTGTCACAACGGGCTACGGACTCGCAACTCCCAACTTGGCACATGTCGTGGCGCTTATCGAGGCTCGAACAGGTCTAACCAATCTCGTTCCAGGAACGCTGAACATTAAGATTCTGGAGGAGTATATCGTGCAGTCCGAGGCGGTTATAAATCCAGACGAGTATCCGTTCAACCGGGAGACAAACTTAGGGGAAACTATAAAGATTCAGCGTTGCCTGGTTGCCGGCTATAAAGCATTGATCATAAGACCGGATTCGCACGAAATTGGATCCGGGCGATTTCACGGGAAAAGCTATCTTGAGTTAATGGGACAAAAGCATTTTCGAACAGTACTCGCTCTTGCCGACGAAAGTGTGGTCGAGGTGCAAGTGGAGGGCGACGCCGACTGGTGGCGGTCTGGCATATAGCTGCCGGGTACAGCAGGATCAATGGTAATTGGAAAGCCCTCTTCTTCCATTCCTGGTTACTTACTCGCAGCCATAAATATGGTGTACATAGCCAATGCGAACGACCATCGACATTTCCTGTGCTCTCTATCGCGGGATAAAATCCAAGGCGGCATGTGTAAAAAAGACATAGAATTCTGAGAGGCATTTCCCCTCTCCTTATCGCTGAGGGAAGAATCTTGGCAAATTGTCCTGTTCAAGGGACATTTTTCGACCAAAAGCCCATTCCAACGTGCATCCGCCGCACTGTCCAAACGTCCAGGTAAATTACGCACACCACCACGTCAAATTTTCATTGACGGCCTTCTCGCATAAATCTAGAATTTTCTTTCGGCGCTTGTTCGGTCTGAAGGCAGAGAGGTCAATCCCCGATGTATCGCTTCCTTGGCGTAGTTTTCTGCACTGTCAGTGTGTTTGCGATTCTCTCCTCCGCGCAGGTCTCCAGTGCCACGATTGAACCAATCCGGGTTTCAGCTGGATCGGTTCTCCCGTTTCACTTGCAAACTCGTTTGCGACCCAGCGCTGCCGATCCTATCGACACGCTTCCCCAAGGGACTGTCTTCCGTGTCAAAATGCTAACGTCCGTCGACTCGAATGCAGATCGCGACGGCTCCGAATTCCATGGTTCCGTCGTGTCGGATCTGAGCCGGGGCGATGGCGTCGTAATTCACGCCGATTCCGAAGTCCGCGGCCTTCTCGTCCTTCTCAGAAGCAAAAACCACCCTGACGGTTTTCGTTACGAGCTTCTGTTAACAGAACTCACCGACCATGGGAAATCGTATCCGCTCACCGCTTCGCTCAATACTTCATTCCATGACGCCAGCGCGCAGCCGCCAGCCGCAAGTTCTCCGATAAAAATTGAACAGAAAGAATTGCCCAGACCCAGCGCATCCGCCAATACGGGGTTAACTGTAGTTTCTTCCCATTAATTCCTAATGCGATTGTTTACGCAGCGCGCAGAGTTTTCCGGTTCTGGTACTAGGAAGCATGGCGCTCCTCAGCCTTCTGCTTTATCCGTATCTCATTAGAATCATTCGAGTTCCCAAATACTTCACCGCACACGCGCGTATGGCACGCCTTCTGCACCATTACCTGCGCTCAGCCAAATCTCCGAGGAGGGCTTTGAAATGAAGAACGCATGGCGATTTGGTTTTTCGATGTTGGCTGGTACGGTTCTTGTAACGGGAGCTTTGGCAATTCCGCCGGCAGGCACGCATCAGGCTGCGCCGGCGCAGCAGACGACCCCGCAGACACAATCCGTGTCTGGAAAGATTGCCTCTGTTGATCAGAGTTCGTTCACGCTCACAGTTGGGTCGGGAGTTTCTGCTGATCAAGCTGCTAGCGCCGCGAGCACAATGTCTTTCACGATCGACAAGAACACGACGGTTGATGGCAAACTGAAGGTCGGTTCGGCCGCGGACGTCACCTATCGTACGGACAACGGCGCCAACGTTGCGATCAGCGTCCACGTTACTCCCTGAAGTTCGCTGACGCTAAACACAACGCACTAACGTAAGTTAACTTGCCTCGGGGCTCGCCAAAGGAATTTGTCCCTTTTCCTTTCGAGGAGCCCCAAGGCAGGTCTAGTAGCTGTGACAAGCCTAATCCGACCAAGCCAGATAACCCGGCACAATAATGTTGGCCACCGGAACGATCAGCAAAATTCCCCACCAGTTCGGTTTGTTACGAGCTTCCGCAATCCCCATCCAAACGATAATGATGAAGACGATGTTGACCAACGGAATTAAGAACAGAATGATCCACCAAATAGGTTTCCGTGCGATGTTCAACATCAGAATGATATTCAAGATCGGAATCCAAGCGAACCAGGCATTTTCCGTGTTCGTCTTTGTAGCGATCGTTTGAAGCGCCAAGGCGTGATACACATACGCTACCATGAGAATAATGCAAAAGATGAAAAGGAATGCGCCCATAAAGGCAGCAGGCACGCGATTGTCTGTCTGTGCGAACGCCGGTCTTGCTGGAATCAGGATCGCCGCCAGCGTTAGCAACCAGCTTATGCGTGAGAGGATTCTGGCCTTTGCTTTCATCGCTGTTTCCCCCTTCGAGAGAATTTGACTCCCTGTGATTTGTGAATTGCTCCAGGAAATACTGCAATCCATCAAGGAATGCGCGGTCGAGATCTCGTTGCGGGAATGTCTTACGAATTGCAAATGCTCCGACCCAGGTTTGGTTCCCGAACCGTCTGTCCGCACTCTATTCAAATTATCCGGCTCTGTTAAAAAACTTACTTGGTTAACTCGCGCCCTGTGCGCAATGATTCACGGACCAAACACGCTCGAGTCGAGCTGCTTCTGCCTTGAGAATGACTGAACTGCGTTGCAAACCACAATTCTTGGGAGTACGCTCTGGCAGGCCTCCCTCCGCCGTTCACCCGGCCGCGGTTTCGCGAGGCTAAGGCCATCTCTGAGGAGCTTGAATCACGTCAATCTTGGGAGCGCACGTATGTCAGCAGAAGCCAAGGCCATCGTTCGCCGTCTTTATGATGAAGTCTGGAACAAGCGCCGTCTTGAGGTTGCGAACCAACTAATCTCTCCAAGTCACGCACTCAGCGATTCTCATTTGGGAGGTTCGGCGGTCGGCCCCGAAGCTTATAAACGTGCCGTCACCCAGTTCATCGCGGCTTTCCCTGATTTGCGTTTCTCCGTCGAAGATGTCATCTCAGAGAAAGACAAAGTCGTCGTCTCCTGGACCATTTCTGGCACGCACAAGCGAGAATTTCGTGGCATTCCCGCCACCAACAAAAAAGTCTCTTTCGACGGAATCACCATCAACTATGTCTCTGGCGGAAAGATCATAGATTCCAACGTCAGTGTGGACTATTTAGGCTTAATGGAGCAGCTCGGCGTCGCTTCAGCACCAGTTCCTCAGAAAAACGCTGTTGCCCGTTGACCCCGCACGCAATTCGTAAGGCATCGCCGGTTCTTATCGTTCTGTTTACACAACAAAATGTGTAGAATAGTGTGTAGGAGGTTGACCGTGCCAACGAACCTGGCGATTGACGACCGACTAATTGATCAGGCCAAAAGACTGGGCCGCCATCGCACCAAGAAAGATACTGTCAACGCTGCTCTAGACGAATATATCCGCAGGCGCAAGCAGGCCGCACTGGTTCCCCTCTTTGGAACGATTGACTACGATGCCCGCTACGACTACAAGAGCGAGCGCGCCAAAAAGCGTTCGTGAACGTCCTGGTCGATACTTCCGTGTGGTCCCTGGCACTGCGCCGCACTTCGCGAAACTTGAATACTGCGGAAAAAGCTATCGTTGCTGAATTGGCAGACCTCATTGACGAAGGGTGCGCGAAAATAATCGGCCTCGTTCGCCAAGAATTGTTGTCTGGAATTAAGGCCAACGAACAGTTTGTAAAGCTCCGAGATATCCTTGCTGCTTATCCTGATGAGCCCGCTGATTCATCCGACTATGAGCTTGCCGCATTGTTAAGCAACAAATGCCGCAGCCAGGGTGTATCCGTCTCTGTGTCAGACATGCTGATCTGTTCCATCGCCCAATCGCGTGGCTGGTCCATCTTTTCCACCGACTCGGATTTTAAACGCTACGCAAGGATTCTGTCGTTCAAGCTGCATACACCGCGCAAGTGAGTGGGTCCCTTAATCTTGTTATTCGGCGCCGTGCTCTTCTCTTCTGAGTCGCCCAAGCGGCTCGCCCTGAAGGCCGCGTAGCCCGTTGTAACTACAAGAACAAACCTGTACTTCCGGCCCATTTCTCTTGCAGAGATAACTTCTAAAATTGTAGTGTGACCAAGCCTTCCAAAGGCGCCGCTGTCTTCTTTATCTGCTTCGGGCTGATGTTTCTTGTTCCGGGGCTGCTCTCTCTGTTTACGTTTCTCGTGAATAGCCGCAACCCGGGCACCAGTGGCGCGATTGTCGGCGCGGCCATCGCACTCTTTATTTCCGCGATTGGCGCGGGACTTGTGCTTTTGGCGTTCGGCGGCTACAACCGTTTGAAGAAGCAGGCCTCGATCGAAGAGGCCAATCCTTCCTCACCTTGGTTGTGGCGCACGGATTGGGCAAACCGTAGCGCTGAAAGTCAAAACAAGAAAACCGAAGTCACGGCCTGGGTGGCCTGCATTTTTTGTAATCTGGTGATGATTCCCGTAGTGGTCACCCTTATCCCGCAGCTTGCACGTCGCAATGATCCTCGCGTATTCCTTATTGCTGGCTTTTGTCTCATTGGCGCGATTCTTTTCGTCGTCGCATTGCGCTCCACTCTTCGGCATCGCCGTTTCGGCAATACCTATTTCGAGTTGGACTCGCTCCCGTTTTCGCCTGGCGGAAGCCTCACGGGAAGGATTCATCTCCAACTCGATTCAAATGCCTCAGATGGCGTCAACCTTCGCCTTTCCTGCATTCGAAAAACAACGACCAGTTCGGGTGAAGACCGCTCAACAGTGCAGACCGTTTTGTGGCAGACGGAACAAAATGTTTCTTTTGGCGCGATCGGCGCAGATCCCTTCGGCCGAACGATTCCCGTGGATTTCGGAATTCCTCCGGATGCGTACGTCACCGATAAAGACAATCCTTCCGATCAGGTTCTTTGGCTTCTACATGCTCAAGCAGATATTCCTGGGATAGGTTATATCGACGATTTCGAACTGCCCGTTTTTAAGACTTCCTCCGCCTCAGAGCCGTCACCAGCTTATTCTTCTTCAGGAAGTTTCACGTCCGCAGGCGGTTCGTTCAACGAGCCCGGCGCAGCGCCCGTGCCCGCGCCGTCGAATCCAAAAGTCATGATCACCTCGCAAGACGGGTGCACGGAATTTTACTTTCCCGCTTTTCGCAGTCCCTCCCGCACGATCTTTCTTCTCGTTTTCACAGCGATTTGGAGTGGAGCTGCTTATTTCCTGTTATTTTCCAAAGCTTCCAGGATTTTCCCTGTCGTGTTCGGCCTGGCTGACCTGCTCTTGATCTATGCTCTGTTCAAAGTCTCCTTCGGGACCGCGCGCATCCGCGTCGGCAACGGCGAAATCACTTCCAGCAAACGGATACTTGGTATTGGGACGACGCAACATTTCTCCGTCTCTGACGTCGACGCGATCGTCGCGGTCACAAGTGGGCAGCAAAGTGGCACGCAAGGACAAATGACGTACGCCATTCGCCTGCGCACCAAGAATGGCCGCCGCGTCGCGCTCGCCGATGAGATCGCCAGCCGCCAGGAAGCGCGCTGGGTCGTTTCGCAAATCGAAGCTCTTGCCGGTCTGAAAATTGATACACACGTCGAAGTAGATTCGCTTTATGGCCCGCCGCCGCAGCCTGGCCCGCCGCTCTTCAATTCGTCGCAGCCGGGATCTCTCGGGCCTGCGGGCATGCGTGCCCGCTGGCAGCAGCCGAGGCCTCAGTCGCGCGCTTCGACAATTGCTCCTATCGCGATCTTCCTGCTTTTTGCCGGAGGCATGTTCGCCTGGCAAGGCTGGCGATTCTCAACGTTTAAAGCCGCGGCGAGCGCATCACGCGCAAACAAAACGCGCACAAACGGATCGCGCGCGGCCACGACGGCGAACGCGGTTCCATCCCATCGAGTTGCAGCAGCGCCCATGACCGACGAAGACGAGGAACGCGTGCTCGCTTTGCCTGCTCAATCTCAAGCGGAGGAATTGCTGGAGCGCTCCATTGGGCACGATCACCGAGCCCTTGAGATGTTCGAACAGCAAGTCGAAAGCTGGGTTGGCCATATTCGATTGACCGATCATATGAAGCAACTGGAGCACCGCTCGGAGTTTTCCAACGACCTGCGCGTGCGCGATGCCAATGCGGACATTAATCTCACTTTGGATGGCTGGCAGAAAAATGACCAAGCCGCAGAAATGTTAATCGATCGCGCGCGCACCGATTTGCAATACCGCCCTGCGGCCGTTTATTTTCTCGGGATGCTAGCGGGGCGCGGAGTGGCCTACGAACGGATTTATCCTGTTCTCCTTGATTACGCAAAGCATGATTCGGACGCGGGCGTGCGGCAGTGGGCCGTCGAAGGCATGCGGTATCTTGGCAAGGACGAGGCCCTCGATGAGTTGTTCGAATCGTTCACCCAAGACCCTTCGGATAGCGTTCGCAACCGCGCGGGCTGCAATCTCTCCGACTGCGGAAATTTCACGCGCGCGCAACGGATGCGCATGGTGCCGAAATTTATCGATCTTGTCGCCGATCCAAATACCAATCCACAAATGCGCAACTGGTCCTACATGGCGTTGCGCGAAATTACCGATGCGAATGTTGCCAGCGATCCGCAGGCCTGGAAGAACTGGTATGGCTCCCTCGGCGCCGGAAAACTGGCTGAGTTTGAAAAGCTAGAGTGGTGGCAAGTTCGCGGCGATGAATGAAACTTGCGGCTCGCTCGGAGCGGCGAAAGAAAACAGTTATTTTTTCGGCGCGAGAATGCGCTCAATCTGCAGAATGTGATTGATGTCGTGCCCCGCGATCATACGGGCAATTCGGTCGATACTTTCCTCGCCCCGTTCCGAGTGCATGCCGGACTGCTTCCATTGTTCCGGCCGGAGTGATTTGTAAAACGCAAGATTGGCCTCACGCATGGCGCGAAATTGCTCGATGCTTTTGCGCGGATCGCGCTTCGCGTAATTCCCAACAGCAGCCCACGCATCTTGATCGTAGGCCTGGATAGGCGTTCCGGGCGCGCCGAGTATCGAGCGAATGCGCCAGGCAATCACAATCTCCGCGTCGGCCAAATGCGCAAGGACCTCGCCGACCGACCACTTATCGGGCGCCGGGCGTTTGCGCAGCTTCGAAGCAGGCACACCCTTTATCAGACGCTCGAGTCTTTTCGCGGCAGCGGATTGCGACTTCAGAGCATCCTTGCCTTCGATATGTCCCAAGATCCGTTGCGAGTATTGTTGCGCTGTCTCGCTCATATCGCGAATTCCCCTCCGTTAGAAAACGCCATCAAAAGTCGTTCAGAAATTCGATAGCGAAAATAACTCTGCTTCATGTTCAGAACGTTGTGAAGAGCCTTTTCCAGCGCACTGTGCCTGGATGAATCACCGCATTGGCATACGCAAAAAAACGCTCACGGAGCTGACCGGATCCCCACGCATCCGGCGACGCGTCCAGCGACATATAGATCATCACCGGTGTGCCGATAATATGGTTGCGGGGCACGCAGCCCGTGAAACGGCTGTCGTAGGAATTTCCGCGATTGTCGCCCATTACGAAATAGCAGTTTTCAGGGATCTTATAGGGCGTATGCAGTTCGTACGCCTCGCTTGGGCCGGTCGTGTAATTTTCGGCCAGCTTTTGGCCATTGATCCACACGGAGCCATCGTGGATGTCCAGCGTTTCTCCTGGCAAGCCGATGACGCGCTTGATGATGTCCGACGTTTCTTGCGGCACGATCGGGGTGAAAATCACCATTTGCTGCCGCTTGGGATTCCTCCACAGTGGCACATGCCAGCTGGTGAACGGCACGCCGGCGTCATACCCGAGGCGGCTCATGATGAGGTGGTCGCCGACGAGCAACGTGTTTTCCATGGAGCCGGAGGGAATCACGCGCGCCTGGCCAAGCGTCCCGTTAATCAAAAGGAAGATCAGTATGACCCACATCCAGGCTATAACCTCGCGCTGGATGCGTTTCCGGCGTGAAAGTGTTTCTTCTGTCTTTTCGGTTTGCGGCTTCACGGTTTTCATTCTTCACCTACACGTTCATTGTACCTTGTACATCCCGCTTGTACATTTTATCGGGAGATTCCAGCTGGCATTCCGTCTGTCAGGAACTAAGACGCGTCCGCGGTTACGACGTGAGCAGAAGCTTCACGCTTCGCCATGTCCACGATGATGGTCCGGGAGCCCATGTAGAGCACAAACGCGAGCGCTACGCACAGAACGGGAATGACAAGCATGGCTTGTTGAAGCCCAACGGCGCGAAACGTTTCTGTAACCGAAGACGATCCTGCGAGTGCAGCTGCGCGGTGCGCCAGCACGTCGCTCAATTTGCCGGTGAAGAGCGGACCGAAGGAAGCTCCGCACATATACATGGCCATGAAATAGATGGCCATCGCTGAGGCGCGCTGGTTCGGCGCGACGATGTCCTGGATTGCGGAGTAAACAAGACCGTAATAGGTCGTGAGAGAAGCGTACGTCACAGCCAGGAAGGCCATCGCCAGGTACAAAGAGCCCGCTGGTTGAAGAATTCCAACACAGGCGAAAGGTATTGCTACGAGCGCTAAGACAGCGGCGCAGAGAAGTCGGCCATCCTTGCGGCGATGAACAATGAAATCGCCGAGATAACCCGCGATTATTCCGCCGCTCACGCCACCGAGAAGATAGACGATCCCCGTGTCGATGCCTGATTTTGCCAGCGAGACGCCGTGAACGCGGCTGAGGAACGCCGGCAAAAAAGTTCCGAACGCATACGCATTGAAATTGAGCAGCGCTCCGGACACGATAATCCACCAAAGCGTAGGGATGCGTAGCACGTTCCACATGGAGGCTCGCACCAGCGGGGCGGGGTGCAGTTCGCTAGCGCCGCGTTGCGGTTCGTCCAGCATTAATAGCGCCGGAACGAGGAGCAATGCTGGAACTGCAGCAAAAACCATCGCGGCGCGCCAGCCGTAAGCTTGGGCTATCGGGCCGCTGAAGAAATAGCCGAGGGCGCCGCCAATTGGTACGCCAAGCATGAAGAGAGCAAGAACGCGAGAGCGTTTGTCCGGTGGAAAGAGATCGCCGAGCCAACTAGTGGCTGCGGGCGCACAAGCGGCTTCGCCGACCCCCACGCCCACGCGCGAGAAGAGAAGAAATGTGTACGTGGTGGCGAGGCCCGCGGAAGCCGTGAGCGCGGTCCAAATTACGACGCCCCAAGCGAGAAGTTTTTTACGGCTGGCGGTATCGGCAATGCGGCCGAGGGGCACCCCGATGATGGCATAAATCCAAATGAAAGCGCTGCCAATGAGACCGATCTGCGTGTCGCTGAGATGAAACTCCTTGCGCATTGGTTCAACGAGCGCGGCGGGCACGTGGCGATCGTAGAAATTGAGAATGTTGATGGCGAACAGAACGACGACGGAGAACCAGAGCGTGTTCTTTTGTGTTTTCTGAGACAAGGCGCGAGCATGCTAGCACATCAGATGGTGAGAAGAAGAAGTGGAGATTGACCAGAAACCGGCGGAACAAGGAAAAGGCGAAGACCCAGCCTCAAAAACCGAGACTGGAGCGTCCTGTGGATTGAGTCCGTTTTACGCGTTGGCTGGTTTCGAAGACTGGCGCGCGGTTTTGGATTGCCAGGCTTTGCGCAGATCTTCGCGATGCTTGAGGACAAAGGTTTTGGCTTCGTCGAAGCTGGCGTAGACCTTTGTGCCTTTGATGGTGTTGCAGGGAGAGCAGCAAGCGACCAGGTTGCTGGGATCTTTCTTTCCTTTGCGTGCGCGCGGGTGAACGAAATCCACGCGCATCACCAGGGCATTTTCGAAACTGGCGCGGCCGTCGAGGCCGCAGTATTTGCAGCAGTAGTCATCCCGCTCCAGAATCTTGAGGCCTTCGGCCATGGACACAGGTAAAGCCACCAGGGAAAGCGTTGTGAGGCTTAATGGCATGGGTACCTCCAGTGCGGAAATTTTGGGAGCAGGGGGAGCTTGCGACTTCCACTTGCCTAAACGAAGAACTTAGGCTTGCGCAGCGTTGGTGTCAAGCCGGAAGTCCCCCACCCGGGAGATGGCCGCGCACTGCCCCCGATTGACAAGTGTTAAGCAACAGGCTACAGTTTTTTTGGGTGAAGTTGAGAAGCTTTGCTCATAAAGGGTTGCACAAGTTGTACGCGGAAGATAGCGCGAAAGGCGTTCCGCCAGATTCAGCAGACAAGCTTCGGAAGATGCTGGCGTTCCTCGATAACATGCAGGAACCCGAGGAATTACGCGTGCTCGCGACTTGGAAGGCGCACACGCTATCTGGCGATCGCAAGGGCACTTGCCTTAGCGTCACCCGTAACCGCCGCTTGACGTTTCGTATCGATACCAAAGAGCAAGAAATCTGCGACATAAATTTGGAAGACTACCATTAAGCTGGAGGAGCAACCATCATGCCCATGAAGAACCCACCGCATCCGGGAGATTTTATTCGGACCGAGATTATTGAGGCTGCGGGTTTGTCGGTGACGGCGGCTGCGGCGGTGCTGCAAGTTTCGCGTCCAGCACTTTCGAGTTTGCTTAACAGCAAAGCAGATCTTTCCGGAACTATGGCGCTGCGCATTGAGAAAGCCTTCGGAGTGAAAATGGATACCCTGATGAGGATGCAGGCCTCTTACGACATCGCACAAACGCGCAAGAGAGAAAACGAAATCCGTGTAAAGCGGTTTCATCACCTTGTCGGCGCGTGAAAATCGTTCTCCAGCTCGGTAGCACGCGAAGAAACAAATGTCGTCGCGAGGGATGATCCAAACGAAACGTGCATCGACATTTTCAATTAGATGATGGGGGACGACGCGCCGCCGGATACAAGGGCATGGCGGGCGATTGTGTTGTCCGCGCGATCGCGATTGCAACGGAGAAACCGTACCAGGAAATCTATGATCTTGTGAACAGCGCGGCCGTCCACGAACGCACCGGCAAACGGAAGCGCGGGATCAGCAACGCGAGAACGGGTGTCTACAAAGTCTCGATCAAGCGAATCATGAAACAGTTGGGCTGGGTGTGGACGCCCACGATGCAAATTGGTTCCGGCTGCACCGTCCATTTGCGCGCCGATGAATTGCCTCCGGGGCGATTGGTCGTCAGCGTGTCAAAGCACCTGACAGCTGTGATTGATGGCGTAATCCACGATACGCATGATTGCTCGCGGCGGGGAACAAGATGCGTCTACGGCTATTGGCAGCCGCCCGACGCTCGACGTGTGCGATCGCTCTCCCCAAACGCCCCATCCTCCGCGAAAAAACCGCCGTCGAGGAATCAAGTTGAGAAACCTCGCAGACCGAAGTCATTTCTCGAATGGCTATTCGGTTGAACTGACCGCTGCTTCCCCTTAGAGTTTCACCTCGCCCCCAGAGTAGAGCGATAAGACTCAGACGGTCCAGATTTGTTTTAGAACGCGTTGGAAATTGCCGCCGAGTATCGCTTCGATATTTGCGTCGGAATATTTGCGGCGGATCAGACCCTCAGCCAGATCAAACGGCCGTTTCGCATAGTTGTAGCCATCAATGTCGATCTTGTCGCGGAAGCCGTAACTGTTTTTGTAGCCGGCTTTGAGTGCTTTGTATTCGTCGGGCGGCATGGCGTCATATCCGAGGAGGTCAATGTCGCTGCCTACGCCAAGATGTTCGACGCCTACGAGTTTGGCAACGTAGTCGTAATGATCAAGCATGGTTTCAATCGTCGTCGGTTCTTTGGCGGTAATGAACATGCGTACTTCGGTGATCCCCATGACGCCACCCTTGGCGGCCATCGCTTTGATGGCTTCGTCGGTTTTGCAGCGAGGATGAGTGGGATTGAGCGCGCGACAGTTAGAGTGCGTGATTAGCACCGGTTTTTTGGAAACATCAAAGGCCTCGAGCGTCGTGCGATCGCCGCAGTGGGAGACGTCCACAGCCATTCCAAGTTTGTTCATGCGCTCAATGATTGCGATGCCAAAATCCGAGAGACCCTCGTCGCGGCGTTCAGTCGAACCGTTGCCGAGAAGATTGCGCGCATTGTAAGTGAGTTGAGAGACGCGCTGCCCGAGGCCGTAGAAGTAATCAACGTCCTCCACCTTCCGGAAGTGCTCGGAGTTCTGCACGCCGAGCAGGATTCCGACTTTGCCCGAAGCCTTAATGCCATCGAGACGAGCGGGAGTTTCGATGCGCTCGAACCAATCGTCGTGGCGTGCGAGAAACGTGTTGTAGCCGGAAAGGAATTGGAGTGTTTCCAGGTAGGCGTCCGGGCCGCCAGTGCCAATGGCAATGTGGAAAACGTTGATGCCGGATTGTTTGAAAGGGGCATAATCGGCGGCGGTGAAATTTTCTGGATTGCCCAGCATTTTTTCCATGCGGCTGGGGCTGATCCACAACGGCGCGAGCATATCGATAACCGTGGTCCGCTGAACGAGTTCGATGGCGTGCGCGGAATAAACTTGATCGGAGCCCGCAAAGAGTCGATAAGCGCCACGATTCAAAAACGGGCCGAAGTTCAACACCGCTGCGCCCGCAGCGCCTTTCATGGAGTTTCCCACAAAGCTGCGACGATTCATTTCTGTCTCTCCCTCGGCAGGATGCCGCTGTGAGATGAAACGCTTGTGACCCGAGATAGTATCACTTTCAACGTTTGTTTCATCCTCGGTGCAAACTTTTGTAGTTGTGTGGAAGTCGACGAAAGTTTTGGGTTTTCCGGAGCGATGCGATGAAAAAGAAAGCCGCCCTTCCTTAAAGGGAAGGGCGGCGCATATGAGCGAAAAAGAAGCAGGGGCACGGCGTGCCATGCCCACCGAGGTCAGTTAGCTTTAACCGGCGGTGGCTGCGGCGGCTTTAGTCATTTTGGCGGTCCACTCGGCCGAGCGGCGTGTCATTTCGTCTGGAGATACATCTTCCACGTGAGTCGCGATGCCCCAGCTGTGGCCGAACGGGTCGGTGAGTTTGCCATACCGGTCGCCCCAAAACATATCCACGACTGGCATCGCTACTTGGGCGCCTGCCGCCACGGCTCGGTTGAAGATGGTGTCCACATCCGGTGCATACAGGAAGAGGTAATAGGAAGGAGTCGCGCCCGGCGTCGGTGCGGCTGACATTCCCGGAAATTCGTCGGAGACGAAAATCACGGAATCGCCGATGCGCAGTTCGGAGTGCATGATCATGCCGCCGGGGCCGGGCATGCGGTTGATTTCGGTGGCGCCAAAGGCTTCTTTGTAAAAGTCGATGGCGTTGGCTGCGTTTTTACAGGTAATGGCCGGAGTCAGGGAATGGTATCCCTCTGGGATGGGTTGAACTTTGTCTTGCATACGAGCTCCTTGCAGTTTTGGACGTTCGCGGCGAAACGAGGAAGGCAGACGCAGATCCCGCGTGCAGATTAGATACTCTCCGGGCCAAGGCATGTCAACTGTTGCGCCCGGCGCCACTGACCAGCGGAGAATTACTGTACGGTGACTGTTATGGTCGCCGTGGTGCGGCCGAATTCATTGGTCGCGTAGAGAGTGTAAGTAGTCGTGGCCGACGGATTCACGACTACAGTCGTGCCGCGGACAGCGCCAATTTGCGGAGACACGATGTAGTAGGAAGCCCCAGTGGCCGTCCACAAGAGAGTGACGGCAGTTCCCGCCGAAACAGGATTGCTCGTACTAGCCGTGAAGCTGGAGATGGTTGGAGCAGAGCCTGTCGGAACATTTGCGGAAGTGTAGACGGTGCCCAGAGCGACCACTTCAAAGTCCGACGCACTGAGCCCGGTGAGATTGTGCAGATCGTCGTTGCTCCAGCGGTCGTCCGGAGCGCCGCTGATGTACATCGAGGAACCGTTGTCGGCCATGATCATTCCGTATTGCTTGAGAGCAGTGAGGATGACCTGGTTGGTCGCCGAGAAGCTGGAGATATCAAACCCGGATTTCAGGCGCAAACGCATGCCCATCGGAGCCGCGAACTGTGCGCTCGAGTTTGAGGCCCAGTGCGTTGCCGGCAGAACGTATGCTGCAATGCTGTGCTGGAGCGTGAAACGGATGGCATGAGCAATTTGGCCGCTGGCAGCCTCGTCATAACGAATCAGTCCAGGGAAAATCGGCAAGCCCGCAGCATCGGCGGACGTCCAGGTCAGCGGCCGCTGATCATAGTTCTGCAAATCCCAGACGGCGGCCGAGGCTGCGTTCCAAGTGCCATCCGTGTTCACGCTGGAGCCGTAGAGTTCGTAGAGCCAGCAATTGTTGTTATCCAGAACGAGAACGTGGCGATCGCCGGTGCCAGGATTGGGGTAGCCCTCGATGTTGGCATTAGCAGGAATCGGCATCGGACCGGGATCGCTTTCGTCACCGTAAGCGTTGAAGAGAATATTCACCGGGGTTTGCGAAGAATCCACAACCGAGTAGGGAATGCCCATGTAGCTGCCCTGATATTCACCTGAGCCGAAGTCCGGGTGGATCGGCACTGTGGTGCCGATAAAACTGATGTAGGAATCGGAATTGGGATCAACTGGAGAGGCGGAGATGTCCTGATTCCAGGCATTGCTTGCGGGGAAGGGACGGAATCCGTTGAGGCTTGCTCCAGGGCCTACTCCCATGCCGCTACAAGCGCTCGCTTGCGTAGTGGAATTGACCTGGAGATTGATGCTGGCGGAGGTACTTTGGCCAGGGTTGGGATTGCTGACGGACACGGCGAAAATCCCCGCAGCCGCGGCGGTTCCCGTCGCAGTAAGTTGGGTAGCGGAGACATAAGTTGTTGCCAGAAGGGCGCCGGCAAGAAGGACTTGAGAACCGTTGAGGAAATTGCTGCCGGTTACGGTCAGAGAGAAAGCTCCAACATTGACCGAAGTGGGACTAATCGCAGTGAGGACGGGAGTTGGATTGAGTATGGTGACATCGCTTGAACCGCTGGCAGACGAATCGGCGGCGCTGGTGGCCTGAACGGTGATGGTGTTGGGGTTGGGCAAAGCAGCCGGAGCAGTGTAGTCGCCGAAAGAAGTAATTGTCCCGCTTGCGGAGTTTCCGCCCGCGACATTGTTAACGGACCAGCTGACGGCGGTGTTGGTCGTGCCACTGACAGAGGCGGCGAATTGTTGGGAACTTCCAGCCCGTACGTTGACTGGATTCGGAGTGACGGAAACCTGGATGTTACCTGACGCCGGAGGGTTTGGCGGAGCGGTCGGTGGCGTGGGCGAACCGGAAACCCGCCCGCAACCTGCCTGCAGGCAAGCGAGCAAGGATAGAAGAATCAATAAGTTGCGCCGCACGGATATGCCCTCCTAAAGAGACCTGCCCGGAGTGAACCCGGAATGAAGATGACGCGGCCCTCCGAGCCCAGAGCCCTGTGAGAGAAAATTATGCGAGGTGGGGCGGTGGGAAACGACTGGTCGAGGGTACAAATTTGGTACAGCCCTATCCGGCGGACTGTTGTTTTTGACAGACCCTATCAGCAATAAACCGTGATATCGTGCGCCCCGAATTCCGCTTTTGAGGGCCACGATTCTGAGACTTGGGAGAAATCAAAATGAACAAGTACGTCACTGAATTTATTGGGATGTTCTTCTTTGTTCTGACCGTCGGCTGCGCGGTCATCGGGAACAGCATAGGAGCGCTCGCACCGTTGGCCATCGGCTCCGTGCTGATGGTGATGATTTATGCCGGAGGACACATCTCGGGCGGGCATTTCAATCCAGCGGTGACCTTAGGAGTCTGGCTGCGCGGGAAATGCGACACGAAGGACGTTCTGCCGTACATGATTGCCCAGCTCGCCGGAGCGGCGCTTGCGGCCATGGTCGTGAAGTTTCTGAGGGCTGGAACCGCGGTCACTCCAATGACCGTGGCCACTCTGCCCGCGCTGCTAGCGGAGTTTTTGTTCACGTTTGCGCTTGTTTACGTTGTGCTGAACGTGGCGACGGCAAAAGGAACAGCGGGGAATTCGTTCTATGGGCTAGCGATTGGTTTTACCGTGGTTGTGGGAGCGTTTGCGGTAGGAAATGTATCCGGTGGAGCGTTCAATCCCGCGATCGCCGTAGGCATCTCAATACTAGGATTATCGGCGTGGTCGAACATTTGGATTTATCTGGTGGCGGACTTTGCAGGGGCGGCAGCAGCTGCTGCTGCGTTCAAGATCGTCAGCCCTGAGGACAAGTAATGACGAACCTCGATCGACGAATAATGCTCGAGGTGCAAGATTCTGTGCGGCTCACTCCTTGAGGGGCGGGTAAATCGGTAACGGAGCGCCCGTAGAAACGTCAGTGCGGGCGCCCGTCCGTGGAGTTCCTTCGTTACGGTTTGGTGATGATCCCGCAAGCAATGCGCGCCGGTGCGGCTGTTCCAGTTCCACCTGTTGCTGCGTGGATGACAATCGCTGTGCCTCCATTGCTGAATACGGAGTGGTCATCGTCGCCTAGGGTTACGTTAGGCGCGATTACGGAAACGTGCGCCGTTCCGTCGGGACCAACGATGAGCGAAAAATTCGGGATGTCGCCGGCAGGAGCGCCTTCGTGGTTGTGTTCAGCGCCGCCAGGATTGAAGTGGGGACCTGCGGTCTTAAAATCGGGTGGATCGCATGAAGCAACTTGATGAATATGAATGGAGTGTTCGCCCGGTGGCAGATTCTTGATGTCCAGGGTGATTTTGACACCTTTGGGCGTGCTCGTCAGTTGCGCGGAGCCCACGCTCTGGCCGTCGGTATTCTTGAATTCAACGGTTACTGGCTTGGAAGCGGCGCGGCTGTGAGACTCCTGGGCCTGGGTACCAGAGGCGAGGGCGAAAAGCAGACACACCCCGCATAGGATTGCTCTCATTGGAATTACCTCTCTCATTGTAGGTTTCGAAGGCCTTCCGGGCACTGCGGGAAGCAGTGCTCACTTACTCTAACTCGGCGGGAGGCAGGCGTATTCCAGGCTGTACCTAGCGCTGTAGTCATTTAGATACTTGCTGAATAGGGTGCAAATTACAGGCCTGGAGGCTCGCACTACAGTGCATGCACTCCTGGCAATGGAGCCGTAAACCAGAGCTGGGGAGATCAGGGGCAGCGCAGCTCAATCATTTTTGTACAGGTCGGGGAATTCCTTTTTCATGTTGGTGAGCTTTGGCTGGTCGTTGATCATGATGTAAGGCTCATAGGGATGGTGCTTGAGGTAGTCCTGATGGTAGCCCTCGGCGGCATAGAAGCCTTGCAGCGGGACGACTTGCGTGACAATGGGCTGAGAATAGATTTTGGCCGCGTTTAATTGCGCGATGTAGGCTTCGGCGATTTTCTTTTGTTCCTCGCTCGAAAAGAAAATGGAAGAGCGGTATTGCGTGCCGTGATCCGGTCCCTGGTAATTGAGTTCGGTCGGGTTATGCCCGACGGAAAAGAAGATCATCAGAATCTGGCCGTAGGAAATCTGCGAGGGATCATAGACGATCTTGACGGATTCGGCGTGGCCGGTTTCGCCGGTGCTGACTTCCTCATAATGCGCGGTTTTTGCAGCGCCGCCCGAGTACCCCGAAGTTGCGGAAGTGACACCCTTCAAGTGTTGGAAGACGGCTTGAATCCCCCAGAAACAGCCACCGGAAACGACGGCAGTCTCCTGCGCCTTTGCGGAAGCTAGCGGAGCATCTACGGCGGGTTTTGGAAACGCGGCTTTAGCGTTGGCGCGGCCGTCATTGGGCTTGGCCGTAGCCCAAGCAAAGGCTCCGATACCGGCACAAATCAATACTGCAATAAGTACAGCACGCATGGTATAAGCTCCGGAAACTAGTTCCTACTAAAGTATACGCCTGGCACAAGCAATTGGATGTTTCACGGCTTCGTTAGGATTCGGCGGCGAGACGGGGAAGCCTGGCCAGTTTTCGCAATAGATTTGGGCTTGGAGCAGGTGCAGGGCATTATGCTGCGCTTTGAAAAAACGAACTAAGGAGAGATTCATGTCATTGGGCCCCCGGGCTATTTCTGCGATCGGCAGCTTCTTGCTTTTACCAGTGGTTCTGTCTGCTCAGATTACGCATGGACAGAAGCCGGAGCTTCCTGAGCCTTATGCCACGAAATCGGCTGGCAACGGGCCGCACAATGAAGAGCCACCCGAAGGTTTTCTTCCGAGCGTGGAGCAGGGGTTCCGCGTGAATGTATTTGCGGAAGACTTCAAAGTGCCTCGCTGGCTTGCCACGGCGCCAAACGGAGATGTTTTTGTAGCGGAGACGGGAGCAAACCAGATTGTTGTGCTCCGTGATTCACAGAACACAGGCGGGGCGCAGCAGCGCGAAGTCTTCGCGACGGGAACCTTACGCGTGTTTGGCATCGCTTTTAAAGATGACTACGTCTACGTGGGAAACACAAACGCGCTGGTACGATTCCGCTATGACCCGAAGACCTCGAAACGCCTGGGTGCAGCGGAGCCTCTGCTGAAGCTGCCAGGTGGCGGCGCGCAAATCACACGTTCGGTGGCGATCTCCCCCGATGGAAAGCACGTGTTTGTTTCCGTGGGATCCGGCTCCAATATCAATACTGGAGAAGACCCGATTCGTGCGGCCGTTACGATTTGCGATCTCGACGGCAAGAACGCGCGCTTGTTTGCCACCGGGCTGAGGAACCCAGTGGGATTGGCAATCGAGCCGGTTACGGGGGAAGTGTGGACGAGCGTAAATGAACGCGACGAACTTGGGGACAATCTGCCGCCGGATTATTTTACTTCGCTGAAGGACGGCGGATTTTACGGCTGGCCGTACAGCTACATCGGTGCCAACGTCGATGACCGGGTGAAGCCCCAGAAGCCGGATCTTGTAGCAAAGGCGATTATTCCCGATGTGCTTTTGGGTGCGCATGTGGCACCGCTACAATTCGCGTTCTATACAGGGAAGCAGTTTCCGCAGAGCTATTGGGGCGGAGCGTTTATCGCGGAGCACGGTTCGTGGAACCGGGCCACGCGCGCCGGATACCAGATTGCGTTTGTGGCGTTCAAGGATGGGCAGCCCTCGGCGGATCCTGTAGCGTTTCTGACGGGGTTCGTGCCTGATCCAAAGGGGCGCGATGTGTCTGGCCGGCCGGTGGGACTGACGGTCGCGCCGGATGGGGCGTTGCTTGTTTCGGATGACGGAGCTGGGAAGATTTATCGCGTTTCGGTTGCGAAGTAGCGCCGGGTAGTTGCGCGCGCAAGTAAGACGGGCACAGCGTGCTGTGCCCCTACGACGAATTTGGCGTGGTCGTCTGAATCAATTCACGGTTAGCGTTAACTGAATCGGTTGCAATTGAAGTGGCTTGCCGTTGGCGGACGTGGCTGACGGTGTGACTATGATTGTGAATTGTCCTTGAGGTGTCACGATCTGCGGCGGAACTGTTGTTAACATCGCGCTTCCGCCGCCGCAGCCCGCAGCCGCCCAAATTGCACCCAACCTAATTAGAAAGATGACCGCGCTGGAAAATGCGCGTCGTCGCGATAGTGTGTCCGAATCGCGTTTTGCGCCCAGCGCTAGAAAGAGAAGCAGGATCATGGCAAGGGTCAGACCGGGCGCGGCGGGAAAAACTGGAAATGGAATTGAGCGCGGAACATTGAAGAACGGGAGACTGCCGCTAGTTCCGGCGCTAGTGGTGACTGACACCGTAAATGTGGCTGCGTTGCCGTTCGAGATTTGCAGTGTAGCCGGTCCCTGAATGCTCGCGCCCACGGGGGCGCCGCTGTACGCGAGCGAAATAGTGCCGCTGAAGCCAGGGCCGGGAGTTATCTGGAGGTTGAACTGAGCTGTCTGACCGGCTGAAATCGTTGCCGTTGTTGAGCCGGATGGTGCCGCACCGAGGGTCAATGCAGGATTCGCGAAGCCGCCGAGATTGATAACTTGGGGAGAATTTGCCGCATCATCCGTCAAGGTGACCGTAGCCGAACGCGCGCCGGAGGCCAGCGGCGCGAAAGAAACGCCGAGCGTGCAGTTAGCATTCACGGCATAAGCCGCGGCAGAGCAACCGTTTGTCAGGATGAAGTCCCCGCTGTTCGCTCCCCCAAGCACAACCGAAGAAATATGGAGTGGGGCTCCGCCAGAGTTCGTTACCGTCACGTTTTGTCCGGCGCTGGACGTGCCTTGCGTGATCGCCGCAAAGGAGAGACTGGTCGACGATAAAGAAACAGCGGGCGTGGTCGATGGAGCCGAGGTAGCCGTGCCGCTGACTTGGATGGACTGCGGAGAATTTGAAGCGTCATCTGTGATCGAAATAACCGCAGACCGCTGTCCGGCCGCGAGAGGCGTGAAAGTCATGGTGATCGTGCAACCGGCGTTGGCCGCATAGGGACCACTGCACTGATTCGTCATGCTGAAGTCGCCGGGGTTATTGCCGCCAAGAACCACGGAAGAAATGTGCAAGGTTAAGTTGCCTGAGTTCGTCACACTAACGGCGATCGGACTGCTGGGCGTGCCTTGAGCAGTAGTGGGAAAGCTGACTGGGTCCGGCGTTACGGTTACGACCGGGGCGGGCGGTGGCGGGGCGGTGCCCGCGCCTGTGAGCGCTACAGTTTGCGGACTACCCGGAGCGTTGTCGGTGATGGAAAGTGTGGCCTGTTGCGACCCCGTGGCTGTTGGAGCGAACGTGATGCGTATCGAACAGAACTTGGTGGGAGCGAGCGCGGAAGGCGCTTGGCAACTATCGGATTCCTGGAATTGGCTGGGGTCCGCGCCAGCCAGGGAAATGGAATTCAAGCTGAGAGCTTCGCTTCCGTTACTTGTGAGAGTGATGGTTTGCGGCGTACTGGTGTTGCCAGTCTGAATCGGGACGAAAGAAAGGCTGGCAGGCGAAAGCAAAATCGATGGGCCGCTTACACCTTGTTGTCCAGGCGGAATACTGAAGGTGAGGGAGCCATTGATCTGCGGGATAGTGAACGGGGAATTGTCTGTCTGCAAAAAATAGCCGGTCTGCGGATCGACTGTATAAGCGATTGCGGTATTTTGGTCTGCGCCAAATCCATAGTTGAAGGAGCCGGTAGGGTCGGCGAAGTAGAGCGGAACGGAAGTAAGACTTGGCAGCGGGGAGCTGGCGGTCTCAGTCAGCACTCCCGTTTGCAGATTCACCGAATAGATGTTCACGACATCGGGACCGGAGAGATCGTTGATGGCCGCGTAAATGAATGTGCCCGTGCTATCCACCCAGAGACCGTCGGGATAGTTGTGTTCGGGAAGCTGGATGTTGCCGAGAAGTGCATCACCGCCGATGCCCACGAGTTGGATGATGCCGAACTCGAGGAGATTATCCTGCGTGCCGGTGACGTAGTAGCGGCCTTGCGGATCCATGGCAAAGCTGAGACCGCGTTGCGAAAGCGCCGCGTTTTGCTGGTACCCAGTGATCAGGCCGGTGGACGGATCGATGGAGAGAGCTTGAAACTCTGAACCTTGGGTAATCGCCATGTTCGAGGACTGAGGGTTCGCGCCCATAAAGATGAGAAAAGTTTTGTTATTTGGCGGCTGCGCGAAGCCGATGGCTGTTGAGTCGAGTTCTGTGCCAGAACCTGCAACGGGAATGAGTGCAGGACCTCCGGGGGCACTCGGCGATATCTGGAATGTTTCGACCAAACCGTCGCCAGGATTTTGTCCGACGCGGTTGACTACAGTGATGAATTGTCCCGTTGGCTCGACGGCGATGTAAGCGGGCTGATTCGTGACGGATGAGGCGAACGGCGAATTGGCGACCTCTTGATACGCGCCAGTCGTGGGATTGGTGATCTCGTACATGTGAATGCTGCTGGTGCCGATGGCGAAAAGATAGCGGCCCTGGACGTCGATCGCCAAGCTTTGGTTGGCGGCAGTAAATGGAGAGCCTGCAACCGGAGTGAGTAAACCGGTTTGATCGTTGCGCGAGGCCACGGCGCCCGCGGAGGAGAAGACCAAGGGCTGCTGGAGTTGAGCGTGAGCTGCGGGGACTATCAAGGAAGCCAAGACTAGGGTCGCGAGGATTCTTAGAATTCTCAAATAATTCGTTGTGCGCAAGCTAGGAGCGATGTGCGAATGAGCAGGAAATTCGCGGGTTTGGGCCATGTGTCTTCCTTGGCCGTCGAAAATAGCGGGCCTCGTTGAATCCGAGAGGGAAACGTTTGCGAATCCAAGGTAAGCCGGAAAAAGTACGGCGTCAACAAAATATATCTACTTATTCAATAAACTGAATTGTTGACATTGGAGAGGGTTTGGCGGGCCGGGGCGGCGTTAGGGAGGGAGCGATCGATTGTTAAAGAATATTAATGTTGGAATTGCGCTTCCTGCGTTACCGTTCGGAGCTTATGCAACCAGCACAACTTGATTTGGAAAAGCTTTCGTCATCCGACGAGGGTAATCTCGTGACTAGGCTCAATGGAAAGCTCAGCCTCGAAACGGTTCACAACTTCATTCAGACACTGCGGCCGGAGCCTGCAGCACACCTGGTGCTCGATATGAGCGGGGTGTCTTTTCTGGACTCGGCGGGAGTCGGGGCGTTGGTATCGCTCTTCGTTCACCGGCGCAATGTTGGAAAGACGTTTGCGATTGCGGGTCTGACGCAGCAGGGCATGGCGGTGCTGCAGGTCGCTGGTCTGGTGAAGCTACTGCCGAACTTTCCTACCGTCGAGGCAGCGCTTGCCGCAAAGAACTAGCCCGCTTCATCGAGCCGGATCGGCAGCGAATTTGAATTCAGGTCACTAGCCCCTACACTGTTTTTTTGGAACTGCACATTCTAAAGGACTTTAAGTCCTGCGTTTCAAAACTGCGCATTCTAAAGGGTTTACAGGCAAATTTTTGGAAGTGCGCATTCTAAAGAAGTTATCGCTAAAACGGCTCGGGCATGAAGATTAAGCGGCTACCTGCAGAAGTATATACGCAGAATCACTTACCTTAAATAGTATCATAAATCATAAATATGTCAATGCCAGCATTTTCTGACAGGGCGTGGTGACTTTGACACGGTGCTGCCCATTTCGGCGGCTGGCATGTGCTGACGCGTTCCAAATTGGAACGGCCCTCTTGTCGGCTGTGTTTGACGCGCTGGTATACTCGGGCGCATGAATAACCAATCTGGATTTGAGCTGCGGGATACTGAATATCAGCGGCGGGTGCGGGACAGTTTTGAGCGACAGGGGCTGATGAGGCATTTGGGGGCGGAGTTGGTTTCGCTGGAGCCGGGCGGGGCGGTGATTCGGGTGCCGTTTCGCGGAGAGTTGACGCAGCAGCATGGGTATTTTCACGCGGGCGTGACGGGGCAATTGCAGATAGCGCTTGCGGGTATGCGGCGTATACGTTGATGGCGGCGGAGGATTCGGTGCTGACGGTGGAGTACAAGATAAATTTACTGGCGCCGGCGGATGGGGAGGAGTTGGTGGCTCGGGCGCGGGTGGTGCGGTCGGGAAAGACGTTGAAGATTTGCATGGCGGATGTGTTTGTGCGGAAGGGCGCAGGGGAGAATCATTGCGCGACGGTGCTTGCGACGATTATGTGTATGGCGGGGAAGGCGGATCGGCTGCGATAGATTTTGGTGCGGCAAGAAGAATGCCGCGAACAATTTGCTTTGACAGGCCGAGGGGTCGGTCTTTAGCGATGAAGATACTCGGGGGCCCGCTCCTCACGAAAGACGACTAATCCGTCCAATACGTCGTCCCACCGGGCCGTTTTGAAGCTGATTCCGAGCGGGCGAGCTCCAACTGATCCAAACTTCCGAAGCTGCTTGAGAGAGACATAGACGGTATCGGAGTCGCCGCGATTCGCGAATGATTGCCATTCGAGAGAGGTGTCGGGAGCATCGCTTAGCTGTCGAACTGGCTGACCGACAAACGCATAGCTGCCGGAATACGCGGAGAACCCAAGAGCGAAGGCCCGGTCTTTGAAGTCCCGCCTTATGTAAGAGCCAAGCGGGACCAGACCCTCTTCTCCGGGTACGCCGCTCAAATCCTTTGCTACGTGAACGTTTGCAGCCCAAACGATCACCTTGCTATGAGCCGGGAGCCGCGACAGGAGCCAACGAAGGTTCACGTACATCCAATGATCCCGGTCGTTGCGATCGAGAATGCTTTCGTCCACACCCTTCGGAACGTTCTGCCGGAAGTCCCAACCAAAAAGACTTTTGAGACTTTCGACCATCTCCGTGTAATCTTCGCGAAAGGGAGCTGCACTTGAGGGTGCTGTCGTCAGGCCAGTTTCAATGCGGTCCAGGCAGCCTAGAATCAAGGCCTTGTCTTTCGGACCGTACGGGGAATCGTCTGTGTACTGCCACAGGGTGTGCCTTTGCAGGATCGCAAGGCATCGCGCTTTCTCGTCGCCCTGTAGATATTCCACGAGGTCGGATGCCATTTCGCGTTGTGCGTAGCTTCCTTTCCCGAGCTGGTCGTCAAGGCCTCCTAGGATAACGCGGCCTGCCTTCGCCCGGTCCAATAGGAACGGAATCAGGGGTTGCACTTCCCGAGTGGCCCAGAGCCCGCCGATAGCCGCCGCGATCATCTGTTCCGTCACTTCCTGGCCGGACTTGAGCCTTATCTGAATGTTCAGGAAATCGTAGGTCCCACTTTCGATGAAGAACGCGTTGTAATGGCACTCGTCAATGAGTCGGCGAACGAGTTCGACTTTGAACTCCAGGGTCTTACCGAAACCGTGCACCGGCGACTCCCCGAGCAATGCGACACTCTTACCGCACAACGCATGCAAGACCGGATCGGCATGTTTAACTTCCGCTGTTGGGCTTGCCGATTGGCCTGCTACCGACGGAGATAAGAAAAAGAAAAGAAGGGCAAGAACTCTCATAGTCACACGGCATTATATTCCCATAGTCCTATAAACGCGGTTACCGGGGACTGACCCAGTACCCTACAAAGGCTTGGCTTGAGTTTCGCGGAGGATGCGGATTAGTTCGGCGGCGGCGTGGGGTAGGCGGGCGCCGCGGCGGGAGACGAGGTAGACGTGGCGGGGCATGTTGAGCTGACGGACTTTTACTTCTTTCATCCAGCCGTGCTCGATTTCCCATTGGACGCACATGCGCGGGACGATGGCGACGCCCATGCCCATTTGCACGAAGCGCTTGATGCTTTCGATTGTGGGCATTTCGATGGGCATTTTTAGTTCGGTGCGGTTGCGGGCAAAGAGTTCGATGACGCGGCGGCGAAAGGGAGACTCGACGCTGTGGGCGATAAAGTCTTCGTTGCCGAGGTCGGCTACGTCCACCTCGCGCTTTTTTGCTAGCGCGTGTTTTGGAGGAACGACGAGGGTGAGCTCATCTTTTCGGATTTCGGTGGCTTGAAGCTGGGGTTCTTGCGGGACGTAGGAGACGGCGCCGACGTCGAGGCGGTAATTGAGGACTTCGTGGGGAATATCGCGGGAGAACATGCGATGGACGCGAACCAATATGCCGGGATGCAGCTGGCGAAAGGTGGCGAGCGCGGGAAGCAGAGCGTGGATGGAGCTTTCGTTTACGCCGAGGGATAGCTCGCCGCGGCTGAGGCCTTCGAGTTCGCTGAGTCCTTTTTTTACTTCGTCGCGGAGATTGATCAGGCGCTCGGCATAGTCTTGCAGGAGCGTTCCGGCATCGGTCATGCGCACTGGGCGAGCGCCGCGGACGAAAAGCGGCTGGCCGAGACCGTCTTCGAGTTTGCGAATCGTGAGGCTGACGGCTGGCTGGGTGCGGTAAAGGCGTTCCGCGGCGCGCGAGAAGCTGCCTTCTTTGGCAACCATGAGGAATACTTGGAGTTCGCCTAAATCCATTGAACAAAGCCTTTACTTAGACAGAGTCTGCGGCTGAAGAGCACAGACTAAGAGCACAGGCAGGAGTGCCTGTGCTACCGTAGTATAAGCCCAGATTATCAAAAGCAGAACAAAGATAAATTTGACCGTGGGGCGGTCTTCTGTCCTACTACTACCCTTGGGGGACCCTCAATATGGATTCTTCCGTCGTAAGGATCTTTGACACGACTTTGCGCGACGGCGAGCAATCGCCGGGCTTCTCGATGAACACCGAGGAGAAGATCCGCATGGCGCGGCAGCTAGCGGCGCTGGGTGTGGATGTCATCGAGGCTGGGTTTCCCATTTCTTCGCGTGGCGATCTGGAAGCGGTGCAGCGGGTGGCGCGGGAAGTTCGTACCGTGCCGATTGCAGCTTTGGCGCGCGCCATGCAGAAAGACGTGAATGCGGCGATTGAGGCCTTGGAGCCGGCAGCGGCGCCACGAATTCACATTTTTCTGGCGACGTCGGATTTGCACCTGCGCGTGAAGCTGAAGATGACGCGGGAGCAGGCGCTCGAAGCGATTGGGTCGATGATTCGGCTGGGGCGGAACAGCGTGGGCGAAGTGGAGTTTTCGGCGGAAGATGCCGGTCGGACGGATATTGGATTTCTGTGCCAGGTTTGCCAGGTGGCTGTGGATGCGGGCGCGACTGTTTTGAATCTGCCGGATACAGTGGGTTACGCGGTGCCGGATGAGTATGGCGCGATGTTTGAGCAGGTGCGCGCGCATCTTGACGATCCGCAGGGCATTACCTTGAGCGCGCATTGCCATGACGATTTGGGGCTGGCCGTAGCCAATTCGCTGGCCGCGGTTCGCGCGGGCGTGCGGCAGATTGAGTGCACGGTGAACGGGATTGGGGAGCGGGCGGGGAATGCGGCGCTGGAAGAGATTGCCGTGGCGCTGGCGGTGCGCAAAGAAAGTTTTGGCGTGACGACGAACATTAAATTGGAGGAGTTGTTTCGCTCCAGCCGAATGCTTACGGAAATTACCGGAGCGGTGGTGGCGCCTAACAAGGCCGTTGTGGGCGCGAATGCGTTTGCGCATGAGGCAGGCATTCATCAAGACGGAATTATCAAGAATCCGTTGACGTACGAGATTATGTCTCCGGAGTCGGTGGGGGTGCCTTCGCGGTCGTTCGTTTTGGGGAAACATTCTGGGAGGAACGCGTTGAAGGTGAGTTTGCGGACTTTGGGTTATGAGCCCAGCGAAGAGGAATTGGCGGAGTGCTATAAGCGGGTGACTACGCTGGCAGATGAGGCGAAGCAGGTGCGGCCGCGGGATCTTGTGGCGATTGCGCATGAAGTGATGCGGCGGCGTCCTGCGGCAGTTGCGGCAGAGGCGGATTGAGAGGTAGTGAGTAGTGAGTAGAAGGCTCGGACTCGATCTGTGGTGCTTTGGAAGATCTTTGGGGAGTCTCGACTCGCAGGTTTGAGCTGTTCGGGTCAATGGGAAGAGCGGCAGCAGAGCTGCCGCACTCCATGGTGGGACTAAGTTGGTATGCGGGGATCGCGATGAAGGTTAAGAAAACTATTGTGCTTTTGCCGGGGGACGGCATTGGGCCGGAAGTTACGCGGGCTGCGGCTACTGTGCTGCGCGAGTGCGCGCAGGAGTTTCATCACGAGTTTGAATTGCATGAGTTTCCGATTGGCGGGGCGGCGATCGATGCGATCGGGACCCCTCTGCCTAATGAGACTTTGGATGCTTGCCGGAAAGCGGACGCCGTTTTTCTTGGAGCTGTGGGCGGGGCGAAGTGGGATGCGCTGCCGGTGGGGAAGCGGCCGGAGAGCGGGCTGCTGGGTTTGCGGAAGGGCATGGGGCTGTATGTGAATGTGCGTCCAGTGAAGGTGCTGGAGCCGCTGCGCGGAATTTCTCCCTTGAAGCCGGAGCGTTTGGGCGATCTGGATATCGAGATTGTGCGCGAGCTTGCGGGTGGGATGTACTTCGGCGAGCGCGGGAACACGACTGAGAATGGGGTCGAGCGGGCTTGGGACACGGAGTCGTATTCCACGCCGGAAATCGAGCGGATCGCGACATTTGCGTTTGCGCGGGCGGAGAATCGCACGCGGCGCGTGTGCTCGGTGGACAAGGCCAACGTTCTGATGAGTTCGCAGCTGTGGCGGCGGACCGTCGTGGCGCTGAGCGGCGTCTACTCTTCCGTGAAGCTTGAACACATGTACGTGGACAACGCGGCGATGCAGCTTACGCTGAAGCCTTCGCAGTTTGACGTGATGCTCACGAGCAACATGTTCGGCGACATTTTGAGCGATGCTGCTGCAGCGCTGGTGGGGTCGATTGGATTGATTCCTTCGGCGAGCTTTGGGACGGGCGCGCCCCTCTTCGAGCCGATTCATGGCTCCGCGCCGTCGCTCGTGGGCACGGATTCGGCGAACCCGGTGGGCGCAATACTCAGTGCTACGCTGATGTTGCGCGATGCGTTTGGGCTTTCGCTCGAAGCGGATTGGGTCGAGCAGTCGCTGCACCGCGTTCTCGCGGGCGGCTACCGTACCCCGGATATCGCCCAGCCCGGCGCCAGCACAATCGGCGGATCGGTATTCACAGAGATGCTGCGCGAAGAGATGCAGCGCACGCTGGAGCACGCCGAGCGATACGGCTGGGGCGTTTAGCGCAACCGCAAAGCATTTCTTAGCCGCAAGTGATTGGTTTCCCGGAATACCAAGCAGCGTCAAAGTGGTCCATCTCTACCTTACCGTCATGGAAATGCAGCTCGTACTGTCCGGATGCACCTTTACCAGGACTAAAAGTCGCAAGGTGCAAAGTCCCAGAGATTGCGGCATCACATCGCCCGGGGATCTGACATCGTGAGGCAAGCACAGCATAACTGCCTGACTTAATCGAATAGTCGCGAGGCCCCGAGCTCGGCAGGTTTTCGCTGAGTGAAATCATAACGTAGGGCTCTTCGTATTTTCCGAGCTGACCCTGCTCGCTAGTGAAGTAGAACTCAATGGCCGGGCCATCGGTCGGTCCACACGCGCCTTCGACATAAGCCAAGGTCGGGGGCGGCGCAGATTTTGCTTCATATTGCTGTCCGCAACTCGCGGAGCAAAAGAGAAAAGCTAGACCCAGAAAAGATATCGGTAATAGTCTTTTGACCCGGAGTGGCATGGTTCGATCCTTTCAGTTCGAGGCTCGACGAATTGCGAGAAGTCGTATTCTACCTGCAGTTGTCGGACCGGGCTTCGGTAAGCGCGATTCTTTGTCCCATAGACTGCGAGAGTCGCGGACTCCCGTCGGATCGCCGCGGCACAGATTCGGACGCAGTCTGACAGGTTGGTTTCCAGAGAACGAGCGGCTTGGCTTGCGGTAAGCCGCTGAGGATGCTACTTTTACACTTTCTTAGGCGGCTGACGCCCCCAGGTCGGGGTACACGCATGGGTGTGGAGGCGGACGGCTGTTTGGCATCCGGTCCTGAATGAAATAATTTAGGGTGCGAATCATTATTCAAGCTTTCAGCGCAGATATGTTTCACCTTGCAACAGCGGCCTGACGATGGCCGGTTATTTCTAATGGCTGACCCAGCTAACAACTCGAAACGCGTGACCGGCGATACGGCGGCGCGCCCGGCGACCTACTGGCGCGTCGAAGGCTCCTTGCTGGAGCTAGGGGCTATGCGCCCGGTATGGTTTTTCACATGGAACGCGCAGAGCTTTGCGGAGCGCTGGAGGCGTCGAGCGGGAATTGCTTGGATAACGATTACCCGGCCCATCGATTACGCGATAAACCGGACGCTGGCTACGAGACTGCTGCACACGCTGCTGCGAGGCGTTAGCCGCGACCGGTTGGACCTTCTCGGCGAGGAATATTTTCACTACGTGCTGAAGCCGCAGCTTCGCCGCGAGGCTGTCGAAAAATTGCTCGACGCGGCGCAGAGTGGGGAGCGGATTGTGCTTGTCGGCCAGTTGCTCGATCACATTTTGCGGCCGCTGGCGCAGCACCTCGGCGTCGAATCGTTTATTTCCAACCGCATGGAATTTCGCGATGGCCACGCTACGGGACGTTTGCTGGACCCTGTTGTGCGCCCTCGCGGACCTTTTGCCTGGCTCACTAGTGGCGCGACCGATGGCCGCATCGGGCGCGAGAAACTGTTGCGTCAGCTTGGCTGGCAGAAAGATCCGACGCGGCTCGATACTGCCGTGCAGACGGCGGTGCGTCCTGAGCTTCCTGCAAGCAAATCCGTCACCCTTTTTGATGGAGCGCCGCGCACCGGTCCTCTTGCAGTTCGCGAAACGCTTGCGAATCGCCACATTCTTTTGATAGGCGTGACCGGATTTATCGGCAAAGTCTGGCTGGTCGATCTGCTCGAGAATATCCCGAACATTGGGAAGATTACGCTGCTGATTCGCAGGAACAGGACGACTTCGGCGCAGAAACGTTTTCAAAAAATTATCGAGGAATCGCCTGCGTTCGACACGCTGCAGGAGAAATACGGACGCAAACTCGGCACGCTGCTTGAGGACAAGGTTGAAGTTGTCGAAGGCGATGTGGGCGAACCTGGGCTGGGTTTGGATGCGGCGACGCAGGCGCGATTGGCAAAATCGCTCGATCTGGTGGTGAACAGCGCGGGCTTGACGGATTTTAATCCGGACTTGCGCGATGCTCTCGCTTCCAACGTGGATTCCACGATGCACCTGCTGAACTTTCTGCGGAAGTGCGACCATGCCGGCCTAATGCATCTTTCGACGTGTTATGTGGTGGGCATGCGCGATGGGCGCGTGACCGAAGAGTTGCAGGCCAACTACAATCCTGCCCGCGATACGGCGTTCAACGCGGAAAAAGAAATTGCTTCGTTGCGCGAAACGATCCGCCACGTTGAAGAGCGCGCGGGAAGCCCGGAACTTACGAGAGCGCTGCAGCGGCAGGCGCTTGGGCGGAGCGGCGATCCGTCGGTGGTGCCTGCAACGGAGCTCGATGGCGTATTGAAACGAAATCGGCTGCGTTGGGCACGCAACCGTTTGGTGCGCATCGGCCTGCGTCGCGCGCAGCATTTGGGCTGGCCGAACACCTATACGTTTACCAAGAGCCTGGGCGAATCCATGCTTGCGCGGAGCGCCGGCGAGTTGCCGATCGCCATTGTGCGGCCTTCGATTGTGGAAAGTTCGGAGCGCTCGCCGTTTACCGGTTGGAATGAGGGGATCAATACTTCTGGGCCGTTGTCGTATTTGCTAGGTACGAATTTCCGGCAATTGCCTTCGAACGAGCGCAAATGCCTCGACGTCATTCCCGTGGACATGGTTTGCCGTGGCATGACATTGATCGCGGCGGCCGTGATTTCGCGGAAGCATGCGCGGATGTATCAGCTGGCTACTTCGGCGATCAATCCTGTAAACATGGGCCGCAGCATCGAACTGACGGGCTTGGCGCACCGCAAGCATTACCGAACGCAGCAGGGAATCGAGCACTGGCTCAAAGTGAAATTCGAAACCATACCTGTTTCGAAGCAGCGGTATGAGCGACTGTCCATTCCTATGCAGAAGGCGCTCATCTCGCGGATCAATCGCGCCGCGGTTTCGCTGCACATGAAGAAGGCTCCGCTCGCCAGGCAGGAACGGGACTTGATACGCGCGGAAAAGCTCATCGAACTCTACGAGCCGTTTATTCTTCACAACGAACACGTCTTCGAATGCGAAAACGCGAGGCTGCTTTCCGCGGCGCTCTCGCACGAAGAAAAAGCTGTTTTTGACTTTGCTCCCGAATCGATCGACTGGTGGGATTACTGGATCAACGTGCACATTCCAGCCCTCCGCCGGTGGTGCTATCCCCTAATGGAAGGCCGACCGCTCGAATCGCGCGCACCCCGTGAGCTGGATTGGTCTCCTGAACACGCCCGGGCCGCTGTTGTGTCAAATTCTGCGACGCCGTCAGACCCTCTATGGCGATCTTCGTAACCGGCACGACCGGATACTTGGGCAGCTACGTTGCCGCGGGATTGTTCACCGAACACCGCGACACGCTGAATCTTCTGGTTCGCGCAAAGAGCGAAAAAGAAGCGCGCGAGCGATTGTGGACTTCACTCCAGCTTCACTTTGGATTTCGCGAGTTTTGCGAATACCTTAATTCGCGCGTGCGAATTTTTCGGGGGGATTTGACGAGCGAACGATTTGGGCTCAGCGACGATGAATACCACGCGCTGGTCGACACTACCGATTCGATCATTCATTGCGCCGCCTCGCTGAACCGCAAATCGGAGCGGCAGTGCCTCAACGTCAATTTGCGCGGCGGCTTGGAAGTGATTCAGCTGGCGCGGCGCGCCCAGAATCGCAATGGTCTACGGCGGTATTCACATGTATCCACGGTGGCAGTCGCGGGAAAGCGTCGGAACGAAGTCGTAACGGAAGACGCGGCGATTGATTGGGCGCGCTCGGACTACGATCCTTACGCGCGCACCAAAAAATTCGGCGAACATATGCTGCACCAGTTTCTCGCCGATGTGCCGCATACAGTTTTCCGGCCAGCGATTGTTTTAGGCGATAGCAGACGCCCGGAGACTTCGCAATTTGACATGGTGCAGGCTTTCGACGTTCTGGTGCGGATGCCTGTTCTTCCGCTCCGTCCTCAGGATAAAATCGATATCGTGCCCGCAAATTATGTTAGCAAAGCCATTGTGGCCATTCACCAGAAGAGCGAACCCGTTCAAGGCATTTATCATTTGTCGTCCGGCACTGGATCGCAGACATACAAAGAACTGACGGACGCGCTTGCGGAAGCTGGGGGATGGCGGCGTCCGGCCTACTGGCCATGGATGGGCGGGACGTTTTCCGGTACGGTGAACCGGCTCTCGAACGGAAAGAGTGCTGTGGCTCACGGCGCATCGCTCTTGAAAGTTTTCTGGCCTTACCTGGATTGGAATACGGTGTTCGATAATTCCCGTGTAGTGGCCGAGTTGGGGGAATCTCCGGCAAGGTTTTCGACGTACGCGTTTCCGCTTCTGAAATTCAGCCGTGAAAATAAGTTTCGCTATCCGGCAAAGCCGTGGCCGGAAATGGACATCGATACAACGGAAAAATCCGCGGTTGCCGGGAGCGCTCGCGCATGACGGACTTTCTTCTCGTTGCCTGGGTGAGCGCGCTGATTGAGATCAGGCGGCTGGGTTGGACCTTTGGCCTTGGCCAGCGTTGGACTCCGGGCGAAAAGCTTCGACTGCTTTTTGCGGGCTACAACGGCACGAGAAATACCGGCTCGGACGTGCGCGTGCAAGAAATGCTGCGGCAAGTGCGGCATGTGCTCGGCGCAGACAAAGTCGATTTTAGTGTGATGACGCAAAGTTTCGATCGCACGCGCGGCTATTTCGAAGGGACGAAGCAAGTTCATCTGCCGGATGTGTTTCCGCCATTTTTGTTTCGTGAGGTTAAGAAAAATCACGGCGTACTGGCCTGCGAAGGCTCGATGTTCAAAAGCAAGTTCGCCAATGCGCTGACCACGATGATGATTGGCTCGCTGGGCCTGGCTTCGGCGGAGAACAAGCTTTCGCTCGGCTATGGCGGCGAAGCGGGACACATGGACGGGCTCATTGAGTGGATGTGCGAACGCTACGTTCACGATTCTCTGGTGATCACGCGCAATGAGGAATCGCAGAAGCTTCTCAGTTCTCTACGCATTCCCACGGAACTCGGAACGGACACGGCCTGGACGTTCGAGCCGCATCCGCCTGCGCATGGCCGCAAAGCTTTGCGCGACGCCGGATGGGATGAGAAAACTCCCGTGATGGCCGTATGCCCTATTCATCCGTTCGTCTGGCCGGTAAAGGCTTCGGTCGGAAAATATCTAGCACGCGTCACCACCGGGGCGTACAAGGACAGTCAGTACCGCACGGTTTACTTTTTTCAGTCGGGCTCGGAAGTCGAGAAAAAATATCGGCACTATATCGACAGTTTTATTAAAGCGCTCACCTCGTTTCGCCAGCGCCACAATGTTTTTCCCATTCTTGTCGCAATGGAGAGGCTGGACGCGGTCGCTTGCCGCGATATTGAGAAAGCCCTCCCGGGCATTCCCGTTTTCACTTCGGACGACTACGATATGTTCCAGCTCGTCTCGATTCTTCGCGCGGCGACCTATATGGTCTCTTCGCGCTATCACGGAATCGTGACGTGCATGCCGAGCCTGGTGGCTTCCGCGGGCGTCACGATGGACGAGCGCATACGAAATCTGATGCGCGAGCGTGGGCATCAGCATCTTTTCTTGACCGTCGACGATCCTGATCTCGAGCCGAAACTTATAAAGATGATGGACACGCTGGTGGCCGAAGCGGAGTCGGTGCGAGACGGCATTGGCAAGACCGTTGTCCGCAATCTGAAAGTCATGGCGCGCATGGGCACGTTTCTTGAGGACGCCATGCGACGCACGTATCCGGAATTTCCGCTGCGCTCAGGAATTCTTTCGTGGGAAGATTATCTCCCGCCGTTGAGCGACACGTTGGTGCAACTCGCCGAACGCTACGACTCTTCCGCCGCTGCGCCGCAGCACTCTGTTGCTGGAACCGCCTCGCGCTGATGCCCGACCTAGCCACCATGCCGAATTTTCTCGAGGATATTTTCGCGCAGCTCAAAAAGGCCGATAGCCGCGTCGTGCTGCGCGAAATTCATGGAGAAGAGTTCGTCAGCGTTTCGGGAAGGGAATTGCTTGAACAGGTTGGGCGCGTTCGCGGACATCTGCGCCGCACGGGACTTCAGTCTGGCGAGCGCTGCGCGCTACTCGCGCCGAACTCTGCACGGTGGGTGGCGTTCAACCTCGCGCTGCTGGCCGAAGGAGTTATCGTTGTGCCGCTTTACGCACGGCAAGCGCCGGCCGAACTGGCGGCGATGATGAAAGATTGCTTGCCGCGATTTTTGTTCACCAGTGATTTGGCGTTGGGGGAGGCTGTGGCGAAAGCTTTGCCGCCGCAATGGTCAAGCGCGCGAAGGCTTGTTCTATTTGATGATGTTCTGCAAGAAACTGCATCAGATGCCTTGCCGCCTGATGAGCCGAACGCTCGTGTGAACGCCGATCTCGCCGCCATCATTTACACCTCCGGCACGTCCGGCGAGCCCAAAGGAGTTTGTCTGAACGTTGGTAACGTGACGCACATGCTTGCTTGCACGCGTGAGCGGCTTGATTTGCTCATGGGCGGGGCGCAAGAGCCTGACCGCGTCTTCCATTATGGTCCGTTCAGTTTCGCGGCCTCGTGGATCACTTTGCTGACGTGCCTCTCGCGGGAGAGTGTTCTGACGCTGTCTACGGATCTCACAAAGCTGGCAGACGAAATTCGGCTGGCTTCGCCGCACTATTTCCTGAATGTGCCTACGCTGCTCGAACGAGTGCGCCGCGGCGTGGAGGAAGCGCTGTCCAAGCGTGCCGCGCCAATACGGTTCCTTTACGCCAAGGCGCGCGAGGCGTGGACACGTAAACACGTGGGACGAGGGCGCGCCACAGACGCTTTCTGGCTCGCGCTCGGCCGCAAATTTATTTTCAGTAAAATTAAAGAACGGTTCGGCCCGAATATTCGCGCGCTGATTTGCGGTTCGGCGCCGCTTGCTCCAGAAACGCAGCAGTTTTTTCTAATGCTGGGGATACCCGTTCTGCAGGCCTATGGGCTTACGGAAACCACCGCGATCTGCACGCTGGACGATCCTCGCGTTCCTGTGGAGCCTGGCTATGTTGGAACAGCGGTCGATGGCATCGAGATGAAAGTTGGCGAAAACGACGAGATCGTCGTGCGCGGACCGAATATCTTTCCGGGTTATTGGAACCGTCCCGAAGAAACAGCGCGGGTCTTAGAGGACGGTTGGTTTCATACCGGCGACCAGGGCGAAGTGAATGTTCGCGGCAATTGGCGCATCATTGGGCGCATCAAAAACCTGATCGTGCTTAATTCGGGCCACAAAATTACTCCTGAACCTATCGAAGAGAAGCTGGCACGTTTACTTCCCAGCGCGCAGCAGATCGTTGTGGTCGGCAATGGACGCGGTTTCCTTTGCGCGCTGGTAACGGGCTCGGTCGACCGCGCTGCCGTGCAATCTGCGTTGGATGCTGTGAATCCTGAGCTTCCGCATTATCGGCAAATTCGAAATTTGACCGTGCTCACAGAAAACCTCACGCCAGAAAGCGGGCTCCTCACGGTTATGGGCAAACTGCGCCGTGAAGCCATCAACACGCGATTTGCTGCGGAAATCAGCGCGATGTACGCGGAAGCGATGGAAAGCAAAGCCGCCGCCGGGAGCAAGATGTGAAGTCGTTCACCGGCAAAGCTCTTCGCTGGGAATGGCGCGATGGCGTGATCGAGTTGGTGCTCGACCGCGAACCTGCGAACGAAATTGGGCTCGCGATGCTCGATGAATTGGAAAAGTTTGTTGCCGCGATAGACTCGCTTGCCTCGGAAACCTCGGCGTGCATCATCTACAGCGAGCGCAAGCAAGGTTTTTCCGCTGGCGCCGATCTGCGGGAACTTTACCATGGCGCGGCTAAACTTTCCGAAGAAGACCGCGTATTGGGCGTGCGCGATTTTCTTGCGCGGATTCATAACGCCTTTAACGCCATCGATGCCGCCCCTTTCACGACGATCGCTGCGGTGCATGGAGTATGTTTCGGAGGGGGCTTCGAACTCGCGCTGACGTGCGACATCATCGTGGCGGACAAGATGGCGCGCTTCGCATTTCCCGAATTGCGCCTTGGCCTGATACCAGGGTTCGGCGGCATTCCGCGCCTGAAGCGCGATCTGGGCAATGCGTTTATTCGGGATCTTCTTTTGACGGGCCGCAGCGTCAACGCCACGCGCGCGCAAGCAGTGGGGCTGGTCGCGCAGATTGCCGCTGAAGGAGAGGCACTTCGCATCGCGCGGGCTACAGCGGCTCAAATCGTCAAGTTTGACGGCGTCACGAGGGCGGCCGCAAAAAAATTCATTAAGCCCATCCCGCACGAAGAGCTGCGCCGCGAAATCGATCTCTTCTGCGATCTCTTTGCGCGTCCCACGGTCATGGCTGCGCTCAAGAAATTCGTTGAGTCCACTGACGCGATGCCGTATTTGCCGTAGAGAGTTTTCGGGAATTTATTGGGTTCACCGGCGGGCACGTCATTTTCTTTCTTCGTGCGGAAAATGGTAAATTTAGGCTTCCATGCGAACGCTTGAGCAAACCACCCAGGAAGTCCTCGATCTGGCGTCGAAGCACTTCAACGTGCCGGCGGGCTCGCTCGCACCTGAAGACGATTTCTTCAAGAAGCTGGGAATCGACAGCCTGCAAACGCTCGAAATGCTGAGCCGCCTCGAAAATCATTTCGGCATTGAATTGCCCGACTACGAAGTGCAAGGCGTAAGCGACTTTCGCACGCTCGCTTCGCGGATTCAATCCCGCCTGTAATGCTGGACCTTTCGAAATATCAATCCATCGGCGCGGCGCTGAAGGATGCGTTGGGAGAATTTGCAAACGAAGTGTGCCTGATCGAAGCGGACCGCGAGCGAGAAAAAGAGCGGCTCACCTACCGGGAGTTCAAAGCGCGGGCACATCCTCTCGCGAAAGCGCTTCAAGACGCAGGCTTCGCCGCTGGAGACCGAGCCAGCATCATCATGACGAATCAGTCCAAATGGCTGATTTCGGCATACGCGATTTTTTATGCTGGCGGCGTTTTGGTTCCGCTCGACTACAAACTCACGCCGGATGAGCAATGGCAACTGCTTAAGCACTCCGGTGCAATAGTGTTGGTCACCGAATACCCTATCTGGCGCCAACTGAGCGCGGTAGAGGGCCGCGCTGCGGCAACAAACGTCACGACTGTTCTGGTAACGGAGGCGCCTAAAAACGCCGAGCTTGCTGGTGCGCATCGGTGGGAAGAATTTCAAGATGGCGGCGAACCAGTTTTCATTCCTCGCACGCGCAAGGACGTTGCCTGTATCGTCTATTCTTCCGGCACCGGTGGCCGCCCCAAAGGCTGCATGATGACGCACGAGAATTACCTCGAGCAGTGTGTCGCGCTCACATCCATCTATTCTTTTTCTCCGGGCATGCGATATCTCAGCATTCTGCCGACGAATCACGCCATCGACTTCATGGTTGGCTTTTTCGGACCGTTTATTTGTGGCGCAGCCGTGGTGCATCTGCGCACGCTACGACCCGAGTATGTTCGTGAGGCGTTTTCAAAATACAAGATCACCTATGTGAGTCTCGTGCCGCTCGTGTTGAAAAACTTGCAGAAGGGTTTGCAGGCGCGGTTTGACGAGCTTTCTCCCGGCAAGCGCAGGATTTTTAACGCACTCGTAAGCATCAACAAAGCGCTGACAAAAAGTCGCCCGAGACTTGGTCTCAGCCGCCGCTTGTTGAAACAAGTTCATGAGCCCTTCGGGGGAGAGCTTCGCACGATTATCGTCGGCGGCGCATTCACCGAGCCGCAAACTCTTCAATTCTTCTACGACCTGGGCATACCGGTCGCCAATGGCTACGGCCTCACGGAAGCCGGCACCGCCATTACCGTCAACGACCTCAAGCCTTTCCGCGCGGATACTGTTGGTAAGCCACTTCCCGGCATGGAGGTGCGCATCGTCAATGCGAACACTGACGGCATCGGCGAGGTGTCTGTTCGCAGCAAAACAATCATGTCCGGCTATCTCAACGAGCCGGAGCTTACCGCCGAAACCATAGTGGACGGCTGGCTTATGACCGGTGACCTCGGCCGATTTGATTCCGCAGGCCACCTGCAACTCTTCGGACGCAAGAAAAACATGATCGTCACCGAGGAAGGCAAAAATATTTATCCGGAGGACATCGAAGCGGTCTTTGACAGTCTTGCGGTAAAAGAATTTTGCGTTTTCGCTGCCAACTATATCTGGCCGCAGCGTTCGATGGTTGGCGAACAGCTGCTGCTTGCGCTGCATCTCGAGCCCGGCCAAACTTACACCGTGGAGCTGCGCCGCGAGATATCCGCGCGCAACAACAAGCTGCTGAACTACAAGCGCATTCACGGCGTGGCTCTATTCGACCAGGATTTTCCTCGCACCGCTTCGCTGAAGATAAAGAGAAACGTACTTGCGGAGCAGCTTGCGAAGCTCGACCGGGCCACTGCGTTTCTGCCTTTGTAAAGAGGATAAGCGCGAACGGGAACAAACAATTCCTTTGAGGAATGAAACGGTTTGAGGCACCAATTCTTTGCAATCGTTAACCCAGCCGCAGGTGGCGGCCGCTCGGCCAAGCTCGCCGGGCCGGCACTCGCGAGGCTGCGCGAAAAAGGACTGAAGATCGACGTCGTTGCGTCAACTGGGCCCGGTCACGCCGTCGAGCTTGCGCGCGAAGCCTGCGAGCAGGGATATCGGCGATTCATCGCGGTCGGCGGCGACGGCACCGCGCATGAAATTCTGAATGGAGTTTATGAAAGCGCTCGCGGCAAGGAACGTATCGCTCTGGGGTTCTTACCGCTTGGAACCGGTAATTCCTTTCTCCGGGATTTTACAAAGGAAGGCGCGAACGCTTCGCTCGAAGCTCTGATTGCAGATCGAAAGCGCGCCGTCGATCTGATTCGGCTGACGCATACGAAAGGCGAAGTCTATTCGTTCAACCTTCTTAGCCTGGGCTTCACAGCGGACGTGGGTGCTCTGACCAATCGCTATTTCAAACCTTTTGGCTATCTCGGCTATCTGCTCGGTGTCTTCGTGCGCGTCGTTCAGTTGCGCCGGCGCGCTTTTCGTTTGCGTTGCGATGACGACAAGGAATGGGATGACAGCCGCTGCCTCTTTCTTTCGTTCAGCAACAGCAAATTCACTGGCGGGACGATGCTCATCGCGCCGCAGGCCGATCCCACGGACGGTCTGATCGAATTTGTCCGCTGGGGGCCGATCGGACGCATCGGTTTGCTGCGCATGCTCCCAAAACTCTATGACGGCACGCACATCGAACATCCCCTGGCCTCGTGCCGGGCCGTTCGTCACATCGAATTTGGCGTGAACGTTCCGGTAGATGTGCTGATCGACGGGGAAATTGCCGCTCTTGAGTGTGTCTCGCTCGATATAATTCCTGCTGCCGTGGACATCTATATATGAAGCGCGGACTCTTTGCGCTGCGCAGCGGATTTTTATGGATTCTGAGCGGCTTGCATTTTTTCGTGTTTGCGCCGCTGCTCGTTTCCCTTGGCGTTTTTCTCGACCCGCACAAACACGACTGGCTTCAGCGCAGCTTCTGCCGCAGGATCGTTTATCTCGCGGGAGCGCGCGTGGAAGTGGTTCGCTCGCCGGGGTTCGATCCTCAGCGGACCTGCTTCTTCATGGTGAATCACGTCAATCTCTTCGATCCATTCATACTCTATTGCGCCATCCCGCAATACGTTCGTGGCTGGGAGCTGGAATCGCACTTCAAAATTCCGGCCTATGGATGGCTGATGAAGCGCTTCGGCAACGTTCCGGTTCCCGACGTGCGCCGCCCTTCCGATCTGAAGCGCATGTGGCGACTCACGCAGGATGCCATCGACGGCGGAACAAGCCTGATCATTTTTCCGGAAGCGAAGCGCACTCGCGACGGACACGTGGATGCGTTTGAAGAAGGCGGCTTTCGTGTCGCGCAACAGCTGGGGATTCCCATTGTGCCGGTGAGCCTCGCCGGATCCATCAAGCATCATCGCACCGGGCACTGGATGCTTTGGCCTGCGACTATCACGGTCCATCTTCATGATGTTATAGAGACAAAGGGAATGACCAAGAAAGATGTCCCCGAGCTTTGCGATCGCGTTCACGAAATCATCGCTGCGCCAGTCGAAGTCGGGTTGGAAAAGCCGTCTGAGTAGAGTTTTGCAACGCGGCGTTCGCGCCTGCCGTAATCATCGAAGGGCAAACGGATCAAAGAATGTTATGACGGAAGCTTGATCCCCGGAATGGTGCGCCCCGCTCTGGTTTCCTGCCACGTGAAGACGATGCGGTCAATCACCGTAATCGTGGAAACCACGGCAATCACCCACAGCACGGCGCCCATGCGCGTCGTGAGTCCGCCAATGATCAGCAGAACGAGCCGCTCCGGCCGCTCCATAAAGCCCACTTTGCAAAGAGGGATGAGCGACTCCGCGCGCGCCCTGGCATAACTAACCATCACCGATCCCGCGGTCGCTACAGCCGCCAGCACAACGTAAGGAGTGCGCCCGCTCACGGAGTAATAGACAAGCAGGCCCATGTAAAGCGCCATATCCGCGTAGCGATCGAGTGTGGAATCGTAGAAAGCGCCGAAAGCGGTTACACGGTTTTGGCGCCGCGCCACCTGTCCATCCAAAATGTCCAGGAAACCCGCGAAGAAAATAATCAGCGCCGCAATCCGGAAATTTCCCAGAGCGAAATTTGCCGCCGCCACGAAATTTACAACCAGGCCGAGAAACGTCAGGAAATTGGGGTTGACGCCTGTGGCCGCCAGGACGCCGACGATCTTGTCCAGCAGCCACTTGCTTCCGGTTCCTATCGCGCCTGTAAAGGTAGCCATTCTTTTGCTACGACCAATCGGGAATTTGATTTTTTCTGCGCGTCAGCGAAATCGTACACTAGGGTCGCGGCAGTCCGCAAACGAGAGTGCCAATTCGGACTGAAAAAGTTCGCGAGTTAAGCCGGTTTCTGCTTGACCCTGTCTGGCTCACAGCATACATTCACTTTACTTCTTTCGCGCTGAACACGCGAGTTTATGGAAAACAATCTCTCACGCCGCGGATTTTTGTCTCATGGTTTAAGCGGGATTTCGGCTGTCTGGATAGCCACGCACTGGCCGGCCATGTTTTCCGCTGCCAGCCATGCGCGCCAGGCTGCGAAATCGCTCGAGCCCGCCAAGTTTGAATATTTTTCTGCCGAACAGGCTACCGAGATCGACGCCATAACCGCTCGCATCATTCCCACAACGGATACTCCCGGCGCACATGAAGCCGGCGTCGTATTTTTCATCGACCGTGCTCTCGTCACTTTTGCAAAAGACAATCAGAAGGAGTACGCCGAGGGCTTGCCGGCATTGCAGGCCCGAGCACACGAAATGTTTCCAGGCGTGACCAAATTTTCCGCCGCCACCCCCGAGCAGCAGGACCAGATCTTGGAATCTTTGGAAGCACAATCCGGCGGCGAAGGAAGACGCCCGTTCCGCCCGATTCCTGGGGCGCAATCCTTTTTTGAAACTCTCCGCGTTCACACCGTCTCCGGGTTTCTGATTGATCCCGAATCCGATAAACGCGGTAATCGCGACGGCGCCGGCTGGAAAGTGATCGGCCGTGATAACGAACACGTGTTCCAGCCGCCGTTTGGTTATTACGACAAGGACTACCCAGGCTGGCAGCCAAATCCTGCCAACGCGGACAAAACCAAAACATGACGCTCGATCAGCCCAAATATAAAACGACCGATGAAGTTGACTTCGTGGTCATCGGTTCCGGCGCGGCTGGCGGCATTATTGCTAAAGAGCTATCGGAGAACGGATTCCGCGTCGTAGTTCTGGAGCAGGGACCGTATCTCACTGAGAAGGATTTTATTCACGACGAAATAAAAGTTTTGAATCAGGACCTGCTGACCAATCATCCGGACCTCCAGCCCAACACGTTTCGCAAAACGCCCGACGAAAAGGCCAAGCGCCAGCGCGCTGTTGCCTACGGACGCCTCGTCGGCGGCACAAGCACGCACTTCACCGCGAATTTCTGGCGCTTCCACGAAATCGACTTCCACGAGCGCAGCAAAGTCGGCGCAGTGGCTGGCGCGAATTTGGCGGACTGGCCGATCACGTATGCCGATCTTGAGCCGTACTACACAAAAGTCGAATGGGAGATCGGTGTCTCTGGCTTGGCCAACGCAAGTCCGTTTGATCCTCCGCGTTCCAAGCCTTATCCCATGCCTCCGTTGTCCGTGAAATCAGGCGGAGTCATTTTCGAACGCGCCGCTCGTAAACTCGGCTGGAATCCGTTCCCTGCGCCGATGGCGATTCTTTCTCAGCCCCGCCCTGGACGCAGCGCCTGCATCAACTGCGGCTTCTGTCTTGGGTTCGCCTGCGAAGTTGGCGCGAAGTCCAGCTCACTCGCCGCTGCCATCCCCATGGCGGAAAAAACCGGCCGCTGCGAAATTCGCCCGAATTCCTACGTCCACCGCATTGAGCTCGATGTCAATGGCCGCGCCACCGGCGCCGTTTATTTCGACGCGCAGCGCAACGTCCAACGCCAAAAAGCGAAAGCCGTCGTCGTCTGCGCGAATGGCGCGGAGACTCCTCGTCTCCTTCTGCTCTCCGCCAACAAACAATTTCCCAACGGCCTCGCCAACAGCAGCGGGATCGTGGGCAAGAACCTGATGTTCAACAGTGGCGCGCTTTCCGTAGGCGTTTTCGAACATCCTCTGAACGACTACAAAGGTTTTGCCGTTAGCCGTATCCTGCACGATTTTTATGAGCTCGATCCCGACAAAGTTGGTTTCCACGGGGGCGGTGGTCTCGACGCGCGCTTCGATCAGACGCCCATCAGCTTCGCCCTGGGCGGTCTTCCACCCGGCACTCCGCGTTGGGGCAAAGGTTTCAAAGAAGTCCTCAGCCACAACTTCACTCGCACCGTCGAAATCCTTTGCCACGGGACTTCGCTGCCTGTCGAGAACAATAGCTTCTCGCTCGACCCCGACGTGAAAGACGCCTGGGGCCTGCCCGCCCTGCGTATGACCTATAAAGATCATCCCGACGACGTCAAGCTAAGCAATTGGCTGAATCTTCGCGCCGCAGAACTTCTCCAAGCCACCGGTGCGCAGAAACAATGGTCTTTCCCCGCGGGCGAACAGGAATTCTCCGTCCATCTGCTGGGCACCTGCCGCATGGGAAATGACCCGAAGACTTCGGTCATAAATCCTGATCATCAAACGCACGACGTAAAAAATCTTTTTCTCTGCGACGGCAGCAGTCTGGTCACCAGCGGCCGCGGGCAACCCACCATGACCATCGAAGCGCTTGCCTTCCGAGCAGGTGACCGCATTAGAGCGCTCGCCAAACGCGGCGATCTCTCTGCCTAACCGCTCAATCCAGACAGGATCATCCTTCTGAGGATGACCGCCTCCACTTTCTGGTACACTTTTCTTCACAAAATCGGGCATTAGGGGGTTGAGGATGAATTTGAACCGACGCACCACGACATTCGTAGTGTGCGCATTGGCGTTGAGCACCGGCTTCGCAATTGCTGCGGCGAGAGCACAGTCCGGCGCGCCGCAATCCTCCGCCGCCCCCAAACTCGCGGAAGATCAATTCAAGAACATCAAAGTTCTAAAAGGTGTTCCCGCCGACCAGATATTTCCTTCGATGCAATTCATCACCGCTTCGCTCGGCGTCGAATGCGAGTATTGCCACGTCCGCGGCGAAAAAGGTCTCGATTTCGAGAAGGACGACAAGAAAACAAAAGTCACCGCACGCAAAATGATGGAAATGATGTTCGCCATCAACAAAGACAACTTCGAAGGCCACCGCGAAGTCACCTGCTATTCCTGCCATCGCGGCGCTGCCGATCCTGTCGCCATTCCGCTCGTGGCCACCGGTGACGAAAAGCCGGAGCCCGCGCCTGCAAAGCCCGGCGATGCGAAACCTGTTCTCCCGCCCGCGGACCAGCTACTCGATAAGTATCTGACCGCGGTTGGCGGCCAAGCGGCCCTGCAAAAAATTACGAGCCGCGTTGAAACTGGCAAGATCGACGCCGGCGGCCATCAACTCCCCATCGAGGTTTACGCAAAAGCTGCGGACAAACGTATCTCCATCATGCACATGCCCAACGGTGAGAGCATCACGGCTTTCGACGGCAAACAGGGCTGGCTCAGCAACGCCGGTCATCCCCACATGATGTCGGCCGTCGAAAACGACGCTGCGCGCATCGACTCCGACTTTTATTTTGCCTCTCACGTCAAGACGCTTTTCCAGAAATTCACCGTTGTCCCCGGCGAAAAAATCGATGGCCACGACACCTACCTCGTCGTCGGACGCAACGAAGGCCAGCCTCCCTTGCGCCTCTACCTCGATCCACAGTCAGGCCTACTCCTTCGCCTCGTCCGCTACTCCGAGACCGCCCTCGGCCGTATGCCCACGCAAATCGATTACGCGGACTACCGCGACGCCGACGGCGTAAAGATCCCTTACCGCTGGACGCTCGCTCGCCCCGGCAATCGTTTTACCATCCAAATCGATGAAGTGAAGCAAAACATCCCCGTTGACGACGCCAAGTTCGCGCCGCCCCCTCTTCCACCCCCGCCGCCAGACAAAAAGCCGGCAGGCCAATAGCAGCAGCCCATCGCTGCCTACTTCGTCGAGTTGTTATACCAACGCAGGACTCGAAGCGCGCGCAGCGTATTCCAGCGGCTTGCGCTGCCAACAGCGGTCTCCATCTTCAACGGAATAGGCTCAGGATGAAGAAGGTTCAGCGGCCAGCGTCCGTTCTGGTGCCGCCGCTCCATCACGATCTTGATGGCCTCGCCAACGCGCCTGTCCGGCTTGATGCCTGCATTTCGCAGATAGTCGAGCCCGCGCAAGACGTCGTAGTGCCAAGACGTGGGAAACGAGAAGCGCAGCCAGCGCTGGTCGATCATTTTGCCGGTTCGCAGCGAGCGGAACATGCGGCGCTCGAGCAAATAGTTCTCGCCCCGCTTGCGAGCTTTCGTGACGGCCGCCGATTTGCGCCCAGCCCGTTCGTATTCGAGAAGCCCTTCGAGCACGCAGATGGTTGTGTGGAACGAAGAGCGCCGGCTCGGAGGCCGTTTAGGCGACAAGAAGGGCCATGCTTCGCAGTTCCACCCGCCATCTTCCAGTTGCTCGCTCAGAAGTTGCTTGGCTAGTGCATCGTTCGGCTCTTTGAAATACGCGCCGATGCCGAGGATTCTGCCGTTGATGCACGGCTCCGTTTCGCCATGAAGGTAAGGCCGGTTGTTAAGCCACTTGAAGACGAGACGCTTGTTCACGCGATCGATCATGCGGTGAGCCTGCTTGCTGGCGGGGTCGAGACCGAGGTCCATCAAGGCGACGAGACTATACATGGTAATAAGGTCCCAATTCGGCCCATCGCCCCATTGACCGGCAGGAGATTGGCGCGCAAGAAGTTCGGCTCCCCAGCCTTCGGTTGCGACACGCGACCGCTCGGCTGCAATTACCTCGGGGACTTCATCGGTGAGGTCCCTCATAACCTGCCAACGGATTGCCGGGTCCGAATCGAGGAGCCATTTTATGTGCGCGGGTCGAGGCGCATAATTGTGTAGGCGCATTCGTCTTTTATAGCACGCAGCGCCCAAGTTTTGCCCCGTGCGCACAACAGCATTCGCTTTGGCTCATCTGGCATCAGGCGCTATACTCACCGTCAACTTCGCGCAAGAAGGCGGATGCACTGTCCATGAAGAAGACCAAACAAATCGCTTCGCAAGCTGATGCGACAGCCGAGCAGCAACTTGCCGGGTTTATCAAGAAATTTGACTCGAAGAACGCAGCATTGATCCGTTCCGTCCGCAAAGTGTTGCGCAAGCGTCTGCCTACTGCCAATGAACTGGTTTACGACAACTATAATTTTTTCGTGATTGGGTACTGCTCGACCGAGCGACCGTCCGATTGCATCTTGTCCATTGCCGCAGCCGCGAATGGAGTTGGGCTGTCGTTCTACTACGGAGCCACGCTCCCCGATCCTCATAAGTTGCTTTCAGGCAGCGGCAGCCAAAACCGTTTTATCAGGATTGAGTCTGCGGCGAGGCTGGTGCGTCCCGAGGTCGAGGAACTTATCGCTGCTGCCATCGCGCAGGCGGAAAGGCCTTTGCCCGGAAGCGGCAAAGGCAAGCTGGTCATTCGATCCATTTCGAAAAAACAGAAGCCACGCCGTAAAGCCTCTGATTAGCAGGATTCCGGGAGTCTTCCGCAATTCGGAACTAATCGCCGGGTGCGCCGTTAGATCGCAGTGCGCAAAATCCCGACCGTTACTTAGATTCGAGAACTGCCCGGTGATTGGTCGGCTGAATGGGGCGATCGTCGTGCTTGTATATTCTGGCGAAGACTTCCAGTTCGGCGCCGGAAATATCGACTGGAGTTTTGAGCACATACCAGGTGACTCCCTCGGTACAGGGAGGAGTGGTGAGAGAACCGGCAAACGTATAGTAGCCGGTAGTGGGCGGGAGGAGATCCTTTGCGTTGATCGTAACGGAAGAGACTTCGACGACTTTCTCTTTTTCCGTGGAAAGATTCTTCCAGAGCGTATCGAAGAGCGGGGTGGGCGTCGAATCCCTTTTGAAAAGTATGGCAACGACCGCAAGGTGGCCATCTGCGTCCGCGTGGACAAGGTGGGCGACCAGATCGTATTTTTTTCCGTTGACGTGCTCTTCACTCGGATGATGGAAATGAAATTGTTGGAGAGTGTAAACCTTGTCGCCGACGGTCAACGTGCTGCCTGGAGCGTAGTTCACCATAATCGTGTGGCCGTTATCGACGATGCTGAGCGGCACAGCGTTGTAACTAAATTGCAGCGGAGGAAGGTCGGTTTGCTTGGCGTTGACAATGTTAATCGGAGATTGCGTATGGCCGCTGGAGCAAGCAGCGTAAGCGGGGTCTAGTTCGCCCCAGTGCTTGGGATCTTCCTTTCCTTTATAACTCCAATGCGGATGCGCGGAAGATTGGGCGTATAAAAGGGCAGGCATCAACGCGCAGGCGAGGAAAAAAACAAAAGCTGTGCAAGTGGAACGAGAGATCATGAGCTATATCCCCCCGGTGGCCGAAGCACGATACTACGCCGAAGTGGGCTTGCTCTCCAAGGTCCTGGAGTAGTCCGGTATGGTGAGCGCAGGCACAATTGGACAAGTTGATTTCAGTACCTACTTTTCCGGTAACCGCGTTGATCAGGAACTGGACTGAATGCGTTTCACTTTATAGTGTGGAAAGAATGAACAAGCGACTCCTGAGAGCTGTGGCAGTAACGTCCGGCTTGACAGTCGTAGTATCTATCATGGGCATCCCGGTCGGCAACGCTCATTCTTGGTATCGAGCAGTGGCAAATGACCCAGCTCCCACCCTTTGGGGCGCTGGTTTGGGCTTTATAGCTGGAACGATTTTGTCCTTGGCGTTGGAACTTTTTCGGTAACCGCGCTTACTAGGACTTGGGCCCCCATAACGTATACTGCGCGTTGTGAGCCACTACACAGTGCCGCCTAACTCGAATCAGAAATTGTTTCGTATTTGTGCCTATGGTTCAATCGGATTGATGCTGATTTTATTGGCGTTTTCCCAGTCTGAATCGCTGGACGATCGCCAGAGTCAGGCCATGGGTTGGAGCGCGGTAGGCTTGTTGATCGTGGTGATGCTGGGCATTTATGTGTTTATCATTAGAGACAGCGTTGATAAGTTTTGGCGGAAGATGACATTCGACCTGTCCGACGGAAAAATCATTCGAGTGATGGAGGGGCGACAGCCGATTGAACTTCTGCTCAGTGAAATCAACTTTCTTGGCGAGTCTCACCTGGGCCTGATTGTCCGAGGTAGTGAGCCAGCGAAGAGTTTTGTTATTCCGCGGGCGGTTTACGGTTTTGAACAGTTGAAACAGCAACTTAGCCAGTACTGTAAAGTTTCCACGATCGAAAATAAAGCCTCATTTATATCTGCGATCCCTTTGATTTTGACGATTGTGCTCTATGCGATTCTGTTCACCGCCAAATCCGGCTCCGTGGCCTTAATCGCTGGAGTTTTGGCGTTGCTGTTTCAGGGCTGGTCGATTTTCTCGATGCGTAATATTTGGGCAAAAACAAAGTCGCCAAAATTAGCGGTCTCGGTTTTCATATTCTCTTGGCTCGTTCTCCTTTGGCTTGTCTTTCAGAGAGTTTCGGCCCTCAACTCCTGGTAAGCCATGCCAGCTCAACCGGCCAAGCGCCGAGGGTCGACTCGATTTAGCTGCCGTTTCAATTTCAGAATATTGCTTAATAAGATGATGTAGAGCGTTCCGCGCCGATTCGTCGGGAAGCATCAAAACAGAAAGCGGACACGTCCTGAGCCGATCTCGTAGATTGCGCCGACCAACTGGGTGCCTCGTTTCACCGCTTTCTTGCCCTCGGAAGTCTGCTGCAGTTGGTGCATTGACCAACGCACGTTCGCCTCAACCGCCGCAGCCAATAGCTCATCCTTCGGTAATCGCCGGTCAGAGTCGGGCAGGCCGGGTGCAATATTCTCTACCAGAATTTGAATGCGGGAACGCTGCTTGACGCGGTGATATTTGAATTCCAGCGCTGCTTTCACTGCACCACATCCTTCGTGACCGAGTACAACGAAAAGCGGTGTGTGAAGATGCGTGCCAGCATATTGCAGACTACCCATCACCTCGGGCGAGATCACGTTCCCAGCGACACGCACGATAAACAGCTCTCCAAACTCGACATCAAAAATCAATTCCGGCGGGACTCGGGAATCACTGCAGCCGAGGATCGTTGCGTATGGTTGCTGTCCTTTTGCCAAGTTAGCAAGCACTTCCTTGCATACGGTGGGGAAACGGGCTTGGCCTCGCACGAATCGGTCGTTTCCTTCGATCAACTTGCGCAGCCCCGCTTTAGCGGATCGAAGCGGGTTTGTCGTCGGGGGAGACGTCATCGCGCCGGCTCTCGGAATGGGGTGCACCAAAGAGGCGAGGTTCTCAAATACATCGGGCTTGGCTCCATTTTTTGCGTGCAAAACAGCAGGCATTGTACACCGCTTGGCAACTGTCAACCGGTCAAGTTGCTGCCAATAAGCCCCTTCCTTTCCGCTCATGGATTCACTTCATAACTTGGCGGGTGCAGCCGGGTGCGCCACCTTTTTTAAACGTGGGTATACCGGTCGGGTGGAACATAGCTGATCGGGGGTGCCGCATCCCTGCGATTTTCAGGGTGCGGGTTTTGACTTTTCCGCGAGATCCTTGAGCCAGGCTTCAACGAATTTATTCCCCAACCTCTAACCCTCGACGCTGCAATGATATGCATAAAGTATATATTTATCTTGACAATAGAAGCGGTCCGCGGTACTCTTGCCCATGGTTGCCTCGAAATACCCCTTCCAACTCCTCTCCCTCCCGCAAACTCAGAGTCCTTTACTTGTCACCATTGCGAGCTGCGTCAAGCATAAGTCCTTTATCAGCAACGTTTACAAAAAACACCGGGGGTGGGGTACAGTCGACTGCCAGTCGCGCGCGCTTCTCATCCCGCACGCCTTTGGTTACACGCACAAACTCCCGCAATTCCTTTCCTCTCATGGGTTTATTTCATAACTCGCGGATACCCGGGGGGTGGGGGTCTGAAACAATTCCCGGCAGCACCTCGCTTACTGTGCAAGAATCGGTCGGCGTACGCCCTGGACATCAGGCCGGGCAGCCCCCATCTTCCGCGAGGTGTTGCATGAGCATGACGACCCTGTGGCAAGACCTTCGATACGGACTGCGCGTCTTGGCTAAATCCCCGGCTTTCACGGTCGTCGCAATACTCACGCTAGCGCTCGGCATCGGTGCGAACACTGCGATCTTTACTGTCGTCTACGGCGTCCTGCTCCGGCCGCTCCCATTTCCCGAGCCGGATCGCATCGTCCAACTCGCCGAGTCCTACAAGCAGGCCACCGACGAAATGAGTCTCGACTCGCGCGAGTGGAAGCGCCTCCAGGACTACGGCAACCCGTTCGAGTACATGGCCGCGTACACCTCCGCAGGCTACAACCTCACCACCGGAAGGGGCGCCGAGCATCTGCGCGGCGCGCCCGTCTCGTCGCGCTACTTCAGCGTGCTCGGTATCCAGCCGGCGCTCGGCCGCGACTTCACCGAAGAAGACGGATCCGCGGGAGGTCAGCGCGTCGCCATCATCAGTTACAGTCTGTGGAGCCGCCGCTTCGGAGCTGATCCCTCGCAGATCGGCCAGAAAATTCTACTGAACGGTGATCCCTATACGCTTATCGGCGTAATGCCGCGCAGCTTTTCTCCGGTCGCGGTCGCTCCTGATTTTCCAAATAGCGGAACAGCGGACGTGTGGACTCCTCTGGCGCTCGTTGCCAACACTGTCGGAAGCGGAGAGAACATTGACGTCCTCGCTCGCCTCAAGCCTGACGTTACCGCCGCCCAGCTCCAGGCCCAGATGGAAATTGTTACCCAGGATTTTCGCCGCGAGTTTCCCGGCGTTGTCGGCAAGGAGCTCGTCATCAGCTTCGCGCCGTACCAAAAAATGATCGGCCTCGATGTGCGCCCCTATCTTCTCGTATTGCTCGGCGCCATCGGATTCGTGCTTCTGATCGCCTGCGCCAACGTGGCCAACTTGTTTCTCGCGCGCAGCGGTTTGCGCGGTCGCGAAATCGCCGTCCGCATCGCCATGGGCGCATCTCGCTGGCGGCTATTCCAGCAATTGCTGACAGAAAGCATGCTCATCGCGCTCGCTGGAGGCGCGGCCGGACTACTCGTTGCATATCTGGGACTTGGTTCGCTGCTCGCCGCTGCGCCCGCGGAGTTGCCGCGCGCTTCCGATGTGCATTTAGATGGCTGGGTCTTCGCGTTCACGTTTGGCGTCTCGGTGTTAACAGGCGTCCTCTTCGGTCTCGCGCCGGCTCTCGAAGCCAGCCGTGCGGGCATCAACGAAGCCCTCAAGGAAGGCGCGGGCCGCGCCAGCGCTTCCGGTGGCCGTGCGCGCCTTCGCAAGCTGCTTATCGTTGGAGAATTCGCGGTTTCGCTCGTACTGCTCACTGGTGCGGGACTGATGATCGCCACTTTTTCAAAATTGGTACACGGCGACCCCGGTTTCAATCCGCATCGCATGCTTTCTGTGCAGTTCTGGCTGATTGGCTCGAAGTATGATTCCACCGCGCGGATCGAAAATTTCAATCGCGCCCTCGTCCAAAAGCTCGAGTCGCTGCCCGGAGTCGAATCCGCTTCGATTGTCGCGGCTGGGCTTCCGCTCGAACGCGGTGGCAACAATGGCGTTCGCGTCTCCAATTCTCCCGAGTATTACAGCGTCGATTATCGCGAAATCACTCCGGGGTTTTTCCGCGCCATGGGCATTCCGCTCCGCCAGGGCCGCGTCTTTTCCGAGGCAGACTCCGAGAACGCCAACAAAGTAGTGATCGTCAATCAGGCCTTCGTCCGGGAACACTTCCCGACCCGCAGCCCGGTTGGCGAACACATCTTGCTGGGCAAAACGTCTTGCGAAATCGTCGGCGTCGTCGGCGACGTCAAGTCCTACCTCGATCAGCCGCCTCCTCCCACAACCTTTATTCCTTCGGCGCAAGCGTCCTACGAAACGTCCGCGCTCTTTGAAGGCTGGTTTCCGCGGAGCATCGTCCTGCGCGCCAACGTTGATCCGCTAAGCCTCGGCCGCGCGGTACGCGACGCGGTTGCCGCCGTCGATCCCATCGTCCCGATAGGCTCTATCCGCACCATGGACCAGGTGCTCTCCC